>CAVOLI010000008.1:0-65871 GCA_963696725.1 uncultured delta proteobacterium
TTATCTTTTTGTTATTTGTATGTTTATTAGAAATATGATTAGAGACATACCGTCATAAATACCGTCATTTTTGTCGCTGAAAAATCTGTCAGACTGAGCCCTCGCCAAATTTTGCCACTATCTATCTTTGCAATATTTTTTCGTTTCTTATTTTCATAACAACAAGTTGCAAGAATCGGTTTTCCGGGATCCTGACAGATCAATCCGGGGTCGTAGAAAATTTTGTTTCAATATCCATACGCCCGTGCAAAACCCGGACGATCTCAATCTCATCATTTCGTTTTTGACGATAAAAGACAACATGGCTACCGACATTAATCTTCCAGTAGCCATGCCGAATATCGCTACAATCTCTTCCCTTGGTAGGGCTTTCAGCCAACTGCTGAAAACAACTATCCAGCATGGAGAGATATTTATTTCGCTACTCGTGCCCCCAACGCTCTTGAGTGTAGCGGCCTATATCTACCAGATCGGCCATTACCCGCTTCGTCAGAATGAACTTGGTCATTTGACGAGACTTTCCTTATCAAGCGAATCAATCAACCCAGAGAGGGAATAATCGGCGGCGCCACTTTCTTCACCTTCAACAAGCGCTCGGCGCAATAGGGATAGTTTGACATCTCTTTCCTCTAAAAGCCGCAATCCCGCCCTTATTGCCTCGCTCGCTGTGCTAAAATAGCCTTGGGACACCTGATGGGCGATAAACTTTTCATAATGTGCACCGAGCGTGACGCTCGTATTTTTTTGCATAATATCACCTCCGTCAATACCATTAAATATTAATATATAATATATTACGCATGCAATCAAGACCAAACGCCCGGACCGATGCCGCGACTTAGTCGGTTACCTGGACGCCTACTTGGTCGGTGACCATGGCCTCGCTGAGGGCATCGAGCAGTGCGCTGAGCATGAACTGAACGGGGTGACTCGATGAGAGCAGTGATGTGGCGATCCCTGTCAGCTTAAGCGGTCGAGCTCGCGGCGGATAATTTTGCTCGCAAACTGGTCGATTGATTTGTCGCCGGCTACCATTTTCCGAATACGATCCTTCGTGTCCTGCAGGCAGCCGATATTTATTGCCGCATCCAGAGCAAACCTGTACGGATCCAGAACATCAAGTCCGGTAATGTCGTACCCATAACCTGCGATGAGCCAGCGGAGCGCCGCAATTCCTGCCTCAAGGGCAAAATGCGGCTCCTTGTCTTTCATATCACGTGCCGCCCTGGTCAGTGTCCTTGGGTCGCACGGACTCCGATTGGCGAGCTTGACTGCCTCACGTAAAAGACCTGCCGATTTTGCCGCGGCAAACCATTTCCCCTCATTTCCCGGTGAGCTTGCCGCCAGATCGGCGAGGATATCTCCCGGCCCTTTGTGTGGGTATTTTTTGACGATTGTCCTGAAGGTAGCCAGATAGGTAGTCTTTTGATTGGCCTCGATTGCGTATCTCGCGTAAGCTTCTTCCACCATACCGCTCGAAAGCAGGATTTCTTCACACACCTCACTTATGCTATAATCCGGTTCATTCAGGCCACGGGAGTCTTCGGCATAACGCAAGGCCTCCGCCTTCTTTCCCATGGCCATCAAGGCTTTCACCCCCCATTGTCGATCATGCCAGAATTTATATGGCGCAAGGGCCAGCAGTTCCAGGATCTCCTGGTATCGCCCCGCTGCCAGAAGAGCACTGAGGCAGGCTGAAGTCCCCTTGAAATAGCCACCGCCGGCTCTTCTTTCCTCCGACCAGGTTATCCGCACCGGCGTCATCAAATCATCGGCCCACTGTGCAGCAAGGTCAGCTGATTGGCAGAGACTGCCCCAGTGGCAGGCAAGGATTTCGATATAAGGAATGTCGTCTTCTTCGATGGCTTTCCAGAGACGGTCAAGCCATTTCCTGCGAAGGTCGACGTCTGCCGGGGCTTTGGCAATGAAGGGAACCAACGCATCGACAGCGTTGTTCACCGCCGTGCCGATGGCCCCTGAAGAGCTGTCCACGTGCTCCAGAGCAGGGGATACTTTCTCGAAAAACAGAACAGCCCCCTCCGCACCCAGCAGCGAGTCCTTGCGGGCAACAGCCTTGATTTCAGCAACAGCTTCCTTCACCCGCTGAACCGCCGTCCCGGATCCTCGCCAGCCAAAGGCCTGCCTTCTGAAACGGCTGGTAAACGTCCATTTATGTTTCAAAGTTTTTGCCATAGTTCGATTACTTTCTGCTCAATCTGGTATCATTTTCTTTTTTTCAGCCAACGAGCTTTTGCACGTTCCAGAAAGGGCGGTTCAACATGCTTGGGTGCGCCGGAAACGATATCCTCGAATCCAGCCATGAATCCCTTCTTGCGAAAATGTCTTTGACGCACGTCGGCAACCACCGCCTGCCAGTCGGCATTGAGCCCGGCTTTATCGTAGCATTTCTTGGCATGCTCGATGTTGTCGAGCGCCGCGTCGTAGTACTTGCTCTTGCCCGCATTGATGATCCGCATGCAGAGCGCGCGATATACTCTGGCTGAAATATCAGGATGAGACCGCTCCAGCTTTCGTGCCAATGGTTCGGTCCGTGTAGTGGCTGAGATCTTCCAGCTCCTGTCCGTAGCCCTGCGCAGGCGCGATACGAGCCGGTCGATCTCTTTTTTCTTAAGCCAGAGTTCAATCTGAGAGGACAGATCGCCCTTCTCTGATGCCTCCATGGCCTTTTGGTGCCAGGCCTTTTTCTCTTTGGCCGGTACGTAGCGCATCAACTCCTTGTATGTGAACATGGAGGGGTGTGCCTCAAACTCGGACCAGGCTGATTGGAGCGCATCTCCTGGTCGGCCGAGCTCTGGCCAGCAGGGCTCGCTGCATCTGCTGGAGTTCGTGGTCTCCAAAGGATTTTCGGTTGTCTGACCGTGCAATCTCCAAGCCTCGCTCGACCCAGGAAAGCGCATCTTCAGGTCGTCTCCGACTTCGGTATATTTTGGCGATAGTCATGCAGTCCTTGGCATCGAGCTCAGTCTGCTCGCAAAGGGCTATGTAGGCGTCAACGTTACGCTGACCGGCGAGCAGGGTCTTCAGCGCACCGCCCCATCTCCGGCGTGCGTATTCGGGAAAGCGTTTCTCCTTGTCATCCTGGGTCAGAGCGGATTCGAACTTGGAGCGAATCTGGCGAATGAATGCCTCCAGCCCCTTCTTGTCGAGCACTTTGACAACCTCACGATCAAGGTCATGACAAAATCCGTAGGGATCGTCCTCCATCCAGGAAAGCAGCAACTTTGCGGTCTCATCCGGATCATGGTTCGCGGCCTGGCGGGATTTGATCCAACCACGAAACAGGTCTTCAACCAGCATGCCGAAATTGCCGCTGGAGTCGTCGATCTCATCGGCTTTTTCGTGGCAAGCGGCGATGAAGGTCTCGAACAGAAGCGCTGCTCGTTCAGGCTCTTTCTTCGATGATCTTCACAATGTCATTGGCAACATCCTGAACATCGTCCACGAACGACCAGGCGGCTTCGTAGGAGATGAAGTTTCCGGGAGACAGGGCCGCTTCGATGGCCTGCTCGAACGGGTCGATCTGTTTTCGCTTTCTGCGGCTCACGGTACTCCTTTCTCAATCAATGCCATCCGCCCTGACAATCCTCCCAGGCGGTCTTTGCTTTCACCTCATCAAGGAGAAACCTCACGCCCTGGTTGTCCGACGGGTTCAGCCAAAGCATCCGATCAAAAACGTACATGGCCTCGTCAAAGCGCCCAAGACGCCAGAGACATAAGCCATAGCCATGCATGCAGCGCAGAAACGGACGGTTGTCGATATTGCCCCACTGTAGAACGCCGGTGAAGCCTTTTCCCAGGGAAAGTTCACCGATGCGCAGACCGACTTCATAGTGCCGCATGGCATCCTTCGGGTAATGATCAAAGACGAGATTGCCCAGATGTGAATGGGCATCGAGACAACGAAGGTCGGCTTGACACAAATCCATCAGGATTTTTATCGCCTCTGCCCGTTCACCGGCATCCTTCAGATCGTTTACCCGAGTGATCGGGTCGTCAAATGGATCGTCGGGGTCCTGACCAGGCAACACCTGCTCCATCTCAAACTTAGGACGAGGCCCATTTGCGATTATCGGTTCAGCCCAGGGTTCGATAGGATCGTTTTCTTCACCCCAATAGTGCTCTTTGGGATCCCACATGCCGATCTCTTGAAGACTGAGAGGTACCAGATGGAGGGCCTCAATCTCAAGACGGACAGACTGTATCTCTCCAGAGAGATAGGGATGACCGCCATAGCTCCATTGCTTCCTTGGCTTGACTGTGACAATCTCGCCAGGAACCACGTCTCCAAGGCTGCTTGGACGCAAAGTAATGGCCCTTTCACTTCCCGGTAGACGGCACCGAACAGCCCGTTCCTTAACCGAAAGCACTATCAGCTCGACCGGTTGGCTCAGGTCGATGTCATCGACTGTTGCCTTGTGTTGCCGTTTTCGTCGGGATGAAACCTGTACCCCCACAGGGAAGGGGTCGATATTGAGCCACCTGCGATAGGTAGCGATGAGCCATGCACCAGCCGAGCCAACGGGAAATACGACCTCGGACGCCGCAACCATATATTCGGAGCCGTCTTCGCGGCGGCACCGTGCGGTCAACCCGCGTCGCTCATTGCCGTTGTAGTCTATTTCCAGCACCGAAACCGGTTCACCTATAACAAAGCCATCGGCCGGCAGGTCGATGTCGTCCTCGAAAACCTGCCGAAAGGCCCAGAGCTGCTCGTGGTCACCGTAGGCGTCGACAATGATCTCCTCGATCGTCTCGTGCAAGGTTTTGAGATCCTTCTTCTCCTTGTTACCTCGTGAGTTCATGAATTGTCCTCCTCTCTCAACCTATACTGTTAACTCCCGCCAGCCCGGTACTACCCGGGCAAACTCCTGTTGAAACGCCGGACGCCGGAGATTATCCTTCTTGATCTTGCTTGCAAACTTTTCCCAGCGGGCTTCATCGCCGAGCACGTCGACCAGCATATGCCGCACTTTAACCATTACTTTGGCATTACGAGCGTACTCTTTACGCTCTGCATTCCGGTCCAAATTGCCCAAGTCCGGAAAGATAGTATTTGAGAATTTTTTCGGGGTATCGTTTTTCAAGCTTCTGGGCCACCTGGATTTCGTATTCGCCGCCCCAGGACGAGATGGGATATCGTCCTTTGGTCAGGATAGCCAGGGCCTCATCATACTCCTTGCGATGCATGCGAATTTTTAGCCGATTGCCTGCCCCGGCATGTTTCAACTGCAAGAGAATTTTCGGTTCGAAAAGAGACCATTCTTCGGCACTGCACAGCTTGCTGAAGGCCTCATATTTTTCCAAGGTCAGGCCGTCAGTGGCCTGGTCGAATTGAAGCGCCATATACTTGTCTCGATCACCCGTTTCTTCAGCTCTTGCCGTGACGAATGCGCGCAGCTCATCCATGCGGCCCTTTGCCTTACGCAAGCCATCCTCAGCCACTTGCAAGGCTTTTTCCTGCTCGCCGGAGTCCCAATAAAAGGTGGCCAGGTCATGGTAGTCGGCGCCATATTCCATCTGCTGGGCACGCAACTCAAGATATTTATCCCGGTCCCCGAGACGACGGTAGATTCTGCGGGCATGAGCCGTCTTCCATTCACCCTTCATTGCCTCAAAATCCTGCGCCAGTGAACGTAGGTCGTCATCATCATAACAGGTCGCATAGGCGACATCGTAGAGCATGTCGTCCAAGCCGGCATTACCGCTCTCGATAAACGGCAGGGTTACGTCCAGAATCTCTTGCCGGGAATCAGCATCCACCTTTTGGGAATCCAGCCGCTTTTGAACCTGGTACAACAGATCTGCAACATGATCACTGGTGGCATAGTCGCCACCACCGTAATCATCCAGTTCTTCCAGATCAGGCGCCAGTTCGGACCAGAGAGCCAGAACGGCTTCACCTTCTGAGCGTTGAATCAGAGCTTCAGAAACCGAAACCTGGGATTTCAGAAAATCAAAACATTCCCGCCGGACATCGGGAAACTCCGTTGCCAGCTCCAGAATCAATTTTGATAGAACTTTGTGTGATGCCGCTGACAGCAACTCGGTCAAAGCATCGCCCTTTTTTCGGTTTTCTTGCCATCTCTACCTACCTCACATATTTACTTTATCGGTTACTTGATGGGTGAAGCAAGCGTGTCGTGAGTTTGTCGCAAATTAACCACCGCCATGCTGTACCATAACCTGACGACCCTTGGCGGTCAGTCGGTACTTCTGTTTGCTGCTGCGTGGCTTGTCGGGGATGGTCATTTCAATCAATCCGGCCTCCAAAGCGGGGAGTATATGGGCTTTACGAAAATGCTCATCGTCTTTCAGCCCGAGCGCCTCTTTGAGCTGTTGCCTGGTCATCTCTCCGGTAAGGACCGAGAGCAGCCTGACTTCCGGGGTGACTTCCAGTGCGACTTCCGGGGTCGAGGTGGTCACGGTATCCAGGATCATCCGAAGCATGAAGGCAATAAACTGCGCGGAGTCGGTCTGACGGGTGCTCTCCTGCAGGGCCTGGTAATACTCGGCCTGGTGCTCGAAGATCAGGCTTTCCACCGGAACGTCAGCAAACAAAGGATTCCAGCGGGCAAGAATCAGGCTTTGCCATAACCGCCCCATCCGGCCGTTGCCGTCGGCAAAGGGGTGGATGAATTCAAACTCGTAGTGAAAAACCGAGCTGGCGATGAGTGGGTGGGCGTCGGTGGCTGCCAGCCATCCGAACAGATCGACCATCAGATGGGGCACCCGGTCGGCGGGCGGGGCCATGTGAATCACCTGTTGTCCCGCCATCACCCCCACGCCACCGCGCCGGTAGCGGCCCGCCTCATCGATAAGACCGGACATGATAATCCGATGGGCCTCCAGTAGATCATTTTCCGCCTCGAGCTTCCAAGTGTCGAACCGGTCGTAGGCGGCCAGGGCGTTTTTCACCTCCTGCACTTCGCGGGGCGGGGCAATGACCCGCTTGCCCTCCAGAATCGCGGTAATCTGCGCCTCGCTCAGAGTGTTGCCCTCGATGGCCAGCGACCCATGAATGGTGCGTATTCGGTTTATACGCCTCAGCCGCAGCGCCCTGGCCTGGTCGGTGGCCACAGTTAGCCGCCCGACGGCTTCGCTGATTGCGGCAACCCGGTTCAGGATCTCCTGGTTGATGCTGTAGGGTGGCTGATATTTCATATTGATTCCCTGGCGATTTACAATGAGGTGTTCTATGCCATGCGGCTATAATAGGGCGACGGCACAGTCGGATAGGCGCGAAACACATGGACAAAGACCGACTCCGTCTTATCACGCACATCCGCTTCCGTGTAGGCTTCCGGCAATCCCGTAACTTCACTCCAAAGATAATCCTGAATAGTCAGACGTACAGCGTCCCGAGTTGATTCCTTGTCACGCCAATGATTTATACGCAATTTCTCCGCTTTGAGCTTATCAAGCAGCTCGACCGCAACAGCCTTGATACGCTTAATGTCGCCTGGCGTCAGGTCCGGTTTCTTCAACAAATCGAACACGGCCAGGGACTTCCTCGTCGAGCCCCTCCCGCACGGCTCGGCCTTCTTCATCGTCCATCTCACTCGTGATCCGCAGAAGCGCTTCAAATGTCTTCTCAATGGTCACCCTATCCTTCTCGCGATTGTACTCGGCTACAATCTCCTCGTAGTGCCTTTGGAAATCGGTCCGCAGTGGGTTCTGCTGGAGTAGTCGCTTGAGGCGTTGTTCAATGGCGGTTTTCAGATTCTGCACGGTGGTTCGTTTGGCCGGACTGCGCTCGAATTCCCGACGAAGCCGGTCGAAATCGATCTCTGCTGATATCGTAGATGGCGCCTGCGTTTTCAGGAGGACTTGTCCCTGACCTCAATCGCCTCATCGACTACTTGATGCAAGTTGACGGATGATATCGGTGATATCCGCTTGCTCTCGATCCTGTCTGCAGGCTTTTATAGACGATGTTGATCGCATCGAAATCCTCACGACAATCATTGACGCCCTCGACCGTGATGCAGGCTTTGAATTTCGAGAACACCGCCCGGCACATCACCTCAAAGCGTTTCCTCGTCTCGTCGTTTTCGTTCGCCGCCTCCTTGGCTGCGAGAATCGCCGCATTTCGGGCAAATCCGGTCTGTTGATAATCTCATCCAGTGACGCGCTTCGCTCCGCCAGGAAGGCCCGGACAAAGGCAATCGCTTCAGCGAAGATCGGCCAGCAGCTCCTCATCCGGCTTGGCCGGTTCGGTCTCGCCGCCCTCGCCGCCGCGACCGCCATCGCCCGTTCCGGCAAAGGTCGCCAGCGCCTTGCGCAGGTTTTTCAGGATGCCGCAGTAATCGACGATCATCCCGTTGTTCTTGCCCTCGTTCACCCGGTTCGCCCGGGCGATGGCCTGCATCAGGGTGTGCGCCTTGAGCGGCTTGTCCAGGTACAGGGTCGAGAGGCTGGGCACATCAAAACCGGTCAGCCACATGGCACAGACGATGGCGACGCGAAACGGGTGCTCTTCGGCCTTGAACGCATCGTCCAGCGACAGCCGCTGCATGTTCTGGAACTGTGGCTGTTTCCGCATGGCCTCGGGCAGGTCGATGCCTTCCTTGATCAGGCGGCGGTGCGGCGTGATGTCCAGCTCCCACTTGCGGAACTTCTCGACCTCGCCTTGCTCCTCGCTGACCACGACCGCCATCTGCGTCTGCACGCATCCACTCGATCTGGCGTCGCCGGTACTGCTCGTCCTGCTCATCCGTGGCCGACGGCAACTGCGCTTCCAGCTCGCGGATTCTCTCGTTCCAGTAGAACTCGATCAGCTTGTGCATCCGCACGCAGGTGATCTTGTCGATGCAGACCAGCATGGCCTTGCCGGTTTCCCATGCCGTGGAGTAGTGCTGCACAAAATCGCGGGCCACCTGGTCAAGGCGTTTCCCGGCCGTGATGATGTGGTAGTCGCGCTTGAGTTCCTGCTCCAGGCGCTGTTCCACATCGATATCGCCCGTCTCCAGCTCCTCCAGCTTTTCGGCGATCCGCTCGTTCAGATCGCCGACCGCCACCCCAAGTTTGTCGCCACGCGCATCATAATAGAGCGGCACCGTGGCCTTGTCCTCGACGGCCCGTTGGAAATCGTAGGTGGAGACGTATTCACCGAACACCCGCCGAGTGATCTCGTCATCCTTGAAGAGCGGCGTACCGGTGAAGCCGATATAGCTGGCGTTCGGCAGGGCATTGCGCATGTTAAGCGCCAGAGTCCCGTACTGGGTGCGGTGGGCCTCATCGGTGATGACGATGATATCGTCCCGCTGTGTGTAGGCCTCGCCTTCGATCAACGGTCTGGTTGAATTTCTGGATCAGCGAAAAGACATACGATTTATGCTGGGCCAGTAGCTGGGTAAGGTGCTCGCCGCTCGAAGCCCGGCACGGGTCGCGGTCGTTGTCCACCACGCCGCAGCCGGCAAAGGTCTTGTAGATCTGCGTGTCCAGGTCGTCGCGGTCGGTCAGGACCAGAAAGGTGAAGTTGCCGCCCAGCTTGCGATGAACCTTCCGGGTGAACATCACCATCGAATAGCTCTTGCCTGCCCCCTGAGTGTGCCAGAACACCCCCAGCTTGCCGTTTCGATGTCTTCCGATCGCGAACCGCCTCGATGGCCCGGTTGACGCCCAGGAACTGATGGTTGCGGGCCAGGATCTTCCTCGGACTCCCCGGCCGAGTCGTCGAAAAGGATGAAGTTCTCCACCAGGTCCAGGAAATTTGCCTTCTCGCACACGCCCTTGAGCAGCGTCTCCATGTCCACCACGCCCGGCTGATCCTCGGCCAGCCGCTTCCACTCGTGGAAATGTTCGAAACGGCTGGTGACCGAACCGAGTTTGGCATCGACCCCGTTGGCCAGCACGACCAGCGCGTTGTGATGGAACAGGTGCGGGACGGTGTCCTTGTAGTCCATAAAGTTCTGCTCGTAGGCGGCACGGATATCCTTGCTGACGTTCTTCAGCTCCATGAACAGCAGCGGCAGGCCGTTGACAAAACCGACGATGTCCGCCCGGCGACGGTACAGATCGCCGCGCACCCACAGCTCCCGCACGCAGAGGAAATCGTTGTTCTCAGGGTCATTCGAAGTCGATCACCCGCAGCCGCTCGCGCACCCGCTCTCCTTTGGCGTTGCGGAAGGTGACCTGCACCCCGTCCTTGATCAGTTCGTACTTCTCGCGGTTGGTGGCGGCCAGTGGTCTGCGTGGCGGAGACCGTGACGATCTGGCGGACGGCGTCTTCATAGGCCGTGGCCGGTAGTCCGGGATTCAGCTCCTCGATCTTCGTCCGCAGGGCGCGGGTCAGCACCACTTCACGGTCCGACTCCCGGCCCAGCAGGCTGTCCGGCCCGAAATCCTCGTTGTTGTAGGCGTACACCGATTCCCAGCCCAGTTCCTGCTCCAGGTACTCGGCGGTGGTCTGCTGAACGAGGGTGTCTTCGGTGTAGGGTGTGGGAGTCATTCAATCACCTCCCAGTGGCCGGTTTTTTTGGAGCCAACGCCGGCGGATGCGGTTCTGCTGTTTGAGCTTCTGAATATTACGTTTTACCGTTGCCTCACTGACTTCAAGTCGCTCTGCCAATGCTGCATAGCCTGCATGACGGCTCAGTACGCAATTCATTTAAAAGGTCATTTATTGGGTCACGTCTGACCGGATAAATCCAGATGCTTGACCCGTTTAATGCACCTTTATCCGCCAATTCCAGCTCTTCCACCGGTTTCCGGTGAACCGTGGCGGTGAACAGGCAGCCGTCGTGGTCGTCGGTAAAGTCGATGTCCGGCCACTTCTCCAGCGCCCGTTTGATGCCCGAACCCAGGCCGTGGTAGGGCAGCAGCCCCTTGGCGACGTAGGAAACCAGGATCGGGTTGCGGATATTGGAGTTGCCGGCCCGGATCTTCTCCACCGTCAGGTTGTTGGGCAGGTGGCCGGGGCTGATGATCTCGATGCGGTTGTCGAAGATAAACAGGCGGATCGGCGCGCTGACCAGATAGTCGCGGTGCACCAGGGCGTTGACCAGCAGCTCCTCGAACACCGCTTCCGGGATCTCCGGCGTGCCGGGCGCGTTCACCCCGCGCCCGGCCTGCACCTTGTGCAGGTTGCGCATGACAAAGGCCAGGGCCCCGTCGAAGATTTTCGGCAGCGGGCCGGAAAAGTCCTCGGTGTCGAGGTAGTCGCTGACGTGGATCTCGTTGCCGGGATAGCGGATCGCCTTGACCACGAACTGCGGCACGATCCATTCCGGCTGCTCGGCGAACAGCAGCACCCCGGCCAGGTTCAGCCTGCCGTCGTCGGTGGCCAGGTTCATGTTCTGCAGCAGCCGGGTCAGCTCGTGCGGGCGAATCGGGATACTCCTGCTTGTAGACATCGCGCAGGAAATCGCGGAAGCGCAGCTTGTCCAGCTTGTCGATGCCGGCCTTGGTGGGCAGTTCGTCGGCGTGAAACTGATCGGTGAACTGGAACAGGCGGCGCAGCTCTTCCTTGGAGTTCACCCGCCGCTTGTCGGCCCCGGTCTTGAGCCAGATCACCCCGTTCTTGTCGAAATAGGGCTTGTCGATCCCCTTGGGCACGGTCAGCACGATGACGATGCGGCCGCTTTCCAAGCGCCACGTTCTCGGTCTGCACCGTCAGGGGGCTGCGCACCAGTTGGCTGGCGGCATTGCTGATGAGCTGATTGATGCGGGCCACATCCTGCCCTGAAAGCCCCGGCGTCGAACCGTCATCGGCCACGCCGATAAAGATCGTGCCGCCATCGGAGTTGGCAAAGGCCGCCATCTCCGAGGCCAGCGACTCGGCGTTTTTCACATCCACCTTGAACTGGCGGCTGCTGTCTTCGCCGAGGGCGATTTGGTTGCCGAGATCTTTCAGTTTCATACCGCCACCTCCCCATTCATCAGTTTGGGCAATAGTAAGTCGCGGGCATTGGTCAATTTCTCATTTTGATCAAGCAAATTTTGTCTTTGCTCAAATACTGCTTTTGTTTTTCCGAGATAAAGATCAAGAATTTTATTGTCGGGAATTAGCATCTTTATCGATTCAATTTGGCTCCCACTAATGTTGGGCTGCGCTGCACCTCCGGCCAAATTTACCACTTGAGTCTGTGCGATGCTTTCCTGAAAAAAAGGAAACAAAATCCTCTCGACCGGAGCACTTTTTATACTTTTAAATAACCCTACTCGCTGATTCAAATAATAGGTTCGATTGTGATCACTAAGTACACCGACCTTTCCAACGGTAGCGCCAGTCATAGCGATAAGAAGTGCACCGACAGGAATTGCAAAATTGGTAGCCTTTTCCGCGACTGTATTGTTGATATAATCACAAACCCTTGTCTCTACCGTTCCATCTCCCATTATATTCTTTATCTTTATTACTGGGTTACCATCTTGCTGCCAATCCTTGCTTTTAAAGGCAAAGCCTGAACTAACAGTTGCAAGATCACCCACACAGCCATTTATCCACCCTTCCGGCACGCCATCGATGATTCTGGTGTGTTCGTGGCCGGGGAAGCGGAGGTGGACGAACCATTCCTTGTAGAGCAGCCGCGCCGCCTGTTCCAGCAACTGAATCCGCCGCCGATTGTTTTCGATCATGTCGTCGTAGGTGGAGAGGACGGAGGCAATGGCTTCTTGCTCACTCGGGTCTTCCGGTACTTCAACCTTGCGAGCGTGCAGGTCATTTCGATTGACACCTGGAACTGCCGCCTTGTCGCTCTGTGTTCCGTTGAGAATCCACTTGAGGAAATAGGACACGAAACGACGATGATTTCCTTTGAAATCTTGAACGTATAAAGCAGTATTGAGCGGCCAGAATGGTTCGTCGATATAAAACACTTCACCTAATGTGCCGTATCGCCCTGTTACAACACCAGGGCCAACTATCTTCGCTTCCTTGTGCGTGCCGGTCACGCCAGAAGAAGATACAACTGGCACTTCACCGGGGACCCGAGCGTGTCCGGGCAGGTCATAACCTCTCTTCAGAGTGAGGAAGTCGCCAAGTTGAACAGTAGCTCGCTTCATCCCCCCAGCTCCTCGAATATCCTCTTGATGGTCGCAGCCAGTTGTACAGCCTCTGCGTTTAAATCCTCCAGTACGGAAATTATGCAACCGGCTGTTGCACAAATAGCGAAACAGGCTGTTTCACGATTGTTCATTTCCCGCCCTCCAGCACACTCTTGCCCTTTTCGGTCAGGCGGTATTTCTGAGTCGGACTTGTAGGAGAATCAGGCTGGGTCATTTCGATAAAAGCTTCCACGAGCGCCGGTTCCAAATAGTTTCTGGAAAACGTCACCCGATCCTTCAGGCCGGTGGCTTTCATGAGCTCCGCCCTGCTTGCTTCACCAACACAAACCGCTAACAACTTTCTTACTTGCTGGGTTACTTGCTGGGTTACTTGCTGGGTTGTTGTCTCTGCTTGTTCTTCAGATCGCGCCTTGCGCGTATCCGCCGGAATACGATGCGGCTGCCCCAGATAGACGGTGAAGCGCAGGCGCAGACCGATCTCTTCAATTTTCGGTTCCGGCAGCCCCAAATCCCGGGCTTCTGCAAATATGCGGCGCACACCGGTGCCCCATTGTTCGATCAGGTGGAGTTCCTTGAAAACGCGGGCGAGGACCGGATTACGAATACGGGAGGTGCCTTGTTTCATCTCTTCGATGGTCAGGCCGGGCAGGAGAATGCCCATGCTTTCCACTTCAATGCGGTCATCGAGAAAGACGACCCGGATGGGGGCGCCACGTTGCGAGTAGTCGCTATGGACAATAGCGTTGATGATCACCTCGCGCAAAATCCCCAGAGGGATGCTCCAGACATCCTTGCGGCGCACCTCGGAGAGATCCGCACCGCGGTAGGCGTGCTTTTTCAGAAACAGCATGACCTCGTCAACAGCCTTCGGCAGCGGCATGTCGATATCGATATGGTCAAAAATGTCGATTTTCTCTGTGCCAAAGAATCGGCCGCATTGGATCCAGGCATCGGAAAAGTGTTGCGTGCGCTGCCTGCCAAAAAGGAGAATCCCCCCCTTGGTCGGCACCGGCTTGTTTTGATGGCGGGCCAGCAATTTCAACGTCAGCAAGGCTTGCTCATCCAGCTTCCGGTTATCGCCAAATGCCTCTTGCGCCGCTTCGATATCCAGATCGTGGGCGGATAACTCCGGCATGGGCAGTTCATCAAATGCCACTCCCTCAACGGACCGGCGCAGTTCGGCGATCAGCTCCCGGTCGGCCTGGCGATTGGTGGAACCGAGTCGGACATAGACCCCGGTTTCCGGCCCCTCGGAGCGAAGATAATGGGGACGGGAATTACTGAGAAAAACCTCAACGACAAGCAGGGTCTTGCCGCCCACCGTGGTCATTTCGACATTGGGTACCAGGCGGGGGCTGATGGAATCGGCGATCAGATTGCAAAGCCGTTCCTCTTCATCCAGAGGATTGTCGATGCCTATCGGTTCACGGATTCTGTCCGTCACACCGATGATGATCCTGCCACCGGCGGTATTGGCAAAGGCTACCAGCGTCTTGAGGAGTTTCTTCGGGGAGGAGAGATCCTGCTTGAACTCAAGGGTCTTGCCCTCATCGGCCTTAAGCAGTTCGGCGATGGTCATATCCCCAGCTCCTCGAAATTCTTCTTGATCGTCGCGGCCAGTTGCACCGCCTCGGCGTTCAGGTCCTCCAGTTCGACATGGATGTCGCGCATCGCCTCTTCAAAGTCGAAGTCCTCGTCCACTTCCTCGGGTGCTACGCCGACATAGCGGCCGGGGGTGAGGCTCCAGTCGTTGGCCTCGATCTCGGCCCGATCCACCAGCTTAACCAGCCCTTCCACATCGCAGAGCTTGGCTTCGGGAAAACGTTCAGTCAGCCAATGGGCCTGCCGCCAGAAATAGCGGGCCTGTTTTAACTGTTCGACGGCCAGGGCGCGGGCCGCATCGGCGGCCTTGCGGGCTCGGGTGATGTCGCGACCCGTCCAGGCGTCGCTATCGCGGGCTGCGCATTCGTTTTCGCAACTTTCAATAAGACGGCAGGCGAGCTTGTAGAGCAGGTCGGTCTGCTTAACCAGGTCACGGCTGGTTTCAGCCAGGGGCGCAAGGCGGTCGACGGCCTTTTTTAATTCGCCGTTGGTTGTTTTCTGCTTTTCCCATGCCTCCTGCTGTTCGGTGACAGTCTTTAGAAAATCGTCCACATCCGCTTTGAACATTGGAATGGCTGCGTCCAACTCCTTGAGCGCTTCAACGTGGGGTGCATCCTTGGCCAGGGTCTTGAGAAACGGCTCGACGTCGCTCCGCATCGTTGCCAGTGCAGTGATGAAATCCGGCAGCGGCTCGATCGGCTTACCGTCATCATCTAAGGTGGTGAAGCAAGCCGCGCCCTCGGTCAGCATGCGCAAGCAATAGCCCGCCACGAGGCCAAGGTAGCGCCCAGTCTCTCCCCGATAGAGCCAAGCGATGGCCAGGATGTTCTGTTCCTGCTCCGGACTGAAGTCGTAGATCTTGCGGGTGACCTTGCGATAGATATTGCGCGCGTCGATCATCAACACCTTGTCGCGGTGGGTTTCAGGTTTGCCGCGATTGAGGAACCAGAGCTCGCAGGGAACGGTGCGGGTGTAGAAGAAGTTGGAGCGGATGGCAATCATGATATCCACATCGCCGGTCTCGACCAGCTTCTGGCGGACCTTGGCTTCATCGCGCCCGGCACTGGAGGCCTGGGACGACATGACGAAACCCGCCCGGCCCTGTTCGTTCAGATAGCTGTAGAAATAGCTGATCCAGACGTAGTTGCCGTTGGAAACCTTGCCCTTCTTGTTGACGCCGGGCAGGCCGAAGGGCAGACGCGGGTCGCTCTTCACCTTGTCGGCATCGATCTCGTCCACGTTGAAGGGCGGATTAGCCATGACGAAGTCGGACTTGCGCAATAGTTCGTGCGGGTCTTCGTAGTAGGTTATCGATTTCTGGATATCGCCTTCGAGGCCGTGCACCGCAAGGTTCATCTTGGCCAGGCGGATGGTGGTGGCGTTTTTTTCAAGGCCGTAGAAGGTGAGCTTTTCGGTGGGGTTCTGGTGCCGCCGCTCAACCACCCGGGCGCTCTGCACGAACATGCCGCCCGAGCCGCAGGCCGGGTCCAGCACCGTGCCGCCGGCCGGTTCGATGACATTGGCGATCAGCGAGACCAGCGAAACCGGGGTGAAGAACTCGCCGCCGTCATGGGCCTTCTGGTCGGCGAACTGGGTCAGGAAATATTCGTAGATGCGGCCGAAGACATCCCCGGAGACGCGCTTGAGTTCCTCGGGGTTGAGGGTGCGCAGGAGCTGGCCAAGCACACCGTTGTCGAGTTCCTGATATTCACTCTTGGGCAGCACGCCGCGCAGGTTCTCGTAGTCGGCCTCGATGGATTCCATCGCATCGATTATGGCTTTGGCGCGGTTCGCACTGTCGGGCAGGGCCACGAGCGTATCGAACTGGGCCTTGGGCTGCAGAAAGATGGCACTTTTCTGCGAGAAATCTTCCTTGGTCAGCGGCCGGGTTTTGCCGCCGCGCGTGGGGAGCCCCGCCTCGATATCATCCTTGACGCCGAGATAGCGGCTATAGGCATGCCGCAGAAAAACCAGACCCATGACGGGCAGGAAATACTCGTTGCTGGCGTAGTTGGAGTTCGCCCGCAGGGTGTCCGCCGCGCTCCAGAGGCGTTTTTCAATGGCTTCGATATGTTCGAGCTGGGCCATGCTTACTCTTCCTTTCCAAAAATATTTGCGATGCAGGGCCTAGCATTTGTCGCCCAAACTGCGCAGCATGCTCTTGATGTTTTCCACCACAAGATGCCACGGCTTACCACGTCCCTCTTCCCGATGATAGACTTACATTGTATTTTTTTGAATTGTCCGATCATCGGTTCATCCTCAAAGCCTGTAGTTTGCGAGAAATTCAGGCATTATTTACATTCATTCGGCAACTTATAACATCTGTACTATTGCAGGCAAAGCAAAAAGCCAAAAGATCACCTTTCAACCGAATACAAGAAATCAAATACCGTGATGAATTTAACTAGCCCGCTCCAGCCGAAGCCAAATCCTCCGACGAGCATACCTTTAGGGCCCATTCTCGGACCTGGCTTCAACTTCCGCTCGCATCGATGATGATTCCAAGAACCAGTTCATTGTCTATCACCAATCATATGTCGTTGCAAGAAGTTACCTATCGGCAAGGCAGCACATCTCTTTTGCCAGATTAATCTTGCTCAGCAGTCGCTTTCCCAGACCTTTCGGAGGGTAGTATTTAAAATCCACCTGTTCGCTGAACCGGCTCATAAAGTCGGAGAACTCCCGGACGGCATTCAAGGCGTCGTCTCTCAGTACCATGGCCTCCTCTTCCGGTATTCCGTCGAGTTCGCCCCATTGGCTCTTGAACTTGATATAGGCCATGTCAAACTGGCGGACGATGTTGAACATCTTGATGCCCAGGACTGACTCCATTTCTATGGTCTTTGCCCGGCTTCCTCGGGAGACAGTCTTTTTTTTGATCCTGATTTCCTGTTTTTTCATGCTCTGCTCCATGCGGTTGTTCGAACGGCCGGCTGCAACCCACCGTTTTTCACAAAGAATCTTTGACGTTTCCAAGAGTTCTGTTCCTGACATTGTCTTGCCGGCAGGCTGCCGGCAAGACTGACGGCGTAACACATTGACATATTACCATAAAATTAAAATTTTATCTTGACTTTACTGTCCTGTACAATGTAATTAATGTCAATACAAATCGATTCCGCTCGATTAGGCGGGGTTACCAGACAAAAACAACAAAAAGGAGAATCATTACTCATAAACGATAGCAGTTCGAGGACGCACTGCCCTGCACTCGAACGATGAAAACAAGGATCTCTGATGGGGCAGTTCCATCAAGGGATCTCCGGACCGAAATCAACGCTGCTCCGTTGACGACGGCCGGACAAAATACGAGGGACCCGCTGCGAGCATGACATCGGCAGTGCTGGTCCAATCTCATGGTATGTTGTAGTTATACCACCCTCTAACGCCCCATGCCCAAGGCAGAAGAGGGAAGAGAAACCGCCGGTTCTCTGATTTACTGAATCAGAGAGACTGAATTGCCCGTTCTTTAGGGCACTGGCATCCCACATATCCAAAGAATGCTGAGTTACCTGTCTGCATGGAGACAGAAGCACCGATATTGTGCCTATGGCAACGTAACCTTGCCGAACACAACCAAAAAGATGCCCCTCCGGGTAATCATCGAAGCCTGCAGCTAGCACCTAGTGCTGCAAGGCGAACCGGATGGAGCACGGACCCATTTCAAATACTCGATTGCACAGCAGCCTTGTCTGCAGGGAAATTTGTCTCTGCCATAGACCAAGCCTGCTCTTGCCAATTGCTCTGCCTGGACCCCTATTTTTGTCCTATCCCGCCTATCGCGTGACAAGGGCGATGTCGGAATGGTCCGATCATCTGCCGCGGAATCTTCTGGTCGACAAAAAAGGAGACATCCATATGGCACAGCTTACCCAAACTCCCCAAAGCAAGAGCAAACGCCCCCGCGTCCAGTTTTCCATGAACCGGGAACTCTTTGCAACCTACCAACAGCTTCAGGCACTGGCCGAAGAGCATCGCATTACCATCGATTTCAGACGCGATTTCGAAGAATGGTTCGGTAACCAACTGAACCAGATCATGCAACAATTTGCCGCACTTAACCGGAAAGAGGACGGGGCGATCACTGCAGAGCCGGTCGAGTTACTCCCAGGCGGAGAAAATGCTGTACCCACACCGGAGAGCCCGGTCCAATACCCCCAGGCTGAAACCAATTGATTGGTCATCAAGCATCAAAAGCAGGAGACAGTTTTAATGGAAACGAGCACAGCAAGAACCCTATTGCCGGAAACCGGCTTTTTACGATTATGGAACATACTCGGCGACTCCAAAAGCAATCCGCCGACGCCGGCAATCATTCCGGTGTCGAAAAGCACCTGGTGGGCCGGCGTCAAATCCGGCCGTTTCCCCGGCCGATCAAACTCGGCCCCCGGATTACCGCCTGGCGGGTCGAGGATATTCGCAAACTGATATCTGAAGGCAATTTTTCCCGGAATGATTCTGCTACGGATACCGAGGGTTACGCCGATGGAATGGGTAAAAATCATGTGTAACATCCTCGATAACCGAAAGATCAAAATGATCCGCAGCGGGCCGGAGGGCAATACCCTCTTCCTGCTCTGGCTCCTAATGCTCACCGAGGCGGGCAAATGCAATCGCGGCGGCTACCTGATGATCGCAGACAACCTGCCGTACACCGAGGAAACCTTGAGTATCCTCACCGGGATTCCCTTGTCCACAGTCCGGCTCGGACTTCTTGCCTTTGCCGAACTGGGCATGATCGACAGGAAGGACGGGGCGATCTTCATCAAGAACTGGAGAAAGTACCAGAGCGAAGACAAACTTGAGGCTCGCCGAGAAAAAGACCGGCTCCGGCAGCAGCGGCATCGGGAAAAGGAACGGGAAAAATTGACAGGCCCTGCCGCCTCCGGATGAGGTGTCACGTGACAGTCACGTTTCACTGTCACGTGACGTCACGCAGGAGAACAGACAAGAACAGAGTAGAGTAGATAAGACAACAACAGAACAAGGTTCGTTTGTTGTTGTCGGGTACTCCTTTGGAGGAAATATCCGACGAGAAACTGGAAGTTCTTGTCAAGAGACATGGTCCCGAACAGCTCTTGCTGACTGCCGATGTTGCCGCCGAGACCTGGCGACGCAACCCGGAAGACCGATACAACCCCGGTGGCTATCTCCATACCCTGTGCGCATCTCTTGACCTCCCCGATTGGTATGTACCCTTTGAAGAACGGGCC
Organism: uncultured delta proteobacterium; assembly: GCA_963696725.1. Classification (GTDB taxonomy): domain Bacteria; phylum Desulfobacterota; class Desulfobulbia; order Desulfobulbales; family Desulfocapsaceae; genus MADRE3. Next base: position 19,848 of record CAVOLI010000008.1, read on the forward strand.
AGGAGGGCCGAGGAGTCACTACGCCGGAAAAAGGCAGTAGAGGCAGAGCAATCGCCATGAGGCTTAAGGAGGAGGAGAAAAACGCCGCTATGGACGTTTTGTGGAATTCGTTATCGGATAAACAGCGCAAAGGATATCAGGACCAGGTAGGCGGGAGTCTGCCGAAGAATATCGTGGTAGCCGAGGATATCGTCATGATTATGGCCAAATCGCTTGCCTGGGAGGAGGCTCAAGCCTGCAGCCATGAGTGAGGGTGGTGGAGAGAGGGAATCTGTGCGAAAAATTCGCGCACAGATTCTCGCGCTTTACGCGCGGGGCGGAAATTTGGGCGTGCTTGCCACTGTCGCCAGAGCCTTCTTCTCAGCTGTTCGGTGTATGCAGTCCTTGGCCGGGCCCTCCGCGCCCCAATAATTTCCGCGCTGTGTCAGCCTGCGCCGACACAGCGCGGAACCAAAACAATCAGCTGCCTTGTCGCGATAAACGCGACAAGGCAGGGAGGACAGGTATATGGGCAGGGAAAACGAGACATTTGACGCACAAGCGGAAGTCGAGCGCATCCGCTCTCGCCGCACCGAGGCAAGACGAAAGCTCTTTCGCAAGAGCCGCCTCGACAGATACCGGGCGGAGCTGATGGCCATGAAACAGGCCGGCGCCTCCTGTGCCGACCTTGCCGAGTGGCTGCGGGTCAGCCACCGCTGCAAGATCAATCGCAGCTCCATCGACCGCTATTTGAAAAAACTTGCCGAGCTGAACGAGAGGTGAGCAGAAGGAACCACAGACGGAAAGGAGAAAGCATGCCGAGGTTTCGATCGGCAAAAGCCCAGGCCGAGCATGCCATTTCCCGGAAGATCGCCCTTGGCCAGGGACGGCATGACCACCAGGGCGACGGCCGAATCCACAGTGTCGGGACCGCCCGGGGCTACCAACAGGCACTGAAGGGTTTTGCCGAATATCTTCAGAGCGCACCGTCTCGGCGATCTTGGCAGCGCAACCGTAGCAGAAGGCTCAGCAGTACCTTGCAGATCGGGCCGGGATGGTTGCCCAGAAAACCCTCGATCTCGACCGGCAGGCAATCCAGATGCATTTGGGGATTCAGCTGGAAGTGGTGAAGAGCGAGAAGGAAACCGTCCTTTCCACCCGCAGCTATACCCCTGCCCAGGTCGAGAGAATTGCCTCCGCCCAGACCGAGCGCAACAGTCTGGCCACCCAAATCGCCTACGACTGCCGGCTTGCGAGCCCATGAATTGTTGACCCTTCGGCCGGCTGGTGAACGATCAGGCCTCAAGCCCATCGACAATGGAGTACCGACCGTTTTGCCGGCAGGTCTGGTGAGCGATATACGGTGGAGGGAAAAGGCGGCCTGGTACGTGAAGTCTTGTTGCCCAAAGCTCTGTCGGACCGCCTGGAAGCAAGACGTCTGCACCGAACCGCGCCAGGTGACTGATAGAGGCGTGCAATTACAGCCAACGTTATGATATCGGCGGCGGACGGACCTGGAGCCAGAGTTTTTCCGCGGCAAGCAAACGCGAACTTGGTTTTTCCAACGGAGCCCATGGTCTGCGGCACAGCTACGCCCAGGAGCGAATGAAAGAGTTGCAGTGCAGCGGCATGCAATACGATGAGGCACGAAGCACAGTTGCCCAGGAGGTCGGCCATTTTGATAAGAAAACCACGGAGGCCTATCTCAGATGAAAATTATCAGAATCGTTGTCGTCGTAAGCTTTCTTGCTGCCATAAGCTGGCTGTTTTTCTGGGTGGTGCCAACTCTCGGTGTATTCCATTCGGCACCAGTCGATCCACCGGTTCCCGAGAATGGATACGCGTTGGTCTTATTTCAACCACGGAAAAGGGACCGATGTCCCTATCTTTGAAAATGGTGGCAACAGGCTGGGTGGCCGTCGGGCGAGGATGGCCTCTCATCATCATTGGTCTAATGCTGGGTTATCCTTTGGGAGAATATGCCAGACGCAAATTTGCCATCGACAAGGCATCAAAGGAAGCGATCGAGATGAGCGAGAAATATGCCAACGATGCTTTCAACAGGGAACGCGATGCCGACAGAATGCTCAAAGAAGCCCACGCCCTTCATACCGATGTTCCGCGACTGCAGAAAGAGCTCGCTGACGCATGCAGGAAATAAATGTATGAACTTTCTGCGAAGAAGATTTACTGCGAAACTATGCAGATCTCCGACGCAGAAAGGAATCCGTCGAGAAGGAATTGATCAAGGCCAGAGCGAAGATAAAAAGACTTTCAGAAAAGCGCAATAGTAGGATAGGAAAAACGGTTGACGCTAGGCCAGCTATCGGAATAAATATTTGAGATATAACAGCGTACCGTGACGCTTTGTCTTAATGACACACGGATCGGCCCACAGAGCCGGCCTTTATGGCAAATCTGATATCTATCACGATCTGCACAGATGTTGCAGACGATAGCAGCGGTGAACAGTCCCACGCTGAAATTTGGGGGCGAATCGGGAAGGTGACTTCTCGCGGTGGCGATGACCATCGGCCACGGCAGCAAAAGCTGACCGTTTGGCAATCTAACGCGATACTAATTTGGGATCGAGTGTTTCTATTTGTTGTTTGTTCAAGTCAACATAAAGTGGAAAGATATGAATTTAGGCCAAGAGAATTTGTTACTTATATTGTTGTGGTATCTTACGATCAGCCTAACACTTTCGCTGAAGTGACCTGCAGACATAATCTGAAAATTCTCTACCACGAAAAAGGGTTGATTGTTACTTTATCCGGAAGGCAGACTTGAAAGTAGTATCAACGCCGATGATGGTCAGAAATGGAGCAATTGTCTCGGTTGATTCTCTGGAACATCTCGGATGGTCGGCACGATAAAAGTTGATAGGAATCTGGGCTCATGAGAACCAGGACTTACAGGAAGAAGATCAAGTGCAGGACGACGGAGAAGATCGATACCTTATCTTTGGTAAGCTCTTCTTTGCAGTTGCTCCATTTCTAAACAAGCTCAAAGGGGTCAGAAGATTTGCAGTATCTCAAAAACAAGGGCTATACGTGAGCCTACAACCGTTTAACCTTGCCAATACTAACCTTTGCCGGTGCCGCAACGGGAGCTCCAGCAACCTCACAGTAGCAGTCCAACCTCGCTGGTGGTAATAAAATTAAAGCTGTATATCTTTCAAGAAATGGTGTATTATATATTGGTACATATTTTTTAAAGGAGGACCTGATATGCAGAGAAATACCAGTGTAACTTTAGGTGATCATTTTTCGAATTTTATCAAATCGAAAATTTCTCAAGGGCGCTTTGATAATACAAGCGAAGCTGTTCGCGCAGGTTTGCGTCTTTTGGAGGTTGAGGAAACCAAACTGGAAGCGTTACGAGCCAAACTGGCCGAAGGTGAAGCACAGCTTGATAAAGGGCAAGGGATTGACGGTCAATCCTTTATGGATGAGTTGATTGGCTGATATGACCTATATTCTTTCGCCCAATGCGCAAGAGAGCTTGCGTAACATTAAAGCCTATTCACTTGAACAATTCGGTAAAGAGCAGACTATCTCGTATTTAAAGCTGATTGAGAGAAAGCTACGGATGATCGCAGAAGGTCCCGATATAGGTCGGAAACGTGAAGAGATCAAAAAAGGCTACTTAAGTTTTTTGGCCGGATCACATGTTATTTTTTATCGCAAAGCTAGAAAACACGTCGATATTATCGACATACTGCATCAAAGTATGGACCCTTACCAACACTTGGAGATATAAAACTATTCTCCCCTGTCAGATTTCAAAAATTAACATCAACCACAGACATGCTATAATCTGTAGCTTTGTCCATGAGTACTCGACCGAAGATGGTCTTTGGTTATCTCTATTCTAAAGATGCTCCATTTCTGAACAATTCCATTGAAATAGTCACGTCTACCTGCTCAGGAATATGCTCTACCTCTGAGCCTTGTTTTAAAATCTTAGCTTGCCGAAGGAAATCTCAATTCACGCCCAATGCTACCCCATCACCACGAGTAAACCTGCTTCGATATTCGCTGGGTGACAGACCGGTTGCTGCCTTGAATAATTTTCTAAAACTGCTGCTGTTTTCATAGCCTATGACCTGGGTTATCTCGTTCACAGTCTCCAAGGTAGTCTCCAGGTAGTCTTTTGCCCTTTCGATACGGATCTGCTGCAGGTAGCTCAAAGGTGTTTCATCGGTGGCCTTTTTGAACCGGCGGATAAAGTGTCTGGGACTTATCCCTACCTTTCGCGCAAGATCTTTCATGCTAATTGCATCGGCGAAATGGGATTCTATCAATTCCTGAGCTCGCAAAATTTCTTGATCGCCATGACCTTTGTGGACATTAAACACCGCATAAGATGACTGGCTTGCCTTGCTTGGATCGACCAATAATGCCTTCGAGCATTGCGCCGCAAGGTGCGGAGAACCGAAACTTTCGATCAGATGCAGTCCCAGATAATAGAAGGCCGAAACAGAGCCGGAACAGATCAAGCCCTTGTCCCGCGTGAGGACTCTGTCCGGCTCCAATAGAACCTTTGGATAACGTCGTTTGAAGAGTTTTGAATAAAACCAGTGTGTGGTTGCCAGTCTGCCATCCAGCAACCCGGTCTCCGCAAGGACAAAACTCCCGGTGCAGACACTCGCAATCGTTACCCCCTGGTCATACCTGGCAACGATCCAATCCAGCAATGGCGTGGCATTGGCAGGAAGAAGATCGGCGCTGGGAAGATATGGTGGTACGACAACAACGTCGGTTTGCTGGGAATCTTGAAACGCGCCTTCCGGCATAACCTGAAAGCCACCGCTTACCTTAACTGCCTTTCCATCCTGGCTAAGAATCCGTGTCGTAAAAAGAGGTTCCAACCATTCCCCCGTATTTGTTGCATGCCAGCGGTTAGCGATATTGAAACTGTCAATCAGTCCCGAAATCCCGGAAAATTGACAACCCGTATCGACGATAAAGGTGATGTTCGCCATGACTCCTCCTGATGCTTTACGGTCTCATTTTTTATACTAGAACCATTATGGCGTTTATGGATCGTTTTTTGTCAATTATGCCACTTTTGCCAAATTACAGGCAAATGATAAAATGATGCTAACATCAAGCCAGAAGGAGAATACGATGAAGAAAATGATCGAAAGGTTCAGGCGAGATTTAAACGGGTTGGAGCTTTTGCAGTCAATAGTGGATGGTAAAGCGCCTATGCCACCAATGGCACAGACTATCCCTATGGCCATTGTTTCGGTGGCGCCCGGTTCGGTCGTTTTTACCGCAACCGCTGGACAACAACATCTTAATCCACTGGGCGGAGTACATGGTGATTTTGCTGCCACCGTTCTTGACTCTGTAACCGGCTGTGCGGTGCATAGTCTCCTCGAATCGGGTGTTGCATATTCAACGGTCGATCTCAACGTCAAAATGGTTCGGCCCGTCCCGCGTGATCGAGAACTGACCGCCATAGGGAAGATTATCCACATGTCCGGTCGTCTGGCAATCTCTGAGGGGAGATTACAGAATGGCGATGGCAAAATACTCGCTCACGCTACAGCCACCTGCATGATTCTTCGCAGTTGAAGGCTGTGTAGAGGGTGGTGGAACTTTACGATACAAGGAGCAAACCATGAATTTGGACAACCATCCAAGTGTAATAGCCTTTCGACAAAGGCAGCAGAATAACCAACCCGCAGCAATGACTTTGCAACGGCTGAAGGCAATCGTCCTGGAAGCCGGAGCCGATGATGTCGGCGTTGTAGAAGTTGATCGCCTGTCTCTTCAAGACCAAAAGGAGGCGATTCTCTATGCTTTCCCACAAGCCAAAACTCTTGTCAGTTTTATTTGTCGGATGAATGAGGCACAGGTCCGATCAAACGACAGATCTTTAGCGGATGGAGAGTTCATAGCCTATGATGCGGAAATGCTGCATATTTCCCGCATGGTCGTTAAAGCGTTGAGAGATGAAGGGATCACCGCGGTCACTCCTTCTGAATCTTTCCCCAGGATATGAGTAAATGGCAAGGCAGGATGTTGACGGTTTCACATAAACCGGTGGCAGAAGCGGCAGGCCTGGGTTTGATTGGTCATCATCGACTTCTGATCCACCCAATATTTGGCAGCCATCTTTGCTTGGGAACCATAATCATAGATACAGCCTTGGAGGTCTATGACCAACCCATCGATTACAATCCATGCATCAATTGCAAACTCTGCGTTGCCACCTGTCCAACCGGAGCCATAGCCCCAGACGGGTCTTTCGCGTTTGTCAAATGTCTGGTTCATGCCTACCGGGATCGGCTGGGAGGTTTTTTAAATTGGGTCGAATCCCTTGTCACCAGCCAAAACATGGAAGAATATCGGGAAAAACGAACAGACGGTGAAACGATGGCGGTCTGGCAGAGTCTCACTTATGGCGGCGGATATCGATGTGGCTATTGCATGAGCGTCTGCCCGGCAGGCCTGGACCTGATCGGTCCCTATCTCGATAATCGAAAGGAATATTTACGAAGTGTTGTCAAACCGCTTCAGGAAAGAAAAGAGAACGTCTATGTTCTTCCCGGCCAGGATCAAGCGACAGCGATAAGTAAGAAATTTCCGAACAAAACTGTCCGGATTGCCTGACGGCGTCTAGTTGAGAAATGACCTCGCAAAATTGAACAAGCCGTTAAGTGGAGAATCGATTACCCTTTAAGGACCGTATAGGTTCAAAAAATCGAAAAGACAAAGAAAGCTGTTTAAACGAGTGAAACCACCTCTAAGGAAGGAGAAGAACATGGCCCATATTGGTATTATCACCTGCCAAATTCTGGAACTCGAATTCGCTCACGTGTTGAGTACTGACACGGAAGTCTCGGATGTCTTTGTTGTCGACAATGAGTTTTCAGCGGTTTTGCTTTCCGAACTCAAAAGACACGGTAATAAGCCCGTTCATCGAGTGGCATTCCCGGGGGAATTCTTGACAACGCCGGGCGACGGGCACCATGTATTGATCCGGGTCATGGAGGTCGGACTACATTCTGATATTAATAATCTTCAGCGACAAGTGGTGTCTGCCGTTAAGGATATAGCCCGGTACGTAGACGGCGTTCTTCTCGGATACGGCCTTTGTGGAAATGCCCTCGACCACGCGCAGGATCTCTTTTCCGAAGTAAGGGTGCCGGTGATTCTTCCAATGGATGAAGACCACCCAGTGGACGACTGCGTGGGTCTGATTATTGGTGGACGTGAAAAATACTATGCACAGCAACGCGAGTGCGCAGGCACCATGTTCATGAATGCCGGTTTTTCAAGGCACTGGGAGCAGTTCATGTGTCCGCGTCTCCCCGAGAAGTTGCTGCCGAAAAAAGAAAAGCTCCTGACACGCTTGTTCAAAAACTACGAGCGCAGCCTGCTGCTTCCCACCAAAGTGATGGAAGAAACTGAGATGCGGGTTAACACCGAAGCATTCAATGTCAGATTCGGTCTTCGTACCGAGTCCACTCCAGGCACATTGGCGTTGCTTGAAAAGGCCTGGCAGGAAGCGAAAAGCCGGTCAGCTGAAAATGTTGTCGAAATTTAAGATGATTTCGATTTCCATGATTTTTTAATTTACTTACTTTTTATGACAGGATTTTTTGCAAAACACTAATCCTACGGGGCATCATGCGTCATTCGTCCTCACTCACAACGGCGTGTCCGTCTCAGCAGATGGTCTTCGATTTGTGGTTCCCGTTCGAGCAATCAATGCAAGACCAAACCCAAAATAGAGCCAAGGCGCAGCGCAAGGTTTATATTTGCACCTGGCTATCAATTCGACTTGCTACCAATGTCGCCTGGGCAGGGTTTGGGTATACAGGCAGAAGGTTGTGTTACCTCAATCAAGACAAAACTCAATCAAAAGGGGCGTGGAATGGAACTATCTGAAAAGTCCACCATCATTTGCTGTGGCATTTTACGAAAAGAAATCGAGCATCTCGTGAAAAGGGCGATATTGATGTGAAGGCTCATTTCCTGAGTGAACAGCTTGCATAGGATTACAATCTGCTGGATCGTGCTTTAAACGGTGCCTCAAAAAGCATCTGGAAGCAGTGCCCTGAAGGTATCGTCGTCGTTTATGGCGATGTCTGTCTGGGATTTAACGGCGAAATGAAAGATGCTTATCGACAAATACGATGTGGTCAAGGTCGATGCGTTGAACTGCATCGACTGTTTGCTCGGCGGCAAAGGGAAACTTCTGGAGATGGACCCGGATCATAAATATTTATTCTTGAATCCGGCCTTCATCCAATTTTCAGAGAAAATAAGGGGGAAAACGAAAAAAATGACCCGGGAGATGTTCAGCATGCTCGACGGTATCGTTCTTTTAGATGCCATGGGTGATTTGGACGCCTACCAATCAAAGATCGATGAGATTGCAGACCATACCGGTCTGCCGATTCTGGAACGTAAAAATATTGGCCTTGAGGCCTTAAAAATGTTCTCTTAGAAGCGTTGGATCGGAATCGAGCAGAAACGCCTTCACGAGGAGCAAATCGTATGATCAAGGAGATGGAAATGAGAGTAATCCGCTCGTCCGATTAATGAAAAAATTTCAAAAGGGAAACAGACCGGCATTCCATCTGGGACCATTTTTGCCCTCTGGTTCGTATCAGGGAGAGGGGACTATCGTTCAATGACATCATGAGGGACTCCCAAGCCATGACGGAGGCCGCCCTCATGAGCTTTGAGTTCGGTTTTGAATCGACGGTGTTGCCCTTCGATCTGAATGTGGAAGCGGAAATTCTCGGTGCTCGTGGTGCGATATCACGAGGGGTTCGATGGACATCCGGTATACCCGACAATCGCCGACAAACCCTTCAAGCACGGGAGACGATATCGAAATTCCAGATGCCCTGGCCGAAAAAGGTCGAATGCCGGTCATATTGAAGACCATTGGCTCGATCAAGGAGCGTGCACAAGATAAAGGAGCGGTGGGGGTGTTTATACCCGGTCCGTTTACACTGGCGGGCCAGGTGCTGGATATGGATGCGCTTTAAGTGATGCTCTTGAAACAACCGGAGAAAACCCTGAGGCTTTTCGAGCAGATCACCGTTTTTATCAATCAATTGTATTGAGTCTACATATTGTGCCGGCGCTGATTTCATGATTTTCGTAGAGGGGGGCGGTGCATCCATTGCACCAAAAATCCTATCGCAAACTGTTATTGCCCTCCATGCAGGCTATTCTAAAATCCAAGAAGATGCCCCAATGTTACCTTCTTTTTTCGGCAGTTCGAGGGAAATTATCGAATTTATGCTGGCATGTGACACCGGAGGCATTATCCTCGATAAGGAGTGGGACATCGAAAAGACCCGCGGACTGATACCCGGGACGATGCCGATTTTCGGGGAATGCGGCGGCATCGACATGCTGGCCAATGCGACACCGGCGGAAATTACCGATAAGGTTCATCGCTGCCTCGATCTGGGTTTTACAACGGTGTGTCCCCCTGCCGATGTCTACCCCCCAGCAAGAATTGAAAATATCGAAGCTTTTGTAAGGGCACTCCAGGAATATGAAAAATAGGATCCAGTGGACATGAATAAATCACAACTAGTCAGAGACCTGAAACATCGTCTTTTCTGTCTTTTGGAAGACTTGATGTTTGCCAAAGCCAGGCAGGATCGGGCAGCCCAAAAGGTGGGGAGCCTTGAGGATGCTATTATCGCACACAATATAGCCGTATCCGAAGAGATACTACAATTGGACGCCTCATCGGTAAACGGCGTTGTAAGTGACGGAAAAATAGACAATTTCAGGAAGCATATCAACGACTATCTGGAAAAAAACGGGACTGGTAACGAAGAGTACGATCATTATATTTCCATCATTTCCGAGTACTTGGCATTAGTGGCACGACAACCCCTGCATCCACTGCAGGTGCGTCACATGGAAAATGACCCGCCCGAAGATAGCGATCACCGAAAATACTGCTCTTGGAGAGCGTGTTACATCAAAGATGACCATTCTTTGTGTCGATACTGCAATTGTCTTCCGTGGCCCGAAGCAACTGGAGAATTTTATGATTGAAATTAGAAAAAATAATTTTGAAACAAAAGGTATTGCTTCATGGATAAGCTAAATTCTGCAGCGATACATGACCTATTGTTTGCAAAAGAGATCCCTGAATTGCATTGTCTGGTTTTCTATAAAACAATCTAATCCAAAGAAAATGTAGGAAGAAGAGACAAAAGTTTACAACTTTAAAAAGCGGGAAGAAAAAACAGAGAAGAAAAGACGCAACATAACTGATCTCGCACCATAACCAAAGAACACCTATCATAAGTGCAACAGAACAGCAACGAGAGCTTACTACTGTTCATCCGAAATCGTGCTGTCTTCAAAACCTAACAACAAAAACGCAATTTCAGATTAGAGATTATCCATGAAAATCTTTACCTCAGTCGTGAGAGGAAATACCTTAGCTTATTCCTGTAACTGTCACTGGGATCATGCTAAAATAATTGTCCCAAATGGAGCATTTTGAACTCTAAAATATTCCAGAGAATTTTTGCTGGTCACTTCGACAGAAGCGTTAGGCAAGGAGGTTGATAGTAACTGAGGTACTGCTATTAAAGTACTCATCGTGCATCGACTCCGGCGAAAATAAAACAATTAGCTTAATTGATTTTTCCGGGTGGAAGCAACGGTTACCCGGCGCTCCCCCACAGATCCGGACGTGAAGATTTCTCGCACATCCGGTTCCTCAGAAAATCACGCTTGCACCTGTGAGTTACCAAGCAGGTCTTACTCCACTTGGCGTATAACCTTGCTACTCACCCTAACGTTTTCCTCCTGAAACTACCTCACGATAATGCTCTTGCATTGGTTAGTGCCTCATGTTAAGCAATTAATTTGATGATGAATCACACACAGGAGACTTTAACTAATCAACGGCAATAAGTGAGCCATCTCACTTATTTTCTTTATGACTTTGATGTTGCTCAATAATTAAAAAAAGGTGTCCCCGGAATCTCCATAGAAAACACTTATACCCACTCAAATTGAGGCGATATGCGATGAAACAGCTTGTAAATATTTTATCTATTTTTTCAATGCTGCTTTTTACATGCTCCTGCACCTACCATTCTTCGTTGCTGCCAGATACAACACTCAAAGACTCATGTACGAACCAGAAAACACCCATGAAAATTGGGATTGTTGTTTCGCACAGTCTTAATAACTGCGTCGTTAAAAGTAGCCTAGGTTATGCGGGTGACTTTAATGCTGAAATCAGAGTCGATGAAACCTTACGGAAATTGGTCCATGATTTATTTGCGTGTTATTTTACACAAGTGACATTAGTAAGTGATACCGGCAAATTTGAAGAACTGGATGCTTTAGTATACTGTGATTATTCTGTAAAAGGATTGACCACCTTACTGGGGATAACGCTTAATGAGCGGAAAAATGATTTTGTGATCGCAGATTATAAGCAAGAAGGAAGTATCATGTATCAACCTCCGAAATTGGGGACTGCCTTAGGTGCTGGAACCCTGGGTCTCGGTACGCCTCTCACCACACAAATAGCTGGAAATGCATATAAAGATGCTCTTTTTGACAGCATAACGGAGTCATTTATTCAAATAAATGCCAAGATGCGTGTCGATAGAAGAGTTAAAGGGATAAAGAGATTTGACACAGCCACCCTAAAATATGGAATGACTGCATCAGAATTTAGAAATTACTATGGGCCAATTAAGGAGACAATATTGAATGATCCCTTCACCTCGAATATAAAATACAATATAATTTTATTTGAAGCGTTACCACCTTTAAACTCTAAGGAAGTGAATAATGATGGAGTATACACAGGTTGAGCAATGTTTTATAATAATAAAGCAATTGCTTTTGGAATAGGTGAAGAAAAAGAAGCGGAACACGCTATTTACTCAGCACTAGTGAACCAACAATATGCTTCTGGAAAACTTAAACAATCTCAAGCAGAACGTATGGTTTTCGATAATTTCAGAGAACTTTATGGTGAACCAGAGCCTATCACTAAAGAAATAGCAATGTTTCGGATAATGCTGGCAGAGAAAATGGAAACGGGGAAAATATTACAATCGGAAGCCGATTATTTTATGGCACAAAAAGAAGCAGAGGTCGCTGAACGCCTGAAAGAAATGCAGATGAAGGAAGAGCAACAGCGCAACGAAGACTCCTCCCGTCGTGCTTTAATCGAACTTCAACAAAAGCAACTTGCGAATCAGCAGCAGGCAAATCAAATAGCTCAGAGACAAGCAAGTTCACAAGCTTTAATGGGAGTTGCCAATTTCATCAATCAACAAACATATCAACAACAGTTAATTCAATCATTAAATAAACCCTTTTCTATGAATTGCTGGAGTTATGGCCAATACACAAACTGCCGACAACAATAATAGATAACAGATTCAAATTCGCGGGGGCTAAGTAAACTGCGAACTAACTGCAAAGACCAAAAAATGCCCGAAAAGGAGCATTCTAACACTTCCATAAATTCAAATTTATTTCTAGAAAAACAGCGGAAAATGGAGCATTCCGGGTTATTGATTCTTCCAGAAAGTATTTGCAGGTCACTTCGACAGAAGCGTCAGGCAACGTGGTTGATAGTAACTGAGACACAACACGAGGGGATCAATTCGGCATCTGCACTGTGAGGAAAGTATTATCAACGCCGACGATGGTCAAAATGGAGCAATTGTCTCGGTTGGTTCTCTGGAACATCTCGGATGGGCGGCACGATAAAAGTTGATAGGTATCTGGGCTAATTAGAACCAGGACTTACAGGAAAAACCTCTCGTTGCTGTTCTGTTGCACTGATGAGAGACTTTGGTTATCTCTTCTTTGCAGTTGCTCCATTTCTGTGCAATTTCAGTGAAATATCCAGTTCTACCCTCTCAGGAAGAACTGAACCCCTCCGCTATGCTCCGCAGAAAAACCAAACCCCCGCACCTGTAGTAACACCAGCACGTCACCTTACCCTGCACTTCTCTGTTAATCGTTTTTCCACCTGCCTTTTTGATAAGTTGGAATAAGCAGTACCATTCCTATTCATCTCAACAGGAAGGTAGATGCGAATGACAACCGAAATTTGACCACCTGTGATTACCGAATTCCGTGTCGTTCACCTTCTCGGATTAACAGCATCATAATAATCAATTAACAGTACCCTAATGTAAACCACCCATAGTTATTGAAGTGATATACTTGTGTATCATTTGATAAGGGAGAGGTGGTTTATGAAAGTAGCTGCTTTTATTTTTTTAATTATTCTTGTTTTTTTCTGGACAATTAGAAGGCAATATCGAAGCAAACGGCTACCGCCGAATGCACAGTTGATATGTGATCTCTGGAATTCTGTTGAGGATAGTAAAGGGAAACGTAATAAAGTCAGCATTTTTCGATAAGCAGTGATTGCTGAATGAGTATAATAAATCTTAATAGCATGGTGCCGTTTCAGTCAACAATCACACTCCGTATCACTTGTCCAAAGGCATTCGATACAGGGAAACGCATGGTCGTTCATCACCACGGTTTTCTATCAATCCTAATGCGTAATGATTCTACATCTCAACTAAGACCATAATGAAAAGTATACTTTTTGTCTGTGAACATAACAGCGCCAGAAGCCTCATGGCCGAAGCATATCTCAACCACTTTGGCGACGGAGAACTTATAGCGGAAAGCGCAGGTCTTACGCCGGGCGAGACAAACCCATACGTAATCCTTGCCATGGGACAGGATGGTATTGAGATTTCAAGCAAGGCTGGCAAGAGCGTCTTTGATCTTTTTACTCGTGGCAGCCGGTACGATGCAGTAATCACTGTATGTTCACCAGTAGTCGGTGAGAAGTGCCCCGTGTTTCCGGGGAGGGTTTTGCGCCTCCACTGGCCATTCGCCGACCCGGCAACTTTTGTTGGGACCGAAGAAGAAATTCTGGTTCAGGTTCATCATGTCCGAGATATGATCAAAGAAAGCGTACTCCGATTCATATCAGAATATAAAGAGAAAGGTATCAAACTTTTCATTTGATGCAATTCTTGAAATTGGCTCTTGTCAATCGAAAAGAAAAACAGAAGAAAAGACACAACATAAGCAATCTCGCACCATAACTACTGTATATACAGAAATTCTGTTCTTTCCAAACCCTAACTTCAGACAAGAAATCTGAAAGCTGATCTTATCCATGAATCTCTTTACCTCTGTCGTGAGAGGGAATACCCGAGCTTGTTCCTGTAAATGTCACCGGGATCATGCTAAAAGTATTGTCCAAAATGGAGCATTTTGAAATCTAAAATAATCCAGAAAATATTTGCAGGTCACTTTGACATAAGCGTCAGGCATCGAGGTTGATAGTAACTGACTCTCGTGTTCGGATTGGTGTACCACTCAACCATCTCCGACCTTGGGCACGTCGGAGATGGTTCCAGGAAATCAATTGAGATAATTGCTCCATTTTGAATGGCGGTACTGACTGCTGCGACTACTGAATCTCTGATTTTCAATAGTCAAGATCTCTATATTAAATGGTGATTTGAAAGACTCTTGTGATGAAGAAATATGTGGCAACTCATCGTTTGGTAAACTTCTCCCTCCTATGCCAAGCCAAATTATCCTGATCAGGCCAAAAGCGACTTTCAGACGGCTTGAACACTGGACGGTCTGACAGAGTAAGTATATGCCCAGGCAGATTATGGTCATTTTTAACGGCTGGAGATATCATCACCAGGTAATTGCCATCCACTGACATAAGCCCTTCGTCGTAAGACCAGTGACAGAGTTTACACAAGGCTATGCCGTTCGTCGGGTGGTCATTATGGCTCACGCTCCATGGTTTGATATGGGCGGCATCGACTATGGTGTGGCCTTCTGGAGTAAGCATTTTGATACCGCAGAGCGCACAGCGATGATCATAAAGTTTGACAACAGCCTTTCTAAACCCCTGGTCACGGACTTTGTCAACATTGACCAGAGGGGATTGATTCATTGTCTGTTTAAAGTCCGGGAACAGTCTCTTGTGTTGTGAGCAGGTCTGGTGGAATATACTGCTGATTGGCAATTGAGTAGTGAGTGTTCAAGGATTGTCTGCCGGATCTCAGGGGAAAAATAATTTCTCTACAAGAACCATGCGGAGTTTATCTCGAGAACCTGGCATTTGTAGCAGCGGATAGAGATCGTCACTGAATTTTGCTCCGAGATACAACTGTCGAAGCCGTTTCACCGAGCTTACCGACAACCCTCTATGGTGCTGCTGTCCAGGCTGTGGCTTCAACTCCCAGAAAGCTGCGCTCTCCAGATGATAAAAAGGATAGGACATACTTGCCTTCCGTTCAGGTGGCAGTAATAAGTCGCAATAGCTCTGGAAAGTTTGAGCAAGTTCAAACGATGGCTCAATAAAATTTCTGACAATTAGTCCGGATTCGATAAAGTCGAGAACAGCTAAAAGCAGGAAGGGTTTGTAGGGTGAGCGATTATAGGTGAGACTTGTCCAGTTTTTCTTAGATCCATCCGTTCGCAGCTTAGCAAACGCATTCAGAAAATAATCAAGCCTACCGCACATTGGTTTCTCCTCTCTTTGAAAACCGAGTTATCCTAGCGGATAAGCAGTGTACTGCTATTCAATACAACAGGCAAGTGTCGGGGAAAAAGTCGGGGAAGATTTTTGAAGCTATCCTGCAAAATGAAGCTATTACTAAGCCAGAATTATCGATACGTGTTCGGATATTAGAAAGTCACATCATATGTAATCTCCAGAAAGACGGTAAGCCGAAACGTATTGGCCCAGAAAAAACTGTGTCTGGCAGGTTTCTTGACATGATTTCAAGAAATGGTAAACATTGTAATAAGGTTTGCGTGTGCCGAGCGTTTGAGGTGTGATATCGTTTTTATATGATGAACGACTCATTAAAAGGAGGGTGAAAATCATGACATTTAAGACACCTCCCAAAGCAGTTTGTCCCCACTGTGGATTCGAATCCGATGTTGAAGAGTTATGCCCAGCTTGTGGTAAACTGGCAGATGGTGATATTCCTGTCCGAAAAGTCTCGCTGGGTCACATTTTCGACGCCTTTGTCTCTGGATTGCAAGATCAAGGGTTCCATGGGACTGAAGATAATGAATTAATTGATATCGATGCCTCTGATGATCCGGGATTAGCCCATTTACCAGGTAACTCTTATCACTATATTTGGTCAGAAGACGAAGACTGACTGGGCACAAGCCTCACTATGTCTATTTCTTATTCCCAAGAGTTGAGGGCGCGTCTTTTGGGATAGGCCCAGGGTCAGGAATATCATTTCCTCTGACCAAATCAGGATCTTTATCAAAGAAACCTTCACTAGTCGCTCTCTTTGTTTGACTGTCTACGAGGCCTTGTCCTTGAAAAACATTTCCTATTCCTTCCTTGGTCAAACCACTGATTGTGGTTCGAATTCTACTGCTACTAATGCCATCCTCTTCATTCCTGTTATAAGAGCGGAGAGTTTTTGCATCTTGGAAAACTGATGCCCCATCAGGTTCATGAATCGGAACATCACTTTTGGGCTCTGAAAAGCTGTTTTGATTGATGTTGGAGGTCATGGTTGATGCAGTGCCGGCAGCACGATCAACTGCACCCAAACTTGCTTTCCCCTGTTGGACATGCCCTCTCGTGTCAGAAATAGTATTATTCACCACGTTTGCGGTATTTCCCCACCCATAGCCGTTGCCACTGACAAAGCCATTAACAATATCGCTGCATATTGTTGACACCTTGGCTTCCCTGTTGGGTCAGAAAATGATTGAAGTCATTAATTGCATGTCGAATATTTTCAGGTGATTCACTGCCATAGCGTTCCGATGGCGTAATTTCTGACCAGGGCGGTTGTCAGATCTGCACCGTACGATTCTGTGGAACTTCTCATTTCTCTGGCATCGTTGAGGTATGAGTATGCTTCTGTGGCACCGATTTGTTTTGCCATATTGGTCATGTAATCTAGTCCTTGTGAATCACTAAAGGTCTGTTGAAGAGATTCTGAACGTACTCTGTGCCTGATCTTTGGCAAAAGCTCTGGCAGTATCTTCAGATACATTGAAGCTCACTTTTTCATTATCATTTCCAATTACGGTAACTTGACCACTTCCACTAATGATCTTTCTGAAAACCGGCTCCAATTGCAGACATGAAATTGGGTTCGAGTAGTTTCATCCATGGTGTGAACAAAACTTGATTTATCATTAAATGACCGTTGCCAGTTGCTTCTCTCTGCATTATCCAGGCGATTGCTAAACGTTCTGGCTTCACTGCTGGACAGGCTGTCTTTTTGTAGCTGCTGTGAGGCTAAGTTCCAATTCTGCTGCTGCCAAGACTGTTTGAAGCCGCAACAATCCGTTGATGTTGGGCCATGGCTCCCACCTTGACCGGATCAAGACCATTGACGGTGGCGCTGGTGGTCGTGAACTCACCGGAACCATTCACGGAATAAGCCGCTTTGCCCTGGCCTGGTATCCAGCATCATGCCGGTGCCATCCGCACCGGTGGTCATGATGCTGGTGGAACCATCAGCGTTGACGGTTTCTGACTTTATTCTGGTGCCGTGTCCGTCCGGAGCAGTGGAGACTTCCACCGGCCCTGAGCTGGTTCCCACACCCACTCTGGCCGAAGCCATCATGGTGGCCATGTCACCGTCTGATGACTCCCGGGTTTATCTGGCCAGACTCCTGCAGGGTGTTTTTGGCATTCATGGCAGCAGTATATCCACCGACTGAACGATGTGTACTCCAGGCCTGTGCCGCTGCCATGTTGGTAAAGCGATGTTCCGGCATGCCTTCAAGCAGACCGGCTGCCCGGACCTGCTGATTCATGGCGGCTGAAGTGCCTTCCGGGGTGAGTAACTGACCGGCCTGTGCACCTGCTGATTGGGCAATGCGGCTTAAATTGCCGGCAAGCATGGCCAGGGCGTGGCCACCAAAGCGAATAAGCATCATGGAGAAAAAACTTGCCAGCATGATACCGGCTGAGCGGATCACCCCAAACATCGCCAATAACTTGATGGAGATGGTTGGAAATGCGGCCATGGCATAGACACCCAGGTTTGATTGCCGCATGTCCTCAAAGGCATAGGAGGCATAGTCCATTGCCGCTCCGTGGATCACGGCATCGGTAATTCCCCAGGTGGTGAGGAAGACAAAAAAGCCGAACATGACCGAGGCGGCTTTGCCGACAACCGGGGTGGGGAGAAAGAGGACCAGAAAGGGAATGACACCGATGGCTATGGCGGTCATGATGGCCCGGATGATGGGGATCCACTCGTTCATGGTGAGGCCGATGCCCAGGCCGGTGGAGGTGATCTTCCGGTTACTCTCCATGAGCATGGAGGTCTCGTAATCGTCCTGGAAATAAAAGTTGTAGAGGATTTCGGCGATCTGCCGCTGCTGGATGATCTTTTCCGGGGTAACCATGGCCCCGGTGGTAAAGTTCAGGGTACTGGTGAGCAGTGCTTTGCAGGTGTTCAACTCCACCGCGTTTGATGGATCAAAATAGGCCTTGCTGCAGACCTTTTTGATGGCTTCATCATAGTTGGTCGGATTGGCATAGATGGGCTGCAATCTGTTCCAGGCATCGGTGCAGGTGACATTGCTTCCCTCAGGGTGTAGCGGAATCATAGTAGACGGTATAGACAGCCGGATTAACCGCCTGGCCCAGGTCGGCCAGGAAATCAGTGGTGTTGTTGCGCAGATCATCAAGCGACAGGGTTGTGCCGGGCCGCAACAGCTCAAAGGTCACACAATCCTTGACATAGCGGATCATGCTGGTTCTGGCATAGTTGTTTTTGGGAGAGGAACCCTTGACGGACTCCAGGGCCTTGAATCCAATACCCCCGGCAGTTGTCTGGTACTGGGCATCAGGAGCGGCGGCGGTATCGATGATATCGACCATGCCTCTTTCGATCTTGTTGAGAAAGCCGGCGGTAAAGACCACCGCATCGGGTACGCCGCCGATGGTCTGGAATCTGTTCAGATACCGGATCATAGACGGTGATGTTGCCTTTGGGCACAAACAGGGCCAGGTAGATGACAGCACCGAACAGTACCGGCACGGCCCACACCAGGGGAATGACTCGTGCGCCGGTGGCGGCCCTTGCCAGCCAGGCCGCAGACGCCGGCAAGAAGGCCCAGCACCATGACGACAAAGAGCAGACCCTGATAACCTGAATCACTGAAAATCAGGGCAATCTTGGTGAAGGCCTGGGTGATCGGATTAAAGCCGCCGTAGGTGTAATATTCCATATCCAGGGCCAGGGCGGGTGCGGCCAGAAACAGGACAAAGCCAAGGGCTGGAATGATGATGAATGCGAGTTTTTTCATGTTTTCACGTCCGTCTACATCTGCAGTCTTGCCGCAACATCTTTTCCGTAGCGGCGGGTGATTTCTGCGGTCATCTGTGCTTCAATTTTCTGCATGTGTTCAAGGTAGTCCATGATGGTGTTCATCTCTTTTGCCGAAGCAACATAGCTGGCCCGGGCAGCATCCTGAAGCCGCCTGATTCTTTCCAGCATAAGAGAAATATTCTGGTCGGCATGTTCGGCAAAAATGACGGCCGCACAATTTTCCGATGGCTGACCGGTAGTTGCTTCGGCCTGTTTCTCAAGCATCTCTTTTGCCTTCCAGGCAATAGTTTCAGCCCGGACGATAGAGATCGGACAACATCTGCAGGGCGTAGGCATTGGCGGTGATATCGGCAAGACCGGCCACTGCCGCCTCTTTCATATCTGCCGCTACCGCCGTTTTAAGGATAGGCAGAGCGGAAAGAGGGTTTGCTGCCAGAAAGGTCTGTTCGGCAGGGCTGAGGGTGCCTTTGTTTTCAATTTTACCGGCAATGGAGATCAAGGTATTCTGGACATATTGACGCAGGTCTCGGTTGGTATCGGTAATCTGGCTGCAGGTGCCGCTCGTGGCTTTTGCGTACACATCACCGCTGGCAAAAGCCTTGATGTCATCGGGGTTATTCTCTGGACAGGGCGCTTCATAGGATACCTTGTAGGCATTTGCCGGGCCTTCCAGGTTAACGTCTCCAACCAGGCCGCGAATAAGATCGGTATAATCTGCCGGCAGACCCATTTTGCTGCCGACATTTTCCAGAAGAGAACCGCCGGAGAGAAAGGTGCTTTGATTTCGGTGTTGCAGCCGCTGGTTACTCTGTGCCACATCGCCGGCTTGCGGGACATTGTTGTTGGCCTCATCTTCTTTGGTAATGATATCCCACATCTCGGAGACACCCTGGATCAGTTTGTTTTCCTTAATGGAGGTGCCGAGTTTTTCCCTCATGACCTCGCTTGAATGAAAACCGTTTTCATCCATGACCACCCCGACCAGCTCTTTTGCCGCCGCACATTCATCGAGCTGCATGGAGTTGAGCTTGTCGGAGAGTGCTTCAAAGTTCTTGATGGTGTTGGAGCATTGCTCGCAGAGTGTTTTCAGGCCAAGATCAAAGGCCACGGCTGCAGCACCGGACAGAATTCCCTGGAGCTTATCGACGAGGTAGTCGGTGTTCATGAAAGAAAATCCACCCATGAACACGTCAATGCCACCGCAACCGCTTTTGATTCGTGGCATCTCCACTGTTACCGGGTAGGTGCTGGTGTTTGGCCACCGGGCATTGAAATGAGCCACCGGAATAGTATCCCCGCTGTTGCCCTGAAAAATAATTCGGTGAGGTGGTTGTTTTCTGCTGCAGCCAGTCGTCAACCCAGGCGGCTGAGGCAATACCGGGATGAACAGAAAAATCACCATGGTTGCGGCAATGATTTTCAAGGTGTCTTTTGCTTTTGCCATGGCTGTTTTCCTTTATCCAGGATGGAAGTTGGATCAAATGCGCTGCCTTTTTGGAATTCATACATCAGGAAGTTGTCACCTTTGGTATCGCCCTGCAGAAAACGGATAGCCCGGTAGAGTTTTCTTTCCAGCTCCGTCAGGGCGATGACACCACTGGCCACGGTCATGTAATTGTCCTGCCCTTTCTTGATAAGAAGCAGAGTCGGGGTGATGGTGATGTTAAACCGGGTAGCGGCATTGATATCTGTGCTGATATCCACGGTCTTGATCTGCCAGCCGTATTTATCGACAAAATAGGCGAGGATTTGCGCTTGTTTTTCACAAAAGCCACAGCCTGGGCTGACGAAAAATATCAGGGCATGGTTGGCGCCGGCCTGGTTGATTGTCTGGGAAATTTCCTGTTTGCTGCATCTGACCCTGGCGGTGATTCCAGGACCTGCCGTCGGATACACATGATTGACATTAAAGAGGTCGCCGTACTTTTGGGTGACATACATGGTGGCATTGGTATAGGCCAGGGCTTTGCGCCTGGCGATATCCTGCATGGTCAGATATTCCATGATGTTTTGCTCGTCCGGGGTCTGGACTGCTTTTTTCTGCAGGTTGTTCAGGAGCTCCTGGAAATCATCTGGATGCAGATTCCACAGGTCATCGATTGTATAGTTGTCCAGAGATGGAATTATGCGTGGTTTGACAGCGGGATCTGGTTTGATTTCTGGTTTAACCGGTTCCGGCGGTGGAGTCTTCATACCAGAACCAGCCATGCTTGGTGTCCTGGTAGAAATTGTTGTCGGTGGCTCCGGCACTGGTCGCCAGAGAAAGAGCCAGACAAGAGTAGCAAAACCAGATGATTACCAGAGTGGCAAGGCTTTATATAAAATCTCATCTGCATGGATAAAACCAAAGTATTTGGAGTCAAAACTGCGGGGATTTGATCCCACCATGAAATAGTTGTTGTCCGGTACTGGGCCGATAAAGTTGAATTGCGGTAAATTTCTTCCTTCGCTGTCCTTGGTCAGAGCTTTTCCCAGATAGCATTTTTCCACAGAAAAATTGATTGTCTGTATCTCTTGTCAGCGTCTCACCAGGGCTGCATCCTACCTTCTTTATCAGACGATCATTTTCCTTGTTCAGCCCACGTTTTACAAAGGTCTTCATTTCTGATTGTGTCTAAAAACCAGGTAATCCCCGGTCTTTGATTTTGCCTCCGGCTTTGGTCAGAAAAAATATTCTGTGATTAAGTGACGCACTGGTTGCAACAATGATTCTTGGCGGCAGCCACAGGCCCACCAACAGAGCTGCCAGAAATACCAGGGCGATACTCTATTTCCCGGTTGCTCAGTTTCTGAAACAGCCTCTTTTTACCGATGCTGTTTGATATTGATTTCGTCTCCATTTCTCAGCACGACATCTTTGAGCAGAATAACGTGAGTAGGATTGGCAGCCGCGTTGTTCAGGGATTGTTCAAGCACATCAAAGCTTGCCTTCCATTCTTCTTCACTGATTTCTCCTGCCACCAGTAAGGCCTTTTGCGTTCTGAGATAGCCTTTTAAGTCCAGTGCATAGATTTTTTGGGCGATGTACCTGTCATAGCCAAAGACTGCTATAGCCGCGATCATCAAGGCAATGACTATGATCTCCAGATATCCTGGACCGGAACGGGGTCTTGGCTTTTGTTGCTTGTCATCGTTCAATATGTGCCTCGCATTTTCTTTATCAGGCTGGCCAGAGTTGCACTCTTTGCTTCGCGGTTGATTCGCTCCAGGAGATAATCGAGTCCGGCATCCCCCTGGATCAGATAGGCTTCGTTTTCATTTTCGTAGACAACCGCGGGTACCTGGGTAATTCCGTATTTGGTAAAGAGTGCTGGCTGATAGGTTGATTTCCATCTGGTAATGTTCGCATGGTTTGCTTGAGTCCCGGCAAGCAGGGTCTTTTTGCAATATTCGGCTGAAGTATGTTACGTCGGCCTTAGTATCGGCCATGCCGCCCACCCAACCGCGCATCACCAGGATGACATTGGGGTCACCAGCTTTTGCAATGGTTGTGAGATACGCCTGCATGGTTTCATCCGGCACTGAGCTTGAGAAGAAGAGGTATACTTTTTCCGTGCTGGTTAGACTGCCGGCCTCCATTTCCTGTTCCTCTTTCGGTTGTTGCTTCTTTTTCCACGGTGCTGTGTAGTCTGCAAAAACCTCCTTTTCCAGCCGTTGCTCTTCACATTTGATCTTTTCCTGAAATTCTGGAGAATGAAAATGATCCGAGGTCTCTTGTGCCGCCTTCAGCCCTTCATCGGTATACTTGTTTACCGGCAGTCTCATTTTCTCAGCATCTTTTCTTGCTTTCTCCATGATGGAGCGGGCATCTTCTGCTTGCGCCAGAGTGAGACCTGCTCCGAGAACGAGGACGATGAAAATCACCAAAGATTTCATTGGCAGCAGGTACAGCATCTTTGTTTTCTGTAGACGACCCACAGAAATTCATCGTTTGATCCCTTATCGCCCTGGTAGGGAGGATTAAGGCCAGAGTCGTAAAACTTTGCCGATTTGCCGACAGGATATGCGGGCGATCGATCAGCCGGTCTGACAACGTGCATCTTGTAATGGCTTTTGATCCAGACCGGGGTGTAGTTACAGCCGCAGAGATTGTCGGCAGGATCACAGATCATCATGATTCTGTTCAGTTTGTAGATCAGCCGTGGAAGCAACTGTGTTGTTGGCCTGAACGATGTTGTCATTGTCCACATGACCGGTCATCGGATAGGCAGAGCCGCCACTGCCGATACACCAGGGCATAAAATCGAGGGTGTAGCCAAGATTTACCGCAGCAGCATCAGCCATGCAGGCCATTTGCATTACTTTGTTGGCATAAAGACTGGCTTCAGGGTGGATGATGGCGGAGAGCTCGTCATTTTGCCACATGGAATCGTATTCACTCCACCACATGCCGTAATCGTTTCGATTGCACCTCCCATACATGAGGGGAAGCAGGTAGGCGTGGGCCTGGGCGAAGGTTGATTCATTGGCTATATCGACTGAATCTGAACTCTTGTTTTTTCCGCCGAGTTCATCGATGAGTGAGGAGCCCATAATTTCGCCCTGATAGGCGGAATAGTTGGCTACAGATACCGTGTCTTCAAGAAGAAAGGGTTCCCAGTAGCTGATGATTACGCCTTTTTCATAGAAGACAGGGGGAGGACGAGGGCAGATACAGATTCCTTCAATTCTGAATTCGATTTCATCCCAGTGGACATCAGTGGCTGAGTTAAAAGATCGCCGGATTTTTCTGCCCCTGCAGGAGATGCAAAGGAGCGTGATCAGCACGCACAGGTACAAAGGTTTACTGTTTTTCATCAGTATCTCCACTCTTTCAGGAGGAATTTTATTTCCTGGACCCGCATCTTGTTTTCTTCCTGCACGACAACAGAGGGGACGCGGTAAGTGCAGTCGCTCTGCGATATCGCTTGTAAGGTAAAATACCGAGCGCTTTAGTTGTCGGATGAGTTGAGAGGCATAACCGTCTGAGAGTAGAAGCCTGGCCTGATGGTTGTCAGCATAGGGAGTGTTCTTAAACCACTTGATCTGTAAGGGATCTGCGCCGTCAATCACCACCAGGCCGCCGGGAAAGGAGAGGTAGTCCAAGGGATTGAAGGTAAAACCTTTGGGTAGAGGATGTTGCCTTCACCATCGACAATATCCTGGTTGACGGTGTAGTCCATGTTGACGAGAAATGTTCTGTCAACTGTCGCATGGGGCAATGCGTGGAGATTTGCTGGTTGATAGTTTTGCATCTGGACGGGAAGGAACAGTTTATCTCTTGCTGTCATGTTCTGACCGCTTCTTTTTTCAGCTCGGCTACAATATCAGGTTCCACGACAGGATAGGTTTCTCCAACTGTGCCAAGATTTATCATTGCCTGAGGCAAAATGAGCGACAGAAAGATCAAAGGCGATCATAAAGGATATGATAAATTTACAGTTCACCATGTTTCCTCAGTTCGACCATTTCCTGAATTGCTTCATGATAGGTTTTCCCTCGCTGAACCATCTGTTCGATCATGGCTATTTCCGCTGGCCTTGGAGGTGTAGATGAAATAGGCATAGTCGTTGACCACCAGCCGGGCCACGCCAACGCCGAATGGGGTGTCGAAAAAGATCTCCGAGTATTTGGGCGGATTGGATTTGACGCTTTTCAAGCAGCTGCAAGGTAAAGTCGTCGTAATCGATCAGCCCTTTCTTTTTGTGCCTGATCAAAATCCGTTGATTCCAGGTAGATCTTGAAGGCCGAGTTGCTGTTGATGACGTTGCCGACTTCACCGAAGTTTTCCAGGTCGAGCAGGGATTGGGTGATGACCATGAAGCTGCCGTTGTACTTCCGGGCCCGGCGGTAGCCTTCGTTGATGACCGGGGCGATCATGGCTCCCTTGTCGAGGAACTGCCAGGCCTCGTCAAAGATGATCAGCCGCGGCCGGGAACGATCGGAAAGATAGAGATCCTGGGTAACCGCGTTGATGATCAGCAGGGTGACGACCCGGTACAGATCCGGCTGGACCTTCAGGTTTTCCAGCTCGAGCACGACAAACTCATCGTTGTGGATATCAAAGGTGCTTGGCCCGACAAAAAACTTGCCGTGAAAGCCGTGGCTGGTGAATTCGCGGATGTTAAAGGCCAGCTTTCGGGCGGTTTCGATGAGTTTTGGATTGTCGGCCATTTCGTCCAGATCGGCGCCGGGCGCTTCCGGGAATCGCATCAGGAATTCATAGACCGTATCGGCATCGGCATCCTGGCCTTTCTGCTGCCAGGCCCAGCGGACACGCGTTGCGGATCAGGTTCATCTCGGTGTCGTCACATTTGTCGCTATCCGAGTTGGAGTAGGCCATCTGGGCAAAGACCGCAGCGACGCTTTTCAGCTCTTCTTCCGGTTCCCGGATAGAGGTGAATGGGTTGAGGCAGATATTGGTGTCCGGCTGGAAATCGAGATACCGTGCGCCGAGCATGTTGGCCATTTTCTTATACGAGCCGCCGATGTCGATGATCCGCACCAGGGCGCCGCAGGCGTAGTAGTTAAAGGCAATGAAGTTGACCAGAAATGATTTGCCCGAACCGGAGGTGGCGCAGCAGAAGACATTTTGATTGGTGGCGCCGGAATGAAAAAAGTCCAGGGAGACCAGCTGTCCTTTTCTGCCGGTAAAGATCAGCTTTGGCTCACCGCCGGAACCGGCAAAATCACCCTGGACCGGCAGGAGCGGCGTAACCGAGGGAATCGGGTGCGATGAAATCCCGCTCCAGGTTTTCGATGTTTCTGCCGGTGGTGTAGAGGCCAAAGGGCAGGGCGGAGAGAAAGAGGATCTTGAGGATCAGGTGATCCTGCTGCATGACATAGCCGTTGTTCTCCCACAGCCGCCGTACCCGGGTGCAGGAATCCCTGGCCTGTTCCAGGTCATCATTCCATACCCAGAATACTGGGATGACTTTGACAAACTTTTCACCCCGTTCCAGGTCATCGGTGGCGGCCAGATACTCTTCCTGTTTGCGCCGCAGGCTGGTGACAGGGAGCCAACCGCCTGCTGGTTGAGGATCAGGTTGCACTTGGCATGGAGTTTCATCTCCAGACCTGCTTCAAAGACGATATTGAAGGTATAGAGAAAATCGGTCTTGATCTGGTCGGCATCCGAGACCACACCCCATATCCCGCCAAAAAGCGAATTGGTCTGCAGGGGATCGATTTCCTTCGGGATGATCTTTGGGGTGGTGCAGCAGAAATAATGGTCGCCGATCTGCATGTGATCCTGTTCTTCTCGGATCACGGTATCGCTGTTGATGATCTGCTTGCGCAGGGGAATGTCCGGATTGTAGGCGTTGAAATTTTGCTCCGGATAGTCTTCCGGATAGTGGTTGAACAGTCTGCGACTCCATTCCAGCAGATCTTCCGGTTGCATATGCCGGGGGTAGAGCAGGGCGGCTTTCAGGGTTTCGTTTATCTGCCGTTTGATGTCCAGCAGAGGTGCAGTGTTACCTTTCTTGAGAAGATCTTCAGGACCTGGCAAGTTCAGGGCAGTCACCAGGCAGCTTGACAGCAACAAACAGGCGGAAGTTGCGCACCGGGATATTGCTGCAGGCCTTCAAGCCCTTTTTACCCTTGGCCAGAAATGTGACCACCGCCTCGGTGTTTGACTCGACAAGAGGGTTTTTACTGGTCCTGTTCTGCTGATATCGCTGAAGGATTGGCTCAATATGGGAGTCGGCGTGGAAGATAAGCTGGATAACACTGCCCTTGGGTAAACCGGCCCGAAACAATCCTTCCAGGGAGGTTATGGTTTTGGGACCGGCATAGATAACCGGTGAGCATTCCCACAACATGCCAAGGCTGCCGTCCTGGTTCAGGAAAATTTCCAGGTCAGGGTCATAGGCCAGGTAGTTCAGAAAGGAAGAAAACGGGGTGCGCCTGGTCATCTTGTCCAGATCGCTCTGTTTTAAATATTGCCTGGGACCAAGGACGGCCCGTTGTAAAAATCCGGCAAACATGGACTATTGCTCCGTAAGATCGGTGAGGATCCACTTGGAATCCTCGATTTTGAGATAGACGTAGCGGCTCATGAACAGTTCTTCGTCTTCACCTTTGTAGGGGAGCAGAAGTACCCGGAGGATTTTTGGTGGTTGCAGCAGTGGTTTTTTCTCCTCCTGCAGTAATTCGGCAAGCACCTTGTATCGGTTATCCTGGATTTCTTGCTTTAAGCCATTTGTCGGTTCTGCTTTTTCTTCGATGCTGTCTCTGGATAACGAGCCTTTTTATAGGCGGTCGGGGTGTCAATGCATTCCCCTGTATCATCTTTGGCCCGGCATTTGAAATCTTCATTGTAGGGATTAAGCACAGGGCCGCAGCTTGTAAGAAGCATGAGGAGGAGAAGGGGAGTATGGCATACTGTCTGGTTGAATACTTTCACTGGTCATCTTGCCTTGGCTAAGGTTGTTTTGAAAAAAGAGAGCACTGTTTTTCTATCTTCTTTTTTCTGTGGGGATGACCTGTCTGGAAGGAAAAAATAGGATCAGAATACGATGGGCTATAAATACTGGGGAAGAGGATGCGAGCAAGGAAGTACGAATTGCCCTGTAGCTAAAATCGCAGGGTTCGGTGGATATGTGGATATTATCTCAATAACTACCGTTCAAAAATGGTTGCAGTTTTTCGGTATGCACTTTGGTAGGAAAGAGAGGGTGGCAGTATTCAAATAAAAATTCTGACCAAATTTTACTCCATAGATAGGGACAACTTACAGTCTAAATAATGAGCAAAAATCGAAAATCAAAAGCTTCAGCCAGGCAATGTTAAACTGGGGGTCATCAAAAACGGAGGAAAGTACTATCGTGCATCAGGGTACGGTAAAATGGAGCAATTAAAATTATTCTCTGGAAAGATCAATAATTAAAACCGCTCCATTCATTACTGTTTTTCGAAAATAATTGTGAATTTTCGGAGGTGCTGAAATGCGCCATCTCGGTCCTGGTATTTTACAATGGTCAGGACCAAACTATCAGGAAGTAACTAAACCGTTGAGTCATCTGTTCATGTTTAAGTTGCACGGAGCATTCTGTTACGACGCTCCAGAAAAACTTAAAGATAGTGCACTGTTTGTCCACTTCTACAGATTCGAACCCAAGTTTTGAATGACGAGCTTCGAGATGTGTTCAGAAAATGGTATTCAGATTTTACCTAAAAGTTTGGCAATAAAAGGAAAGCGGCATAGTTCCCCCATTTTTCACTCTTCAAAATTCATCATATCCTAATCGTCAATTTTCAGAAAAAATGTGCTATCTATTTGTGCTATGATTGGTAAGTTTGTATAAAGATACGAAGTGCGACACTACCCCTACCGCTATTCCCGCCGCACCTCGTAGTCGCCCTGCACAGTTCCCCACTCTGTTATCGGTACTGTTTCGATGTCACCCCGGCGCTGTCCGGCGGCTCTCAGCAGTCTTTCGAGTGGGTTCAACTCGTTGCGCTTCTGGTAGCCCTGCTCATTCTCAAGCAGTCTCACATCGATTGGATTTCTCGAGACGATGAGCTTGATGGTTTCGATCCCCGGTTCGTTGAGCCGCAGCCATACCTTGTCGCCGAGGTCGAGGCTCTCTTTCGCCTGCAGCCTGGCCTCGTCTTCGTTGTCGGTTCGGGTCGGAAAGATCCGTTGGATCTTTCCGTCAGGCGTGATATCGAGCATATAAGCGTACCAGGTCGCCCGTTCGTCAGCATTCTTCAACAGGAAAGTAATCGAGTCATTTAGCTTTACCCGCGATACCGATCTGGTGAGTGCATGAACGTTCAGCTTTGTATGTGGGATTTTCTTCTCCTTGTCCCTCGGGGAATATAAGCACCCCTGCTTGCAGGCCTTCGACTGCTGCAGCACCGAGACATCGACGCTCACTGCAGGGATGCCCTGGCCCGCGCTAAGTTGCCGCACTTGCTGGGCCCAGACAAACTTACGCAGATTGTCTTGCAGGATTTCAATCCCCTTGCGCATGTCCATCAGCCCGATGCGCATGTTCTCGTGCACGAGCTCGTCCTGTGAGCTCACGACCCACAGTTCCGGCGGTTGGTCGCGAAACGATTTTGGCAGCCGCTGGTTCCCGGAGCGTTTGTATTCATCGACTGCCCCGAGCGTCTGCGGGCGCAGCACGTAGATCACTAAATTGGCATCTTGACCGAGCTGTCTTCGGTCCTCCACAAATTCAAATCCCTGCCAATTCATGCCTTTGAAGGCCTGCTGAACTGCGGTGATGATCGGCTTGTCCAGGTCCTTCGCGAAGTCGCCAGAGATGAATACCCGCATGGGTTGGAACGGGTAGGCGTGTCCGACCTCTGTGACCAGATCGCCGACTTGAACCTGACCGCCTCGGATGCTTACCTCGCTGGTGAATGCCGTGGCGACGTTGGTCACGACCAGTTCAGGCAGGTCGCTGCGCTCCAGACCGGCCGCGTCGTAGAGGCGATACACGGAGCCTTTGGTCACGTTGCTTGCCGCTCCTGCGGCAAGCACTGCCTTCCCCTTCTCCTGGTCTACCCGGGTCACGGCGACAGTCGGTAGTATCTCGGCAAACTCGCCGCCGAAGATGGGCCGCTGCACCTGCCCTTCTAGCTGAGGCCGCTGGGCGCCGAAACGATCCGCGGTCGTTAGCGTGAAGGTACGCTTGTAGACATCCTCCCAACGCTCCGTGGGTTTGGCCTGATGCAAAGCCTTCACCCAGTTCCAGGTGAACACGCCAGCGCAATGATTGGGATCCGTGCAGTTACCGCCGTTGCGCGGATCAAGCTCAATGGCGCTCTCAGCATCGCGCGCCGCACCGATGCGAATGCCGGGAAGGTCGGACGAATCCTCTGCAGCAGCGATTACTGGGCACGCCTTTGGATCGGGCGGGACCTCGCGCACGGCGGTGAAGCCCCCTTCGTCGATCGCCCTGGCCACAGTGCCTGAGTGGCAGGAATCGGAGACGAAGATGATATCGATCGGCTCCTTGTTGGTGCGGTTCGCAGCGCGCGCCTTTTCGTACAGCGGCTGCAACCACAGGTTGATCTCCTTGTCGACGATGTCGCGAGCGTTGGCTCCACGCACGTTCTTGCCTCTGGCACCGTAACTCACCCAGGTTTGGTTCTGACCACGTCGTTGGCTTGGATCTTCACAAGTGGATCCGTGGCCTGAATAGTGTATGTAGACAAAGTCGCCTTCTTTAACGCGGTCGGCCAGGTTCGCGAACGCTTTTCGCAACGACGAGTGCGTGGCCTGTTTGTCGAGCAGAACGGTGATGTTGTTGTCGAGGACGCCAAAGCGGGTCTTCAGGACGTCTTGCACGAGGGCGATGTCGTTCGCAGGCCCACGGAGGGAACTGATCCGCTCCGAATACGAATAGTCACTGATCCCAATCAGCAGGGCATGGCTGGTGCGGGTCGACGGCTGAGCGCCTGCAACAGGCAAGCCATGGGCCAACAGAATGAGACCAATCCACACAAGTCGCTTCATGATCGCCCTCCTCTCCCCCAAAAAGTGTCGCTGATATCGAGACTCATTCGTCAGCGTAACGCACTGTCGTTACGGCATCGGCCGCGATATCGTCACGTCCCGGTCCCTTGCAAAGTCAAACAAGGCCGGCTGCTGCAGCGAGGGGTTGTCTCCAGGATGTTCCTCTGGGGCCACCAGCAACTCGCCTCGCTTAAGCCCCTTGAGCTTGCCCTTACGCCAGTCCTGGTACAGCCCGGGCACTCGCTCGGAGGCGTAGCTTAGCCACTCCGAGAGCCAGATCTGCTCATCCTTGGGCTTGTAGTCGGCTTTGTCCTCCTCCAGCCCCTCGCGCACCAAGGCGTAGCTCAGCAGCCCCAGCTGGGTCTTTTGCGCTTCTAAGGCGTACTGGTCGATCTGGGTCGCAGCCAGGATCCGCATGCCTTTGTCGTAAGCGAGCTGTCCTAATCCTTGGTTGCCTAGCGGTCCGGGTTTGAATTCCTTGCTCTGCACGCTGGCCGCGCTATGGCAGGCGTCCACGATCATCACCAGGTCGATCGCATCCAGCCCCAGCAGCCACTCGGAGAGATCATCATTGGAGATGGCGCGCTTGCGCCGCTGTTGCTCGGTGGGATTGCTGCCAATATCCTGCGGCAACAGATAAAACTGCCCGCGCTCATCCACTTCACCATGGCTCGACAGCGCTATGATGACCAGATCTTCGGGATTGGCACGATGTAGCTTCTCAGCGTTGTCGATGCCTTTCAATGCGTCTGCCTCGACCGCCTGCCCAGTTAGGGCCTTGAGCACCTCCTCGATCTGCGTCTTGCTCGCCTGCGATTTGGTGATGTGCCGCTTGCCCTCATGGTCGACTAGTGCCTCCGAGGTCAGCTTCACCCAAATCACTTCCTTGTAGCGCGGCTGCCCACGCTCGTCGCGCTGCTTTTCCAAACGCCCCTTGAGCACCTCGCCAAGTTGCTTGGCGTCGTTGGCTGCGTAACTCAGGTCCCAGCGACTGTCATCAAAGGCGTTCACTCCGATGCTGATGATGTAGGCGCGCGGCACCCGCGGACTCAACTCCGCCGGAATGGCAAACGACATCGGTGCTGTCTCGCTCTTGACCCTGTCTTCGTTGAAGGCGTAGGCGCTAAACTGCACTTCCTTCACCCCCATCCGTCGCGGTAGGCGGATGCCCTTGAATACGATCTGGCGCTTGCCGTCCTTCAACTCCACCACCAGTCGCTCTTTGCGCCATTGCCTTAGCTCATCCTGTGCGTCTCCTGCAACCACAGTGGCCCTGCTCCCCTCCGTCGGCTCCTGCCCCACCAGCTGCCCGTCACGAAACAGACGCAGGTCATACACGTTAGTCGAAAAGATCCTTTGTTCAGCGCCCTCGCCAAAAATCTGCTCATCACCGGCGACTTCCACCGTGACGGATACGTTTTCGGGAACACAGGGCTTGGGCGTACATAGTTCAGGTGAAACACGCACAATTGCCACGTGCGGCTGTACATGGTTCAATTGTGTTATAGAAAGGGGGGCCGTTGGCTTGATGCCTTCGAAGATTTCCGCCAAGAAACGCGGATGAAAGTACTCCCGAAAGAATATCTCCACTGGGAGTATCGAAACTTCGCCAGAATACGGTATTCGAAAACGCCAAGCGAGAGATTTCCAGCCCTCCTCTGATCCGTCAAAGAGCCCCGCCGACGTGTACGCAAACCAACCTCCGTTCCGGGTCTGTACATAGGCCGCCAGCTGCTCACCGGATAACGTTTCCCGTAAACGGTATGTAGCATCATCACTCCCGGAAGTAAGAATGAACTGTCCGTCCGATAAGAAATTCGCCCATAGCACTTTCCCCGCATGTCCAGCTATTGACCTTAACAGTTCCCTAGTGGTCAGCTTCCAAATCTGGATTTCGTTGTTGTCCAGAATCGCAATAAGGTGATCATTAACAGCTTCATATTCAATTCGGGACACAGGAGAACCCATGTCTATACGATAAGCTTGTTCTCCAGTCTGAAGATCCCAAACCCGCACGGTTTTGTCTTCCCCCGCGCTGATCAGCCTTTGGAGATCTGGGGTGAAGATAAGTGATGTCACTGTGTTTCGGTGGCCGTTTAGAATTCCACCAAACTGCCAAAGTAGTTCGCCAGATTCTCTATCCCACACCCGTATCCCCGCTTCATAGTTCCAGTAGCTTGCCGCAACGTATTTGTTAGAGCTATCCGGACTAAGCGCTGCAGTCCTGACATCGCCACCGATAAACCTACTCCACCCGCTTCCATAGGTTTGAACCACCGGACTCTTGGCGGCTCCGAGAAGTAAAACCTCCATACCAGAAGCAGCCAAAAAGGCCTGCCGGTCGGAACTGACGAGCGCCACATCAATGGATTCCGCGAATCCTTCCCATTCGAAGACGTCCTTTTCCGAGTGAATATTCCACAATCGCATGGTTTTATCAGCTGAGCCACTTACAAGTGTGGTGTTATCACCGCCCCAGGAGAGCGCGGTAATGCTGCCAGTGTGGCCTTTGAGCTGCCTAATCACGCGACCACTACGCGATTCCCAAACGGTGATAGTACCACTATAGGACCCACTGGCAAGGTAGTTACCGTCTGGACTTACCGCAGTAGACGTCGGCGGGAACTGCGCCTCACCGTAATAATTCCGGCTGACTCTTGATGATTTGGTGTTCCACAAGACGATCCCATTAAATCCTGCCGCAAGAAAAAAATGCTCTGCTGGGTAGAAGGCGACTCGGCCTACTTTCAGCCCAATATCGAACTGATTCAGTTGCTTTCCCGACGCTATGTTCCACAATCGGACGATACCATCCTCAGAACCTGTGAGGAGAGTTTCTCCATCCTGGCTGAACGCTGCGGAAGTAACCCGATCAGAATGACCAACCAACTGTCCCAACGATTGGCCATTCTCAACGTTCCACAAAAATACGTTTCCGTTGTCGCTTGCCGTTACTGCAAGCGACTCCGAACCCTTGAAAGCAATGGCAACTGTGGAATCCTGTTCCGTCCTCAGTGAAGCCACGTTACGGCCAGTATCGATTTCCCAGAGTTCCGCATTGCCACCAACCCCTCCGCCCTTGGCTGTCAACGCATAGCGAGCGTCCGGACTCACCACTATCGATTGTGGACGGTGGTAGATGGCGGCAACGCCATTCGGATCATAGTGACGGACCTGTCTAGCGGACCTCCACTCCACGAGCCAAAACCCGGCTTGTGATCCACACAGCACATGATCCTGATCCCCGGCAAACTGTACAGAGGTGACTTCCTTGTAGTGCTGTCCACTTCTGGTAGCCCCAATTCCCTCATCTATGGCCGCCCCAATTCCCAAAACGGTGTCATACCATTGTGGCGATCGAAGGACGAAACGCTGCAGTTCCTTTCCGTTAGCGAAATCCCAGACCCGCACTGTCTCATCAAGCGACCCACTCACCAAGTAAGCTTCGTCTTGACTTAAATCAATAGATGTTACCGCGGCCTTATGGCCACTGAAACGCCTCACTACAACTTCTTCGACCACATCCCAAACGATGATGGTCCAATCTTTCGAGGCGGTAACCAGGTATTTGCCATCTTTTGTGACGAGAAAGTCTGTGACAGTACTCGAATGCCCAGACAATGAGATGGGCTGAGGCAAAGTGTCATCAGTTGGAGGAGCAGGCAGGCCGTATTGTCTCTCTTGCAACACTTGGTCTGCAAGTTCCGGCGTTGCGCAGGCTTGGACACCCAACGTCAAACACAGTGCCAAGGCTAGTCGTAATGCGAGGCAGAGCACTTCAAACCGATTCCCCAGTTGGGATTTCGCAATTCTCCGAGCAATCCCCCACGCGAAATCGAAAGTCCATTTCGGAGTGGGACCACGAGATCTATCCTGCTCTTTAAGATTCTTGAATTTCATGCTTACTCTTTGTTGTCAAGATCATTGTCGCCTTTCATAGCTCCACAGCAATGGCGACTATTATCTTGTTTGGCAGCATGGTCCAAATCACAATCCAACTATCCCTAATTGCGTGAACTGTACAAAAATCAAAACAGCACTTGCTGACGTCTCCAAACTCCATGATGTATTATTCGTAAGCCTCGACATCGGCCTGACCTACACCTTTGTTCTCCAATACTTGGCTGCGCTCTTATCTTTGTCCTATATACTGGCCGCACAATCTCGTATACGGTGTAATAGTGGATGGTCTCCGTTTCAAACCTGCTTCGCCGTTGGGTATCAGCAA
Organism: uncultured delta proteobacterium; assembly: GCA_963696725.1. Classification (GTDB taxonomy): domain Bacteria; phylum Desulfobacterota; class Desulfobulbia; order Desulfobulbales; family Desulfocapsaceae; genus MADRE3. The sequence continues at coordinate 54,882 of CAVOLI010000008.1, forward strand.
CACGCCTATCGCTTAATGAAGCAGTTTACGCCATCCTGACCGTTGAGGAAGTTGTTCGACCGGCTGTTGGACGCCGCCTCCGGATGCACTCGATTCTCCCGATGGTGCGCTCGATCTTGGCAGGTGTTCTGGGTTGTGCCCGACGCATGTCTCTTGAACTTCGTCGATCCGCTCAGACATGCTAGCCGAAAGTTTCCTCATCCCGTACCATAGGACACTTTCGCCTAGTCTATTTTTTGGTTCCACGGTAAGTTTCAATGAACTTGTCGCCTATGTCCTGCACGGTATCCGCCCCTCCCTTCGTGCTAACAAATTCGCCATTTATCAGTTCGGCAAACTCCCCGGCCACGTATACTTCGTCGGCTGCAGTCAACTCAAGTTTCTCGTCATTTGTCCACTTGGCGTTTAGCTGCGCCCCGACCTCTCCGACTTTTAAGGCTCCCAACTTCACTCCGTCGTACTTGGCCTTTATTTCGGGTTTGAGGCTCGTGTCGAATTCCAGTGTCGCCTTGTAGCCCGAAAGCCGCAGGGCGCGCCGTACCACCAGCCGATTCGTGCTAAAGACATCTTTCTTAATAGCAGGATCCGAGATCCCCTTGAGCTGAACCAAAAAGGGACCCGCGACAACCGTGTCCCAGGCCACATCACTCGCGGACACCTTGATCGTCTTGGCCCGCGCGAAGTCCGACTTCACCTCGGCGGACACTTTGGCCGCCTGGCTGAGGACCGAGAGTCCACCGCCGGCGGTGAAGGTAGAGTTCTTCGAGAAATCGCACTCGAAAGCCTTGCCAGGCTGGACAATCTTCAAATAATCGAGCTCCAGGTCACCAACTCGCCACTGCGGTTGGTAACCCCCGTTGACTCCAAGCCGAGTCCAGATTGATCCTGGCCCGATCTGGTTCGAAGGCCCGAAGTAGAGGACTGCATTACTTCTCAACTGATCGTCCGCACAGGAATCGGTCACGCTTTTGGTGGCTCGCTGACTCGAGGTCCCGTTACACCCTCCAAACCCTAAGCCTAGCACCACAGCTAGAGCAAAGGCAACTAACCTCTTACCAGCGGGCATCATTTTCTCCTTACTTAGGTAGATGAAACTACACAAGCGCAAGTGCGTTTCGAGATGCTATCAGAATCATCTCAGGACCCCAAGAAGTTTCCGCAGCAGGGCTTAACGGGCCGTCAAAATTGTCACAGAGGTAGAGTGAGCCTATCAGGCTAGTCAATTCGGCGCGCATCTCAAAGCCCTAAATGCCTTTTTTGATTCCGTTTCTTGTTGTGGAAATCCTAACAGCGCCATGCCTGGCCTATATACGAGAGAGAGTTGCTTGCAACCAACTTATTGAGCCTCAATAAAAAAAGCCGAGCTACCTTATTCCTAGGCAGCCCGGCCATCTAATGAAGACCCGTGACTTTCCGTCCCTGTCTTGCGGCAGGTTTGGCTTTATCTCGTATAAGATAGACTGATTTTTCTCTTTGTAATAATTTATACGACGACTTCGCCGCAAGTCAATGCTACAGCGTAGTAGCGTGAATTTTTATCTCGATTGTCTTGATGAAAAAAGGTTTCAAAAACCATTTGGTGATTCCCCTAAAAAGGGAAAATACTGTAATTTGAAAAATTTTTGAGAGAAGCTAGAATCGTTTGTCGCAAATCAAAAACTTATTGCTTATGGCTCAAAGGGCATCTCCCTCAAACTCCCTGATCTCAAGTTCCTTGCCTTCGGCAACAATAACGGTAATCTCTTTTGCCGCTCCAACCTCTATAACTGGTGTTGCCTGCTTGGCAAGGCTCAAGTAGAAGTCGTGCAGGCTTGCAGCACCTTCAGACATACCGCCTCCGATGGCATATTTAGCGACTTGGCCCGAGTCAATAGTAGTCGTTGTGCCAAGGACGGAGGTTGACTGGGTAGTGGCGGCGGATTTAAGCATATCGCCCATACCGCTGAAAAATCCGGCTAAAATAGTTCTGGCCGTAGTTGCGCCCATTCTAGAAACAACCCGGCCCGACAGACCCACTTTGCTGTCCGAATCGGTGACAAAACCTTTAAGCGGGGTGTCAATGATGGCCTTGCCTTCATTACTGAGGCACGACAAGGATACCAGACGCACATCTGCCCGCTCCTTGTCCAGCCTGCCAACTGCTTCGGCGATGACAAAGCATCCGGCCAGGTTGGCTTTGATGTCATTTGGCAGAACCGCCGGCGTTTGAATTCTGAGCAGGAGTGGTTCAGGGTTACTGGTTCCTTTGCCCGAAGTAGAAGCATCGAAACCGGTCAACAGCTTCGCCTCCATAAAAGATGGGGGGAGATATACTGTCCTGCCTTTTTTTTTATTATTTTTCGGATCCGGGTCTCCTGTGACTGCTGACCGGGTTTGACAAGACGCTGATTTCTCCGATCATCCTGGGCTCGGGTTTTGGATGCTGGGGCAGATTTGTCGTGCCTGTTCTCTCTGGCAGGAGTGGCCATGGCTGCTCTTCGGGTGATGGCATGGAAAGTTGAGATTGTTTTGCAACCTGTTCGGCGGTGGGGATTACAGGCAGTGCTTGTTCAGTATTTGCTTGTTCAGGTTTCTTCTGTTCCTGAATTATTTTGTCTACCGTGTTCTGGAGAGATTCAAGCTGTCGTCTCTGTTCCCGGAGCATCGTTTTTTCGATCATATCTGGCTCAAGTTGAATCTCCCTGGTCTTTTTCCGGCTGACTTCCTCAGAAGTATCCGTTCGCGAAGAGTTGTAGCCGGTGGAGACCAGGATCAAAAAAATGATCGCAACGCATGACCAGATAACAATCTTTTTCCTCTTAGGTTCAAGATCATTGAATTTTTGTTTAAGTTTAAGACTCATTTCTCCCGCTCCTTCTGGTCAACGACAAAAGCTTCAGTGGATTGACCGGGCTGTAAACGGTGATCTTCAACCGCTATTGCAAGGATCGATTGGCCGAGAGATGATGACAAAAACACTTTTTCATCCACCTCAATTGGGCCTTGGGCAAGAGATTTAACGAGGTATTTATTCAGGCGCAAGCCAACGCCATCTACATCGACGACCTGAGTTAATGTTGCCTCCAGTTCAGAAGAGAGTGGTACCTTCCTGGTTGATTCACTTATCCGGTAGCTGGTCGGATAAGTGCCGTTGTAGGCTTCTCTGATGATCTGCAGAGCCTGTTTCTCCAGGGGCATTTTCTTGAAATGGTCAATGTTTTGCTTGAAAGTGTCACCCGAGGGGGATGCCAGGCGGAGGGTGACGGAGGGGATATCCGTTGGGGTAACCAGCAGGGTATAGACTGCATTGTTGCAGACCACAAACAGCTCGCTTTGGGTATCCGCATAAATATAGTCATCGCCGGCGTCTTCTATTTTGAATTTTACAAAGGCATTGTTACCGGAGAAATGGCCGGTTATGCTCTTTTCCTGGGAAAAAATTAGATCATTCATCGGCCCGGGGCAAACGATCCGATTGATATCCATATTCGAGAGTTCAACGGACGTGGGGATCTCTGCCTGGATCACTGTATCCGCCAGGCAGTTAGCGGTTGCCGCTATCATCAGGGCCGCAGCTGTCACAAAGATTTTAATCACGCTCTTTCTCCTGGCTTTGGGCAAATTTTTCCTTGAACGAGACGATATAGAATCTACCGTCCTGCAGGCGATAATTAATCAGGTAGGTTTTGCTCGAGTTCTCAAGCAGGGTGTCTCCGGCAAATTGTTTGAGGTTGCCGAAAATTTCGATATCGTTGTCGCCAAGTTTTATTGTCAGTAGATAGAAAACCGAGCTGACCTGGGACTCTTCAACCCTGCTTGCCAGGGAATACCAGGCCTTGGATGCCTCGGGGTATGATTCCGGAGCATAATAGGCAAGGAGTTCCTCAAATTGTATCCTGGCTGTCGGTGGGGAATAGGTGGCAGCCAGATTGACTATCCTCCTGCTCAGATCTTTGGTGTAAGTGTCAGTGGGTCTTCCTTGAACAAATTCAACTGTGCCGGTCATTGTCGGCGGGATCAAGACAACTCTTTGGTATTTAACGGCACGGTACACCATGAGTGAATTGAAGATTACGGTCAGGGCCAGCACAATGATGATGAATTTAAGCAACCTGTTCTCAACAAAGAGATTGCTGGTTTTTTGAAGGAAAATGTCTGTTTTCATTCATGAAACTCTCGTTGAAAGTATTCGGGATACTTCTTCATCTGAATGAAACCGAACATGTAGAGGATATGCTTAAGAAATCCTCGGGCCTTCAAGCGCTTGGCACGGGTGTAAAAGTATTGGGTCACCAGAAAAACCAGCCACATGATTTTCCCGTAAATAAGAGCCAGGGTGAGGGTAAAGACGAACAGGATTAATTCATCAGTCTCAAACCAGAGTACCTGGATCGGTTTTGACAGGTACTGGGGAAATCTGTGGGTGAAATTGTTATTGTTCATCTGAGTCCGTGCCCTTACGGATATATCGTTAAATGATCATTGCTCCCACGGTCTGGACAACCGCATCGGCCTTCAGCAGAAATGCACCGCCAAGCACGACACCGGCGGCAGGTAAAATCATTTGGCGAATGGCCAGGATTGCCGCAAAAACCATGCAGGCAACACCGGCGACAAAACCGATGGGACCAAGCAGGATCTGATTGACGCCGATATCGTAGAGATCATAGGCAAAGGAGCCTGCTGCAGGGACGGCCATGGCCATGGCATGAGCCGACATGAAGCAGGCGGCAAATAGTACGGCCAGGCCTGTTATGATTTTTGCCTGCCGGGTATTCTTTGCATGGGTTGCGAAATTGATGTTCATGTGTTTTTCTCCTCTAAGATAAATAAAATCACTACCGCTGATAAGTTGGAATAACCTGATCTGTTTATGGGCACACCGTAATTTGAACTCGACGATTTTTATAAAATTCCTGTAAGTTATAGGTGATGGGATTAGTTGCCCCTTGTCCCTGGACATGTGCGACAACAAAGCCATGGTCGCGAAGAAAATCAGCTACGACATCAGCTCGTTTTAGGGAAAGTTGCTGATTAACTATGTCGGGGCCGAGCATGCAGGTATAGCCGATTACTGCCAAGGGTGTCTTGCTCGTGATACCATGTTGTTTCAGATCGGAGAGCATGGTTTCTGCTTCCACAGCAGAGAGCACGGCGCTCCCCAACTCGAAATGAACCAAATTTAATCGGAAACCAATTGCCGGCTTTGCCTGCACTTGGTGCTGATCACAGATCAGAAAGGTTGTGGTGGTAACGTTTTGAGTCATAGTCATTTGAAACCTGTACAATTCCTGTCGAACTACCACTGCTTCCGACTTCGTTGGTGTCAGCAGAAGGGCAGTCAAAGCTGAAATTATTATTTGGTGTTTGATCTTCATCTCTATTTTCTTTTTTCGGGGGGTGTGACCAATAATCCATTTTTTTTCTTGGAATTTTAAGAGTCGAAGACTTTTAGTAAGAGTCAATAAATGTTGTTTATTACTTCTTTGTTTGTGCTTTGTAAGAGGTTTTTTGTTAATTATTCGCCGCATTTTTTTCCCGGTGCCGTACAACCTGGACCCGATTTCTTATTTGATACAGGCGGATTATCTGCTGTTTTTTGAGAAGAAAGCGAAAGGTGGTCTGGATTTCTTCGATGATGGTGCGCATGGGGAGTTCTTTCCCCGGTTGCAGATTATAGTAGCGACTATAGGCGTACCGTTCCCATTTGGATGGCAAGTCGGCAGTTCTCACAAAGCTGAGTCGTGCTTTGATGGAAAGCCGGCTCAGTTGTGCTCGCAGGAGCTCTTTATTCCCCCAGATCTGTTCGAAAAAGTGCAGACTGGTCAAGTCTGCCTGGCGCAGAGGATCTTCGATGATACCCTTGCGGTGCAAATAATTGAGGGTGCGTTTGGGAATGAGGTAACTGTTTGCGTAATCATTGATTGAGATCATTGCGTGGCCCCCGATATACGTTGAAGAGTATTGCTTATCAGGCGGTAGGCCTGACGTTTACTGACCTTAAATTCCCTGGCAATATCCAGAGCACTGACAGGAGTGGGCTGCTCAAGAAGCCAGAGGCAGATCTGTCGCTGTCGCTTGCTGACCACTTGCAGTACCTGGTCGATTTTGTCCGCTTCCGGTTCGACCATCTCTGCTGTTTCTTCCTGAAGCGGGAGGAAATATTCTTCTAAGCAGTGTACCGTCTGAATACCGGATGCCAATTTGATACAGTTGGTTTTGAAAATAACCCGGAAGAACGGTACAAATCTTTCTCTGCTGGCCATTTTTCCTGCAACAGATCAGGGCGTTATAGGCGGAAATTGTTGCTTCCTGGTAGAGATCTTCGCTTTCACCGGCCATGAATCTGACATAGGGTGAGGCAATCTGGCGAACAAGCCTTTTGTTGGCGTTCACCCATTGCATTGCGGTAGCCCATGTTTCCCGGCTGAAGACCTGTTGCTGGTAATGTTTTGAGCGCGTCATTTTGTTACCGACCTCCTCTCTGATGATTTTTCCTAAAAGATTAAAAGAAGATTAAAAAAGATTAGGCCATTTTGGCCACCTGGCTGTAACCTCAATACTGTTGGGCATTTCAGCTGATTTTAATTTTGCAAAGTGTGAGTGCTATGCCCCCTTAGTGTGAGCGCTATGCCCCCCTGGGTGTGAGTGCTATGCCCCCCGGTGTGAGTGCTATGCCCCCTGAGTGTGAGTGCTATGCCCCCCAGGTGTGAGTGCTATGCCCCCTGAAAATTCATTTTAGAAGGTTCTCCTCTGTGTTCTGTACATGCACCTTGTCCTGGGTATCAATTTGCCAGTCTAGAATCGCTTTTACATAGACCAACTCATCCATCGCCGTACGCAGACTTCGCCTGAAATCGGCCAATCGATTGCAGTCGGAACCGCATAGATGTTTCAAGGTGACGACTTTTATGGAATAAGGTTTCTTGTGACTGGCGTAGAAGCCATGTAACCATTTGGCCAGGCTTGTTTGTAGACAGAGTCGTTGATGCCACTGTATCTGTGTCATGCCTGCAGCGAACAGAACTGAGAGTTTTGGATTTAATTTTATACAGTAGGTTTGCTCACTCTCTTGGTATATAAATTCATCAATGAGTGATCCGGCATACGTTAAACGCTCGTGAGTTCGAGTGTGGCAGGTCTCAATGTCCATTTCAATAGCAGTTGCTGTTAGGCGACGAAAACAATCTTTGAGCCATACTCGGCCAGACTTTCCCGGTTGACGGCCTATCGAGCGAAGAAAGCTCTTGATCTCAAACCTCAGGTATTCTTCATAAATTTTTTCCATATGTGGCTGCCTGGATTGCAAATGAAAGGCATGAGCCAGAACATCGAAATCTCCCTGGTCGAGTTGCCACCCTGTGTAGCGGATGTTTAGCCCCGCAATAGAGGTAATAGGTTCTCCCTTGACTGCTTCTCGTCCGCCACGTCTGATTACTCTAAAGAGGGCAGAGCGGAGGTAAATATTGGGTACTCCATGTGTTGTTTCCGGCCAATCAGGAAGGACTAATATTTTATTTTGTTTTCGGATTACGTCTTGTAGTTCCGGCGATAGTTTCCTGAGATAGCGCTCTTCCGCTGCATCGACAGCATTTGCATCGGAAGATTTGTCCATAAATGGCGTACTGTCGTTATTTGCTGAGCTATTCTTTGGTTCATGAGCGACTCTCGACGCCATTTATCGGCCACTGTGAACTTTTACACGGTTGCGTGGTTTACCGATTCTTACCGCATGGATCTTTTTGCTCATAAACCAGTTTGTCAGGTCTTTTTCCAGAATCAACACAGTCTTTCCGGGTTTATAAGCGGCCAGATCACCTTTCTTGATTGCTCGGTGGATAGTGTGGTAGCTGCACTTCGCCAAGTTCGCCGCTTCATCTATAGTCATAGGATTGTCTCGTATCATCTTCATATGCCCCATCAACCGTTGTACTGACTTTTTTATTGTTCTGTCGTCGGAGACCTTTTTGGTGTCGATTGACTCCTTAGCAATCCTGCTTGAAGGAACAACCCTAATATTCTCCTTGTCAGATCTTACTTGGGAAATCTTGACATTCAAGTTCCTGAAAACAATATGATCTTTAAAATGCCATTTTAATTTCAGCTCAATAGTGCTTTGCAATAACTAGAACAGTATGGTATATGCTTAATTTAGTGTGGGTTTAAAGTCAAATAAATAACGTTAATAACAAGTATTTAATAATTTTGTAAATGTCGAATTAAAAGGACATTTAGACGGGTTTTAGGCAGTGAAAATATACAGCCGTAATATCAGTAAATGTCGATAAATTATGCCAAGTAGTTGTTGGATCTGCCAGTTCCGGCGTTACTTGTATTCGCAGAGGGGCAAGTTGAATTGAAATGGAGCATACAGTTTAACAAGAAAAATTATTTTTAATCGGAGTCCTGGTAATCTCTGAAAATTCACGAAAATATTTATGGAGGACGCTTTATGAAAATTGAGTGGCGGCTAAAACAGGTATTAGAAAAGAATAATCTCTATAAATTTGGCGTGGAATCACATATTGCCAAGGATTGTGGGTTTCATCGGCATACGGTTGGCAAGTTGCTTCGAAATCAGGTTCAGAGCTCCAAGCTTGAAGTTTTGGAAAAAATATGTGGATGGTTAATCGAAAGGGGCGTGCCTGCAGAGACACTGCCGGGCGCCTTGTTCGGTGTTAGGCCTTCTGGATTATGGCAGGCGATGGGGCATTCAAAGAAGATTTTAATTTTCTTGGGGGAGTACCACCTTAAAGGAAGAACAATTACAACACCACAGGCTTCTCCGCCTGTTTCAATTTCCCGTCATGATTCGGTTGTTTCTTCAAAGATCATCCATTTTCTTTCCACTGAAACCGAGCTTCGCGACACGAGACCTTCGGTGAAAATGCTCTATGTTCCTTTTTATTTTACCCCAGGTGTTTCTGATGTCAGAGGGGATGGGTTGACAGAAGATAAAGATCGCGCAAGCCGTATCTTTGAAAATATGCGAAAGGATAAAGGAACTGGACGTTCCACCATCTTGATTGGCAGCCAGAGGGTGAATTATCTGGTTGAGTACATGGTGGCCGATCTTTTCAACTGTAAACCGTTTGGTCCAGCGGATAATGAACCAAAAGTTCCTTTTTATCTCTGCTACAGGAAGTTTGATCGACTTGTACCGAGCTGTTTTGGTGGTGAGAAGAATCCATCAGGTGGAACCGGTGAAAATTGCCATGGGACCTATTATCTGGATAAAAATTTTAAGTGGCAGTTTCTTGAATGGCAAAGAAGGATAGCTGATGCCGGGATTGTCATTATAACTCGTGAAGCAGATACTGTTGAGATGGCAGCATTCGGCTTTTCCGGTCGATCGACTAATGCTATTGGCAACGCTTTGTTGCAGAAATCAGAATATTTTTGGCCAGATAACGGTAACGGAGAGAGCTGTACTGTCGTTGTCAGGAGGAAAAGAAATCGGTGTATATATCTGCCAGGTTGAGTTCTGCGAACAGAACACCAAAAGTGAGGACTGGGCTTATGAAAATTTTGAAAACGATATGGTTAAGGTAATACCTTTGAATCGTAAGGTGCTGGAAAAATTTCTCAATAAGGGGTGATGTTAGCACCACCCCTATTCGAAGATTTGATCTTGTGTGATCCACGAGAGTATCTTCTGCAGATTTGGCTGCGTTGAAAAGCCTTAGCAGGGAAAACCGAGCAAGGAGATTTTGCACACAAGACGAGATACTCGAGCTATCGGCTTATATATAATAATTTAATGGGTTTCTTTTGGAAATATAACCTTCCAGAGGTAAATGAGAAAATTACAACAACCACTAACCCCTCAGGAACTTGCTGATCGCTTGAATCTTGACGTGCGTACTGTCCGCAAGTATTATGCTGAACTTGGAGGAGTGCGCTTGGGGCCTCGAAAAATTTTATTTTTTGAGGAGGAGGTAGTTTATGCCATACAAGCGCAAAGAAAAAAGCAAGAAACCATGGCTGGCGCAAGTCAAGATCAACAACAAGTACGTGCGGAAATCCTTTGCGACCAAAAAGGAAGCCGTCGAATGGGAGGTGGAACAGAACAACCGTGTCATCTCATTGACACCCATAATATCTTTGGGTGAATGGGCAATCCGTTATCTGGATTTTGCAAAGGTAAAATTTGTCAGCACGACTTATCAGGAAAAAAAGTCAGCATTTAAATTTTTTTTCAGTGGTGTTGACAAGACCTTATCTGTCGCGCAGCTGACTGCAGGGACTGTCTTAAGGCATCTACAGAACCAAAGTATTACTCGATCAGGATATGCAGCGAATAAAGATCGTAAAAATCTTGTGGCTGCATGGAACTGGGGTATTAAATATTTACAACTTCCTAAGGATAATCCGTGTCTGGTGGAACGATTTCCAGAGAAAGAGACAACCACGATATGTGCCCACTGAAAGAGACTTTTGGAAAGTATATGAGGCTGCTTGGACAGAACAAGATGCAACTATGCTGCTCGGTTATCTGCATCTTGCTGCTCGAAAATCGGAGTTGTTCAGGTTGCAATGGGAAGATGTAGATTTTGCTGGTGTGAAAATAAGGCTATATACCCGGAAAACAAAAGATGGATCATGGGAATCGTCTTGGCTTCCGCTGACTGAAGATCTTTTCAACGCTTTATTGATACAGAAAGATAAGCGAAAGAGTGATACATGGGTATTTCCTGACCCTGAGACACTACAACCCTTTACAACCCGTCTTCACTGGATGAAGAATCTCTGTCGGCGTGCACAGGTAAAACATTTTGGATTGCATGCTATCAGGCACTTAAGTGCAAGTATCCTTGCCAGAGAAGGGGTCGCAATGATTGATATTCAGACTATCTTGCGACATAAAAATCTTTCAACAACTGAAAGATATATTCGCAGGATTGAATCAGTACGGCCGGCATTACAGGTGTTGCCAAAAGTAAAAAACCACCTAGCGACCACCTGGGAGAAAAATATTTCCCAGGAAATCAGCGTAAGTGGTTGAATTTAC
>CAVOLI010000009.1:0-250465 GCA_963696725.1 uncultured delta proteobacterium
CATTTCATTTATTATCTTCTCATCCTGACCTTCGACCATCACTCGTATCACCGGTTCGGTTCCGGAAGGCCTGACGAGAATCCTGCCGGCGGTGTCGAGTTTTTCTTCGAAACTTCTGATAGTTTTGTTGAAGTGTGGGATCTCATCGATACTCATGCGGGTGGCGGTTCGAACATTTTTTAGTACCTGCGGATAGCTCTCCATGATATTGGCAAGTTCGGATAAGGGGCGATCCTGTTTCTGCATCACAGCGAGCAGCTGCAGCCCGGCAAGGATTCCGTCACCGGTGGTGATCTGGTCAAGGAATACCAGGTGGCCTGACTGTTCGCCGCCAAAGGAATAGCCGTTTTCTCTCATGCATTCGACAACATATCGGTCACCGACTGCGGTTCTGACCATTTTGGCGCCGATGCTCTCCATGGCCACTTCAAGGCCCATGTTGGACATGACCGTTGCCACCAGGGTTTTCTTTTTCAGTTTGCGGCGTTTGAGAAGGTCCCGGGCACAGATGGCCATGAGGTGATCGCCGTCGACGATCTGGCCGGTTTCGTCGCAGACAATGAGCCGGTCGCCATCGCCGTCGAAGGCAAGGCCGAGATCAGCGCCAACGTTTCTGACCGTTTCGGCCATAATTTCCGGGTGGAGGGCGCCGCATTTTCGGTTGATGTTTGTGCCGTCAGGATTGACGGACAGCGGGGTTACCTTTGCACCGAGTTCTTCGAAAACATGCGGGGCAACGCCATAGGTCGCACCATGGGCGCAGTCCAGCACCACGTGAAAGTCATCAAGGGTCTGGTGTTTTGGGAAGCTATTTTTCAGGAAAACAATATATCTGCCTTTGGCATCATCTATTCGTCGAGCCTTGCCGACCTCTTCTGCAACCGGCCTGAGCGCCTCCATCTTCTGGGAAAAGATCAGGTCCTCAATCTCTTCCTCAACGCTGTCCGGCAGTTTGAAGCCATCGTGGGCAAAAATCTTTATGCCGTTATCCTGAAAGGGGTTATGCGAGGCAGAAATGACAACCCCGGCATCGGCACGCATTGACGTGGTGATAAACGAGATGCCGGGTGTCGGCAGCGGCCCGACAAGCATGACATTGACACCCATGGAGCAGATCCCGGCCGCCAGTGCATTTTCAAGCATATAGCAGGAAAGCCGGGTATCTTTGCCAATCACAATGCTGTGCCCGCGGGCTCGATCCTTTACGATAAAGGCAATTGCTCTTCCGACCTGCATTGCTATTTCTGTGGTCATCGGGTGTTGATTTGCCTCACCCCGGATACCGTCTGTACCAAATAATTTTCTCACGATAATCAGCTGCTTGAAGGTTCAGTGTTGTTGTTTCCAGGATCGCCCTGCTGTTCGAGATCAGAGTCTTCAGGTTCCCGGAGTGGCTCTATTTCGTTGGGTTCTGTCGTTTTCTTCAAGGTCTACTGTTGCCGGATCAATGGAAATAACCTCGACAGGCAGCGTGAGTTCTTCGGAGGGTATAATCCGGACCACGCCAAAGCCGTTTACTTTGTCTTCCACAACCATTGCCGATAATAATCTGGAAACATTGGTTTTATTGTCAAGCAGCAGTTTAGGGACATTCGCTATGACGGTCACATGATCAAGAACCTTGTCACCCGCTTTTACCGGCTCTACAAATTTCACTTTATATTGTTTCTGGACGGTTTCCAGCGCCACTGAAATATCTGCTGTGATTGTCGTTTCACCGATCAGATCGACAATGGCATGGCTCCAGGTCAAGGGGTACCTGCTGCTGTATGGATTTTTGCAGGCCATTGATGTTAATGACCTTTGTCCGTAAAACTTCATACTGGGACAGATACAGTCTCAGGTCCGGTGATGGTAATTACTTCCGGATCCATCCGCAGGCGTTTGAGAATATATCCAGGCGATGGTTCACCGGTGGTGACCGGGTTAACGGCAAATTTTTTCTGAATCAGCTTATCCAGTGATAGGATAATGGTAGAAGGCTGTACTCTGAGAACGGTTATGCCGCGCCTCATCGGTATCGAGTCGACGTCATTGGTGATGACCGTCGTTCCGGGTATCGCTTTTGACAAATCGATCTGCCGGGTAATCTGCTTGGTTTCAAGTTCTAGAATCAGGGCCCGGGGTCCATTGAGTGTTACTTCAATCTCTTTTTTAAACTGGTTGGAGATTACCAGATCTCTTGGAAGGTTAATAACTTCCACAGGAATCATGACATTTTTGTCTACCGTCTGTTCGCCGCCGACAAAATTCCACAGGAGTGCTGCAAAGACCAGGGAGATGACCATCGGGAACCACTCTTTGGCAACAAATTTACGCCAGTATGTCATGCTGAACGGCTTCATTTTCGATTAAACAGACTCCTCCAGTTCATGCTTTGCACCTCGTTCTTGCCGATAAAAACGGCCCGAAGGCTGTTGGAGAGCGATATTTCATCATTTACCGCAGTCATTGCTCCATGCTGGACCAGTGATATCCCCTGGGTCTCTTCTGAGACCACCAGAACAAGGGCATCGGTCTCCTCAGAGAGCCCGATTGCAGCGCGGTGCCTGGTGCCGTACTGCTTGTCGATATAGGGATTCTGGGTGAGTGGTAGAATACTTCCGGCTGTATGAATACGCCCTTTGCTGATAATAACCCCGCCATCATGCAGCGGAGAAACCGGCATAAAAATAGATATCAGGATTTCTTTGGTCAGTCTGGCGTCAAGCACGAACCCTGATTCGACGAAATCGCGCAACCCCATATCCCGCTCAATCACGATAAGCGCGCCGATGCGTCTTTTGGACAGATAAAAAACGGTGCGAATTATTTCTTCCAGATCTTTTTCCATCATCCCCATACTTTTCTGAAACGGTGATTTACCGACCTGGGTCAAGGCACGCCTGATATCATCCTGGAAGACGATAATAACGATAATAAAAAGGGAGCTGAGAAAGGTTTGGAGGAGCCACAGTAAGGTTGCAAGCTCCAGGATACTGGCCATAAAATAGACTGCGACAAGAACCCCGAGCCCCAAAAGCATCTGAACTGAGCGGGTACCCCGGATAATGGAGATAAGCTGGTAGATGACAAAAGCCACGACCAGAATATCCACAGCATCCTGCCACCTGAATAGTCTTATAAATTCAAACATTTAATACAATAAAAATAGAGAGGACCGCCCGTTATGCACCCGTTTGCTATACGATAATTCAGACCTTGATTAAGGCAATCATGAACTGAATGATATCTGCCTGCGGGTACAAATCACCTTATCAGACTCCAGTTTACCTGTAATACCCTAGATTTACAAAATATTATTTATAAAATTTGGTTTTTTACACGCTTTTCTTATTAATTGACCAAAAGGTAGCCATTATCTTCCCCTCTCCCTTCTTTAAACTCAGCAAAACATACACACATTTTCAGATTTAGCGGAATGCTTGGTTTGAGCGTTATCTAAACAATCGTTCCTGGCTTTTTATTGGAAAAAGAGTCCATTTAAACAAAAAATAGATGATTCTTCTTGAAAAATGGGCCAGAGCAAGGCATATCTTCCTTGATAATAAATTTCCCGATCTTCGTGCTGCTCCTCCCAATCACAAAAACTCAGTAGTTGTCACAGCACACAGGATTTTAAACTATAGATAACGTTACGGAACATGGCCGATAAATCCAGTGATCTGTTTGGATCGATATCAATTTCAAGCGATCAAAAATCAGCAACGCCTTCTGAAAAGCAAATTGCCCCAAAAAAGAAGCAGCAAAAGGCGCCGAAGGTTCAAAAACGCAAATCATCAGGCGGGACCTTCAAATTCATCTTCCTGATACTCATAGGAATCGGTCTCTATGCAGCTGCAGGGTTTATACTCGTCCCACATCTGGCCACAACCAGTCTGCCGAAATACCTGGGGGAAAAACTCCATGTTACCATTTCCATCAGTGATGCACGCTTTAATCCTTTTAATTTCCAGCTGAACCTCAACGGGCTGTCTGTTGAAACCAACGAAGACGGTGAACCGCAATCCCGGTTTCTGCTGATCGCAGAGGCGACCATAGATTTAGACGTTCTCTCTTTGCTCCGAGGTGATCTTGTCTGCTCGACAATGGATGTCAACCAGTTACAAGCCCAGATTACCAGAGACAAAAACAAACGTTACAATATTTCCTACCTCCTGGGCAATAAAAGCAGAAGAAACACGTCAGGCATTATCGATTTTGCCGAACTCCCTTTTCTATTCTCATTGAACAATATCAAGGTTTCTGACTCTCAAATCATCTTTGATGATAAAAGTAGCGAGAAAAACGCACCATGTAAAAGATATTGAACTCGCGCTCCCGGCCATATCAAATTTTCCTTATCAGTCAGACACCTATATTCATCCCCGTTTTTCAGCTGTGGTTAACGGTAGCCCGGTAAAACTGACCGGTGAGGCGACACTTGGGCGGATCGAGCCAGGATGGGCGGCAGACACTGCTGAGTTGTGACCTGGACGATATCGATATCCCGCTCTATTTTGACTATTTACCGGTCTCACTTCCTATCGATGTCAACCAGGGAAGAGCTAACGGCAAACTTCAGATATCATTCTCACCGGATCAGGAGAAAGGCAGCAAACTGGAGATCCAATTTAGCTTTACCGCAACCGATCTGGCACTTGAATCGAGAAACAGCAAGTTAGCACTCAAGGTCCCGACCGCCAAGTTCGAAGGATCTCTTGAGCCGTTTAACCAGTCGCTGGCAATCCAGTCCATTCTGTTGAGGGAACCGACCATAAGCAGTGACGGCATCATCACCAGAGAGACGTTGGCAAATCTGATTCCACTGACACTGAGACCTGGCCTGGAAGATCCGCTCTATCAGGTTATTCCGTCGATATCAGTTAAATTGCTTATCGCGGACGGCGGCAACATAATCATAAAGAACGACCGGGGATAACAAACCTGTTCGCATCTGGCATTCAGTCCAACTGAGCATCAAGAATTTCTCCAACTACTCGTCTGCTGCCAGTCTGACGAGGAGAACAGTTTCAGACTCAGTGGAGAGCATCTCAGTTCTTCAGCCTTTTTTACCTGGCAGGGTCAGTTTGACAAGCAAAACAGACCAGGTGGCAACCTGCAGCTCAACAATATAAATGCCGTTCCAGTATTGCGCCATTTCTCGGCAGAAAATCAGAGGACGTTGAGGGTATCGCAGATGTCTCTGGCCTACTGAGCATCGCGCTCCAGGAAGAGGGCGACAAACCGTTTCGACTACACATTAAAAAGTACCAAGGTCACGGTTAAGAACCTCGGGTTAAAAGATAATGGCGTCGAGTGGCTGGCAGTGCCCGACCTGCGCTGTGAACCAGTCAGCCGTATTAATAATGTCACTGATCTTGGCAATGTTTTTCTGCAAAACAGTACTGTCGCCATCGACAGTTCAAGCCTGCCATTTCTGTTCCAGCGATTTTCCAAGCGCCCCTCCCAGCATGTAATTCACGGTATCGATTTTTCCGGTACAATCAGGATTACGGACAAAGATCGAAAAATCGACACTGTTGAATTTACCAACGCCATCTTCCAGGCCAACCGGCTTGAACAGCAGCAGATCAGCGAAGAAAACTTTGTTTTTTCGGCAACCGTTAACCAGACGGGAACCCTGAACACCACGGGCAGTCTTCATATTGCACCTTTGCAGGTTTCATCAGAAATTGCCTTTTCAAGCCTCAAACCGCTGGAGTTGTTTTCCTGGTTCAGCAACAGTCAAACATTCAGGCAGAGCCAGGCAAGCCTTTCGGGACAGGGAACCTTTCGTTATCCTCAAAAGGAATACAAAGGAACCCTTTCTGCGGAAAATATCGTTATAGGTGATCCCCAGAAACCGGTTTTTCAAGCCTCCAAAGCTCATTTTGACAAATTGTCCTGGGCTGATACAGGCGCAACGCTCTCTATCAATTACATTCTGCTTGAAGACCCGGAATTTTCATGGCATTCGAAAAGAAAGTGAAACAAACCCGGCAGCCCCGCTTTCACGTTTTCTGCGTCGTCTGTTTCTTCCGGAACCGGCGATCCCTTGAAAAGGATCCTGGCACCCGGAAGTCTCTGGTTTTTCTGCGACGATCAACCAGGTTGATTTTAAGAGTGGCACCGTATCCTACCAGGATAATCGCTCGCGCCGCCGCTTGCGCTTGACTTGACATCGATCAACGGAAATGTCAACAAGATCGAGTATCCCGGAAAGGAGAACAGCAGTTTCAAACTTTCCGGCAATATCGAGGGACACCCGTTCGGCTTGGAGGGAAAGGGGACTCTTTTTCAGGACCCGCCCGTACTGCAGATCCTCATTTAGCGCACAATTGCTGCCCCTGAGCTTGTTCTCGGAGCAGATAACCCAGAAAGCTCCCGGTCTCAGATCCGTTAAAAGGCTCCATCAGTGTTCAATCATCAACTCAATTCGACAATGACGCAATAAAGCAGTCGGCACGAATTGTCCTCGCAGACCTGCTGCCTAGATCATCGGGCAGCCCTACAGCACTGGCGCTCTCTCTGCTCACCCAAGCGGACAACACAATCGCACTTGAGGTGGAAACAGAAGATGACCCAAAGGCAGCGATTGCAACCGAGGCATTGAGCAGTGTATGGACCTCAATCATAAAGACGTCGATCAACCCGATGCTCCTGGCGGGTGAGGAGTTTAAAGACCTGATGGACAGTCAGTATATTTCCTTTTCTCCCGGCTCATCTCAGATTAGCGGGGAAAGTATCGAACGGCTCAATCGATTCAGTGAGTTTCTCGGCTCACATCCTCTTACCAAGACTGAAAATCACCGGCTATGTCGACAAGGTTGAAGACTACGACCGCCATTTACAACAACCTCGTCGAACTTGAAAGAAATCAGACTGACCAGAAAAATCAGCTGCTTCAGGCAGGAATGGGAAAAGCAAGAAAGAGCCGAGGAACTGCTTATTGCCCAGCAACTTGGCAGAGCAGAACGCGGAAATAAAGGAAACGGATATCCCGATAAACAGAATTCCTGATTTTGTCCCAGAAGCACCACGCCAGGTTGAGGTTACCGATACCATGCTGCAGATACTTGCGATGGAACGCGAAAAAAATATCATGAGCTTTTTGATTGACCAGCTCAATGTTCCGATACATCAGGTCGAACATGCAGATCCTGATATGAATCGGATAAAAGACGACGAAAGCTATTCACGAGTCGATATCAGCTTTTCTGATCTTTATTCTGAAACTATCCTGAAGGAAATGTAAGGGACAGCGATATTGTCGCATTCGGATACAGAACCTTGTTTGGAGGAAAGACATGGTTGAATTGATAAAAAAGACCAGATCGTACAGACGATTTGATGAATCTCGCCGATTAACTGAGCATGACCTAAGACAACTCGTTGAGCTTGCGCGGCTCGGAGGCTCTGCCAGAAACCAGCAGCCCTGGCAGTATATGCACTCGTCACTGATCCGCAACTGTGCGACCTCATATTTCCCTGTATCGGCTGGGCCGGATATCTCACTGACTGGAAAGGTCCGGCCGACGGAGAGACGACCAAGCAGCTATATCCTTTGCCTGCTTAACCGTGACTGGCTGAAAGGATCTGAAAAAGAGGCCCACTTCGATCTTGGAATCGCGACCCAGAATCTTCTGCTTGGAGCCATGGAACAAGGAATTGGAGGGTGTCGTATTGGTGCATTTTCTCCAAAACTTGCGGACAGATTCAAGATTCCCGCCCATCTCGAACTTTCTCTGGTTATTGCCCTCGGCTATCCGGCCGAGAAGGTGAAAATCACCGAACCGCCTGCAAAGGATGACATCAGATACTGGAGAGATGAGCATGACGTTCATTTGGTACCCAAACGTTCTCTTGAGGACATCATCATAGACCTGCCCTCCAAATAGACAGTATTGCAAAAGGCTCGGTTATTTCCCCTTTTTATTTTCCTTTCTCCGCTTTTAAGGACTAATTGGTTTCCATTCTATTATTTGACCTGATGGAAAATAACCAATTGGAATAACATGATGTTCAGTCTTGTTTTTCAGATAATATGGACATTTTTTCCACAAATCAGGAAATTTTGACAGTAAGGCTATTTAATTACCTTTGCCGACTATGCTAGAGTTTAGATTAACAGTGGTAAAAAAAATTCAAGCGTATTACCCCGGGTAACAGAGATACGATGTCATCAGCGGAAACAGTAAAAGAGTTCAAGAGACTGGCCAGTAACCAGCACGCACTGCTCGAAGCTATGCCAGAGATGGTTTTGCTGATCAATACCGACAAGTCCATTGAGTATATGAACCCAAGCGCCGTCAGCTTCTTCGGTGATCTCAGGCAGACAACCGTTAAGCTCGATCCAGGCCAGCAGACGGTATTTTCAGAATTGTTAAATCTCGTTAATTCATCACTTGCAAATAAACAGGTCCACCGATGTTGTTGCCGGTGCTATTCATGATTCACATCTTGAATACTGTATCGCCCCTTTCACGGTTATAAAGGCGACAATCTTTACTGGCTGACAATCAGAGACCTCACCGAACAAAAACGACACCAGGAAGAACTGGCAAAATTCCATGCCAATATCGAGTCCATCCTCGCCTACAAGATAAACAGACTCAAGGAAAGCGAACGCATTCGAAAAAATCTGGCAGATCAGCTTGATAACCTGCAGGATCACCTTGAAAATCTTCCGCCGAACGGCACAATCATCGGCTCAAGCAAAATGCTGCAGGATCTCAGGGACATGGTTCTTCAGGTATCAAAATCTGACGCAACCATTCTCATTACCGGGGAATCGGGAACAGGTAAGGAACTTGTGGCCAACCTTATCAGGGAGACGAGCAACCGCAGCAACAAACCATTTCTGAAGATCAACTGCAACACAATAAACGACTCGCTTCTTGAAAGCGATCTTTTCGGCTATGAAAAAGGATCGTTTACCGGCGCCTATAAACGAAAAATCGGCAAGTTCGAGGTTGTCGACGGCGGCACGATCTTTCTCGATGAGATCGGTGATATCAGTCCTCGAATGCAGGCCGCGCTTCTCAGGGTCCTCCAGGACGGTGAAATTATCAGGGTTGGCGGAAACACTCCCATAAAAGTCGATGTGCGGGTCATTGCCGCAACTAACAACGATCTTGCCGCGGCAGTCAAAAAAGACCTGTTCAGGCTTGATCTATTCTACCGCCTCAATATCATCAATATCGCGATCCCCCCGCTGAGAGAACGCAAGGAAGATGTCATTGATTTGGTGTCCCATTTCGTCAGGCGTTACCGGACTGCATTTAAAAAGGACATCAACTTCGTACCGAAATCGATCATCGAGACACTGCTGGCTCACCACTGGCCGGGCAATGTGCGTGAACTTGAAAATGTGATCCAGCGTGCCGTACTCATGTCAAAATCAAATATCATTACCGAAGAGGAACTGATCTTCGACAGTCAGCCAGCTCGATGATCGACCCGTTTCAGTTTCCACATTTATTAAACAAATACAACGGTTCATCACTCAAAGACATCGTTGCCGATTTTGAACGTGATCTCATTGTTCACGCGCTGGAGAAAAACCAGGGAAATGTCGCCACAGCAGCCCGTTCACTCAGGGTCGGCAAAACCGCTTTTTACGACAAAATGAAACGGTATAATGTTTCCCCGAAAGATCACAAGTGACAATGGCATGGAAAGTGCATCTGGTTTTGGTGAATTATAACTTTAACCATTTAACCGAGGAAGAGTGACAATGACGAAAGAAAGACAATCCAGATGTCCGTTTTGGTCTCCAACCTCCGGTAATTGCAAGACTTCGCAAGAAGGTCTCTTCATCCCACTTGATACCCATACCGATATATTCTGCAGATCAGACGAGTATAGCAGATGTGAACACTGTTGTGTCAATAGTGCCACAGATGACCGTACGTATGCAACACTGTCTCTGAACGGAGACGCTCTGACCGGCATTCCGGATTTCAGGAAATAAGGATTATTCAATCCGATGAATATATTGATGACAAGACATCCCATCTTTCGGCTCAGGTCGTTGATTTCAGCGAGGACGGAATCAGGCTCTTGGCAGCAACTCATCTTGACCGGGATAGCACCGTTACCTGCGCTTTCGATGACAGCTTTCCCGGAACATTTACGGTCCGGTGCGGCCATTATCCGCTGGTGCCGACCTCTTCGAAATAACAATGGCTACCAGGCGGGTCTCTCTTTCCGGGACGACAGGATCTTCTACGGCCCTGAGCACCAGTGATTAATCAAGGCCCGATGTAACAGGGCGCAGCCGTTCCAGCAGGCATTCGAGTTATTTCACCTTCCGTACCAGCCAGATCAGGTAAAGTCACCGGAATTCCCATCAGAGCTGTAAACAGGAAAAAATGGCGGATAACCGATACCGGTGACGATCGTGCCTGAATAGCCGCCAATCAGTTTTGGAAAAAGTGACATCATAGACGAGAATACCGCGTATTGTACCGCAGTAAAGGAAATGGACGTCAGGCTTGACAAGAAAGGCCACGAAATGCGGCAGATGCCAGTCCCGCCGCCAGATTGTCCGCGCCTATCACCACCTTGAGCAGCAACGGATCAGGTCCGCTGCCAGCCAGCAGCATAAACAGGACATTGGTGGCAGCGGACAGCACCGCCCCGGCAAAGAGTATCCTCAGGACACCGAAGCGCACCGTCAACATGCCTCCGAGAAAACCGCCGACAATCGTCATAAGCAGTCCGAAGGTTTTCACGATGGTGGCGATTTCCATTTTAGTGAAACCAATATCAAGGTAAAACACCGTGGAGATTACCCCGAGAACAATATCCGATACCCGGTAGAAGCCTACCAGCAGCAGCAGAAGCATGCGCCGTTCTCACACCGTAGCGCCTGAAGAAATCCTTAACCGGTTCGATATAGGTGTCGTCAACCATCTGCCTGTCCACAAGCCCCAGCAATACCAGGCCGCGCGCAGCCATCAAGGCGCAAAAGACTGCAAAAAACAGTCTCCCACCCTCCAGCAAAAAACCGATTGCACCTGCGGACAATGGCGATGTTTCAGTAAAGAGGTTTCTGATACTGCCGGTCACCGGACCGCCGTATAAAAAGACCAGCACAAAGACCACGACGACACTGAGAAAGAGCACGAAAAAGCGAAGATATTCCATGGTTGAATAGCTGAGCTTCTGCGGGATATCATTTCGAGCAGGCTCGGAGGTGACGAGGGTGGTTATCATACCGACAAGCATGCAGCCGCCAACCCCGTAATAGGTGAGCTGCCAGGCACGATAGTGATAGAGCTCCACTCGTCGTTCCAAGATAGCCGGCAAGCGCCAGCGAGCCGGCACCAGCGACGAGCATGCCGATCCGATACCCGGCAATATAGGTGGCAGAGAGCATCGCCTGCATCTCCTCTTCGACGCATTCGATTCGAAAGGCATCGATAACGATATCCTGGGTTGCCGAGGAGAAACCGAGTAGGATTGCGGCAAAGGCCATGGCCGTCAGGTGAGCTTGCGAAAGGGAAGGATCGATGCACTGCCATCCAGAAAATGGCAGCCATAATCATCGCCTGGGAGACAACCATCCAGCCCTCTTCGTCTGCCAAGACGTCTGGTCAGCCAGGGAAGCGGCATCCGGTCAATCAGCGGCGCCCAGACAAACTTAAAAGAATAGCCCAGCGCCGCCCAGCTGAAAAAGGTCACCGCGGCGCGTTCCATCACCCGCCTCTCGGCAGCCAGGCAGACAGGGTTGAAAAGATGAGCAGGATGGGTATGCCGGCAGAAAAACCGAGGAAAAGCATGGTGACAACCCGTGGATGAAGCCAGGCCTTCATGGTCCTGCTCCAGGGCGTAACCATCCTTATCTGCACCTATCATTCTTGTCTTTTCCCATTAATAAGATTAAGTTTATTACTCTACTACACTCGTACCCGTATGAAGACTTGAACAGCCAGCATCGTTGCAGGCGATGACCTGAATGTTTATAAAACGTTACCATTATAGGAATTTTCCACACGATCATGAGCATCAGAATTTATAACACCCTGACACACAAAAAGGAACCCCTGACACCGATTGAACCAGACCATGTCAAGCTCTACGTCTGCGGAATCACTTCCTACGATTATTGCCATATCGGCCATGCCCGCTCGTCACTGGTCTTTGACATGATCGTCAAATACCTGCGCTACCGCGACTATCGGGTAACCTTCGTGCGAAACTTTACCGACATTGACGATAAAATCATCAAGCGGGCCCAGGAACAGCAGACCAGCTCCGAGGAACTGGCCAACCGGTTTATCGACGAGTTTTACGTCGATATGGATTATCTCGGCCTGGAAAGGCCGGATATCGAGCCGAAGGCCACCGATCACATCCCCGAGATGATCGACCTGATCATCAGCATTGATCGACAAGAAGCAAGGCCTACCCAGTTGACGGTGATGTCTATTACGCAGTGAGCGAGTTCAGCGAGTACGGCAAGCTCTCCGGCAGAAACCTCGACGATATGCAGGCCGGTGCCCGCATCTCAATCAACGAAAAGAAAAGAACACCCGATGGATTTTGCTCTCTGGAAAGGCTCCAAGCCCGGGGAACCCGCCTGGGAAAGCCCCTGGGGACCGGGACGGCCGGGCTGGCATATCGAATGTTCGGCCATGAGCAAAAAATACTTCGGCGACACCTTCGATATCCATGGCGGCGGCAAGGACCTCATCTTCCCTCACCATGAAAACGAGATCGCCCAGAGCGAGGCCGCAAATGAAGCACCGTTCGTCAACATGTGGATTCATCACGGTTTTGTCACGGTGCGAAACGAGGAGACCGCTGAAACCGAGAAGATGTCAAAATCGCTCGGCAATTTTCTGACGATCAGGGAGCTTTCGCAAAATATTTCACCCGGAAGCCTTGAAACTCTTTGTCTTTTCAACCCAGTACCGCAACCCGCTGGAATACTCCGAACAGGCCATGCAGGATGCCGAGAGCGGCCTGGTACGGCTCTACGAATGTGTTGCCGGGTATCAGGGGCTGACTCGAAACGCAGGATCAACCGGCAGCTTCTTCGGTTATAACCGACAAGGAAGCCGGAAACACTGAGCTCGCTGGAAGAGCGCTTCCAGCAGGCCATGGATAATGATTTCAACAGCGCCCAGGCGATCGGACATCTCTTTGAGGCGGCCAAAACCATCAACAAAATCATCGGAAACTGCCTCCCGAACAGTCTGACCAGAAGAGTTGCTGCTGGTGGAGAAAGAGTGTTGATACACTGGTCAGGCTGGCCCGGATCATGGGTATCCTGGACGAACCGGCCCGGCAGATTTCCTGGCTGAGCGCAAACAGTCAATACTTGAAAGTATCGACATTGATGAGGCAACCATCAACCGTCTGATCGATCAGCGATATGAAGCAAGACAGGCAGAAGAACTGGAAGCTGAGCGATCAGATCCGGGACCATCTGCTCGCCCACAATATCGAGCTGAAGGATGGTCCTGACGGAACAAGCTGGAATGTTAAAAAGGAATAGAAGCGTTACGGGGGATAGCATGAACCGACAACCTGCTGCTGCAGATCGTTTTTATCCCGGTTCTCAGTCAGTCGCTCAAGCAAGATGATTGTCGGGCTGATGCCGGCATCCACCTGTACAGAAAGAGAACGCTCATCGCCCTCATCAGTCCGCATGCCGGCTATATCTACTCCGGCAGCTTGGCATGCGAGAACCATCAGCTCGGCAGATCATTCCCGAACGGGTAATTATTCTCGGCCCCAATCACCATGGCCTGGGAGACCGGGTCGCCATTTCAACCTCTGACTGGCAGATGCCCCAGGGCATTGTTCCGATTGACAGGAATTTGCTCAGGCTCTCGTCGCTAGCTCAGCGCCTGATCAGCGAAGATGAACAACCACACCAGCATGAACATTCACTGGAGGTTCAGGTCCCGTTTCTGCAGACATTCCAGGAATAATCTGAAGATTATACCGATTGCCGTTTCGCAGATCAGCTATGATGACTGCCAGCTCTGTTGCCGAGGCTCATCGCCGCGGCCATGAGACAGACCGGAACACAGCCGCTGCTGCTTGCCTCTACCGATATGTCCCATTACGAATCAAGAGCAGCGGCAGCCAGAAAGGACAAGCAGGCGCTGGACAGCATCACTGAGTCTTGATCCCGCATGGACTGTACCGGACTGTTGTAAACAACAATATTTCCATGTGTGGATTTATCCCGGTGACCATCACCCTGCTGGCAGCTAAACTAGCTCGGGGCAACCGCAATGCCAGGCTCGTCGGCTATACCGATTCCGGTGAAACTTCCGGGGATACTGAATCAAGTGGTTGGATATGCAGGTTTTGTCATCACCTGAGGTGAGCAAAATCCGACACCTTTTAACTTGACAGTGCCAGTCTCATATTTTATATATCTCAGTCTCACCATCACTGAAAAAACACTGGGGGATGGTCTAATGGCAAGGCAGCGGACTCTGACTCCGCCTATCCAGGTTCGACCCCTGGTCCCCCAGCCAGCTTGCAATCCTGATATGCCGCCTGATCACCCTCCCTGACGCCACTGTTTCTTATTCTTCGGCAGTCCCTCTTAATTTTAATGACGGAAGAATCGAAATGCCCTATTCTGGTGTGTATTCGATAACCTCTGATTCATCGAGCAGTGCAGATGCTATTACGTGTAATTGCCCTTGATTATGATGGAACCATTGCGGAAGACGGCGTTCTTCATCCGGAGGTTCACGAGGCCATCGCCGAGGCGCGGCAGGCCGGGCTTTTTGTCGTTATTGTTACCGGAAGAATTCTGCGCGAGTTACGACGGGTTGCCGGAGACCTGTCATTTGTCGATGGTGTCGTCGCAGAAAACGGAGCCGTCATCCTGCTGGCTAACGGTCACCGGAGATTATTAGGTCCACCGCCCTTCCCCGTTTTTCTGAGTGAGCTGAGCGAACGGGGCATAGAGTTTGTCGTTGGCCGCTGCCTCATCGATCTTGACGCGGAACACTGCCAGTCTGTGTTGTCAATAATCCGCGAAAAAAGCCTGCCGCTGATGATCTCGTTCAACAGAAACAGGATGATGGTGCTGCCTCATTCCATCAGCAAAGCGACCGGCCTGTCCGCGATACTCGATATCCTCGGCACGTCGGTCCACAATACTCTTGGTATCGGCGACGCTGAAAACGACTTTGAGCTCCTCAAGGGGTGCGAGTACGGGGTAACCGTTGAATGGGCTCCTGAATTTCTAAAGAATGAAGCGGATTTTGTTCTTCCCGGCAAGGATATAACGGCTGTCGCCCGGTATATCCGCCATGCTTCAGCGGAAAATCGTATCCCTACCGGCGTGACAAGACACCGCAAACTGGTTCTTGAATCGAAAAAAGGAGAACCCTCTTTCGAATTCACCATACGAGGACGCAACATCCTCATAGCTGGCGATACAAAGAGCGGTAAATCATGGATCGCCGGCTTGTTCTGTGAGCAGATGATCCTTCAGCGCTATACCCTTATCATCCTCGATCCGGAAGGGGATTACAGCAGCCTGGCCCCTCTGCCAAATACCCTGATGCTCGGGGGTGGAAGGCCGCTGCCAAAGATCGAGGACCTGATGTCGGTGTTCCAGCAAGGCCTCAGCATCATTCTCAACCTTTCCCACCTTGATCATCAGGGTAAGCTGTCCTACGTCTGCGAACTGCTGCCGATGGCGGCAAAATATCGGCGTATCTGGGGATACCCCCATTCAATACTCCTGGATGAATGCCACTACTTTCTGAAAGAGCCACAGTGCGGGACCACGCTGGATCCGGAACTCGGGTCATATATCCTGGTAACCTATCACCCCTCCGAACTGCCCCGGGCGGTCCTTCAGTCTTTTGAGGCTGTCATCGCAACGCGTATTGGTATCAAAGAGGAAGTTGATGCGATCAGGTCGATCTCAGAAAGTGAAGGAGCTGACAACTGGTATGAACTTCTGAGAAACCTGGTTATCGGCGAGGCAGTGCTGCTCCCGCCAACGCTCGAGGCAATGGAGTCTCCCCGTCGGTTCAGCATCGTACCCCGACTGACCCTGCACGTGCGCCACCAGACAAAATATTTCGACCGACGGATGAGTCCCGAGCATGTCTTCGTCTATACAGAGAATGGAAGAGATACCGGAAGATCGGCCGCGACGCTGAGTGAGCTTGCAGGCAGCGCGGCGCTGGAAAGAGAACAGGTCATCTACGACCATCTGCAGCGACACGATTTTTCCCAATGGATTGCCAACTCGTTCGACGATATTATTCTCGCAGACGTGGTGAGAAAGATCGAATCACTGCACTACCATGACCGGACGGCGGCGTCGTTTGGCGCTGATCTTTCAGCTGCCATCAAAGAGCGCTATAACCATGATTTCCAGTCAGTATAGCCACAGACCCTTTTCCTGGAAAAAGGTATAGCGGAAAAAGTGCAGTTGCCAAAGCTCCAGGAGCATATTATACCTCATCAGACTCAAAAACCTCAGGAAGGGCTTGACAGGTTCTTTCTGTTTGGTTCGCCTCTGCTGCTCTGTGACGAATTGGCCTTCTTCCGGCAGCAGAGGTGATGATACTATGGGAGGAATGAACAATGGCCGGGAAAACCAGTGGAACTGAGCAGCCGGGAGAACGCCGCATTTCCGATGAGACGATTCTCAAAATGAGCAAGGAGATCGCCGTGAAATTTATTGAGGTCGGAAGGCTTACCCCTTCCACCTTCAACGAGGTTTTCAGGGAAATTCACCGGACCATAGAAGAGACAGTACGCAGCGATGCCTGAACAAATATCGATCTTAAGCCGTCATTCAATTTTGTTCCCGAACGCGTCAGGACGATCCATATCATGGGAATATGCGGCACGGCAATGGCAGCCATGGCAGGCATGCTCAAGGAACGCGGATTTACCGTCAGCGGCTCAGACAGCCAGGTTTACCCCCCCATGTCAGATTTTCTTGAACAACTCGGCATCCACGCATATTCGGGATATACGGCGGAGAACTTTACGGCATAAACCGGATCTTGTCGTCGTCGGCAACGTGATCACCAGAATCAACCCCGAAGCCCAGGCACTCGCCGCCAGCACCATTCCCTATATTTCAATGCCGCAGGCACTTGGTCATTTTTTCATCAGTTCCCGGCGGTCGCTTGTACTGACGGGCACCCACGGCAAGACGACGACCAGTTCAATGCTTGCCTCGGCGCTCCATGACCTGGGTGCCGACCCGACATTCATGATCGGCGGCATCCTGCGTGCATTCAACTCAAACTATCGTATCGGCAGTGGCCCCTTTTTTGTCGCCGAAGGCGATGAGTACGACACCGCGTTTTTTGACAAGGTATCAAAGTTCCTTCATTACCGGCCCGAAGTTGCGGTGATCACCTCACTGGAATTTGATCATGCCGATATTTTTCAGGACCTGGCAGCAATCAAGGACTCATTTCAGAAAGTTCGTCAACCTTCTGCCGGCCCACGGGCTGATCATTGCAAACTTTGATGACGAAAATGTCGTCGAGATTCTTGACAAGGCACCCTGCCCCGTTCAGAGCTATGGGACCTCGGCAGGCTGCGAATGGCGTCTTTCTCCGCCCACCTGCTCTTCAGGTTACACCCGTTTCCCGCTTCTTTTCAGGGATCGCCCGTATGGTGACATAACAATAAGATACCCGGGGATCCACAACTGCATGAACGCAACCGCAGCAACCGCCATCCTCCATCATCTCGGATTCGCACCAGAAGCCATTGTACTGACCCTGCATGGTTTCAGCGGGGTTAAACGAAGGCAGGAGATAAGAGGGATTATTGACGACATCACGGTCATCGACGATTTTGCCCACCACCCCACCGCTGTTCGTGAAACGCTGAAGGCGCTCAGACAGGCTATCCGGACAATCGCTTGATCGCCGTTTTTGAGCCGCGCACCAACACCTCCCGCCGAGCCTTTTTCCAGCAGGAGTACGTTTCCTCATTTCTTTGTGCGGACCTCTGTCTGATCAGAGAGCCGGAAGCGACAAAATCATTGATGAGCATGATCGCTTCTCGTCTGCCCGCTGGCCGGTGATCTGCGCGATAGCAGAGAAGCAGGCAGAGTCATTTTCCGATACCGACGGGATTCTCGACTACCTGAAAAGTCAGGCCCGCAGGGCGACATCATTGCCATTCTCTCCAATGGCGGCTTCGACAATATTCACGAACGCTTGCTTGCATTGCTCCGCGATAGGATCGCGGGCAAAAGAGCAACCTGATGAGTGACCTCAGGGGTCATGAAGATACAATAAACTATTTAATATAGCGGTCCAGCTTTTCCTGATCGCTTTTACCAATTCCTGGTAGTTGGCATCTTTTGACCAGCTTTTCCGCTTATTTCATACGCTGCAGGCGATATCGGCACATTCCTCGAGCCCGAGATTGAACAGCGCTCCCTTTATCGTGTGACCAGCTTTGCCAAGCAGCACCGGGTCTTTGCTCCTCAGTGCCGCCTCCAGGTTGTCAATGTGCTCTGAAAGCGTTGCTATCAGGCCCGGCAACAGAGTCTCTATCTGTTCCGGCATGCAGGTTGAACTGTTTGACCAGATATTGTTTGATCTCTTCTCGGTAAGGGTTCATTGCTATTCTCATGATCCTGCAATCATCTCAGCTGACTGCCGGGATAATTTCATCTAATGATACGCTTGCTTTCAGCGTCGAACATTGCACCTTTTCAATCTTTTCCTTATGATATACCAGGCAAAACATTTATAGGAAATAAAAAGCTCATCCATCTCTATTTTACAGGTCATTGTAATGAAGCCACTTGAAAGATCGGTTCTCGATACCATTCACCGTCATCGTCTCGTATCCAGGAAGAAACGCCATTCTTGTCGGTGTTTCCGGTGGGCCGGACTCAACGGCTCTGCTCTCCATATTGGCAAAACTCGTTCCTGAATCGGTCAAAACAGCTGTTTATATCGATCATAAGCTCAGGCCTCTGGAAACCGGGGCTGAAAGGAGTCAGGTAAAAAAACTCTGCAGTTTGTTTAACATCGAGTTTGACAGCTGCTGCGTCGATGTGCAGAACGTCAGGATGTCGAGCGGCGAATCTCCGGAGGCGTGCGCCCGAAGACTCCGCTTCGAAGCCTTTGCCAGGATGGCCGAAGAACACGGGACCGATCTCATCGCCCTTGGACATAACCGCGATGACCAGGTCGAAGAGGTTCTCATTCGGTTGATACGCGGCAGCGGAGCAAGCGGTCTTTCAGGGATGAACGTCAGGAACAGGCAACTCATCAGGCCGTTGCTCTACAATTCCAAGCAGGAAATCATCGACTACCTGAACACCTGCAGAATTGCCATACTGCACGGACAGCAGCAACACATCCCGGGCCTACCTGCGCAATAAAATACGTCTTGAGCTGATACCGCTGCTTGAACAGGAATTTAACCCCTCCATCAAACAGACCATTCTCAATGCTGCCGCTATCCTGACTGATGAAGACAGCTATCTCGACGAAACAGCCGAGAAATTCTATTGCGGCGTTGTCAGTGAAAAAGAGTTGTCAGGGAACACAAACCGGGAATGCTCCTTTGCAACGAAGCCGTTTCGAAAAATTCCACGGGCTCTTGGCCGCAGGATCTTAGAAAAGATGTTCCGGCAGTCCGATTGCCCACCGACATTTCAGGCGATAGAAGAGATAATGAAACTGGCTCAGAAGGGACGCACCGGAACAACAATCCATTTCTCCGGCGGCTTGAGGATTATCAAGACCGCCGAAGAAATAGTCTTCTCCTCACGCCCGACTGACAGGAACCGGCGGCACCGCCTCAACGACACCTTTAATGAGACGCTTTTGATAGAAGGCGTTGGAGAGTATGGGGTCCCGCCACTGGGAAAAACACTCTGTATCTCCAGGTCCGCTCCGCTAAAAACATTTGACAGCAGCGTGCAGTGCGTCGACGCGCACAAGGCAATCTTTCCTTTTGAATTGCGCGCCCCGTTACCGGGTGAACAGTTTCAGCCGCTCGGGGCACCGGGGAAGAAAAAGATTTCACGCTTTTTTTCAGACAGAAAACTCCCCCGCCACCAGCGATATCTGTTCCCTGTTCTGGTGTCGGCCGACAACGAAGTTGTCGCCATTCCCGGTATAACGATAAGCGATTCGATGAAGGTATGCCAAGCAGTCAGCTGCAGTATTGAAGATCTTCTGGAAACAGTCAGAGTAAGGGCGCTCAACCTTTTTTACGCAGGATACGTTTGTCACCGACTCGTATGGTCAGCTTTATCCGGTCATAGTATTCCAGGATCGGGATCGAGAATTTCCGACTTAGTCCGCTCAAGTTTTTAAACCGCGGGGCATCAATCTCGCCCTCCGCCTGCATGAAGGCCACCACATCGGACTCCAGTTTTTCGAGGGCTGCGGCATCGTAATAAAGCGTCTCACTCACCTTGACCAGCGTGCCCTCTTTGAGCAGGATATCAAGAACCTCTTTTATCAGCGAAGCGGGATAGTCGGCAAACTTTTCAGCCGTCTCCTTGATGGTTGCGGTTTTAAGCCCCTTTGCCAGCATACCAGCCGGCAATATCTTTTTTCAGTTTCTGTTCATCGGCTTTAAGCGCAACCTGATGAGACGTCAGCCTGACGAGCGATTCTTCCTGGACCACATGCTTCTTGCGGATCAGGTCATTGAGGCAGTAGGTGAAGACTTTCGGGTCGACAGGCTGAGGGAATCCGGAGCGCAGCTCCTCTTTGGAAAGCCCGTTTTTCAGGGGATTATCCTTGTGGTAGCGGGCAAGTGAGCCAAGAATCGTTTCCACCACTTCATCTGCTATTTCTCCATGCAGGTAGCGCTGCGTTGCCGAGTCGACCACAACCATGCGCCTGGCGGATAGCGGCTCGTTCAACAGCTTTGTCAAGGGCTTGCCGAACATACCGAGCCTGATGGCCAGCTCGTCAAAGCTCAGGCCTGACATTCCTGACTCTTTGAGCAGCAGCAGCACCTTGTCTTCGATGCTTCCCGACTGCAGGAGCGCAAAGACCTCTCTATTGTAGAGCCGGTCTTTTTCTGCCAGCCGCTTTCGCTTTCGGTTCGACTGGTTTCCAAGAACCTCTCCGCCGCCGACTGTGGTAACCGGAGAGTAGCTCCTGATGACATAACGATCCCCCGGCCACACCGCAACCGGTTCTTCAAGCAGCAACTGGGCAAATGATTCCTCGCCCGGTTTCAACTCGTCACGATCAAGAAGTGACACGCGACCCATCAGTTCTGCAGTTCCGAGATGAACCCTGACCCGGCTGCGATGCTTGAGCGGTTTGGCATTGGAGGAGAGATAAAAGATGGAACAGTCGAGCATATAGTTGCCGTCAAGACTTCCGGGAGGGGCAACCACCATTCCTCTGGATATCTCGTCAATATCAACGCCCTGCAGATTGACCGCAGTCCTGTGGCCGGCCTCGACCATATCAACCGCTTCTGAATGAACCTGGATTCCTCGTATCCTGGCGGTTCTTTCAGAGGGGTAGAAGCGCATTTCATCTCCCACTGATGCCCTTCCGGAAATAGAGCTCCCGGTAACCACCGCCCCAAAACCCTTCATGGCAAAAACGCGGTCAACAGGAAGCCTGAAGGGTCCGAAAGCTTCACTGAACTGGTGATTCCTGACCAGCTGATCGATGGTTTCAATTACCTGAGAAATCCCCTCTCCGCTCACCGAGGAGACGGCAATGATCGGAGCGTCTTCAAGAAAACTGTCCCGGCAGAAGTCCTCGAACTTCTTCGCTGACCATCTCCAGCCACTCTTCGTCGACCATATCTTTTTTGGTAATGATCACCAGTCCCTGTTTAACACCGAGCAGCCTGCAGATGTCAAAATGTTCACGAGTCTGGGGCATGATACCTTCATCGGCGGCAATGATAAAAGCCAGCAGGTCCATGCCGGTGACTCCGGCAACCATGTTTTTTACAAATTTTTCATGCCCCGGGACATCGACGATTCCCAGACGATGCCCGCACGGCAGGTCGAGATAGGCAAAGCCAAGCTCTATGGTAATACCCCGTTTCTGCTCTTCCTTGAGCCGGTCGGTTTCTATTCCGGTAAGCGCCCTTACCAGACTTGTCTTGCCATGATCGACATGGCCGGCTGTACCGAGAACAATTTCGCGCATGTGTTGTCTCAGGCTGGAGGTGTGATTATCTCAGATAGGGATTTGAATGGGCTTCTTCCTCGATGGTGGAGCGACTGCCGCCATAGCCATGCCCCGGCCAGACGATCGTCTCCGGCGGCAGGACCAGCAGTTTGTTTCTAATCGAGCTGATCAGTTCCTGGTGAGAACCGCCGGGAAAATCAGTTCGGCCGATGCCGCCGACAAAAAGGGTGTCGCCGGTAATTACATGCGGTTGAGAGTACAAACAGACACCGCCGGGAGTATGCCCGGGGGTGTGAATGACTCCAAGGGAAACATCACCGAAGGTGATGACATCTCCATCCTTCACCCTGATATCAACCGGAGGCGATGGTTCAAGACCGAGCATTGAAAAGTAATTCTTGATATTGGGCTGCGAAAAAAAATCATCATCATCCTCGTGCATGATGATCCGGGCACCGGTAGCCTCTATTATCTTCCTGTTGCCGCAGACATGGTCTGGATGTCCGTGAGTATCGATGACATATTCCACATCGAGATTCTCTTTTTCAACAATATCAAGCAGTTTTTGTTCATCGCCACCCGGATCAACGATTGCAGCTTTTGAGGTTTTTTCGCAACTGAGTATATAACAACAGACACCCATGGTTCCGACAATATGCTGATCTATTTTCATCGCCTGTCCGTTACCTGAATTTCAGAAAAACATGGCCGGAACTGCTTTCAATACCGCAGTCCGGCCATGTCGGAATAGTTATCAACCGTCCTGCCTGGTCGGGTTGCAGCCGCTCGGTCCGCAGGCACATGGTCCAGACATTGCCGACATGTTAAGTGTCACCGGAGCGGCCACCGGAGGCAGACGCTTCTCTATCGCGGAGACTATGCCTGAAAAAGCCACAACGGCCGGGCTGTCCTCAGCCGAAGAGAGATATGGCTTTCCATCATCGCCTGCAATGACGACCTTCGGATCCATTGGTACCCGGCCGAGAAACGGAAGGTCAAACTCCCGAGCCACCTGCTCCCCGCCGCCTGACTTGAATATATCAACGGTCTCGTTACAATGGGGGCAGACAAAACCGGACATGTTTTCAATGACACCGACAATATCCACCTTGACGGTCTTGCAGAAATTTATCGACTTACGTACATCGGCAAGCGCAACGTTCTGCGGTGTCGTCACAACAACGGCCTTGACATGTGGTATTGTCTGGGCCACCGAAAGCGGTTCATCTCCGGTTCCAGGAGGAGAATCGACAATAAGATAATCAAGCTCACCCCAGTCCATATCCGCCACAAACTGCCTGATTGCCTGAATTTTCAGAGGGCCGCGCCAGATAATCGCCTCATCACGATCCTTCATCATGTATTCCAGGGAAACGACCTTCAGGTTTTCGCTGTACTCAAGCGGCGGGACCAAGCCATCAGGTGAATCGGGCGGCTGCACGCTGCCTTTCAGGTTTAACATGCGGACGACATCGGGACCATGCAAATCGACATCCATCAAACCGACTTTGTGGCCCCGCTTGGCGAGACTCAACGCCAGGTTTACAGAGACGGTGGATTTTCCCACCCCTCCTTTTCCGCTCATCACCAGAATCTTGTTCTTGATTTTTCCAAGCGATCGCGTGATCGCGTTTTCCTGTTGGGCGAGTGCAGCCTGCTGGGATTCGTTTGATCCGCGCGCCCCACTGCCTGCGCTTGAGCATGAGCTGCTGCCGCACGATTGAGACATGATACTTCCTCCTGATAATAACAGATGCTTCGTTTTCTGTAAGTGAAGTGCTGCTGCTGCAGCGGTAAATGACGCTATTACCTTAATGCTGGCTGATCTAATTGCAAATAAATTCATGCCCGCATGTGTATTTTTGCCTCGCTGCGCCGAGAACACCGAACCACTCTCTTTTTGTTGCGTTATTGATTGATAGTCCGTAATATATTCTGTTTGGCATCGCACACTCAAACAGGATCAGCACCTGTTGCAGCCGCCCTGCAGCCTCGGCCTGCTGTATTTATGAACGACAGCCTTCGAACCAGATAGAGAGGGACAACGCACATGCTCGGATGGTTTAAGAAGAAACCAAAAAACAAAGCGCCTGTGGAACCGGCTGAACAGCCCGCTCCTGAAAAAACCGGGAAGAGCCGGGAAGCCCAGGAACCCGCACACGTCAATATCGACGCTCACAAAGCGATGGAACGCAGCTTTGCCGCAGACCACGAACCGGCTGCTGGTGAACAGATTGAAGAGCCTGGCGTCAATGACCTCGCGGCTCCTGAAAAATCATCGTCACTTTTAAAGAAACTCTCGGAACGGCTCAGCAGGACCAGAGAATCATTTACCCACAGGCTTGACGAACTGTTTCTCGGGAAAAAAAAGATCGATGCCGAACTCTTCGATGATCTCGAAGAACTACTGGTGACTGCGGACCTTGGGATATCAACAACCCAAGAGCTCCTCGAATCGGCACGGCGCAAGGTCAAAAGGGAAGGACTATCCGACCCGCAGAAGCTGAAAGCCTTACTCAAGGCTGATATAAGATCGATCATCGTCAATCACGAACAGCCCGGCGAACTGGTGATGCCCGGCAAGGGGCCGTTTGTCATCATGGTTGTCGGCGTCAATGGCGTCGGCAAGACCACCACCATAGGAAAAGTGGCAAGGAAATTCCAGAACGCAGGGCAGTCCGTACTGCTGGTTGCAGCCGATACATTCAGGGCGGCGGCGGTATCGCAGCTGAAAATATGGGGTGAGAGAAACAAGGCACGAGTCGTCGCCCAGCATGAAGGCGCTGACCCGTCATCGGTCGTCTTCGACGCCATGGCAGTGGCGATAAGCAAGAACTATGATGTGGTGCTCGTTGATACGGCCGGCCGCCTCCACACCAAAACAAACCTGATGGAAGAACTGAAAAAGATCAAACGGGTCATGAACAAAAAACTCGAGGGGGCGCCCCACGAGGTACTGCTGGTCATTGACGCAACAACCGGGCAGAACGGGATTTCCCAGGCCCTTCTGTTTGATGAAGCAATCGGGATAACGGGCATCGCCCTCACCAAGCTTGATGGTACCGCCAAGGGCGGTATTGTTGCAAATATCGCAAAACAATTGAGAACACCGATCCGCTTTATCGGGGTTGGCGAGCAGATAGACGATTTACGCGACTTCGATGCAGATGAATTCATCGAGGCAATCTTTGAATCATAACCGCCAATCCTGAACGCTATTTTTCAACTCTTCGAGACAGCACAATGAGATATCGACAACAGCAGCCGCCTGGATGCGGAGGATGCCTTCTCATCGTATTACTTATCGTCTTCGTTTCCGGAGGCGCTCCGGCCCTTATCAACCTGATGGGCTTTATCATCTTCTCCGGTATGGCAGGAATCCTGCTCTTCATCGCACTCTTCTGGGGGTTCAACTATTGGGTGCAGAAGCAGGTTTCGACCTATGAATCCTCGCAATCTGAGAGCCACAATCGCTTTGTCTGGCTTCTCGTCAACATCCTGGTGAAAATTTCCCAGCTTGACGGTCATGTGTCGCGGGACGAAGTCCAGACCATCCAACGGTTTTTCCAGCTGAATCTTCGCTACAATCAGACGCAGATGAACTGGGTCAAAAACCTTATCAAAGAGGCCACCGGTTCAGCGGAAACGCTGGAATCACTCCTGGAGGAATTCCGTCGGACCTTTGCCTACGAACCACGCCTGATCCTGCTGGAACTGATCTACCAGATCGTCTACACCAAGGATCCGGTTCCCGAAAACGAACTGTCTTCTGCCAGAAGGATCGCCGTATTTCTTGAAATATCCGAGTATGATCGACGAACGATTGAGGCCAAATATCGCTACCAGAGGCAGCGAAGTGCTACTGAGGCCAACGAATCGGCGGCACGATACTATGCCACCCTGGGTCTTGATGAGGGAGCTGACATGGAGAGCATCAAAAAAGCCTATCGCCAGCTCAGTATGAAATATCATCCGGACAAGGTGAGCCACCTCGGAGATGAATTCAAAGGAGTTGCCGAAGAAAAGATGAAAGAACTCAACGCTGCATACGATTTTTTCAAGAGGACATTTGAACAGCAAGGGTGAATGGCGCATGGTTCACCCGGCTGAAAAGACATTAACCGTTTATCTGGAGATACAAACATGGCAGTTTCTGAAAAAATGAAAAATTTCAGTCAAAAGTCTTCCTGGATTCGAAAGATGTTTGAAGAAGGGGCACGCTTGAAAGCACAATATGGCCAGGACAAGGTCTTTGACTTCAGCCTGGGGAACCCTGACGTGCCGCCTCCCAGCCAATTCAGGGAAATACTGATCGAAACCGCACAGGACACGACCCCCGGACAACACTCATATATGCCCAACGGCGGCCTGCCCTGGGTCCGCCAGGCGGTTGCTGCCCGGATGTCGGCGGAGCAGGGTATCACTGTTGATCATGGAGACATGCTGATGACATGCGGTGCAGCCGGGGCCCTGAACGTCACCATGAAAGCGATTCTCAACCCCGGTGATGAAGTTATCCTGCTAGCCCCCTATTTCGTTGAATACAGCTTCTATGTGGATAATCACGGCGGCGTCGGCAAGGTGGTGCAGACCGACAGTGAATTTAACCTTGACCTTGATGCCATTGCAGAGGCGATCAGTGACAGGACGCGCGCCATTATCATCAATTCGCCCAACAATCCAACCGGTCAGATATATCCTGCGGAAGCCATCATTGCACTCGGCAACCTGCTGGAAGAGGCAGGCAACAGTTTTGGAACGTCTATTTATCTGATTTCCGATGAGCCGTACAGAAAAATTGTTTTCGACGAGCATCAGGTCCCGCCTATTTTTCAGCATGTTCGCAACAGTATCGTCCTCTCTTCTTTTTCCAAGGACCTCTCGCTGCCCGGAGAACGAATCGGTTACCTGGCGCTGCACCCGGAAGCAGACGACAAAAAAGCAATCATCGATGCCATGACACTGGCCACCCGCATACTCGGCTTCGTCAACGCCCCGGCGTTCATGCAGCGTGTAATCGCCGGTCTGCAGGACGCATCGATTGATGACTCCATATACCGTCGCAGGCGAGATACGATCTGTTCGCTCCTGGCAGCCGCCGGATACGAGTTCGTACCCCCAAAAGGCGCCTTTTATGTCTTTCCCAGGGCACCGATTGATGATGATGTACTCTTCTGTTCCCTGCTGCAGGAGGAAAAAATACTGGCTGTTCCGGGTCGAGGTTTCGGAGCTCCCGGTTACATCAGGCTAGCCTTTTGTATGGACGAGAAGATGATAGCCAGGTCCGCAGAC
This sequence comes from uncultured delta proteobacterium, assembly GCA_963696725.1. Taxonomy (GTDB): domain Bacteria; phylum Desulfobacterota; class Desulfobulbia; order Desulfobulbales; family Desulfocapsaceae; genus MADRE3. The sequence continues at coordinate 27,390 of CAVOLI010000009.1, forward strand.
GGTTTTAAAGCGGCGTTTGACAAAGCACTGAGAACCTGAAGGAGATCCCTCTGAGAGTGGCTCTTCAGGCAACTGCTTAGCGTTTCTTCTTATCTCTTTGATTTTTCTTGTCTTTGAAGATAATTCTTAAGGGAACCCGGTCCAGTCCAAGACCCTCGCGAAAGCGGTTTACCAGGTAGCGTTTGTAAGAGAAATGAACACCTTTGTAACTGTTGGTCATGATGATAAAGGTTGGCGGCTGAGTACTTAATTGCGAGGTGTAGTAAAACTTCAGCCGCTTATTTTTATAGATCGGGGGGGTGTGATTCTCCACGGCATCGGCAAGCAGCCGGTTGAGTGCCGAGGTCGGAATTTTTGCCGTGTATTGCCGGTAGACCGAACCGACCGCGGGAAAAATGCGCTTGATGCCGTATCCCGTAAGAGCCGACACATTGAGCAATGGTGCAAATCCGACAAAGGGCACGGCCCTGCCGATTTCCTCCATTATCTGTGCCTGCCGTTTCCTGTCGTCAGCCACCAAATCCCATTTGTTGACCAGCAGCACCAATCCCCTCCCGGCGTCCTGGGTATAACCGATCACCGTTGCATCCTGTTCGGTTATACCCTCAGAACCATCTATGAGGACTACCGCGATATCACAGCGATCTAGCGCTGACAGGGCTTTGAGGATGCTGAATTTTTCCAGCTTCTCGCGGGTCTTGCCTTTTCGCCTGATGCCGGCAGTGTCAATCAGCAGATAATTTTTGTCTTTGTGGATCAACAGGGTATCAACCGAATCCCGTGTGGTTCCGGATATCTCGGACACGACCATCCGCTCCTCGCCGAGAATCTTGTTTATCATAGAGGATTTGCCGACATTGGGGCGGCCGAAAAAAGCCATGCGCACCGTGTTATCAGGCAGGTCGGCCGGCACCTGGTCGGGAGGCAGGGTGGCACACAATTCATCCATCAGCGAGTAAAAGCCGTAATTGTGTTCCGCTGAAAGCGGCCACAACTGCTCGACACCCAATTCATAAAAAGGTGCCAAACGCTCATGTTCCAACTCCGGGCCGTCAATCTTGTTGACCACATACAACACCGTTTTATTGGTGCGGCGAAGCAGGTCAACGACCTCGTGATCAAGCGGCATCAATCCGCTTTTCCCATCCATCAGGAACAAAATGCTGTCGGCTTCGTCTATGGCGGCCAGGGCCTGTTCACGGATGGTGCCCACCATCTCGTCCTGCGAATCGGTATCGATGCCGCCGGTATCCACCAGGATAAAGGGTTGCCCCCGCCATTCTACCCTGTCATAGTGCCGGTCTCTGGTTACACCGGGAGTCGGGTCTACGATTGCTTTTCGAGACCTGGTGATTCGATTGAACAGCGTTGATTTACCGACGTTTGGCCGGCCAATAAGGGCGACAATTGAGGTTGCTGGGTTATGCATAGGTTATCTATTTCTCCTTTGTGTGCTTCTCTATACCCCAAAGGAGCGTAATTGTCATCCCCCGACAGCTGCAGTGTATCTGCTGAGTGCCACTTCAACCGTTTTTCTCAGGACACCATACGGCTGGAATACGGTTTCTCCGAGCCTGTTGTTCAGCGCCACGAGAGACGGCAGGATATAGGGCCTGAAAAAAGGCTTCTGCATTTTTCCCGATAAATATGAAAATGCTCCGATAATCTGCAGGTTTCTCTGTACAGCAAGAAACGGAAAAGAATGTCTAATCCTGTCGATATCAACCTCAGGATATGACTCCATCTCATTGATATACAGAGAAAAAAGATTCTGCTGCTCAGCCTCAGACAACGCTGCGTAAGGGTCTATCAGCAATGAAGCCAGATCGTATCCGGGAGGTCCCAGGCGACCCGCCTGAAAATCAATGATGCCGATACGCTCACCGCTGACCATGATATTTCTCGACTGAAAATCACGGTGGAGAAATAAGCTCTCTGAGCTGATCATAACCTGGGCGGCAATATCCTCAAACTCATCGACAAGCCCCTCAACCGTGTCGCCATGAAGGGTATCATGCCAGAAGGCTTCCAGAAAATATCCCGACTCGCGCGTGAGCATTACCCCGGTATCGTAGACAGCGGTATCATAGCACCAGTTCCGGTCAAAATTTCTTGAACCTTTTACCTGCAGGCGAACCAGTTCTTTTATCACTTCGGAGTAGCATTCAACTGCCTGCTGTCGATCCCCTGTACATATATCGTGCAGTCTCGTGTCGCCGAAGTCCTCAAACAGAATCAACCCGGCAGCAGCATCGGACGCCAGGATCCTGGGGACGGCTGTCCCGGCCTTATACAGGTGGTTGCCGATTTCAACTGCCGCCCGGAACTCAGCCATGTCTCTGTCGCCCGAAGATGGTGCCAGAACGGCAATGCAGAACGGCTCCCCGCCAATATATGCCCGGATGAATTTCCGGGAAGAGCCGTCTGGGCTCAGCCACTGCAAAGTGATCTCTCGCAGCTTTCTGTCCGGCAGCAGGTACGTATTCAGCGCTTTTTCAACGAGGCTGCCGATGACGCCTTCCATGTCTGCAACTCCTGCCATCAACTGACCTCACAGACGATCGTGTCCTGTATCCGGGAACGAGATCCTACCTGTGCCCTGTCCCAGACCACCGACCGGCTGAGATGCACATAGTCACCAATCTCTGCCGCACCGATACAGTTCCAGCCGTCAAATCTGCAGCTCCGGCCGATCACACAGTCTTCCGCAATGAGCATGCTGTTTTCCGGCAGCACACCGAATTCAGGCCAGACAGGCATGTTCCCCAGCAGAAGCTTTTCATGAAGTCCAAGGTAATCGCCGATGGTTCCCATATCGCTCCAGAAAATATCATCGGCAAAAAAACCGTGAATTGGCTTGCCATTGGTCAGCATCTGCCGATAGAAATCAATGATACAGGAGTACACACCTGCCCTTATTTCCAAAAGAATCAGTGGGTTAATCACCTGGATTCCGGTATAGGCCCGACAGTGGTGCTGCGGTTTCTGGTGAAACCCGATTACCCTGTCTCCTGCCAGCGAAACCGTGTTGAACCGCGGACAGTTGTGAAAAACCATGGTTACGTCCGCATTGTTTTCCAGGTGATGGTTATATATTTTCCTGAAATCGACGGTATGGTAGATATCGCCGTTTGTGACCAGCAAGGGTTCATCATCAAGATTGTCAAGCGCCTGACGCAGACCACCTCCGGTGCCGAGGATAACGTTTTCTTCCTGAAGGACAACGCCATCCCTGCCCGCTACCTCCTCCCTGATCTGTTCCCGGAGATGATGGCAATTCACGGTAATCGAGGAAAACCCGCACGACCTGAGGCGATCGATGGTTGCCCGCAGCAGCGGTATATTGAGAACGGGAAAAAGCGGTTTTGGCTTTACCAGGCTATAAGGTCTAAGCCTCGTGCCAAGTCCTGCAGCAAGTATCATGGCCTGCATAAGCTGCCCCAGAAAGAACCGATTACAAGAGATTTTTGGAAGATGAGATTGTGTTGTCTGAAAGGCAAGAGACACATCACCGTTGATAATCGAGCCTCCCGTCAGGCAACTCTTCAATTCCTACCACTGCTATTCCCGCCTTTTCCGCAGCCGCTATCATTTCCCGGCGATCAAACAGTAACGACTGGCCCGCCTCAACCGCCAGGACACTGCAGTTCACCTCCTGCATGGTCTCGATGGTACCAAGCCCGGTAGCGGGCAGATCAAAACGAAAATCCTGGTTGGGTTTTCTCAACTTTACAACGACCGCCTGTTCTTTTGCCAGCCTTCCGCCGCGCCGGATTGCCTCATCAGTGCCCTCGATTGCCTCGACGGCCATAACCGAACACTCACGTACTACCACGCACTGGCCGATGTCAAGCCTGCCGATGGCTCGTGCATTTTTCCAGCCAAACTCGATATCACGCTGCTGAATTTTAGTTGGTTTCTTCCGGGTCAGAACACCTTTGGGAAAGAGCAGATGGGCAAGATAGAGCGTCGACTCCAGGACTGAAATCCCCTCCCGCTCAAGGGACGCAGCTACTGCCCGCAGGATGGCGTCGTCCTGTTTTATATCGATTTTATTCCAGAGGGTCAGGCCTTTCAGGTCCGGCAGTATGTCCCTGAAAATTTGTGTTTTGGTTATGGTCCCCAGGAAAACCGTTTCCGATACCCCGTGACTCTTGAAGAAATTGATAATCTTGCCGAGCTGACCAAGCTTGACCCAGCATACCTTATCGGCTGCCCTGGCGACGGTTTCGTCTGTCTCGCTTCGATGTGCAACCACATACACCTGCCTGCCTGCACGGTGAGCCGCCTCAATGAACAGCAGCGGGAACTGCCCTCCTCCCGCGATTATACCGATACCGTCACGCTCCCGTATCCTCATTTGTGCGCCTAATCTTCACTTGTACGCCTGACGACACCCCGTTTGGAGGTGTCGAAGAATTCAATCATCTGCGCAACTTCACGGCAGTTTGGAAACTCCTGGCGCGCCAGAACAAGTGCATCCTTGAGCAGCAGGTTCGGAGAGCGATAAATGATCCTGAAGGTGGAATCGAGCTTGCTGATCGTCTCCCTGCTGAATCCGTTTCGACGCAACCCCACTTTATTAATGCCCGACACCCTCGTTCTGTTGCGGGTACCGGCAACAATTACATACGGCGGAACATCAAGCCCCAGCCCCGATATGCCGCCGATATAGGAAAATGTTCCGATACGGCAGAACTGGTGAACGGCAACAAGGCCTCCGATCGAGGCGTTGTCGCCCACCTCGACATGGCCGGCAAGCGTAGCCACATTGGCCATGATGACATTATTCCCGATTACGCAGTCGTGGGCGATGTGGATATATGCCATCAGCAGGTTATTGTCGCCGATTACCGTCTTTTTCTTACCTCGCGGGGTACCCCGGTGTATCGACGCGTATTCCCTGATCTGGTTGTCATTGCCGATGATCAGCTCGGTCGGCTCACCCCTGTAACTCAGGTCCTGCGGGGCTCCCCCTACCGTTGCAAAACTGCCGATCAGATTTCTCGCACCAATGGTAGAAGGTCCGCTGACAACAGCATGAGGCTCCACTTTCGTTTCTGCACCGATTTTAACATCGGCACCGATAACGGCATAAGGCCCGATAATTACGGACGAGTCAAGTTCGGCAGAAGGATCGATGACTGCCGTCGGATGTATGGTCATGGTATCTAGGTATTAGAAATTAATCTTGAATAGCTGAATCTGCCTGTTTGTGTAAAGAATCAGCCTGCTAGCCAAAGCTTGCCATCAGAGTCGCCTCCGTTACCAGCTGGCCATCGACAAAGGCTCTGCCCTCCATCACCATCACAGAACGTTTATGCTTTGTGAGTTCCAGTTTATAGACAAGCTGATCGCCGGGAACCACAGGTCTTCTGAAACGGGCCTTGTCTATCCCGGCAAAATAAAGCAGTTTATCTCCAATCATTTCCGGAAATGAGTGGTAGGCCATGCAGCCGCCTGCCTGCGCCATGCCTTCCAGGATCAAAACGCCAGGCATGACAGGCCGTCCGGGGAAATGGCCCTGAAAAAAGTGTTCATTCATGGTTACATTTTTTATTCCGGCAACGCTTACCCTCGGAAGCAGAGCGGTAATCCGGTCAACCAGCAGGAAGGGGTACCGGTGGGGGAGCAGTCGCATGATCCCCAGAACATCAATATCTTTGATTTCTGCCATTTCTTCCATGTTACAATTCCTCAATCCTTGTCATTTTGCAGCTCTGCAAGCCTGTTCAGTTCTTTTTTCATTCTCCTCATATCGCGGACGATCTCCGGTAACTTGCCAAACAATGAGGCGGCCTTGAACCAGGTCCTGGCCGGGATTGCCGGTGTTCCTGCAAGCATCGAGCCGGCAGGCTGATCGCCATGCACGGCACTCTTTCCGGCCACCATGGTCCCATCGCCGATACGCTGGTGCCCGGCAGCCCCGGCATTTCCGCCGAAAACCACGTTACGGCCAAGGATCACCGAGCCGGCAATACCCACCTGGGCGACGAGCAGACAGTTCTCACCGATCTCCACGTTGTGCGCAACCTGTACCAGATTATCGATTTTTGTGCCTGACCCGATCCTGGTAACACCAAAGGTTGCCCGGTCGACACAACAGTTGGCGCCTATCTCAACATCGTCACCGATCCAGACAATACCGGTCTGGGGACGTTTGATGTGCTTTCCCTGCGCATCGGCAGCATATCCATAGCCATCGCTGCCGATGACCGTGCCCGAATGGATGGTTACCCGTGCCCCCAGTTCGCAGTTTTTGCCGATGGTGACATTTGCTTTTATCTGGCAGTCTTCCCCGATTGTTACATTATCGCCGATAACCGCACACGACTCTATGGTGACCCGCTCCCCGAGAACGACATTGTCGCCGATAACCGCATTGGCGGCAACCGAGATCTGGGCGGGAATGGCAGTGGTGCTGCCGACGACGGCACTGTTGTGAATACCCGATCCATGAAAGGGTTCCTGCAGCATATGGTTCTGGATGATTGCCGCCGCCAGATAACTGTTTTTCACCCTGATCAGATTCTTTCCGCCGGACTCCTCGATCTCCTGCGGGACGATGAGCGCGCCGGCAGATGTCTGGGAGGCCAGCTCATTTGCTGCGGCCTTGACAAGAAATGACAAATCCTCAGGCCCGGCAGTTTCGAGTGGGCCGAACCCTCTGACAATCATGTCTCTGTCACCGATTATATCCCCATCGACCAGATTTGCCAGCTCTTCGAGCACAAATTCCTTTTTCATAAAACTCGCTATCATAGCATGTCAATAAATAAAATAACCTTTTCTCCGCTGATCAAACAGATCAAGCTCCGCACGCCAGCCCTGCTCGAGTTCCTGAAGCGGTGTTCCCTGTTCTATTTTTAATCGAACGCCGCGATCTCCCAGAATCAGGTCCATCGGCAGCTTTTCGTACTCGTACTCGTAGGGCGGCTGCTTATACTCGAACAACTCCGGGTAGAGCATGAAGACGGCCTGGTACAGCGCAAGACTTGTCCTGTAGGGTTTAAACGTCAGATGATCAGTGACATGGAGTTGAAAGCCGACACAGCGCTTTCCCGCCTGCTTTCCGGAGGTCGGTTCGAAGACCAGCGGCCTGAAAAAGCAGCCAGGCAGCTCGGTCTCAGCGAGTTTTTCCAGTATCGGCCGATGTTCCCACCACGGAGCGCCAACCAGTTCAAACGGCAGTGTGGTCCCCCTCCCCTCCGAGACAGAGGTGCCCTCCCAGATGACCTGCCCGGGATAAACGACTGCCGTTTCAGGAGTCGGCATGTTGGGTGACGGGAAGACCCATTTCAACCCGGTATCACGGTAGTACATGGACCGTTTCCAGCCGTGCATCGGCACGACATCGAGTTCGGCATCAAGCGCATATTCCCGGTTCAGATAATGTGCAAGCTCGCCAAACGTCAGGCCATGGCGCATCGGCAGCGGATAGAGTCCGACAAACGACGAATAGTCCGTATCGAGAATATTACCCTCAACAGCCTCTCCTCCGATCGGGTTTGGACGATCGAGGACAATCACTTTCTTGCCGTACCTCGCCGCTTCCTCGAGGCAGTAGGCCAGCGTGTAGAGAAAGGTGTAGACGCGGGTTCCGACATCGGCGATATCGACAATCAGCACATCCAGACAGGAAAACATCGCCTCTGTCGGCCGTCTTGTTTCACCATAGAGGCTGAAAACGGGCACACCCGTCGCCTCATCGATACCATTGGCTGACTCGATCATGTTATCCTGTTTCTCACCATAAAACCCGTGCTGGGGAGAGAACAAACAGCTCAGGTTATCACCCAGCAGCTGTTTTAAAAGCACTCGGGTGTGGACAAGATCCCGGTTTACCGATGCCTGATTACAGAGCAGCCCGGCCCGCTGCCCGGCCTTCCAGGTCACACCTCCGGCAAGCAGGACATCGATGCCAAGGGTTACCATTATTCAACCGTTACACTCTTGGCGAGGTTGCGGGGCTGATCGACGTCGCATCCCCGTCGCGTGGCGATCTCATAGGACAGCAGCTGAGCGGGAATCGTATACAAAATCGGGTTGAGGTCCTCATGAACCGCCGGCAGGTAAATCACATCGTCAGTCAAACGGGCCAGGTGTTCGTCCCCTTCGGTTCCGAGCAGAATAAGCCGTCCCTGCCGCGCTTTAATCTCTTCGACGTTGGAAATCGTTTTCTGGTAGACACTGTCTTTCGGGATCACGCCAAAAACCGGCATGTCCTTGTCAATCAACGCAATCGGCCCGTGTTTCAGTTCACCGGCGGCATAGCCTTCGGCATGAATGTAGGATATTTCCTTGAGCTTGAGCGCACCCTCCAGGGCAATGGGAAAATTCACCCCACGGCCGACAAAGAGAAAATCGCGACAGTCATAAAACGATTCGATCATAACACCAATCTGCTCACGGAGTCTCGGCAGTTCCTGCTTTATCGTCTTGGCCAGCAGGATCAGTTTCTGACCAAGCTCTTTGCGCTTTCTGGCTGAAAGCGTGTTTTTTACCTGAGTGAGATAGAGCGTAAAAAGATAGAGCGCGGCGAGCTGGGAGGTGAAGGCTTTGGTTGAAGCCACACCGATCTCAGGGCCTGCGTGGGTATAGAGGATACCATCGGCTTCGCGGGTCATGGTCGAGCCCACCACATTGCAGATGGTAATGACCCGGGAACCCATTTTTGCTGCCCGCCTGATACCGGCAAGCGTGTCCGCGGTCTCTCCGGACTGGGAAATTGCTATGGTCAGGACACGCTCATTGATGATGAGACTCCGGTATCGGAACTCCGAGGCAATATCCACTTCAACCGGAATTTTTGCATATTTTTCGATCCAGTATTTTGCCACCAGGGCGGCATGCCATGATGTGCCGCAGGCAACGATAAATATACGGTCGATTGCGTTTAAATCCTCGCTGGAAAGTTTCATCTCAGGCAGCACCACCTCACCGGTCTCAAGGTTGATTCTGCCGCTGACCGTGTTGGTAATTGCCTGGGGCTGCTCGTATATCTCTTTGAGCATGAAATGCTTGTAGCCGGCTTTTTCAGCCATCGCCGCATTCCAGTCAATTGTGCTGATCTCTTTTGAGACCGGAGCTCCGGTCACCAGTGAGATAACCGATTGACTCGTGTCGGTCAGGATTGCCAGCTCCTCATCCTCAAGGAAAATCACCTTCCTGGTATAGGGCAGCAGTGCTGGAATATCCGAGGCAAGAAACGAGCCGCCGCCTTCATCAACACCAAGAACAAGCGGGCTCTGGTTCCGGGCGGCAATGAGCATATCCGGAAAATCGGCGGACAACACACCCAGTGCGTAGCTGCCGTCCACTCTTCCAAGCGCCTTCCGCACCGCCTCGACCAGATCAGATTCCAGGTACTGCTCGATGAGATGTGCAAGCACCTCGGTATCGGTTTGAGAGGTGAATATGTGCCCCTGCGCAATGAGTTCTTCCCTCAGAGAATGATAATTTTCGATAATGCCGTTGTGAACAACGACCAGCCTCCCGCTGCAGTCAGCATGAGGATGGGCATTTTCTGTTGTCGGAGCGCCATGGGTTGCCCAGCGGGTATGTCCCAGCCCGATGCGGGCATCTGCAATGATCGCCTCATCGAGAAGGGTTTCAAGCCCGGAGAGCTTGCCCTCACAACGGTATTTGATAAGCGCGTCGTTCTGATGATAGACGATCCCTGCAGAGTCATAGCCCCGATACTCAAGACGTTTCAGCCCTTCCAGCAGAACCGAAACAACCCTCCTGTGGCCTGCATAGCCGACAATACCGCACATAATTCATACCTCTATCGTTAAATTGAACGAGCCTTTTGCAAAACGCCCTTTTCGCTCAACCTCCGCGTTATGCTAAAAAATTTTATCCTCGGAATATCAATTATATGCCTGCGGTAAAATTTTTCGCATGCCTTGATTTTGAACGAAAATCATCATTCTGCAAGAGGCTCGAACATAAGCGTTTTTATTATCAAGGCAGATGTAAAGGTGGCAATAATATAGGATAACATTAGTATTTTTGGTTTGGCGAGTTTTTTCTTTTATCATTTGGAAAAAACAGGTAGGATTGACGGGATTCTCCGCAGTCCTCGCCATATAGAGAGATATTTTCAGGTTCAATGGACAGAATTCATGATTAACAGAGCACGCTTAAAATCGATATTACTGGAAAAATCATACCGGAAAGGGACCTTCACCCTGACCTCGGGAAAAACCTCTGATTTTTATATTGACGGCAAACAGACAACGCTCAGTGCCGAAGGTGCATACCTCTGCGGCAAGCTGCTCTTCGACCTCATCAAGGAAGAATCGCCTCCTATCCAGGCTGTCGGTGGTATGACCTTGGGTGCCGACCCGCTGGTCACGGCGGTGTCACTGGTAAGTTTTCTCGAGAACGCCCCTATCCCCGCCTTTATTGTGCGCAAAGAAGCAAAAGGACACGGTACCGGCAACTATATCGAGGGTTTGAAAAACATGACGCCAGGCTGTCGGGTCGCCCTTGTCGAGGATGTCGTCACCACTGGAGGAACGCTGCTCAAGGTTATTGAACGGGTCGAGGCAGCCGGTTTTACCGTTGGACTGGTTGTCACCGTTGTTGAGCGGCAGGAGGGTGGAACAGCGATTCTTGCTGAAAAAGGCTACCCGTTAAAGGCTCTTTTTACCAGAGCGGAGCTGTTGGAAGCGTCATGAAATGCAATGAATGTTCTGGTTCACTTGAAGTACTGAGAAGCTGCGGCTCCGTTCAGATGCGCTGCGATGAATGCGGGAAAAAGTATGCCATCCACGAAGTTGCCGGCCAGCTCGATACCCGGACCGAAAAACTCCTTGAGCGTTACAGCGCCATTATCTACGATTAGATTCCTGTCGGATCAACCTCCACAGTTCCGTTTTCCCCTCCAGAAGCAATGTTTTTGCCGAGCCTTTCTGGATTTTTCTCGTTGGATTAGGTACCATTAAAGAGACGTGTCTTTCTGTTGCACGATGATCGAACAATCCGGAATTAAAAGGACTTTATGATGCCCGTGACACTCTCGGCCAGGCGGCCCCTAAGATCTGAAAAAGTATTCGTTTCAAACAACAATGCGACGATCAGCTGCCCGAAGTGCAGCAGGACAAAACGCATACCCGTTGCCAGGTATTGCGGCAGGAAGCATACAATCAAAGTACGATGCAATTGCGACACAGCTTTTCTGGCCTACTTGGAATTTCGCAAACACTATCGTAAATTATCAGAACTGCAGGGAATGTATCGAATCATCTCGGAAGGCGGGGGAGGCGGCAGCGCTTCAATCCACAATGTTTCCCGGGGCGGACTTGGATTCACCGTTTCCGGGACACATAACATCCAAATCGGCCAGAAGGCTCTTATCGATTTTGTCCTTGACAATCACAAGAGTACGAGACTCAGCAAGGAAGTGGAGATCAAGGCAGTCAAAGACAATTATATCGGCTGTGAATTCATCAGTCACCAGCCTTTTGAGAAGGAGCTGGGATTCTACCTCCAACCCTGATTTTCTCCTCCGATTACCTTTCGCATCATCTGCTGGGCTCGCTCCAGAAACGGTCCGAACGTTGACGAGTCAAGTGCGCTCAGAGCAATCGCATCGGCTCCGATCCCCATCTGCTCTCTTTCCGGACCGTCAAAGAGGTCTGTCTTGTTATAGACTTTGAGGCAGGGGATGGTGCCAAGGCCGAGTTCCACCAACAGGTTGTCAACCACTTCGATATGATAACGGTATTCCGGGTTGGAGAGATCGACCACGTGCACGAGCAGGTCTGCTTCCTCAAGCTCTTCAAGTGTTGCCTTAAAAGCCTGTAGAAGATCCGCCGGCAGATTGTTGATGAATCCAACCGTATCGGTGATTATCACCTCAATCTCTTCTGGAAATCTCAGGCGACGGCTGGTGGGGTCAAGCGTTGCAAACAGCTTGTCTTCAGCGTTTATGTCGCTGTTGGTAAGGGTATTTAACAGGGTTGACTTGCCGGCATTTGTATAGCCGACAAGAGAGATGACCGGCAGCTCCTTCTTTCTCCGCTGTGCCCTTCTTCGAAAACGTTCCTTGGCAACCGTCTTCAGCTCTTTGCCCAGCCGTGCCAGCCGGTCGTTTATCCGCCGCCTGTCTATCTCAAGTTTCGTCTCACCCGGTCCTCTTGCTCCAATTCCTCCTGTCAGTCGTGAAAGGGCATCATCCCGAGACGATAGCCGGGGAAGCATATATTTCAGTTGTGCCATCTCAACCTGGAGCTTGCCTTCCCTGCTCTGCGCCCGATGTGCGAAGATATCGAGTATCAGCTGGGTCCGGTCAATTACCCGCAGATCGGTAAAATCGGTAATTGAGCGGACCTGCGATGGATTCAGTTCCTGATTAAAAATCAGTAGGTTTGCATCCAGCTGCAGGGCCTGGATAACAATCTCGGTAAGACGGCCCTTGCCGAGAATAAAACGAGGGTTGATCTGTTTTCGTCGCTGCAGCACCTTGTCAAGAACCAGAATCTCATCCGATCGGGCCAACTCCGCCAACTCGTTCATCGAGGCCTCCGCCTTCTGGCGTGACTCGGTTGTAACACTCACCAGAATTGCCCTGTCCTGATCCTGCGGTCCCCCGACTCCGCTCCGGTCCCTGCTGAATTCCTCCTCCAGCGCCCCGATCATCTCGGTGAACGAATCACGCTGCTGGGCCGGATGTACGGGGTCAAGAAAGGCCCAGCTTTTACCGTCAACTGCAGCCGGCAGAAGATGGGCGGAGTAGATACGCTCGGGCAACCCCTCGCCGGTAATCTTGATAACCGATATCAGGTCGAGGCGGAGAAAAAGCAGGTCCATCAGGTCATCATCAGAAATATCGTCCCCGCCTGGATGGGTATGAACCAGCCTGACCCCCCTGAGCCTTCCCCCTGACGAGCGCAGGTGCGACAATGGAGGGATCACCAGCCGGTTGTGGTCACCGACAACGATCGTCACCACCTTGCCCGAACGATCAATCAGCAGCCCGACCTGACGGTTTAACTCAAACGACAATTCACAGACAGCCCGGGCCATCTCGGCACCAATTACCAGTTCCCGGGGAACCCGCCTGGAGCTGATGCGCTCAAGCAGCTTGAGCTGGTGCTTCTTGAGGCCCTGCGTATTTCCTTCTACCCTTGAAATAATTATTCCTCTTTTATCTCTGGTTTTTCCTGTTTCCCTGGCGCCTGCGGCCAGGTTGCACCAATAAAATAATCATCAGCTCCCACCCTCGAACACACCGTCTGCTCGGTATAGTTTTTCCAGGCAGGATCCAGATAGGAATTGTGACAGCCGACGCAGCTGCCTATCTGCAGGATCTTCCGGAGTTCGTCACCATTGAACGGTCTGAGGTCTGCACGGGAACCATGCTGCAGCGGTGTTCCGTCAAGGGCGACAAAGGTGTCAAAACCGACGGTCTGTCCGCTTGCACTCTCAATCCCCTGGTCAAGGGCTGAGAACCGCACCTGTCCGTCTTCAACAAAAAGCCTTCCTTCACCTAGGCCCACACTCCTTGTTGAACTGTGGCAATCTTCACAGCTTCTCCCCTCTTTTTGGGTGGTGTGAGGATTTATCGCCGCCATTGTGAAGCGATCAAAACTTTTTTCCAGCTCCCCATCCTTGTCAACCACCGTGACAATATCCTGACAACCGGGGGTTACGATGACAATCTCTTCTGCCCAGACGGCAAGCATCGGCTGCTGATACCTGATATAGGAGCGTCCTTCCTCCCAGCGCCCCGGGGTCTCCTCAAGACTCAGTTTATCGAGATGGGTCAGGGATTCATCGCGCTTGGCATGACAGCCATAGCATTGCGGGACCCAGGTTGAATGGCACGACTCACAGGTAACTCGTCGATGCCCGGAAAAATCGCAGACTCCTGGCTTCGGGGGTCTCAGATTCCACAGCCTGTCATCAACCTTACCGCGCAGCTTATGGCTCTCGTCCAGCAATTCCACATTGCTCAACATGTTGTTTTTTCTCGTCATACCGGGTTTCTGGCTATGACAGACTTTACAGGAAATTTCAAGCTGCTCTTCATAATGAGCATAACTCGTTCCATCACCCATAATCTCGTCTCTGGTGTGACAATCAATGCAGCTCATCCCCTGGCGATGGTGAATGTCATCGGCAAGGTCCAGATAGAAGCGGTTTCCGGGAAGTTTCTTTGCTGTCAGGCGACCGATCTCATAAGGCGTACCATACCCCTCAGACTCAAAAACTCCGGTGTAGGAGAGCCCGATCCTACCCGAGCGGTTATGACAGCGGACACAGTTTGCGTCAGGCACGTTGCTGGTAACCAGCGGGTGAACAAAATTCTTGTTCTCCTCAGGATCCTCAGTCTCCGGGTCGGTAACGGCCGGACGTTCATGCCCGGCAGGCATCACATAATGACAGGCTGAACAGCCACCGCCCTTCTCGTTGAAAAATGGTGCGACTCCTTCGAGGTCATTTTTCTGCTTCCACAAGTGGCAGGTGCCGCAGAGCTTTCGATAATAGTCAAGGGCAAGCGATGTACGGCCAGTGTCAAGCAGTGTCTCCACCGTCAGGTCCGTGTCCTGGGAATCGCTTTCACCCCAATAGTAGAGCAGTGTCCCGAGGATACCGCGGTTGGTGGCCATCAGGGAATTTTTTACTTTCTTGATATCCGTGGGGTGGCATTCTTCAACCCCGCAGGTCTTCTCAGCCACTCTCAAATCGCCGGGATTGTTTATGATACCAACATGGGCCTTGTCTTTATCAACAGCCAGCGGATCACCGAGATGACAGGGAGTGCAGCCGATTACCTTGGCATCGTGGGCGGGATCGAGTTTCTCTGTGGTATGGCAGAACAGACACATGTCTACCCTGCCCGAGGTGGTTATATACATCTCTTCGGGCCGCTTGATCTGAAATTCACGGTAGACCAGATAGATGAAGGCACAAACCAGTGCCGAAAAGGCAAGAACTGAAACAACCTGTCTTGGGGATAAGGGAAGGCGGACCATAGGTGTCGTGATCAGCCCCGGTAATTTTGAACGTTCGGCAAGCGCCTGCCGAAGCCAAAGGCTTTGCTGGTGACTTTCAAGCCGATCGGTGCCTGTTTTCGCTTGTATTCATTGATCCTGATTCTCCTGACCACATCATCAACGACATCACGGTCATAGCCCTGGTCAATAATCTGCCGGCGGCCATAACCCTCCTCGAGGTAGAGCTGCAGAATCCGGTCAAGCAAATCATAGGGGGGAAGGTCATCCTGGTCGCACTGTCCCGGCCTGAGCTCGGCGGTGGGCGGTTTGGTAATAGATCGCAGCGGAATTATCTCCTGATGCCGGTTGACAAAGCGGGCAAGCTCGTAGACCAGCTGCTTGGGCACATCGGAAATAACCGCCAATCCGCCGCTCATGTCCCCGTAAAGGGTGCAGTAACCGACCGCCATCTCGCTCTTGTTGCCGGTCGTCAGCAGCAGCTGGTTAAATTTATTTGAGAGGGCCATCAACAGGTTACCCCGTATACGGGCCTGGATATTCTGTTCGGCAACATCCTCCTCGAGCCCGCTGAACAGTTGATCAAGGGTCTTTCGATAACAGTCAAAGAGAGGGCCGATTGCAATCGTTTCAAACCGGCACCCCAATCGTGTTGCCAGCAGCTCTGCATCTTCGAGCGAATCGACAGAGCTGTACGGAGACGGCAGCGCAACACCGAGCACGTTTTCGGCACCAAGTGCCTCCACCGCAAGCGTCGCCGTCAAGGCCGAGTCGATCCCTCCCGAAAGGCCCAGAACAGCTGAACTGAAGCCGCTCTTGCACACGTAATCCCTTGTCCCCATTACCAGCGCATCATGGATCGAGCGAATTTCGCCTTCGTCATCGTAAAGACGCCTGTCACCATCAAGGCTGTCGACGTCGACAACAATTAAGTCTTCCTGAAAACGGTGCGCGTTGGCGATGACTGCACCACTTTTGTCAAGGGCACAGCTGTGACCGTCGAAAAGCAGGGAATCCTGCCCGCCAACCTGGTTTATATAAAGAAACAGGGTGTTGAAATCGACGCAGAGCGATGAAAAAATGGCCCTTCTTGTTCTTGTTTTGCCACGGTGATAGGGAGATGCCGAAATATTGACGAGAATGTCAATGCGGGCGTTAAGCCGGGAAGCGTGGTCAAAGATGTCCCTGACCGGCTCGACCCTGTATTCACCAACCGTGTGATGCCAGATGTCTTCACAGACGGTTATCGCGAATTTTTTGCCGTCCAGCTCATAGATCTCGGGAACACCACCGGGCTCGAAATAGCGATTTTCATCAAAAACATCATAGGCAGGCAACAGACGCTTCCGGGTCCGATGAATGATTGCCCCCGAACGGCAGACCAGTGCACTGTTGTAGAGCGGTTTACCTGACCCGCCCTGCCTGGATTCAATAGCTCCGATCATCACATCGATCCGGGGCAGTTCAGACAGCAGCCGGGCAAGCGCTGCCTCATGGTCACGGATAAAAGAGTTTCGCTCAAGCAGATCAAGCGGCGGATAACCGGAAACCGCAAGTTCCGGAAAAATAACCAGACTGCAGCCACGTTCAGCGGCTTCGTGGGAATAGGCGACGATTTTTTTACAATTGCCGGCAAAATCGCCAATTACCGGATTTATCTGAGTCAATGCGACCTTCACTATCTGTCTCCAAAATAACGCCATGGGGAACACTTGGCAGACGAAAATTGAAACATAGCAGAAGTCGTTAAATTTTCCATCATTTCATTGACCGGATTTTTTACTGCCGCGCCTCTGGTATTTTCGAACCGCTCGATTATGCTCTTGTAATGATTTGGAAAAGTAGTGTGTTCCATCATTTTTTGAAACAAAGTAGAGATACTCCGTTTCGCTGGGAAACAAAACAGCCTGCAATGCCTGCGCCCCCGGGCTGCAGATCGGTCCTGGCGGAAGGGCCGGAATCACATAGGTATTATACGGTGTTTCTGTCTTCAGATCTGTCCGGGTCAAGGCAGTGTTGAAGCTGCGTAACCCATAAATGACGGTCGGGTCAGACTGCAGTTTCATCCTCTTTTCCAGCCGGTTAAAAAAAACCGAGGCAATAATCGGCCGTTCCTCGCCAGCGCCACTCTCTTTTTCTATCATTGATGCCAGGGTAAAAACCTGGTGCATACTCAAGCCGCTGCTGTTTTTACCGGCGAGACCCTGCCAGATAGAAAGTGAGCGCCTGGCAAGCATTGTGATGATTTCCGCTTCACCTCTGGATGGTTTTATCAGGTGATATGTATCGGGAAAGAGATATCCTTCGAGGCTGTCGATACCTTCCAGGCCAAGCTGCTCAATAAGGTGCGCATCGTGCGCCATTTCAATAAACCGTTCCTTATCAACCCAGCCGCCTGCTGAGAATATTTCGGCAATCTCGACAAGTGAAAAACCTTCGGGAATAGTTACGCTGTGCTCCACCGGGCGGGCATGCGTGAGCTCCTTTATCAGGTCTACAGGACTCTGGTTGGTCTTGAGCCGGAACTCTCCGGCCTGAAGATTTGCAGATTTGCCCATCAACCGAATCAGGACCAGAAATCTGAAATCAGCATAAACCAGCTTTTTTTCAGCGAGAAGAGAGGAAATGTTCTTTGTAGAAGTACCTTGAGGAATAAAGACGATGACAGACGCTTCGTCAACGGCAGGACCGGGTTTCAGAGCATAGTGGAGAAACCATGCCGCGGACAACAGGAAACCGAGAAACAGACCAAGGATCGTCCAGAGGACAATCCTTGGTCGGTTATGACCAGTTCCGGGCTTTTCTTCTTGGGTGCCGGTCACAAATTATTGATTATCCTTTCAGGTTTCCCTGCTTTATACCCTTTCCAAAGGCAACCTCAATGACCTCATCCATGTCCTTGACAGGAAAGAACGTCATCTGCTGTCTGATATTTTTTGGAATTTCAACCAGATCTTTCTTGTTCTGATCAGGAATAATCACCTTTGTTATGTGAGCACGCAGGGCAGCAAGCGCTTTTTCCTTGAGGCCGCCGATGGGCAGAACCCTGCCCCGCAGGGTCACTTCACCGGTCATGGCGACCCCTAGTGCAACTTTGCGGCCGGAGATTGCCGAATAAAGAGCGGTTGCCATGGTTATTCCGGCAGAAGGCCCATCTTTTGGTATGGCACCTGCCGGAACATGGATATGTATGTCTGTCTTGTCAAAGTAATCCTCAGCGACACCAAGGTCAGCCGAGCGGCTGCGGCAATAGGTCAAAGCCGCCTGCGCCGACTCTTTCATCACCTCGCCGAGCTGCCCGGTCATGATCAGCTTGCCTTTGCCTGGCATCAGGTTGACTTCTATCTGCAATATTTCGCCGCCAACCTCCGTCCAGGCCAGCCCGGTTACCAATCCCGGCTGATCGAGTGTTTCCTGCTCGGATTCCGGTATGATTTTGGGAGGTCCGAGATATTTGTGAAGATTTCTGGCAGAGACGGTATAGGGACCTTTGCCGCCTTCGGCAATCTTCCGTGCCACTTTGCGGCAGACCTTGCCTATCTCCCGTTCAAGATTTCTCAAACCCGCTTCTCTGGTATAATGAGTGATGATCAGATTAATCGTGTCCTCACCCAAACGGATTTTGGAAGGTTTCAAACCGTTTTCACTGATCTGGCGGGGGATAAGATAGCGGTCGGCAATCGCCAGCTTTTCCTCCAGCGTATAGCCGGAGAGTCGGATCACCTCCATCCGGTCAAGAAGCGGTCCCGGGATGGTGTCACTCATGTTGGCAGTGGTTATGAACATCACCTTGGAGAGGTCAAACGGCAGATTGAGGTAGTGATCGGAAAATTCAAAATTCTGTTCCGGATCAAGAACTTCAAGCAGCGCAGAAGACGGATCACCGCGATAATCTGCACCGACCTTGTCTATCTCATCCATCATGAACACCGGATTATTGGACTTCACCGTCTTCAAGCCCCTGGATGATCCGCCCCGGCATGGCACCGATATAGGTTCTCCGGTGTCCCCGTGATTTCCGCCTCGTCCCGCATTCCGCCAAGGGAGATGCGATGAAATTTGCGCCCCATTGCACGGGCAATTGACTGCCCGAGAGAGGTTTTACCGACACCTGGAGGTCCGACAAAACAGAGGATCGGCCCCTTGGTTGACTGATTCAGCTTACGCACGGCAAGATACTCGAGAATTCTCTCTTTGACCCGTTCAAGACCATAATGATCTTCGTCAAGGACCTGTTTTGCCGCTTTCAGTTCAAGTCGGTCTTTGGTTCCTTTTTTCCATGGTACATCGAGAATCCAGTCGATATAGGTGCGGATGATAGTCGCTTCAGAGGAGTCGGGATGCATCATCTCCATCCGGCTGAGCTGCTTTTTGGTCTCCTTGCGGATCGGCTTGGGCATCTTGGTTTTCTTGATTTTCTGCTCAAGTTCTTCGATCTCCTGGGTGCGCTCGTCGGTATCGCCGAGTTCTTTCTGCAGAGCATGAAGCTGTTCACGCAGGATATACTCCCGTTGAGACTTGGACATTTCTTCTTTTGCTTCATTCTGGATCTTGGCCTGAACGGTTGAAACCTCCAGCTCCTTGCTCAACAGGGTGCTGACCAGGCGAAGTCGTCTCACCGGGTTCACCTCTTCCAGGATAGACTGGGACTCGACAATTTTCAGCCGCAGATTTGATCCGACGAGGTCAGCAAGCCTGCCCGGATCCTCGATATTGTTGATAATCATCATCAGATCGGCAGAAAGTATCCCCCTCAGAGACATGATTTTTTCAGTCTGATCCCTGACGGTGCGCATCAGCGCTTCAACTTCCACGGTAATCTCACCGCACTCTTCATCTTCGACGACCTCAACAGACACCTGATAGGATGGCTCAGTTCTGAGATACTTGGTTACCCGTGCCTTGGACATGGCCTGCACGAGAACCTTCAGGCGGCCATCCGGCAGTTTCAGCGTGCGCATGATCATGCAGACCATGCCCACATCGTAGAGATCGTCGGTGGACGGGTTGTCCTTTGTCGCATCACGCTGGGTAACCAGCATGAGTAATTTGTTTGAGTTCAATGCCTCATTGACAGCTTCGACAGAACCCGGTCGACCGACAAACAGCGGGATAATCATATAATTAAAAATGACGACATCCCTGACCGCCATCATCGGCAGCCGATCCGGTATCTCAAAATCCTCATTACTGGAGAAATCGTCCATGCCTAAGCTGAGCGAATCATTAAATTCCACTTACACCTCCACAACCATCAAGCGGTTGAAAACTATTATTAAATTTCAAAGGAATTCCAAAGCTCTCCACTATTCTGCAAACGATGAAATCAATAGTCGAAAAAACCGTGAAAAACCTAAACATTGAGAATCTTTAAGTCAAGACTCTTATGGTGGTTTGCAGCGCCAACCTGAAAATTTCTTGATCAATTGCTGCAATTCAACCATATTGTTTATTTTCGAGCACAATTGTAATTTTACCATCAATTTAAACCCAGGACGCTCTATGCTGCTCGCTGAATCGCTGTTTGACACGACTAACTTTGCGCACAAAGCCATATTTTCCGGTTCTGAACCGGTCTGGTCGGCGCTTGGCAACCTGAAAGACTACATGGATTCATATCCCTACCCAGCCGGGATACTCGAGCCGATAGCAGATGGAATTCCGCTTGTCGAACCAGTTGTTCTCTTTGATAATAACCTTATTCCTGCAAAGGAGTGCAAAATCGTCCATGGCGGTGTTGGGAAAGGTAATCTTGCCATTTCCCGAAAAGGCAGCAGGCTGGACGGTGCTTCCCTGATCATGGCAGGAGCAATATTGACCGGGGCGAGAATCGCAATCGGTACGGCGAGTCTGATTGAGGGGGGGGCAACCGTCAAGGAGCCGGCAGTCATCGGAAACCTGACCGAAATTCGCCAGGGAGCCTACATGCGCGGCTATTGCCTTATCGGTGACCGCTGTGTTGTCGGGCATACGACCGAAGTAAAGCATTCAGTTTTTCTCGACGATGCCAAGGCCGGCCACTTTGCCTACCTGGGGGATTCAATTCTTGGAAATCATGCCAACCTCGGAGCCGGCACCAAATTTGCCAATCTCAAGTTTATTTCCGGCACGATCAGCATAGTGGTCGAAGGAAAACTGCTGGATACCGGCATGAGAAAATTTGGGGCTATTCTTGGCGACCATGCCCAGACCGGCTGTAACTCGGTAACCAGCCCGGGGACAATCATTGGAAAATACGGTATTGTTATGCCCAACGCGACAGCTCCCTCGGGTTACCACCGGGACCGGGTTCGCATACGCTGAAAGAGACCACCCCAAAAGCATCATTCGTTCATCAAACAAGCATACCACAGGAGAAACTACACATGGCAGTCATCAAAACCGAAGATTTCATCAACTCGATTGCAGACAGTCTGCAGTATATCAGCTGCTATCACCCGCTTGATTTTGTCGAGGCAATGCACAGGGCCTACAGCAAAGAGGAAAATCAGGCGGCAAAGGATGCCATCGGCCAAATCCTGATAAACTCGCGCATGTGCGCCATCGGAAAGCGCCCGATCTGCCAGGATACCGGCATTATCACTGTATTCATCAAACTGGGGATGAAAAGCGGTTTTGACAGCGACTGGACAATCCAGGAGATGGTTGATGAAGGTGTCGCACGGGCTTACAACAGTGCGACCAACCCGCTGCGCAAATCAATCGTTTCACCCCCCGCTGGCGACCATCGCATAAACACGAAGACAAATGCACCGGCAGTAGTTCATGTTGAAATGGTGAAAGGAGATCAGGTCGAGGTGAACATTGCGGCAAAAGGCGGCGGTTCCGAAAATAAAAGCAAGATGGCGATGCTTAACCCGGCAGACTCAATTGTTGACTGGGTGAAAAAGACCCTGCCGTCCATGGGCGCCGGATGGTGCCCCCCCGGCATACTCGGCATCGGTATCGGCGGAACCATCGACAAGGCCATGTGTCTTGCCAAGGAGTCCCTTATGGCGCCGGTTAATATTCACGAATTAATCGAGCGCGGCCCGGCAGATGAACTGGAAAAGCTGCGACTGGATATATATGAAGCGGCAAATGACCTGGGCATCGGGGCCCAGGGACTGGGCGGCCTCACCACGGTGCTCGACGTCAAGATCCTGGATTTTCCAACCCATGCCGCCTCGCTTCCAGTCGCGATGATTCCCAATTGCGCGGCAACCCGCCATATCCATTTCAGCCTTGACGGCAGCGGTCCAATACATCTGGCAGCCCCCGATATCAACGCCTGGCCGGAAATCCCGATGGCGGCCGGCGAAAATGTCAAGCGGGTTAACCTCGACAGCATCAGCAGAGAGCAGATCAGTGCATGGAAGGCCGGAGACACCCTGCTGCTCAACGGCAAAATTCTGACCGGCCGCGATGCCGCGCATAACCGCATCAGGAGCCTGCTGGATGAAGGCAAACCACTGCCTGACGGCGTCGATTTCAACGGCCGCTTCGTCTATTATGTGGGCCCGGTCGATCCGGTAGGCGATGAAGTTGTCGGCCCCGCAGGACCCACCACCTCAACGAGGATGGACAAATATTCCGAGATGATGCTCTCCCGGGCAGGACTCTTCGGGATGATCGGCAAGGCCGAGCGGGGAGATGAAACCGTTGCCCTGATCAAAAAATACCAGGCGGTTTACCTGATGGCAGTCGGCGGAGCGGCCTATCTTGTCTCAAAGGCGATAAAAAATTCCCGCATCGTAGCCTTTGAGGACCTCGGCATGGAGGCTATCTATGAATTTGAAGTAGAGGACATGCCGGTAACTGTTGCCGTCGACTCCGGCGGGAATGCCGTTCACAAGACAGGGCCGACGTTCTGGCAGCAGGAAATCTTGCGTAAGAAATAAACACCTTAATGAGCTTCAGGTGCAGAAGCATGGCTTTTGGCCGGCTTTCTGCGCCTGAAAATACCATCTTTTTTCAATAGCTCCCGCTCTCCGGTCAGCGTCAGCCACACCCTGTTCCCGGGATTTGCCCGCTGCACTTCGTGCCCGCTCTCGTTTTCCATTTTTTCAACGATGAACCGACTGGTGGCAATGGATTGTTGCATGTAATCAATGCCCTCTCCGACGATCAGCACATTTCGGGCTTCTACCAGCGGCTGCACCCCTATCTCCCGGATGACGGCGACCGGTTCATAGGTTTGCTCAAAACGGGAGGTGCGATAGAGCATTTCGTCTCCCCCCGGGCGATCATCAAAGAAATTTTCTGTACTATCGCGCGTCCCGGTTCGGGCAATTTCCTGAAGCATTTCCTCTGGAATAACGATTTTTCCAGGATGTATCCAGAGCGAAGGGTCAAGGCTTTCAAGATAATCCAGAGCAGCCCGGTATACCCTGATGACACCGCCGACATAAAAGATTGATTTCATTCTGCCTTCGACCTTGATCGCATCTATCCCTGCAGCCACCAGTTCCGGCAGGCGTCTGAGCAGACAGAGATCCTTTGAATTGAAGATATAGGTGCCCCGCCGATCTTCTTCTACAGGAAAAAACTCATTTTGCCGCTTTTCCTCGACCAGCGCGTAGCTGTATCGACAGGGATGGGCGCAGTTGCCCTGGTTTGCATCCCGGCCGGTCATGTAACTGGAAAGCATGCATCTGCCGGAATAAGAAATGCACAGCGCACCATGAACAAAGACCTCCAGTTCGGCGGTCACGTTTTCCCTGATTCTGCGAATCTCCGCAAGAGAAAGTTCCCGCGCCAGGTTGAGCCTGGAGACCCCCTGGCCGATCCAGAATGATGCGGCCTGCGGATTTGTCACATTGGCCTGTGTCGACAGGTGTATCGGCAGACCGGGGACGGTCTTTCCGGCAAGCATTAAAATTCCGGGATCGGATATAATAAGACCATCGACTCCGGCGCGTTCCAGCAGCAGAAGATAGTCTTCGAGGCCATCAAAATCATCACCATGGGCGATGATGTTTACGGTCACATAAATTCTCACGTTGTTCTGGTGCGCATACATTACCGCCTCACGAATGGATTCGTTGCTGAAATTTCCGGCTTTTGCCCGGAGCCCGTATCTTGCGCCACCGAGGTAGACAGCATCGGCTCCATAGTGAATTGCTGTTACAAGTTTCTCAAAACTGCCCGCGGGAGCAAGAAGTTCTGGAATAGAGAAAGAGAGATTACTGCTTTTTTTTTGGTTCATGGTACATTATTGTGCTTGCTCTGATCAATTTCAGGCTTAGGCTGTAAGGGAAAAACACGTGATTGTACGTTGTGTGCTCTTTTCTTAAATAAAAATGAGTC
This sequence comes from uncultured delta proteobacterium, assembly GCA_963696725.1. Lineage (GTDB taxonomy): Bacteria > Desulfobacterota > Desulfobulbia > Desulfobulbales > Desulfocapsaceae > MADRE3. Next base: position 51,644 of record CAVOLI010000009.1, read on the forward strand.
TTGTTGCAAGATTTTCCAATGACACGTCAACCTGTCGGTATAGCAATGAGCGGTGGTGTCGATTCAACTGCCGCCGCCCTGATACTCAAAGGATCCTTCGCAGTGGAGGGATTTTTCATGGATCTTGCACAGCCCGACTTCGAGGAGCAGAAGAACAGAGTTGAGCATCTTGCTGCAACGATGGGCATACCGCTGCACATCATTGACCTGAAGGCAGATTTCAAAAAACGGGTGCTGGATTATTTCACCGGCAGCTATTTTCACGGCAGGACACCGAATCCCTGCATGATCTGTAACCGGGAAATAAAATTTGGCTTATTCATGGATGCAATTCTCTCAGCAGGCATGACTCGTGTGGCAACAGGTCATTATGCCCGCCTAGACTGCATCGAAAATGAATATTTTCTGTACACCGGAGTTGATGCCAAAAAAGACCAGTCCTACTTTCTTTCAAGACTCACCCAGCAGCAGCTTTCCCGGGTCATGTTTCCACTCGGTTCGATGTCGAAAGATGATATTTATCGTTTCGTGGAACACAACGGCTATAGCGATTTCAGGGGAATAGAAAGCCAGGACATCTGTTTTCTCAAAAACAAACGACTCAGCGCTTTTCTTGAAAACGACAAAGAGCCTCTCTTGTCCCCGGCCCCATCATCTCAGCGGACGGGAGGGAACTTGGCAGACACTGGGACTATATCACTATACCATCGGACAGCGCCGCGGTCTCGGCCTTCCCGATGTATCACCCTGGTATGTCTGTTCTCTCGATTACCTGACAATGTCCTGGTGGTCGGAAAGAACAAAGATCTTTTTTCCTCGTCCCTGATCGCCTGCAATGCCCACTGGATTAACAGGATGATACCGGAAGAACAACCGCAGATACTCGTTCGAATCCGTTATTCCCACCCCGGTGCGGCAGCGCGTTTTACCTGGATTTCAAAAGATTCGTTCAGACTGAGTTTTGATGAAGCCCAACGAGCCGTTGCACCCGGGCAATATGCCGTGTTTTATGACGGCGACAAGGTTGTCGGCTCCGGAGAAATCGTTTCAGGACAGTGACTCCTCTCTTTTGCATAACCAACTTCCCATGAAAAAAACATTTATTACCACGCTGGGCTGCAAGGTTAACCAGTTTGAATCGGCTTCAATAAAAAACAGTTTTGAAAATGCCGGGGCATACTGCTGCTGAAACAATGGATGATGCTGATATTATCGTTATTAACACCTGTGCAGTAACCGGTAAAGCAAGTGGACAGTCACGACAGCTTATCCGAAAAGCAGCACGTGCAAATAAAAATGCTGCTATCGTTGTTACCGGCTGCCATGCCCAGATGGCAGCTGAGAGAAATCAGGAACATGGATGGTATCTCTTCCCATCGTCTCTGCATTATCGGCAATGATCAAAAAGATCTGCTGGTTCCTCATGTCCTTGACAACAGCTATCAGGAGGATATGATCAGCGATGATCTGCAAACGCAGTCCCAAGGAAGATCTGTGATTTGCCGGTCAGCCAGCTTCGCCAATCGCACCAGGGCGTATCTCCGCATACAGGACGGCTGCAACAGTTTCTGCAGCTATTGTATTGTTCCATTCACCCGGGGACGAAGCCGAAGCCTGCCGATAGATGAGGTGCTGGAGCAGGCCCTCAGGTATCGGCGCTGCCGGTCATCGGGAAATAGTTGTAACCGGCATTCATGTCGGACAGTACGGCAGAGATCTGAACGAGGCATATGATATCGCAGCATGATGGAATTGCTTTGCACAACAATGCCGGACGTCAGGTTTCGCTTATCATCGATTGAACCGCTTGAAATCAGTCCAGTCATTGCTTTACTCTGATGAGTGAGACGGACAATTTCATGCCGCACCTGCATATACCGCTGCAAAGCGGCGATAATGATATTCTCAAGCAGATGAACAGACGCTACTACCCGTGAACAGTTCCTGGCGATTCTTCAGGAGTGCAGGTCTCGCCTGCCCGATGCTGCCATCGGCATCGACGTACTGGTCGGTTTTCCGGGAGAGTCAGCTGACCACTTTAGATAACACCCGTTCACTGCTTGAAGCTCATCGACTTCAGCTATCTTCATGTTTTCCCCTATTCAAAAAGACCGGGAACAAAAGCGGCGTCCTTTGCCAATCAGGTTGAAAAACAGGAAAAAGCAGAACGGGTGGAGACCCTGAGGATTTTAAGTGAGAAAAATCGTTTGCCTTTTATAATCACCATATCGGCACCAAAAGAAACGTACTGATTGAAAATGAACGGGATGGATCCGGCCTGTTGAAAGGATTCACTGACAATTATATTCCGGTTCTCATCGACGGCGCTGACAATCTGAAAAACAGTATCGCACCGTTGAGCTGGATTCCCTGAGCGGTGATTCAGTAAAAGCAAACCTCTCTGACACGACAATGAAAGGTGAAATAATTGCAATCGGTGATGAACTCACCTCCGGAAGAATTCTGAACACCACCAGTGGCTTTGCAGCACGGAAACTCTTTGATGCCGGGTACACCATCCATGCGATGAGCACCATCGGGGACACCCCCGAACTGATCGGCGAGGCGCTGCTGCGTGCAATCGGACGTGTCGACTTCATTATCGTTACCGGTGGACTTGGCTCGACTGACGATGACCTCACCAATGAGGCTGTATCACAGGCTCTGAACCGACCGACGATTCCAAATCTGGAGATGCTTGCCCGGATCAGGTCCCATCTCAACACGAGAATGCTGCCCCGGACAACCAGCTGGAAAAACTAGCCTGGCTGCCAAGCGGTGCCGAGGCCTTTGACCCGCAGTCCCGGACGGCCGGTTACCAGCTCATCCACGAAAACACCCCCATCTATTTCCTGCCGGGCGTTCCGGATGAAATGCAACAGCTGATGTCCGATACAGTATTGCCAAGACTCGCCGCCTGGAAAGCGGAGTCGCGCCTGAGAACCTGCCAGCAAATCTATAAGATTTTTGGAATCCCGGAAACTGAAGTCAACCGGATCATAAAAACGCTTTCGATACCCACTGATGTGCTCGTTGGCTATTATCCTGTCTTTCCCGATGTCCACCTCAGCGTGCTGGTTCGCGGAAGAGACAAGGCCGCTTCAAAAAAAGCTTTTAAACACTCCTGTCAGCTTATAGAAAAAAACCTGGGAACAGCAATTTACGGCACCGAACGGGACAGCATGGAAACAACCGTCGGTATACTGCTGGCCGGCAAAAAACTCTGTCTTGCCCTCGCTGAGTCCTGCAGCGGCGGCCTGATTTCCCACCGGATCACCAGTGTTGCCGGCTGTTCGGCCTATTTCATCGGAGGAGCCGTCACCTATTCCAACGAATTGAAACAGTGTTTTCTCGGTATCGAAAAAAACCTGATTGAGAGGTGTGGAGCGGTCAGTGCTGAAGTCGCCCGGGCAATGGCAGTTGGAATCAGGGAAAAGACGGCGAGTGACATCGGTCTTTCAGTTACCGGCATCGCCGGTCCAAGCGGGGGAACGGAAGAAAAGCCGGTGGGAACAGTATTCATCGCCATCAGCGACAGGAACCGCTGTACGGTGGAGCAGTACCGTTTTTCCGGAAACAGGCGCCGGATTCAGGCCCTGACTGCACACACCGGGCTCAATAATCTTCGTCTATACCTGCTGGATAGGTGATCTGATTCATAGCTCTGAAAATGAGCTGAAAGAGTCTGCGGTTAGAGCTTAAATCTGCCCTGAGATTGAGCCTCTGTGGTTATAGGCTGTCTGAATTTTTGTCTGCTCCAGCCGGCCAAGTGTTACCGTCAGAGTTTCTTTTCCGGCCTGAGCGGTCTTAAGCCAGTTGCCGATTTCCTCTGCCAATATCTCTTCCCCTACGCCACGATGAAGACTACTGTGGTTCACAGAATTATCGAGCCTGCCCGAGTTGATAAACGTCCACTGATTATTCTTCTGTGATATGACCCCGGTGTGGCCTCTTTTTTCAGTCGAGAAAGACAGGATCTGCCCGTTGTCAAGAAGCGGTTCAATTTCTCTGACCAGCGCTGCCGTCTCACTCTGCCAATTGCTCACCTCTGTATAGTTTTTCGATAAAACCAGGGATCCGGCGGCCTTGATGATACCCTCTCCATTGAGATAGGCGTTGGGTGCCAGGCCGCTGTCAACGGCCATCCGGGTAAGTTTGGAAAACAAACCGTCTTTTCCGCCATAGGGGATGTCCAGGTGATGCAAGCCTTTCACTATCAGCTCGTAGCAGTTCATCTCGTCATAGGAGGTTCCCATATACCGCTGCACCGCTTCGCTGAGATTGGCCGCAGGACGTTGCAGGGCCAGCGCCGGAGCAGCGGCCGGGTGCTCCTTTTCCGACTTAGCGGCTGCTCCATGGTGCGATACCTGAACTGTGTTGTCGGCTCCTTTCCAGATAATCTCCATATTTTCCGCATCAAGATGAATTTCAGTGCCGCTCGTGATTCGCTCAAACGGTTTTCCCTTGTTTTCCTTGTTTGCCAGAATATTCCAGGTGTGCGCTTTAAACTGCGGATGATTTTTCAGAAGATGAGAAACGGTGGGATTGCTGCTGTCGATCCGGCCAAGCTGAATCACCTTGCCATGTGGTGGGGACAAGGGTTGCTTCTCTGCAGGGATATTCTCCTCTGATTTAATGGCGGTACTGGTGCTGCTGGCATACCCGGAAATACTGGGGTGCAACTGGCCAGGCATCATCTGCATTTTTTCGGCCCTCACAGAGTCAGGAGGAGGATCAGACCAGTAAAGAGCAGCAGTTTCGCGGTTATAGTAAATAGATGTTCCCGGTTTTATTTTTGTATATTCTTTGTCTTGATTCTGCCTCGAATAAATAATTTCCCAGGTTGATTTACCAAGTTCTTCATGCTGTTTCAACAGTTCTGAAACGGTTGGAATTTCAGCGCTGATGATGCCGACAAGCATTGCCGGTTCTGCTGAATCCATTTTCAGCTCCCCGGAACCAGAGGAAGCCCTGGCAGTTGCAAGCAGATCTCTGAAAGTATCCGAGGCAGGGACTCTGGTCGGCTGCCTGCCGGCGACGGTGGCCGAAGGAATTGCAGTTGGAGCTTGTATCGTATTCATGCGTTCATCAATGAGGAAATAATGATAACCTTTTCCGTTATTTTGCAACAAACGGACCAGATGAAAGATTAAACGACGTTTTGTGTCAGGTGCGCTTCTGTGTCGTCACCAGGCCGGATTGTCAGACCATGCCGGCAGCTGTCATTGGCGTTTCAACGGGGCTGCTCTGACAAAATGATGCCACTCCTGGTGTCAATTATTCGACAGCACGCATGACGCCACTGCTGTCCCGATACGCAGCAGATAAAGATATGCCTGGACCAATCTCTCGGATTTACTGCCGGAGTGCTCCGGTGAGATAATCTTTTCTGCGGCAGCCGCCTCACGTTTTTTCTTTCTGACTCTGTTATCGTATCGGCCGCAAGCGTCTATTTCATAATAGCTGGTTTGTAGAACGCTCAATTATGCTCATCGACCGGGAGCACGTGGAAAGTAATCTGCCCCAAGTAAGAAAAATGTCAGATCATATCTGCATAGTATCGTAACAGCCGGGCACTGAGAACTGCTGATGGCAAATATCGCTTTTATGAAAGAAACATTAGACGCTCTGACGATAGATGCTGTGGCCTGATCATTTCAGCTTTACACTGTCAGCTATCGAAACCGATATTTGAACACATCTCGGAATTGATTTGCGCTTTATCTCGAATCATCGTCTTTATAAGAAAGTTAGGTTGAATGGGAGGTCACGACATGTTAAAGATAATCGGTCGCGGGACGAAAGGAGCACTCAATCAAAGCTCGACCAAACGGACATATCCCGCAACAGTGGAACCGAGATGTAAACCAGGTATCATATTGTAATAATAGATGATAGTATAAAAATGCGAAGAGAGTTCACTGAACATCTTTTTATATCTTAACCTCCATTAGCCAGATCATCTCAATTAACCACCAAAAGACAGGAGCAGTTTATGTCGGCATCAGACAAAAATAAAACGAGCAGTGTTGATAATGCACTGAATCAGATTCAGCGACAATTCGGAAAAGGGTCTATCATGCGTCTTGGCTCTCAGGAAGCTGAGAATATCCCAGCCATCCCCACCGGGTCACTGAGCCTGGACATCGCCCTTGGTGTCGGAGGCTTTCCCCGGGGGAGAGTCACCGAAATATACGGGCCGGAGTCAAGCGGTAAAACGACGCTGGCGCTCCATGTTATTGCAGAAGCCCAGAAACGCGGCGGAACCGCAGCCTTTATCGATGCCGAGCATGCGCTTGACACCACCTACGCCGGGCGGCTTGGTGTTGATATCGACAATCTTCTGGTTTCACAACCCGATTTTGGCGAACAGGCACTTGAAATTGCAGAGATACTCATTCGCTCAGGAGGCATTGATATCATCGTCATCGACTCTGTTGCAGCCCTGGTGCCGCGAGCGGAAATCGATGGCAATGTCGGTGACGCACATGTTGGCCTGCAGGCCCGGTTGATGTCGCAGGCCATGAGAAAATTTACCGGTGTCCTTAACCGCTCCAATACCGTGCTGGTTTTTATTAACCAGATCAGAATGAAGATCGGCGTCATGTTTGGCAACCCTGAGACCACAACCGGCGGTAATGCTTTGAAATTCTATTCTTCTCTCAGGCTCGATATCAGAAGACTTGCCCAGATTAAAGACGGCCAGGAAGTAATCGGTAACAGAACAAAAGTTAAAGTTGTAAAAAACAAGGTTGCTCCACCATTCAAAATCTGTGAATTCGATATCATCTACGGGGAAGGAATCTCAGCAGAAGGCGATATTCTCGACCTTGCTGTGGAACAGGATATAGTAGACAAAAGCGGCGCCTGGTACAGTTATCGTGACGAACGAATTGGCCAGGGACGAGAGAATGCCAAACAGTTTCTCAAGGATCACCCTGAAATGCTCAAGGACATAGAAAACAAGGTCCGTCTGGGATTCGGTTTGAGTGTTACGCCGCCGGAAGAGGCCGCTGAAAAACAATGATTTTGAGCAGATAGGGGCCTTTTTACGATACTTTTTTACCCCGCGGGATATGAATTCCTGAAGATTCTTCTGTTCTTCTCTTGATTAACAGAAGAATCTGGATAACAAGGTAATTTTGCTGTTGAACGGGATTAATCAATCATGGCCCCTAAAATAAAAAAGAAAACCTTTGACGTCATTATCGTTGGCGGCGGTCCAGCCGGCCTCTTCGGTGCCTATTATCTTGCAGAAAATTCGAACCTTGACGTCTTGCTTATTGATAAAGGTAAGGCAAGTCTGAAACGGAAATGCCCAATCAAGGATAAAGGTTGCATCAAGTGCAAACCATGCAATATCCTCTGTGGAATAGGTGGTGCCGGCCTGTTCTCTGACGGAAAGCTGAACTTTATCCATAAGCTCGGTAAAACCGACCTCACCCAGTTTATGGCGGAAACCGATGCCAAGGCACTCATCGACGAGACTGAGGTGATTTTTAATCGCTTTGGCATGGACGGCAAGGTCTTTCCTACCGATATCGATCAGGCACACCAGATCCGCAAAGAAGCCCGTAAGTGCGGGATAGACCTCCTCGTCATTAAACAGAAGCACCTTGGCAGCGACAATCTCCCCAATCATATTGCCGCAATGGCTGAGTATATCCAGGATAAAGGCGTTGTCTTTCATCATTCTGAAGAGGTAAATGATATTATCGTTGAAAAAGGACAGCGTTGTTGGGCTGACAACCAACCGCGGGAACTATTTCAGCGAGAATATCATCATGGCTCCAGGACGAGTTGGTGCCGAATGGATTGGATCACTGGCAAGAAAAAATGGTATTGAGGTATCTCAGCGGGGAATCGAGGTGGGGGTCAGGGTCGAGGTGCACAACGAGATCATGCAGGATATCTGTTCTGTCATCTATGATCCGACCTTCTTTGTGAGAACCAATCGTTACGATGACCAGACCCGGACCTTCTGTACAAACTTTGGCGGGTTCGTGGCACTTGAAAATTATCAAAACTTCATCTGCGTGAACGGACATGCCTATATGGATCGGAAAAGTAATAATACAAATTTCGCCTTTCTCTCCAAAGTCGTTCTCACTGATCCGGTGGAAGACAATCAGGCCTACGGTGAATCTATCGGCAAACTGGCCACCCTGATAGGCGGAGGTAAACCGACACTGCAGCGATATGGTGATCTGAAAAGAGGCGGCGCTCTACCTGGAACAGGGTACGAAACAGCTATATAGACCCGACACTTAAAAATGTCACCTGCGGCGATATTGCCATGGCTCTGCCTGAACGAATTCTGACAAACCTGGTGGATGGCCTTGAACAGCTTAATCAGGTTATTCCAGGTGTTGCCAATGATGAGACACTGCTCTATGCTCCGGAAATCAAATTCTTTGCAACCCAGGTCGATACGGATAACAATCTGGAAACCGGCATCAAAGGTTTGTATATGGCAGGTGACGGACCCGGCGTCGCTGGAAATATCGTATCAGCGACAGCAACGGCCCTTATCCCGGCCAAAAAGATTATCTGCAACGGCGTCCGCAACGTCGCTCCCAAAAGGTGAAAATGAAATGAACTAGTCCTGATTATAACAACGTTTTTCAGTCAATTTTTTCAGGTAAATCAATAAAGGTATCTGTTGACATAATTTTATTTTGGTATAATCATTGCCCAGAAGAGAATGATTATCATTACCCCAACCGATAACCAATTAAGATGGAGGAAATTATGCAGAAATGGGAATGTCCTTGTGGTTACATTTACGATCCCGCAGAAGGTGATTACGCAAATGGAGTCGATCCGGATACAGCCTGGGAAGACTTGCCTGCTGACTGGGTATGTCCCTCTGTGGCGCCGAAAAAGATGCGTTCTGGAAGTATGACGAGTAATCAATAGCGTTTTGAACAGAGCTGCCCGGCTGTTTTCTCGGCTGAGGCAGCTCTTTTTCTGCTGCTGGTTGACATACCTCGCTTATCGCCATCAAACGAAACGAATCCCGAAACCGGTATACTGCCTGATAGTTACTCAAAATCGCCATCTGGTCTCTCACTGTTTAAAAATGTGGCGATCAGGCATCTTTCTGTTGTAGTATTTCTTTGTGTATTATTTCATAATAGATTGTTGCCCTGTTACTAACATGGTGCCGATCTGTCAGCCCAGCACCCCTCTGGTTGTGAATAAACAATTTTTTAACTGATCTCGAATGACCCCCTCGGCAGAGACAGGGATAAGGTTGCACGGCAGATAAGCGTGGAAAAAGAGCAGACAGGACCAAAGGTACTCATCATCTATTTCAGCCTCAGCGGTCAGAGTCGCGGCCTTATCAACCTCTTTGCATCAGGGCTGAAGGATGAGGGTGTTTCTGTAATTATCGAACAGCTGAAAGCGCGTCGGAAAATATCTTTTCCTTTTAAAAACGTGCTGCACACAATTATAATGATGCTCACCACATTTTTGCGTTTTCGAATTCCGATTAAAACGCTTCATCCGCGATGTTTTAAACCATACGATCTGGTCGTCCTTTCAGGTCCGACCTGGTCGTACAATCCCAGCGGTCCGATACTAAGTCTGCTGGACAGGGATGGTCGGGATCTTTTTGACGGCAGGCAAGTCCTGCCGCTTATTTCCTGCCGCGGTTTTTATCGTCTCCACGACTTTTTCCTGCGCAGGAAACTTTCACGTCTTGGTGCAGGACTCGAGAAAAGCCTGATTTTCACCCATCCTGTCCCGGAACCCTGGAGTACCATCGGTGTTTTTCTCAAATCTTCAGGATACAGTCCGGAAAAGATGCGTCACCTCAGAGTCCATTTCCCCCACTTCGGTCATACGCTTGACCAGCTCCATCAGGCTCAAACCAGCGGAAGACAGTTCGGTCGCACACTTTTTGCCAAGAAACAACAGAATCCGCTTAGGCAAAAAGATTATCATACATCTCCTGATTAAAACCGATGTAGAGCGAATTTCCTCTCCGCAACGCCGGTGCCCTGAGGTTACCGGTCCGGCCCGTTGCCTTTGTCATCAGTTCATCTTTGCCGCCACCGCCCGGTGCGTATTTCAAGAGCTTACTGCCACTGGCTACATAAACGGTTTCAGCCGCCGAGATAACTGACCAGACCTCTTCCCCACTGATCACATCCTTTTTGGCATCCTTCTCTTCTCCCACGACCGCACCGGATTTTTTTAAAACCTCCCAGGCTTTTTTACATGAGGTTCAGCCTTTACGCATGTATGTCCAATCAACGTTCATGATGTTTCTCCTTGAATGATGCTCTGTTGCCTCAAATCGGAAACTACTCCCTCTCAGGCGCCGGCCAACATGGCTATCTCATCGTTATGTTTAGAGATACCAACGTTTATTTTGTATTCTGTTTCTTTTTGGCTGACGACTTCTTCTTTTTTTTAGCCTTTTTTCCTTTATTGTTTTTAGGTTTCACTTCGCAGACGTCACAATAGCTCTTGTCGGATTTACATTTTTTACTGCTAGTGGTGATAGGACAACTACTGCAATGCTTGCCTTTTTTGACAAATTTTCCACAACATTTCTTCTTGCCCGTTTTCTCATTTCCCATGCACAAAACCTCAGCAAAATTTGAACGCTTTTTTATCCGACTCGGTCTTGAAATGTAAAATCATTACCTTTCCCGCCAGATTTCCTCAAACGGAAATGTTGACACCCTGAACCGTGTCTTAAAATCTTCAAGAGAAGAGCCGATGATTTTTTTTAATAATTATTATTACTTCTGAAATCAAGCCAGGAAATAGCTTCCGCACAGTCATCGTCGGCTATTCCTGGAGCTGAACGCTCACCTGGCATCAGTGTCCACCTGACTCTAAAATCTACCGGCAAGAGAGAAGGCGGTGAAAACAGCCATGATCGAAAACATCAGGATATTGAGAGCAATGAAAAGAAATCGATACGATACACGATTTACGACTCCGAGCTGGTATGCATAAAAAACAAGAAACAGCAGACTTCCAAAACTGATAATTGGCGAGACCGGTTGCGGCAGGTCGACAAGGAGCAGGATGATACTGTGCAAAATCGATACAAGAGCAATAATCCAGACAATCGAGACTAATTTCAGAGAACGTGCCGGCATGACTTTCAACAGGTTTGGCATATCCCCTGCATGATAGTCCTGCTGATTATCCAGAACCACAAGCCAGAAATGGGGGATCTGCCAGACAACAAAGAGACTCATAACAGCGATGATAAGCGTCGAACGGTAAAACCCGCCTGCCGCAAGCCAGCCGATATATGGCGGAAGCGCACCGCATAAAGCGCCCGGAATGATCGCCCAGACACTCCTGTGTTTCAAGGGTGTGTAGATAAAATTGTAAAGGAAAACGGAGAGTATACCGCCAAGAACCGGTCCCAGGGAAGAAGAGCAGGTATAGAGAACCAAAAACCCGCTAGCGAGCAAAAGGCGCGCCTGCCGCAAGCCGCATTGCCGGGAAACCAATCCCTGGGCGAGCGGTCTGCGTCTGGTCCGCCCCATTGATTGATCTGTGAGGCGCTCCTGTACGCTGTTCAGGCTCGCTGCCCCGGTCGCCAGCAGAAAAACTCCGGAAAATACAATGAATCCCTTTTCAACTGGCTGAGACGGGACAAGGATATAGCCGAAAAATGAAGAGCAGGCGACCAGCAGACAGAGCGGGACTTTGGCAACCTGGATGTGGTATCTGATCAGGTCTTTTAAGACCGTTGCAGAAAGAGCAGGTGTAGATTTGCTGATGTCATTCACTCCTCTTTTTCAAGCCAGCTATTGTATTCGTCCTCAGGAACTATTTTGAGCTTGGCTGTCATGTAGGCGTGATCGACTCCGCAGAACTCGGTGCATAAAATATCGTACTCGCCAATTTTGTCGGCGTTGAACCAGGCATAGGTCATCAAGCCCCTGACCGCGTCAACCTTGATTCGATAGGACGGGATATAAAAACTGTGCAGCACATCCCAGGAGGTGATATTGAGTTTTACTGCCTTGCCCAGCGGAACGACCAGCTCATTCTCTGTTTCCTTGTCGTTTTCATAGAGGAATATCCACGAGTACATCTGGCCTGCAACCTCAATTTCAATTGCCCCTTCAGGGACTTCTCTCAGGCCGAGGTACGATTGCCAGCCGACATAGAACATGGTGAGAGCAATAACGGTCGGGATAGCGGTCCAGATAACCTCAAGGTTAAGATTATCTCTGATATCAGCGGGTTCAGGGTTTTTACTGCGCCGATATTTGATCGCAAAAACAATCATCACCACGGTAATCCCGATAAGCAGGATGCCCGAAAACCCAAGAATATACCAGAACGCCAGATCTACGCCTTTAACAGGATCCATACTGTTTTACTCGCTCCTTAACTCTATCGGAAAGCTACGTCCCAGAAAGTGAAACTAATCATTATGGCCACCACAAGGACGGTACTGATGAAAGAAACCTTGATTGCCATCCCTTCGTACTTGATATGCATAAAAAACAATAGCACCAGCGTCGCCTTAGAGGAAGCGACAAACAGGGCTATCGGCACATTCAGAAATCCCCAGTCAACATATGAAACACCTACCGTTATGGCCGTCATTAATATCAGTGCACCGAGTATCAGCCCGAGAAAACGATAACTCAATTGATGTTCACTTTCATGCTCGTCCACGATGATATTCTCCATAGTAATCTAAAGAACCAGATAAAAAAGCGGGAAGACAAAAATCCAGATAAGATCGACCAGGTGCCAGTACAGGCCGCTGTTCTCGAGCATCGCGAACCGCGTGTGGGTCACCTTGTCCCTGATGACCAGTGCCAGGCTGATAGCGAGCAAAACCATGCCGATGATGACGTGCACTCCATGCAACCCGGTAATCGTGTAATAGAGACCAAAGAAAATATTGAGCCCCGGTTCCCCTTCGAGCAGGGTATCAGAGTTTGGATAGAGCCCGTGGTGAAACTTGGCACTCCATTCAAAATATTTGTTTATCAGAAATATAACGCCACAGGAGAATGAAAAGACCAGCAGCCCGATCGCCTGACCCTTCTTCTTTCTCTGTATCGCTGTAATTGAAGCGGCCACCGTGAAACTGCTGATCAGCAGTACCAGTGTATTTGCGGTTCCGAAAATACGGTTGAGCTCCTGCCCGCCGGCGACAAAACTTTCCGGGTGCTCATAAAAATAGACGGCATAGAGCACAAAAAGGCCGCCGAAAAGGACCAGCTCGGAATAGAGAAATATCCACATCCCGATCTTTACACCAGTTTTGTCGATTGCTTTTTCCATTTCCGCGTCCTTATTGACTGCTCTTGGCTGCGCGCTTGAGCACATCCGAGAAATCGTAGGGGTAATCTTTCACCTGTGGTTCTCCAACAAAATTGTGCAGCGGCGGTGGCGAGGGAATCGTCCATTCAAGTGTCGTCGCACCCCATGGATCATCAGCTGCCGTCGCCCCCTTTCTGAAGCTGATCCAGAGGTTGACAAACATTATCATGACCCCGAGCACCATCAGAAAACCGCCGAACCCGGCCAGAAAATTACCCGTTTCATACTGGGGCAGGTAATCAAAGTATCGTCTCGGCATACCCTGCATTCCCAGGATGAACATCGGTACATAATGAAAGACAAAACCTATCGTTGCCAGCACAGTGCCGATATAGGCGCGCTTGAAGTTGTACATGACACCGAACATCTTCGGCCACCAGTAGTGCAGAGCGGCAAAGAAGGCAAAACCGGTTCCGCCGAACATGGTGAAATGAAAATGGGCGACGATGAACTGGGTGTCGTGGACATGGATATCGGTCCCGGCAGCTCCGATTACCAGTCCTGTCAAGCCTCCCACCGTGAAGAGGTAGATAAAGACCAGCGACAGCAGCAACGGCGGCGTCATCAGTATTGATCCTTTGTACATGGTCGACAGCCAGGAAAATACTTTGACGGCACTTGGGATCGCTACCAGGTAGGTGAGCAGAGAGAAAACAAATACCGACACATCACTCATACCGCTGGTGTACATGTGGTGCGCCCACACCAGCGAACCGGCTATGGCAATGGCCATTGAAGAAATAACAATACCCTTGTAGCCGAAAATCGCTTTCCTGGAAAAGACCGGAATGATCTCGGAGATGACGCCCATTCCCGGCAGGATCATGATATAGACCGCCGGATGGGAGTACATCCAGAACAGATGCTGGTAAAGCAGCGGGTCTCCGCCTTTGTCAGGGTCAAAGAGACCGATATTAAGAAATCGTTCCAGCACAACAAGGATCAGCGTGATGGAGATTACCGGGGTCGCCAGGATCTGGACCCAGGCGGTGGCATACAGGGACCAGGTAAAAAGCGGTATCTGCAGCCAGCCCATACCCTTTACCCGCATACGATGGACCGTGGTAACAAAATTGAGACCGGTCAGCATCGAGGACATTCCAAGGATAAACGCCGCTGTAACGGTCATGGAAACATTGCTTTCCGTGCCGACACTGAACGGCACATAAAAGGTCCAGCCGGTGTCGGCAAACCCCTCTCCCCCGAACAGTGAAATGATCGCAAAAAGGCCGCCGATCATGAAGAGATACCAGGAAAAAAGATTCAGGCGCGGAAAAAAGACATCATCTGCCCCAATCTGAATCGGCAGAAAGAAATTACCGAAAATTGCCGGAATTGCCGGAATCATGAACAGAAATATCATGATCACGCCATGCAGTGTAAAGGTCGAGTTATAGGTCTGCGCCGACATGATTGTCTCGCCTATACCCATGAGTTCCATCCGCAGCGCCAGGCCGAGAAAAAGTCCAAGCACCACCCAGAAGAAAACAGCCCAGAGATACATCAGGGCAAGGCGTTTATGGTCGTGTGTCAACAGCCAGGCCTTAATTCCGGTCAGTCCCGCCGGAGACGGGGTGTCATAAAACGATTGTCGTGCTGTCATGTCTATCATCCATTCAGGGTTTTCCTTTTCCAGGAATTTCAGAGCCTTTTCGATTGAGAAATTTCATGAAAAAAAGCGCTGCAAGGGCGCCAAACATAATTAACACCACCACTTTGACAACCTGGAAAAGGGTTTTGTTCTTGTCGGGGTCGTAATTGAAACAGAAATTGAGCAACCGTTTTATCGACAGGGCGGGAACTCCACTCTCTGCTTCCGCCAGCGCCATCTCTACGTCACCCGGGATAAAATTTCCGTATACATACTTTATCACCATGCCGTTTTCGGCTACGCTGACGAGCGCAGACGGATGGATGAAGGTTCCATCATCGATCGGCTTGAAGGTATAGCCGATTTCGCCAAGCACTTGAGCTATGTTTTCCTGCGACCCGGTAATAAAGCTCCACTGGTCGGCCGGAAACCCATCATAGAGAAGATTCAGGTAGTTGCGTTTCGCATCCCGGGCATCCTTCGGTGTATCCCGCTCGTTGAAACTCAGGGCAATTGCCCGGTAGTCCTTTCCGGCAGTCATCGTCATCCGGTTCATAGCAGCCCGCAAGATTGGCAAGATTGGTGCTGCAGCTGTTCGGGCAGTAAAAATAAATCGGCAGCAGGATCGTTGGCTTGTCAATCAGGCTGCCGAGCGTCACTGCTTCACCGTTTTCATCAAAAAATTCGAGATCAAGCGGCAGCAAAACACCGGTCTGCTCGTCCACCCAGATTTTACCCTCGCTCTCTTCTGTAACGGCTTCTGTCGCCTGCTGCGCGTCAAGATTAACAGGCAGCAGCAGACAACAGAGGACCGGGATGGCAAGTAGTTTTTTCCTGATATCCACGTGGTAGCCGTATTGCCTGACAGCTAATTAGAAGCGCCGGTGGAGAGGTTTACGGTCATTGTTTTTTTAAACTTGTGCCTGGGTTTCAGGCTGTCCCGGTCAGGACCGTAGGCCAGCAGCAGGATGGTATCGCCATCCGCAACCAGGGCGCCATCCAGTTTATCACCGGAATTCATCGGTATGGTGAATTCAATCGTGGTCATGCCACCCTCCTCAGTGCCGGCAACAAGGGCTACATCGTCACTGCCTCCCTCCTTGCTGTCTGCATCATGAGCCGTGGCCTTGGTACCAAAATGATCGGCGAGTTCAGCCTTTCCATCTTTCACATAACCAATGATAAAATTGGCATCCTGCATCTTCTTGCTCGGGTTGAACCCTACCCCGATCCATCCTTCGGTCTTTGCGGCCATCTTGGCATGCAGCGTGTCACCGTCAATTTTCCAGGAGAATGTCATGTCACCTGCTGTGACTTCATGGTCATACGAGGCTGCAAATAGCGATGTGGCTGAATAACAGGCGAACAGACCCTATAACTACTGCGATCATTATTTTCTTCATTGAAACAGTTCCTCCTTATTATTAGTCAGTGTGATCCTCTTGATTGCCTTGGATAATTCCTTGTTAGATGTTATAAAACTTGGTAGCTCCCCAAGAATGATAATCATATTAAAAATCAGAACAATAGGTTATTGACAGTTACAAATATATTGGTACTATGGGAACCAGTAATAATAACCATTACCAGTTAGGTCAAGCGCCAGTTTTTTTTTGCCGCGATAATCCTTCAGATTGGTAATATACTCATTAACTCCATACAATTGCCAGAAAATATCTCTCAAAGCAAACGTTAATGTATGCAGTGATCCCATAATCATGGTAATATCGCTCCATATTAGGCTGTAAAATTTACCTGCGACGATTTGTTCGCTCACATCAAAACAAGGAGGACAGACGATGGCTGAAAGACTTGAAGTTTATAAATGCAACATCTGCAACAATATCGTTGAAGTTTTAACAGGAGGTGCCGGCGCACTTGTTTGCTGCGGGCAGGACATGGTCAACATGAAGGAAAACACGGTTGATGCTGCTCAGGAAAAACACGTCCCTGTCGCAACCAAAGTTGACGGCGGCTGGGAAGTCAAGGTCGGCTCCGTTGCTCATCCGATGGAGGAAAAGCATTTTATCGAGTGGATTGAACTCAATGCCAACGGCACAAGCTACAAAGTCTTTTTAAAGCCCGGTCAGGAACCAAAAGCGTTTTTCCCTGTTAAAGCCTCAAAAGTGTAGGTAAGGGAATACTGCAATCTCCATGGACTCTGGAAGGTTTGATTTTTTTTCAGGTTCTCGATTTCAAGGCAGGCTGCACTGATTGTTGCCTGCCTTTTTTCGTCCTGCTGAATCTGGTTTCGGCACAGAGCATTGAAAAACTCGGCATTTCAAGAGGTTTTAAATAATTGCTGAGCGCCTATCCAATCACTCCCGCTAAAGATACTCCGCTACCACACTCCAGCGCTCTAGTTTTTTTCGGTAACTCAATGAAGCCATGGCTGGACTGGTTGAGGGCATGCTCAACAGCTCTTTTGAAACAAGCAGATCCGCAGATATCGGTACAACCCGTTTTTTAAATTCCTGCTCAGCTCTTGTACCATTGAAAACAATAGCCCTGATCATCGGGTGATTTTTAAAAAAGGAATTGAAGTCATTGATGGTAATTGATGATGATTCTATTTTTGCATCCAGACTGCCGGACCGCTTGCAGCTGAGGAGGACATCCCATAGGGCGATTCCCGCCTGTTGCAGAATCAATGTTCTGTCCCGATACTCCAGGGTTCTCTTAAATCCGACTATTTCTGCTATGATATCCCAGAACACATTCCTCGGATGTGCATAGTATTCTTGTTTCTCAAGCGATGTAATCCCTGGATAGGAGCCGAGAATGAGAAGCTGCGCAGTCGGTAGTGCGAGCGGTGCAAAGCAGCAGTGAGGCAACGTTGCTTTGTTCATACGACTCAATGTCTCCCCCCGAGACCTTTATGCTCAGAGCGGTCAAATCCGCTGGCGGATTCGCCCCTCTTCCTTCACGGTTCTGTGATATTTATCCACCGGCAACAGGAAAAACAGGAAAAAAGAATTATTCTGTTACCAGACTATAAAGAGATATCAGCAACCCGGCAAACAGGATGATGAAAATGGACAAAAAAAATCGAATTGAGCATGACTCCATGGGGCAGGTTATTGTCCCCTCGGCGGCACTGTATGGTGCACAGACACAGCGGGCAGTCGACAACTTCACCATATCAGGGGAAGTAATGCCGGAATCCTTTCTAAGGGCATTGCTGACGATAAAAATTGCTGCCGCCATTACAAACCGCCGTTTACAGCTCCTTCACTCCGAAAAAGCGGCCGCAATTATTAAAAGCGCAACAACGCTGCTCGATAACGGCCTTGGTAATCATTTCCCGGTTCCCGTGCTGCAGACTGGTTCAGGGACGAGCACCAACATGAATGTCAATGAAGTACTTTGTTCCCTTGCCGCAAGGGAGGGAATCGAGGTTTCAGCCAATGACGATGTCAATATGGGACAGAGCTCAAACGATGTTATCCCTTCGGCGCTGAACATTGCAGTGGCGCTGCTGATCAAAAACCGAACCATCGTTTCCCTGCAGTCACTCGCCTCGCTGATTGGCGAGAAGGTCCAAGAGCACTCGTCAGTGATAAAGACCGGCAGAACCCATCTGATGGATGCGCTGCCGATCAGGCTGAGTCATGAACTGGGAAGCTGGGCTGCGATGATCGAGGACTGTATTTCACGGCTTGAGGAAACGCTGTTTCGGCTGAGTCAATTGCCGCTTGGCGGCACCGCAGTGGGAAGCGGCGTCAATTGTCATCCCGATTTCAGCAGCCAGGCACTGGCAGAACTGAGCCGTATCCACGGTTTCCAATTCCAGCAGATGAAATCAAAATACAAGGGAATCAGCAGCATCGACACTCCCCTAGAGACATCCGGCCAGTTAAAGACTGCTGCCTGCTGCCTGATGAAAATTGCCAACGATCTGCGCTGGATGAATTCCGGCCCTCTGGCCGGCCTCAATGAGATAACCCTGCCTCCGCTGCAGCCGGGTTCATCAATAATGCCTGACAAAATTAATCCGGTGATCCCGGAAGCAGTCTGCATGGCGGCAGCCCAGGTGATCGGCAACGATACGACGATTACCGTGGCGGCCCAGTCAGGAAACTTTCAGTTAAACACGATGCTGCCGATTACAGCTGCACGGCTGATTGAGAGCGCCGAGCTTGTCGGCGGCTGCGCTGAAAGTCTCGGTGATAAGGCGATTAAGAATATGCAGGTAAATCGCCAGGCAATGGAGTCACCTCTTGGTAAAAATCCCATACTGGTTACCGCTCTGGCTCCGCATGTCGGTTATCTGCAGGCCGCTGCAATAGCAAAAAAAGCGCGGCAGGAAGGAAAGACAATACTTGCCGCAGCTGCCGAGGAAACCGACATTCCGTATGAAACGCTGGTAAAACTCCTGGATCCGGAAAATCTGGCAGACGGGATTTTCACTGGTTGACAGAAGCAATCACTCTGCCGGCGTCAGCTGATGTAACCCCCCGCCCGCGCCTATCAGCCGTTCTATTTTCTGAAGGGTCTCGGCCGGTAATCATACAGCTGTCTGACGAAAATACGGGCGACCTTTTGGCCGTCTTTTTTCGCATAGAGCGTCGTAGATCGGATCTTCCCCTTTTACCCGTTTCTGGAAATAGGGCGATTCGGCTCGAACTCTGCTCGATGGCCACCACAACGATATTACGCCCCTTAAAATCTTCAGGCTTCGCCCAGTAGCCATACATCAGCGCGTTCCAGCCGAACAGATGCCAGCCGATTGTCTCCTCGATCCCCCTCGTCTGGTTTTCTGCAGCCTCTTCAAGCCTGTTTCTTGTTCTGTAAAAGGCCAAGCCGCTGCTAATCTGGTAGGGATTCATGCCGATTACAACCGGCCGATTTCCCGTTTCCTGTTCAACCTGATCGACAATCTGCTCGATATCCTTTGACAATGCTTTCCATCCGGTCAGAAACGGGCCGGGAGGATGGGGAACACCTGGCAAACCAAGTGTTACATAGTGCATCGCTATCGAGAAAGAGAGGGCAATAATGAGAAACGTTGGTATCCACAGCCGGTGAACCAGCCGTAAGACTGTAATTCCTGAACAGCCGCATACCGACATTACGGTAGAGCCTAAAAACGGCAGAAGTGCGAGCCACAGGGGCGCAGTCCAATTCAGTTTTACCTCCCGGGTAAAACTGAACAGCAGGAAAACAAAGAGCGGAAAGACGATCATCAGGAGCAGAAATCCATAAGTCCGGTTAACACCACTTCCTTCCAGGCAGGCGGTTCTGCCGCCTGCGGCGTTAAAAAAACGGTTTCCCCTGAAAAGAAAATAGAACAGCCCGAGCACACCGGCAGGCGTCAGGATTAGCAGGATATAACCGGCAAGACGATGAGTCGTGAAAAAAGTCCTTCCGGTAACGCGATGCTCACCCTGAAACAGGAATGAAGCCCACTCGTGCTGATAATTCCAGATGATCACCGGCAGGAAAATGATCGCGGCAATGACGATCGCAAGATAGGGAGCCGGTCTCAGAAACCATCTCCGCGATCTCCGGTCAAAAAGCATAAAGCAGAGGATCGCAGGTCCGAGCAAGACAATCGTATACTTGGATATCATCCCCAGGCCAAGGCTTGCCCCGACACCAATCCAGGCACCAGTATGCCCATCGATGAGCGAGCGGTAGAGAAAGTACAGGAGCGCCGACCAGGCGGCAAGCAGCGGGGCATCGGGCGTGATGATCAGTCCGGCACCGAAATAAAAAGGCAGCCAGGCAGCAAGGACAAGAACACCGATAGCGGCAGTGCGGCAAAATATACTCAGAGTGAGACGATAGGAAAAATAGGCAGTTATGAACCAGCAGAAAAAACCGGCGATCCGAACGCCGAACTCATTGGTACCAAAGAGTGCTGTACCAAGCCATATAAGGGTCGCCGCCATCGGAGGATGATCAAGATAGCTGAGGGCAAAATGATTTGAATAATTCCAGTAATATGCTTCCTGTTCCATCAGTTCGGGTAAGCCGAGATAGACGAGGCGAAGCAACACAGCAAAGCCAATCAGACCGGCGGCGCAGATTTTCAGCCGAACCCTGGTATCCAGGTCGAGCGTATCCGGAAAAGACAAAGACAACCATCAGGCAGATAAAGATGCCAACGCCAGCCAGTGAAGCACCGAAAAAGGCTCCGGCGTCATCTAGCAGAACGATGCCGCTGAACAATCGATACAATCCGCCCTGCAGGCTTAATCCCAGGACCAGAGAGAAGAGTCCGGCGACAAGATGAAACGAGCGCATCCTCCGGTTATCATCCGTTCCTTTCCAGAACCTGAATAGCGCATAGAATATGAGCGAGCAGCTCAGTGTCAGCGCGGACATATGAGCGGCAACCGGGTTCCCATACGCCCGTGCCAAAAAGGTGAAAAACAGGTTGTCGATCAACACACCGAGAACCATGAGCGTCAGAAGCCTGGTCGAAGTGAACCGTGTCGAATGGAATCCACTTAATTGAACAACCTGTTTGAGATAGTCAAAAATGACTTTTTTATTCATCTTCGAAAAACCTTCAAACCGGTCATGAAAGACAATCGGAATTTCATGGACTGACAGCTGGTCTCCACCTTGAGCAATGACTTCGAAACCGATCTTAAAACCAGGAATATCGGTTCGCAACGTGCTGAGTCTCTGTGTCGTGGTGGCAAAAAATCCTGCCATCGGGTCATTGACATCAGTAAAAAGATAGGCCGGCAGCGATGCCAGTTTTGAGGCGATTTTCCTGGCAACCGGCCACTCGGGGGTGGCGCCGCCCTCCACATAGCGGCTGCCGATCACCATATCACACCGGCCGTCAAGCAACGGCTTTATCATTTCAGCTATTTTTTCAGGAGGATGACTTAAATCAGCATCCATGACCAGGACATGTTCGTACGTTGCCGCTTTTGCGCCGGCAACCACAGCGTTTGCCAGTCCCGCCCGGTCCTCCCGGCAAATCAGGGTCACCGGTTTCAGGCGGGCCCATCTCTTGACGTGGCTTCTCGTGTCATCCGTGGAACTGTCATCCACGACCACTATTTCTAGGGAGATATTTTCAGGCAATCCGACTGCGAATATCCGTTCAAAGAGCGGATCAATATTGTCTGCTTCATTAACAGTCGGAATGATAATCGAGACACCTGCCATAGATCCTTTACTCCTGATCCGGGTGAATTAAATTTTGGGCAAACCTGGTTTTTTCCTTTTCTGGGTCTAAACTTTCAGGTGCTTCATGACCCTGAAAGACAACCGGCTGTCTTGACCGGTGGAGAGCATCCTGAACATAGAACGTAACAGCCTCTGCTTCAATAGCAAATAACTGCCCAATAATCAAACACTGCTTTGACAATCTGTCGGTGCCAGCCTGAATCCATGGCAATCAAGAAGAAGACATCGGCAATGTAGACAAAACAATTCATCTCTGTCTCTTTGTTTACCGCTCAAGCCCCATGAAAAGAACAATGTAGTACGTTTTATCAATAACTTGTTTTCATTGTTAAAAATTGCAGTAATTATACATTTTATATTATCTTGAGATGGCTATTTCAGATCTGGCTGCCCATGTCCGGCAGCACGTCAGTCTCAAATTCAGAGGAGGAGAAGCAATGAAAAAACAATTGATTACAGCAGGGATAATTATCTCGGCTATGCTCCTGGCTGGCACAGCAATGGCCCAGGAAGGAGTTAGCTGCGAGAGTTGTCATCAGGAAAAAAATCCGGGAATGTACCTGCAGTGGAAAAATTCCGCACACGGAAAAAATGAGGTTGGCTGCATAGACTGCCACGGGGCCGAAAAAGATGATGCGGATGCCTTTGAACATAACGGGGCAACGGTTGCCACCCTCGTTACGCCAAAAGATTGCGGCAAGTGTCACGAGCAGCAGGCCCAGGAGACCACGGACTCCTATCACGCCCATGCCGGAGAAATCCTGGAGTCCAACGACGCCTATCTGGCGCATGCCGCAGGCGGGCACCCGATCGCGATCGTCGGCTGCGAGTCGTGCCATGGCGCCAAGATGAAAATTGATGAAAATGCTCCAAACAAACTTTCTCCTCTAACCTGGCCAAACAGCGGGATCGGGCGGTTGAACCCCGATGGCTCAAAGGGTGCCTGTAATGCCTGTCATTCCAGGCATTCCTTCTCCAAATTCCAGGCCCGCCAGCCTGAAAACTGCGGCAAGTGTCACCTCGGTCCAGATCACCCCCAGAAAGAGATTTATGAAGAATCAAAACACGGTATCGCCTACTACGGCTACAAGGAAAAGCTGAACCTGGCAAAGGACGAGTGGATCGTCGGTAAAGACTACTACGACGCGCCAACCTGTGCGACCTGCCATATGTCGGCCACCAGTAACCAGCAGGTTACCCACGATGTCGGAGACCGTATTTCCTGGACACTGCGGCCGCCCGTTTCAAAATACAAGGACAATGCCCTGATGAAACGAAACGCAATGCAGGATGTCTGCCTCAACTGTCACCAGCAGGCTTTCGTCGATGGGCACTATTATCAGTACGATGCACTTGTAAAACTGTACAACGAGAAGTTCGCCAAACCGGCGACTGAGATCATGATAATGGTCAAGAAGAATAATCTTCTTGAAAATAAGGCCTCATTCTCAAATGATATCGAATGGGAATACTGGGAGCTCTGGCATCATGAAGGACGACGGGCACGCATGGGAGCGGCAATGATGGGCCCTGACTATGCATGGTGGCATGGAATTTATGATGTCGCTCAAAATTTCTATTTCAAATTTATCCCTGAAGCGCGCCACTTCAATGACCCGGATGTAAATGGTTATATTGATAATCTCTTTGCCACTGATCCGATGCACAAATGGTTCAACACAAATACCGACGATATCAAAAGTGCTATAAAAAGCGGTGAATTCCAGAAAATTTATTCTGATCTTTTCACCCAGGATATCAAATAACCATTTTCGCCTATGGTAACGGAAGGGGAGAACAGTGCTGGTATTCTCCCCTTCCCTCTCTTGAGCAGAAGAACTCCAGCGTCTGCCTCTGTTCACTTTCTTCTCCATTATCCGGCCCGTTACAGTTCAATCCGGGTCACTACGATTTTGGCACGATAGCCCTTGCCAAACACGGAAATAATAATGATAATTGGATGATCGTTTATCCGAAAAAATTATCATCCTTCAAATCAGAGGTACAATGTGAGTTCCTATTATAAAGATCCTGACCCTCAGGAAACGCTTGACTGGATTGAAGCTCTTGAAGGAGTTATCGAGCATGAAGGCGCGGCCAAAGCAGACCTTCTGCTTCGTACGCTTACTGATCGAGCCAGACTGCGGGGAGTCTCAACGTCTCCTGGAATTCTGACACCATACAGCAATACCATTGCACCGGAACAGGAGGAAAAGATACCGGGTGACTCCCTTGTTGCCAGAAATATTGCCGCCTTTGTCCGCTGGAATGCGATGGCGATGGTGGCAAAGGCTAACAAGAACGGTAAAGGACTTGGTGGTCACATTGCCACCTACTCCTCAGTTTCAGCCATGTACGAGGTGGGGTTCAACTGGTTCTTCAGAGGACCTGATGCTCCTCATGGAGCCGATATGATTTATTTCCAGGGGCACAGCTCACCGGGTGTTTATGCGCGCGCTTTCGTGGAGGGGAGACTAAAAAAAGAACAACTTGAGAACTTTCGCCAAGAGGTTGAAGGACAAGGCTTATCCTCATACCCGCATCCCTGGCTGATGCCGGATTTCTGGGAATTTCCGACAGTGTCAATGGGCCTGGGGCCAATGGCCGCAATTTACCAGGCCCGCTTCATGAAATACATGGACAGCCGAAAACTCAAGGAAGCGGGGGACAGGAAGATATGGGTATTCATGGGGGACGGAGAGTCAGATGAACCGGAATCTCTTGGAGCCCTGTCTCTGGCTGCCCGGGAGAATCTTGACAACCTGATTTTTGTCGTTAACTGTAACCTCCAGCGCCTCGACGGCCCCGTCAGGGGCAATGGGAAAATTATCCAGGAGCTGGAAGGTCGATTCCGGGGGGCAGGCTGGCATGTCATCAAACTTCTCTGGGGGACGGAATGGGACAAAATACTCGCCCGGGACAAAGAGGGACTGCTGATCAGAAAGTTTGGCAGCATGGTGGATGGCGATTTTCAGACCATACGCGCCAGGGGGCCTGAATATCTGCGCGAAAAGGTTTTTGGAGATGATCCCAGGCTGATGGCCCTGGTCGAGGATATCAGCAATAAAGAACTCTGGCAGATGACCCGTGGAGGACATGATCCCCGCAAGGTCTACGCTGCCTATTCAGCTGCAACTGCTTACCGCGGCAAACCTACGGTTCTTCTGGTCAAAACCATAAAGGGCTTCGGCATGGGACAGGTCGGCGAATCGGTTATGGTCGCCCATAATGTCAAGAAAATGGATACCGAATCACTGAAGATCTTCCGAGATCACTTCCATGTGCCGCTGGCTGATGATCAGCTTGACTCGCTCCCTTTCATCAAACCTGAGGAAGGCAGCCCTGAAGCGACTTTTCTTCGCCAGCAGAGGCAAGCACTCGGCGGTCCTGTGCCTTACCGGCAGGCAGATACCCCGGTCCTTGAGGCGCCGCCGCTTGAAAGCTTCAAAGGACTGCTGGCATCATCCAAGAATCGTGAAATCTCCACAACCATGGCATTTGTCCGCCTGCTCAGTTCGATCGTCAAGGACAAGACTATCGGCAAGCATATCGTGCCTATCATTCCTGATGAAGCCCGGACCTTCGGCATGGAGGGGTTGTTCAGGCAGCTTGGTATTTATGCCCCGACCGGACAGCTCTATGAGCCCCAGGATTCAGAAACCATTGCCTGGTACAAGGAAGATCCTCAGGGACAGATCCTGGAAGAAGGGATCACCGAAGCCGGAGCAATCTCATCCTGGCTGGCTGCAGGTACAGCCCATGTCAACTATGGGGTACCAATGATTCCGTTCTACACATTCTACTCGATGTTCGGCTTTCAACGCATCGGCGATCAGCTCTGGGCGGCAGGCGACAGCAGAACACGGGGATTTTTAATGGGGGCAACTGCGGGACGCACAACGCTCAACGGCGAAGGACTCCAGCATCAGGACGGACACGGGCTCCTCTTTGCATCCGCCTACCCTTCCTGCCTTGCCTATGATCCTACATTCAGTTACGAGATTGCTGTCCTGATTCAGGATGGAATCAAGCGGATGTTTCAGGACGGTGAAGACATCTTCTACTATATCACCCTGCTCAATGAAAACTATACGCATCCTGAAATGCCGGAAGGCGTTGAAGAAGGAATAAAGCGAGGAATGTATCTCTTCCGGGGGGCTGACTCCGGCACAGCACAGGTCCAGCTTCTGGGCAGCGGTTCCATATTGCGCGAGGTTATCAGCGCAGCTGACCTGCTCAGGGATGATTTTAAGGTTGAAGCCGACGTCTGGTCCATTCTGGGCGTCAACCAGCTCCACAGAGAAGCATTGATCACCGAAGACTGGAACCGGCTGCACCCGGATCAACCGGGAAAGAAAAGCTACGTGGAAGAGCTGCTGCACGGCCACGAAGGGCCTGCCGTCATCAGTACTGACTATGTCAACACCTACAGTGAGCAAATTCGGCGACTGATTCCAAACCCGCTAACCATTCTCGGCACAGACGGGTTCGGCCGATCAGATTCACGATCGGTATTGAGAAAATTTTTCAAGGTTGATCGTTACCATATTGCCATTTCCGCCCTGAAAGCACTGGCGGCTCAGCAGACGATCCCGCCCGAGACCGTGAAGGAGGCAATAAAACGCTATGATATTGACCCGGAAACACCACACCCCATTACCCGATAGAGGAGGCCCCCATGGCAATTGAACGAATCACTGTACCCGATTTCGGCGACGTTCAGGAGATTACAGTTCTGGAAGTATACGTATCCGCAGGTGATACGGTTGAAGAGGAAGCTCCACTGGTCTCTTTAGAGAGTGAGAAAGCGGTAATGGACATACCAAGCCCCCTATCGGGCAAGATTACTGAAATCCACCTGGCTGAGGGTGATACGGTTAAAAGTGGTGATCTGATCGCGCTCATTGAGACGGCTGCTCAGGGTGAGCAGCCTGAAACTAAGACGGCAGCAGCTGAACCCCAAGCTGCTGATAAGCGGAAAAAAGCATCCGCCAGCAGCAAGGACACACAGCCTGAACCTGAGCCCGAAGCGGCTGCAGTTCAGGCAACTGATGAAGGGGAAAAAGCATCCGGGAGCGATAAGGGTGAGCAGCCTGAACACTTTCATGCGACCCCTTCGGTGCGGGCGTACGCCCGTGAGAAAAATGTTGCTCTCTCGGAAGTGACAGGCAGCGGACCAAAGGGGAGGATCCTGAAAGAAGATATCGACGCCGGGGCCGGCCTTCGTTCTGAAGACGGCTCACCGCCCGCAGACAAGGGCAGTCAACCACTTACTGTGCCGGAGACAGTGCTTGAGGATTTCAGCAAATACGGCACAGCCGAGGAGAGCTCGCTCAGCCGTATCAAACGGATCTCGGGGCCGCATCTCCATAAAAGCTGGATTACCATTCCCCATGTTACCCACTTTGAAGAGGCGGATGTCACCGATCTTGAAACGTTCAGAAAACAGATGAACCAAGAGGTGCAGGAGAAGGATATCAAGTTCAGTCCGCTCGTATTTATTATCAAGGCAGTGGTTTCGACGCTGAAGGAATACCCGCTGTTCAACAGCTCGCTGGTGCCGGGCGGTGAGAAAGTGATGCTTAAAAAGTATTACAATATCGGCATAGCTGTTGATACCCCGCAGGGACTTGTTGTCCCGGTTATCAAGAACGCAGATCAAAAAGGCATGCGCGATATTTCTCTTGAACTCAAAACCCTCAGTTCTCAGGCCCGCGAAGGCAAGATGTCCATAGCAGACATGCAGGGTGGTTCTTTCACCATTTCAAGTCTTGGCGGAATCGGCGGGACCGGATTTACCCCGATCATTAACGGCACCCAGGTTGCCATTCTCGGCTTATGCAGGAATTACCACAAACCGGTATGGGACGGAACAAGCTTTATTCCCCGCCTGACCCTGCCGTTCTCCCTGTCCTATGATCACCGGGTGATCGACGGTGCTGAGGCGGCACGATTCTGCAAGTCGCTCAGTAACAGTATCAAGGATCTGCGCAGAGCACTTCTTTAAAACAAGGAGATTTACAGACAATGACAGAGAAAATTTCAGCTGATGTTGCCGTACTCGGTGGTGGCCCGGGAGGATATACTGCAGCCTTTCGCGCGGCTGACCTCGGCCTTTCGGTTTGCCTGATTGAACAGTCGGACCGGCTTGGCGGGGTCTGTCTCAATGTCGGTTGTATTCCATCAAAAACCCTGCTGCACGCCGCAACTATTATCGAGGATGCACACGAAGCCGCTGATTTTGGCATTTCTTTCGGCCGGCCTGAAATTGATATCGAGGTGCTGAAAGCAAAAAAAAACAAGATCATCGGCCAGTTGACCGGCGGGCTTGATACGCTGTGTAAAAAGCGCGGCATAGCGAAAATTGTCGGCAGAGGAGAATTTACAGCTGACAAGACCATAACGGTAGACGGTGGTGCCGAGCAGTACGAGGTCAGTTTTCAACATGCAGTCATTGCCACCGGATCACAGCCGTTCAAGCTGCCTGGTGCTCCCGACGACCCAAGGATTTGGGATTCGACCGACGCGCTGACGCTCGACACCATCCCTGAGCGGTTGCTGATTATCGGCGGCGGCATTATCGGTCTTGAGATGGCCCAGGTATATTCAGCTCTTGGCTCAGAGATAACCATTGTTGAAATGGAACCACAACTGATCCCCCCCGCCGACAAAGACGTCGTGCAGCCGCTTTTTCTCAAACTCAAGAAAAAATACCAGATCCATCTCAACAGCCGGGTAACAGAAGTCAAGGCGACAACTGATGCTGTTGAGGTTACCTATGAGAGTGGTGAGGAGCACACGACGATGCCATACGATGCGGTGCTCGTTGCGGTTGGCCGAAAGCCAAACAGCCAGGGGCTCGGACTGGAAAACCTGTCGATTACCTTGTCTGATCGCGGCTTTATCCAGGTTGATGAGCAGTTGAAAACCAACCTGCCCCATATTTTTGCGATCGGAGACGTTGCCGGAGAACCGATGCTTGCTCACAAGGCGACCCACCAGGGAAAAGTCGCCGCCGAAGTTATCTCCGGTCTCAAATCGGCGTTCACTCCGTTGACAATACCATCCGTTGCCTATACCAATCCCGAAGTTGCCTGGATGGGAATCACTGAAAAAGAGGCAAAAGAGCAGGGCCGCACATTTAAGAAAGGCAAATTTTCATGGGGAGCAAGCGGACGTGCGCTCAGTTCCGGGGCTGCAACCGGTGCAAGCAAAGTGCTGTTCGATGATGAAAGCGGCAGGATAATCGGTGCTGCAATCTGTGGCATCAATGCCGGAGAGTTAATTCACGAGGCAGTGCTGGCCCTGGAGATGGGTGCCGATGCAGAAGATATCAGCAAAACAGTTCATGCACACCCGACACTTGCAGAAACCTTTGCCTTTGCAGCAGAAATGGTAGACGGCTCTATCACTGACGCCCTTCCGCCGAAGAAATAACTGCCCTGCTGTAGTGATGCATCTCGACTCGTTGCCCGGTGTGATCAAGCACCGGGCAACCCCACCCTCCCCGCTTACTGTTTTACGCAAATATGTTCTCTAAAAAAACATAAACAGGGAACTATCATCTCTTTTTTTTAAAAAAAAGAGAACTATGTTCTTGACATGCTCGATTACAGAGAATATTATATCGACGTGGATTAAACAGGACACGAAAAACAGAATGGATAGCAAGAATATTGAAATATTGAAAATCCTCCAGGAAAAAGCCAGGATTCCAAATATTGAGGTCTCCAGGCTGATAAACCTCGCCCCTTCCGCCGTGCTGGAACGCATCCGTAAAATGGAGCAGCAGGGAATCATTGACCGCTATGAGGTTCGCCTTAACCCAGCCCGCTTCCATTGCCGGCAAATCTCGTTTATTCATGTCTATATGAAAAGCGGCGCAGACAGTACCGAGCTCGGAAATTCTTTATCAATGATCAGAGAAGTGCAGGAAGTCCATTTCATTGCCGGAGCCGACTGCTTTCTCGCCAAAGTTCGAACAGCAGACACAACCGAGCTTGACCTGCTGCTCAGAACAAAAATCATTCCGCTGCCCGGAGTCATCAATACCAGGACATTTCCGGTATTATCAACCATGAAGGAAACGGCCCAGATACCGATTAAAACCGATTGAGGAATAGCAATTATGCCAATGTCAGAAGAATTTAAAGCGAAACTGTTTCCCCTGCTCCCGGAGCTGTCAGCATATTTTGGCACCCCATTTCACATATACGACGAGGCCGGTATCAAAGCAACCTCCCGTCATCTGCTGAACAGTTTTTCAGGAATTGAACATTTCCGTGAATATTACGCCGTCAAAGCACTCCCCAACCCTGCAATTCTGGCGATCATGAAAGAGATGGGGTTTGGGTTTGACTGCAGTTCCATCCCTGAGCTGATCCTCTCCCGCCAGGCAGGCGGGTACGGCGAGGAGTTGATGTTTACCTCAAACAATACCAGTCCGGATGAATTTGAAGCGGCGGCAGCCGATGGCGGCTCGATTCTCAATCTCGATGACATCTCCCTGATCGATAAAGTCCCCGAGATGCCGGAGAAAATCTGTTTTCGCTATAATCCGGGTGCAGAGCGCGACGGTAATAACATCATCGGCAGTCCGCTTGAAGCAAAATATGGCGTGAGCCGTGACCAGATTGTCGACGCTTACCGGTTGGCAGCCGAGCGAGGTGCAAAGAGGTTCGGGCTCCATACCATGCTTGCCTCAAATGAACGCAATTATGAGTACATGGTGACAACTGTTACGATGCTGCTTGAACTCGTTGAAAAAATCCAGAAAGAGCTCAACATCACATTTGAGTTTATCAATATCGGCGGCGGTCTCGGGATCCCCTACAAACCTGACGACGCACCGCTGGATCTGGAAACTATGGGAACAAAAATCAGCGGATTGTTCCAGCAGTTCAAGGCGAAGCACAACTACATGCCGTCTCTGTATATGGAAAGCGGCAGGTACATAACCGGGCCGCACGGAGCACTTGTGGTCTCAGCCATTAACCGCAAGGAAATTTACCGTACCTACATCGGAGTCGACGCATGCATGTCGGCATTGATGAGACCGGCACTCTATGGTGCATATCACCATATCGATGTCGTCTCTGCCGCTTCCAGCGGAAAAACCGAGGTGGTTGACGTTGTCGGCTCACTGTGCGAAAACAACGACAAGTTTGCCGTTCAGCGAGAGCTGCCGGCTGTGAGCGATGGTGACATCCTGGTCATCCACGATACCGGCGCCCATGGCCACGCCATGGGGTTCAATTACAACTCCAAGCTGCGCCCTCAGGAACTGTTGCTCAAGGAAGACAACACCGTCGCCATGATTCGCCGGGCGGAGACCAATAACGACTATTTCGCCACCCTCAAGTTCCCGGAGAAGCTATTTAAACCAAAACGCTAGCTTCAGCGGACCGCAGTAACGGCAGGGTTGCCCTCCCCGACAGAAAAAAGGCTCATCCGTTTTGAGCGTAATCACCTGCGGTCGGGAAGGCGAAGACCATTGCTGGAGGATGCATCGCGGAGGCCCGCCATGGCATCACATCAGGCCCGAAGGGTTGCGGACAGGAAGTCCGTAACTGACAGCAGGCCATGGACGGCCTGTCTGTCAGCCGTGGTGGAACGGCGACAAGGCCGAAGGTCAGCATCCGGAAGCGATGTGCTTTGCCGGTTCTACCCCCTCAAAATCTGCAGAGTAGGCTCAATCCTGATGATCCAGAAAAAAGGTACCCGTTACTCGGAGGCCTGTTCTTTTGCCAGCTGTTCGGGAGGCATTGTCCAGAACGGCGTTCCGTCGCCGGTTAAGCGGACCTTGAAGTTATAGCCATTATCCTTTTTGATTTTTGAAGCGATAAAAACCGTTTCATCACCGATATCTGCCCAGGCTCCTCTCAGCTTAACCCAGTCACCACGCTTCAACCCGGTCTCCCGTTCTGAAGCGAATGATTGCGGACAGACATGAATCAGAACTTTGTCTCCGCCCCCTTCGTCGAGAATAAATCCCGTACCGGGCGCCATGCCGGGAAGGGGTGTGATTTTAACAAGCTTAACGATCGTTCCCTTGATGGAATCCTGCTCTTTCGGATTGTACATTTTATTATATTCAGAGCCGGCTTCCCACCCTGTCATATCACTGTCTTTTGCAGAAGACAGGGTAGCAGACAATAGCACCATAACGAAAATACAGATCGCATAATTAATAACTCTTATTGGCTCGCGCATGTTCCCTCCGTTGACAAATGATCAAGAAGTAACGTCTTCTCATAACGTTATTCTTTTTTTCCAGATAACAAGTGCTGAGAGTTCAAACAGGCTGGTTTTTTGCTTTATGCAGAAGTAATCTCCCTGATACCCCGCTGCACATGCAGTGCCGCAGTATCATAGAGCAGAAGGCCGGTATCTTCACTGCGCAGCAGAAGAGAAATCTCGGTACACCCGAGTATAATCGCCTCCGCTCCCCGCCGGGCAAGGCTTTCAGCAATCCGTTTGTACTCCGCTCTTGATTTCTCAACGATACTCCCGAGGCAGAGCTCATTGAATATAACCTGATTAACGATTCCTCTGTCGGCCTTATCAGGTGTCAGTACCTTCAGGCCATAGAGGTTTTCGAGGCGGTGGCGATAAAAATCCTCTTCCATGGTGAAACGTGTTCCCAGTAAACCGACCGTATTCAATCCGTCGGCAACAATGCATTCTGCCGTCGCATCGGCTATGTGAAGCAACGGCACATGAATGGAGGCAGCCACCTGGTCGGCCACCTTGTGCATGGTGTTGGTACAGATCAGCATGCAGTCGGCACCTGCCCTCTCGAGTCGGCAGGCTACATCTGCCAGCAGCAGCCCGGCCTCTTCCCATCTCGCCGCAGACTGCAATTCTTCAATTTCAGCAAAGTCAACACTGCAGAGAAGAATTTTTGCAGAATGAAAACCTCCGTATATCTTTTTAATTCCTTCGTTTAAGAGACGGTAATAGGTGGCAGTCGATTCCCAGCTCATCCCGCCGATCAAGCCGATAGTCTTCATATCCTACATCCTGAGCAGCAGTTCCCGAACCCGCTTCACGCGGCATCAACGCCTGCCACTCCTTGCCCAGGCAGTTTTCCCACAACGGTGCAAGTCCGAGGGCAACCGTTACCATCTGCTCGATCTGGTCCTCAGTCAGTCCTGAGGTTACGCCCTGCGGGAGAACGATATCGTGTTTTTTCATCATCGTTCTGAACTCGGCAACTCCCTCGGGGTAAAATTCATCAAGATGATTGAAGGCAATACAGCAGCCGATTCCGTGATGGATTCCGAGCAGAAACGACAGCCCGTAGGAGAGCGCGTGGCAGGCGCCGACCTGGGAATAAGCGATGCTCATCCCACCGAAGTATGATGCCATCATCAGCTTATCGTCTTTATCGGGATGATCCTCAAGAAAAACCTGCCTGCAGAGATCGATTGATTTTTCCCCGTAAGCCCTGCTGAATTCGTTGAGGAACGTACCTTCGAGCGACTCTACATCATGAATGTAGCAGTCCATGCCGGTGTAGAACCACTGATCTTTTGGGACGCCTTCAAGGAGCTCGGGATCGAGCATGATCTGGTCATAGAGGGTGTAGTCTGAGTTGATTCCAAGTTTCTTTGTCGGCCCGGTCAGTACGGTTGTTCTCGATATCTCTGCTCCGGTTCCCGACAATGTCGGCACGGCCACCTTGTAGACGGCAGGGGCCTTGATCAGGTCCCACCCCTGGTAATCGGCGGCCGAGCCCGGATTGGTCAGCAACAGCGATACGGCTTTTGCAATATCAAGCGTTGAACCGCCGCCGATTCCGATGATTCCGTCGGGCAGATCATGGCTGTAGACACGCAGTTTTTCAACCAGCTTGTCAATATATGAAGTCTTCGGCTCATCATCAACGTTCACATGGAGAATCAGGTCCCTGCCGTGAACGGGAATACGGGTCTCAAGCTTGCTGCCCTGAAACACGTCATCGACGACAAACACGATAAAACCGTCGGATGCACGTTTTTGGCTCAAGATATCGTCAAGCTGGTTAAAACATCCTCTGCCGAATATGATCCGGGGCACGATTGCAAAATTTCTATACATGACACACTACTCCTTGTTATTGTTTAGCAGCCCTGTTTACCGTTGAGGTTTCCATCACAGAAGACCATTAGCAGAAGCACTGCTAAATCTCAAGTCTATTGAGCAACAGAACAAAGCTGTTTATCGTGCAGGAAAAGATGAATTCCTCTATACTGAACGCTCAGACTAACCCCACTTATTATATGTATAAAAATCCAGATGTCAGTACTCGATGAAAATAGCGTTTTCACCTCGCTGAACCAGCGTGGCCCGCTGGCCGTGCGCAGCAGCATAGAAACTGGATCCATCTTTACTCCCGTCACCAGGCGGTGGGTCTCGGAATTGAAAAAAAGCAGGGGCAGCGTAACAAAATACCGGGCCTTGAGAAGCCAGCTTTTCGAGTTTCTCAATATCACCAGCTACAAGGGCTTAAAGAAACTTATTACCAACCAGAAGGCCAGGGACAAATGCAGTTCCAGGGGGTATACGCTTCTTACCAACATGTTCGGCATCCAGGGAACGGAGCCTGAGATTAAGTTCAGGGTCAACGAGTATGCCCGGACCGCTGATGCGGTGATTACCTCGTTAAAAAGCAAAATTCTCGCCCCCTATGCCTCCCATGTGGCAATTACCAACGAGGTCGAGATAGCCACGGATCCGGTCGATCTGCTGCTGATGATATTCGATGACCGGTATCACAAAAAGGCTCGATTCGAGGCGCAGCGGAAATTAGCCCTGATGAGCCTTGCCGGCAGTATCGACCAGCGGGAGCGGGAACTCAACATTGAGGAGAAGTTTTCTCTCTTCCTCGATTTTTTAAACGACCACGTCTGGAGCAGAAAACAGAAAATCGGCGAGCATGATATTGTCTACCTGCTTTCGCAGCACCACGGGGATGAATTCTTCTGCTCAGAAGTCAAAGTGCTGCCGAAGGAAGCCGCGGCATCGGTCAGCATCGAAAAAGGGGTTAAATTGACGCTTCTCAAACGCAGGAGGTTCACCGTCGCCGGCAGGGAGGTGCCGATCTACGTGTCGATCAGGAAAAAACCCCCGGAGGCAAAGGTCTTAAAATTGCTGAGGAAAAACGAAAAAAATCCGGCAGCTGCGGTTGACGATGAACTTGGCCTGATGGCGGTTCTCAATTCGGCGGCAGACGTAAAAATATTCCAGAACCACCTGACGCAAAGCGCCACCAAGGCTGATTCGTTCATGATCCTGGAAGATATCTCGGATACCCTTACCGGCGGTAAGCACAAGGCCACCTCGAGCGGCTCGTGCAGCAAGACGCCAATGCTCAAGTTTTTTGCCCGCCTCGGGGGAATGCGGGTTGAATTCATTATCCACACGAACCAATCCTGGGTCAACTACATGTACCAGAGAGATGTCGCCCATGACGAGTATGAGGTAAAGAGAATATTTGATTCAGGAGTCGCGGAACTGCTTTTCCCTCATGATATTTACTTTCTCAATCATCAGACGGTGCGCAACAATATGATCCGTCTGTTTCGAAAAAATATCGAAGAGGCATGGCTCTGGGAAAAAAACGGCTCCCGTCAGCAGTGATTGCCCTGTTAGCCATAAGTCCAGAAATGAGCGCCCGGGTTACCCGATCAAGCGCAGACATATAACCCATAACAGAAATGTCGTCATATCAAGATGATTTCAAGCTATAAGAAAACAGACCCGACGCTTGAGCAATTGCTCATTGAGATCGGAGAAGTCGGCAGCTGGCTGGCGCAGATGAAGGGTTGTGAGGGTGCTGCTGGAAATATTTCCATCTGCATGGGCTGGGAGGTTGATGGGTCTGACTATTTTCCTCTTTCTCAGCCCATTGAGCTTCCTTTTTTCGCACCCGACATGGCGGGCAAATCGATATTGATCACAGGTTCAGGCACCCGTTTAAGGGACCTGCTCAAAGATCCGTATAGCAATATGGGTTTGCTCCGGATTCAAAAACAAGGCAAAAAAGCGCTGTTGTTCACCAACCCGCGGCAGAACTTCAAACACCTGACGAGCGAGTTCAATACACACCTGAGCCTCCACCAGCGAGCGTTTGCCGACGGCAAGGCGAATTTCAATGCGGTTGTACACGCTCAACCGCTCCACCTCACCTATCTCACCAACATCCCTGAATACCAGGATAGCCTGCAATTTTCACGAGCAATATGCCGCTGGCAGCCGGAAATGCTTCTCGTCTTTCCGAGAGGCATAGCATTTCTACCGTTCGAGGTTCCTAACTCCGAAGCGCTCATGAGCGCAACAAAAAGTGTTGATGGCGCGCACAACCTGATCGTCTGGGCGAAACATGGTGTCATTGCAATCTCCAACCAATCGGTAACCAAGGCGCTTGACCTGATCGAGTATGCTGAAACAGGTGCGCGATATGAATATCTCAACCAGGTCAATCACGATCGTGCCGGCGGACTCAGTGGTGATGAAATAGAAGAAATCTGTGCTCATTTTGGTATCAGCAACAACATCTTTGAGCAAAAAAAGACATAGTCATTTGAAATCCCTCCAGCAGTCAGGCCCGCAGATCACTGCAATCCTCTGCTGGCAAAAAATAGTGCAGATGGTGATCAAGGTTTTCTGGAGGATTTCCATGTGAGAACGTATATATGGGCTTGGCGCCTTGCTTTAAAAACAGGGCTCGTAAACGATCTTCACTACGGATGTCGACTTATCGTTCTTGGCCTGTCTCATCAATAGAATGGAAATAAACAAACCGCTTATC
Organism: uncultured delta proteobacterium; assembly: GCA_963696725.1. Classification (GTDB taxonomy): domain Bacteria; phylum Desulfobacterota; class Desulfobulbia; order Desulfobulbales; family Desulfocapsaceae; genus MADRE3. The sequence continues at coordinate 88,507 of CAVOLI010000009.1, forward strand.
ACGTTCGCGTCCTTTGCTGCCCTTGGTCTCAACGGCCTGGTCTTCTCTTTTATGGGGGTCAGCCTGCCGTCATTGCAGGTGTCCCTGGAACTCAGCATTGAACAGGCAGGAATTCTGATTGCTTCGCTTCAGTCCGGTTTCACAATTTTTACGCTGCTTGGAGGAATCCTCTCCGATCATTTTTATCGAGAAAGGATTATCATGTCCGGCTGTTTTTTGCTCGGCACCGGTTCACTGCTTTTATGCATTGTGCCGTCATACGCTCCGGGCATCTTCGCGGTCTGCTCCATGGGATCAGGAATAGGGCTCATCCTCAGTGGAACAAACACCCTGCTTGTCAACCTGTATCCGACGAATAAAGGAACAATCCTGAATATTCACCATGTTTTCTTTGGTATCGGAGCGATTGCCGGTCCCGCGCTCATGGGACTTTTAATAACCCATGGAAACCATTGGCGTTTCGGCTATATCGGTGCCGCAGTTGTTTTACTGTTGCTCTGCCTTGTTTTTGTTTTTTCCAGAGACAGGGTGCCAATGACCGCCACCGACAATGATCACCTCAACAACGGGATCACAGAACTGCTGGGCGACGGTACATTTTGGGTTATCCTTCTGGCAAGCTTTCTGACCATGGGCAGTCAGGTTGTCATCATGCTCTTTGGCGCAGTTTTTCTCATCCAGGCAAAGCAGTGTACCCTGGCACAAGCTGGAATTGCCCTTTCCGTTTTTTCAATCTCCATGGTTGTTGGGCGAATGGTATGCAGCAAACTTGCTCCCAGAATCAAACACACGACCATTATTCTTGTCCTGCTTTGGCTCCAGGTTCTGGCAGTGGTGCTGACCTGGCAGAGCAGCGGCTGGCTTGCTCTTGCAGCCCTTTCTGTCAGCGGCTTTACGTTCTCCGGTACGTACCCCACGCTACTCGCTCTGACCAGCATCCTCTATCCTAAATGTGAAGGTACCTCTCTTGGGCTGCTGTCTACGACGGGAGGCCTCGGATCAGTCGCACTCTGCTGGCTGACGGGTTATCTTGCCGGATTGACCAACATCGGAACCGGATTTATTGTCACTGTTATGGCTTGTTCTGCAGCACTGATACTGTTCCAGATAAATCATAACTCCATATCCAGAAGGGAGTCATGGCACAAGGATGTGAGGCAGCAGGGCTATTAATACCATTATCTGAACGGGCATCTATGCCAGGGGTTAAAAGGGAGTGCAGTATGTCTGATTTACTCAAGGAAATTGATCAAAGGCGGGCGAAACGCGCCCTCAGCGAAAAAAAGATACCAGAGGGAATCATTGACCGGTTAGTCAAGGCGGCAACCTATGCGCCAAGCTGCTTCAACAGCCAGCCCTGGCGGTTAATGATCGTGACTGGTGAACAGAGCCTTGAAAAACTGCATGGAGCCCTGTCCGGCGGCAATTACTGGGCAAAAAAAGCTCCGCTTATGGTTGTTGTAGCAACCAAACTCGACCTCGACGCCCGTTTAAGTGACGGCAGGGATTATGCACTGTTCGGCTGCGGGCTGGCCACTGAAAATCTTCTCCTGCAGGCTTTTGCGGACGGTCTCTACGCACACCCCATGGCTGGATTCGATCCGCTCATCGTCAAGGAGGCCTTTTCCATTCCTGAAGACTATATTGTTATCACCATGGTAGCGGTTGGTTTTCCCGGGGGAATTGACGACCTCAGTGAAAAACATGTAACGGCGGAGAACAGCGAACGAAATCGAAAAGACGAAACGGAAGTAATCTGTTACGATAAGTGGTCTTTCGAATAAGGTGGCGATCCCGATCTCGACGTTTTTCTCCTGACAAAAAATTAACAATTGCCACATGTTTTTAAATGTTATATGTTATCACATATACCTTGTTGTGCATGAAAGCTAATCCTAACTGATCAGTGATGATAATGCGCATATTTCTTTATTTTTCCTTTCATTTTTTTGCGCCATATCTGGTTGAAACCCCTCACCGTGTCCTGCCCGGAGAAACGACGAAGGGAGCAATGTCTTGTCTGAAATAGTACTGGAAAACCTGATCAAGCGTTACGGAAACGTTACCGTAATCAACGACATAAGCCTGACCATGGAGGACAACGAGTTTACCGTTCTGGTCGGTCCCAGCGGCTGCGGGAAATCAACCACGCTGCGCATGATTGCCGGACTGGAAACCGTTACATCCGGTGAAATCTATATCGGTGGTAAACCGGTATCCCACCTGGAACCCAAGGACAGAGACATCGCCATGGTCTTTCAGGACTACGCTCTGTACCCTCACATGAATGTGGCGCGTAATATGTCATTTGCTCTGCGCCTGGCCCGCCAGTCAAAAGCAGAAATCGAGAAACGGGTCAAAACGGTTGCCGAGATGCTTGGCATTGAGCCGCTGCTATCAAGAAAACCCGCTCAGCTCTCAGGCGGCCAGCGACAGCGTGTTGCCATGGGCCGGGCTCTGGTGCGTGATGCGAGCACCTTCCTTTTTGACGAACCACTGTCCAACCTGGATGCCAAACTGCGGACACAGATGCGCGCCGAACTTGCCCTGATGAGGCAGCGGCTGGAAAAAAACATGGTCTATGTTACTCATGACCAGGTAGAAGCCATGACACTGGGTGATCGAATCGTCGTCATGCACCAGGGCATCATCCAGCAGCAGGGCTCTGCCGAAGAGCTCTATAAACAGCCGATAAATAAATTCGTTGCCGGGTTTCTCGGATCCCCGCCGATGAACTTTTTCAACGGTGTACTGAGTGAAACGGCTGACGTCATGACGGTGACCGGTGACGGCTATTGCCTGACGATATCTGAACCGCAGCGGGCGCGTCTGCAAAACCGGCAAACAGAAAAGGTCATAGTCGGCTTGCGGCCTTCGGCTTTTAATTTAATCAGTAAAAGCAGCAAGGGAGTGCAACTCGACCTGCCGGTAGTCCTCTCCGAATATATCGGCAGCCAGTCTGTGATCGTATCCCGTATCGGCGGAGAACAAGTCCTTATCGAAGTTGATTCGGATACACCGTTCAGCATGAACGAGATTCTTAGTTTTGAGATTGAGCCGGAAAGCCTGTATCTTTTTGATCCGGAAACAGAAGATGCCCTGTAGCATTAAAGTCCCACAACTGTAATCATTACATTGAGGAGGAAACCATGTTTGATCACCTGAAAAAGACACTGACAGCAGCAGCTATTGCAGGAGTAAGTGCGGGGTTGATCTCTACCGCCGCACTTGCCGCGGACCCGTATGCGCCCTACAAAGGAACGACCCTTGTGGTAAACTTTCCAGCACACCCTCATTATGATGCGGTGCTGAAGGTGCTTCCGAAATTTACCGAGGAAACCGGCATCAAAGTAGAAGTAGATCAACTCCAGTATATGGCAATGCGCCAGAAACAGGCGCTTGAGCTGACCAAGCCAAAGGGCGATTATGACCTGATCACCTTTGTCGTGTTTTCAAAGGCGGATTATGTTCCCGCCCGCCAGCTCGAGGCACTCGCCCCGTTTTTCATGAACCCGAAACTCGCTGACCCCAGCTACGATCCCGAGGACCTCGTCAGCGGCTATGTCCAGAATATCGGTGTAGCCGGCGGAAAAAAAGGATATCTGCCGGGTTCAACCGGAGCACTGTATGGTGTTCCTTTCGGATCGGAAACCTCGGTCTTCGGGTACCGCAAGGATATTTTCGAAAAACACAACCTGAAAGTTCCGCAAACCTACGACGAAATGCTTGACCTGGCCTGCAAGATACCGGAACTCGAACCCGGAATGGCCGGCCTTACCTCGCGCGGTGCTTCCGGGCATCAGATTTCACATGCGTTCCTGCTCCATCTCGCGCCGCTTGGCGGACGATTTTATGATGACCAGTGGAATCCCATCGTCAATAACGAGGCTGGAGTTGCTGCTGGAGAGGCCTTGAAAAAAATTCTTGAATGCGGCCCGGAAGGTGGTACGTCCTTCGGATACGCCGAAATGAAGAATGCCTTTTTGCAGGGCAACGCTGCAATGTATCTGGATTCCACCTCTGTTGCCGGAGAAATGGAAAATCCGGAACGCTCAAAAGTCGTCGGCAAGGTCGGCTGGGCCCTGCACCCGGAAGGTGTGCGCCGCGGTTCACAGACCGGTGGCTTCGGTATTGCTATCCCGTCCAATGCCCAGAATAAAGACGCGGCATTCCTGCTGATGCAGTGGCTGACATCAAAGCGCATCGATAAACTGATCGCTCTTGAGGGTGGCAACCCGAGCCGTTTTTCCACCCATGAAGACGCCGATGTCAATGCCAAGTACCCGCACATGAAAATTTTTGCCGAAGCCCTTAAATACGCCGACCCAGACTGGCGGCCGATCATCCCGACATGGGGTGAGGTCAATGAGGAATTGGGCACATCACTCTCCAAGGCGATGACCGGAGAGATGAGTGTCAAGGAAGCGCTCGACTCTGTGGCCGAACGTGCCAAAGCGGTCCAGGAAAAAGCCGGTTACTACACCTGGCAGTAGCCTGCCGGACAGAATCCACCCTCACCTGCCGGAGAGTGCAGCACGACTGTCCGGCAGATAGCATCTCAGCGAACAGCATCCGGGAGCAGTGGAGCACTTACGATGAAACCGACCCGCATCATGAATCGAGTTACCCCGTACATGTTCCTTGCGCCTGCTGCTCTTGTCCTAATCTTCGCACTTCTCTACCCCATTGGTTATATGACCTTCGCCAGTTTTTTCGACTGGCGCATGGGGGCTCCATTTTCTAACTCCACATTTGCCGGACTGGGTAATTACATCTGGATATTGAATGATCCGAATTTTCGTGAATCCTTCATGGTAACAATGACCTTTGCATTTAGTGTCGTTACCCTCGAGATGTTCATCGGCGTCGGCCTCGCCTTTATGCTTGAACGGCCTATCCGCGGCATGTCGGTGTTTCGCACAATCTTTATCCTGCCGATGATGATTGCTCCGATTGTGGTGGGGTTGATCTGGCGCTATATGTATAACCCTCAATTCGGCATCATCAACAAAACGCTAAAAAAATGGGGGTTTAGCTCAATCCCCTGGCTCTCTTCGCCTGACTGGGCACTGCCCTCGGTGATCATAGCTGACATCTGGCAGTGGACTCCCTTCATTTTTATCCTCTCCCTGGCAGCTCTGCAGTCACTACCCAGGTCATCAATAGAGGCGTCCCGGATAGACGGCGCGTCCGAGTGGCAGCAGATTGTTTACATCAAGCTTCCGCTGATGATGCCGGTCCTTGTCGTGGCTGGTTTGCTGCGCATGATCGATGCCTTCAAGGTTCTTGAGGTCATTTTTATCATGACCAACGGCGGGCCCGGGTTATCGACCGAAATTTTATCGCTGCAGATATACAAGACGGCATTCATCAGCTATGAACTCGGCCGCGCAGCGGCACTCTCAAATATCCTGCTGTTCATCGTGATGATTATCACCATTACGATGTATATTTACACGAAGCTCAGAGATGCCCGAATGGCCAGGCTCCAGGCTGCTGTAGATAACAATTGAGGCCTACTGCAACATGAGAAAGTATACGAAAATCAATTCTGCCGTTTTTTACACGATCCTTCTCTGCCTGTGTATCATGTCACTGGGGCCGATCATCCTGATGCTCCTGACCTCGCTCAAACTGAAGGTAGACATCTTTAATGATGTCTCGACCTTTATCTTTGTGCCGACAATGAAAAACTACAACCAGGTGATTAACGATCCGTCTTTGATGCGTTACCTCTGGAACTCATTGTATGTGGGATTGATCTCCACCGGATTTACCCTGGTGATGGGATGCATGGCCGCCTATGCAATTGTCCGTTTTCGTTTTATGGGCCGGGATGTGGTCTCTCTGACCACCCTTCTGATGCGAATGGTGCCTCCGGCTGTCCTGACCGTTCCGGTATTCGGTATCTGGACCTTTCAATACGGGCTGAGCAACAACCTGCATGGACTGATACTCGTCTATGTTGCCATAAACCTGCCGTTTGTTATCTGGATTCTACAGAGTTTCATCCAGCAGGTTCCCATCCAGCTGGAAGAAGCCGCTCGGGTAGATGGCGCCAATCCCTTTCAGGTGTTTTTTCTGGTGGTGTTGCCGCTTATAAAACCGGGATTAGCCGCAGCGGCCATATTTACGTTCCGTATCGCCTGGAACGAATTCATCCTGGCCCTGATCCTGACCAATCGTGCCACCCGCACGACTCCGGTGAACATTTCACTGTTTATGTCAGAGCACAACATTGACTGGGGACAGATTATGGCAATGGGCATGCTGATTGCCATTCCCCCGATAATTTTCACCTTTATTGCCTCAAAGCAGATCATCACCGGTATGACAGCGGGTGCTGTAAAAGGATAAAAATCAGCCTGAGGAAACGACAGAAAAAAATGATATCAGAAGGTAAAACCAGACACTAGTTGCTGATATTCAGGGATAAAGAGCGATCAGCCGATTCTTTTTTTGTCCTCGACCTCGAGTTGCGGCAATATCCATTCAGCGGCACCGGTGAGGTCATCATGCAAGGAGTCTATGGTTGCTCTACTGTCTCCATTGATAAAGCCATCAAGCATCCTGCGATGACAGCTCATGGCGCTGGTGAGGTCCCGCTTATGCATTGCGTAGAGATAAATATAGGGGTTAACCCGGGCGAGCAGCCGCTGGATCAGGTCAATAAGCAGCGGGGAACCAGCATATGCGTAGATTGCTTTATGAAATTCGTCGTTTTTCCTGATGTAGGCTTTATGGTTAGCACCGACATGCTTTTCCATCGCCTTGAAAATTTTTTCAACTTTTGGAATTGCTTTCTGGGGACGAGCCTTGCAGGCCTTGTCGACAGCCTCGGATTCAAGCAGCAGCCTCAGATTGAGCACTTCTTTGAACTCCATGTTGGTTAAATGATTAACCTGAATTCTTTTATTGCTTTCAATGACAAGAATTTTCTCTGATTCAAGCTGCCAGACAGCTTCCCGAACCGGCAGCATGCTGACTCCGAACTTTTCGGCCAGCCCTCTGAGAGAAATGACTTCACCGGGCAACAGCTCCGCACCAAGAATCTTGGCACGCAACTGTTCGTATACTTTTTGCCGCAGTGTAACGTTGGTGATTTTTTCGATGACCATAAGTCTTGCCCTTTGTTGTTATATGTGATATCATATCACAGTTTTATCTGCTGATCAAGCTCTATGTCTAAATCGTTTAAAAGCCCTGAGAAAAAAACAGATAGGTCCTGCATATTACTTTTTTCCAATGGGATGCTTCGCACAAGGCAGCTGTTCAGCTGCACCCTTGGAGTAAATCTCAGGTTTGACGGACACCGGGATTTTATTTGGGTCTGCAATGTCTTGATGTAGTAACACTGTTGATTGATTCTGGAGATGAGTTAACCTGGAATAGATGTAATTCACGGAGATTATTATGAGTAAAATCGATGGAATAACCCGAGAGTCATGGATTTTGACTAATTTTCCTGAATGGGGAACCTGGCTCAATGAAGAGATAAAAGAGGAGACCGTAGCACCAGGCTCGGTTGCCATGTGGTGGCTTGGCTGTACAGGCATGTGGGTCAAGACAGAGGGCGGCACCAATATCTGCATTGACTACTGGACCAAGCACGGCAAAAAGACACGAAAAAACCAGCGTATGAAAGATCAGCACCAGCATCAGCGGATGATCGGCTGTTTAAAGTTGCAGCCAAACCTGCGCAACGTTCCATGCGTTCTTGATCCTTTTGCAATTACCGATGTCAGTGCAATTCTTTCAACCCATCACCATGGCGACCATATTGATGAAAATGTCGCTGCAGCCGTGCTGCAGAACTGTTCTGCTGACGTCCCTTTTATCGGACCACAGGCCTGTGTCGATCTCTGGGTTGGCTGGGGAGTTCCGAAAGAACGCTGCATCGTTGTTAAACCCGGCGATGTCATCAAGGTGGGAGATAGCGAAATCGTCGCTCTCGACTCGTTTGATCGAACCGAACTGGTAACCGCACCGGCAGGTACAACGTTAAAAGGAAAACCCGTTCAGGAGATGGACCTGCTTGCCGTCAACTATCTCATCAAGACCCCTGGGGGAAATCTCTACCACAGCGGTGATTCTCACTATTCAAACTATTACGCCAAACATGGAAATGATCATGAAATTGACGTTGCCTTTGGTTCCTTTGGTGAGAATCCGCGCGGCATGACAGACAAAATGACCTCAAGCGATATCCTGAGAATGGCCGAAAGCCTTCGCTGTAAGGTGGTCGTTCCGATCCACCATGATATCTGGACTAACTTTCAGGCCGATCCCATGGAAATAAAATTTCTCTGGCAGCTCCGCAAAGACAGAATGCAGTACGCGTTCAAACCATTCATCTGGCAAGTGGGAGGCAAATTCACCTATCCTGACGATAAAGATATGATTGAGTACCACTATCCGCGCGGATTTGAAGATGCATTTGCCATTGAACCTGACCTGCCCTTTAAATCTTTGCTCTAAATTGTGAGGAACCATCATGGCCAAACCGCTTCTCCAGGTAGCCCTGGACAATCTTGACATACCATCGGCACTCGAGGCCACCAGAGCACTCGCTGATGAAGTCGATGTGCTCGAAGTAGGTACGATTCTCTTTTATGCCGAAGGCGCAAAAACGGTCTCGATTCTTCGCGCCCTGTATCCGGAAAAAATCATTGCGGCAGATCTCAAGGCGGCAGACGCCGGAGCGACGGTAGCTGAAATTGTGTTCTCGCGGGGCAGCACCTGGATGACCGTTATCTGCTGTGCCCCTTATGCAACCATGGATGCCGCGCTCAAGGTTGCAAAAAAGTATGATGGCGATGTGCAGGTTGAACTCTACGGCGACTGGACCTTTGAACAGGCGGAAAAATGGCGTGATATCGGTCTCAGCCAGGTCATTTATCACCGGGGCAGGGATGCTGCTTTTGCCGGGCAGCAATGGGGAGAAGAAGACCTCTCCAAGATCAGGAGACTGGTCGATATGGGCTTTGATGTATCTGTTACCGGAGGCCTCTATGCCAAAGACCTTGGTATCTTCAAAGATATCAAGGTGAAGTGTTTTATTGCCGGCAGAGGGCTTTACGGGGCAGATGATCCGGCCCAGGCCGCCAGAGATTTCAAATCAGCTATAGACAAACACTGGTGATGGTTACATTCGTGCAATTGGTGCCCGATGCCGGGGAGTCTGTATGAGACAAGAAGATATCAAACTCGGGATTTACGAAAAAGCGCTGCCTCACGGCACCAGCTGGCAGGAAAAACTTGGCGTTGCGGAACGACTGGGTTTTCATTTCGTCGAGATATCTGTTGATGAGACTGACGAGAGACTTGCCAGGCTGGACTGGAGCCCTGCTGAACGCAAGACTTTCTGCGGCACGGTCATTGACAGTCCGCTAACCGTTCCGTCGATGTGCCTCAGCGGTCATCGACGTTTTCCCCTGGGCAGCCATGATCCTGATATCCGCAGGCAGGCACTTGCCGTCATGGAGAAAGCCATCCACCTCGCCGTTGATACCGGAATTCGCACCATCCAGCTGGCCGGCTATGATGTTTATTACGAGGCTGGTGACACTGAGACGAGGAACTGGTACCGGGAAAACATGAAAAAAAGCCTCGAGATGGCTGCCCGTGAGCAGGTTATGCTGGCAATGGAGATCATGGATCACCCTTTCATGAATTCAATACGTAAATTCATGGATATGAAAAAAATCCTTGATTCCCCATGGTTTACCGTTTACCCGGATGTCGGCAATCTCAGCGCCTGGAACAATGATGTCATTGCTGAACTAGGAGCAGGGTTTACCCAGATCGTGGCCCTGCATCTCAAAGATACGCACGCTGTTACCACGGACCACCAGGGAACCTTCAAAGAGGTACCATTCGGCAGCGGCTGTGTCGATTTCCCGCGAATCTTTTCGAAATTGAAAGAACTGGCCTACGCTGGTCCCTTTCTCATTGAAATGTGGACGGAGCGTTCGGAAGATCCGCAAAAAGAAATACGGGATGCCAGGCAGTGGATCTTCCAGCGGATGCGCGAAGGAGGTTTAATAGAATGAACAGGGAAATGAAGCAGAACGTCCTTGCAGCCAACCTGATGCTCAAGGAACAGGGGCTGGTGATCTTTACCTGGGGAAATGTCAGTGCAATCGATCGTGAACTGGGGGAAGTGGTTATCAAGCCAAGCGGCGTGCCCTACGAAACAATGGGGGTCGATGACCTGGTCGTAGTAAACATGGAAGGCACAGTACTGGAGGGGGATTACAATCCCAGCTCGGATCTTGCCACTCACCTTGAACTGTACCGCAAGTTCACGGATTGTGGCGGAGTCGTTCATACCCACTCCAGGTTTGCCGTCGCCTGGGCACAGGCAGGTGCAGACCTGCCGGCTTTCGGTACCACCCATGCCGATTATTTCTACGGACCGATTCCCTGCACCAGAGCCCTGACCGGTTATGAGATCCGCGGTGCCTACGAACACGAAACCGGGAGTGTCATCGTTGAAACGTTCAGCAAAAGGAAAATCGACCCCATGGCAGTTCCCGGGGTGCTTGTTAACGGACACGGCCCTTTCACCTGGGGCAAAGATGCGATGGATGCAGTCCACAATACAGTTGTACTCGAAGAGATTGCTGCAATGGCTCTGTCCTCACTGGCTGTCAATCCTCAACTGCAGGGTATTGACCAGGAACTCCTCGATAAACATTATCTTCGCAAACACGGCAAGTCCGCTTATTACGGACAAAACAGGTAGCGCAGAAGGCAAGGGTTGTCTGCAGAGGAAATAGCTGTTGCTGGGGGAAATGATGGATGCGATCCTGACTATTGATATCGGCTCTTCAAGCATGCGGACCACGCTGCACGATGAAAGTGGCGCCACCTTGAACACCTGCCGGAGAAGCACCGTGCCCGATTATAAATCTGGTGGAACCCGCGTCGAACTTGATGCTGACAGTTTTGTAACGACTCTGCTTTCACTGCTGAAAGAGTCTCACAACTACTGCAGGCGAAAAAAAATATCCCCGGTCGCTCTCAGTGTCACCTCACAGCGCTCTTCGGTAGTACCGGTAAATGACCAGGGTAAACCGCTGGCGCCGTTTATAATGTGGCATGACAAACGGACAGTTCCTCTCTGCATGGAATTACGGCAATACGAAGATTACGTCTATCAGCAGAGCGGGCTGCGTATCTCCCCGGTTTTCTCGGCAATCAAGATGACCTGGATACGAAAAGAGATGCCGGAAGTTTATGCCAAGACCTCAAAAATGCTGGGAATCCATGATCTGGCACTTTTCAGCTTGTGCGGTACATTTGTCACTGATCATTCACTGGCCAGCAACACAAATCTGCTTAACCTGGCATCACGAGAGTGGGACCAGGAACTTCTGGACATATTTTCGGTGAAGCGCTCTCATCTCTGTGAACTCACCCCTCCCGGCTCGATCTGCGGCACAACCTCAGGTGATCTGTTCAGGAAAACAGGGATTGCCGAGGGCACACCGGTTGTGAGCGCCGGGGGTGATCAGCAATGCGCCGCTCTGGGGCTTGGTGTAACCTCCGTTGGAAAAATCAAATGCACCACCGGCACCGGCTCCTATCTGATTGCCCATTCGGATAAGCCGGTGATCGACGAAAAGAAACGATTTCTCTGTAAGATTGGTTCGACTCCGGGCAGCTACAATCTGGAGGCCGGCATGCTCACAACAGGTACGGTGTATCGCTGGTTTGTCGAGCAATTCTATGGTGGAAAATCCGCTGAGGCTGATTTTGAAAGCGCCAACCGGGAGGTGCTCTGCAGTCCGCCGGGTGCAAACGGAACATTGCTGCTGCCCTATTTTGAAGGCAGTGGAGCGCCATACTGGAACCCAAAGGATACCGGTATGTTCTATGGATTGAAATTATCAACGAAACGGGCAGATCTGGCTCGAGCGGTGATTGAGGGGATTGTTTTGGGAATGGAGGAAAATGTCTCCCTGTTCAGGGAAACGCTCGGCACGGTCTCGCAAATCTGCGTTTCCGGCGGCATGACGGAATTTAATGCCTATAATCAGCTTCAGGCTGATATCTATGGCTCCGAAGTTGTATTGTATGCCAACCGGGAATCAACATCTCTTGGGGCCTGGATCTCCGCGGCAGTTGCCTGCGGTCTCTATGATTCCCATGATACTGCTTTTCGCAAGGTGCAGCCGCAGGGCTCGGAGAAATGCTTCTCGCCGGATACAGAAATGAATCAATTCTATCGCACTCTCAACCGAACCAGACAACAGCTGTATCAGGCAATGCAGTCTCTAGCTGGTGAGGCATAGCACATCCACCATCTTGCCCGGGCGAGATACCCCCTGCACACGTTGCTACTGTCTATCAATGAGTTCGAAGAGTAACGAGCAGACCGCTTGAGCAAACACTGATTCGTTAATATGTGCGTCCACCTCAACAACAGGGATATCTTTTCTTAATTTCTGTTTCAGAATCCTGACAAATGTCATGTCTGAGTCATGGTCTGCAAGGTGTCCCTCTGTGTGACCCTGGTATGAAAAACCGTGCAGCGGTATTGCAACCGTTGTATTTCCCCGACTCATATTGAGTTTGCCAGCAACGAGGCTTGCGACCGCTTTCATTTCATCTGAGGAGACTCTGACATGCGTGAACATGGGACTGTGCCGATAATGTTTTTTGCTCCGGTCCTCATCGGAAAGCGCTTCGACGGGCCCCCTGCTGATAAAGTCAAGGCCGCCAGGCGCCACCACCTGGGGTATATTTTTGCTGGCAGCCGATTCCAGCCGTCCCGGATAGCGAGGTGAAATGCCGTCAAAAAGGAAATTGTTGACATCATGAGGAGTCAGGTCGAGGATACCGGCAAAAATTCCTGTTTGCACCCACTCTTCAAATATTTTACCACCAATTCCGACACCATGAAAAGCGGCAATCTCAAAACCCTTATCTTCGAGAATCTCTCTGCAGGCGTTCACCAGCGGTGTGGTAACGCCGAGTGCAGTGATACCTATGAGTTTTTTTGAGGGCTCGGGGGGGCTATCCAGGGTTACCATGCCGGCCATGGCAGCCGCTGCATTCTGCAAAACCTTCCGCAATAGAGGATTCAAACCAAGGATATCCGTCACCGAAGGAACAATCATGATATCCCTTGATCCCAGGGATGGCCGTATATCAAAGGGCAGGGTTGAAATCATGATCTTGGGCAACCCGAAAGCAAGTCCTCGCATCACCTTCATCCCAATCCAGGTGCCGACGCCGCCGCCAAGGGCTATAATTCCTGCAATTTCCCCGGATTTTATCCTTTCTCCGGCCAGCAGAAGCGAACCACGAGCCATGGCCTCCATTGCCTTTAATTTGCCCTCGCTCTGGGTAAGAAGAGAACCAATATCAGATGAGCTCTTCGCTGCAATTTCTTCGCGTCCGATATCAGCAGGGGATGAGGGAGCGGAACTGATGCCGACATCCATGGTCCTGGCTAAGAGGCCATGAGACCGGAGTTGGGTGCACAGATATGAAACTTCATCCCCTTTCGTATCCATTGTTCCGATGACAAGGATACACTTACTCTCAACAGGCGCCATGGTCTCGTTCACACTCCGCCGTGAAGATGTCATGGACGAATCGATGTTTTATCGTTCAAAGAGATCCCTTATACCCCGCTGAAATAAAACGATGTTCCTGGAACAGTTTTTCGCCTCTCCCGGACAGGCATGCCTTCATAGGGATACACCTCGTGCTCCAGAACCGTTTCGTCATGGGTGGCCAGGATGAAGTCGGATCTTTTATCGATCTCTTCAATACTTTTCCAGCCGTCTACCGAATTAACAAAACGGGCGGGTACCCAGTATCGCCACTTTTCCTCAAGATTCGGCTCCATGTTTTTTAAGTTGAATATGGCATCGCCGACAAATACTGCATCTCCTGCCGTTGTTTCGACAACCACGCACTGATGGCCGACCGAGTGCCCGGGAGAAGGAAATACGCTCACGCCCGGTACGATAGTCTGCTCACCCTCGACAAATTCGAAATGGCAGCCCACAAAGGGTGCCTCTATCCCAAGGATGGGAGATTCATAGGATCGGTAATAGAGCGGCAGCGGGTTATGGGCCATGGTAAACTCAGTCTGGGTGCAGATGAATCGGGCATTTTTAAAAACTTTCATGTTATGAACATGATCCCAGTGCAGGTGGGTAAAAATGCAGATATCTACTTCTTCCGGATCCACCCCAAGCTGTCTGACAAAATCCGGGCTCTCAAGACAGCCGCGCTTCTGGCATTTATGGTGGTAGCGCGTTGCCCGCTCTTCACCCGGAAGCCCGGTATCGATCATGATCTTGTGTTCTCCGGTGTCAACGTAAAAGCACAGGGTCGGATGCCAGATCTTATCTCCGGCCTTGCCTTTCCAGAAGAGATAGGTGCCGACATCGGCCTCAAGCCAGCCGGTGTTAATCGGATAGATACGAGTTTTTTCTTTTGTCATCAGGATTCCTCCGGTATGTAAAAAATATCGTTTATTCTTATGATTTTTGTCTTGCAGCACTATGTATGATTTGCCATGGAAGTGCAACTCTTTCCTGGCTAAGCCCGGGGTATCGTCAGCACCGCTTCTCGGTTTCTCTGCAAACGGTCCGGGCAGGAGCAGGGCAAAGCTGAAATAATGCTACCAGGCAACGGGTCACCTCGGCCTGAATATTCTCTTTGAGCAAACATTTGTTGTGGAATATTATACGGCTGCCGGAGGAATCGTGCTATAGTTCGGCTGTCTGATAACATGCAGATGGCACTGCAAAATCAAAGGAAAACAAGTGATGAGCAAACGTACTGCGATTAAAGAGGATATGTTGAAAACCGCCACCCGAGCCTATCAGGTTGGACTGCAGACAGGCAACGGCGGTAACCTGAGCTGCCGCGTCCCCGGAACAGATACCGTAATAATTAAGGGCAGCGGTCTTTCTTTCGGGGAGTGCAGTCATGATAATTTCGTTGTGGTAACCATGAGCGGCGAGGTTATGGAGGGCGAAGGAAAACCGTCAAGGGAACTGCTTACCCATCTTTCTATCTACCGTCTCAGACCTGATATTCATGGGATTTTCCATACCCATTCTCCCTGGTCGATTGCCTGTGCGGACGATGCGGAAGAAATCCCTCTTCTCACCGGCCATTCCCGATCCAAGCTGGGTCCTGTTCCGGTGATTCGAGAACAAAAACAGGCAACGACGGATTTTGCTGAAACGGTGGAAAACCTCTTATCAGAAAAACCTCAGATATCCGCTTTTGTGCAGAGCGGACATGGCATCTTTGCTCTCGGCAGCACTATTATCGAGGCTGAACACAATGCTGAACTGGTTGAAGAGACCGCCAAGATTGCGCTGCTTATCAGCCTGAAAAAAGCAAACCGCTAGCCTGGGATAAATGAGGGAATAGAGATTATGAAAGAAGCTGGAAAAGGATTTTTTGCTGATCGGTCAGAGCTCGACATGGAGGACTATCTTGTTTTCGAGTATCAGTTTGAATCTTTTGTGGACCCAGAGGAGGCGGCGGCACATCTTTGCCAGGAACAGTCTACGGCACAATGGAAACGAGTAGGAATTGACGAAGATTTTCGTCCCCGGTTCGCGGCAAAAGTCATTGACCTCAAGATAATTGAACAGCGCCGGCGATCAAAGCATCCGGAAATGGGGGATGAACAGGGACCCGCCTATTCATGCATCGTTAAAATTGCCCATCCGCATGCCAACTTCGGCCCCAGGATACCGAACATGCTCACGGCGGCCTGCGGTGAAGGTGCCTTTTACTGTCCGGGGATAGCTGTTATCAGATTGCTGGACATCACCTTTCCCGACTCATTTCTTGACCATTTTGAAGGCCCGCAATTCGGGGTCCAGGGTTTACGGGACATGCTCGAGGTCTATGATCGTCCCCTCTTCTTTGGTGTGGTAAAACCCAATATCGGCCTGACTCCGGAGTCCTTTACCGAACTCGCTTATGAGAGCTGGATCGGCGGCCTGGATATTGCGAAGGACGATGAAATGCTCGGCGATGTCGAATGGTCGCCGCTGAGCAAACGTTCATTGCTGATGGGCAGGGCACTGAGCAGAGCAGAAGCGTGCACCAATGAAAAAAAGATCTACCTTGCAAACATTACCGACGAGGTTGACCGTCTTGTCGAGCTGCACGATATGTGTGTAAAAAATGGAGCTAATGCGGTTATGGTCAATACCATGACTGTCGGCTTGAGTGGTGTTCGCATGCTGAGGAAGCACAGTGAAGTGCCGATCGTCGCCCATTTCGATATGATTGCCCCATTCACCAGAGTCCCCTACTATGGAATTGACTCGAACGTCATTGTCAAATTACAGCGAATGGTCGGCTTTGACGCTATTATCTTTCCCGGCCTGGGGGCAAGGATGAGAACCTCCGACCAGGAGGTCATGGCAAATGTGGCCCAGTGCCTGAAACCGCTTGGCAAACTGAAACCCTGTTTACCCGTTCCTGCAGGAAGCCAGTGGGCCGCGACAACACTTGAGATTCACAAGGCCCTGAAGACGATTGATTTCGGCATCGTTCCCGGGCGCGGTGTCTTTGAGCATCCCATGGGGCCAAAAGGCGGCGCAGCCAGTCTCAGGCAGGCCTGGGAAGCCTTTGAGAAAGGCATAACGCTTGAAGCGTACAGCGACACCCATGAAGAATTAAAAGCGGCAATAAAGACCTTCGGACGCTGATATCTGTCGCCCGGAAATCTATCCAAACAACCCTTAATTGATTGGCGCTGCATCACCTGCCGCCTAACAGAGCTTTATTATCAGAGGAGAAGAGCATGAATATCGCAATCGGGGGAGACCCCAATGCCGCCGGCTTGAAAAAGGTGATCATTGATCACCTGAGGGAGCAGGGCCACACCTGCCGGGATTTTGGCAGTGAAGATGTTATCTATGCAAACGTTGCCATCGCCGTCGCTGAAGCGGTTGTTGACCAACAATATGACCGCGGTATACTGGTGTGTGGAACCGGCATCGGCATGTCTATCGCCGCCAACAAGGTTCCCGGGGCCTATGCCGCCATCTGCCATGACCCATACTCGACAGAACGCTCCATCAAGAGCAATAATGCCAATATCATGACGCTCGGAGCCTTTGTGATCGGTCATGAACTGGCCAAAAGCCTCGTCAATACCTGGCTGGCCGCTGAATACATCCCCGGCGGCAGTTCAGAACCCAAGGTTCAGCGTATTATTGAATACGCCCGATCACATGAAAAATAACGGGAACCCGCTGTCGGCGATAATGTATCTCTTTTCGCCGCCGTCACCTGACGCCCAGACACCATGTAACGCTGCTGTCTGCCGGTCCCGGGTATCACCACCTTGAATAGTCAGCCCGATCATCCTGCCCAGGGCAATTTGGAAGATCTACCGCCCCACCGACAGCCGTATCGATGGCTGATGCTTGTACTGCTCTGGCTGCTTTACTTCTCTTTCGGGGTGGTAACGAGATCCCCATCACCGCTGGTAACACCGATTATCCGTGATCTTGAGATGTCTTTTTCGCAGATGGGCTTCATTCTTGGATCCTGGCAGATGACCTATATCGTCCTGGCGATTGCTGCAGGGGTAATCATGGATCGCTGGGGCATCCGGAGATCGATCTTTTTCGGGGCCCTGGTCATCGGCCTCTCAGCGGTACTTCGTTCTGCAGCCAGCGGGTTTTATTCGCTGCTGTTCTTCGTCGCCCTGTTTGGTGTCGGCGGCCCGATGATTTCAATCGGCTGTCCAAAAACCATCGCCACCTGGTTCCAGGGACGTGAACGCGGGACCGCCGTCGGAATTTATACGACCGGCCCGTGGATTGGCGGCATGTTCTCGCTGGCGGCCACAAACAGTGTCGTTATGCCGTTGACGGACAATAGCTGGCGATTGACCTTTGTCTCGTACGGCGTGATGACTCTTGTCTTTGCCGGACTCTGGTGGGGGCTGGCCAGGGAGGCAGGGACCACATCCAGAACGGATCGTTTCAGAATTCTGCCAATGCTATCCGACCTGTTTCAGATTCGAACCGTTCGGCTGATTTTGCTGTCAGGCCTTTTCTCTTTCGGCATAATGCATGGTTATTTTGCCTGGCTCCCCAAAATCCTCGAGAATGGAGGCATGTCTCCGGCTGCAGCGGGAGTCGCCTCGGCAGTGCCTTTTTTGACAAGCATTCCCGCTGTACTGATCTTCCCAAGAATCTTACCGCCCCACCAGCGAGGCTGGGCCATCGGTCTGCTGGCTTTGCTGGCAGGGTTTTCCATATTCTGGGTGGTGATCCTGCAATGGCAAGTGATTCCGGGACTGCTGCTTTTTGGGATTTCCGGCCCCTGCCTCATGCCACTTCTGGTCCTGAGCCTGATGGACAGTCCTGAGGTTTCCTCCAATCACCTTGGCTCGGCAACGGGAGTATTTTTTTGTGTGGCCGAGGTCGGCGGATTTCTGGGGCCGTTTATGGTTGGCTACCTGCTTGATATTTCAGGAACTTTTATCTCCGGTGGCATGTTCCTCGCAGGCCTTGGCCTTGTCATCCTCTGGTTCATGTATCTGGTTCAAAAATCCTGAGACGATCTTTGTCAACCATCAGGCTGCACAATCAAGGGACCATGAGTTTCGCTGCTGGCCAGGCATGGGCAAAAACCATACCGAGTAAATTCCGCATCGTTCACGCCCCCCTGTTTTCATGGTAGAATCGCAGTTGTTCGGCAAGTCCGCTGCTGCGGTCAATAGCGCGGTTAACCATCTGCCCGCAGAGCGATGCAGGATCTCGTATAAAGACCTTCTCTCTTGCCCGGGTTACTGCCGTATACAACAGCTCCCGTGAAAGGAGCTGATGATCTGTCTCCGGCAGCACCACCATTACCTCCCTGAACTCGGATCCCTGGCTCTTGTGGACGGTCAGAGCCCAGGCGGTCTCATGCGAGGGCAGCCGGACCGGCATGAAGCGGCGGAACACCCCGGCTTCTCTTTCAAACCAGACAAAAAAGGATTGACTGCCGGGAAATTCGGGAAGGCAGATGCCGATATCACCATTATAGAGGCCAAGGTTGTAATCATTCCTGGAGACAATTACAGGACGTCCCGGATACCACCTCTGTTTTCCGCTCGCAAAACCACGCGCCGAAAGGATTTTTTCTATCTTCTCGTTAATACCGGCAACGCCGGAAGGGCCGTTTTTTAAGGTACAGAGAATGCGAAACGAGTTAAACAACTGAAAAAGAGCGGGGAGTGCTTCGGGATCACACGCTGACCTCGCCTGCCGGAGGTATTGTTCATAACGGTCGGCACAGCCAACGAGCCAATCCCCTTCAGCTTTTAGAATTGATGAAACCTTCTCATCTTCAATTATCATGGTTGTCGCGTTTCCGTCTCCGTCCCTGATAAAGCCGGCAAGCGTTGATATCTCGGCGTTAAAACGATGGGCGGTGTGCAATTCGACAACATTTTCACTCAGTACACCTATGCATTCCGACAGTACTGCGCCTGATTCAACCGAGGCCAGCTGATCCTTGTCGCCCAGCAGGATGAGCCGAGTTCCTTGTGACAGCGCATCAGCCAGTTTGCCCATCAAGGCCAGATCCACCATGGAAGCCTCGTCAACAATGACCGCATCCCACGGCAATGGCCGCTTACTGCTGTGGGTAAACAGAGGCGAATATTTTCGAACCCCGAGAAGACGGTGTAAGGTCCGCGCCTCACGCGGTATGACCTCTTTAACCTCATTCTCAACAGGCAGCAGAGGAATCTGAGCTGCAACTGATTCCTTGAGCCGCATTGCGGCTTTACCGGTCGGTGCAGCCAGAGCGATGCGGAACGTGGGTCCATAGTGGGTCAGCAGCAGGGCAACAATCTTAACGACAGTCGTCGTTTTCCCGGTACCCGGTCCGCCGGAGATAATACACAGCCCCTTGTTCAAAGCAACCCGTGCCGCCTCCCGCTGCTGATCCTGTTCCGCTTCGGGAGCGAGGAAAAACCTCCTGAGCAGTCCGTCCATATTGTTAATTGAATAAGAAACCGCGGCCAGCCCTGCCATTTTTTCCGACAGCCGTCTTTCATAGCAGAAATAACGGGCAAGATACAGCCTGCTGTCGACAAGAACAAGCGGACAGTCTCCTGTTTCCGAGACCAGCGGGCACCGCAGCAGAAGCTTTTCCTGTCTGTGATTTACGCGAATACAGGTGTGCCCGTCCTGCATCCAGGCAATCAGTGACGAGCACAGCTCTGTCAGCTCTTCGCTCTCGACCCCGGTAAAACCGGATCGCTGGACGATAAAAGAAGCAAAAACCTCGGCAAACGATGGGATCTGAGTAATTGTCCTCATTGCTTTTTCCGAAAACAACGATCAAGCTCGAGCAGCAGCCGCTCATCCGGTCTTGCGTAGAAGACGCCACTGCCATCAATTTCGGGTATCATACCCCTGACAAAAAGGTACAGTACCCCTCCAAAGTGCTCACCATATGAGTAGCCAGGCAACCAACGCCCCAGGTAACGATGCACAACCAGGGTGTACAGCCAGTACTGCAGCCCGTAATTATGTTCCCTCATCGCAGCAATGAGTGCCTCCCCGCTGTAATCAGTCGGCCCGTAACCAAGCTGGTTGGTCTTGTAGTCGATGACATAATATCTGCCGCCGTGGCAGCAGACCAGGTCTATATAGCCGTTGAGGAACCCCTCCATTTCCCTGTACAGCAATGGTGTGCAGGTTTGCTCAGAGGCGAGTATCCGGTTGATGACATTTGTCGTTGTCCGGTCCATGAAAAGAGAAAATTCGAGCTCTTTTACCTGCCCCTCAGGGGTGAGTTCACCAAGCGAAAACGTTGGCTGTAAATCATGTGATTGAAAAAGGTTCGTGGTCACACTGTTTTTCAGCAGCTGTTTCAGTCCCTGCTGATCAACGTCAAGACCATATCGCCTGCATATCCTGGCCAGCAGTTCTTCCTGGTAACATTCGACAGCGAGATCCGAATAATCAATCAACTCCAGCGCCTCATGGACGATATTCCCAAACCTTACCCCACCTGGAAGCCGGCTGCTCTCGGGCAAACGGATATCAAAAGCTTTCTCGTCAAAGGCGCCTGTCAGAACATCTTCGCTAGGGGCTGAAAAACTTGCCAGTCCTGAAAATGAAGTCAGGGTCCTGCTGGTGGCAACGGACGAAGCGTCAATTCTTCGAGCCTGCAGCTGGACCGCCTCGGCAGCGGACAGGAGACGGGGAAGAAACGTGTCTTCCGTCTCCGTTATCAGCACATGGCAGCAGTTATCAGCGCCGCCAAGGCGCTGCAGATGGTCATACTGAGACTGAAAGTCACAGGACCCGCCCGGAAAGAGCATTTTTCCAAACGGCGACAGAAAAGAACCGGGATTCCCTCCCCTGCCGCTGATATCGGCCCAGAAAAGATAACATCTCAGTTGAGCGCGGGTTATCGCCACATAGGCAAGGCGCAGATCTTCCTGAACCTCCTCGCCATATGCCCGTTCACTATTTTCAGCCAGATGTTCTGAGCCGAGATCGATGACCAGCCTGTTGTCCCGGTCATGGCACCTGATCAATGAGCGGTTCTTTGGGGAAGCGCGGCTGCCGCTGAACAGAAAAGGACAGAATGTTATCGGAAATTCAAGCCCTTTGGCTCCGTGCATGGTAACGATGGAAACCGCATCACGGTCACTTTCCAGCCGCAGCTCCATCCCGTCAATTCCAGAGGTTGTATCCGCCATTTTCTGCAGCCAGATGATGGTCTGTTCCATCGAGAGTCCCCGGGTTTGAACACTATCCTGTACAAGTTCACACAGCTGCTGGATATTGGCTATACTTCGCTCACCTCGCTGAAGAACCGAGAGGTTTACATAGACATCCTCGCCGGCCAGCAGCCTGCTGATCATCACCAGAAAGCCCTGCTCCTGCCAGATCTGGTGATAGTGCTGATAGCGCTCGAGCCACATGTCGAGCAGAGACTCATCACTGCTGAGCAGGACGAAATAGTCACCGCTCAGGCCAAACCATTCAGAGCTCAGTGCACCTTTCAATACACTGATGTCAGCGGGGGACGCAACCGCCCGAATGACAAGCAGCAGATTCCGGCACTCCTTTGTTTTAAAAACACTGGTTTTGCTTGCAACCACGGACGGTATTGAACCACGGGACAAGGCCTCATGATAATCTTCAGCCTGGCTGTTCGTTCTCACCAGAATTGCAATATCGGCAGGGCGAAGAGGGGATCGGACGACGGATCTGTCAGCTTCTTGTCTTTCTATCATCACCCTGTTTTTTTTATCGATCAGCCGCGATATTTCGCCGATAGTCCATTTCAAGATCTGTTCGTGTGCACCGCCGGCTGTCCAGCAGGGTTTTTCCTCGCTCTGCATGTTGAGCTGGCAATAGACAAGCGCGTTTCGGCTCTGCTCATCGTCACAAAGACTGCCATCTTCGGGCCTTAAGGCTGGTTCAACCCGGTTGTAGGGAATCCCAGAAAAGGAGCTGCCGGCCAGCAGCCTATTGACTGCTTCCATCAGGCCGGGGTGAGACCTGAAATTCCGCTGCAGGGTCAATGTTCTCTGCGCTTTTTTTCTCGCCTTAAAATAGGAAACGATGTCGGCACCCCGGAAACGATAAATTGCCTGCTTCGGATCTCCAATCAGATAGAGTATATGGTGAGGCGTGCTGAACAACAGATTGAAGATCTGCCATTGGGCGCTGTCCGTGTCCTGAAACTCATCGATCAGAACCATTTTGTAGCGCTGTCTGATTTTGTCGCGAAGCAAGGCTCCGGCGGGACCGCAAAGTGCTGCTGCCAGGCGGATCACCAAATCATCAAAGGTCATTATCCGCTGCTGCTCGAGCCTCCGGGGAACCATTGTGCGCAGCATCCCTGCCAGTTCAAGGCGAACATCCAGGATCATCCTGTCCACAGCTTGAATATAGTGATGCACAGATTCCCCCGGCAGTATCCACTCTGAAATGAATGCCTTTTTTTTCGCCTCTCCCCGCAGTCTGCTGCCGTTCAGATGACTCAGCAGGTTGGTCTCCTGCAGCCATTTGACAAGGTGAGGCGTGGGCAGCCCGGACATACCGATACTGCGCTCGATTTCCTCACACCAGTTCCCATAGTTGCTGTTGAGCTCCTTGTTGAGATATCCCCCCCGGGAGGCCTGGTCAAGGTTGTCGAGCAGGGCCGAGCCATGGCGCTGCCACCAGATTTTAAACTCACCAAAGCGCTGAGCGATGCGCTCGCAGCTTTGGTCAACTGAACCCTTTTCCGGGATCAGCTCGGCAAGCAGGTCATCCGCGCCCGCAACACTGAGAAAAAGCGCCTCCGGATCCGGATAGCATTCGGCTATCAAAGAGCAGAAACGTCTGTCGAGACGATAAAAGGTTGTTCTCCAGAAATCATTGACAACATTTCTCCTGACCATTTCGACATCTGCTCTCAGTTCAATATCAAAAAGCTGACCGCTTTCAAGCGGCTGTTCGCTCAACATTCTCTGGCAGAAACCGTGAATGGTAAAAATTCCGATACAGTCGATGTCGAGCAGTGCCAGATCAAGCAGACCCACGGCATGGTCCTTATCCGCTATCCGGGCAGTCCAGGCAGCGAGCACATCGTCATCGCCGCCTTCACTGTTTTTAAGACTCTTTTTCGCAGCAATCAGCCGAGACCTGACCCGTTCTCTTAATTCTTCCGTTGCGGCCACCGTAAAGGTAACAACAAGAATCCGGTCGACCTTGATTTCAAGCTCGACTATTGCCCGCAGAACATGCATGGAAATAGCGAAGGTCTTGCCGGTACCGGCGCTTGCCTCGACCAGGGTTATCCCGTTTTCTATTGGAGTTGCAGCTGAAGACAAGATACGGCCATCAGTCATGCCCAGTGCTCCTCGTCCAAAATATGGGCACGCTCCCAGAGCGGAACCATCAAACGCTCGCAGAGCGCTTCAAATTCATTATTCAAGACAGCCTCATCATTGAGATTCCGGTAAAGAAGGTTCCATTCCGGCACATGGTTATTTTCGAAAAATTTAGCAAAGAGCTGCCGGGCAGCATCAATCGGTTTTTTCCCTACGCGCACCTGATTTTGTCGGTGCTGCTGTGCATAGGAAAATGCGGGTTCGACCAGCAGGCTGCTGGCTCGGCTGCAGCCATCAAGAAAGAGGGCGGCCAAAAATTCCAGGTCGTCATCCGTTCCCATTTCCGCATCGAACACAACCGTATAATCACGTGAGACGATAAAGGTCGCCAGTTTCCGCCTGCGGATCCTGGCGGCAGCAAGATGGCAGAGCCAGCCGGCAAGCAGGTCCTTACCTTTCAAGGCCGCATACCGGTAGAGGAGCTGACCGTTCTGATAACAGTGCGGCAGGTTACCTTCAATGACAATTTCGTCCAGCACCAGCTCAAAATAAGGGGCGTCAACCGGGGCCCCGGGATTGAAGGCTGATATCCGCTGCACAAAAGCATTGAGTTTTATCACTTCTTTTTCAAAGGCTATGAGACCCGGGGTCCCAAGCATCCAGCGAGATTCAGCCTGCAGCCGTGCCAGCAGCTGTCCGCTGTCTTCACCCTGCATTATCGACCCGACAATCTCCTGTTCGGCACCGTATCTGGATAATCCCTCCAGTTTGAACAACTCGTCGTCGTCAGGCAGCAATTCTTCACCGGCAAGGTTTATACCGAGGACCCGGCGGACAAAGTAAACCTGCGGCTGGGAAACAAAGCTGACAAAATCCAGAAAATCATATCGTGGTGCCTGCCGGGTCACCTGGAGTGCAGGCCACCAGGGCTTGCCGCTTCCATCACCGCGACTCTGCAGGTTGACGGCAACCCGGCAAAAGTGAGCATCATAGCTGAACAGACCGTCCATACCGGTAAAGTATTTTTTGTCGTAGGGCTGTAGTGGATGATGGACGGTGGGATCATCGACACCGTAATGGAACTGCAGGCAGTCAAGCAGCTCGCTGACAACGACAGATGGCGGAATATTCTTGTTGGTTCGAATAGACTGGCCGATATAACTGAGGTAAAGGCGCTCGCGGGCGGAAATGATTGCCTCGAGAAAC
This sequence comes from uncultured delta proteobacterium, assembly GCA_963696725.1. Classification (GTDB taxonomy): domain Bacteria; phylum Desulfobacterota; class Desulfobulbia; order Desulfobulbales; family Desulfocapsaceae; genus MADRE3. Next base: position 113,564 of record CAVOLI010000009.1, read on the forward strand.
TGATAACGGTCATCTGCGCGATTGGAGCGGTCACCATGACGATAGTCCCTTGTCGCCAGATTGAAGGTCGGCTGATAGTCCTGTTTAGGATACTCTCCGTCATTGAGACCAAGCAGGCAGATTATCCTGAACGGAACGGAGCGCATGGGCAGCATGGAGCAAAAGGTCAGCCTGCCGCCTAGGAAGCCGCCGCTCGAGACGGTCTCAACGACTGACTGAAGCCAGGTCTCGACAACCTCGAACGAAACACTGTAATTGTGGAAATTCGAATATTTTTCTTCCAGTTCCGAGATAATCCGGCTCAAGGCCAGCACATCCGGGTTTTCAGGTTCGGAAAAAAGGGCGCTGCGCAGTGACTGCAGTTCAACCGACCATTCGGCAAGCGTCTTGTCAGCAGCGAAGGACAGGCAACTCTGATCGACAATGTCGACGAACCGGCAGAGCCCTCCGAGAAGCTCGCCGTTTCCTCCCTCTATGGCGGTAAACGGATGCACATCTGCCACCGGCTCATCAGAATCGATCGCGTACCCCATCAACATCCGCTCAAGGCCCGCCTTCCAGGTTCCAGCCTCACTATCAATGAAATTGCCCCGTGCCCGCTGCTGTGCAGATAGCCCCCAGCGAATCCCGGCCTCGATCACCCAGTGACGGATCATCTCAAGATCTCCCGCAGACGACAGCGAGAATTGAGGAAAAACTTCCGGTCTCTCGAGTATACCGACAAGCTCGGTCCAGCCGTATCTTCCGGACAACAAACCGAGAAACTGCATGAAGGTATCAAAATAGCGGTTTTTTTTCCGCACATTGCGATCAGCGACAGTGTGCTGAATATCCTCGAAAACTGCGGGAATCATCAGGGCATACTCCTGGATATCCGGAGCCATGACGATAATTTCATGAAGTTCAAGGCTTTGATCTTCCTGCAACCAGGAAAGGATCTGATCTCTGATAACCATGAGTTCCCTCATCCTCGAGTGACATGAGACCACCTGAATCGAACTGTCATTATGGGTACTGAGACAAGCGCTTTTTTCCGGTTCACTGCCGGCAAGGATGTCTGCCTGGAGCCGGTGCAGCAGAAAAGGAGTGCTTCCCGCTGCAGCCATGGGATCCGCAAATGATGCCTCTCCGTCCCGGTAGGCATCGATTTTTTCGAGCAGCATTTCTTGAAAATGCGCACCCTGCCGGCCAAAAGCGACCAACAGCGGATGGTACGGCATGTCATCGCCCGGGACCGGGTGCAAAGAGGTCCGGGCAGACAGAATTCGCCTGCCGCGCGCCCTGCTGCTCTCGATGTCGCCCCAATACAGTTCACAGGGTGAAAGGAGGAAAAGGTGCACGTCTATCGTTTCAGAGAGTCTGTTGAGAACCGAAAGAAAGAGCGGGGGCATGGTGTGCAGGCCGAAAACAAAAATTCGTTCGGGGAAATCGACTCCTGCGATGCCCATCCCATCGTGGCTGGTTATCAAGGCTGTAATCAGTTCTCCACGATGCATTGCTCCTGGCGATGCCGCCCTTATCCTTCGCCAGAGCTCTTTCTGCCAGGTCTCTGAGGCATCATCGCTGACACGTCTGTCCGACGCCCAGGCTTCAAGAATATCCATGCGCATTATCTGGTACTGGTCGAAAACATCAGCGAGCTGTCGCGCCAGTTGAAATCGCTTCAGATCAGACTGATCACCGGACAGGTAATCAGCAAGAGGTTTCAATACCGGCCCTTCGGTATCGCGTAATAGTCCTTCCAGCTGCCAGGTGAGCAGCTCCCGGTTTAAAATCTGATCTTCGTCCGCCATAGCGGTACGCTTGCAGAGATAATCAATAAACTGCAGAGGCAGCAGATAGTCGGTGTTGCACCATACCCCGAAATATTCAGCAAGAAACTGCGAGAGCATTCGCTCCATTCCGCGACTCTGGATGAGGAACAGCTCTTTTTTGAAAATTGATGCAGACGAACGATGGGAAAGCATGGATGCAAGGCATTCGGCAAGTCGTTCTGTTCTATTCGAAGTGTGAATGATGAACATGGGGCAAGCGATTTACAATGAAAAAAAATTTATCGGCGATCCCGATACCATCAGGAACGGTAAGCAAGTGCATATTCAATTGACAGCGACTCGCCGATTCCTTAGAGTGACTGTGGCGGTTGATGCAGGTCAACGGCCTAAATCGACACCGGCATACTCCCATATTGCATAGATGAGCCCGGCCACTATTCCGATCGCAAAAAAAAGACGCAGCCGGCGATCCCATGACAGCTTGCCTCCGTCACCCATGTATTGGAGGACGGAGATAATGAGATAGGTGAAACCGGCGACAAAAGGTGCTGTCTGTAGAATCTGCCAGAAAGTCGACACCGCTGTTTCCTGCAGGCTGCTGCCGATCCGGAGATTAAACAGCAGATAAATACATGCAGAAAGACTTAACCTTATCTTCTCTTTGACACTTTGCATATGATCCTATTTAAAACACTTCTTTTCCCAGACACGGATATCTGCAAGGACAGACTCTATCCTCTTTTTCTGTTCTTTGCACCGATACACTACCTGCAAACGGTCGAACCAGATCCCGACGGCGGTCAACGGACTGACAGTGATATTTTCATGGAACAGGGTTTGTGTCAAGGACATACTCCAGTGCCGCTTGAAAAGAATCGCCAGCGTTTTCTGCATTTGATCACGGATATCAGAGAGAGAAAAGATGACTATACCGCCCAGCTGGCATCCTTGACGATGGCGGCAATGTCCACTCCGCCATCAGCGAAAAGGGGAGAGGCAAAGCATGAAATTATCTCCTCTCTGTTGGCGACCCAGGCACTGCCATCCTCCTCATCCGCCGGGGAAACTGACCTCTGGCAGGCGCGTCTCGTGCTGGCAATTGCCGAGATACTGGAAAAGGACGAAGCTGAACTCCGGCAGAATCTGGACATGCTTGACAAGCAGGAGATGGAGATGTTCCGCTCTCTGAAAGGCGACGACAGGGATGAGGATGACCCGTTCGCAGAGCTTGAGGAGATACAGGCCCGCATTGAAACACGAAGGCCTCAGGCTGAAAAAAACAGGTTCAACGCCTGGCTGCGAATCATGAGGTATTTCCAGCCACCGGACGGTCTCTTCTGGCTGGCATCTTCACAGGACAGTGCCGACCAGATCATCAGCCGGTTTGAGGAAAAAACCGGCGACACGGCAATCCCGGTGCTCAGCCTGCCGTTTCCTGCGCGCATCGATATCAGTGCGGGTTACCTGCTGAAGGAAATCAGCGCTTTTCACGAAGCCTCAAAACAACTGCGTCAGGAAATTGGAAATGAGCTTGAGAAACTTGCCCGTGAGGAAAACTACGATCCCGGCTCAACCGAGCTGCTCCTGCCGGGCAATGCAGACTGGCCGGTAGCGTGGGAGGCACTGCTTGAAGAACGCTTTCCCGCGTCAAACCACGGAAGATCAGAAGTCATTATCTCTATTCTCCCCGGGGCCCCGATTGCAGATCTTCTCTTGCTCAAACAACACGCAACCGCAGCCTCTTCCTGCAAAAACGGTTTACTGGGAGTGTTGAAGGACTGATTCCTGCACGAATCCTATCAGCAGCCCTGCCTCATTCGCTGCAGAAAAGGCGATTTCACCGCAGGCAAAAAAAAGATACCGCTCATGCCATGGACAGAACGGTATCAATCATGTAGCGTGGTACTTGCGACACCTGCTGAATCAAGCTGCAGGAGCCGCTTCTTCAATCCCTTTGCTATAATCGGTCAAGACGGTCACTGCCCTGCCGCGAAGCTCTCTGTCGAGCAACATCAATCCCTGCGGGTTATCGCCGATAAGCTTGAGTTGAGCGATAATCTCGTTGTCATTATCCTCCTCTTCAACCTGTTCGGTCACATACCATTGAAGAAAGATCTGTGTCGCATGGTCTTTTTTGCTGATCGCAAGTTCCATCAGGTCATTGATTGACTGGGTGATATACTGCTCGTGCGTCAGTGTCTGGGTAAACATGTCAAGAGCATTTTTAAATGTATGAGGCGGCTTGGCAATAGCCTCAAGCTTCACCATTTCACCCTGCCGCTGAAGGTATTCGTAAATTTTCATGGCATGAAACATTTCTTCGTGATACTGGGCCATAAACCAGTTCGCAAATCCTTTCAGACCGATATCTGCAGCATAGGAAGACATGGACATATACAAGTAGGCAGAATACATTTCTTTATTGATCTGCTCGTTTAGCGCCTGGGTCATTTTTTTGTTAAGCATTTGATTCTCCTATAAAACTGTAATTATCTTTTCGCCGGTTTCCTCGATCCACGGCACCATACCAGCCATACATCAACAAGGCGGGTACCTGTGGTAACATACTGTTGCGATCAAACATTATGGCCGGTCGGCAGGAAGTCAAGATCAGGGCAGTATCTCTTTTGAACCGGGGATCATGCCTAAAACTCCAGAGATACAAGAACTGGATCATCCGGATTAAGCTTACTCACCTAAGACACCGGTAAGGCGAAGGGCAGCCATCTGGAAGCGATGTGCTTCGCCGGTTCTACCCCCTCAAAATCTGCAGAGTACGATTAATCCGGATGATCCCAAGAACTGATACCGTCTTGTCCATGGTTCCGGTAAAAAAGATTGGCAGACCTTTGTGACTCAAGCAGACAATCAATCGTCCCAGGTGCAGCAGGTATAGGGATTAATCGTCGTCACCGGACAGAGAGCTGCCCGCACGATCTTATCGGCAACGCTGCCGAACATGATTTTCTCAAGCCCCTTGTAGCCATGGGTACCCATTACAATCATATCGGCCTGTAAATCGGTGGCATATTCGACAATCTGCTCACCGACATCACCCATAAGAACCTTGGTATGTATACTCGAAACCCCAAGCTTCTTATATTCTTCCCGAGATTCGTCAATAAAGGAGAGCATCCTCGCCTCAGCACCGGTCAGCAGTTCATCCTCAAGATTGGGCATATGCATCTGGGGAACAAAGAAACCGGAATAATCTTCAAAGTTCTGAACGACAAAGATCAAGTGAAGAGAAGCACCAAATTTACCTGCCAGAAATGCTGCAGAATCAGCAATCAATTTTGAGTTATCGGAAAAATCGATCGGAGTTACAATTTTTTTGATGTTTCGGATATGCTTCATGGCTCCCCCCTTTAGTAGATGTTCAACCGATCCGTGAAAATTACTCTTCCGCCTCTCTTATAATATAGTTCAGAGACCTGAAATTGCAAACAATCAGCAGCAAAGCCAGCGTACATGAGAAGCCTTGCTCCACCATCGATCATTTCAGCAACTCATTGATTTTCTGTCTGTATTTCCTCTCGATCACATGCCGTTTCTTCTTGAATGTGTTGGTCAGCTCTTCGCCGTGGGTCAGTCCCTTCTCCAGAAAGGTGATACCGTGAAGTTTTTCGTAAGGTTTAAAACCTTTTGCGGGCTTCAGCAGCCGATTCATCTCTTTCCTGATCTGTTCAAGGATCCTGTTGTCGGTCAGGAGCTCGCCCCCTTCTTTTTTGATGTTGACAAACGTCCTGGCAGTCCAGATTTTCAGCTCCTCAAGGTTGGGGACAAGCAGGGCGCCGAGGCCTTTTTTGTCCTGGCCGACGAGGATCGCGTCATCGATAAACGGAAACATTGTTATGGTGCTTTCAATCCTGCTCGGATCGATATTCTCACCACTGGCGAGGACAATGATATCCTTGGCTCTACCGGTGATCACCAGTTCCCTTTTTATGGTCAATCGGCCGAGGTCGCCGGTTCTGAAGAAGCCATCTTCAGTGAATGATTTCAGGTTTTCCTCCTCGTTGTTATCATACCCTGCGGTAACCTGCGGGCCTCGGACCTCTATCAGTCCTTCCTCACCGACCGCCACTTCCCGGCCGTCCTCAGAGACAATACGCAGTTCTGTCTCTGGAACTGCAGGGCCAAGGGTTCCATAGGTCCTGCAGGCAAGCCCTCGGCCCGCGATTGCCGGTGAACATTCCGTCATCCCATAGGCATTTACAATCCGTATGTTCACCGCATCGATCCAATCCTCGAGAAATCCCGCCAGGGTTCCCCCTCCACTCACGGCCAGCCGCAGCCTGCCACCAAAGCGCTGCCTGACCATGCCAAGCTTCTTCTGTGCAAACAGGTAGAAAGGTGCCAGCACGGTGCAGACCACTGCCGCCTTGAGCTTTCCGAGAAGCTGGAAGATAGCCGGTTCGTTACCGAAGCATGGCAGGTTTCCGCGGATCAGCCGCCTGTTTTTTCGATATCTGGTTGATATCCAGATCATCATTGAAAAAAGCAGGTAGGCGGTCTTCCCTTTTTTCTTTACCGCCATCTGAACCCTGCCAAAAAGAGATTCCCAGACCCGGGGAACCGTCGCCACGACGGTTGGCCGGTATGTCTCAAGATCCTGGGCGAACCGCTTTACCGAGGAGTAGACAAGACAGCAGCCGGCCGACAGTGCCACATATTCCGCCGTTCGCTCAAAAATATGCCAGCTGGGGAGAATCGATAGCCAGCGGTCGGCTGAGGTTAAATTTATCAGCCCCGGTATACAGCCGACATTATGCATGATATTTGCATGGGTCAGTGCCACCCCTTTCGGCATCCCGGTTGTTCCGGAGGTATAGATAATAGTCAGTTGATCCGAATGGTTAAGTTCGTTTCCCCGATCCACGAAGCGACGGACATCCTCTTTGCTGTAGGTCTTGTCTTTCAATAAGTCCCGGTATGAAAATAGGCGCCCGAACAGGGAGTGAAGAGAGGGGCCGGTCATCACAAACGTATTTTTCAGCCGCTTGATCGATTTCAGGGAAGCGTCATGATGATCAAGCAGGGCTGGTGTCTCAACGACAAGATGTGAGCAGTTGCTGTTTCTGATAATAAAATCAAGTTCCTGAGACGGGGTATCGGAACCTCTCGGCACCGTGATCGCCCCAAGTGACATAATGGCTAGGTCGGTTACCATCCAGCCATAGCGGTTATCCGAAAGAAACATGACTCGGTCGCCCATGCGGACACCTTTTTCATCAAATGCCCGGCTGAGCAACAATACATCTTCAAAGAGCTTTGCGTACGTGACCTGAATTTCTTCAGTGCCTGCCTGGTAGATATATGCATGCCTTGCTGAATAGCGCTCACAACTGGCCAGCAGAACGTGAAAAAGGGTTTTCAGCTCCTGGGTATATGTTTTTTCTCGTACTGTCATTGGTCCGGTCATCTACTTCGTCCCCCAGTGAATAGCGATTGTTCCCAGCATGAATGTTCGATAGTCAACACGGTTGAAACCTGCACATCTGAAAAGATCGGCCAGCTCCTCAGCTTGATGAAAATCCATCGTTGACCCGCTAAGATATGAATATGCAGCCTGATCACGGGCAATCATCTTTCCAAGCAGCGGAATACCGTAGCGAAGATAGAGCTGAATAAACGGATAGAGTATCGTTCTTGCGGGTGGGGTGGTATCAAGGCAGACCACAGTTCCGCCGGCGGCCATAACCCGGTAAACCTCCTTGAGCACTCTGAGGCTGTCGTCTACGTTTCTCAGCAGGTAGCCAAAAGTAACTGCCTTGAACAGGTTATCACGATAGGGGAGCCGGTTGGCATCACAGACATGCCAGGAAATTCCTGCGTCGGGGAACCTTCGTGCCGCCTCGCCCAGCATGTTCCTTGAAAAATCAGCACCGACAACCCTGCTCCCCGGATAAACGTTACGAATCAATGCTCCGATGTCTCCAGTGCCGGTTGCCAGGTCAAGGGCCCACTCATTTTCCAGGTTTCCGGCCCGTTCGACGACAAAACGCCGCCAGCGCTGATCCTGTCCACAGGTCATAACCCGGTTCATCAGATCATAACGTCCGGCAATATCGTCAAACATTCTCTGGACACCGGGTCCTTTACCCATCGATCTCCCCCTGCTGCAGGAGTTGCTGCATTCCTGTCCCTAGCAAGGTGCTGACCCAGGGGTGCGGGGAAAGGCAATGACATCCCTGATATTGGCCATTCCTGTTACAAACTGGACCAAACGTTCAAAGCCGAGCCCAAAGCCGGAATGAGGCGTTGTTCCGTATCTTCTCAGGTCGAGATACCATTGATAATCATCCGTATCGATGCCCGCGTTCTGCATGCGGCCGAGAAGGATGTCGTAGCGTTCTTCACGCTGGCTGCCGCCGACAATTTCACCGATACCGGGAACAAGAATATCCATCGCCGCAACCGTTGTTCCATCGTCGCTGACCCGCATGTAAAAGGGTTTGATCGATGCCGGGTATTCGGTAACGACCAGCGGCAGACGGTAGACCTCTTCTGTCAGATAGCGCTCATGCTCCGACTGCAGGTCAACCCCCCAGCTGATCGGATAATGAAAGGATTTTCGAGCCTTTAGCAACTGTTCAACCGCCTCGGTGTAGGTGATGTGGACAAAATCTTCCTCGATGACGCGTTTCAGCTTGTCGATCACTCCTTTTTCGATGAATGTATCAAACAGTGCCATATCCTCAGCGCACTGATCAAGCACGTCTGACAACAGGTATTTGAGCATTGTCTCGGCTATCTCAACGTTGCAGGAGAGCTCGCAGAAGGCCATCTCCGGCTCCAGCATCCAGAATTCTGACAGATGCCGAGAGGTGTGTGAATTCTCCGCCCTGAATGTCGGTCCGAAGGTATAGACGGAGCCAAGCGCCTGGGCATAGACCTCCGCCTGAAGCTGGCCGCTCACGGTCAGGCCTGCCCGGCGGCCAAAAAATTCCTTTGCGCCTGAAACATCCGTTGCATCAACGAGTTCTCTGCCGGTGATGACCTGGAACATCTCACCGGCACCTTCACAGTCGCTGGTGGTGATAACCGGAGTATGAACATGGACAAACCCGCGTTCCTGGAAAAACTGGTGAACGGCATAGGTCAGCCTGGAACGGATACGGCTGACGGCCCCGATTGCGTTGGTCCTGGGGCGAAGATGAGCAATATCCCGGAGAAATTCAAACGAGTGTCGCTTTTTCTGAAGCGGGTAATGCTCAGGATCAGCCCAACCGACGATTCTAATTTCCTCCGCCTGTACCTCTACGCTCTGGCCCTTGGCGGGTGACTCGGCATGCAACCCCCTGACGGTAACGCTGCAGCCCGCTGTCAGCCTGACGATCTCACTCTCATAATTGGGAAGGTTTTTGTCGGCTATAAGCTGCAGATTTGCCAGGCACGAGCCATCATTTATTTCCACAAACGAAAAGCTGCCCGTATCTCGCCTGGTTCTCACCCATCCGGCAACACAGATCCTTCTGCCCGTTGGTTTTTCCTTCAGAAGAGTATCTATCCGCTCAATTCTCATAAATTCTCCTGTCCTTGGCAATGCTGAAACTGCTCTGTTCTGAGGCAACAATAACAACGATCGGAAATTAGTCATTACCCGTCTCTGCGCGGCTCTCCTGAACCTGCCTTAACCGGCAGCAGGTAATCGCTTCTGACATTGCCAAGCGCTGCAAAAAGAGAGCTTTTTACACCGGGTATCTCCTGGTCGATAGCGCCCAGTATTGCTCTGACGCTGTCCCTGCGGGTGTTCCCTGAAAGTGGGCAGAGATTTTTGACCGCTCGGAGTCCCAGCTTTTCGGCGATAGAGATAATATCGTTTTTTTCAATATAGGCCAGGACTCTGATAAGGCTCAGATTTCCGCCAAACAGGTCCTGGCGCGGTACCATCGTTGAAATATTGCCGCTGTAGAAAATATTGATGAGAAATGTCTCTATCAGGTCATCTTTATGATGTCCGAAAGCGAGTTTATTGCAGCCTTTCCGGCGGGCCAGATCAAACAGCTGTGTCCGCCGGCTACGGGCACAGATATAGCAGCTCTGCTCCTCCCCTCTCCTGCCCGGCCAGGCGTCGACAACGGTAAGCGGAATAGAAAAGCGGCCCAGCTGTTCCCGGATGCACACGGCGGGGTCAGGCCCCCCATCTTTATCCCCACGAAAACCATTATCCACATACGCCGCCTCTACACTATAGGTAATGGGGGCCTTCCGACGCCACATCTGCAGCACCCAGGCGTTTACGAGACTGTCAACACCGCCCGAAACGGCGACCATCACCCTGTCACCATCACTGAGCATGGCAAAATCATGCAACGCCTGCCCAATCTTACGGTTGATATGTTTCGGCAGCTGTGAACTAGCCATCGCTCGACGTCCAGGTGAAATACAGACGCCCGACTGCCATATGGCAGTCGGGCGTCGTTTCAGACAATGTTCCGACTCTGACTAAAGGTACGGGCATTCTTCTATTTTTTCAACGATACCCTGCCGGACAAGATTCTCAACCGTTATCCACTTGAACCCACGGCTTTCAGCCTTGCTGAATGACAGGAGGTTGCTCATCAGTGACTGCTGAGTTTCCTTGAACATCGACTGCCAGACGACACTCCCGTCCCTGGTGTTGACAAGTTTCATGGTAAATGTGGCGGATGCCGGGCTTTCAGCACCATAGCTGCCACCCTGGCGCTGCTGGTAGTCAATAAGCGAAGTTATCAGCACCGCGCCGCACTTCAGCTGCGAACCGATGTTTCTGATTAGCGTTAATTGAGATGCTGAATCACCGGGAATCAGTGAGGTAAGCTGCCGCTCGGAAAGCACCCGTACATTATTTCTGCCGATCAGCTCTTCGGCAATAACAGAATCCATAAATCCTGCACCACTTTCAAGGACAGCGGCATCCGAATAGCTTATTGAAGCATCTTTGTTGACGGTTGTTTCAACCGGCAAGACAATGATACAGGGAACTTTTACCTGGGCATCCTGGCGCTCCTGCTCAGTCGGCAGCATCTGTTTCAGGCCGCAGGCAGAGAGTGTTGCTGTGACAGCGCAGATTACCAGCAGCTGCAGAAATTTCGAATTACCCTTCACCATAAACCTCTCTTCTTTTTTTCATTTCGGAAACTACAGGCTTCCCTTTGACGAGAGCACTGTCTTCATCCCGGAGATTCTCGTGGTTGCATCATTGATTGAACGCCCGAGCGCCTTGAAAACAGCCTCGATGATGTGGTGGCTGTTTTCCCCGTGGAGCAGGTCTACGTGAAGAGTCAACCCGGCATGCTGACTGAAGGCGCGCATGAACTCCTGAGCCAGGCAGGTGTCGAAGCTTCCGACTTTCCCATCAGGCGTTTGCGCCTCGTAGTGCAGGTACGGCCTATTGGATACATCGACCACGACACGGACAAGAGCTTCATCCATCGGCAGATAACTGATACCATACCGTTTAATTCCGGCTTTGTCACCAAGGGCTGATGCCAGTGCCTGGCCAAGGCAGATTCCAACATCTTCAACAGTATGGTGATAATCAACGTCAATATCGCCATGGGCCGAGATATCAAGATCAAAAAAACCGTGCACACCGAACAGGGTCAGCATATGATCAAAAAAAGCGACTCCCGTCGCTACGCTTGTCTCTCCTGCGCCGTCGAGCGTAAATGATACAGTGATGTCGGTTTCACTTGTTTTACGCTTTACCAGTCCCTGCCTCACCGCGGTAACTGCTCTCATGATAACCTCTATTCTTTTGAAAATGCAGGAAATATGGAATCCGTCGGTTGTTCCCCGTGATCTACCTGCACATATTTATCACATAACAACAGAACAAAACCATCTTTTTTTATCTCTGTTCCCGTTTTGACAAAAGTTGTCTTCTCAAAACAGCTGACTGTTTTTTTTATTGACATGATTTATGTGGATTAGTATATGTAATGCTGTTTTGATTTAAACACAGAGCGGGAATAACTCAGTGGTAGAGTGTAACCTTGCCAAGGTTGAAGTCGCGAGTTCGAATCTCGTTTCCCGCTCCAAATCGACTATGAAAGGTTCGGCATTGCGCGAACCTTTTTTTAATTAAATGTCTGAGCACAGAGGAACGAAATGAAAACCTATCTTGCGCCTGTCAACGAGATTGAGAGGAAATGGTATGTGGTTGATGCCGAGGACAAGATTCTGGGTCGACTTGCAACTGAAATTGCCTCGCGCCTGCGTGGAAAGCATAAACCGACCTTCTCCCCATTCATCGACAACGGTGATTTCATCATTGTCACCAATGCCGAGAAAGTCCAGCTCACCGGTAAAAAGTGGGATGACAAAAAATACTACCGCCACACTGGTTACATGGGCGGAATTAAAGAAACAACCGCAAAGGAGCTGCTCGAGAAGCACCCGACGGATCTTGTTTTTAAGGCGGTCAAGGGAATGCTTCCCAAAAACAAACTTGGCAGGGCGCAGCTGAAGAAGCTGAAAGTCTATACTGGCGCTGACCACCCACACAAAGCACAGCAACCGGCTGAGCTTGTAATTTAACTATCTCATGGAGAAATTGGCCATGGCCGATGAACGTTTTTACGCTACCGGAAAAAGAAAAAAAGCAGTTGCCCGTGTCTGGTTAATGCCCGGTACAGGGAAAGTAACGGTCAACAAGATGTCGGTAGATGACTATTTCGGCGGTATTTTTCAAGCACACAAACTGGAAAAGCCGTTCAAGGTAACCGAAACTGAGCAGCAGTTCGATATCCTTGCCACCCTCAAAGGCGGCGGTAAATCATCTCAGGTCGACGCACTGACCCACGGCATTTCACGAGCCCTGCTTGAAACCGACGAAACACTCAGGCCGGCATTGAAAAAGTCAGGTCTGCTCACGCGTGATCCGCGTAACAAAGAAAGAAAAAAATACGGACAGAAAGGCGCCCGCGCCAAATTCCAGTTCTCCAAGCGTTAATCATATCTTTCTTGCCGGCGGCGACCTTGGTTTATCCTCGGAGGCTGCCGGAACCGGTACATCAAAGGGGGTAGCAGATATTCTGCTATTCCCTTTTTTTTATAACTCCAGCATGCTGGTTGTCCGATAACAACGGGAGATGATCATGTTACGAGTCGCAATCGTCGGCAGTTCCGGGTATACCGGAGTAGAACTTGCCCGAATTTTGAGCCGCCACCCTTCTGTGGAAATTACTGCCGCAACCTCACGCCAATATGACGGTATACAGCTCTCAGAAGTGTTCCCAAACCTTCGAGGATGCACGGATATTGTCTGCCGGAACCATACGGTTGAAGAAATTATTTCCTGTGCCGATCTGATATTTTGTGCCGTTCCCCATAAGACGGCGATGGCCATAGTTCCACAATTTCTGGACGCAGGAAAAAAAGTTGTCGATCTCTCTGCAGACTTCCGCCTGAAAAACGTATCCACCTATGAACATTGGTACCAGGAACACAGTTCTCCGGAACTAATCCCGGAAGCGGTATACGGGCTGCCCGAGCTTTACCGTGACTCGGTTCGCCAGGCGCGGCTCGTTGCCAATCCCGGCTGCTACCCCACGTCTGTCATACTCGCTCTTGCTCCCGCACTGAAAGCAGGCATCATCGATCCGGCATCAATAATTGCCGACGCTAAATCAGGAACGACCGGAGCAGGGCGCGCAGCCGCCGTAACCACCCTTTATTGCGAAGTTACTGACGGTTTCCGCGCCTATAAAGTTGGAGGAACACACCGGCACACGCCGGAGATCGAGCAGGAGCTGTCCATCCTTGCAGGTCAAACACTCATTATTTCCTTTACGCCTCATCTGCTTCCGGTATCGCGAGGGATTCTCAGCACGGTCTATGCCCGTCTGGCTGAGCGTTGCGAGGAGGAAGAAATCAGAGCTCTTTACCAGGAGATGTACAAGGACGACTATTTTATCCGCCTGCTTGCACCGGGACTGCAGCCCGCCACACAGTACGTCAGGGGATCGAATTTCTGCGATATCGGCCTGACTGTGGACAAGCGGGCCGGGCGGCTTGTGGTTACCGCCGCCATTGATAATATCGTCAAGGGGGCCTCGGGGCAGGCGGTCCAGAACATGAACCTGATGTGTGGTTTTCACGAAACCAGCGGATTGTCCCAGGTACCGCTGTTCCCCTGAGAGCACTCCGCCGGGCTCGACAATGCGAACCATCAAACTGCTCATAGCCTACGATGGGACAGGCTATTGCGGCTGGCAGCGGCAGCGCAGCGGACCGACAATTCAGGCAGACATTGAGCATGCACTTTCCAGGAATCTGCAACATTCCGACAGCACTCCATGCCGCCGGCAGGACTGATGCCGGCGTCCACGCACTTGGCATGAGCGCTCACTTTTGCACCCCGAGTGGTATTTCCTGCGACAAGCTGGTAAAGGGGCTCAACGCTCTGCTCTCCCCTCAGATACGCATCCTTCAGGCAGATGAACAGGTGGAGGGCTTCCACGCCCGCTTTCAGGCAACCGGCAAAACCTACCGGTACAGTTTTTTCACCGGCGGCATACAGAGCCCCATGCAGAGACTCTTCGTATCCCATTTTCCAGGTACTGTCTCTTCAGTGGCCATGGAGTCATGTCTCCAGATAATCACCGGGACACATGATTTTTCAAGCTTTGAGACCTCCGGGACACGGGACAAGAGCGTCACCTGCGGAAAAGGAGCCGTCAGAACAATTTTCAGCACTCACCTGGCACATCCCGAGCCGGAACTGTATCATCTTTGTTTTGCAGGGGATGGCTTTCTCAGGCATATGGTCAGAAATCTGGCAGGAACGATACTTGAGGTCGGGCAGGCAAAACGCACGCCGGAAGCATTTGAGAAGATACTTGCCGGCAGGGACCGGCAGCAGGCTGGGCCAACAGCGCCTGCGTGCGGACTGACCCTTATCTCTGTTGATTATGATGACGGCCGGGAGAACCCGTCAAAGTGAGGCTGCTGAAAAAACCCTTGTTCTCGCGGAACGCTATCGCTTTTTGCCGCTTGAATGCCTGGCCAGAAGGGACTGCAGCTTCCAGGGTGATGAAAGACAGACATTTTCTTCCTCGCAGGAGCTCATCACATCACAAAATTCCATAAACTCGGCAAGCGCCTCAGTCATCTGCAGATCTTTCCTGCTAATCACATAGAGCTGTCGTTTCATGTCGACATCTGAAATCTTGAGGCTTTTCAGCCAGCCGTTCTCGACCTCCCGGCAGATGGTCAAGGCAGACAGGCAGGCAACCCCGACACCGGACTCAACAGCTCTCTTAACCGCTTCAGGATGGCCCATCTCCATGACGACATTTACATCGTCAAGATAGTCTTTCATCTTTTCACGAAAAATAGCCGCCGTTCCGGAGCCTTTCTCCCTCATGATCCATCTGCTGTTTTTCATGTCTTCCGCGACATCAAAAACATCCTTGTTGGCAAGAGGATCAGACGGTGCCGCCAGTACCACCAGTTCGTCCTTAAACCATGGCCTCGCCTGGATGGCCTCAGCAGATATTCTTCCCTCAACAAAACCGAGATCAGAGGCTGCCTTCCAGCACCATGCTTTCTGCAATTTTGGTATTATAGACCAGCATATTGATCAGAACCTTCGGGTGTGCTTTTTTGAAGGCACCAATCAGGTACGGGAGAATATAGTTTCCAAGCGCCGAGCTGGCGACAATAGTAATCCGTCCAGCCAGGGTATCGTTGCGCTCAGACATTATTGTCTCAATACTGCTGACCTGGGTCGTTATATCCTTGGCAAGCGGCAGCAGGTATCGGCCTCTGGCATTGAGCAGCAAACTTCTGCCATGCCGGTCAAACAAAGATCCTCCGAGCTGGTTCTCCAGCTCGGCAAGAGCCATGCTCACAGCCGACTGAGTCACAAAAAGCTTCTTGCTGGCCTTGGTCACCTGAGCCGTCTCAGCAACAGCAATAAAAATCTCAAGTTGTCTTAGCGTTATAGACATACCGCATCCCGTATTCAATTTTCCTGATAGATTACATCTTTTTTATTTACATCGCACCTGGAAATCTTAACTTTCTCAAACAGATGCTCAGCAGCAACGCAGCAATGAAACATTTTTAATCATAAAAACCAACCTTTATCTAAGCTGAAGGTTAAATCAGAACAATAATAAAATTTACCGGTTAGAAAAACTATTTTACAAATCATGCCTGTTACGGCATGTTAGATGTTCGCTTTGTTTTACATTCATCATCGAGGAAAAAACAACATGGATTTTTCATCATTTCTCTACCGTGATGATATTCTCTGGATCAGCGCATTCACACTGGGTGGTCTCTGCTTTGCCCTCGGGCCGATTCTCGTCGTTTACCTGTTCATGCCTCTGAAAACACGCCAGGTCAGTGACAAAAGAGATCAGTTTATAGAATGCGGCATGGAACCGATTGGTGACAGCTGGATACGTTACGGCGTCGTATTTTATCTCTACGCTCTGATCTTTCTCGCCTTTGATGTCGATGTTCTTTTTCTTTTCCCCGTGGCACTTGCCTATAATGATCCGATGTTTGTCATCCGTGACTTTATTGAAATACTCATTTTTGTCGGAATTTTATCGCTTGCTGTCGTTTATGCCTGGATTAAAGGAGTTTTCAAGTGGGAACGCAAAATATATCGCCATCGCTAGATACTGTCCCCTCGTCGTTTGTTCAGTTTGCCGCTGCCGACAAACTGATCAACCTTTGCCGTGCCAACTCGCTGTGGCCGCTTACGTTCGGTATCGCCTGCTGCGCAATAGAGATGATGTCAACCGGTGCCGCACGATTCGACCTTTCGCGCTTTGGTGCTGAGGTTTTCAGGCCGTCCGCACGTCAGAGCGATTTGATGATCGTTGCCGGTACGATCTCTCACAAGATGGCTCCGGGAATTAAAACCCTCTATGACCAAATGCCCGAACCGAAGTGGGTTATTGCCCTTGGAAATTGCGCTATTTCCGGTGGACCGTTTGTCTATGAAGGCCAGTACGGAATTGTCGAAGGTGCCGACAAGATCATCCCGGTTGACGTCTTTGTTCCCGGCTGCCCGCCTCGCCCGGAGGGGTTGATCGAAGGCATCATCGAGCTTGAGCATAAAATCACCGGCTGGCGCAGGTGGCCGAAAGTAAAACCCGAGTGGCAGGACTCTTCTCAGACACCAGTGTGACCATATTACAACGAGACACGGATGACTATTCAGGAAACCACAAAGCAGGCGCTCTCAGAACTTTTTTCAACTACAACCGGTGATAAACCCGAGGCTGAGCCTGGTGATGACCCGGCACCAGAAGCTGCTGAACAGGAAACCGCGATGCGTCTGCCAGGTATCATCGAACAGAACTATGCCCGCAGGGGGTTTCATCTGGATGTACTTATCTCCGCGGAACAGCTGGTGCGGGCAGCAGAGATACTGTTCGGTCTCGGCTACTATTTGGAATCCATCACCGGTGTTGACTGGATAAAAGATGATCAGCTTGAAGCCGTGTATGATTTCAGCCGTTACGATTTTAATCTCTGCCGCGTCGCCATAAGGCTCTTTGCTCCGCGCCGTGACCCTCATCTTCCGACCATCACCGGGATATACACCGGTGCCGGCTGGCACGAACGCGAAACCCATGATTTCTTCGGTATTGTATTCGACGGTCATCCTTACCTGATTCCGCTGCTGCTGCCTGAAGATGCCGATTTCCACCCGCTCCTGAAGGATTTCAAAGCATGAGCCAGCCTATAGATCTGCAGAAAGACGAGACCTTTGTACTCAATGTGGGACCGCAGCATCCGGCAACCCATGGGGTCCTCAGGGTCAAGATGACCATGGACGGGGAATACATCTACAATTCCGAAACCGTCTTGGGCTATATCCATCGCATGCACGAAAAAATGGCTGAGAACCGGACGTACCCGCAATATATGCCCAATATGGGACGGTTGGATTATCTTTCAGCCATGGCCTTCAACCACGGGTATGCACTGCTTGTCGAACGTGCCGCAGCGATCGAGGTGCCTGAGCGTGCCGAGTACATCCGCGTCATCACCGTGGAGCTGAACCGGATTTCTTCGCACCTGGTCTGGCTCGGGGCATTTGTGCTTGATCTTGGCGGCTTTACCCCTTTGATGTATTGCTTTGACGACCGTGAGCAGATCCTCGACCTTCTGGAGTCCGTTACCGGGTCCCGCCTCACCTACTGTTACTTCCGCTTCGGGGGCCTCTACAACGATATCGACGATGCATTCATCGCCGGTACGCAGTCATTTATCAAGCACATGCGCAGAGAACTGAAAATGTATGCAAAGCTTGTCACCGGCAATATAATCCTGATGAAGCGGCTGAAAGGACATGGAGCAGTGGATCAAAACATGTGCCAGCGCTATGGCGCCACAGGCCCTGTCGCCCGCGGTTCCGGAATCAATTACGACGTGCGCAGAAACGAACCGTACTCGGTCTACCCGGATCTTGATTTTGAGGTACCGGTCTATCATGACGGCGACTCATACGCCCGATACCTGGTCCGCATGGACGAGATGGAACAGTCGCTTCGCATAGTAGAACAGGCGCTGGAGAAACTGCCTGACGGACCGGTCAACCCCGAAAAAAAACCCAAAATTATCAAACCACCGCCGGGGGATTATTATGCGGCGGTTGAGGCGGCCCGCGGCAATTTTGGTCTCCGGCTGGTGAGCGACGGTACTAAAAACGCCTACCGGCTGAAACTGAGATCCCCAACGTACTCAAACATGCACCTTTTCGATGAAGCCTGCAGGGGAATGCTGCTCGCCGATGCGCTTGCCTTCATGGGCAGCCTTGATCTGGTGATTCCCGAGATGGATCGATAAGGAAGGAGATCATGAGCCTGACGCTTCTCAATATACTCATCGCCGTTTTTGCTGCGATCTGCTTTGTCGGCCTCAACGCCGCCTATCTTGTCTGGTGTGAGCGTAAAGGAGCAGCTTTTTACCAGCGTCGGCCCGGCCCGATGGAAAATGGGCCATGGGGACTGCTGCAGCCGCCGATCGACGGCGTAAAGCTGATGACCAAGCAGTTACTGATTCCAGGCGGCGTTGACAAGGCGATTTTCATGGTGGCGCCGGTACTCGCCATGTTCCCCGCCCTGGTGAGCTTTGTTACCATCCCTTTCAGCGAGACAATCATTGCGCACCCGCTCAACGTCGGCGTACTGATGATCTTCGCTGCCGCCGCACTCGGCGGCATGTCTCTGCTCGTCGCCGGCTGGGGCTCACGGAACAAATACTCAATGATATCATCCGTCCGCGCAGTATCCCAGACCGTCGCCTATGAAATACCGCTGCTGATTACAACAATCACCGTTGTCATGATCTGCGGATCGCTCAACCTCACGGATATTGTTCATCAACAACTCGGCGGTATCTGGAACTGGAATGTCTGGCCGTTTCAGAAATCGGTGGGATACAACCTCCTGATGCCCGTTTCCTTCCTGATCATGTTCGTCTGCGCCGTTGCCGAAACCAACCGGGCACCGTTCGACCTTGGCGAAGCGGAAAGCGAACTGGTCGCCGGTTTTCACACCGAATACTCGAGTATGGGATTCGGGCTTTTTTTCATGGGAGAATATGCAAATATCGTTATCGGCTCCAGCCTGATAACAATTCTCTTCCTCGGCGGTTGGTCCTGTCCGACTGGTGATATCGGCATTTTCCCCTTCACCGACAATGTCGGCTGGTTTCTTTTGAAGATATACCTGATCATCTTTGTATTCATCTGGATTCGCTGGACGTTCCCGAGAACCACCATTTACGGTCTTCTGAACCTGTCATGGAAGTACCTTATTCCTATTTCACTGTTCAACCTGCTGCTGACTGCAGGGCTGCTGAAGGTGTTTTGATCATGGGCGGCTATTTTACTGAACTGTTCACCGGTACCTGGAGCCTGCTGGAAGGTATGTGGGTAACCCTGAAAGAATTTCCCAAGAAGCCGGTCACGCTCAGCTATCCTCACAAATCGGTTAAAATGTATCGTCGCTTCCGGGGCCACATTGAACTGATCGGGGATAGTGAGGGAAGATCAAACTGCGTCGTCTGCGGAATGTGTCAGCGCGCCTGCCCCTCGAACTGCATCTCTCTGGAAGGCGAAAAACCGGAAGGAAGCAAGAAGAAAGTGATCACCAGCTACGTACTTGATTTTACCACCTGCTCACTCTGTGGATCTTGTGTAGAGTCCTGTAATTTCAATGCCCTGCAGTTTTCAAACGAGTATAACCTTGCCAGTACCAGGAAGGAGGATTTTGTCATCGATCTTATGAAGCGACTTGAGGAGCAGCATCAATGAACGGATCAGACGCCCTTGCCCACTCTCCCGGTTTACTCTCAGCAGACGGGCTGGTCAGCCTCGTTTTCCTGGTAATGATAGCCGTCTCCCTGGCGGGGGCCTATATTGCCTCGACCTCGGAAAGGCTGGTGCGGGCAGTTGCCGGGCTGGTCGTCTGTTTTACCGGGGTGGCGGGCATATACTATTTCCTGAACTCACCCTTCGTAGCAATGATGCAGATTCTGATCTATGTCGGGGCAGTCTGCATCACCATCTCATTCGCCATCATGCTCGCCGCTCCGGAACATAACAAAAAGACGGGGCCTTCCAACCTGCTCTCCGGGCCGCTGGCTTTCATGGTGGCAACCCTTGTTTTCGCTGGGATGGCAGCGCTCGCCCTGCGCACTGAATGGAAGCAGTTTGCCAAAACGTCAATGGGAACGGTGAGAGAGATAGGCATCCAGTTGCTCACCGTCTATTCAATGGTCTTTGAACTGATCTCAATAATCCTTCTAATCGCCATAATCGGCGCAATCGTCATTGCCCGAGGCGGGAGGAGCTGACCATGCCACTGCTTGTCATACACCAATACCTGCCAACATACCTGGTTTTCGGTGCCATGCTTTTCGGCTTCGGAATCTATGGGCTGATCACCAGGCGGACACTGATCGGCATGCTGATCGCTTCAGAGCTGATGCTCGCAGGTGTTTCGGTCAACTTCATGGCATTCAACCGATTCCTGGCACCTGACCCTTCGGTCGGACAGATATTCACCCTCTTCATCATGGCAATTGCTGCAGCTGAGGCTGCCATAGGGCTCAGCATCGTAGTCGCCGTCTACCGGCACTATAAAACAGTCGATGCCGAAGACCTGGTCAATCTCAAAGGTTAGGAGAAAAGAGTCGATATGGATGCCCACATAATCGTTACCTCTGCATTGCTCTTCGCTCTTCTCACACCATTGATCGGGGCCATCGGGGTTATGCTCAAAGGAGAAAATGAGAACCTCAGGGAGATGATCTCCTCTGTTTCCTCCTTTATTCTTCTCGGCATCGTCTGCTCAATGATTCCCGATATTTTGGACGGCAAGACCCTTTATTACCGGCTGTTTACAATTCTGCCCAATGTGACGGTAACGCTTCGCGCCGACGCGATGTCGATGATCTTTGCCCTCGTCGCCTCATCACTCTGGACTATTGCGGTCTTTTACTCGATGGGCTACATGCGGGGACTGCAGGAACATGCCCAAACCAGGTTCAATGCCTGTTTCGCACTGGCAATTTTTGGTGCGATCGGCGTCGCCTTTTCCGATAATCTTTTCACCATGTATCTCTTTTACGAGATTGTTTCGGTCTGCACCTATCCGCTGGTTGCCCACCATCAGGACCAGGAAGGGTATGACGGCGGGCGAAAGTACCTTGTCTACCTGACAGCGACAGCCAAAACCTTTCTTCTGCCGGCTATGATTCTGATCTATGTTCTCACCGGCACGCTGGATTTCAGCACAGAAATAGCAACAGGCATTTTCCCGCCGGAGGTCAGTAAACCGCTCATTGTCATGCTCTATATCTTCTGCATTTTCGGGTTTGCCAAAAACGGCATCATGCCGTTTCATCACTGGCTGCCCGGTGCGATGGTTGCCCCGACGCCGGTTTCGGCCCTGCTTCATGCGGTGGCGGTCGTCAAGGTGGGCGTCTTCTGCACCACCAGGGTAATGCTCTATGTGTTCGGGGTTGATACCATGGCGGCACTCAACCTCGGGATTCCCACCGCCTATTTTGTCGGTTTTACGATTATCGCGGCCTCCGTCATCGCCTTGTCAAAAGACAATTTGAAAGCCCGGCTCGCCTACTCTACCGTCAGTCAGCTCAGCTATATCATCATGGGCGTCGCCCTGCTGACGGTTCCCGGAATTCAGGGAGGGCTGATCCATATCGTTAACCACGGTTTCGCTAAAATCACGCTGTTTTTCTGCGCAGGGGCCATCTATGTAGCCGCCCACAAGAAAAATATATCGGAAATGGAGGGGCTGGGAAAAGCAATGCCATTTACGTTCGGGGCCTTTGCCATCGCCTCTCTGTCAATGATTGGCGCTCCCCCTGTTGCCGGATTCATAACCAAATGGAATCTGCTCATCGGTTCGCTTGAGGCTCACCAGATCGGAATTCTGCTCATTCTGCTGACCTCAACCCTGCTCAATGCCGCCTATTTCTTGCCGGTGACCTATCGCGCATTCTTTTGCAAATCGCCAGCCGGCGAGACGTATACAGGAATCAGGGAAGCACCCCTGGCTATGCTGATCCCCATTCTGATAGCCTGTGTCATATCGGTGGTAATTGGTATCTGGCCTCAATTCATGATGCAATTTGTCAAGGCGGTGACCGGATGATACAATTTATCGATTTCATAGCGAAAAGACCCAAACTGGCGACGGCTGTCCTGGTTGTTGTCATGATCGGTATATTTCTCTGGAGCCTCTCGGTTGACACGTCGCACGCGCACACCTGGGCAGAAAAATATATCCCGGGGTTCTGGTCGCTGTTCGGTATCGTCTCCTGCATCGTTCTTATCTTTGTTGCCCGCTGGTTCAGCAGCGCCGGTATATCGAAGGAAGAGGATTACTATGACAACTAGCCTTTTCTTCCATCCCTCATCGATACTGATTTTCGGCGCAATTCTGCTGCCCTTTATCCGCGGCCCGTTCAGGCAGCCGTACCTGATGCTGGTACCGGTCGCCGCCTTTGTCCAGGTGGTCTATCTCAGTTTCAGCCCCGGCATCTACGGCCAGGTCTCTTTTCTTGAATGGCAGCTGATTTTTGGGCGCATCGACGCGCTGTCCAGCGTCTTTGCATTCATCATGGCGCTCATGGCAATCATAGGAACCCTCTACGGACTGCACGTCAGGGATGAATGGCAGCACATTGCCGCCTGGTTTTATGTTGCCGGCTCCCTGGGTGCTATCTACAGCGGTGATTACCTGAGCCTTTTTCTGTTCTGGGAGATGATGGCCTTCGCCTCGACGTTCCTGGTATGGTTCAACAAGGACGATCCGGGTGCCCCTGCAGCCGGGTTTCGTTATCTGCTCGTTCATACCTTCGGAGGACTGCTCCTGCTTATGGGCTTTGTCCTCCGTTACCAGGTAACCGGCAGCATCGCCTTTGAGCTGCTCGATTATGAAAACAGCAGGCTTTATACCTGGCTTATCATGTCGGGTCTCATGCTCAACGCGGCGGTTGTGCCGCTCCACTCCTGGCTGCCGGACGCCTACAGCAAGGCAACAGTCACCGGCTCCGTATTCATGTGCGCATTCACCACGAAGACAGCCATTTATACCCTCGCCAGGGCCTGCGCAGGGTTTGATGTCCTGATCTATCTTGGCGTGGCAATGGCGATTTACGGCATCGTCTACGCCATTATTGAAAACGATGTCCGCCGGCTGCTTGGCTGGGAGATCATCAGTCAGGTTGGGTACATGGTTGCAGGAATTGGTATCGGCACCGCCCTCGCCATTAACGGCACCACTGCTCACGCCTTTGCCCACATCCTCTATAAAGGGCTCCTGTTCATGGCTGCAGGGGCAATTATCCAGGCAACCGGCAAAAGTAAATTCACAGAACTGGGCGGGCTCTACAGAAAAATGCCGCTGACCATGCTCTTCATGCTCATTGGCGGTCTTTCAGTATCAGCGTTTCCATTCTTTTCAGGCTTTGTCAGCAAATCAATCATCATCGCGGCAAGTTTCCAGGAACACCTTCCTGCAGTGGGATTCCTGCTGACGATGGTCTCGGCGGGAACCTTTCTTGTTGCCGGCCTGCGGCTGCCCTATCTGCTTTTTTTCAGTGAAAAGTGCGGCGACCAACAAACACTCGACAAAGCGACCGATCCTCCCTGGAATATGCTGCTGGCGATGATTGCTGCCGGGGGACTCTGCTTCATTATCGGCTCCTATCTGCCGTTTCTTTATTCCATGCTGCCCTATCAGGACATTCCCTATTTTGCCCCTTACGACAGCTACCATATCAGCGAAACCCTGCAGATTCTTGCTTTCACCGGACTTGGGTTCATACTTTTCAAAGACCGGATCGGTGCCAGGGCGTCAACAAACCTTGATCTCGACTGGTTCTACCGGCGGGCTGGCCTGGTTTTTCTATGGCTGGCCGAAAACCCGATACAATGGTTTGATACCGCCTGGGGAAAGGCGTATCGTGTTGTCGGTCTCTACTCCCTGATGACCACTGCCCGATTCTGGGCCTGGTTTGACTGGCACGGGATCGACGGCCTCGTTGACGGCTCCGCCAGGGGGATCCAAACTCTGGGACGACGCCTATCGCAGATCATGCAGCGGGGAAACATACAGATGACCATCTGTTACACTGTTTCATTTACAGCACTCGTAATGATTGCCTTTATCTGGCTCTAATATCTGCTTCAAGGAACTGTTGAGATGGATCAACTTCTGATAAATCAAGGTTTCCCGCTGCTGAGCACACTTATTTTCCTGCCCCTGTGCGGCGCGCTCGCCCTGCTCTTTGTCAACAGTGATCAAGCCTGCAGATTTTGTGCTCTTCTGTTTACCGGTATCAGCGCGCTGCTGTCACTCGCTCTGGTTTTCGGCTTTGACCGGCACACCCCGCTTTTTCAGTTTGCCGAACACCATCCATGGATTCCGGGGCTGAATGTCTATTATACAATCGGCGTTGACGGTATTTCAATCCTGCTGATTGCGATGACCGCCCTGATCATGCCCTTTTGCGTTCTCGCTTCGTGGTCATATATAAATACACGGGTAAAGCCGTTCATGATCTGCCTGATGGTAATGGAAACGGCAATGATCGGTGTCTTTGCCGCCCTCGATTTCGTGCTTTTCTACATCCTCTGGGAAGCGATGCTGATACCGATGTACCTGATCATCGGTATCTGGGGTGGGCCACGAAAAATATACGCATCGGTTAAATTCTTTCTCTACACACTTGCCGGCTCCATCCTGCTCCTGGTCGCCATTATCTGGCTTTACAAGACGAACAGCTACTCCTTTTTCATCCCGGACATGATGTGGCAGGACTATGAAATCAACGCCCAGATCCTCCTGTTTATCGCCTTCTTTCTCGCCTTTGCCATCAAGGTTCCGATGTTTCCATTCCACACATGGCTGCCTGCGGCTCATGTTGAAGCCCCGACCGCCGGATCCGTAATCCTTGCCTCTATTCTCCTTAAAATGGGGACCTACGGATTCCTCCGCTTCGCCCTTCCAATCGTCCCTGATGCGACCTTACTCCTGATGCAGCCGGTCTTATGGCTCTCTATTGCCGGTATTATCTATGGCGGCTTCACGGCTCTTGCCCAGCAGGACATGAAAAAGCTGATCGCTTACTCGTCGGTTGGCCACATGGGATTTGTTACCCTTGGTATTTTCGTCCTCAACAAACAGGGAATCGAAGGTGCACTGCTGCAGATGATAAACCATGGTATTACCACCGGAGCGCTCTTTCTCTGCGTCGGCATGATCTATGAACGAACCCACAGCCGCGAACTCGAAGTGGCTGCCGGAGTTGGCAGATTCATGCCGGTATTTGTCACCTTTCTGGCCTTTTTCTCACTGTCGTCCTTCGGTTTTCCCGGCACCAACAGCTTCGTCGGTGAATTCATGATTTTGGCCGGAAGCTTCGAATACAACATTGTCCTCGCACTTGCCGCCATACCGGGCGCTGTCCTTGCCGCGGCCTACATGCTCAGGATGCTCCAGAAAATCATCTGGGGAGGTACGAACAATCCTGACCAGTCGTGGATCAGGGACATAAACAAACGTGAGATTGCAATACTGGCGCCCTTTCTCTTCTTCGTTCTCTGGATAGGTCTCGGCCCTGCCCCCTTTATAGACATGATGGATGCGAGTGTAAGCCAATTGCTGGACCAGCTTTCAGCCTACCAGTCCCAGGCTGTTGCCGGTGCCGGGAATGCACTATTGCAGGTACAATGAATCTTTTCCCATTAAAACAAGGTAAGCTGATATGCTCTTTCTGCCTGAACTGACCCTATTGCTAACAGGTCTTGTTATTTTCCTGGTTAGTCTCGGAAAACCCGGGGACAGCAGCCTTAAAAACCTGGTACGCACCATGATGTTTCTTGTTTTGGCAGCCGCCGTACTATCTGTCAGAAAGAACGGCATGATTTTCTTTGAGTCCTACCAGATAAACCTCTTCAGCCAGGTTTTCAAGGTGCTCATCGCCGCATCAACGCTTGTGGTGCTGATATTTGCCGGCAATGCCCCCGGCATAAAAAAAGAGGTGAAAGCTGAATATTATCTCTTTCTTTTTATGGCCGTGCTCGGATTGATGATGCTCGTTTCAAGCGTTGAGCTGCTGGCAATCTTCATTTCACTTGAGCTTTCCAGTTTTGCTGTTTATATTCTCGTCCCCATGCGCCGGACAAATGATGGCAGCGTATTTCAGATGGAGGCGGGGATCAAGTACCTGCTGTTCGGGGTTATGGCCACCGGGTTCATGCTCTTTGGCATGAGTTACCTCTTTGGGCTCACCGGTTCAACCTATCTGTCAGTCATTGTGCCTGCGATTGGGGATTTGTCTCATGAGCCGGCCGCCATTATCGCAACAATTCTGGTACTGGCCGGTTTTTTCTATAAACTTGCCATCTTCCCTTTTCATTTCTGGGTCCCTGATGTCTACGAAGGAGCTGCAAACGAGACAACCGCCTTTATCGCGGCCATCCCGAAGATTGCCGCCGCTGGTGTCTTAATACGGCTGCTCACCATGGCAGGCGGAGAGAGAGATACCATAACGACGCTTCTTCTCATCTGTTCGATTGCTTCCATGTTCTATGGCAATCTCTGCGCTCTTGTCCAGACCGACATCAAGCGAATGCTTGGATATTCCGGCATCTCCCATGCCGGATTTGTTCTTTTTGGGCTCCTCACCCTGCAAATAGACGGCTATTCAACAGCGATCTATTATGTCGTCGGCTATGCGGTGATGAACCTTGCCTGCTTTCTGGTCATCTGCACCGTTGCAAGCTCTGGAGAGAATCTTGAGATCAACGATTTTTCCGGGTTGCACAAGCGTGCTCCGCTGCTCGCAGTCACTCTGGCGACAGGCCTCTTTGCCCTTGCCGGAATCCCTCCGTTTGTCGGCTTTACCGGAAAATTCATGCTGCTGGTAAACGGTTTTAAACAGGGATATACCATCGCTGTAATTCTTGCGGCTTTGAATACGGCTATTGCCATATACTACTATCTCTCTGTCGTACGGGTTGCCTACTGCAGTGATCCGGACAAAGAGTACCGCGCCGTCCCTGCCCGGAACATGCTTCTCACCAACGCTGCCTCGATAATCCTGCTGGTAATTATTGTAATCATGGGAATAGCTCCAGCCGGTTTTTTGAAAATCGCTTCGGCAACGGTACAGACAATTTTATGATTAACCTCACGGCTGCCGGGCCCTGGCTTCTGTCTGGAACCGCTGACTGACAGAAGCACAGATAGAGTGTATCTTCCTGCACGTTCTTGTCTCTTTTTAATCATGTATTATATATAGTTACAATGACGTTGTTTATTATTTAACAGCAGGTGTTTTATGACCTTTTGGCTGATTTTCATTCTTGCAGTTATTGTTCTCCACTACCTCCTTGATGTCACCGTCTCAGTCCTGAATCTCAAGGCACTGTCCAAGAACCTGCCGGAAGAGTTCCAGGACATATTTGACACCGGGAAATACAGAGAATCTCAGGAATACACAACGGCCACCACCCATCTTGCGCTCTTTGAAAACAGTGTATCAACACTGCTCACCATATGCTTTCTGCTGCTGGGTGGTTTCAATTTCGTCGATCAGTTTGCCCGCTCCTTTTTATTCAACGAAATTGTCACCGGCCTCATCTTTACCTTCACCCTTCTCCTGCTCTCCTTCATGATTGGCCTGCCTTTTTCAATATACTCAACCTTCAGGGTCGAGGCCAGGTTCGGCTTTAACAGAACAACCGTTACAACCTTTGTCGCTGATATCGTTAAAGGTTTATTACTTGCAGTCGCAATTGGAACACCTGTCCTTGCCCTCATTCTCTGGTTTTTTAAAAACAGCGGATCTTATGGCTGGCTGTTCTGCTGGATCGGACTTATCTGCTTCGGGATTGTTCTGCAGTTTCTTGCTCCGGTTCTCATCATGCCGTTGTTCAATAAGTTCACGCCGCTTGACGATAATCAACTCAAACAGAAAATAGAGGCGTATGCAGACCGTGAAAATTTCAGGTTGAAAGGCATCTTCACGATGGACGGTTCAAAACGCTCCTCAAAGTTAAACGCCTTCTTTACCGGTTTTGGCAGATTCAGAAAAATCGTCTTTTTTGACACCCTGCTAAACAAGCTATCCAATGATGAAATCCTCGCGGTTCTAGCCCACGAAATGGGGCATTTCAAGAAGAGACACATATGGAAAATGGTTGCTGCCAGTGTCCTGCAAACCGGGCTGATGTTTTACCTTCTTTCCTTTTTCATCAACAATACAGGACTTTTCCAGGCCTTCCGGATGGAAGAGCTTTCCATCTATGCAAGTCTTGTTTTTTTTGCCTTTATTTATTCACCGTTAAACACCATCATCTCGATTTTCTTCAACTATCTCTCACGTATTCATGAATTTGAGGCAGACCGTTATGCCGCGGAAACAACCGGTAAACCTGAGACGCTGATTGACGGATTAAAGAAGTTGAGCAGGGAAAACCTTTCCAATCTGACACCACATCCGCTCATGGTTTTTTTCAGCTACAGCCATCCGCCGGTTCTGAGCCGTATCAGGACCCTGAATGGGATGATAAGCGGGCAAAAGCGACAGGAAAGATTCCTTACACCTTGACACCGTTAGGATTTAGGTGTTGATTAAGCAGTGTGGAAAAAGGGAATGAAGAGATGATTACATGGTACTTCCTGGTACCATAAACCATTGACGGCAGAGGAGACCCATATGAACCGAAACGATTTCCGCAATCCGCTCATCCAGTCAGGAATTCTGCTTGTAGTTGTTTTTATCTTTATTTCCATTGTTGCAAGTGCCCCCGCAGATGGATTCATCGCCGGGATTTATGCCCTTTTGTTAGGACTCATAAAGGGACTGCTGTTTGTAATAGCACTCAGTATCGGTGTGATTTTCTCTATTGCTGTACTCATCGGGATATTCCTGCTGGCCGCCTCTTTTCATTCTGTTGACAAGGCCCGGACAATGTGGGAGCACCTAAAGAAATCACTTGCCTCTCTTTACGATAAAGTAAAAGATTCCAGCATTTCCATGTGGGCTAAAGCGAAAAAGTTATCCGTTGGAGATCACCAGGATCCGCAGTCTGAAAAGCCGCTAATTCCAGTAAAAGAGAGTGATGCTCAAAAACAGGATCCTCTCAGGGTTGAAACCAAGCTCAACACGCTTGGGGGGCAGCTCAACCGGCTCCAAACTTCTTTTCAAGCCGCAGAACAGCAGCTCGCCACGATGCAAGCCCGTCTCCAGGAAGAGTTGGCGTCTGCAACCAACCTTGAGAAAAGACTCGGTGACCTTGAGGTTTCATCTGCTGAACTGGCATCTGCTGTGAAATCACAATCGAAGGAACTTGTTTCTACACAGACAGAAATCTCAACGTTTGCAGATTTCATAAGACCTGAGATCGATTTGCTCAACAGGGAAATTGCAGCGCTTCACCAAAAGACCTCGGTACCGGAGGTGGTAAGCGGGATACTCGCTTATATCGATGCACAGGAGGATCGGGAGACGTTAACAGAAAAAGCCGAAGAGGCTGTGTCACGGGGGATGACCTATGCACAGACAGATGAATTTTTCAAAAAATCCCTGCCGGCAAAGGTGCACAAAATACTCTCTGAACACCCGCGGCTGACAAAAGATTTTATCCGCTCCATCAAGAAAAAATTTGAATAGACCAGATAGGCGCAGAGCATTGACAGCTATTTCAGGTACCCCTGCTGCTGCAGATAGAGCAGGATTTCCTGAACCGCCTCCATCGGGGTCACGCTGCTTGTATCTATTGTGATATCAGGATTTTGGGGGCTATGATAGGGATCGGTGATACCGGTGACTCCCTTTACCTTGCCTGATCTGGCCTTTGCATAGAGTCCCTTGCGATCGCGCTGCTCGCATACTTCAAGCGGTGTCGAGACATGGACCTCGATATACCCGCCGTAGCGGGAAATCAGCGAACGATTGGCCTGCCGCGGCTCCTCGTAGGGAGCAATCGGCGCACAGAGTGCAATTCCCCCGTTCTTGGTAATTTCACTGGCAACAAAGCCGATCCGGGTGACGTTAAGATCCCTGTGGCTGCGAGAAAAATTGAGCTCTGAGGAGAGATTCTTTCTGACGATATCACCATCGAGCAGGGTAACCGGCCGATCCCTCATTTCCATGAACTTGACGAGAAGCACCTTGGCAATCGTTGATTTTCCGGAACCTGAGAGCCCGGTCATAAAAACAGTGAACCCCTGCCTGCTTCTCGGTGGAAAGGCGTACTGCAGTTCGCTTACCATATCGGGCCAGGTGAACCATTCGGGAATGTCCTCATTCTGAATCATTTTCCGCTGCAGCTCCGAAGAGGTAATCTTATCAAGAGTCTCTGCCGCTCCCGAAGCCAGCTGAAAGTATTTGCCGGTTGATTGCTGATATCCATAATCGAGTTGAGGAACCATTATAATCCCCGTTTTTTCTGAGTAGGAATCGACAAGCTGCTGGGCAGCTCCCTTTTCATAGAATAACTCTGAACCATTGTTGAGGCGGGCAAAGGGATCCCCGTGATCTGGTGAGACCATAAAGTGACTGCAGCCGAAATTTTTTCGCATTATCGCCTGGTGGAGGGCATCGCGGGGACCCGCCATACGGCCGGCAAAAGGAGACAGGCCAAGCATGATCATGTTGGGGGGAAATTTTTCGGTAAAAACCTGATAACAGCGGATATGGGTGTAAAAATCTACATCTCCCGGATGATTGAGACCGACGACCGGTTGCAGAAAGACGGCGGCACCGACCTTTTGCGCGGTATCAAGCACCATTTCACGGTGGGCGCAATGAAGATACTGCTCGCTGTGAAAACCGAGTACACGCCGCCAGCCGTTCATTGTAAAGCGCCGCACCGTTTCAGTTGGCGTGAGGCGGAGCTGCAGAAAATCATAATGTATCGGCAGACTGATCCCTTCGATGGTGCCGCCTATATACCATGGCTTCACCTCATCATAGAGCATTCTCACGCCCGGATGACGGGTATGGTCCGTCGTGCCATAGACCTGACGTGCCTCTTCTTTTTTATCGGGTTTCCAGATATCCGAAACGCTCAGAATCGCCAGCAAAAATCCTTCCTGGTCGTTCAGGGCAACTTTCTGACCCTCAACAAGCATCCCGGCTTGCGCTTCCCCCAGGTCAAGACAGATCGGTATCGGCCAAACAGAGCCGTCCGGCAGCAACAGCGTGTGCACGACAGACTCGTAGGCATCCCTGCCCATAAAGCCGGTCAGCGGATAAAAACCGCGGTTGAGAATAAGCTCGAGATCGAACAGCTGCCGCTCGTTAAGGTCAATGGACACAAGATCAAGAGCTTCACGACGTAAAACTTCAGCCCGCCTGAAATGAACCACCAATGATTCTGAATAGTCTTCGCTTCTCATGAGTTATGGGTACCTGATAAGATAGTAGAGCCTTTTGCAAAACGCCCTTTTCGCTCGACCTCCGCGTTATACTAAAAATTTTATCCTCGGAATATCAATTATATGCCTGCGGTAAAATGTTTCGCATGCTCTGATTTTGAACGAAAATCATCATTTTGCAAGAGACTCAGCACTCAAGTAATAACCGGTTATGAGCAAACCAGTCAGAGCAGAAGATTCACCTGCGGTCATTGCGCACAGTACCAGTCATATGTCGCCTTCAAACCTTCTTTCAAACCATATGAGGGGCGCCAGCCAAACCCGCTGATTCTCGTTGTGTCAAGCAGTTTGCGTGGGGTCCCGTCCGGTTGCTCACTATTGTAACGGGTTTCCCCATCAAACCCGACGATCTCCCGGATCATCCCGGCAACCTCACTGATCGTGCAATCCCGCCCACTGCCGATGTTGAGAAAACTGGGGGTGCTGAGTTCAGCGACGCTGACATTTGACTCAGAAAGTTCAAAGGGGGCTCCCAGCGCCTGAATATAAGCATCTCGGGAAAGGTTCATCACGTGGATGCAGGCCGACGCCATATCATCAACATGGAGAAATTCCCGGCGAACACGACCACTCCCCCAGAGCTGAACCACCGGGGGTTTATCCCGACTACTGCTGTTAATACCGAGCATGTCGCCAATTTCAGGCGGTATTGAGCCGAAGGTATCCTGATCTTTTCTGATGGCTGAAAAATCTCCGCTCATGGCACACTTCGCCAGGTGATATTTGCGCATCACAGCCGGAATGACGTGAGAGTTTTCAAGATGAAAATTATCACCCGGCCCATACAGATTGGTCGGCATGACTGCGCGATAATCGGTGCCATACTGACGGTTATAGGATTCGCACATTTTTATACCGCTGATTTTGGCGATCGCATACGGCTCGTTCGTCATCTCGAGTATACCGGTGAGCAGATACTCCTCTTTCATCGGCTGTGATGCAAATTTAGGATAAATACAGGAACTGCCGAGGAACAGCAAACGGCGGACACCAGCCAGGTAGGCCTGATGAATGACATTGTTCTGAATCATCTGGTTGGCGTAAATAAACTCGGCCGGATAGTGAAAATTGGCGTATATTCCCCCAACCCGTGCAGCGGCAAGGACCACAAGATCAATTGCTTCGGACTGAAAGAAAGAACGGACAGCCTGCTGGTCTGTCAGATCCAATTCGGCGGAGGTGCGGGCGATGATGTTCTCAAAGCCTTCCGCCCTCAGGAGCCGGTGGATGGCAGATCCGACCATGCCCCGGTGACCGGCTATGAAAATCCTGTCCACAGGCGCTTGGAGTTGCTGGTGATGATTCATCGGCTTGGGCATCAGACTGTCGGGCCACCGTTAATCTTATTACTCGTGATAATTATAGGTACTGAAGCCTTCGCCCCGGCACAGCGAGTCCCGTTTAGCATCCTCGAGATCCGCCTGCACCATCTCGGCAACCATCTGCTTGAATGTTGTTTTTGGCGACCAGCCAAGCCTTTCTTTTGCTTTTCGAGGGTTTCCGAGCAAAGACTCAACCTCTGTGGGCCTGAAATAGCGTGGATCAACCCGAACAATTTCCTGGCCCGGGGCTATTTTCGACTCGTCTGCAGGGGAGCTGAGTGCATCAACAATACCGACTTCTGAAACGCCCTCCCCCTCCCATCTCAGCGTACATCCCAGCTCACGGGCGGCGAGATCGATAAAAGCCCTGACGGAATGCTGTTCTCCGGTCGCTATCACATAATCCTCAGGCTGGTCCTGCTGCAACATGAGCCACTGCATTTCAACATAGTCCCGGGCATGTCCCCAGTCACGCTTTGCATTGAGGTTTCCCAGGTAAAGAATGTCCTGCAGCCCAAGGCTGATTCGGGCCAGGGCGCGGGTGATCTTTCTGGTGACAAAGGTCTCTCCCCGGCGAGGGGACTCATGGTTAAAGAGGATGCCGTTGCAGGCATAGATGTTGTAAGCCTCACGGTAATTGACGACGATCCAGTAAGAATAAAGCTTGGCCACAGCATATGGAGATCGCGGATAAAACGGTGTACGCTCTGTCTGCGGCGTTTCCTGAACCAATCCGTAGAGCTCTGAGGTGGAGGCCTGGTAAAATTTTGTGGTGCGGGAAAGGCCGAGTATACGGATCGCCTCAAGTATCCTCAGTGTACCAAGGGCATCGGAATTGGCAGTGTATTCCGGCTCTTCGAAGGAAACAGCGACATGGGACTGAGCAGCCAGGTTGTAGACTTCATCCGGTTTGACCTTTTCGATGACATGGATCAGACTCGACGAGTCCGTCAGGTCTCCATGGTGGAGAATAAACCGCCTGTCGGTTTCATGCGGGCCCTGGTAGAGATGATCAATCCTGCCGGTATTGAAAAGGGACGTTCTCCGCTTAATTCCATGAACCTCATACCCTTTGTTCAGGAGAAACTCAACCAGGTATGAGCCGTCCTGCCCGGTTACCCCTGTTATCAGCGCTTTCTTCCTCATATCCGTTTTGTTGTTTTATTCTAGTTAGCTGGCGTTTCTTCTGTTATAGCACACAACCACTCTTTTTGATGCTTCTTTTTTGTCGGGGACAAATCGGTCTGCCTGAGAGCTCCAGGTTATAAAGCTCATCGATTCACCGGCATCCTCAGACACAGCGATTGAGACTGCTGAGCAGAGCTTTCACCGAGGCAATGATGATATCTGTATCGATTCCAGCACCCCAGAACCGGTCGCCGTCGGCACGTTCCACCTCGATATAGGCAATCGCCCGGGCACTGGAACCGGTGTTTATTGCATGCTCATGATAGCTGCAGAGCGTGAAATCATCGGTGACACCTGCCTTGAGTGCGGTGGAAAAGGCATCGAGCGGACCGTTTCCCGAAGCCCTGACCACGCGCTCAGCTCCCTCGACGCCTATCACCGCCTCAACCTCGGCAAAGGAGAGCTTTTCCAGCTTGTCCGAGTGACGCTTCATCACATGAAACGACTGAAGGTCAAAGGGACGATGAATCTCGAGATAGGTTTGATCGAAGGTCTGGTAGATTTCATCGGCTTTCAGCTCACGCCCCAGCCTGTCAGTTACTTCCTGGATAATGTTACCGAATTCCGGGTGCATGTTTTTCGGCATTTTAATACCAAACTCATGATCCAGCACATAGGCAACCCCGCCTTTGCCTGACTGGCTGTTAATCCTGATAATCGATTCATAGGTCCTTCCCACATCGGCGGGATCAATCGGCAGATAAGGCACTGCCCACTGGCCATTGCCGTTTGCTTCATACTCCGTCATACCTTTGTTGATAGCATCCTGATGGGAACCGGAAAATGCCGTATAGACAAGCTCGCCGGCATAGGGGTGCCTGATCGGAACAGGCATCCTGTTCACCCGTTCGAAGACGTCGATGATGTGGTTGATATCGTGAATGTCGAGACAGGGATTGACCCCTTGAGTAAACATGTTCAGGGCGAGTGTTATCAGGTCCACGTTCCCGGTGCGCTCGCCGTTGCCGAACAGCGTGCCCTCAACCCGGTCGGCGCCTGCCATCAGGGCCAGTTCGGTGGCGGCGACGGCGCATCCCCGGTCATTATGGGTGTGAAGGCTGATAATCGCGGCTTCCCGATTCTTCATGTGAGAACAGAACCATTCTATCTGATCAGCGTAGATATTGGGTGTCGACATTTCAACGGTTGCCGGGAGGTTAATGATTACAGGATGTTCTCTGCTTGGTTCCCATACATCCATGACCGCTTCACAGACTTCAAGGGCGAAGTCAACCTCGGTACCGGTAAAGCTCTCCGGGGAATATTCATAGCGAAAAATTGTTTCAGGATACTTTTCTGCTTCCCTGTTTATCAGCCGGGCGCCATTTACCGCCAGGTTGATGATCTCTTCTTTATCCATCTTGAATACAACATCGCGCTGAAGGGTTGAGGTTGAATTATACAGATGCACAATTACTTCTCGGGCACCTTTTGTGGATTCAAAGGTTTTTTTAATCAGGTGCTCACGCGCCTGTGTGAGCACCTGGATATAGACACCTTCGGGTATCAGGTTGTCTTCGATCAGTTTTCTGGTAAACTCAAACTCTACCTGTGAAGCCGAAGGAAAACCGACTTCTATCTCCTTGAATCCGATTTCCAGCAGGAGCTCAAACATCTCAAGCTTTTTGGCCAGACTCATTGGTTGGATCAAAGCCTGGTTGCCATCACGAAGGTCAACGCTGCACCAGGCAGGCGCCTTACTGATGATCCTGTCCGGCCAGGTCCTGTTTGGCAGGTGAATTGAGGGATATGGTCGATATTTCTGCGTCAGTTCCTGATTCATGACATTTCTCCAGCACATCTATTAAAAAGCTTTTTCACCCTGCAATAAAAAAGGCCGCGGTGAAAAACCGCGGCCTTTTTTATTGCAGGGATCAAACTGAATTCAAAAAATTCCGACCCGTGCCGCGGCTTTCCGGGGCAATCCTAGAAGGAGTAGAGACAGGCCGGTATTCATTTGATTCATTTCCATCGTATATTTTACAATAAGTGCTCGTTTCGTGTAATGGTAATCCTGCATGTAAGTCCTTGTCAAGTCAATTTTTATGTTATGCAGCGCTTTGAAGCAGGCAACACGAATTCTGAAACTTCAGAGAATGATGAATGGTGGTTGACATCTGTATCCGAGAAATTTATATTTTCAGGTTCGTTCTGAAAATGATGAAACCATGGACAATCAATTATTTCAGTAACCTCCCATGATATCGAGGAACAGATGAAAGAACTCACCGGTGCACAGGCAGTGGTTCAGTGTTTGCGGGAAGAAGGAGTAAAGACAATTTTCGGGTATCCCGGTGGTGCAGTGATCGACCTCTACGACGAGTTGATGAACTCGACAGATCTGCAACACGTTCTCGTCAGGCATGAACAGGCTGCAGTTCATGCTGCCGACGGGTATGCTCGGGTCACCGGTGAAGTCGGAGTTGCCCTGCTCACCTCCGGACCAGGGGCCACGAACGGGGTTACCGGGATTGCCACGGCATATCTCGACTCTATTCCTATCGTAGTTCTCACTGGACAGGTGCCGACTCCGCTGATCGGCAATGATGCTTTTCAGGAAGTCGACATCGTCGGCATCACCAGACCATGCACCAAACATAATTTCCTGGTCAGCCGCAAGGAAGAGCTCGTCCAGGTCATGCGTGAAGCTTTCCACATTGCGCGCACCGGACGGCCGGGACCGGTCCTCGTTGATCTGCCCAAGGACCTGATTAAAAGCCTGGTGCCGTTTGCAGATAGAAAAGCGATTAAGATGCATAATTACCAGCCGACCTATGCCCCCCATCCGGTTCAGGTTGACAAAGCCTGCAGGCTGATCATGAAAGCACGTAAACCTGTGCTTTATGTCGGAGGTGGAGTAATCCTCTCAAACGCCTCAGAAGAGCTCCGGGCACTTGCCCTGAAACTGGATATCCCGGTCACGATGACCCTGATGGGGTTGGGTTCCTTCCCGGGGACGCATGAGTTATCCATGGGAATGCTGGGAATGCACGGCACCTACACCGCCAACATGGCTGTTTCCCAGTGTGACCTGTTGATTTCCGTCGGAGCCCGCTTTGATGATCGGGTAACAGGGACACTGGACACCTTTGCCCCGAATGCTGAAATAATTCACATCGATATAGATCCTACATCAATCAGCAAGAATGTAAAAGTAGATGTCCCCATAGTTTCAGACTGCAGGATGGCTCTCAAGGCCATGGCATCCTGGTTTGACAGCGAACCGGACGTTTCCGTTCGCTATGAGAAGAGTAAACACCAGGAGTGGTTTGCCCAGATCAGGACATGGATGGAAGAACATCCGCTCACCTATGTTGACGATGACAGTGAGATCATCAAACCGCAGTATGTTGTAGAAATGCTCGATCGATTGACCAATGGCGAAGCTATAATAACAACGGAAGTCGGCCAGCATCAGATGTGGGCGGCACAGTTCTATCGGTATGATTATCCCCGCCATTTTCTCACGTCCGGGGGACTGGGAACCATGGGCTACGGATTTCCTGCGGCAATCGGTGCAAAAATGGCCAGGCCTGAAAAAACCGTTATCGACATAGCCGGGGATGCCTCGATCCAGATGAATATTCAAGAGCTTGCCACCGCCCGGCAGTATAACTGCCCGGTCAAAATTGCGATACTCAACAATCAGTTTCTCGGCATGGTACGCCAGTGGCAGGAGCTCTTCTACGACAAGCGCTATGCCTCGACGGTCATGGATGTCGCCCCCGACTTTGTCAAGCTGGCAGAAGCTTACGATGCCGTTGGCTTGAGGGCCACAAAGAAGAGCGAGGTGGAAGCGGTCATAAAAGAGGCACTGGCAACAGATAATACCGTGATTATGGATTTCAAAGTATCACGGGAGGAAGGGGTGTTTCCAATGGTGCCGGCGGGTAAATCCACCACTGAGATGCTCCTGGTATAAGGCGCCTATTTCTCTATTCAGAGGGGTCTATGAACCACACACTATCCGTTTTGCTCCAGAACAAACCAGGTGTATTGTCCCGGGTAACCGGCCTTTTCAGCGGCCGTGGATTCAACATCAAAAGTATCTGTGCCGCTGAAACGATCGATGCAAATGTTTCCTGCCTGACCCTGGTGACGGAAGGTGACGAGAACATCGTTGAACAGATTACAAAACAGCTGCACAAACTCATCGATGTCATAAAGGTTTATGACATCAGTGAGGGGGATTTCGTAGAGCGGGAAATGGTCTTGATCCGGGTCAAGGCAGAAGCTCACACCCGGGCCGAGGTTCTCCGGGTTATTGACATTTTCAGGGGCAAAGTCATTGATGTCAGCGCCAAAAGTTATGCCGTTGAAGTAACCGGTTCGCCGTCAAAAATCCAGGCGGCAATAGACATTCTCAGGCCGATCGGCATCAAGGAAATCATCCGCACCGGAACGATTGCCATCAGCCGGGCGGGAAAAAACAAATAGCGGACGCTCCTCATGATGAAACCAAAAGTACCCGTGGCCCAAGAGGGCTATCCGTTTATCTTCTACGCGGCTTTTCTTACCCTTGTCTGCGCGATTCTCGGCTATGCTGTCCTGACCATTGTGCTGCTTGGAGTAACGACGTTTGTCCTGATGTTTTTCAGGGACCCTGAAAGGATAATCCCGACTGGTGAAGACACGGTTCTGTCACCGGCCGACGGCAGGGTGATTGTCTCCGAAATAGTAAAAGATGTGCGCTTTTCAGAACATGATCTTGTGAAAATCTCCATTTTCATGAATGTTTTCAACGTGCATGTCAACCGGAATCCCGTGTCAGGAATTGTCAGGCAGGTGGCTTACGTACCGGGCGTGTTTCTGGCTGCTGATAACCAAAAGGCCCACCTGAAAAATGAATATTGCGCGGTAACCGTGGCCTGTCAAAACAACAAGGAGATCACTTTTGTCCAGATAGCGGGATTGATCGCCCGCCGCATTGTCTGTTGGCTTGAACCTGGGGATTCAGTTACCCGTGGGCACCGGTTTGGCCTGATCCGCTTTGGCTCACGGGTCGATGTCTATCTCCCGGAAGATTTTCAACCCATGGTCAGTCCAGGAGAAAAAGTAACGGCCGGCGAAACCGTTCTCGCACGCCTTCCATAGCTGCTGATATGCTTTTGTTTTACCCGGACTTTTATAAACCGATACACTACAAATGATTGAGGGAGACGAAAAATCGGGGCTGCGCCTTGTGAGCACTTCAGGCGGCAGGCCTGTGCTCTCTTGCCTGCTCAAAAATCGGCTCGGCACGGCACCCACATTACCTCCCTCTCCCACTCAAGCGCATAGAGATGAGAATAATCAGCGGACTGGCAAGAGGGCGTAAACTTTTTGCCCCACCCTCTGGGAGCAAGGTGATACGTCCCACTTCAGACCGCGCCCGGGAGGCACTGTTTTCCATTATCGGTTCAAAGATCAGAAATAGTGAGGTTCTTGATCTTTTTGCAGGAACCGGGGCACTCGGCTGCGAAGCATTGAGTCGCGGTGCTCAGTCAGTTACCTTTGTTGATGCCAGCAGGCAGGCGCTGGACCTGATTCAAAAAAACATTGCCCTTGTCCCCGATGGCAGACAGCGCAGCAGGATAATTCAATATGACATGAGACGCGCGCTACCGTTCAGTGGTGGTCTTTCTTCCTCCCTGCAGCGGTTCGATCTGATATTCGCCGATCCTCCCTACCAGCGGGGTTTCACGGAAAAAATACTGTTTTTGCTTGATAACAGTACAGTTCTTGCGCAAAAGGTATTAATAATAATCGAGGAAAAAAAAGGCGTGGACCTCAATATCACGTTAAACAACGTGTTCCTTGACAGCTGTCGATGTTATGGGGACAGTTGTTTTCATTTTTTTATGCGAAAACCACTATCAACACCGGAACATTCGGAACAGAAATCATGACTTCTCCATCTGCGTTAAACGGTAAATCTCTTGCCATCTACCCCGGAACA
Organism: uncultured delta proteobacterium; assembly: GCA_963696725.1. Classification (GTDB taxonomy): domain Bacteria; phylum Desulfobacterota; class Desulfobulbia; order Desulfobulbales; family Desulfocapsaceae; genus MADRE3. The sequence continues at coordinate 153,735 of CAVOLI010000009.1, forward strand.
TTTGATCCCATTACCAACGGCCATATTGACATCATCAATCGCGGTTTGAGCCTCTTTAACAAGATTATCATTGCAATTGCAGTCAATCCCGGGAAGGAGCCTCTGTTCAGCCTGGCTGAAAGGGTATCCATGATTGAACAATGCTTTGAAGGCAGAAATTCTAGGATTGAGGTTGATTCAGTTGACGGCCTGTTGGTTGAATACGCAGCAAAAAGAGGAGCGCGAGCAATCATACGCGGACTCAGGGCGGTTTCCGATTTTGATTATGAATTTCAGCTGGCGCTGATGAACCGGAAACTCGAGCGCTCCGTCGAATCCGTGTTTCTGATGCCGGGATTCCGCTGGATTTACATCAGCTCATCTATTGTCAAGGCTGCCGCCCAGCATGGCGGTGATGTTGCAGACATGGTACCTGCTCATGTTCACCAGATGATGATCGAAAAATACCGCCGGAAGTGATCATATTATTGTTTTTACCCGACCTATGACAAAAAGCAACGCCAAGCCGACATTGACCCGCCGACTGGTCATTATCGCCGGCTCCATTCTGCTGCTGTTCCCCATCATACGCTTCATCAGTCACAGGGTACCCCGTAAGCCGGTAATCGTGAAAGTCTCCGAACCGCTGAAACAGGATCATTTTCTAATCCAGGATGACTTCTTTATTTTTGCAGAACAGGAGCGCGTCTGGGCGGTTTCCAGGAAGTGTACCCATCTCGGCTGCCGCCTGCACTACAAGGAGAAAGAAGATATCCTTGAATGTCCCTGTCATCAGAGCAGATTCACCACCACCGGCATGGTCATAAACGGACCTTCCCAGAAACAGCTGAAACGCTACCTGGTCGAGAGAACATCAGATCCTCCAGCATTTATAGTGTCCACCTGACGATCATGGACAACCCGTGAACTGGACAGACTCTTTTGGACAGCTGAAGAATTCACCGCTCTCTCAATTGCTCGGCAACATAGAATGGGGAGCCTGGAGCCTTGTCTGTCTTTATATCTCGCTCATTTCCGGTATAATTGTCGGTCTGCAGTACGATCTCTCGGAGCCGTTCTACTCGACAGCTGCCCTTGACGTTCTTATCCCGTACGGGAAATACTTTCGCTCACTGCATTTTTATTCAAGCCAGTTTTTCTTTCTGTTTGCTGTTCTCCATTACGCTCTTGTCCTTGATAAGACCGCTACATACAGTCGTAGCCGCAGAATCATGCTTGTTTTGACGCTTCCGATAATCCTGCTGCTGCTGTTCACCGGCTATGTTCTCCGCAGCGACAGTACCGGCGCTTCAGCTGGAATGATCGCAGAAAACATCCTTCTTGCCATACCCGTTTTCGGTTCGATTCTCAATGAACTGCTGTTCTCCATTACTGATAGCGGTATGCAGCGCGTCTATCTGCATCACGTCATATCATTGGATTTTCTCCTGCTGATACTGGTATGGGATCACCTGCGCAGGTATCCTGTCAAGATTTCCGGCTACATCCTGCTGATCGCCGTCATTCTGTCTTTCAGCATCTTCATCGAGGCACCGATGGACCCGGAAGAGCTCGGTAGATTGTATATAACCGGACCATGGTTTTTTCTTGGCCTGCAGGAGTTGCTCAGGTATCTGCCACCCCTATTGGCCGGCGTATTACTACCTGGTTTATTTATTGTCCTCCTTACCATGCTGCCGGGCTCACAGCGGAAGTTTATGGTGCTGATCTCCTCTATCGGACTCTTGCTCCTGGCATACCTGCTGCTGTCAATCAGTGCCCTGACAACTCATGGATAAGCCTGCTGATCCATCCAGGCGATAGGGTGATAAATCGTAGTATGACAAAAATGGCAGGGTAACGGAAAGGTTTATAAAACCTGTTTTCGGGCCTGGCGAGTTCAAGCATCGGCAGGTCTGCCCCGCTGTCGCCATAGGCAACGAGGATATCGTATTTTCCTGCATTGTAACGAAGACGTATGCGCCGAACTTTCTCCTGTCCCAGGCAGCGATCCGGGGCAGATGGAAAAGGGCTGTTCGCACGAGCTTGGCCTTGTCTCGACATGCCATAACAAGAGCAGGAGCTGCAGGATAACCCCGCAAAGAATACAGTATATGGTGAATCCTTTCTGCAGGGACGCACCCCTGATACCAACAAGGCCGCACGGGATCGGGCGATCCTTTTTAACAGGATAGAGTGCACCAAATGGAGCATCGAGAATCTCATTTATCACATAATTGCTCAAGGCAACGAAACCTGTTGCCAGCAGATCCAGATCCAGTTTTGCTGCGGCTGAAAAGAAAAAAGATCAGGCTGGACATAGAATGCGAAGGCCGCACCTGGTATCATGAAGACATTTTTAAACCAGTGATCAAAACGAGCAATTTTCCAATACGGAACAATATTCATATTGCTTTTGAGCAAACAGGAACTCGGCTGAGGCTTTAGGTATTGCCGGCTGAAACCGGCCACAATCTATCAAGAAATCAGCGGTAAGGAATGAAATATCTTAGCGGATAATTCAGACATTGGCGGGCAAAGGCATCTGATGCACAAAAGAGTGCTGATTGTAGCAAACAGAGGTGCTCGTTTACCAGAAAGAGCTTTTTTCTCTGTTTAGGCGAGACCAGGGTAGAATAAGCTTAGATAAAAAAGATCGTGGCAAGGGGTCTTTCAAGAAGTCCATCACCACGATCTTTTGATGGGAAAGCGGAAGCACTATTCAGACCATTGAATCTGAAGAGACGCTGTTGTCCCGGATGAGACTCCGCTGGGGGACTTAAAGAACGATTACTTGTCCTTGAACTTGTCTTTGAGCGCCTTCAACTCTGTCTGCAGGAGATCTTTGAGTGATTTCATTTCTCTTTTGATCACCCCTGACAACAGGATTGAAAGCCCTTTGATATCGAGTTTGTTGTCCGCTCTGACGCTATCCTGCAGGTTATCCTCATCCCCTGCAACTACGTTCTGAAGTGCAGCGGCTGCTTCCCCGCCTACCTGAAGGTCATTTTTGACTAATGTGTCTCCCAGCTCCTGCTCGATTCCTTCCTGAGTCGCCTGAATGTCTCCAATAGCGGCGAAGTCCTCTTCATCAACCGGCTCGAAAACGGCACTGAAGTCCTGCTCAGCATCTCGATGAGGCTCAGGTGCATCAGCTGTTTGCGCTGCATATGCATCAGCTCCAGCCTGCTCTTTCTCCTCTTCAGCCATCCTAGTGCGAACCGGATTGACAAACGTCAGTTCATCTCCATTTTTTACCACCTGTCGATCAAGCATTTTCTGCTGCCACAGCAGCACTTTACAGGTTTCTGCCAGGAGTGTTTCCTGGGATTGTTCACGGCTGGCAGTGTCTTTCTGAGCTAGTTCAAGCTTATCAAAGACGGAGAGCATGAGGGTATGAGCCTCGGAGCTTGATTCATATTTATAGCGGCCAATATGCTGGACAATGGTTGACAGAAGCTGCAGGAACGTCTTCTCGACCGGCATGGAAACCATTCGCTGCCTTACCTGGTTGATTTCAGTTAACAGCCCGTCAACGATACCATCGTTAATCTCGACACCAAGAGAGGCAACCCCTGCCCTGAGCCCTGAAAGTTCATCATCGATAGCAAATACCTGAGCCTCAGGTTCGTCTTCCGGCTCTTCAACAAGCGGCTCGGGCTGCTCGGTTGCAACCGCCTGGTCAAATTCCAGGCCGAGATCACCATCCGCTTCTGCATCATGATCCGTTACCAGTTCACTCTCAACAGCATCAGCCTCAGCCAGCAGTTCTATCTGTATCTCACCAGGTTCATCGATGCGATTGTCGATCGCTGCAAAGAATGCCTCTTCCTCAGAGTCAGAGCCAAAACTTGAAGCCACTCCACTGTCCTCAGTGACCTGCGGATCCTGAACGAGTTCTTCCTCAGCTGCGGTCTGCTCAAGGCTTGTAATTTCTTCAGGAACTGATACGTCTTTTTCATCTGCATCAAACTGCGTTTGAAAAGGTATTGCTCCGTTTTCATCCCCAAATACTTCAGTAAATGAATCAGCTACAAACGCTTCATCCCCATACGTTTGTTCACCCTCGAGCTGCTCTACGGCTCCATTCCCGCCAACAGTTTCAAAACCCGGTTGCGCCTCGAACTGAGCCTCGGCCTCAGGCTCATCATCCAGCAGGCCGAGTGGTATCTCTTCTGCTGCGTCGACAAAGTCTTCTTCAGCAACTGCTTCAAAATGGAATTCCTCTGCCCCCCCAACCGGGGAAAGATCAGAAGCAGCAGGGGGTTCAATCGTTGATACAGCGTCTTCCGGCTGATCGTCCCAGGAACCGTCGTCGACAAGGCTCATCTGCTCCTCGGGCTCCGCGCTCGGCTGTTCATCTGCTGCTACTCTATCTACAGAAACTTCATCACCGTCAGCACCATAACTCTCAGGTTCCGACAACATTTCAAAAGGTATGGTTGAAGCACTCGTTTCCTCCGGTTCAGCAAAGAACGTGTCAAGACCCGCCTGCACATCTTTCGGCGTCTCTTCATAGGATTCAGAAACCTCGGCAAGACTATCCGCACTTTCTTCCGCTGGTGCCTGATCGAATACTGTTTCAGCTGCTCTGTTCTCTTCGACATCGAGCAGTTCTTCATCCCCAGCGTCACCGAAAAATGTTTCTATGTGGGCGTCAATTTCAGACACTTCCTCTTCCGCCTGAAAGTGCTCTGAAATCTCAGGGACCGCATCATCCAGAGCAAATGCAGGAGCAATGTCGTCTTCTTTTTTCGGCAGCGGCCGCTCATCGCTGTCGTCATCAGCATCAGTCTCGACATCAACGCCCTGAAGAGCTGCAGCCTGGCTTACCGTTTTTGCCGCAATATCGTCTGCGAAAATACCACCAAGGCTTTCGTCCACCTCAGCGGCAGAATAGAGTGATCCTTCTCCGCCGGCATCGGGATTAAAGCCATGCGGCTCGGAATCGCCAGAATCTGCAAGAGCCGGCGCCAGCAAACCATCTTCTCGTGTCGGCAACGCTTCCTCAGCTGAATCATCATCCGCATCGGTCTCAACGTCTACGCCCTTCAGGGCATCCTCCGGGCTAATAGAGGACAGCGATAAGGCGTCATCGGCAAGATCATCGCCAAAGAATGAGTCGATCCGCTCAGCAGCCTCTGGCGGCAAGGCGCTTTCTTTTTCGCCAGCAGCCGGCGATTCCTCCCCCGACAAGAAGGTATCGAGGCGCTCTTCAACATCATTGGATGCTCCAAGCGTGACAGCTTCCTCCTCGGCCTGAAAGCCGTGGACTTCTTCCGGCATATCAGAAAAGGCAGGGGATACATCATCGACATCGTCATCCTCATCACTGTATGAGGACTCTTCATCAACGATTTTCCCGGCAATGGCTTCCGGTGTAATGGTTGCGGCTATGACCTGTTTGAAATCTTCAAACTTTTCTACTTCAGGAAGGAGGATTTCTTTAATTGCCTCCTTTGACAGGTTGGGATTGATAACGATTTTCTCGAGACCTTCATAGAACGAATAGAGTAATCTGAAGGCATCGGCATGGGCATCGCTCTTCTTAAGTTTTATATATCCACCCAGTGCAGCGATGCCCTGCACAAAGATCAACTGGGGTTTTCTGCCGGCGAACTCCTTTTCGAGCCGTGTGACCTCATTGCCGAGATCTGCCAGTTCACGCTCGGTTATCTCCCAGTCCATCCCCAGAATACACGCCTTCAGGTTGAAGAGGACCGGGCGTTGGTCTTCCTGCTCGGCGGCAGCAGAAGCGGAGGCTGTTTCGTCCCCGGATCCCGGTTTGCCTGACGCCGGCGCAATGCCGATCTTTTGTTTTAACTGTTCAAACTTTTTTACATCTCCGCGCAGAATATCTTTTATCTCAGAATCGCTTAAGGTTGTTTCGAGTACGATCTTTTCGAGATTATAATAAAAAGTCAGCAGCAGCTTAATCGCATTTGGATGAGCATCGGCTTTGAACTGGTAAATGTATCTGCTGATTTTTTCAAGGGCCTGCACATAGACCAGCTTTACCTGGTCGTTTTTCCAGACATCCTTGAGTACCTGCAGTTCATCGTTAAACTGGGTGAGGATTTCATTATTAATTTCCCAGTCAATAGAAAGCACTATGGTTTTAAGCCTTGAAATAGGCGAACCGTTGCTGCTTGAATGCTCAAATAAATCAACGAATCCGGTGTCGAGAAAATCTTCTGTTTCCTCCATCCCAACAGTTAGATCATCATCATATTGGCTGATTGTATTCTGTTCCACCGTGTGTTCTCTCTAGAGTAGTTTTTTCTGTATCGAAATAACGGTTGAAGATATAATTTTCTTCAATGTCAGTGCCACGTTATACCCGGTTATAGCACTCGCCTCGTAATATGGGACCTTTAATCTGCTGTTTAAATCTTTCTGCAATACCTCGGTCGGCAGAATCGGTATTCCATGTTCTTTCAAGTCAACCTTGTTGTACTGCATAACCAGAGGAATCCTGAAAATGCTCTCTTTGTAGGACTGCAGATTCTCATGCAACTGGTTGAGAGACCTGATATTTTTTTCGCGCTGCTTGGCCATCGCATCGGCGACAAAAACAATGCCGTCGACACCTCTTAAAACCAGTTTTCTTGTTGCATTGTACTTCACCTGCCCCGGAACGGTATAGAGTTGAATCTTGATGTCGTAGCCTTTGATCTTGCCCATGTCAAAAGGCAGAAAATCAAAAAACAATGTTCGATCACCATGGGTCTTGAGGCTCACCATTTCCGAGACGATCTGCTTGCGATAGGTTTTATTGATATACTCCAGGTTTGTCGTCTTGCCGCAGCGGCCGGGACCGTAATAGACGATCTTAACCTGAACAACCTTATCTTTTAAGTTGATAAAACTCAACTCACTCCCCCTATATAATCGTATTTGTTGCGCAGAATATGCAACTCCACAGTGATACTGTATGTTATTTCTTGTTCCACAATTGACGAATTTTTTCTATGACATCAACCACATTCAAGCGCAGAAAACCAAGAGAGATCTCCTTGCCGAACATGGAGATAAGAAGCAGTTCATCATCAATTTTACTGAAATGAATATTTGAGTCCTGTCCCTTATGAAAGAGCAGGGAGAACTCCTGCTCGCCTACAAGTTTCGCCATCGCATCGACGGTGGCAAAGTTGCCTGCAGCCAGGGCGGCAAAAGAATAAACATCATATTTGCTCGTACCGTTGTCTTTTGCCGTAATGATATTTCCAGCCATATCAATAATAATGACACAGTCAACACCCAGCTTTATCAACTTTTCAGAAAGAATCCTATCGATCTGCTCAAGCTGCTCCTGACTGACAATTCCGTAATTCATGCCTTTTCCCTCATCTTGGTTATGAACCGCTTCACCGGTTCAGCGTAGAGCCTGCGCCAACATTTGACAGCGTAATCGGACCGTTCGTTCCCTCTCTTCATTCTGGTGAAACTTGTTCAGATCCAGGCACAATAGTGATTAGCTAGTTGTCGTTTGACAAGCCGTTTTTCCCTTGCATTTCACGACACTCTCGACAATAACGGTATCTACTCCAGTTACTCACCTATAACTATACGATAATATTTTTATGAGTTGAAGGGGTTTTTTGATTTTATTATTAAAAATCAGATGCATAAAGCAGGAACCTGCTTGTCGGCCGTCAGGCTGTGAGCACAAATACCAGATGATTACAAGATGTTAGCGACAAAATCAGGATGAAATTTCAATATCGTAACCCCAACTAAAACAGCCCTCGACCATCACAATAATCTTTTTGCCGTATTCATAATCTTTCAAACATTTTATTACCGCACGTCAGGATGAACGATTCCCTGCCGAAAATTGTCAAATTGGGGATTGCAAGCTGCTCGGGAATTTGCTATGAAAACTGCCTGGAGGAGTACGATGACCAAAAAAAAGGCACCGCCCCTGCCATGCCTCAGAGCACCTTCGTATCTGATAGATTCCCATTGTCATCTGGACATGAAGGTTTACCAGGATGATTTTGACCTGGTTTTACAGCGAGCAACAGACAATCGGGTCCTCGGCGTCGTAACGATCGGCACCGATTTGGCCAGCTCGCTTCGTGCGCTGAATCTTGCCGAATCACATTCCATGCTGCGTGTAGCCATTGGAGTACACCCTCACGACGCCAAGAATGTCCGGGAAGATGATCTCTCAAAGCTTGCCGTACTTGCAGAAAAACATAAAAATGTGATAATCGGTTATGGAGAGATAGGTTTGGATTATGCAAAAACATACTCGCAGCCTGAAATACAGCGAAGGGTGTTCAGACAGCAGCTCCGCCTTGCCAGGGAACTGAAACTGCCTGTCATAGTTCATGACAGGGACGCTCACGAGGACTGCCTGAAAATCATCAGAGAAGAGGGCCCCTTCGATCATGGCGGCATCATGCACTGTTTTTCCGGAAATCTTGATTTTGCTGAGAAGATTATTGACTGCAATATGTTGATATCCATCCCCGGAATTGTTACCTATAAAAATGCCCATTGCCTGCGTGAGGTTGCTGCCCGGGCACCAATTGACAGAATGCTGGTGGAAACAGACGGTCCGTTTCTCGCTCCGGTTCCCTGCCGCGGAAAAAGAAATGAACCGGCATACACCCTTTATGTTGCTGATGCCATCGCACAGATACGGGGAACATCGCTGGAAGATATTGCCGACAGGACAAGTGCCAACGCCTGCCGACTATTTAGAACCTCATTTGTCGCCAACAACTGATCATCTGAACTCGTGACCACCCATGATAAAAGATAATCTGGCAGCAGTTCGGGAAAACATTACCCGCATTGCTCTTGCCTGCGGAAGAGATCCGAAGCAGGTAAAAATCGTGGCCGTCTCCAAGAGATTTCCGGTAGAGGCAATCCTTGAAGCTCGCGATAGCGGCCAGCTTCTTTTCGGCGAGAATTATCTCCAGGAAGCTGCCGAAAAAAAAGAGCTGCTCAAAAAGCGCGTTCAGTTTCATTTCATTGGCCACCTGCAGAGCAATAAGGCCCGGGTTGCAGCAGAAATCTTCGACATGATTGAAACCGTTGATCGGATAAAAATCGCCTCAGCCCTCAACCGTCATCTTCAGCAGCTCAACAAAAAACTTGCTGTTCTCATCCAGGTCAACATCGGTTACGATTCCGTAAAATCGGGGGTGTTGCCTGAGGATGCCGAAACCTTGATCAAGGAAATCACCGGATTGAAGAACCTCCAGCCAAAAGGGCTGATGACAATGGTTCCCTTTAGCGAAGATCCGCTTAAGACCAGAGGATATTTCAGAGATCTCAGATGTCTTGCCGAGGAACTGCAGTCCAAGGAGCTTCTCCCTGAAACGCATGTTGAACTTTCAATGGGCATGTCCGCTGATTACCCGCTGGCCATCGAGGAAGGGGCAACACTCATCCGCATCGGAACCGCCATCTTCGGCCGGCGGTCGCAAGAATAACAAAGCCCGGACAGAAAGGAGTTTGAACAATGAAAATCACGATGATTGGAACCGGATATGTCGGACTTGTTACCGGAACCTGTTTTGCCGAATTCGGCCATCATGTTGTCTGCGTCGACAAGATCAGTGAAAAGATAGAGAAACTCAAGCAGGGGATTGTTCCGATCTACGAACCGGGACTCGAAGCGCTCGTCAGCAAAAATGTTGAGAACGGACATCTCTGCTTTACAACTGATCTGGCGGAGGCGGTTGCATCTGCAGAAGCAGTGTTTCTTGCCGTCGGCACTCCGAGCAGCAGGCGAGGTGACGGCTATGCCGATCTCACCTATATCTACGAGGCAACCAGAGAAATTGCCGCTTACCTGAAAGATTACACGATAATTGTTGACAAGAGCACCGTTCCCGTCGGCACCGCCAGACAGGTCGCCCGCATCATCAGCGAGGTAAACCCGGATGCAGATTTCGATGTCGCCTCCAACCCTGAATTTCTCCGGGAAGGCGCTGCCATAAGTGATTTTATGCGGCCTGACCGGGTTGTAATCGGGGTTGAGTCTGAGCGGGCCGAGAAGGTGCTGAGGGATGTCTACCAGCCGCTTTACCTTCAGGAAACGCCGATTGTCAAAACCGACATTGAAACAGCCGAACTGACGAAATATGCCGCCAATGCGTTTCTTGCCACCAAAATCAGTTTTATCAATGAAATATCGCAGCTTTGTGATGTAATTGGGGCCGATGTCGTGGCGCTTGCCCGCGGTATCGGTATGGACGGCCGGATCGGTTCAAAATTTCTCCATCCGGGTCCGGGGTACGGGGGTTCCTGTTTCCCGAAGGATACACTGGCTTTGATGAGGATTGCTCAGGAAAACGGCCAGAGTTTGCGAATTGTCGAGGCAGCCGTTGAAGCAAACGCAGCCCAGAAGGCGAAGATGGTAAAGAAAATAAGGGATGTCATGGGCGGATCTGAAGCAGGAAAGACAGTGGCCGTTCTCGGCCTGACGTTCAAACCCGAAACTGATGACATGAGAGATGCACCCTCAATCACCATTATCCCGGCCCTGATGGAGAAAGGAGCCAGGATCAGGGCCCATGACCCGCAGGGAATTGCAGAAGCGAAAAAAGTCCTGCCTCCTGGCATTGAGTATGCCGAGAATGCCTATGACGCCTGTACTGGTGCTGATGCGGTAATCCTGATGACGGAATGGAACCAGTATCGGGCACTTGATTTTGACAGGTTGAAAGCTGTTATGAAAGAAACGGTTTTTATCGACCTGAGGAATGTGTATGCCCCCGCCGCCCTTAAGGAAAAGGGGTTCGCCTATGTCGGAGTCGGCAGGTCCTGAGCCTAAAACAGACAAAGCACAAAGCCTCCACCCGTTTTGTCGTGGGGATAGAAACCTTTGTGCTTTAACCTGTCAGCAGCGTTGCCGCCTGCTTATTTTTTTGATTTCGATGCTCGTTTTGCAGCCTTGAGTGGGTTTATACGCACCTTGGCAACAATAATTTCCGGTTTCTGGTGTGTTGCAAAATTACAGATCCCCAGCTTCCATTTGGCCTCAGGATTCACAAAGGTCCGGCAGAAACGTGTCCCCGACTCCTCTACAATCCGCTCACAACTTTCACACTTCTCGACAACCGGCTTAAAATTCCCGTTACTATACTTTAAAGCAGCCTCCTGCATAACATCCTCCTCATCGGTACATCAAACGTAGCAATATATTCTTTGCAATGATTAGTGATCATAAAAAGCAATAATCGCAGCTAACTGCGGGTCAGTAAATCTAACAAAAATATAGTAATTCAGCAAGGACATTTTATCATTTTTCTCGGATTCGGCGCCCTCACAGGAACCGATTACTATTACGTAATTGACTAATTTACTTCATTATTTACGAATACTTAAAAAACTTTACTGAAGAAAAATTAAATCTCACCAGAGCTCCCTTGTATTCTACAACCTCATGGAATATAATAGGATTTGTGATAATTCATACATTCAGCGTCACCTGTCATCTTGACAACTGAAATTGAACTTTTTGTGAACTTTGGAGATTGTTATGCCTGTCTATATCTGGAAAGGTAAAAACTCTTATGGAGAAAAACGCAAGGGAGAAGTGGAGGCGCCTGATCAGGCTTCCGCCCTTTCCTATGTGAAACGCATGCGGATCACCGCTCCTGTTGTAAAGGAAAAACCCAAAGATCTCCTTGGAAATATAGCACTTTTTCAACCCAAGGTTACCGGAAAGGATATCGTTATCTTTACCCGGCAGCTTTCAACAATGATCGACGCCGGGTTGCCGCTTGTTCAGTGCCTTGAAATTCTCAGCAAACAGCAGGAGAATTCGACGTTTAGAAAAACACTTACAGCGATTCAGCGAGATGTTGAATCCGGCACCACTTTTGCCGATTCAATGCGCAAACATTCCAAGGTTTTTGACAACCTCTATTCCAACATGATCGAGGCCGGTGAAACAGGTGGTATCCTCGACACGATTCTCAGCAGACTTGCTATCTTCATGGAAAAAGCCATGGCGCTGAAAAAGAAGGTCAAGGGCGCGATGACCTATCCTGCCATCTGTCTGGCAATCTCACTGCTGATTCTTGTTGTTATCCTCGTGTTCGTCATCCCAGTCTTCGAAGAGATGTTCTCCCAGATGGATGCGACATTGCCTGTTCCTACCTTGATTGTCGTGGCAATAAGCAATGCCTTTAAAGAAAATCTCATATGGATCATCTTGCCGATTATTGCCCTCATTTACGCTTTCAGAAAGGTATACTCCACTGAAAAGGGTCGACTACGCATCGATCAGGCGTTTCTGCGTCTGCCGGTAGTCGGTATGCTGATCAGAAAAGTGGCGGTCGCCAAATTTACCAGGACGCTCAGCACCATGCTTCAGAGTGGTGTGCCGATCCTCGAGGCGCTCCAGGTTGTCGCCAGAACCTCGGGAAACAAGGTCATTGAAAGGGCTGTATTTCGTGTTGCCGACTCAATTGCAGAAGGACGCCCGATCGCTGAACCGCTCGAAGAGAGCGGCGTATTCCCAAATATGGTCGTACAGATGATAAACGTCGGTGAATCGGTTGGCGCCCTTGACACGATGCTTGAAAAAATAGCCGACTTTTACGACGAAGAGGTTGACCAGGCAGTCTCTAATCTGACAGCGATGATCGAACCATTCATGATGGTTTTTCTCGGGGGCATGATCGGCACCCTGGTCGTTGCCATGTATCTTCCGATCTTCCAGATGGCTGGGAACATATAGACAGGGATGGTCGCTTACCGAAAAATAAAAATAATCACTTGATACTATTGACTTTCTTTACCGTAAGTATATCATTGTAGCTGAGCGTACAGAAAAACAACTTCTTCTGGAGGAGAATATGACACTGACAAAAGCTGATCTCGTACAACAGGTTTACAAGAATCACGAAAGTCTGACCAAGGCCCAGGCAACCGACTCAGTTGAAGCGTTTTTACGGCTCTCGAAAGAGTCGCTTATAAGCGGCTCCGATCTGCTCCTCAGCGGTTTTGGTAAATTTAATGTAAAGGATAAAAACTCCCGCAGGGGCAGGAATCCCCAAACGGGAGAAGAACTGACCCTCGATGCCCGTCGAGTCGTCACCTTTAAGCCGTCAGGCATTCTGCGAGACAAGATAAACAAATAAATTCAATCAAATTGTTTTCGTAGACACAGACCGCTCTATTCTCCTGTATTTTCAAGCTGTTTTATCACGCTGTCTCCCTGTGGTAAAACAGCTTTGTCGTTTCTCCACATGAAAAAAGAATCTATCCAGATCATCTCCTTAAAAACGCTGCTTGATTCAGACCTTGACCGATTCACCCTTCACAAAGATCTGAGCGGCAGCCTTTCAACTGATTTTCTCCTTTCCATAAAGCGTTTCGGCCTCCTGCACCCGCCGATCGTCATGAAGGATCATCTAGGTTATCAGCTGGTCTGCGGAAGAAAAAGAATTCGTGCCCTGCAGATAATCAACAGGGAGCTGGATGTAGTCTGCAGAGTGGTCGCTCCTGCTGAAACGGTTGAGCTCCTGGCGATAATTCTGGAGGATCAGCGTTTGAGCGGGCCGCTTTCCGCCATTACGACTGCGCGCTTTCTGAAACTGTTTGACTCAATGGTTCCCAGGGAATCACGCAACGAGGTCATGGAACAACTGAACATCGCTCCCTATCGTAAACTGCAGCGTTTTCTGCCGCTGCTTGCGCTCGAACAGCAGATACGAGACGCGGTTCATTGCGAAGCTGTTTCAGACAAGTCAGGGCTGACACTTTGCTCCTTTCTGCCGGAGGACCGGATTCTTCTCTGTAATATCTTCCTGGCGCTTGGCTTGAACAACAACAAACAGAAACAGCTCATTGACATGTGCCAGGTTCTCACCGCCCGGAAGGGAGGTACCATCAAGGACCTTTTCCATGGCGGTTTCAGAGATTTTCTCCCGGAGAACCTGCCCACCAATACTCCCCAGGCTGCTGCCAGACTGATGAAGACTCTTCATGAAGCGAGCCACCCCCTGAGCAGCACGGCGGAAAAACAGTTTAACGAACAGGAAAAAGGACTCCGCTTGCCGGCAAACTGCACTCTCTCCCACAGCCCGTCATTTGAAAAAGATACCGTAACCCTTTCAATCAATTTTAAAAATTTCGATGAGATGAGCAGTGTCTGGAAAACAATTAAAAACCAGCTTGAACAGGACAAAACCCGCTCTTAGCCATTCCAGTTTTTCAGTCCGGATAAACGACATCGCCGTGTACCATCCAATCGCTTCCATAGCGCCTGCTCGTTACATCAACGAGCTTTATCGCCTGTTCTTTTCCACCAGGAACCTGAAGGCCTGATATAAAGGGGACGCCGCCATCGCCTGCAAAGATGGGTGCATAAAAAAGATACGCGTGGTCAACCAGGCGCTTGAGGAGGAACGCACCGTGAACGGTTGCCCCCCCTTCCACCATTACAGAGGCGAGCCCTTCGGCCGCGACACGCTCCAGTACCTCGTCAAGATCAACCCTGCCAGTACTGCTCCGAGCAACACCAGACACCATTATCCCCCGCTGCCTCAATCGCGTCATCTTTTTGGAATCTGCCGTTTCCAGGCAAAAAACCCATGTCGGTGCATTCGATTCAACTGCCAGAATCCGGGCACTTTCATCGATCTGCAGCTTTGAATCAAGAACAATACGAACAGGATCTTTTCCCCGTCCACGCTGAAGCCTTGTGGTCAAGGACGGGTTGTCCACCTGGATGGTGCCGATTCCGACAAGGATGGCATCGATCGTCCCCCGGAGGCGATGGACTTTTCTGAAACTCTCCGGGCCGGTAATCTCGCCACCTGCTCCCGGGCGATAACTCAATCTGCCGTCAAGGCTCAGGCCGGCCTTCATGACGACCCAGGGCCGTGCCGTCTGGATATATTTCAGGAACGCTTTATTGATATCCCGGCACATTTTTTCAAGCACACCGCAGTCGACCTCAAGACCTCTGCTGCGCAGATAATCGATCCCTGAGCCATTAACGAGCGGGTTCGGGTCGCGCATACCGATAATAACTTTTTTAATGCCGGATGCGGCGACGGCATGACTGCAGGGGCCAGTGCGCCCCTGATGATTGCACGGCTCCAGGGTCACATACATATCGGCGCCAATGGCTTTGTCGCCGGCCATTCGCAACGCATGGATTTCAGCGTGAGGGGTTCCCGCCTGTCGATGATAGCCGGTGGCGACAACCCTGTCATCTTTAACGATAACAGCGCCCACGCAAGGGTTCGGCGATGTTCTGCCCAAGCCTTTTCTCGCCTCCTTCAAGGCCAGTTGCATAAAATGTTCAGCACGCTTGTCAGACATAGGCAGTACCAGGAGGGACCAGTCTCAGTCGGCCTGGTCGCGATCTTCAAGCAATGTTTTCAGTTCATCCATGAATTCATTAACATCCTTGAACTGGCGATAGACGGAGGCAAACCTGACATAAGCGACTTCATCCAGGTCGGAGAGATTTTCCATGACCCACTCGCCGATAACCGATGACGGAATTTCTTTGGAACCCATATCCTGGAGATTGTGTTCAATCTGGTCAACAAATGCGTCGATGGCATCCCTGCTGACCGGCCTTTTCTCGCAAGCTTTTTCCAATCCCACGACAATTTTCTTCCGATCCCATGTTTCCCGTCTCCCGTCCTTTTTCACCAGAACAGGCAACATCACTTCGAGCCTCTCGTAGGTGGTAAAACGCTGATCGCAGGCCAGACAGGATCGCCTTCGCCTGGTGATTGTTGATTCTTTATTCAATCGTGAATCAATAACCTTATTGTCCAGATGACCGCAGTAAGGGCATTTCATTTCATTCTCCAGGTTATAGATAATCTCTTCTTAATGTATGCTCCTTGCGCTCAATTACAATATGAGAAGACAGCGGACTGGTAACCAAGCGAGCGGATGACAACCAGCGGAAAAACAAAAAGCCGATCCTGCTCAAACGCAAGGTCGGCTCGTTGCTGGAGAATCTCGTAAACATCACCTGCTGAATTTGTCAACGCGCCTCTGATGCCTCCCTCCAGAAAAAGAACTGTGAAGCCAGATATCAACGATTGCTGCAGCAAGGCCTTTGCCGATAACCCGCGCTCCAAGACAGAGAACGTTGGCATCATTATGTTCGCGGCTCATCCGCGCACTATACTCATCATGGCAGAGCGCAGCGCGGATTTCATAATTCCTGTTTGCCGAAATTGACATGCCGACACCGGTTCCGCAGATCAGAATTCCAAGTGTTTCCGGCTGCTCCTTTACTTTTTTACAGACCTGATCGGCAAAATCGGGGTAATCAACAGAGTCCAATGAGTGAGTGCCGACATCATCGACCCGGTATCCATCACTTTCAAGCCTTGAAAGCAGGTACGTTTTCAGGCCGTAGCCGCCGTGGTCTGAGCCAATCACCACATTCATCAATCCTCTCCAATCAGGGAATTACCCTTCAAAACGTTTCATGGCGACAACCGCATTTGTACCGCCGAAGCCAAACGAGTTGGAAATTGCCGCACGTATTTCCATTTTCCGTGCAATAAGCGGTACATAATCAAGGTCACACTCAGGGCTTGGATTATGGAGGTTGATGGTCGGAGGCGCAATCTGATCGCGGATGCTGAGTGCGGTGAAGACCGACTCAATTCCGCCCGCTGCTCCAAGCATGTGACCGGTCATTGATTTGGTGGAGCTTATCGCAAGTTTTTTTGCCGCTTTACCGAAAACGGTTTTGATCGCAACAGTCTCACAGCGGTCATTGAGCGGGGTCGAGGTTCCGTGGGCGTTTATGTAGTCGATATCCTCCGGTTTAAAACCTGCATCATCAAGGGCCATCTGCATACAACGGACCGCTCCCTCACCATCCTCGGGTGGAGCGGCAATATGGTAGGCATCACTGCTCAGTCCATAGCCTGCGATTTCAGCTATGATCGCTGCACCCCTGGCCCGGGCATGCTCATATTCCTCGAGCACGAGAATGCCGGCGCCCTCTGACATCACAAAACCATCACGGTCAGCGTCAAAAGGTCTGGAAGCCTCTGCAGGACTGTCATTTCTGGTGGACAGTGCTTTCATTGCAGAAAAACCGTTAATGCCAAGCGGACACAACACCGCTTCGGCGCCCCCGGTAATCATCACATCGCTCAACCCGTATTTAATATGCCGATAAGCTTCGCCGACCGCATGGGTACCTGCGGCACAGGCTGTTGTCAGCGTTAAATTCGGCCCCTTGGAGCCGATGTCCATAGAGATATGACCGGATCCCATATTTGGTATCACCATCGGAATAAAAAATGGAGTCAGTCGCCGGTATCCCTTCTCCAGTGCTGCCTCATGGTGCAGGGTAATCGTCGGGAGTCCGCCCATACCACAGCCGGTAATAACACCAACCCTTCCGCAATTCTGTTCGCTAATCTCAAGACCGCTCTCGGCAACCGCCATCCGTGTTGCCACGACCGCGTATTGTACAAACAGATCGAGGTGCTTTACCGCCTTTTTGTCAAAATGATCCTCGGCGGAGAAATCTTTCACCTCAGCAGCAATCCGTACTGCATAGTCACTGGCATCGAACCTGGTAATCCGGCCAATTCCACTGGATCCGGAACAGATATTTTTCCACGCTTTGTCCACACCGGTTCCAAGAGGAGTAACCAGACCGGTTCCTGTGACAACCACCCTGCGGTTTACCATCCGTTATCCTCCAAATTAATCTGAAAGAGTGGTACCTGAGAGAGGAGAAATTACTTCAGACTATTCACGTAATCGACTGCATTCTGGACAGTAACGATTTTCTCTGCGTCCTCGTCAGGGATCTCGATATCAAAGGCTTCCTCCATCGCCATGATTAACTCGACAAGATCCAGAGAATCTGCACCAAGATCATCAACAAATGATGCATTAGGCACGACTTTGTCTTTTTCGACGCTCAACTGTTCTACAATTATATCAACCATTTCCTGATCTATTGCCATTGTGCTATCTCCTTATTTATTTTTCTCACGATCTCATGGATCTCCTGCTACCACAGCAGTATTAATTAAGACTCTTGGAGTCAACCACTTTTGAACAAATTCGTATAATTTGCAACTACTAATTTTTCCTATCAACGCAGAGACGAACCCCCCTGATCTACATGTACAACCCGCCATTGACGTGGATCGTCTGCCCGGTCACATACCCGGCCTCGTCAGCGATCAGGTAGAGGACCGCTGCGGCCACATCATCCGCTGAACCGAGCGTTCCCATTGGAATCTCCCCGAGCATCTTCTGCCGGACATCGTCACCAAGCTTCTCGGTCATCTCGGTGACGATATACCCCGGAGCAACACAATTAACGGTGATCTTCCGCGAAGCAAACTCGCGGGCCATTGATTTCGTCAAACCAACCATCCCCGCTTTTGCCGCTGCGTAATTAACCTGGCCTCCGTTTCCGGAAAACCCGACAACTGAACTGATATTGACAATTCTTCCCTGTCGTTTTTTCATCATACCCCTGATAACCGCTTTACAACAATGAAAGGTTCCTTTCAGGTTGGTATCGATAACATCATTCCAGTCTGCTTCTTTCATCAGCGGCACCAGACCGTCTCGGGTAATGCCGGCGTTGTTTACCAGGATATCGACAGCCCCCCACTCGGAACTGATGTTCTTAAAGGCCTCCTGAGTCTGAGCAAAATCGGCAACATCAAACTGAACAAGCGCTCCCTTACCACCGAGTTCAGCACATTGTGCAAGGGTCTTTTCAGCAGCATCTGGCCGGCTCACGTAGTTAATAATGACAAAGGCACCGCGTTCTGCCAGCCTGAGGCTGATGGTTCTGCCGATCCCTCTGCTACCGCCGGTCACTACAGCTATTTTTCCATCAAGGTTCATGATCCCCGTTTCTCCTCGATCTTTGCAATGAGTTTAGGAATGATCTCGTTGAGATCTCCAACAATTCCAAAATCTGCGACGTTGAAAATCGGTGCTTCTGCATCCCGGTTTATGGCAACAATCGTCTCTGATGACTGCATTCCGGCAACATGCTGAATAGCACCGGAGATTCCGCAGGCAACATAGAGTTTCGGGGCGACCGTCTTTCCCGTCTGCCCAACCTGATGGGGATACGGTATCCAACCGGCATCAACAACCGCACGCGACGCCGAAACATTACCCCCAAGTGCTTCCGCAAGTCGGGCGATCAGCTCGAACCCTTTCTCACTGTCAAGGCCGCGGCCTCCTGAAACCAGGATATCAGATTCCTGTATATTGACATTGGATTGAGTCGCGGTTACCGATTCGAGAACCTTGATTCTGCTGGTCAACTGTCTGGCGGATGGAGTTATATCAATAATCTGTCCCTTCCTTCCATCATCAAAAGAGAGTTCCTTCATAACTTTTGGCCTGACGGTTGCCATCTGGGGGCGGGTGTGGGTGCAGACGATTGTCGCCATGATATTTCCGCCAAAGGCCGGCCGTGTCTGCAGCAGCACACCGTCATCTTCTCGTATCGCCAGCTTGGTGCAGTCAGCAGTCAAGCCCGCATCAACTGTTGTGGCTACACCAGGAATAAACGAACGTCCGATTGCCGTTGCCCCGGCCAGTACAATCTCAGGTTTATGCTCAAGGATAAGATCCGAGAGGATCTTTTCGAACATATCATCGGTAAACAGCTCAAGGCCTGGATTGTCGGCGCGGTAGACAATATCGGCACCATGGCCGATCAGCCTGTCGGCACAATCGCCGGTCATGTGTCCGAGTAGTATCGCGCTGAGGTTCACCCCTCTTTTATCGGCAAGAGTCCGGCCGATTCCGAGCAGCTCGGTGGAAACAGGAGCCAGTTGGCCATGAACGAATTCACAGAACACCCAGACACCGGACCAGCTTTCCAGGTCATCGCGCCGAGCTCTGCCGCCAGTGTCGATTGACATGGCCTCGACTTCACACGCTTCGACACAGGCACCACAGAGGGTACAACTCTCGCCGACCACCGCGATGCTGTCAACGATCGTAATCGAGCCGAAAGGACATTGATCTTCACATATTCCACAGCCAATACAGAGCTTTTCATCAATTTTCAGCATTGCAGTTCTCCGCCCTAAACAAGATACGGTTTGAGCTTTTCAACGAGCTGTTCAACCTGATCATCGATATCTCCAGTCAGTATCGCACGGGCTCCCCTCGGCTCAGGGGGAAAGACCTTGACGACCTGGGTCGGAGAGCCTGGAAGTCCAATACAGGAGGGGTCTGCCGAGATATCTTCTGCATTCAGGATCTTTATTTCGGCGTTCTTGGCTTTCATCTTCCCCCGCAGAGACGGGACCCTGGGCACATTGATGTCCTTGACAACCGTGATAAGCAGCGGGTAGCCGGATTGCAGGACATCATAACCATCATCCATCATGCGTTCAAATACCATCGACTCCGTGTCGGCAGAGCGAATTTTCTGAATGCAGGTGGCATATGGAATACCAAGTCTCATCGCAAGTCCCGGCCCAACCTGGGCGGTATCTCCGTCAATTGCCTGCTTGCCGCAGATAATCAGGTCAAAGGCTCCAATATGGGCAACCGCCTTGGCAAGCGTGTACGATGTCGCCCAGGTATCTGCACCTGCAAAACTCCTGTCCGAGACGAGCAGCGCCTCATCGGCGCCGCATGAAATGGCCTGGCGCAATACCGCTTCAGCCTGAGGCGGCCCCATGCTCAGTACGGTGACCTCTCCTCCACAATGCTCTTTTAACGATACGCCGGCCTCGAGTGCGTGCTGGTCATATGGATTCATTATGGATTCAACACCTTCCCGTGCCAGCGTGTTTGTCTCCGGGTCAAGCCGGACATCTCTGGCATCAGGAACCTGTTTAATACAGACAATTATCTTCATGCAAAACCTGCCTTATGAAATAGCAAAACAAGCGAGCCCTGGAATGCATCAGCTCATGCGGGAATCAGCGGTTGTATTCTTTGTTGAGTTCCTGGCCAATGACATTGCGCTGCACCTGATTTGTTCCTTCGTAAATCTGGAGAATCTTGGCATCACGCATCATTTTCTCGGCAGGATATTCGCACATGTATCCGTATCCGCCCATTACCTGAACAGCGTCGGTTGTCACTTTCATGGCGGTATCGGTTGCAAAAACCTTGCACATCGAAGAAACCTTCGACATATTCTTGGGATGTGCATCTATATGCCGCGCTGCGGCATAGGTGAGTGCCCGCGCAGCCTCGAGCTCCGTCGCCATATCGGCAAGCATGTGCTGAACCGCCTGGAAGCCGATGATCGGTCTGCCGAACTGTTCGCGCTGCTTGGCATAGATTGCCGCCATATCAAGGGCACCCTGGGCAAGCCCGACGGCAAGGGCCGCAATTCCCGGTCTGCTTGAATCCAACGTTTTCATGACGGTTATAAATCCAGTTCCGCGTTTGCCGATCAGCCTGTCTTTGGGGATGCGGCAGTCCTTAAAAATGAGTTCAGTGGTTGAGGAAGCACGAATTCCCATTTTAATCTCTTTTGGTCCGCATGAAAAACCGGAGTCACCCTCTTCGACAACGAACATTGAGGCACCGCGTGCGCCCTTATGTTTATCTGTCATTGCCACGATGGTGTATATCTGGGCCTCACCGCCATTGGTGATCCACTGTTTGGTACCGTTGAGTACCCATTCGTCGCCATCAAGAACGGCTGTGCTCTGAATCCCGGAGGCATCCGAGCCGGCATTTGCTTCTGTAAGTCCAAAGGCTGCAAATTTACTGCCTGTGGCAATATCCGGAAGATACTTCTCTTTCATCTCGTCACTTCCGCTGATCAGGATCGGGTAGATGCCCAGGGAGCTGGCGGCAAAAGCGGTTCCCACGCCGATGCACCCCCTGCCCAGCTCCTCAAGAGCCAGAACGATATCCATGCAGCTGCCGCCGAATCCGCCATAGGCTTCTGGAATCGGAATAGCAAACATATCAGCTTGAGCCATTTCTTCAAGAATGGCACGCGGGAACTCATGCTTTTTATCAAGTTCAGCACGTTTCGGAATGATTCTCTCGTCAGTGATCTGCCTGGCAATATCGACGATCATCTGCTGTTCTTCTGTCAAAAAATGTTCCATCGCATACTCTCCTCTTTACCACCTCAGCAGGGTTGATCCCCAGGTAAACCCACCACCAAAAGAGCAAAACAATACCGTATCATTCTTGCGGATTCGACCCGATCTGTTGGTCTCGTCGAGTGCCAGAGGAATCGATGCAGCGGATGTATTACCATACCTCATGACGTTCAAAACCACTTTTTCTTGAGGTAAATTGAGCCGCTCAATTAATTTGTTGAGAATTCTTATATTTGCCTGGTGGGGTATAATAATGTCCAGGTCGTCAACGGAGATACCCGTTTTAGCCAGGAGGCCGTTCACGGAATCCTCCATGGCCTTGACCGCATGCTTAAAAACCTCTTTGCCTTCCATTATGATATGGACGCCTGGATTGTCGGTAACAATCAGGTCAGGATTCAAACTCGGAGCATTGTGCATGTAGAGAAGCTCCCAGAGCCCACCGTCTGAATGATGATTAGTGCCCAGAACCTCACGACCCTCGTCAGCACTATGTCCGACAACAGCAGCACCAGCCCCGTCCCCGAACAGAATACAGGTGTTTCTGTCATTCCAGTTCAATCGGGATGACAATGTTTCCGCACCGATAACAAGCACTTTGGCATTTGAATCTGCGCGAACATGCTTGTCTGCAATGTCCAGTCCATATAAAAATCCGGAACAGGCGGCATTGACGTCATAAGCAAAAGCATTTACTGCTCCGATCTCTTTCTGCACAAAGCATGCGCAGGACGGCATGAGCATGTGAGAACTGATGGTGCCGACAACGAGCAGATCGATCTCCTGCGCAGTGACATTCGCCATTTCCAACGCCTTTCGGGCAGCAGTGGAAGCAAGTTGATATGTTTTTTCTCCTGGTCCGCCAATCCTTCTGCTTTCGATTCCGGTTCTCGTTCGTATCCATTCATCGCTGGTGTCAACGACCATTTCCAGATCACGGTTTGTCATCTCCCGGGCAGGTACGCCAGAACCGGTACCGAGTATCACCGTTCCCATCACACAGCCCCGCGCATGGCATTGATTCCGCTATCAAGATCCCGCGAAATGATTTCATTGATCCCCAGTTTTTCCATCTCAACAGCCTCAATGATGGCGTTCTTGATCGCATGAGCACTTGATTTGCCGTGACAGATGATGCCCGTCCCGCGGATACCGAGCAGCGGTGCACCGCCATATTCGGCATAATCCACACGCTTTTTAAAGTTCTGAAAAGCAGGGCGGGCAAGCAGGTACCCAAGCTTGGCCCTGTTTGATTTAACAATCTCATCTTTAAGCATTATCATTGCCGCTTCCGCGAGACCTTCGCTGATCTTCAGGCAGATATTGCCGACAAAACCATCGCAGACAATGACATCAACATCTCCCTGGAAAACGTCTCTACCCTCGACATTACCGATAAAATTCAGATGACTTTGCTTTAACAGCGCGTGTGTCTCTTTCACCAGGCTGTTTCCCTTGCTGGCTTCTTCACCGATAGTGAGCAGGCCAACGCGCGGGCGTTCGACATTATAAAGTCTTGAAAAAGCAGAGGCCATGACGGCAAATTGGTACAGATGAATCGGTCGGCACTCAACATTCGCTCCGACATCCATCATAACCACAGGCCCTTTCAGGGTTGGAAAAATGGACGCAAGCCCCGGCCGTGCAACATTCTTCAGCCGGCCCAGTTTGCGTACACCGGCCGCAAGCGTTGCCCCGGAGTTGCCGGCACTTACGGCCGCAGAAGCAACTGCGGTTTTTACCAGGTCAAAGGCCACCATGATCGATGAGTCCTTCTTTTTGCGGATCGCATCAACCGGATTCTCGTCCATACCGACAGCGGTAGGAGCATGAACAACCTTCAGGCGCGAGAGTGCATCTCTACCGGCCGACAGAGCAGCGATATGCCTGTTAAGGAGAACCTCATCTCCAACCAGATGTACCGTAATCTCACCCTGTTCTGCAGCAAGCAGGGCGCCTGCGATCAACTCCTGCGGGCCATAGTCTCCACCCATGGCATCCAGAGCTATCTGCACAAGTCATCCCTTTTAGATTTCATCATCGAGGATATATACAGACCGTTTTTTGTATTTGCCGCAGCTGCCGCACAAACGATGTGGTTCCTTGGGTTCCCCGCAATCCTGGCAAACGCTGAGATTCGGCGCCTTCAGGGCATCGTGGGACCGTCGTAGCCGTGTTCTTGATCTTGAGTGTCTTCTTTTTGGCAATGCCATAGTGTCCTCCGCTTCCTCGCAATACCCGTCATCAAGCTATCTGCCCTTTATTTTCTGTAATCCGGAAAAAGGTGAAGACAACGTGTTGTCGCTACAGGAACATATCCCAGCGTTGAGATCCTTTCCGCAATGCATGCACAACCCCTTGCAGGAATGATTACACAATATACGCATCGGCATAGCCAACAAGATCTGTTCCCTGATCAACGCACCTGCATTGATGATCGGTTCTTCCAAATAAAGTTTATAAACGTCTTCTTCTCCACACTCAACCTCCTGTTGAGTGTGCGAATCTTCTCTACCGACAATACAATCATAAGCGAACTCAGCAGACAAACCGCGCTGAGCGGATTGACCACATCGGTCACACGGGACTTCGACGTCTGCCGAAACCTTACCGGTAACGACAACCTCTGTCTCGCTTGTCCGGACAACGGTAATGGCCCCGTGAACCGGAGAGATCAGGTCCATCTCTTCGTGGGGAAACCAGCCATCATCTTTAATCAGGTAATGACCTTCTCCACCATAAAGCTCACTTATTTTAATGATCATGGATCGTTACAAGTCTCCTATAGCAAATCGAGGAGACAAAAAAATCAAAAATAATCAATTTTTAAACTTATAGCCAGAAAAAAAAAGTGAAATGAAAAAAACAGGACGAATGCGCCATCTAGACATAGTGAGCAACATCACCATTCAACAAAAAATCTCTCTGGCGGTTCAGAGTATGCGAGAAAGTCTTTCAGAACATCTCTCAAGTCTTCTGGAGCTCTTGAGAAGAAGTTGTTTCAACAATCTGATTGCCAGCTGCGGCTGCTCAACCTGCAACTCATTATATGAAGCTCTTGATAAAGCAAGCAAATGACCTGACTTTTAACACCCAAACCTCCCGGCTTTTTAATCGCCAGGCACCCTTCCAGAATGACATAGAACGATTTTGCCGTACTCCCGGGCACATATAAATTCGTTTCTTCGGGTACGTCTTCAAGCCCTGCGTGCTTGGAGACAATGGCCGCCTCGTCAGCCGGGAGAAAAGGAATCGCTGCCGCCAGGTGACCCTGCTTGACAGATGCAGAGCTAGGATGCATCATTTTGTGCAAAAGTACGATTTTTGTTCTCTATTATCTCGACCAATTCCTTAAAATCGTTCTGCCTCAATATCGACCGAAACTGTTCCATATAGTTGCGGATCAGGCTCACTCCTTCAATGTTGATATCGTACACCATCCATTTACTCCCCGTTTTCTGCATGATGTAGTGTACGGGAAGCTTCACACCCTCGTTTTCGATCAGCGTCGTTACCTGTGCCCTGTTGCCTTTGATCCGCTCCTCGACAAACTCAATCGCCTGCCCGGTATATGACTCCAGTTTGCCGACATAGACATTTTCCAGCAGCTTGGTCATCTGTGAGACAAAGTAATCCTGCTGCTCGGAGGTTATGGTGTTCCATGTCTGTCCCAGAACCCGTTGCGACATCTCACGGAAATCAAAACCATTGCTGATCTCCTTCATGATCATGCTTCTTCGTTCGGTTTTTTTGGCAGCACCCTTCAGTGATTCTTTTTCAATTATCTCAATCAGGCTGTCGAGTGTAGGCTTCAGCTGTTCTGTAGGGCCATCAGGCTCCGCTCCCTGTGACCAGCCCCCGGTCATGAAAATGACACTTGCAAATAAGACAATTCGAATTGCTTTCATGTTCATTGATCAACCTTTATTAATTATCGATTAACACAGCATCCTATTTTGTCATGATGACGGACTGCCGATATTCATAATATGCCTGCCTAGAAGCCACGTAAGGGTCAAGAGACACGCGTTTCAACTCGTCATAGACACTCGGGCTCAACGATATGGTATTCACCATGTCAACACCAATATATGTCAGATCCTTTGCCCAGTCTTGAGCAATATAGGGAAACGGATGAAGATACACATCTCCGGCAAAACCGATCGTGTCTCTCAGGGTGGAAGGCCCCAGTCCGGGCAGACAGAGATAAATCCCGGCTTTTATGCCCCACTTGCCGAGCGTCTGACCAAAATCGGCCTCCCGCTGCTCAAGATCAAAATCCCTGGAGGCAGGGTCACCGAGCCCAAGGACTCCAGCCGTACTGTTTATCAGAAAGCGAGCGAGCACAACCCCGGCATCATCAAGCTCTCCCTGCAGGAGATTATTAACAAGCTTGATCGGTGCCGCCATGTTGGTAAAAAAGTTGCTCAAACATTGCCTGATATCAAGCGGCAAAACGGCAGCGTAGCCTCGTGATACTGGCTTCAACAACCAGAAATAGAGCCTGTCGTTGAATTCAAAGAAGACTCTGTTCATTGATTCCAGCGGGTCTCTGACAACAAAAGCCGGTGGGTTAAAACTGAAATCATCCTCAAAGATTGGATCATTGAGAACCTCGTCTGGCTCAGGCATGTAAGGATCATCCTTCAAAAGGTCCGAACTGCCGCCTTCGTCCCTCAAAAGATCGGGGTACATGACGCTTCCCGGATTAACCAGTTCTGCGGACCCCGCTATGCTCGGGATCAACAAAAGAATATAAATGATAACAAAAAAGTTACTCATAGGTTCACCGGCAGTTAGCGGGCACTTCCAAACGCAAATTTACTGATGAGCGATTCAATATCCACGGCCGATGCCGTGTCTACAATCAGGCCAGACTCCTCGAATTTTTCCAGATCCCCTCCGAGTGAGATCTGGATATACTTATCACCGATTACCCCCTGGGACTTGACAGAGGCAATAGAATCAAGCGGAATATCAACACCTTTGTCCATTTTAAACGTCAAAAACGCGTTGTGGTCTTCGTTAAGCCTGACTGCGCTTACCTCGCCGACGACAACTCCGGCTATCTGAACGGTCGCACCCTTTTTGACACCAGAGTTAGTATCAAATTCAGCCTCAAGAAAAGAGGCTGAACCCCGATCCAGAAAAGATACTTCCCCAAGGTTCAAGGCATTATAAACAAGCGCTGCAAAACCTGAAATCATAAACAGGCCAACGACCATTAATTCACGAAAGCGAAACGGCCTTCGAAACAAACTGCTGAAGGCACTGAGCGTGAACAGCGCCATTCTGCCCATATCCGTAAGCATATACATTCCGGTATCCCCGAGTCGGGCGAGCATGTTTTTCTGCACGGACATTCTCCAACTAATAGCGTTACGATACTGTAAATATACGGCTGGCGGGCAGAAAACGTACTGTTTCCAAGGCCGCTTTTGATCCCGGAAGTAGACAACCAATAGTAAGACATCCCCTGACAATGTCAACAATTTCAGCCATTATAACACTCAAAGCAGAGCAATGCCAATGTCTCTGAATTACGACAGATACGCCTGTATCTGTCGATTCCCGGTCTAGCGTTTTCTGGGGTCAAACGTCTCCCGCAGTCCTTCGCCGATAAATATCAGTAAAATTAGCGTTCCCACGAGAACAAGAAAGGTTGAAAGAGAGAGCCACCAGGCATCGATGTTGGCTTTTCCCTGAGCCAACAGCTCTCCGAGACTCGGCGTTGACGGGGGCACGCCGAGACCGAGAAAATCAAGACTGGTAAGCGCCAGTATCGAAGCCGACATTCGAAAGGGAAGAAAGGTTATCACCGGTGTAAGACCGTTGGGAAGCAGGTGACGATACATGATCACCGGATTGCTGACACCCAGTGCCCGTGCGGCCTTCACGTACTCCATATTGCGCCCCCGCAGGAACTCTGCCCTGACGTAATCGGACAGGCCCATCCAGCTGAAAAGCGACAGGAGTATCAGCAACAGCATGATATTTGGTTGAAAAATCGAGGCAAAAATAATCAACAGGTAGAGTTCTGGCATCGAGCCCCATATTTCTATAAAGCGCTGGAAAATAAGATCGGTTCTGCCGCCCAGAAATCCCTGGATACTTCCTGCCAGTATGCCTATCAGCGTTCCGACAGCAGTTAAGGCAAGGCCGAACAGTACACTGATTCGAAAGCCATAGAGCAGGCGGGCAAAGACATCTCTTCCCCGGTCATCTGTTCCCAGTATGTTGTCGCTGGTCGGGGGCGAGGGAACCGGTCCGTCTATCGCATAGTTAATGGTGTTGTAGTCGTGCCTGATCGGCGGATAGATTGCCCAGTTGTCATCCCTGTCCACGGTTTCCATAAAAAACGGATCTTTATAATCTGTCTCTGTCTCAAAAACCCCTCCGAACATGGTTTCCGGATACGATTTCAACAAAGGAACGTAATAGGAGCCCTGGTAATGGATGAGCAGAGGCTTTTCGTTACAGATTATTTCTGCGCCGAGACTGAAAATCAGAACCGAGAGGAAGATTACAAGGCTATAGTAACCGCGCTTATTTCGCCTGAACCTCAACCATCTCCTTCTCATCGGGGTCATTTCCCGAACGGCCATGCTGGTCATAGCTGAATCACTCAATTCCTGTGAAACTGATTCTTGGATCGACAACCACGTAGCTCAGGTCAGAAAGCAGTCTGCTGAGAAGGCCGATCATGGTGAAGAAATAGAGTGTTCCCAGCACCACCGGGTAATCTCTGTTGAGCACGGACTGATAGGCAAGAAGCCCCATGCCATCCAGAGAAAAAATCGTCTCGATCAGTAGGCTGCCGGTAAAAAAGGCAGCGATAAAATATCCGGGAAATCCTGTGATAATTGGGATAATCGCATTTCTGAAAACATGTTTGTAGAGTACCGTCTTCTCGTCAAGCCCTTTCGCCCTGGCAGTAAGAACGTATTGTTTGCCGATCTCCTCAAGAAACGAATTTTTTGTCAGCATCGTCATCACGGCAAGGCTGCCGACGGCTGTGGATACAATCGGCAAGACCATATGCCAGAGATAATCAGTCACCTTGGCCAGAAGGCTCAACTCCTCCCAGTTATCTGATACGAGCCCCCTCAGTGGAAAAATACTGAAGAAACTTCCACCGCCGAAGAGAACAATCAGTACAATTCCCAGGACAAACCCCGGTATTGCATAACCGACCAGAATAATCGTTGTCGTCAGCAGGTCAAAGGAGGAACCGTCACGCACTGCTTTCATGATTCCAAGCGGTATACAGACACCATAAACTATCATAAAACTCCACAAACCCAGCGACATGGATACCGGCATGCGTGAGACAACCAGTTCCGTAACACGCTGCTGATAGTAATATGAGGTACCGAAATCAAAGCAGAGATAGTTCTTCATCATGATCAGAAAGCGCTGGGCTGGCGGCTTGTCAAATCCATACAGTTCCTGGATCCTGGCAAGCTTCTCCTGGTCAAGCCCCTCACCGCCGCGGTAGAGTGAACTCGATGACGGAGCCTCCCCGCCTCCAGGCCCCAGTCCTTCCATCTCGGCAACGAGTTTTTCAACCGGCCCACCGGGAACGAACTGTGTGACCACGAAGGTGATCAACATGACCCCGAACAGTGTAGGGATCATCAGCAGAATCCTTTTCAGTATATAGTAGAACATTTTAGAACATTTCAGATCGTCAGTAATTTTGAGTGAGGGAAAGCAACTCCTGAGCAACAATAATATCATATTACATTTTTTTCATCTCAATCCGGAGCGATCCAGCCTGAACGCACCTTTTTGTAAAAAGCATCTCTTTGAAGCTGATGGCGAAGGGCATCTTTCTTATCAATAAAAACATTAAAGAAAGTATTGAATTTATATTCGTTTTTTATTAGAGATTTAAGCCTGGACGACATCTGTATTCGTAAAAAATCGATTTTTCTTTTCCTCATATCTGGTGCAGTACATTCTCTTTGCAGGCAGGATATTCATTTATGATCAGCACAACAGAAGAATTAAAGGAACTCATTGCCCGGGCTCAGGATATCAAAAGTGTTGCCCTTGACACGGAATTCCTCTGGGAGCGCACCTATTATCCCCGGCTGGGCCTTATTCAGCTCGCCCTTTCAGATGAGGACTGCCACCTGATTGACCCGCTGGCAATAGAAGACCTGTCGCCGCTTGGAGCGCTGCTGAGCAACAGGAAGGTTATCAAGATTTTTCACGACGCACCCCAGGACCTGGCAATTTTAAGCAGGGTCACACGGTCTATCCCGGTCAACATCTTCGACACCAGACTGGCTGCAGGTTTCTCCGGGCTTCCTTCCACAATTTCACTTGCAAACCTCAGCAGCGTGCTGCTCGACATCGAGTTAACCAAATCCCAGACACGGACAGACTGGCTCCACCGTCCCCTTGACCCAAAACAGGTCTCCTATGCGCTTGATGATGTACGGTATCTGCGGGCATTGAGAATTATACTGCTCACCCGTATCATCGTCCCTGAAATCAGGACGTGGCTCCAGGCTGAACTCGATCTCCTCAGTGATCCTCAGTTCTATTCCGGCATATCAGACTTCGAGCGATACAAAAAAATCAGCGGGGCAAGCTCTCTGAACGGGCGAAGTCTTGCCGTCCTGCAGGAACTGGCAGCCTGGAGAGAGCAGGAGGCACGGCACCTTGACCGTCCCCGGGGACACATTGTCACTGACAAAGCACTCCTGCAGATAGCCAAGGAGGCTCCGGAAAATCTCGAAACCCTGGAGCAGACGGGTCTTATCTCGAGTAAAAAATCGAACAAATTAGGAAAAGCTATCATCAAGGCCGTGTCAAGGGGCAAAGATGCCAGTGAAGCGGACTATCCCGAAAATCCGGGTTCTGTGCGACTGAAGGCGAGTGACAAGAAGGTCTTTGAGCGCTTAAACAACTTTATCAAGTTGAAATGTGACATGCAGGACATCGACCCGCAACTCATCGCGACAACCTCTGAATTGAAACTGCTTTGCCAAAACCTCAACAATTCCGGTGGCCGCCTTCCCCCGCGCCTCACTTCAGGCTGGCGGAGGAGTTTCCTGGATGAGTTTTTTCGTCGACGATTCTAGGAGTCTGTTACTGTTTCGATTTTTGCAAACGAGTTGCGATTCAGACGGCGCTCCAATCATAAGCCTGTTTCAGGTGTCCCGCAAGCACGTCAAAAGCCTGCTCATTCCTGCCGGTTTGAACAGCGGCCTGACCGATTCGCCGCTCTTCTGGCAAGAAAACTCATCACTTTCCAGGCATCGTTCAGTTCCTTCCTTGACTTATTTCAGATTCCGAAGTATTTTAGATCTCTTTTGATCCCGATATTTTCATATAATGCTGTAAAAACAGCCTGATATCGGCTCAAGGGGAGTAAGCACCCTGTCGACGTATAGTTGCGCCGATCAGGCATCGTTGAGTTAAAAGAGATTAGCGGATAATCATGTTCGAAAACCTGACTGACCGGCTTGAAGGAGTCTTCAAAAAACTCCGGGGCCATGGAATCCTTACAGAAGACAACATCAGGGAGGCGATGCGCGAAGTGCGCATGGGGCTGCTTGAAGCTGATGTCAACTATAAGGTTGCCGGAGATTTTGTCGACAGCATCACCGCCAAAGCAGTGGGCCGTGAAGTCTCGCAGAAACTCTCTCCGGGTCAGCAGGTTATAAAAATAGTCCATGAGGAGTTGGTTGAGCTCCTCGGGGGCAACACTGAGCCGATAAGGCTCGATGGGCAGCAACCTGTCATTATTATGATGGCCGGGCTGCAGGGCTCCGGTAAAACAACCACAGCCGGCAAACTTGCCGCACTGTTCAAGTCAAAAGGACGTAAACCGTATCTCGTACCGGCAGACATTTATCGTCCGGCGGCGATCGAACAGCTTCAGGTTCTCGGTGAGCGGCTCGAGGTTCCGGTACATCCGTCTTCAACCGATTCAAGACCGGTTGAAATCTGTATGCAGGCGGTTGCTGCAGCCAGACAGCATGGTTATGACACCCTGATACTGGATACCGCCGGCCGTCTACACATTGACGAAACACTGATGGGAGAGCTGAAAGAGATTCAGGCCTCAGTCAACCTCTCGGAAGTATTGTTTGTCGCCGATGCGATGACCGGACAGGATGCAGTCACTGTCGCTGAAAAATTCAATCACGATCTGGAAATTTCCGGTGTCGTCCTGACCAAGATGGAAGGTGACGCCAGAGGCGGTGCCGCCCTGTCCATCAAGAGTGTTACCGGAAAGCCAATCAAACTCGTTGGTATCGGAGAAGCTCTCGACGCCCTTGAGGTCTTTCATCCGGATCGCGTCGCCTCAAGAATTCTTGGAATGGGCGATGTTCTGACCTTGATTGAAAAAGCTGAAGCGGTCGTTGACAGGAAGGAAGCCGAAAAGCTTGCCAAGAAACTGCAGAAGAACCTTTTTACCCTTGAGGATTTTCTTGACCAGATCCAGCAGATCAAGAAAATGGGCTCACTTGATCAGATTCTCGGCATGGTCCCGGGAATCAATAAACTGCGACAGCTCAAGGATGCCCCGGAACCGGATGAAAAAGAGCTGAGCAAGACCGAGGCGATTATTCGCTCCATGACAATCAAGGAGCGTCGCAACCACCGGATCATTGATTCAAGCCGCAGACAGCGCATAGCGGCGGGATCCGGCACCTCTGTCGCTGATGTCAACAGAGTGCTGAAAAGTTATTCGGCCATGCTGAAGATGATGAAAAAAATGCGTGGAAAACCGGGAGTCATGTCCGGCAAAAAACGAAGAAAAATTCCAAAAGGAATGAGACGATAACAGACGGGGCGCAAAATACCCGCGACATGGGTGAAGACTATTTCGCCCGTTACTACAACAGGAGGACATACCAGGAATGGCAGTTCGTATACGTTTAACAAGACTTGGCAGAAAGAAAAAGCCATTTTATCGAATTATCGTCGCCGACAGTGAACGGGCAAGAGACGGTAAATTTCTTGATATTCTGGGAACTTATGATCCGGTCAAAGACCCTGCGGCAATTACCATAGACAACGATAAACTGCAGGATTGGCTCGGTAAAGGCGCACTGCCGTCTACCACGGTAAAAAGCCTGATCAAAAAGGTTGTGCAGGAGTAGCCGGCCATGAAGGAGTTGGTTGCCCACATCGCCCGGTCACTGGTGGACCAGCCGGACCAGGTGCTTGTGAATCAGACAGGAAATGATGACACTGTCGCCATTGAGCTGACCGTGGCCCAGGAAGATCTGGGAAAAGTCATCGGCAAACAGGGCCGTACAGCACGGGCTATGCGTTCGCTGCTGGCGGCAACAGCGGCACGGGAAGATAAAAAATCGCGACTCGACATCCTGGAGTAACCCCTTCAGCTATCATGTCAGAGCAGTTTTCATTTCCTGCCGAGAAATACCTTCTGGTTGGTAAAGTAATCAGGGCTCATGGCCTGAAAGGAGATCTGAAAATAATACCGTTTTCAGATCTATCGGAACATTTAATGACCCAAAGCCGCTTTGCACTCACTGCAGAAGACGGCCGGATGACAGGGCTCCTCAGGTCCGAGCGAGTCAGGACACAGGGAAAACTGATCATCCTGAAACTTGAGACTATTGACACAAGAAACGAAGCCGAGCTGACAATCGGCATGGGCTTACTGCTCTGTAGTGACGATTTGGCCGATTTTGATAAGGATCAAATGGATTCACAACGGCTGCGGGGTCTTGCGGTTCGTGTAAAGTCAACTGCTGAAATCCTGGGAATCATCGAGTCCTTTTTCAACAATGGCGCACATGTCATTATCGTTGTTCGGGACGGCAGTCAGGAGTATCTGATTCCAATGGTGGATGATATCGTTGTTGGTTTTGATGATCGCGAGGTACTTATCGACCCTCCGCCGGGGCTCCTTGACATTAACAAGACCACAGACCGCTAGCACTCTATTGTACCCATGCTCTTTTCAGTATTGACAATTTTTCCTGAACTCCTTCACTCTCCGCTTTGCGAAGGCATTATTCGAAAGGCTCTGGATGAAGGAATAATCCGCGTTGAGATCAGTAATATCCGCGAATTTGCCCGTGACAGACATGCAACGACTGATGATCGGCCCTTTGGCGGCGGTGAAGGGATGGTAATGAAACCGGAACCACTGGCTGCAGCGGTTCGACAGGTGCACACGAATCATCCGGGGAATAAACGCGTGATATTGCTGAGTCCACAGGGAACTGTGTACAACCAGTCTGTTGCCGAAAGACTCAGCAGGGAAAAGCACCTGGTGCTGGTCTGCGGTCGTTATGAAGGAGTGGACGAACGGTTCCGGTCCAATTATGTTGAAGAAGAAATCTCTATTGGAGATTTCATCCTGACCGGAGGAGAACTCGCTGCAATGGTCATTATTGATTCCGTCACCAGGCTTGTGCCCGGCGCTCTGGGATGTTCTGATTCAGCGAACCTGGATTCCTTTAGCAGGAATCTTTTAAAACATCCTCAGTTCACCAGGCCGCGTGCCTTTGAAAATCAGGAAGTTCCTGCAGATCTGCTGAGCGGGGATCACAAGAAAATAAAGCAATTTCGTTTTCTCGCCTCCGTACGGAGAACACTGCAAAGACGACCCGATCTGATTCGCTCGTCAGCCTTCAGCGGCGAGGAGATGAAACTGTTGAGGAAACACGGGCTTGACCGAGAAATCCTGGCCGTAAGCAATAAAGACGGACGATCATGAGCGAGCAGAGAGCAGACCTTGACATCTTGCTGTTGCATCATCCGGTGACGAATAAAACAGGAGAAACGATCGGCTCGGCAGTAACAAACCTTGATCTCCATGACATTGCCAGGGTCGCAAGAACCTACGGGGTAAGCAACTACTACGTGGCCACGCCGTATGAAGATCAGCATGAACTGATCAGTAAAATTACCTCGCACTGGCTGGTAGGGCACGGATCGACATACAATCCTGCCCGGAAAGAAGCTCTGGCTCTTGTTAAAACAGCCTACAGCCTCGATGAGGTAATTGACGAGATTAATGAAAGAACCGGAACGTCACCATTTCTTGTCACTACCAGTGCCAGAAAGCGGAAAAATGAGGTACAATACGAGGATCTCAGGTATCATCTCCTCAATAATGTTTCGCCTGTTCTCCTGCTGTTCGGCACGGCACACGGGATAGCAGATATAGTAATGGAAAAAGCGGACGCAACGTTACCACCAATTTGTGGTAATTCAACCTACAACCATTTATCAGTGCGGTCAGCAGTCTCGATCATCCTTGATCGCCTGCTGGGAAGCTAAAACAGAGACAGAGCAAGGAAATAACCAGCCAACTGATTCAGAACGGGAATAACATGAGTACAATAATTGATAGAATTGATCAGGAACAGATGCGAATGGATCACCCCGAATTCCGTCCGGGAGATACGGTAAGTGTCCATATCCGCATTATTGAGGGAAGCAAAGAGCGTGTTCAGATTTTTCAGGGGGTTGTCATCAAGCGGAAACGGGGTGCCATGGATGCCTCGTATACGGTCCGCAAGATTTCTCATGGTGTCGGTGTGGAGAAGACCTTTGCCCTGCACAACCCGAGAATTGAAAAAATAGAACTGGTGACACGAGGACGGGTAAGGCGTTCCCGCCTCTATTACCTTCGTGATCGACGCGGCAAGGCAGCACGTATACGCGAACGCGGCATTCGCTAGAATTATTCCAGCACATCTCAGGAGCGCCTGCTGATCCGTAACCGTTCACCGGCGCCGGATCAGCATCTGTTCACGGGTGAAATATCTTCTTCCCCAAGCATCTCTGAAAGCCAACAATTTTCAGTTTGAGAGAATGCTCAAAAGACGAGGCTTTACCCGAATTGCCGGTACCGACGAAGTTGGCAGGGGTCCGCTTGCCGGTCCTGTTGTTGCCGCCTGCGTTATTCTTCCTGAATCCTGCGATCCCTCACTCTTCAGGGATTCAAAGACGACAACTGAAAAACAGCGCTACGAACTCAGGGACAAACTTCTCTTGGCCGACACACCGATCGGTATCGGAATTGTCTCTTCTCAAACCATCGACCGAATCAATATTCTCCAGGCATCGCTGATGGCCATGAGAGAGAGTATCCTTGAACTCTCAAGAAAAGGAACAGTTCCCGATTTCATTCTTGTCGACGGTACGTTTGGCGTGCCGCTCGAAATTGCGCAGGAATCACTGACCAGAGGCGACAACCGCAGTGCAACCATCAGTGCTGCATCGATCATCGCCAAGATTACCCGAGATGAGATCATGAAGACGCTTCATGATCGCTATCCGCATTATAATTTCAAATCCAACAAGGGCTATCCGACCCGAGAACACAGAAAGGCGATAACAGTGCACGGTCCCTGCCCTGAACACCGGTACAGTTTCAAAGGAGTCAAGGATTTTGTCAAAACTGCGGATTAATCTCGGCAAAAAAGGCGAAGATATTGCGGCAAGCTACCTCCGGGACAAGGGGTTTAAAATCATTGCCAGGAATTACAGGGACAAATTCGGTGAAATTGATATAATTGCCAGAGACAGGAGAACATGGGTCTTTGTCGAGGTAAAAACGAGGCATTCAATCCGCTTTGGGCTCCCCGAAGAAGCTGTCACCACGACCAAGCAGCAACAGATTATCCGGGTAGCGAGCAACTATCTCGTCCACCATCAGCTGCTGGATGAACCTGTCCGATTTGACGTTATTGCAGTCATGATGAAACCAGGTAATTCCGAGATAACTCATCTCGTTTCCGCATTTGAAACAGGGTAACCTAAAAGCATCGAGCATAACCGGAAATTGTGAGCAAGATAAGCTGTACATCCCTGCCGATCGCCATCACCATGGGCTGTCCTGCCGGAATCGGGCCTGAGATCATTCTTAAATACTACAGCTCCGAACATTTCCAGGACCGACCCCTGTCTGTTGTCATCGGCGACAAACGCATTCTGGTGGAGACAGGCAGGGCCCTCAAGCTCCCGGCTCCTGTTCGTTCCTGGCTTCCAGGCTCCCTCCCTGTTGAAAACAGCATTAACGTCCTTGATCTTCAAACACCCGGTCTCACCGGGGTTATAGCGGGCCAGCCGGACAGGGCAACAGGGGCCGCGATGATGTCTTACCTGGAGCGGGTGGTTCAGCTCTGCAACAGAAAAATGCTGGCCGGAATGACAACCTGCCCCATTTCAAAGGCATCGATGAATGCGGCCGGTTACGATTTTCCGGGACACACCGAATTTCTCGCACAACGCACAAGCAGTAAAAACGTAATCATGATGATGGCCGGCAGCAGATTGAGAATCGCTCTTGCCACCATCCACTGCGCTCTTGATTCAGTACCCTCGTCGCTGACACAGCAGAATATCCGGACCTTGATAGAACAGACAAACCGAGCCCTGCAGGTGGATTTCAATATCTGCCGGCCTAAGATTGCTGTTGCCGGACTCAACCCGCATGCCGGGGAAAATTGCCTGTTCGGAACTGAAGAAAAAGAGATTATCGCACCGGCCATTGAGCAAGCGCGCCATGCCTCCATAGACGTAAGCGGCCCATATCCTCCCGATACAGTGTTTTACAGGGCAGCATCTGGTGTCTTTGATGTTGTGATCTGCATGTATCATGACCAGGGTCTGATCCCCTTCAAACTGCTCCATTTCAGCGACGGTGTAAATGTCACGCTCGGCCTGCCGCTGGTCAGGACTTCCGTGGATCATGGAACTGCCTATGATATTGCCGGCCAGGGTCAAGCAGATCATCGAAGTCTTAAGGCCGCCGTCGAAATGGCGGCAATGATTGCCGCAAATAGAAAAAACAATAGTGGCTGTGGTTTGCAAGATTCGGCAGATGAGCAATAAAGGTCTTATGGTTAAAGAAGAACGCGGCGTGCTTATCGTTTTTGAAGGTATCGACGGCACTGGAAAATCGACCCAGATCAGCCTGCTAGAAACATTTCTCAGGCAGAGGGGTTGGCAGGTGGTCGCGACTCGCGAGCCAACCGCAGGATGTTTTGGCCAACGCATACGAGAACTTTACAAGAACCGTCAGAAGGTCACACCCGATGAAGAATGTGAGCTGTTTCTCTCTGATCGACGTGAGCATGTCGATACCTGTATAACTCCGGCTCTGGAAAATGGCAGGATCGTTCTCTGTGATCGATATTTTCTCTCTACAGCTGCTTACCAGGGGGCTGCCGGTCTGGATCCGCAGATGATCATTGAGCGCAATCACTTTGCACCGGAACCGGACCTGGCATTTATCATCGAGATAAGTGCAGAGGAGTCCATCAAGAGAATCACCCTCTCCAGGGGCGATCAGCCTAATGATTTTGAGCAGCTGGATTCACTGAAAGAAGTTGACAAAATATTCAAGAAACTCAACCTTCCCTACATCAGAAGAATTGACGGAACGCAATCGATTGAACAGGTAAGCAAACAAATAAGAGATCACACCGTTCGTTTGCTGGATGAGCGATACGACATGGGGCCGGAATGACATACACTGCGAAAACAAGGATACTGCTTCGAAGCCTCGTCGCTCCGGCGCTCTTTTTCACCCTGATATCATGCACACCGCTCGCCAGTGACTCCACCCTCGGTGCAGCCGAAGTAGAAAGCCGCGATAGCTCATGCTCATACTTTTATTTTCTCTGGGGCACGCGCGAAGAATACTATCAGCGCTATGAAGCAGCGCTGGAGGCATATCAGAAAGCCCTTGTCTGTGACCCGGCCGCTTCCTACGTCGAAAAGAAACTGCCGATACTCTATCTCAAAATGAATTCTCCTGAAAAAGCCATCGCTCTGCTGCTGGCAAACCTGAGAAATACACCAAACGATTCCGGTCAGAGATCACTGCTGGCACGCATCTACATCCAGCAGAAAAAGGAGGCGAAGGCGATTGAACAGTACCAAAAAATCATTTCTGACGAGCCGGAGAACGCCCAGGCACTGCTGAGAATGGGAATTCTGTTAACCCAGACAGGGGAACTCGAACGTGCAGGCGAATATTTCAGCAGGTTGCTGACTCTTGACCAGGAAACCTATTTTTCCAGACTCTATCTCGCCCGTATTGCCGATCGTCTTGAACAGGGCAGCGAGGCGGAAAAACAATACAGGGCAGCGCTTGACCTCAATTACTCAGCCGATCTCGTTTATGAAATTGCTGAATTTCTGCTCAAGCAAAAGCATTATGAGAACGTCATTGAAATCATGAGAGAGCTGCTCATTCAGGACGACACCGATGAAAGAGCGCGCTTTACGATTGTTCAGGCACTGCTCGCACTAGACAGAGAAGAAGAAGCGATTGCGGAACTGAGCCTTGCAAAAGAAGTCAGCTCCAGCCCCGAAAAAATCTCTCTGCTGCTCAGTCGCCTCCACCTGCGAAATGGAGACAACGGCAGGGCTATTGAAAACCTGAAATCAGTGCTGGAAGTCAAGGAAAATCCGGAGGCCAGATACCTGCTGGCTGCACTCTATATGGAAGCAGAGCAATGGACGGATGCCTTGGAAATGCTGGCGGCAATCAGGCCGGCAGATGAAGAGTTTGAAGACAGTGTGGTCCTGCAAACACGAATTTACCACCAGATCAGCGAGATAGAAAAAGGGCTTCAACTGCTGGCCAGGCACCTTGAGAACCCGGAAACGCAAAGAGAGCTGTTCTACATCCTCGCCTCATCTCTGTATCAGGAAAACAAGCAGCCTGAGCATGCCACTGAAATACTGGCCACCGGTATCAGGATGTTTCCGGAAAGCGAGAAACTCTTGTTCGAATACGGACTGCAGCTCGAGCGGACAGACCAGCTGGAAGCGGCAATCGAGGCAATGGAGGCGATCGTCGAGCGTAATCCAGATCACTCTGAAGCACTGAATTTTATAGGCTACAGCTGGGCTGACACCGACCGTAATCTTGAGAAGGCCCTCGATTATATTGAGCGGGCCATGAAACTCAACCCCGACAACGGTTATATCCAGGACAGCCTCGGCTGGGTCCATTTTAAGCTCGGCAACCTGGAAACCGCCAGAGAGGAGCTTACAGCAGCACTTGAGCTGGTACCCGATGATCCGCACATATATGATCACCTTGGCGATGTTTACAGAGCTCTGGACATGATTGGCAAAGCGCTTGAGGCCTATCGGTCAGCCCTCGAGTATTTTAAGGACGAGGATAAAAAAGCTGCGGTAAAAAACAAAATTGAAACGCTTCTTACACCATAACAGCTTCCGGGCAAGGTGGTCATGGCTCCTGCTTTTCACTCTCATTTTGCCCGCGGGATGTGCCCAAAAAACCTTTGGCCCGCCCATCGTAGGAGACGACTATTCCCTGCTGAAACAGCAATACCGCAGCTACCAGAAAAGTTTTGAATCATGCGGGACAGGGCTTGACGGCGAGGTCTCTGTCTCCTGGAGCCACGCACTGGATAAGATCTCATTCTCAGGCTATTTTAAAACCCTGTTGCCTGCCTCGGTACAGTTCACGGCACTGAGTCCGTTGAACCAGCCGCTTTTCGCTCTGTCAAGTAATGGGGACTGGTTTCAGTCCCTTGATATCTCAAAAAAAATATTCAGGAAAGGAAGCCTTCGAGCATTTGCGATCAGGCATGAAATCCCCCATACCTTTGTCTCCGGGGAATGGGGCGCATGGCTGACCGGCAGGCCGCTGTCGACAGCGCCCTTTGTCATCGGCATCGCCGATGATACCGAAAACCGTGGAATCTGGTTCAGCGTTGCAGGGAATTCCGAAGCCATATACCCGCAGGAGCATACCCTTGTCAATCTGGATGAACGGAAAGTTATTGAACGGGCTGTTGTGGATAATCAGGGAAAAATCGCTGCTGCGATCAGCTACGAGAACTGGCATGCGGTGGAACATTGTGCGCAGCCGATGAGAATTCGTATATCAGGGCTCTCTTTCGGCGCAGAGGCGGAACTGCGTTTTTCAGATGTGCAGGAATCAGTCCTGGGTGACGACACGTTTGATCTGCCGATACCCTCAGGTTACATGCGTCAATTCCTTCCCTGAAAGGCAGGGCTATTGACTCTTGACAGTTTCAGGCACCGTTTTCAGAGGCTTGACCGATTCCTTTTCGAACTCACTGATGATAATAACAAAAAGATTATCTTCCTTGAAGAAAACCTGCTGCAGGTCATAATTTTTATTAGGAACAAGATCGAGCACAACCCTGACCTTTTCTGGGCTTGGATGCCGGGCAGTTCTTATTTTTCTGACAAAAAAACCATTTGTCTCGATGACCGGCGGAATATCGACAGCAAGCATCGTATCCAGGAAGTCGCAGACAACCCGCGGATTTCCTTTCTCTATGCCAAAAACGATGGGAGGATAAAAATCGTTTAACTTGAACAGCACCATCTCGCTGTCATTTGCGGTACTCTCGTAGCTGACATCGAGCAGGATCGGATCGGCCGCAGCAGCAGGTTTGGGATCATTGATGTTGGCAATAATCTGATTTACCCGCTCTTCCGCAGGCAGTGGCGCACTCTCTTTTTTCTGTTCCGGAGATGATGCCAACTGGTCGGGCTCATCCATCTGCTTTTCTTCAACAGCGGTGACCACAGCTTCTTTTTCAGGCAAAACGGTTGTTTCCGGCACAATCACCTGAGGGTCGGCAATTTTTTCTCGGACAGGCGGGGAATCAATCTCCCTCTGCACGGATTCTTTCACCTGAAGTGGCGGCGCCATGGGTTTCTGTTCATCTGCAGTCGCATCAGTTCTTTCAGGCTGGTCAGCAGGTTCCGGTCGGTCTTCCCTGAAAGACAGGGTGACGACGAGTTTTTTTTCCCCCTCTTCAGCCTTCACCTCGAAATCATACTCCCGGTCAGTCTTCAAATCCACAACCACGCGGGTCTTGGGCGGATCATTGTGCACACCAATTCGTACGCTTTTTATCAACTGGCCGTCTGTTTCATCGATTTTCTTTACTGAAGGAGAATACGCGGTATCAAAAAAATC
The DNA here is from genome assembly GCA_963696725.1 of uncultured delta proteobacterium. GTDB lineage: Bacteria > Desulfobacterota > Desulfobulbia > Desulfobulbales > Desulfocapsaceae > MADRE3. The sequence goes on from CAVOLI010000009.1 coordinate 195,714, forward strand.
AATAACGAGTCGGGGCTTTTCCCCTTTTATTTTAAATATTTTCGGTATAAGAACACTATTGAGCTTGAAAAAGAGTGCTTCGCTGGTTTCAGTTACTGCTTCAAGAGAGATTTCCTCCAGAAGTACTCCTGTCTTCGGTTGATTGTCAGCAGATGCTGCAATCACCCCGAACATTATCATCAGGAACACAAATGATATTGACAGGTGCTTCATCAGAAATCTTGCCTCGTAAGCTGTTATTTTTGTTGAAACTAATATACCAGGACTTTTATTACCTTATCCACTCCGGAAAAGTCAACCTATTTTCAGCAAACCAAAGCGCGCAATTTCAGCTAAAATCCTATAGTATCAAGGTCTACCGGATTAATTAGAAAAGAACCACACATTTCACACTGACCGCCTAAACATCTATGAGAGATCGAGATTTTTTTCCGTTCGTCAAAAAACCGGGACGCTATATCGGCCGGGAATACAACTCTGGCTTGCCCGGGCAGGAGAAGTCTGATCTCCACTGCGCGCTTGTTTTTCCCGATCTCTACGAGATCGGCATGTCACACCAGGGTTTACAGATACTCTACCATATTCTCAATGGCAGGGAGAAAATATCGGCTGAACGCTGCTATTGCCCGGACAAAGATGCCGAAACAATGCTGCGGGAAAAGACAATGCCGCTTGTCACCCTGGAATCCGGCCGTCCGCTGAACCAGTTTGATCTCATTGGTATCACGCTTCCCCACGAACTCTGCTATACCAATATTTTAACCGTTCTTGACCGAGCACAAATCCCTTTTTACTCTGCACAGCGCGACGAATCCCATCCGATCGTCATCGGCGGTGGCACCTGTGCGCTGAATCCTGAACCGGTAGCCGACTTTTTCGATGCCATTCTCCTTGGCGACGGTGAGGAGGCAATCGTTGAGATTGCCGAGGCTCTTCTTTTGGCCCGCAAAAAAGGAATCACGCGCGGCCTCCAAATTGAAAATCTTGCAAACATTGGCGGAGTATACGTGCCCCGTTTCTACCAGCCGGTCTATGATGACCAGGGCTGCATAGAAGAAATAAAAAACGAGCCAACTGTTCCGGCCACGATTCACCGGCGCGTCCTGGCAAACCTTGACCGACTCGATCATCTTTATCAGCCAATTGTCCCCAACTCGCGCATCGTCCACGACAGGCTCGGAATCGAAGTGGCACGCGGATGTACGAGAGGATGCCGATTCTGCCAGGCCGGTATTACCTATCGGCCGGTACGTGAGCGTTCCGTTTCACAAATTCTGCAACTCGCCGAAAAAGGGATCAAAAATTCCGGTTTTGAAGAGCTTGCACTGCTGTCACTCTCCACTGGAGATTACAGCTGCCTCCATGAACTGCTACCGAGGCTGATGGATACGTGCAGCCGTGATTTTGTTTCGGTTTCATTACCTTCAATGAGGGTCGGGACCTTGACGCAGGAGTTGATGGATGAAATCAAACGGGTCCGCAAGACCGGCTTTACACTTGCTCCCGAGGCAGGCAGTGAACGGTTGAGGATGGCAATCAACAAGGGAATTTCCGAAAATGACCTGGTGGAGTCGGCGCGCAACGCCTTCAATCTCGGCTGGAACCTGATCAAGCTTTATTTCATGATTGGCTTACCGACTGAAACGGCAGAGGACATCGATGCCATTATCGATCTTGCAAAAAAGACAGCTGAGGCCGGTAACGTCAATGGTCATGGTAGAAAAAGAGTAACGCTCAGTGTGGGGACCTTTGTTCCCAAACCGCACACGCCCTTTCAATGGGAGGCGCAACTGAACATTCAGCAGAGCCATGAAAAGATCGAACGACTGAGAGATAACATGCCTCGCAGAGGCTTTAACCTGAAGTGGCACGACCCGAAACAGAGTTATCTGGAAGGAGTATTCTCTCGAGGAGACAGACGACTCTCACACCTCGTTGTCACGGCATGGGAAAGGGGAGCACGGCTGGACAGCTGGAGCGATCATTTTGATCTCCAGCGATGGCTTGAGTGCGCCAGGATCTGCGATATCGATCTCGACTTCTATCTCCGGCAAAGAGCGGTAAAGGAAATACTCCCCTGGAGCCATCTCAGCAGCGGTGTTGAAGAGCGCTTCCTCCTCGACGAGAAAAACAAGACCAAGAGCGGCGAATATACCCCGGACTGCAGATACCACGGCTGCCAGGAATGCGGCCTCTGCGACTTCGATACGATCGCGCCCGTTGTCCACAGTGAAAACCGGAGTGAATCAGCGACACCCGCTCAATCTTATAGTGCCGGCAAAGCTGAGAAAACAGAGCAGGAAGGAAAATATCGATACAGTGTTTCTTATTCACGCAGCGGGGCCATCTGCTACCTCGGACACCTTGAGTTTCTGCAGATTATTTTCCGGGCTCTGCGGCGGGCGAGGATCAGAACCAATTTCTCAAAAGGCTTCAACCCTTCGCCAAAAGTATCCTTCAGTCCCGCATTACCTGTCGGGACCCAGAGTTCATGCGAATCGTTTATCATGGAAGTTCCAGCCCCGCTTGAAAGTTGCCGGAAGGCCGCCGAATCTCTGAGCGCAGCATTGCCTGAAGGAATACGCATCAATGAAATAGTCCCGTTTCAGGGTAAGCTTCCGCAGGAATTGAGAACAATCTACTCTGTTGTCCTCGAAGCTGCACTCACCAGTCAAGAAAAGGAACGAATCAAATCATTTCTGGCAGCGCAGAACTTTCATATCGCCAGGAAAAGAAAAGGAAAAGAGAAACAACTGGACATCAGAACGATGATCGAAGCCGTACAAATCGAGTCAGCCGCAGAAATCTCCATGACCATAATCTCCAGAAGCGGAACCCCCGGCATAAAGCCCCTGAAGGCTCTGGAACATATCCTGATAAGAGATGAAGAAACACTGCTCAGCAGCCTGGTGCGAAAGACATCATCGGAGAACCTTGAGAAATAATCCAACTTGCCGGACACACTGCAACTGTGTTAAAAAATACATCCTGAAGGGCTGAACATAAAACCTGCGCTCGAGGGCGCTTATCCACGGTCATTACAGAAAAGGAGAAACCATGATCAAGAAGATTGTCTTACGCGATGATGAGATGCCGACCCAATGGTATAATGTGGTCCCGGACATGCCAAATGGCCTGCAGCCGCCGCTTGACCCGGAAACCAAGCAGCCCATGGGCCCTGAGAAACTGGCGCCGTTATTCCCGATGGGACTCCTCGAACAGGAAATGTCTTCCGAACGATTCATCGACATTCCGCAGGAAGTGCTTGAAGTATTAAAAATATGGCGCCCCTCTCCACTGGTAAGAGCCTCCAGTCTTGAGAAAGCGCTCAACACGAAAGCAAAGATTTTCTTTAAAAATGAAGGGGTTTCCCCCGTTGGTTCACACAAGACGAACACGGCGATTGCCCAGGCTTACTACAATAAACGGGAAGGTGTCAAAAGACTGGCAACAGAGACCGGTGCCGGTCAATGGGGCAGCGCCCTCTCCTTTGCTACCAGCAAAATGGGTCTGGAATGCAAGGTTTACATGGTGCGTGTTTCATTCGACCAGAAACCCTACCGCAAGTCGATCATGCAGACCTTTGGAGCAGAAGTCATACCCAGTCCCAGTAACGAAACCGCTATCGGCAGATCAATCCTGGAGCAGATGCCCGATACTCCCGGCTCACTGGGAATTGCGATTTCAGAGGCAATTGAAGATGCAGCCAGCAGGGACGATACCAAATACTCTCTCGGTTCAGTACTCAACCATGTTGTCCTGCACCAGTCAATCATCGGGCTCGAGGCCAGGAAGCAGATGGAAATCGCCGGTGAATACCCGGATGTCATCATCGGCTGCTGCGGCGGAGGTTCGAACTTTGCAGGTCTGGCAGTACCCTACGTACCCGATTACCTGGAGGGTAAAAAAATCCGTTTTATCGGCACTGAACCGGCATCCTGTCCAACGCTGACCGGTGGAAAACTTGCCTATGACTTTGGCGATGTTGCCCGTACGACACCGCTTCTCTACATGTATACGCTTGGTCATGATTTTATCCCGCCGGGCATTCATGCCGGCGGGCTGCGCTATCATGGTATGGCGCCGATTGTCTCGGCAATGGTCCGGGAGAAGATGATCGAACCTGTCAAGCTGCAGCAGCTCGAATGCTTCCAGGCGGGCGTCCTCTTTGCCAAAACAGAAGGGATCATCCCGGCACCGGAGACCTGTCACGCCATCAGGGGCGCAATCATTGAGGCAACAAAGGATCCTGAAGAACCAAAGACCATCCTTTTTAACTTCTCCGGACACGGGCTCATTGATATGGGTTCCTATGACCGGTATTTTGCGGGAGAGCTCCATGACTATGACTATCCGACGGAGGAAATAGCAAAATCAATAGCAAACCTGCCGAAAATCTAAGCCGGAGCCGGTTAGCGTTTCATGAGTCCGATTAAAGCCGGGTCCTGTGCAGTGATTTTTTGTCTCTGTTTATGGACCTGGCTTTTTCCATTCAGGTCTGCTCATGGTGCAGAGTATGAGCAGTCAATCGGTGCGCTCGTTGATAACGGTGGTCTTCTCTTCACATCAGGCGGCTCGATAGCCGGACGGCTCAACAGCACCCAATCATATATTCCAGCCTCGATTATCAAAATAGCAACGGCACTTGCAGCCCTTGAAATCCTAGGTCCAAACTACCGCTACAAGACCGAATTCTATATCAGAGGCCAGACGACACTTTATATCAAGGGATACGGCGATCCTTTTCTGAGCTCTGAATACATTGCGGATATTGCCAGAATACTCAAGGGTCGAGGAATCAGCCGAATTGACAAGATCGTTATAGACGACTCATGGTTTTCCGTGCCGACAGCAGCTGACGGCACGGAGAGTACCGACAACCCCTATGATGTGCCCAACGGCGCGCTGGCCGTCAACTTCAACTCACTCTCCATTCAGGTAAACAATGATCGCTCTGTATCCTCGGGAGAGCCCCAGACACCCTTGTTGCCGTTGACACGGATTATCGGCGGACAACTCGAGCCGGGGCGCCATCGTGTCAACGTCGGTGGTTTTGCTTCCCGGTCAATCATTGATAACAGCCACCGTTACACGGCAGAACTGTTTGCAGCCTTTCTGCTGAGAGCAGGCATTGATATCGGCGCTGTTTTCGAGTCCGGACAGGTCGATACCAGCTGCATCCTGATCCACACATTCATCAGCCCCAGGAACATAACCGACCTCGTCCGCGACTGTCTGCAATTTTCAAACAATTTCATTGCCAACCAGCTCTATCTCAGCTGCGGTACTGTGCTGTTCGGGCCCCCGGCGACGTGGGAAAAAGGCAGACTGGCGCTGCATCAGGTGCTGACAGAGCGCTTCTCTATAGATAATCGTCAATTTCAAATCCGTGAAGGCTCCGGGATATCCCGCCAGACCAGAGTGACGCCGCTTTTCATGCTCGCCGTGCTTGAAGCTTTCAAGCCGTATCGTTACCTTCTTCCGGAAAAAGACGCCATGCTTATCAAGTCAGGAACGTTGACAGGTGTTTACTGTTATGCCGGGTACTTCATCACGGGACGATCTTCCGATCCCTTTGTCATCATGCTCAATCAGCGCCATAATACCAGGCAGAAAGTCCTCAATTCACTCCATACCGCTTACCTGCGCACGAAACAGGCAAACCACTGATCGAGAGTCCAATGGATGCGAGCAGGACAATCAAGATTCTCCATGTCATCAGCCAGCGTCCTGACTCGACGGGCAGCGGCATCTACCTGCAGGCAATTCTCAAGCAATCAGCCCGCAGCGGCTATGATAACGCTCTTGTTGCCGCCATCCAGGCCGGCCGGAGCCACGCTCCGGCCGATATAAAAGAGGAAAACTGCCATCTTGTCGAATTTGGTGCCGGCAGCTGTCCTGAGACGATTGTGGGGATGAGTGACGTGATGCCCTACCCGAGCAGGAAATTTCAGGACCTCGATGCGGAAACGCTGGAACAGTACCTCGAAATGTTTACAGAGCCCTTATCAAAGGCGGTTTCAGCTCACCAGCCCGATCTCATTCACAGCCATCATCTCTGGCTTCTCTCCTCGATCATAAAAAAGCGCTTTCCCGACATCCCGCTGATCACCAGCTGTCATGGATCGGACCTCAGGCAGTTCAGGCTCTGCGCCCACCTCAGAGACCAGGTGCGTAAGGGATGCTCCCGCATTGACAGGGTACTTGCCCTGAGCGCTGAGCAGAAAGACGAAATCATTGCAAGCTACAAATTTCCCGGGAATAAAATTGATATTGCAGGTGCCGGATATGACACGGACATTTTTCACCGTGGCGGCAGCTCTGAAGAGTCGGAATCGCTCACTATCCTTTATGCCGGCAAACTCAGCCGGGCCAAAGGGGTTCCCTGGCTGTTGAGGGCGATGGGCGAAATTACTCACCACCGATGCCATCTGCATCTGGTCGGCGGCGGTTCGGGAGCCGAACTCGAGGAGTGCATTACGGCTGCTGCCGCACTTGCCTCCGGCTGTTCTCTTCACGGCATGGTTTCCCAGCATGAACTGTCCTCCCTGATGCGCCGTTCCTCCATCTTCATCCTCCCGTCTCTCCACGAGGGACTCCCCCTCGTAGTCCTGGAAGCTCTGGCCTGCGGCTGCACCGTCATTGCAACAGACCTTCCGGGAACAAGAGAAATTCAAAAACATCTGAAAACCGGGCAGCTCCTCCTGATCAAAAAACCGACCGTTGTCGATACAGATGCAAGCCTTCTGGCCGAGGAGAAACAGTTTGTGGACTGTCTTTGTTTATCCATTGAACAGGTTCTTGACCGGCAGAAAATTGCTCCTGTCAAACAGAGCGAATTATCTTATTTCAGCTGGGAATCGGTCTTTCGCAGGGTCGAAAAAAGCTGGTTCAAAGCCCTTGACAGAGCGGACAATTTCTCCATATAACAAAGCATTGCAAATTATTCCGGCTTTCGATACATTGCGCTGCGATCATCGCTTCAGTCTCACCATGACAAAAAGCGTGCAGCTCATTTTTTCAAAAGGAGAAACCCTATGCCCACCATGAGGAGCCGTTTCCTGACACTTTTCCTGCTCATTATACCAATCCTCGTTCTCTCCGCATGCACGGCCCCGGAAGGCAGCGCAGACGATGGAAAACGCTGGTACATGATGAACAATTGTTTCGCCTGTCATGGCTTGCACGGCAACGACGGCAAGGCACCTGATATCGATATCGATGATGTAAGTTTCAGAAAATTTCTGGCGGTTATCAGAAACGCGAAATCACCCATAATGCCCAGGTTTCCAGAAGAAAAGGTCTCCAGGCAGGATGCTGCTGACATGTATGCCTGGCTCAGCGCCATTCAATAGGTGAATCGCAGGGCAAGAACTTCATCCGACCAACATACCGAATCCGATTGTTACAAGACGTCTCATTTTTGACCGGAGTGGCCGTTATAAATGGGTAACAGGGCTTTATCTCTCATTGTTAATGATTATTAGTATTGTCGAAATGTTGCAGCAAAGCTGGAAAAGTTCGGTTATGCGGCAACCAAGACAAGATCGTGAATGGAGATCGCGCACTTGTCTCCCCGACAGGTAATATCCCTATTAGAACAGCCGGAGGAAATCCATGATAGAAAGCTTCTATGCGTTTTTAGAGACCATTGGCCTGACCCATCCAATCCATCCGATCGTCGTCCATGCCCCTATGGGCTTGGTAATTGGCGCAGTTGTTTTTTCTTTGGCGCACTATAAATGGCCTGATAAACACCTGGGTGAATCGGCCTACCACTGTATTGTCCTGGCGCTGGTCTCAATTGTGCCGGTGTACATTGCCGGGTTGCTGGACTGGCAATACGTGTTTGCCGGCGACATCAGCAAATGGATCATCATCAAGATGATCCTTGGCGTTGTCCTGGCGGTTCTTCTCGCCTATGGCGTTATTCAGAAGAACAAGGGTGCCTCACACAAAACAATGCTGATTATTTACCTTCTCAGCCTGGGGGTTTGCGGCGGTCTTGGCTTCTCAGGCGGTGAACTGCTGTACGGAGGCTGATCAAAAACGTATTGCCCCGATGATCGTCAGCGCCCCTGATTTAATAGAGGCTCAGATTCTCTCTATCGAGCAATCGTCGCCCATCAATCCGCACTGCACTTACGGCAGAGAAGGGTCAACGCCGGAGACTTGATGCGTCTTGCGATCCTGTCCGATATACACGGAAATTACCGTGCCCTTGAGGCGGTGCTGGAAGATATCGGGCAGCAGCATATTGACGATATCATTGCCCTCGGGGACAATATCGGCTATGGTCCGGAACCGGAGCAGGTCGTGCGTGAGCTGATCAGCAGAGATATCCCTTCTGTAATGGGAAATCACGAGCTGGCCCTTCTCACCCCGAATTATTACGCCCGGCTCAATTTCCTGGCCCAGCATTCCCTTGACATCAGCAGGTCCCTGCTATCTGCCGGAAGCCTTTTATGGCTTGCCGACCTGGAGCCGGTGCTCATCAGAAACAATGCGCGCTTCTGTCACGGCTGCCCGCCATCCTCAATCACCAGGTACCTCTACGCTCCATCAACAGTCAGGCTGGCGAGAATGTTCCAGAGTTATCCGGAAACTCACTGTTTTGCAGGCCATACCCATATGCTCAATCTTTTTGAGCAAGGTGTCAGCGGGAACATCATTACAGGGAAATTGAGTCTAAAACCGGTTGCAATCAACCCGCTCAGCAGATACCTGGTGATCGTCGGCAGTGTTGGCCAGCCGCGTGACACACTCAGCGATAAAGCCAAGTATGGCGTCTGGGACAGCTCCGCCGCATTTTTCCAGATCCGGGAGGTCGCATATGACGTCGATACGACAATCAGACTGTTGAAGCTCCATCATTTTCCACCCCACAACGCAAACAGGTTGAAATGGTCAAAAAAGCACTCCTGGTAGGCAAATACACCCTGCTCAAACGCCTCGGGAAAGGCGGCATGGGTACGGTATACAAGGCATTATCTTCCCGGATCGACAAGGTGGTCGCATTAAAATTGCTGCAACCCTCGGAGGCGCTGGAAATAACGCTTGGCTACGAGCAGCTCGAGAAAATTTTCCTTTCAGAGGCGCGCACCCTTGCATCCCTTAATCATCACAATCTGGCCACTGTCTGGGATTTTGACACCGACGAACAGGGGCGCTCATTTTTTGTGATGGAATATTATTGCAACAACCTGGGAATAATGATCGGTGAACGTTTTCAGCTGGAAGAACCTTCCAGACGAATCCGACCGGAAAAGGTAATTCATTATGGAAGGCAGATCCTCGAGGCGCTTGAATATCTGCATCACAACCGCGTGATTCACCGCGATATCAAACCGCATAATATTCTCGTAACCGACAGTGACCACGTCAAGATATGTGATTTTGGCATGGCGCTCGTGGACGGTATATCGTTCTCCGGTCCCGCCAACATGCAGATCGGCTCTCCCTGCTATGCTCCGCCGGAACAGAAGAAACAGCCACACCAGGTAGACGGAAGGGCTGATTGTTACAGCGCCGGCGTTCTGCTCTATCGAATGCTCACCGGCACCCTTCCTGGCATGCAGAGCTTTCCACTGTCGATTATCAATCCAGCCTATGATCATAACTGGGATGATTTCTTTCAAAAGGCCCTGAACTGGGATCCCGGCCAGCGATTCCAGAGTGCGGCAGAGATGAGACACTGCCTTGAACGGCTTCAGTTCAACAGGCGCAAGGCTGCTGCAGGAGGAGGAGGAAGCAGCAGCAGCTCATCTCTTCCAGATAAGGGTCTCAGGTCTACCGCGGAAAACCAGTGCGGAAGACGCGCTGTCGTAGCCTTTCAACTGACCGATCTGCATCGTCCCCGTTGCTACATCGTCAACGACTTCGAGTTCAAGACAGATGTCGTTGTCGACAGGGCCACTAACAGAACCTGGCAAAAAACGGGAAGTCCCTATCCGTTGAGCTGGCAGCAGGCTCACGACTATATCGACTCCCTGAACAACTCCAGGTATGCCGGACTGACGTCATGGCGGCTGCCGACCGTCGATGAGCTGCTCAGCCTGCTGAACGAACCCACTGATCAGGAAGTCAGCTTCTTTGACAGCAGGAGAAAATGGTTATGGAGCTGCGATCTGCACGGAAAAAAAGAGCGCTGGTTCATAAATCTTGATATGGGGTACGCGGCCTGCCAGGATATGTACTGCCCGAACTTTGTTAAAGCGGTAAGCAGTGTCTGTGCTCAAGACGACTGCTAGAACTCATGCAGGAAGATTTTTTCTCTCGCCGGCAGGGTATCAGCCAGTTCAACAACACTGCGGTGGTGGGTAAACAACAAAACCTGGGTAGTGGCTGAGAGTTCAGCCAGAATTTCAAGGCATGCCCTTGTTCGACTGTCATCAAAGGCGATAAGGATGTCATCGACAACAAACGGCAGCGGTTCTCCTTTTTTCAGATGCAATTCAAGTGTTGCCAGCCGCAGTGCCAGGTAAAGCTGATCCCTGGTGCCGTCGCTCATCCCGGCTATGGCCACCGCCGTATCATCCGGGCGTACACCAAACAGGACCGGCCGGTTGCTATCATCCAGTTCATCTCGAAGATGGATATAGGAGCCGAGCGTCAGCTGTGAGAAAAAATGAGCTGTCCGGGCCAGGACCGGCGCCTGGTTTTCTCTCCGATACTTCTCAATCTGCTGCTCAAGAATCAGGGCTGCAATCCTGAACCGCAGATACTGTTCGGTACCCGATAGTATCTGGGCTCGCTGCTGCTCCATCTCCTCCGAAGCTTCAGCTGCCCGGGCATTTCCATCTTTGGACTGAATTTCGTTTTGAAGTGTCTGGCGCTGGTCTCGCAGGTGATCCCTATCTGCATGTAATTCCTCCAATTCAACGGTAATTCCCTGCTGCTGGCCGTCGAGAGAATCGAAATCAAGCTCACCCGCCTCATCTTCCAGCTGTGCAATGGTGAGGCCATCGCCATTGCGAATGAGCTCCTGTTCAAGCAGGTCATATTTTGAAAGCAGCGCTCTTCTTCTGTTTGAACGCTCACATACCTCAATCAGTTCATCGTCAGTTTCAACACGGGCCAGTATCCTCAGCTCTGCCAGCTGCTCTTCTGTCTGCCTGAGAGTGATGTCTGTCTCTTCAATCTCCATCGTCAGCTCATTGCGCTGTATCTCGTTCTTTTTCAGGCTTGCCCGTAACTCGCGGTTCTCGTTCAACTCCTGATTCAACTGAGCGGCAATCGAGCTCGCCTCCTGGCCTTCCCTGTCGAATCCGATCGTATCTGTGAATTCATAAACCCTTTTGATAAAATCTTCTTCAACCTGGTCCATTCCATAAATGCGTCTTCGCAACGCTTCCGACCTGTCCAGGACATCAAAAAACGATTCCAGCTGCCCGATCGCCCCGACAGCACGTTCCGGATGAACATCAGGCTTCAGCCCCAGCCCTTCGCCGGCCTGAGTCCACTCCTGCAGCCATAGCTCCTTGTTGCGCCTGACGATATCAAGGTTTTCAGCTGTTCTATTCAAAGAAACGTCTGCCCGCTCTATTTCGTGCTCTAACTGGCGCCTGCGCTCACGTTTCGCCTCTTCGTGTTCTACAAAATGTTCACAATGGTTTATCATGGCCTCAAGAGTCATTTCCCTGATGTTCAAATTGTCTGCGAACGTCTCTAGTTGACGCAGGATCAACTCGTGAAATGCTTTATGCTCCGCGGCAAGTCTTTCCTCGTCGATTGCAGCATTACGCGCGGTTTGAAGCTGAACAAGGAGTTTTTCCACCCTGGCAAGCCATTGCCTCATCTCTCTTGGATTTCCCGTTTCAACGCCCAGAGGACTCCACACTGCTTCCCATTTGCTGTTGAGCTCTTCCAACTGCCCGGCAGACGCATCACTATCCGTTTTGAGCGTTTGAAGGCGGGACCTAAAACCTGTAATCGCCGCCTCAAGGTCGGCACGTTTTACAACCTGGTCGGCAGCAACACGAAGGTGGTCGGAAAGATGATCTGCCGTTTTGATCTTTTCTTCATAGGTCGATACCAGATCCGAACCTGATGAAATATAGGCAGCAATCTCCTCGTCGACCGAGCGCTTCTCGATAAATCTGGCTTTAACAAGGCGCCATCCCTTGTCCCGCAACAGACGTAATTCCTGCAGCTCTGAAACGGCGGGGACACCGCCGGTCAATAACAGTGCATCCAATTGCTGCTCTGCCCGTGCCAGCTCCTCTGCACTCTTCTGTCGATTGCGTTCCAACTCTTTCTGCTTTTCCGACCATTCATCCATCCGCTTCTCGAACCAATCAACGGTTTCAGGCAGGGGCAGGGCCATTGTCGAGAGGTTTTCGACAGTTCCGCGATATCTGCCAAGTCGTGCTCTTTCACTCCTGCAGCGCTCCTGTTCTTCAGCTGATCTCTTCTGCAATTCCAGCAGCCGCCGCTCGATATCGCCGGACTTGCGGGCGGTTGAAACGGCTGCTTTTATTTCGTTAAGATTCACTGCCGAACTGGGCTGTTCCCTCACCTCTTTCAGCAAAGATTTCTGTTCATCCTGAACCGCTTTCATACCGCCTTCCAGATCCTCATATTTCTGGTTGAGCAGCACATATTGCTGTGCCAGGCTTAAAATCCATTTTTTATTGTTGAGCAGCGGCCGAAGCTGGGCCGCTCTATCGAGATCAAGATCGGGGCGCACCCCTTTCAACAAAATCAGTGCCTCACTTCTCAGCAGGCGCCGTTTGCCGTCCTGCTGGGGACGGTCCTGAACCGTTTTCTCAACGGCACCCAGCTCCTTGAACAGACTTCTGATCACCTCTTCATTGTCCAGTAATTCCTGGCGAATTTTTATGAAATCTGATTCCTCCGCCAGCCGATGTAATTTTGCTTCTGTTTTTTCCTTGGTCTCTCTTGCCGCCTGATACCTGCTGACGGCGGTTTTTCTCTTATCATCAAAGTCCTCAGGTAGAACCAGTGCGTACCCAAGTTCTTCCAAACGGGCCAGCACGGAGCGCCGCTCGGCCAGTGCCCCCTTAACCCTGCCTATCCGGGCAAGCTGTGATTTTTTCTTGTTTCTGGCAGCGATGCTATGCTCAATTTTTTCTATCTCGAAAAGGGTTCCGGCGAGTTCTGCCTGGAGTCGTTTCCATTCTGAGACCGGAAGACTTGAGTCCCGTATCTGCTTTTGAGCGCTTCTGAAACCGGTTATTGCCTGGTTAATAATCTTCGTTGACGCCTGAGGCTTAAAAAGTGCTTCCGCGCTGTTCTGAAGTTCAAGCAATATGTCTCGCAGGCCTTCGCTGCCGACAGCGGCACTGAAAAGTGCCTGCCCGATATCTCCTGACTGGTTCAACAACTCCTGGCCGCCGGCAACCAGCCGCGAATGATTGATGCCATAGAGCTGCTTAAAGAGGTTCTCGTCAATTCCAGGCGGCAGGAACGGCATTAGAACCGAATCGTCAAGTACCGCCGAGGTACGAGGGTCAAGAAGCGTTCCCTTCCTTCCTTTTCTGCGCACAAATTCAATTGCCCGACCACTTGAAAGTCGAAGCTTGCCGCCGATCCGAAGCTTTTGATTCATGTGCAGATAATTGTCCTCGGTACGGGCAGGAATACCGAACAGCAGAGCGATAAGTGCCCTCAACGAGGTTGACTTTCCCGCTTCATTATCGCCGTAAACAAGGTGCAGCCCGGCCTCACCATCGCTAAGATCCAGCGTCTTTTCAGTGAATTGGCCATAGGCAAGCAGATCCAGCCGATCGATTCTCATCATCGGCCTCCCGCTGTCAGCAACCTTCCGGTCAGCATCTGTTTGGCCTCATCAACCAGACGCTCGAGCGTCCGGGGGTCATCCAGTTCTAGACTGGAATCGGCAGCAAAGACATCGGGTGGTATTTTCTGCCTGAGGGTTTCAATCACTTCCGCAAGCTTTTCAATTTCATCAGGGTTTCCAGGTAGAGCGCCAATTTCTTCCAGCAACTGCGCCAGAGCACTGTCTTCCGCCAGAGTTGAACTCAACACGAGCTTTCTGACAACTGAATTTTCGACCCGTTCAATCCAGAGATCATCGCCGCCAATTTCGGCACCAATGGCTCTAACCTGCTGCTCGAATCGTTCCGGGTAGGCCGATAATACTTCCGGGTTTTCTGTTGCACCTTCAAGACGGATTCGTATCGCCGCGAACCGTCCGTCTGCCTCAAGCTGCGCTTTCTCGACTGCCTTCCTGGTGCGGGCCAGAATTCCCTGCAAGCCCGAAGTATCCGAGACGTCAACACGGCAGTTGACCCAGCGAAGCACATCAAGGTCCCTGTTTTCAACCTCTCTGACAAAACCATCCTCAACATGAACCAGCATGCACCCTTTCGGCCCCGCTTCCCGGATATGGCGCCCCTGAATACAGCCTGGAAATACGACCCAGGGATCTTGGGAGACGATCTCCTGCCGGTGCACGTGTCCCAATGCCCAGTATTGATAGCCTTTGGCCAGAAGATCATCTAAAACGCAGGGAGCATAGACCGCATGGCCTTGACGGCCATCAAGACTTGTATGAAGCATTCCAATATTGAAAAGCCCCTTTAGCGCAGCGCTGTATCCCGCTGCCAGGTTTGTCTCAACGTGCTGTTTTTCGAAACTTTGACCATGAATTGCAACCGCCGCCTCCGGCAGGATGACGGTCTCGGCCAGGTGGGAAGAGAAAATCTTCATGTTGTCAGGAGTGTCCAGCGATTTTGTCATTTTATTGGCGGCATCGTGATTTCCTGCAACAGCGTAAACCATTATATTATGCCGGCCCAATCGCCCGACCTGGTGGCTCAGGTATATACCGGTACCGTAATCCTTCCAGTTTCCATCATAGAGATCTCCAGCCAGCAGGACAAAAGCGACTTTTTCAGCAATGGCCAGGTCGACAAGATTTTCAAAAGCTTTCCGGCAGGCACCCCGAACAGCATCCACCGGCGCAGACTCATAGCGGGAGAGGCCACGCAGCGGACTGTCGAGATGAACATCGGCTGCATGCATGAATGTAAACATTTTGTGTCACCGATTCTGTAGATAGATCCAGCAGCGTATAGAGCGCTTCTGCGCGGGCATCGTGTCTGCTCAAAAATATAGTAGACTCCGCAAATAGTAAAGCAGAACCTCGCCGTTGTTGCCACCCGAGCCACCAAACTGCCGATTGATTCGGAAACGGTATGCTGATCACCCGGCCTCAAGCGACAAGAATCGGTTTTCAGAACCTAAAACCTGTTACCATCTGGTAATTACCGTCTCTTTCCAGTAAACTAATGAGAAGGGGGAACGAATCAGCCACCGATTCATATTTACCCCGACACCATTGAGTTAAACCACCGGCACTTGCCGGTCGATAAAGATACAACGGTCTAATTTCCTCAGGAGACGTCTATCCATGGTCACAACCTCTCATCAACCAACTGCAATAATTGACATCAGTAAGCTTCCAAGTCTGCCGCAGACGTTGATAGAGCTGATTGATAAGTGCAACAGCAAGGACCGAAATCTTCGGGAAATCGGCACTATCGTAGCCCGGGACGCCTCTATCAGTGCCCGTATTCTGCAGCTGGCAAATTCCGCCTTCATCGGCACCCGCAACAAATTTACCGATATTGAACAGGCAGTAATCTACCTGGGGATAGACACCGTCAGAAACCTGGCCATTTCTGTTTCCGTTTACGAAACGTTTGGCAATGCAGATAACTCAGGTACTCTTAATATGGCAGGTTTCTGGTATCATTCTTTCCTGACAGCGGTAATGACCAAGACCCTCAGCCAGTCCATACGTTATCCGGATCCGTCCGAAGCTTACCTGACAGGTCTTCTTCATGATGTCGGCAAACTGCTGCTGTATACAGCTTTTCCTGAGAGTTACCCGTCTCTGCTCGAAGAACAATGCAGCGGGGACCTGTTGCCGGTTCGGGAGCGCGGGACCCTCAGAGTCACTCATCCGGAAGCCAGCAGTTTGCTGGTATCGCAATGGAACCTGGAACAGTCCATCACCGACGCCGTATTCAATCATCATGAAGACGAAAACACGATTGCAGAGCGTGGCACGCTCTCCAGGCTTCTCTATACCGCAAACCGTTATAGCAATTATCTGATTTCAGGACAAAACATTCCTGAGGGGCTGGGAGAAAAGCTCATCGGCATTCCGCCGAAAGAGCTGCCGGTTAGCATCAGCCAGGCAAAAGAGGAGGTTGACCAGATTACCTCAGGAATGGGCATCAGTACAAAGCCGGAACCGCTGGTCAGCAAACGGCGGTCGAAGCAGGCTGAAACCAACAGAATAAATCTTGCTCGAAAAGTACAGGCCATTTCAACGATCGGCGGTGTTGTCGATAATTTGTTAAAGGCTGACAACCTCAATCGCGTCGTTCGCATCATCGAAGAGAGTTTTCATATCCTTTTTAACATTCCCCACTGCCTCCTCATGCTTCCCGATGCAGACTCAAAAACCATGAGGATCCATGTCTCCACGAATAATCAGCACCACGGCCACGACAAATTGTCAGTCCCGGTAAATATAGGCATGAACGGGCTCCTCCATGAATGTCTGCTGAATGGGGCCATCCTCTGTACGGCTGTAGACGACAATCTGACGGTTGGAAAAATTGAAACCCAATGTCTCAAACTGCTTGATGCCACTGGTCTGGTTGCCGTTCCGGTTCCACTTGAGGACTCGGCTGTTGGAATCCTGGTTGCCGGGGTCGAGCAGGCAGAATCGGCAGCAATTCTGAGCCAGAAAGAGACCCTGTCACTGCTTGCCGGCCAGGTCGGTATGCGTATTCGTCTCGAGCGGCTGCAGCAGCAAGCAGCCGCAGATCAGATAACGGCCCTTACCAGGATCACACGCCAGATTGCCCATGAGATCAACAATCCTGTGGCAACCCTGCAGAATTACCTGGTCGCCTTGGGAATGAAGCTTGAAGATCGCCCGGACCTGCGCAGTGACCTGCAGGTAATCAGCAGTGAGATCAAGCACATCGCGATGATCACAGACCAGTTGAATGACCTCTCCTCGTCAAAAGGAAAAGAAAAGCACGAGGATGTAAATGTCAACTCGATCGTCAAGCAGGCCGCAGACTTCTACCGTCAGACGCTGCTGCCTGAAAACAGGATTAGTATCCGGCTGGATCTGGATGAAAAAATCCCGACAATCAGGACGAGTGCTATCGGCATCAGGCAGATCACCGGAAATCTGATTAAAAATGGAATTGAAGCCCTGGATGAATCAGGAGAATTGATCATCAAAACGAACATATCCGATCAGGCAGAAAATGCAGCAGGAGCAATCCTGATAAGTGTGGAAGACAATGGACCGGGGACACCGCCGGAACTTGCAGAAAATATTTTCACAGCCGGCGTCACCACCAAGGGCGTCGGCCACGTCGGCCTTGGCCTGGCAATTTCTCGAAAACTTGTGCATGACCTGGGAGGGACGATATCCTACTCCTCAGGGAAAAATGTCGGTACAAAGTTCACCATCTCGCTGCCAGGTTCAAACCGTCCGGCAGCCGCTGCAGATGTTGTGTAACACCATGGAATTACCACTGGAAAAAAGCTGTAATTGTATTGACTTAAATCATTTCAGCAGGTATTTTGTCCGGATTTTAAACAGCTTTGTACGGGAAAGGATTTTTGAATCATTACCATACTGGGGTACAAGGGTATGACAAAGACCATACTTATTGTCGATGATGATCAAAACTTTCTCTTGAGTTTCAAATATATACTGGAGAAAAACAACTATACGGTCATCCATGCCCAGTCGGGTACGCAGGCGCTCAAGCTGCTGCAGCGGCAGCACTTCGACGCCGCCCTGGTCGATCTCCATCTACCCGACGCCGTGGGCACCGAAATCGCCGATTATATCAACAAGTATTTCAGCCACATTGCCGTCATCATTCTCACTGGGCAGGCAACCCTCGACAGCGCCCTGCATGTTCTTAGAAGCGGCGTTTCAGACTACCTCTGTAAACCGACCCCGCCTGAAATCATTCTCAACACTCTGAGCCGCTGTATTGAAAACAGCAGGCTCAAACAGGAGTTATCAAGGAGCGAGCAACGATTCCGGCAGCTGGCGGAACTGACCTCCGAAGGTGTCGTCCTCGTCCGAAACAACGCGATTGATCTTGTCAATCGCCAGCTCTCAGAGTTGTTCGACTACAGCGAAGATGAACTGAAAAACATGTATATTGACGATCTGCTGCCCGATTGGCAATCATCACTCATCTCGCTGCAAAACCTCAGGCAGTCGTTAACTATTCCCACCATTGAAACGATCGGAAGACATCGCAGCGGTTCTGTCTTTCCGGTGGAAATCCGCCTGCAGCAGCTCGAGAATCGAGAACCCGCGGTTCTTGCTGTCGGTATCATGGACATCAGTTTACGCAAGAAAAATGAGCAAATGCTTCTTGATTTTCAGGACAGGCTGGCAAAATCTCAACGAATGGAATCCCTTGGCCTGATGGCCAGCCGTGTTGCCCACGATCTTAACAATATCCTCAGCGGTCTTGTCAGTTACCCGGACCTGCTTCTTCAGAAAATGGGTGAGGACACCATACTCAGGGAGGAAATCGAACTGATACGAAAATCCGGCAGACAAGCAGGCGACCTGGTCAGTGATCTGCTCACGGTAGCGCGTGGCGCCAAATCCAGAAAAGAAGACAATCACCTTAACACGCTTATTAACAGCTACCGAAACTCAATCGATTACCGTCAGCTGCATCAAGAATTTCCGGAACTTCAAATAGATCTGGAGCTTGATCCAACAATCCCTGTTATCTCGTCCTCTGCAATAAATATCACCCAGACACTTACCAATCTGGTGATAAATGGGGTGGAGGCCTGTACAGAAGGAGTGCCGAGAATACGAATTCGAACAACCTTTCAACTCCTTGAAGAAACGTTGTGCGGATTCGAGGCGATACCGCCGGGGCCCTATGTCATTCTTTCCGTGACCGATAATGGAATCGGCATCGAAGCCCAGAGTAAAAATCATATTTTCGAACCGTTCTACTCTGAAAAAGAACTTGGCAGGAGTGGAACAGGACTCGGTCTTACCATCATCTGGAATACCATTCGAGATCACAACGGTTATATCAATCTTGCAACAAGTAAAAAGGGAACACGTTTTGACCTCTACTTCCCAATTTCAGCGGACCGGAAATTCCAGCCTCTCTCCTCGCAGATGCTGAAGGAACTGACTGGAAATGGAGAGCGCATCCTGGTTATCGACGATGAAGCCTTCCAGCGCGACATTGCCAGAGCAACGCTGCAGCAGCTCGGTTACACCGTCTATACCGTAGACAGCGGTGAACAGGCGCTTGAGTTTATTCGTTCGGAATCTTTCGACCTGCTTGTGCTCGATATGGTCTTTGAAACCGGGATGAATGGTGTCGATACCTTTGCCGCAATCAAAGCAATAGAACCGGGCCAGAAAGCTTTGGTCACATCCGGGTTTTTTGATCCCACAGAGCGGCAGCGCATATCATCGCTCGGCGTCGATCACTATCTCCACAAGCCCTACAGTATTGCCAGCCTGGGAAGAGCGATATGTCAGGCCCTGCACACCAGCTGAGCCGGTAAAGATCTAATCGTAGACTTCCGCTTCCCTCAATACAACCGCTTCAGCATCCTTTTGAGACAGTGTCGGCCGCTCTATCTGCGGCCAGACAATCCCTATGTCCGGGTCATTCCACCTGATTGTCCGCTCATGCTCGGGTGCATAAAAATCCGTTGCTTTATAAAGAAAATCTGCCCGTTCGGAGAGGACAAGAAATCCATGGGCAAAGCCTGGAGGAACCCAGAACATTCTTCTGTTCGTCTCGCTCAACTGAACTCCGACCCAGTCACCAAATGTGGATGATGAACGCCTGAGGTCCACAGCGACATCAAAGACCTCGCCGGACGTGACCCGTACGAGTTTTCCCTGGGGCTGCCGTATCTGGTAATGAAGGCCCCTGAGCACACCCCTTGCCGATCGCGAATGATTGTCCTGAACAAACTCCAGGCTGACGCCTGTCGCCTCAAGCCATGTTTTCCGATTATAGCTTTCCATGAAAAAGCCACGTTCATCACCGAATACAATCGGTTCCAGGATAAGAACTTCCGGGATCCGGGTACGTCTCACCTTCATTTCTCGTCAAACTCCCTGAACAACGTCAAGCGCCGTACATTCTCAGATAATAATCCTGGTAAGAGCCGTCTACAACGTCTCTCACCCACTGCTGGTTTTCGAGATACCAGTCAACCGTCAACTCGATTCCCTGTTCAAAGGTTACAGACGGCTGCCAGCCGATTTCATCCTTGATCCGGGAAGCATCTATGGCATAGCGACGATCATGCCCGAGTCGATCCTTCACAAAGGTGATGAGCGAACGGCGAGGCCGGCCCTGCTGATCAAGCCCAACTTTTCTGTCAAGGATGTCACATATCTGCATCACCACATCAATATTCTGCTTCTCGTTATTTCCTCCTATATTATAACTCCTTCCCGCCCTGCCGCCTTCCAGTACCGCCACGATTGCCCGACAGTGATCGACGACATAGAGCCAGTCCCTGACATTTTTACCGTCACCATAAACCGGAAGCTTTTTACCACTCATCGCGTTGTGAAAAACCAGGGGTATCAGCTTTTCCGGGAACTGATACGGACCGTAGTTGTTGGAACAGTTGGTAATAACAACAGGCAGCCCATAGGTATGAAAATACGCTGAGGCAAGATGGTCTGACGAAGCCTTTGAGGCAGAGTAAGGCGACCTGGGATCAAAGGGTGTCGTTTCCGTGAAAAAACCGGTTTCGCCAAGTGATCCATATACCTCGTCGGTACTGACATGCAGAAACATCTTCTGTCCGCTGTCAGCCTTGTCGGATTTCCAGGAGGCCCGTGCTGCTTCAAGCAGCACGAATGTGCCGACAATATTGGTTTGAATAAACGTTGCCGGTCCGGTTATGGAGCGATCGACATGCGACTCTGCCGCAAAATGGACGACCGTATCAAACTGCTCTTCCGCAAACAGCTGCCCGACGAGGCCTTCATCACAGATATCGCCCTTTACAAAACGGTAGCCGCCATTTTCCTCTATACCACCCAGATTTGCAAGATTTCCGGCATAGGTCAGTTTATCAAGGTTAACCACGCGCCAGTGTGGCCGGGTTTCGTGCAGCAGCCGCACAAAATTGGCCCCGATGAAACCGCAACCGCCTGTAACCAGTACTACTTTTGTTGAAGCCATGTTTTTCTGTGTCTTTTCAGTTGTATTCTTTGTAAAAGAGCCTATTATTTTTTGTTTTTTCAGTGCATGTTTATACCCAGTCGACCAGAATAAGCAAAGGACATTTTAAAATCATGAGCAGTAACCTAGAAAAAGAAGTTGCCAGGCGCCGGACATTCGGCATCATCAGTCACCCTGACGCCGGCAAGACCACCCTTACCGAAAAATTACTGCTCTTTGGGGGTGCGATAAACATGGCAGGCGCCGTCAAGTCGCGCAAAGCTGAACGGCATGCAACAAGCGACTGGATGGCAATCGAACAGGAACGTGGCATTTCGGTCACCACTTCGGTAATGAAATTCGGTTACCGGGGATACGAGGTCAACCTTCTGGATACTCCTGGCCACCAGGATTTCTCGGAAGATACCTACCGGGTTCTCACTGCTGTAGACTCTGCCGTAATGGTCATCGACAGCGCCAAGGGAGTGGAGACACAGACGGAAAAACTGATGGAAGTCTGCCGGATGCGAAACACCCCCCTGATAACCTTCATCAACAAGCTCGATCGTGAGGGCAGGTCTCCGCTCGAACTCCTCGACGAGATCGAAGATAAACTCCAGATCGAGTGCACGCCGCTCTCCTGGCCGATCGGCATGGGAAAACGCTTCAGAGGTGTTTACAATATATTCCGCAGTGAACTCCAGCTTTTCACCCCTGGAGCCGATACACGGGAGCAGGAAAGCGTTATTATACATGATCTGGCAGATCCGAAACTTGATGACCTGCTCGGCAGGCAGGCTGATGAGCTGCGCGAGGACATCGCACTGCTGGAGGGGGCTGCCAACCCGCTGGAACTCGATCACTATCTCAACGGCGGCCAGACACCGGTTTTTTTTGGAAGTGCCATAAACAATTTCGGCGTGCGTGAGATGCTCGATACATTCGTTGAAATGGCTCCGCCGCCCGGCAGCCGCAAAGCGCTCTCACGAACAGTCGAGCCATCGGAAAAGGATTTTTCGGGTTTTGTCTTCAAAATCCAGGCGAATATGAACCCGGCGCACAGGGACCGCATCGCTTTTTTAAGAATCTGCTCCGGCACCTTTAAAAAAGGGATGAAGGTAAAGCATCACCGGATCGGCAAAGAGATCAACCTGGCCAACGCTACCATATTCATGGCCCAGGACAGGGCAAATGTCGAAGAGGCATGGCCGGGTGACATAATTGGCCTTCACAACCATGGCACGATCAAAATCGGAGACACCTTCACCCCGAAAGAACCATTAAAATTCACCGGTATACCAAATTTTGCACCCGAGCATTTCCGCAGGGTAATCCTGAAAAATCCGCTGAAGATGAAGCAACTGCAAAAGGGACTGGTTCAGCTGGCCGAAGAAGGGGCCATTCAGGTCTTCCGACCAATGATCGGCGCCGATTACATCATGGGGGCAGTCGGCGTGCTCCAGTTTGAAGTGACAATGGCACGATTAAAAAATGAATATAACGTTGACGCCGTATATGAACCGGTCAACTTTCAGGCGGCACGCTGGGTCCGAGCACCCGATAAAAAGAAGATGACGGAGTTTGAGCGCGCGAACCAGGCTGCTCTTGCCCTTGATTCAGAGGGATTTCTTACCTATCTGGCTGAAAATGAGTGGATGTTGAAATATTTTATGGAGAAATGGCCGGATATTGAATTTCACAAGACCAGGGAAAATATATAACCGGTTTATGCGTTCTTCCTGTCATTTTATGCAGAGACACGCAGCGCGCTGCTCTCTCCTGTGATTTGATGAACCCTGCGTCAACGTCCACTGTCAATGAAAACAAGCGCCTGCCCTTCGGAGAGCGCCTGGGCCGTCTTTTTTCGCGCGCCGGTAATAATACGCTGAATCGTTCCCCGGGAGACTCCCATCTTTAATCCCGCCTCCTCCTGGGTCAAACCGATGAAATCACAGAGCCTGAGTGCCTCCAGCTCGTCCCGGTGCAGCTCAACCTTCTCCAGTTCCGTCAACGGGGTTCCAGTCGGTTTAAAGGCTCTTCCAGAAAATTGCCCTTCGCAACGTCTCAGCTTTTTGGGTCGAGGTGTCATGTCTTTCCTGCAGGTAATGTGGTTTCAAAATGAGGCCCAGCCTAAACCGGTAAAATTTATATGTCTCTATATACAGAGAGACGGCCAAAAAATCAATCAGATCAGCAATGATTGCCAACAGACCCCGATCCCCGCAATACATAACAAGCAATAGACATGATATTTAATATCAGGTACATTAACCATTTCAACGCGGTTATTTGCCATGTACACCGGACAGTGAACACATTATCTGTCTCAAGCCTGACAGCCGTGCATCATCGGGAATCAATGTGAGTATTTTCAAGGTATGCGTTTACGATATTATCACCTTCTTTTTTTTATCATTCTTTATTTAACAGCCGCACAGACGGTACTCTGTCAAAATGCAGAATTTTCCGGACCAGACGTTGCCGACATTATCGTTACCACCTCCGACACCCATCTGCTGCTCTTCGGAGAGCTGCGCAACAGCCTGACAAAAGAGATGGTAGATGGCCTGCACAGCGGCATACCGATTAAATTCACCTTCTTTGTTGAACTCGAGAAAAATGAACCAAACTGGCCGGACGAGCAACTTGCCGCCCTATCTTTTTCGCACAGCCTTTCCTTTGATACGCTTAAAAATTTGTACGTGGTTGAAATCGAAGAAAACAACAATAAAAAAAGTAGTGCAGCATCGCTCGATGAAGCAGCGGCGATACTCAACGAAATCAATGGCCTGAAAATAATCGAGTTAAGCAGGCTCAAACCGGAAAGCGCATACAGAATAAGGGTACAGGCGGATCTTTTTAAAAAAAACCTGCCCATGAGCCTCCACAATATCATTCCATTCATCTCCTGGTGGGATCTCAGTACCGACTGGTACACCGTCGAATTCACCTATTGATAAGCAGCAGCAATGGCAGATAAAACCACACTCCAGGAAACCCACGCTTCTTCCGGGTTTCTTCCGCAAAAGCAGTCGATAACAGAGGCACAGCGACAGCAGAAAAAGAAACTGATCAGGCGGGTAATTATTTTCTGCCTCTGCCTTATCCCGCTGTTCGGCTGGCTACAGGGAAGACTCTTCAAACAGAATCTTGAGCTGCCGGTAAACAGCAACATCCTCATATTCGCGCTGATCAATATAAATGTCATCCTGCTGCTCATTGTCCTCTTTCTGATCCTGAGGAATCTTGCTGAACTTCTCTTTGAACGCAAACTGAATCTGCTCGGCAGCCGGCTTCGCACCAAACTGGTCATATCCTTCCTGTCACTGTCACTGATACCGACGATTCTACTTTTCTTTGTGGCCCTTCAATTTATTTCTTCCAGTGTCGATTACTGGTTTAACGCCAGCATCGAAGATTCTCTTCAGGAGTCCCTGGTTATCGCCCAGGATATCATTGAAGATTACCGTAAACAGGCTGAAATAACCGGGAATGACATCAGCATTCGCTTGTCACAGGCGCCAGACGGTGCGCTTGATGCTGTTGCTCTGTCAGATTTCTTAAAAGAAATGGCGGCGCGAACTCCTTCTGGAATGCAGGCGGGATTTACGGTCATCCCGGAACTCAGGGACCTTGAGATATATGAATCCACTTCCGGACTGCAGTCTATCCTGCTGCCCAAAATTCCTGTTGATCTCATGCAGCAGGTGAAAGCAGAAAACATCAGCAGGTCGATCATCCAGGAGACCTCCCGAGGTGATCTTGTTCGTAATATCAGACAGATAAACATCGGGCCGAAAGAAGGGAATCATGCTGTGCTGATAACTTCTCTTCTGATCAGCCAGGAAAAACTGGAAAGGATGACCAGGATTTCAAAAGGGATCGAAGACTACCGGCAGCTGAAATATTTGAAAGGACCGTTCAAGTTCTGGCTTCTGCTTATCCTCTTTATTGTGACGCTGCTGATCATTTTCGCTGCTATCTGGTTCGGAATCCGTATCGCCCGGAGCATCACTGAACCGGTTGATAAACTTGCCGGAGCAACGAGAAGAGTCGCCCAGGGAGAATTCGACTTTACCCTGGACAACGAAGCCTCAAATGATGAAATCGGTGTTCTGGTAAAATCCTTCAATACGATGACGGCAAACATCAACAACTCCAATCAGAAACTTGCCGAGACCCACAAAGCGCTGGAAGAAAGCTCTGTTGAAGCTGATCGAAGACGCCGTTATACCGAAATAATACTGCAAAACGTTTCCGCCGGCGTCATCTCCCTGGATGACCATGGCAGGATCACCACCATTAACCGGTTTGCAGAGAGGCTGCTGCGTATCAAGAGTACTCAATACATCGGGATGAGCTATCGCCAGGCTCTTCCCCTGCAATACACCCTCATTCTCGACCGTTTTATGGAAGAGCTCTATATTACGAAAAAAACCTCCGTTGAGCAGCACCTTAAAGTGACCATCAACCGCAACACCCTGTCATTGCTGGTGAACTTCACTCGTCTTGAAGACGATGATGGCACGCCGATCGGCTTTGTTCTGGTTTTTGACAACCTGACCAAACTCGAGAAGATGCAGAGAATGGCGGCGTGGCGCGAAGTTGCCAAACGCATTGCCCACGAAATCAAGAACCCGCTGACCCCCATCCAGCTTTCTGCACAGCGGCTGCGCAGACGCTATCCGGAAATCCTTGAAGAAGACGATTCCGTCTTTGACCGCTGCACCAAAACAATCATCAGCCAGGTTGAAGAATTAAAGAGACTGGTCAGCGAGTTTTCACAATTTGCCAGGATGCCGAAAATCAGCAAAAGTCCTGCCGACCTGGTCAGCCTGACTGAAGATACCCTTGTGCTTTACCAGGAAGCACACAAACAGATATCGTTCAGCTGCAGGACCAGCACAGAAATACCGCCTTTTAATTTCGATGCAGAACAGATAAAACGCTCGCTCATCAACCTGCTGGACAATGCGGTTGCAGTTTTGTCAGACAACGGTAAAATAATAGTTGATTTGTCGGTCCAGCCTGAATCCTCGCATGTGGTGATAAAAGTTTCCGATAACGGGCCCGGTATATCAAAAGAAAATAAGCTGAAGCTGTTCGAACCATATTTCTCAACCAAAAAAAGCGGCACCGGCCTTGGACTGGCCATTGTCTCAACCATTGTTTCAGATCATGGCGGCTATATCAGGGTTGTTGATAATGATCCCCATGGATCTGTTTTCGTGATAGAACTTCCCATCTCAAGTCAAGATCACAGCCATGACCACAGCCACAGTGAATACTGATATAACCTATAGGATGCGGTTTACAGCGGAATGAGTAAACAAATACTGATCATTGATGATGAGGCAAGCATCAGGGAGTCTCTTGCAGAAATACTCGAAGATGAAGGCTTTGCTGCCACCATGGCACCATCCGCCGAGAAGGGTCTCGAGCTTCTTGAAGCCGGTACAACAGATCTCGTGCTTCTTGATATCTGGCTTGGAGACGGGATGGACGGCCTGACGGCACTTGGTAAGATCAAGGAGCTCTATGATATTCCGGTCATCATGATCTCCGGGCACGGCACCATCGAGACTGCAGTGCAGGCGACCCACAGCGGTGCCTATGATTTTATAGAAAAGCCGCTCTCATACGACAAGATTGTCCTTTCCGTTACCAACGGCCTGCGCTTTGCCCAGCTCGAGCTTGAAAATCGACTTCTGCGGGAACATACCGAACGCAAAGCAACCATTACCGGAACATCAAAAGCCATTTCCGCACTGCGGGAACAGATTGACATGGTCGCACCGACCGATGCCTGGGTACTGATACGTGGAGACCACGGTACCGGCAAAGAACTGGTCGCCCAGTCAATTCACCAGTTGTCGGCCAGTGCCGTGCAACCGATGATTGAAGTCAACTGCGCGGCAATACCTGAAGAACTGATCGAATCAGAGCTTTTCGGTCATGAAAAAGGCTCTTTTACCGGCGCCCATGCAAACAAGCGCGGCAAATTCGACCAGGCCGACGGCGGCATCCTGTTTCTTGACGAGATCGGCGATATGAGCATGAAAACTCAGGCGAAGATTCTTCGCATTCTCCAGGAGCAGAAATTTGAACGGGTGGGAGGCAACAAGACCATATCCGTTAATGTCAGAGTACTTGCCGCGACAAACAAGAACCTGGAAGAGGAAATTGAAAACGGTAATTTCAGGGCGGATCTTTTCTGGCGCCTCAATGTCGTGCCGATCCATGTGCCGTGCCTGCGTGATCGGCTCGAAGATATTCCACTGCTCGTTGACGATCTGATGGAATCGCTTGTCGGCAAAGGTCTCAAGAAGAAAATTTTCAGCCAGGACGCCCTGGACGAATTAATGTCTCATTCCTGGCCCGGAAATGTACGGGAATTGAGAAATTTCGTCGAGCGGTTGGCAATCATGTGCCCGGAGCAGGAAATTACCGCCCGGCAGATCAGGACATTCCTGCCGCAGGGCGCCAATCTCCCGGCAGCCTCGGAAAAAGACACCCTCGCACCCTATCGGGCCGACGACTTCAAGGATGCACGCAAGCGCTTTGAAAAAGAATTTCTGCAATTCAAATTAACGGAACATGATGGAAACATTTCCCGGACAGCCGAAAAGGTAGGACTGGAACGTAGCCATCTCCACAAGAAGCTGAAGAGCCTGGGAATCATTTCCTGAGCACACCAATATCTTTTGAAACTCACACACCAACAGGAGCACTACCATGGTTTTTCCGGAATATCGTCCCCGGCGTCTAAGAAAAAATGAAGCACTGCGGTCACTGGTAAGGGAGACGCAGCTGAGCGCGGCGCAGCTTGTGTATCCCCTTTTCATCATGCCGGGCAAAAATATCCGGCAGGAAATCCCCTCAATGCCCGGCGTCTACCGAATCAGTGTCGATCAGCTTGGAGGCGAGGCAACAGAGCTGCTGCACCTTGGCATAAACAGCGTCATTCTTTTTGGTCTGCCTGAAAAAAAAGACAGCATGGGTTCCGGGGCCCATGCCAGGGACGGAATTATCCAGAGAGCTATCAAGGAGATGAAAAACAAAGCACCGGCCCTGACGGTCATCACCGATGTCTGCCTCTGCGAATATACCGATCACGGTCATTGTGGCGCTCTGATAAACAAAGAGGTTGATAATGATGCAACGCTTGAAATTTTAGCAAAAACGGCTCTTTCCCACGCTCAGGCCGGCGCCGATATCGTCGCTCCATCGGATATGATGGACGGCCGGGTTGCGGAAATCAGGGCAGCACTTGATGAAAACAATTTCGATATGATCCCCATCATGTCATATGCGGTTAAATATGCCTCCGCCTTTTACGGTCCGTTTCGCGATGCAGCAGACTGTGCGCCGCAGTTCGGCGATCGCAGGAGCTACCAGATGGATCCTGCAAACAGCAGAGAGGCGCTGAGGGAAGCAACCCTGGATGTGGATGAAGGGGCGGACTTTCTGATGGTCAAACCGGCAGTTGCCTATCTCGATATCATCTCAAAACTCCGGGACGAATTTGATCTGCCGATCGCCGCCTATCATGTCAGTGGAGAGTACGCGATGATCAAGGCCGCCGAGGCACGGGGATGGATCGACGGTGAGCGGGTGATGCAGGAGACGCTGATCTCCATCAAACGTGCCGGCGCCGACATTATCCTCACCTATTTTGCCAAAGATATGGCCCGACTGCTGACGCGCTAAGAACGTCTCGCCTACTCATCGCTTTAGCGGGCTCCCTGCATGTTCTGTCCTGTTCATCCACAGCCAGAACATGCAGGCGAGCGCGGCGCCGAAAACGTCTGCAACAATATCTGTAATACTTGGATAACGTCCCGGGATGAACGACTGATGAAATTCATCGCTTATCCCATAAAGCAGGCAGAGCAGCAGCGACACTGCGGCAACCATATATTTTTCAGAACAGCGGTAGTGTTTCGGAAATGCATAGATCAAGGTGAAAGCGAGCGCTGCATACACGACCAGATGGGCCAGTTTATCAGCCCAGCGGAACAGATAGGGATCGAATCGATCTCCCGGCTGGTGCGACAGCAGAAAAATAACCCCCATGGCAACAGCTGCCGGGATGATCCGGATTACGGCCTGCCCCATGATCACCTAACAATTATCGGCAGGATCGATATGGATGGCCTTGAGCATCTCCGGAGGTATCTTCTTTTTGATCCGCCTGATGGACGCTGACAGCTCTTTGACCGGACAATCCGACAAGGTTTCGGTACGGTGGTCACGATACCGGGTCAGGAGTACCTCTTTATTGACAATCTCAAAGGTATGACTCCATTCAATCTCGATAGTCTGGCTGTTCTCGTCAATTGGCACCGACAAATGCTCTTTATCCCTGACCAGCTGCACACAGTCGGATTGAGTAACTTCGAAGAGCCAGCTGTTGCCGCCAGCGGTTGCAAACAGGACAAAGACGCCAAGTTCCTTCAGTGCCGGTTTTCCCTCGCCTGCTGCCGTGGAAATGGATTCAACAGCAGACATCAGGGATATCTTCATCTGCTCCTCCGGCGTGGCTAAACGCTCCTGGACCAGAGGATTGCCGGCACAGCAGTGCTTATATTTTCTGCCGCTGCCGCATGGACATTTTTCATTTCTGCCGATTTTAGCCATCCTTGTTCTCTCAGCTCCACATCTCTCGTTTAGCACCTTATGAGCACTTGCTGTAGCCACAGCTCTTACACGTCTCACAGCCTTCTTCAAACACCAGTTGTCCTGAACATTCCGGGCAGGTGGAGGCAAAGCCATACTGAGTACCCGCCATGAACGACTTGAACAGTTTACTCAATTGAGCGGGCAGGTCGAGCATATGCCCGCTTGAACGATCCAGCTGTTTGATGATTTCACCCATCGGAACATTAAAGCGAAGGGCAAGTGACACCAGACGGCAGGTTGTCGTCCACATGGTCGATTTATCCTTGAGATCAATACGGTTATCAAAAGGAAATTTTGCAAAAACCTCCATCGGTTTTTCATCTTCGTCAAAGCAGACAATGATGTAGACGGATTTTTTATCCTGGTCCTTGACCCGGTAACGCTTGGCGTTGAGCATGTCCGGCAGATTGCGCTTGAAGCTGCCGTTTTCGCCGACCACCGCTGTCCGCCCGGATTTTTCCGAGTGCTCTTTGGTGTTGAGAACCTGCGAGTCCCTGGAACCGTCACGGTACACGGTCAGCCCCTTGCAACCGAGATTATAGCCGAGGATATAGGCAAGTTTGACATCGTCGCGAGCTGGCATTGTTGGGCAGGTTTATGGTTTTTGATATGGAGCTGTCAACACCGCTCTGCTGCAGGATTCCCTGCATCTTAATATGGTCTTCCGGGTTGATGTCCTGGGCGGTCCGGAACACCTCCTGCCATTTTTCCGGAATTTCGGCATGCCCGATTACCGTTCCGCTGTCAGCCACCTTGCTCATCAACTCCTCTGAATAAAAATCTTCCGCCTTGGCAACTTCCTCAAAATACTTGTTGATCAGAATAAGCCGGTCACCATCCATGACATGCTTGATCATCACGATCGAGAAGTACGGCTCACACCCGGAAGCACAGTCGGCGATCATTGAAACGGTCCCGGTCGGCTGAATCGACGTGAGTGCCGCATTGCGCCTGGGTTTGTAATCGTTGACCTTAGGGTCATAGGCTGGAAACGGCCCCCTCTCCCCGGCGAGTCGTTCAGACTCGGTCCTGGCGGACTGATGGATAAAGTTCATGATATCGGATGCCAGCTGCCGTCCTTCATCGCTTGCATATGATGTCTCGAGCTGAATCAGCAGATCGTGCAGACCCATAATCCCCAATCCTATTTTACGGGTTTTCAGGGTCATCTCCCCGATCTCGGGGATAGGAAAACGATTGCAGTCAATAACATTGTCCAGAAAGACGGTAGCAGTCTGCACTGTCTTTTCAAGCCGCGTATAATCGACCAGCGCCGTTGCTAACATAATTTGCCAGGTTAATGGAACCGAGGTTACAGCTCTCGTAGGGGAGCAGCCACTGTTCACCGCATGGGTTGGTTGCCTCAAACAGTCCGAGATTCGGCGTCGGGTTATCCCTGTTGGCGGCATCAATGAACAGCACGCCGGGTTCGCCGTTATGCCAGGCAAGATCGACTATTTTCTCAAACACCTCACGGGCATGCAAACTGTTGACAATGTTTTTGGTCGATGGTTCAAGCAGGTCATAGTCACGATCCTCCTCAAGGGCAGCCATAAAAGCATCGGTAATCGCCACACTGAAGTTGAAATTATTGAATTGTTCCTGATCCTGCTTGGCAGAAATAAAATCCATGATATCGGGATGATCAACACGCAGCACCCCCATGTTGGCGCCGCGCCGCTTTCCCCCCTGCTTTATGGTCTCGGTGGCGGCATCAAACACTGCGGCAAAGGACAGCGGGCCCGAGGCCACCCCCTGGGTAGAGCGGACAGAGGCATTTTTGGAACGAAGCCGTGAAAATGAATATCCGGTGCCACCGCCTGTTTTATGGACAAGGGCGCCATTCCTGATCGCCGTGAAAATACCGTCCATCGAATCTTCGACCGGAAGTACGAAACAGGCGGAAAGCTGACCGAGATCAGTGCCGGCATTCATGAGGCACGGAGAGTTGGGCAGAAAATCCATATGGTAAATCATCTCAAAGAAACGGTCCCGCAGTTCGTTATAATTATCCGGCATCGCTTCACCTTTTGCAACCGCATCTGCGACCCGGCGACAAAGAGATTCCCAGGTTTCAAGCGGCTGCCCCTCGGCGTCCTTCAGATAGTATCGTCGTTTTAATACGGTTTCGGCGGTATCGGTCAATACCTGTTTTTTTACGTCAGGTGTCATGAGATAGTTCTTCCTCTGTGTGGATATTGGCTCGGCATTTCCCTGCTCAGAAGCACGGTTGATGTAACGGATCATGACCTGGAATACAAGCTCCTCCGGCCTCTCTCCAGGACAGGGAGACACAGAAGCTTATACACTACATTTGTGACACCGACAACCATTAACTACAACATATGGTATAAATACAAAAATAAGCGCAGTAAATCAGGATGATAAATTACAAGGAAAAATTCAGTCCATTCTCTCCGATAAGAATTCTTACAGAAGAGCCTCTTGCAAAATGATGATTTTCGTTCAAAATCAAGGCATGCGAAAAATTTTACCGCAGGATATGATTGATATTCCGAGGATAATTTTTTTTAGCATAACGCAGAGGTTGAGCGAAAAGACCGTTTTGCAAAAGGCTCAGAAGTCTATCGAAAATACTGATAAGAAGAGATAAATAGACGATATCGCCGGTCAGACGGGCAGGACATCGACCCATTCAGACCGCCTCAGGTTCCGGGTCAGGAAATGTCCGCCTGCAAAAATTGTCGCCTCCGGTATAACGGTATGAGCGCGCGATGAAAAATATTCTGGAAAACGAATGTTACTGATTCCTCATCAGTTTTTTCACGTGATCAATATTTTCTCGGGCAAGCTGTACAAGGGATAGATCAATACCCTGATAGCCCTCCGGGCTTCTGGCGATCTCATTCGTGCCGCTGTCAATAACCCGCTGATACATCTGAATGGCCTGCGGGTAGGCTTTCTCCTTCTCAAAAACCACGCCGAGGTTGATCAGGGCAAAGGGATTGTCAGGGCTGATCGACAGCGCTTGCTGGAAATACTGTTTTGCCTCCTGGTTCCTGCCGCTGCTCAGCAGTTCGTAGCCTATATCGGCAAGTTTCACCGAGTTTTCGGGATTGGTCTTCTGGTGAAGCTGCTCACCGACCTGGGGCATAACAGAGCCGAGCTGGTCCTCCTTGGTCAGGGTGACCCTGGCAATATCCGCAGGATTTCGAATGATATGCGGGGTGACAAAGATGAACATATTGGTCTTCTGACTTTCCGTTGTGCGGGTCTTGAAAAGCCAGCCGAGAATGGGAATATCTCCAAGCAGCGGAACCTTGTATTCGCTTTCGATGGCATCATGACCGATAATGCCGCCGATAACGATTGTATCTGCGTCATTGA
Source organism: uncultured delta proteobacterium (assembly GCA_963696725.1). Lineage (GTDB taxonomy): Bacteria > Desulfobacterota > Desulfobulbia > Desulfobulbales > Desulfocapsaceae > MADRE3. The sequence continues at coordinate 228,965 of CAVOLI010000009.1, forward strand.
CCAGGACCGTTGTGGTCGCGGTCCGCTTGAACGTTGTCGGGGTCAGCGAAGTGGTGGCTCCTTTCAGTTTGATCACTTCCGTCTCGATCTCAAGCCTCAGCGTATCCGCCTGGTTTATATGCGGGGTGATACTGAGTTTCGTGGCCACATCCTTGTACTCGTAATTGGTGTAATCCTGTTCACTCGCCGTCGTATTCTGGCTGGTGATGTAGGGAACGTTCTCGCCAACCGAGATCTCGGCCTTCTTGTTGTCGGTGGTCAGAATCTGCGGGGTCGAGATGATATTTATATCCGAGTCGGACTTGTACGCCCTCAGAATAGCGGCCACATTGGGAAAGGTAATTCCCCCTATCTCGATCCCCTCTTTGAGGACGCCGAGGGAGAAACCGCTGGGAAGACCCGGGTCATCAACATTGGTTACTCCCTCGATCAGATTAAACCCCGATTCTCCGCTGAAACCGCTGACCAGCCGCCCGGTCCCGTCGGCAAAGACACCTCCGGCAACCCACTGCACCCCGACATCAAAGGTCTTGTCGGTATCGACCTCCATGATCAGGGCTTCGAGATAAACCATGCGGCGGGGGATATCGAGCTTTTTAATGACATCTTCCATTACCGCATATTCTGAGCGCGAGGCGGTAATAATAAGGGCGTTGGTCTCCTCATCGGCCATGATATTGACATTTTTGGATATGGCCGGCGCCTTGCCGTCGGTCTGTTCCTCTTCCACCTGCTTTTCAGGCAGCGCATTGAGGACTTTGGCCAGCTCGCTGGCGGTTGCATTCTGCAGGTAAAAGACATGGATGTTGCCCTCGCCGCGTTCAGCCTCGGTATCAAGCTTGTCCACCAGGCGCTTTACCCTGCCAACCTCAGCCGATTCCGCCAGCACGATCAGCGCATTGATGCGCTCATAGGGAACAACCTTTATTGAGGCCGTATTCCCTGCCCCTTTGGCGCCGGCAGCTGCTGTGGCCTTTTGGAAGATCGTATTGAGTATGGTTGAAATCTTTTCCGCGTTGGCATGGTTCAGCGGAATGACAGCCACTTCCTCCCGGGAATATTCCACATCGAGGGTCTCGACAATCGACAGCAGACGTTTAATATTTGACAGCGTCTCGGTTATGATCAGCATACCTGACTGGGTGTGCGGAATCACCACCGAGGTCTTGGAGACCAAGCGGCTGCAGGACTTTCTGCATTTCCACCGGGGTTGTATAGCTTCAGAGGAACCAGCTGGGTGACCACTCTGTCTTCGGACTCGGTAACTGTTCCTGCACTGAATCGTGTCAATGGAGCGGGACCTGGCCTCGGCAGACGGCACTATTTTGATTACCGAGCCTGATGGGACGGTTGTAAAGCCGTGAATTTCAAGAACCGATTCAAAAACCAGGTAAGCGTCATCTTCTGAAATCTTGGTCGGTGAAATAATGGTCACATTTCCCCTGACAGCAGGATCAACGATAAAATTTCTACCTGTCAGTTCACTGATATATTTGATAAGCAGGTTGATTTCGACATTGTCGAAATCGATGGTGATATATCGCTCGTTGGATGGTCTTGCATCGGCAGCCTGGCCGAAGGCTGCGGGGAGTTCACCTGCGCAAACAAGCAGACCCGCACATAGAAAAAAAAGAGAACAATCCTTTGCATAACGAAACGCACGTCTCATACCGCTCTATTCCCCCTGATTATTACGGAGATACTGACTTATCCCTGACAATCACTCCCCCTCTGTAGGTGCGCAGCTGTCTGGGTTGATTCATTTGTGCATCCATTTGTGCATCCATTTGTGCATCCATTGGTGCATCCATTTGTGCATCAATTTGCGCATCCCCTTGTCCATCCGTTTGTGTATCGGCAAACTGAACACCGGGAGGCAGATTGTTCTCGATTTCGCCGCCATTGCTATTCACCGGCTGTCCGACAGGTCGACCGATAACCCGCCTGGTCTGAACGACCGGACTGATCTTTGCCACCTGCGGAATTTATACGTTGCGGGCCTCGCTGATATCGAGCATCTCATCCTTACCGTTGAGATTCAATATCACCTTGCCGCGCAGTATCTGTTTTATGATCGCCTGTTGTATATAATCACCGACCTGGAACAGGTCCTGTTTCTTGTCTTTCTTGTCGTAAATAACCGCTCTTTCTCCGCCTCCTGCAGCGGAAACGGTGCCCATCAATACCACATCCATTGAGGACTGTTCCAGCGTCGTTATGGGTTCAGCCTGCTGGTTCTGTAGACCAGCATCTTTTCGTGAGGCAAAAAGGTTTCGTCTGGTTATTACCGAGTAATCAGCTGGTCTTTTGGAATCTTTTATGATTTGTTCCCTGTCCGCGGCAGAAACTGAAGCCGGCGCCGGTCTGGAGCTGCTGTCACTTCTCAGCAGGTACTTTCCGCCAAAAAAGTAAAATCCCTCGACAACTGAAATACAGAAAATCGTAATCAGCAGGATCGGGATAATAACTGTTTTGGTGAAAGATGACATTGTCAAAAGTCCTGTAACGTAGCCGCTGTGGGCGTACTGTCCTTATGATGATCGGTTTGTTTCAAACGTCTTGATACTTAAAACGGTATCAAGAAGACCGTCTTCCTGGCCGTTCTCCTGGATCGATATCCTCTGTACAGAAACAATTTTTTCTTCTGATTCTATCTTTAACAGAAATGACACGAGTTGGTCCAGTGTCACTTTTTCCATCTTCATCTCCACGATCGATTCGCTAAAGCCTTCTTCAATCTCATTGGCCGTGGGTTTCATATAGGTGACCCGGTCCTTGACGTTCGTTACCGCAGCCTGTTCCTCGAGAAAACTGAAAAGACTGAAACCCGGCGTTCTCTCGGCGAGTTTTTTTTCGATATCACCCTGCCTGGATTTTAATTCAAGATATTCTTTCCTGAGCATCTGTATGTCGGCTAATTCACTCTCGTTCCTCGACAATGATCGCTTCATTGTATTTCGCGCTTCCATGTAAGGCATCAACATGGTCTGAAAGACAACAAATCCGGTCACAAAGAAAACACCAAACAGCAGGATGTATCTTTCCCGTTTTTCGAGCCGGTCAAGGCCGAGTTTTTTCCTCAGCGCTGCAATCTTCTTTTTCAGATTAACCCGTCTCACATCCACCTCTACATTTGCAGCTTGAGTTCAAACCTTACCCCATCATCCTTGGCAGCCACATTGGCCGAAACAATTGCAACCTCGCTGAAGTACGGGGATTTGTCAAGAGATCGCTTCATCTGGTCGACTGTATTGAAATTATCGGTAAGCCCGTTAATCCGTATTGTCTTCCGATCATAGATATAGCGCTGGAAGGTCACTTTGTAAGACTCCGGAATTCTCTCTGAAATGTCACTGAGAAGAACGACGGTGTTGAGCGTCGGATCATCCGAAGCACCCGTTGAGGTTACATTTTTCAGCTCGTTGACCTTCACCTGCAGCTGCTGCAGTGGGTTTACAATCCTGCCGCTCCCCGCTATTGTCTCTTTGTAAACGGTGACGACCTCCGATGCCAGGCGATCCCGCTCTTTCTTCATGCGCTGATAATCAAACACGAGACCTGAAACTGCCAGCAAAACAACGATGAGCAGGGAAGCGGAGACCATTCTTACAATTTTGTGCAACCGTTTTCTATCATACCTACGGGCAAACTCATCTTTTCTGAAATTGATCTGCTGAAGGTCCCTGTTTGCGCAGCTTGCCAGTGCCAGAACATCGTCAAAAAGGCCGGCCGGCCAGAGTGCAAGAAATTCGTCTGACCTTTCTATTGCTGAATATGGCTTCCTGTCCTGAATAGTGTCGGCGAGCGCGAGGTTTTTTTGTATTTCAGCGCTGAATTTCGGATCACTGCCGACCGGGCCGCCGATATGCCAGGATATGCGTGCCGTCTCAACGGTCTCGCCGCGCTGGGCAACAACGGTATTCTGAACGTTTCGGCAAAGATCCCGCAAAACAGCGTTGACATGGCCAGGGGTGCGAGCTGCAAGCGCTGCGTTCTTATCGTCGAGGTAAAAATCAGCTTTCCGATCTGGATCCACCGGGATAGATCGCATCAGGTTAATATTCCCTCTTTTCACCAGGTAGATGGCCGCGTAACGTATGCCGACATTGAGCAGATAACCGCTCTCAGCCTCATTTTCACCCCTTCGATAGACATTGTGACAGGACGGAATCCCTGAAATGGTGATAATTTCCGGATCAAGATCATAGCTGCCCAGCACCGTCAAAAGGTTGTGGATAATTTCCTTTTTGAGAAGCACGGCAAGCAGCTGGGTTCCGCCGTTCCTGTTACCAATAGAGATATAATCGAAAATGTATTCATCTTCTCGAAGGGAAACATTGTCCTGTATTTCAAAGGGGATAATGCTTGCAATCTGTTTCTTGTCAGAAAACGGCAGAGAAATCGAGCGAAAGAACAGATATTCAGGACCCAGGGCCACCCTGCAGGCAAGCGAGGAAGCTGCGCAATTTTCAAGAACCGTGGCGACGCATTCCGAAAAATCACTGATCTTTTCAAAACGGGCCGTATCACCGACATCGATCTTCAGATCACGTTTTTCAGCATTGAACTTCGCTGCGCTTACCCGGTTATCGGCGATGACAATGGAAACAAGTGATTCAGCCATACATTAATTGATTCTTCGGTAGAGTATTTCCATTTTTTCTTTTCCTGAACGCCGCACGTAAGCGCTCATTGTCAACTCATCATTATCCAGCACCGCCACTGCCCTGATCATGAAATAACTGCTCGTTGTCACCATAACGGTATCATCGAGTTCTATGTCTCCGGGCCATCCCGAAACAAGCCGATACCATGAGGGTTCGCTGAGCGCTTCCACATTATTTTCATCTTCTCTGTATTCCACCAGCAGTGCTGCCGCCTCAGCATCTATTCTGTCGTCCAGAGACTGAATGAGAAGCGGGTTTGCTGTATTGATATTAATCGTTTTGCTGTTCCCTATAGACGCTAATATAATCCATCAGCGCTTTTTTTTCATCATTACCATATAATAACTCCGGCGTAACCCCTTTGATTGCCGACAGTTCATTAGGCAGCTTCATGAGATTGTTCCGCGGAGCATAGGGATACTCAAGAGACTCATAGTAACCCTCCTCGGCGCCGTAGGTCGATTCCTCGTTGTCACTGTCCAGCCAGTCAATAATTGAATCAACAATTTCATCTGCCTGCAGATCATTTTCAACAGCAAACTCGCCGGAGAGGAGCAGGCGGCGAAAGACTTCTCTGGCCTGCTCCGGGGCAAGTCCGGACTCGGCTCCCTGAGCACTCCCTTCTGCCACGCTGTTTACCATGCTGTTCAAAGGAAAGCGGCCGGAAAAATCCGTTATCGTCAGACTCAATTGGGCTCTTCGCTCAAAAACCTGTATTGGCTCATCACCTATTACTGACCAGGAGTCGTAGAGACTGTCATAGTCATTGTCGCTGCTGTCTGCATGGAGAACGGCAAGGGCTATTTCGGTGCCGGAGGAGGCAATCGAATACAACTGCTCACGATCCTTGAACGACCACGATTCCTCGAGGTTCAGCCGCATGTTCCTGTTAAACTGAAGTATGATCACGGTCAGCAGGCTGACCACAGAAACCACGAGCAGCAGCGCCACGCCTCTGTTGCCCGGCAGGCAGAACTTATATAGAGATATCACTGGTCCCCCTCAAACTCAACCAGATCGGCGGATATGGAAACACTTGTCCGATAGCGTGCGGATGCTTCCTGATCATCACCACCGGTGCCGAGAGTTAAGCTGATTTTGTACGCTCGTGGATAGCGTTCATGAACATCCTGTTCTGCATCGAAATCATCAACGGAGTTCCATTCTTTATATTCTTCACCATCATGGCCGATATAAAGAATTATCAGTTCCACTACCTCGTCAGAGAGCAGATGTTGCTGCTGCTCCTGTGACAAGCTGCTTTCGAGATCGCTCACCATGGGGGTATCAGAACGCAGCAGGCTGAATGTTTCCGAATCGCGCTGCTCTCTGAGATAGTAACGGACTAGGGTTACATCAACCGGAGGCGCATCCGGGTTCAAGCGAAGATGCGCTGTCGTGGTTGCGGCAAGAATCGGTTCCTCCCTGCTGAAACTGTTTGCTTCTCCGCCGGCGACATATCCCTGCTCCCCCATATACGCACCGGACAGGTCATCAAAAAGACGGTCCAGGATTATTTTTGCGGATACATCCCGGCTTGCCTGTTCTTCAACCGCTGTAACAATCGAGGTCACCGAACCATAGAGGACATAAACGAGTGAAATTACCAGGCCGAATATGGTTATGGCCACCACCACTTCAAGCAGGGTAAACCCGCCACAATCCTCAGGAGCGCGTTGTTCTGCCATCACTTGATACCGACCAGCTTGAATCTTCTGACATTAAGCGTCTGCTGCTCATCTTCGGTAAACACCTTCAGGTCGATCTGCTGAATATACTGTGCGGCCCCGATCAAGGCCGGATAATCCTCAAAATAAGGGGCTTCTACTTCAAGCGCCCAGAAATAGCCGGGGTAATCGTCTCCAAAATCCCCTTCCGTGCTGAACAGCTCTTCCCCTGAAATCTGAAAATCAGCAAATTTTTCCTTTATCAGCAGGGATGCGGTGAAAGCGAACCTGCTCTCTTCGGCAAGGCGCAGGCTCTGACCCTGGTTGCCAAGCAGAACGGTAAGGGCAATGGCAAGAATTGAGATTGCAACCATCACCTCAAGGAGTGTAAAGCCGTTGTGTCTTTTTATGATCACCATGATAATCGCTGCCTGGAAGCACCATCCAGAAGTTATGAAACGTGCTATTCCTGTTCAAGGTCTGTCGGGGTCATTGCTTTATCCTCAAGCCGTATCTCAGAAATAAACACCGAACAGATAAGCGCCAGCTCCTTCTCGCCATCCGTGAGATTTATAATCAGTTGGTCCATCCGGCCATTCTGGTTGACCCAGAGAGACACAGTGCCCGAAGTAACCTGCTTATCCATGCCGCTCCAGAGAGAGGCAACACTGACCGCAGATCCCAGCTTTACCACAGGCGCCGGCGTCTCTTCAGGCGACTGGGTATCCTCACCTTGGGCAGGCGGCTGCGGACAGGTGTAGCTGAGCTGATTTTCACTCAGATCAATAGAGAGATAACAGCCGTTTCTGCTTCCTGTGGCTGCCTGCCGCACTTCATGTATTGTCCCGATAATGAATCTGGCACTTTGCCGCAGCTGATCTGAAAAGAGAGACGTTCGGAAAGCAGGGACGCTGAGAGCAAGCATTATCGCAATCAGCGTAAGAACCACCAGCAGTTCCAGGAGGGTGAAGCCCCTTTCAATGGTCGCCAGGCCCGTTGACCGGGGGCGGTGATGAATCTCGTTTGCCGGCAACAGCGATCACTCAATTTCCCAGTTGTTGACATCGGCATCTTCGCCGGTCCCACCTGATTCCCCATCAGGGCCGTACGAGCTGAGATCAAAATCCCCGTGCACTCCCGGGCTGAGATAAACAAAATCATAACCCCACGGATCTTTTGGTAATTTACTGTTTTCCAGGTAGCCACCGTCACGCCATCTGGGGGGCAGTTTTCCGGTGGCCGGAGGTTCTATAAGTGACTGAAGTCCCTGTTCCGTCGAAGGGTACACACCATTGTCCAGTTTATAAAGCTTCAAAGCGGTCTCAATTCCGCTGATCTGCAACGCGGCCTTTGTTCTTCGCGCCTCTTCAGGGCGTCCCATGATCTTGGGGCCGATATAGCCGGCAAGAATACCGATAATAATTAAAACAACCAACAGTTCAATGAGGGTAAAACCGCGCTGCCGAGAATATGACCGCAAAGATATCGGGGACTGTTTTTCCTGTTGGTTCCTATGCATGGACGATCCCATATTCTTTTTTATGAAAAGCAATGTAACACCAGGCCAGCGGCGCGGCGATGATCAGGGCGCATTTCATCAGCACCGTGGTGTAAAGCAGAAAAACGGCCCCGGCGACTGCAGGGGTCAGCAGCAGGATGATCAACAGCCGCAGGAAAAAAGACTGCTCAACCAGCTCAGCTATCGTCGGCGATATGAAATAGTATGTATTTACAATGTATTGTCCCCACTCATACGGAATCAGGTAGTGATCCCTGAAATCCCGGAGCGCTTTGACGGCAAACATATCGATCGAGCCGAAGGCTGCTGTTGCGATAAAGCAGGAATCCTCTGTCCTGAAGCTGTATTGATTTCCGTAGATGATCGAGCCATCGGAAAGCAGTCCATAGGCCCTGACATAGTATACTGTCTGGGGGTTAATTCCTTCAATTTCACTTGTGTAGGTACCGACTCCCGAACCATCCTCGGTCTGCCCTTTCTTGACGAAATAGTCGCTGAAGTCGAAAAATGTACCAGTGGTTGTTGAATCAGTTCCACCTGAATCATTGCTGTCTTCAAGCGATGCAGCATCAGCATCGCTGTCGATTGCGGCATCATCGGTACCGCTTGCCGTGCCGTCCTCATAATCCGGATTCGGTTCAATCGAGTAGACGACTCCCCGCCCGATAACCGAGGGTATCTGACAGCTTTCCTCGCACGTGCTTATACAGGATGCACTGTCTTCTGCATCCTGACAGGACTCTTCGCAGCCTTCAGTGCAATCGGTGCTGTCAAACGCACCCTTTAAAACGATGTTGCCGCCACTCATGGCACCAACCCTGGTAACGCCGGTGACCGGCATGGTTCCAATCCTGTAGAACTCGGTGACCGCCGCCGCACCGGAATCGACCGGAGTACCTTCCCCGACCAGCCCCGAATAACGGGCCACGATAAAGGAGCTGTTTTCATCATCTCCTGAATATCCGACCGTATAGATGGATCCGTCTTCAGTCATCAGGATCGCGTTGCTGACTTCGTCACTTCCGGCCAGTTCCGTGGTGATCAGGTCAGCTTCATAATTCTGTGCTGCCGGGGTTTCAACGGGAATATTCATCGACCCTTCTACAATGCTCAGGGCGGAAATACTAATTGTCTCGACCGGTTCATCTCCGGACACGCTGGTCTCTGTCAGCTGCTCCAGGGCTTCGGTAATCGTCTCTTCCGTTACCGGGGGAAGATATCGTATGATCACCATATCCTTGCCGGTCGATGAGGCCTGATAACCGGCGGCAATAATTGTCGTATCCGGGTTGACGACCAGACTCTGTACACCGCTGTCCAGGCCGGTATCGTGAACCAGGATGCCATTTTCGCCAAAACCGGTATCCGGCTCCCCGCTCTTTTCATATCGAGCCAGCATGATACGATTCTGGCCGTCGGCCGTTTCCACCTGGCCTGCCAGGATTATTTTTTCATCCGGGGACAGGGCGATATCATGCACAAGAATCTGTTCCACGTCGTCAAACCAGACCGCTCGCCCGTCTTCTCCAAACTGAGTGTCCAGCTCACCATTTTCCAGAAATCGCCCGAGGTAGAGCCCTTTCCAGCCGTCATCACGGACACTGTAGCCGCCTACAATCACTGAGCCGTCAGCTGACTCGGCGAGCCCTGTCGCCCTTCCCTCGGTGATATCGTCGACGAAAACCCCAGTTTCACTGAACAACAGGTCGGGTTCCCCATTCTCATTGAAACGCGCAACCAGCGGACGTTCTCTCGTTCCGTCATCAACAAAACCGCTGACAATAATCCGGTTTTGTTCATCGATGACTAAATCCCGTATCTCCGAATCAACAGCGCCGGCTTCAATATAGCTGATGCCGTTCGTACCGAAATTCACGTCAAGCTGACCCTGGGGAAGTAATGAAACAACAGCAGCTTCCCGAACGCCGTCAACCGTCAAGGTGCCGCCAAGCAGAATGCGACCATCAGCTTCAAGAGCAATCGCGTGGACAGCGTCATCGGCATGAACAGACCCAAGAGAACCGCCCATCGAGAAGGAGAATTCATGATCGACGGTACCATCGGGGAGATAGCGGATAACCGCCATTTTACTTCCCAGGCCGTTGTCGCTTGACCCGGCGACAACAATCCTGCCGTCATCCTGAACCCCTATTGCCGTCGCCAGATCGACGCTGGATCCAAGTTTGGTGGTCACCACCCCTTCGTTGCCAAAGGAACTGTCGAGCGCAACGTCCTCTGCAGCAGCAAAGCCTGGTGCTGCGATGAAGCAAATACTTACTAAAAGAGCTGTTAACCGCTTATGCATGGCGATTTTCCTCTTGATCGACCTCAAGGTGACATCCATCTTTATGATTCGTTTTTTCAACAAGCAACTACTATACCAGATATTGCTCTTTTCGGTGAGTTCCTTTTTCAGCCGATCATCTGATTCATCTCAAAAATCGGCAGGAGTATCGACAGAACAATCATTCCAACCACCAGCCCCATCGAGACAATCATTACCGGTTCGATCAGGGAGGTCATTCCCAGGACTGCCGACTCGACATCTCTTTCACTCGAAATCGTTACCTTGGCGAGCATCTCCTCGAGCTGACCGCTGCTCTCGCCAACGGCAACCATCTGCACGAACATCGGAGGAAACCATCTCGATCCCGAAAAAGCGCTCGCCATGCTTTTGCCTTTATTGATATGCTCAATAGCCTCATCAATCACTCTGGAGATATGGACGTTATCGATAATCCGCTTGACGATCTCGAGTGAATCGATGATCTCCACTCCGCTGCCAAGCAGGCTTTCCATCGTCGACGAAAAACGGGCAAGCATCGCCTTGCGGACAACGCCGCCGATCACGGGAGTCCGCAGTTTCACCATATCCCAGGCATATCTGCCCGCCTTCTGCCGTATCAGCAGACGGCCGGCAATGACGAGCGCGCCGATGGCGAGCAGAAGCAGCCACCAGTAATTCCGTAAAAAACTGCTGGTATTGATCAGGATGATGGTCGGCAGGGGCAGCGCTTTTTCCATATCCTCGAAAACCTGGACAATATTGGGAACGATATAGGTGATCAGAATAAAGAGAATGCCGGTACCGACAACCGCCATAAAGATAGGATAAACGAGCGCCGCCCGCAGCCGGGCCTTCAGGGCCTCCTGCTTCTCACCGAAGTCAGCCAGTCTTGCCAGCACCTTATCCAGGGAGCCGGATGCTTCACCGGCTCGTATCATGTTGGTGTACATATTGGGAAAAAGGCGATGATACCTTCGCAGTGCCTGGCTGAGCGGCTCGCCCTCACTGATCGATTCCTTGAGCTGGGCGGTCATTTTTTTCAAGGCGGGATTACTACTCTGATCAACGATACTCGAAAGTGCACTGTCAAGCGGTATTCCCGCTCCGAGCAGGGTGGCAAGCTGCCGGGTGACGATGTTGATTTCCTCGCTCCTGACCCGCTCAAAAAGCGAGATACGGCCGAGCCCCGATGAGTCGGCCGTGTGTGATTTTTCCCTTGAGAGGCGTATCTTGACGGGATATTTAACCGCTGAGCGCAAACGGTTCCTGGCAGCAGACTCGCTCTCCGCATCCATTACCCCGGATTCTTTCTTCCCGTTGCTCAGAAGCGCTTCGTATTCGTAAACCGGCATTTCACATCCTGTCGCTAAACAAAATCTTTTGTTTCCTCATACGACCATGACAAACAGATTATACTCATCGTTTTCCTGTTTCGCTCCAGAAACTGTCGGCAACGTGGCGGTAGAGGCGGCGGTCAAATTCAATCAGGTCGTGGAGCGGGCTCCCTGCTGAACTTTTCAGGGTGTCAAAAAGCTGATATTGATCGGCAATGTTTGCACGCTGCAGCTCGGCCTGGGGAGGTAACTCAAGGTCCCGGCAAAACCGCTTGACGAAGCGTTCATACTGCTCGGTAAGTCCAATCAGGCTGAAGCGTTTGCTGTTTTCCCGGGCATTTTCAAAATCAGCAGGCCCCACCCGCTCAGGCCGGTAGTCAAGAAAATAGCGTGTCTGAATATTATCAAAAAATTCAAGTTCATAGCCGACAAGATCAGCAACAAAATCCGTTGCCTGCCTGTCATTTTTGAAGTCCACCCGCACCAGCTTTTCAGCCAGAATCCGTATTGCCTCGTTGTGCTGATAGTCATAATGGGCTTCTTCCCCGCCATCGGTGAAAATCCGCCTGACATAATTGATGTGGGAGTGGAGATGGCGATAGGGCTCCCTGATGATCGAATAAAGACGGCAGGATTTTTTTTTCGATAGCGTTCGCATCCTGTACCAGGGCAAGTGACCAGATATGCAGCGGCTTGCCTCGACAATCGATTCAAGCGCCTCTGTCGGCAGCCGCTCCAGATGAGGTGCATACTGGTCCCGGGGATAACAGCGTCTCAGAAAGGCATTAAAAGAGGATCCGGCCGTCTTGGGGATATGCATGAAACAAACGTTCTGAGCCGGGTCTGGAACCAATGTTTCCACCTCATTGCCCTGGATGGCAAAAAGCGGCGTATCGAGGCCGGTGACAAATATTTCAAGCTCTTGGAAGCGATCGGCGACAAAGCCGGGAGGAAAGCTGTAATCAAACCCGCACAGACCGGTGGCGTGCAGCCCCTGTTTTTTCAGATCCTTCCTGAATTCGCCGGTTTCTGTTCTGCCGATGAGCTGACCGTCACCGACAATGCTGATCGTTAAGCGTTTGCGTTTGTAGAGCCGATGATAACACCATCCGTTGGCAAATCGTCCATTGAAGGTGTCAATCGAATATCGATATAATTTGGCTGAGATCATTGCCATTCCGAGAATCACATGATGCCCTGACCTGCAGAAGCTGAAATGCTATAGTAACTGATACTGTCTCTTCATTTCTTCATAGACAATCGTCGATACTTTCCTGATAACGTTTCCTCGTGAAAGCATCCAGTTGCCGTAATCCTGGGGCCGTGAGCTTCTCTCGATTATCCCGACAAGGGCGTATGGATAGCGCCGTCCCTTTTTATCGCGCGGTACCAGAATTCCCATGTCACCGCAGAGGTACGCTGTTGATCCGGTCTTATTATAGACCAGTGTCCCCTGTGGTATCGGCGTGCCGTTGTAGAGACGGTCCCGCCCCGGCAGAGACATCAGGCGGCGCATCTCCTTTCCATAGGGCAGTTCGTCATTCCAGAGCGCCTGCAGGAACCGGACATAATCAGAGGGAATTGCACTGTTCTTGTAGGTTTTTCCGCCGGCGGGTATATATTCAACGATTTTTGTGTCTTTAAAAATATGGCTGTAATGGAGCCGCAGGATCTCTTCACATTTTTCCGGTCCGCCGGCAACCTTCATGACCCAGTTTGTGGCACTGTTGTCACTGCGCTGAATCATCAGCTCCATTTTCGAGCGGCTTTTCGGCCCATAGACGAATTTACCCTCCTTGGCCTGATGAAAAAAAGCCAGGGCAACAAAGGGCTTTATCATGCTCGCTGCCTGAAAAACCTGATCGGCATTGATATCGACAACACTTTTACCTTTTGTCAGGTCAAAAACCATCCAGCCGGTTGATTCATCGCTCGACAGCATTCCTTTTTTTCTGAGCGATTGAATATACTCCTCAATATCCTTCTCGACACTGCTGCTGCTCCGGGCATGCACAATTTTCGACTTGACCGGCGCAGTGGATGGCACCTGGACGACAACCTTTGATTGTTTCTCGGGCTCATCTCCTGAGGCTTCCGCCGTATCTGCGGCAGCCTGATCGACAACCTGCGACTCTTTCTCTGGTTCACCTCCTGAGGCTTCCACGGTCTCTGCAGCAGCATTGGCGACAACCTCTGCTTGTTTCTCCGGCTCAGGTTCTGAGCCTGCCGCTGTATCTGCGTCAGCCTGCGCGACAACTGTTGCTTGTTTCTCGGGCTCAGCTCCTTTGGCCTCCCCGCTATCTGCTGCCACCGAGGCAGGCTCGGACCCGCTGCTGTCATCGAGATAACTCGATTCGCCAAAAATAACCGGATTATTATTCTCCGGTGTTATCGAGGTGTATATTTTTCGCCTTTGCAGAAGCTTTCTGTGCTTTTTGGCAACAGCATAGGTCGAGACCCGATCACCCCGGCGACGATAGATAAGGGTATAGTTATCTGAATTGGTTTTCTCGATAAAAAGGTTTTTACCCACCTCCTGCCCGAGATAATTGTAGATTCTGCCATAGAGCTTCTTCAGGTCCTCAAGTTTGGTCCCAGCCCGTAACTGACATTAAAGAGCCGAAAATAGCCCTGGTCCTCAATGGCAAAACATTCAGAAAGCCCGGCCTTTCTTAACATCTCACTCTGTTTCACCATCTCCTGCGCAGAAGACAACGCACTGCTTCAGGTCATAGACAATACCGTAGGCACCGTCCTTCCGGCCGACGATCCGCAGTTTTCTGATCTGCTCCGGTTCAAACAGTGCTTCAAGTTCCTGCTGATAATCAAGAACAAGGTCAAGCTCTCTTCCCAGATATAGGCAATATCGTACTTTTCTTCTTTTGCGAAGAGGATTCCGGGCAAGACAAGAAGGAGGAAAAAACTAATAAAACTCTATTCATATCGTTCAAATTCTATATTTAAATGTTTGCACAGACTATCTATTAAGGATCATAATTCTTAACCGGGATACTATAACAAAAGCGCTGTTTGATCTCTTTAAAAAAATTCTCCTGATCTGTTTCTGCCTATCAAAAACCCGCAAAACAAGGTTTGAGTGAATGCCCGATCACCAGATAACCGTGATAAAAACAGAGTCTTGCTCCAAATTGTTGAGTCTGTTATCACTATGAACCAGAGAATTCAGCACCAAAAATACGGTCCTGTCCGCACCTTCAGAATTTAAAGACCAGAGAGCTAGAAAACAGGACCATAACAGCAAACCGACGATACATGTATCCTATCTGCTAAGAACAGTTTTTATTGTCTCATGCCTTGCTTTAGTTCCTTCAAAGGCTGGAGCACGCATTTCAGCCGATGCACCGGACAATCATCAGGAACAGTCATCTGCTGACAAAATAACCGAGGAAATGATCACCATAGACGGCGTGCACTACCCGGTTCCTGCTCCCTGGAAAGGCAACAAGGTTCAGGCACCGAAGTTAACCTATAGTGATTTTAAACAGATACCGCCAAAATTCTGTAAAGATGAAGGCAAGATCTACGTAACCATTGAAACCCAGAAAAATCTGGTGGCGATGTTGACACAGGCCGAGGAAGATGGCCTGCTGATTCAGGTGGAATCGGGATATCGCTCAGCCAGTTACCAGACAAAAATTTTTAAAAGAATGCTCGCACGAGGGACGCGACTTCGATGATATTATTCGCTATGTCGCACCGCCGGGATACTCAAACCACATGCTTGGAACGGCGGTGGACTTCTCCCCCAGCAACTGGCGCTTTGCCGATACAGAACAATATCTCTGGCTGCAGGAAAATGGCGCAGACTCTTCGGCTTTGAAGAAATCTATTCAGAGACCAACCGCCTGAAAATGCCCTGGGAGTCATGGCACTGGCAATATATGGGCGCAGCGGAACCGGTTATTTCCAAGATCGAAATAGTTGTCAATCCTTATTACCCTGTCTGAAAAAAATATTAGTATTGTCATTTTATATCAGCCCATTACCATACAGCCATCGCGCACATTTCAGATTAACTATAACTAATCCCGCCTGAACTCATCTTTTCTATGAAACGTCCACAGCTAAAAACGGTTTTTCTCCTGGTCCATATCTTTCTCTCGCTTTAATTCACCAGGTGTTTGCCATACACCCCTGGAATACAACCCGATGGTTTTACTGATATTATCGACAGAATAAACCGGCCATAGTCTATATCCAGGTAACAATCAAAAACCAGCAGCAAGGATTCCTCCGCCCACAACAAGATTCTCAAGGACATCTTCGGCGACAGTCCCGGCAAAAATGACAGGGAGCCATTCTTCAGCAATGATACCAGCTACAGCTTCGGATCCGGCTTCATCATCAACCAGGATGGATATATATTAACCAACTATCACGTGATCAAAAACGCCACCGAGGTATCCGTAACCACTGCCGACAAACAAAAATTCGCTGCCACCATCATCGGCACCGATTCGAAGACCGATATCGGCCTGATCAAGATAAACGGAAAAAACCTCCCGGCCATCCAGCTTGGCGACTCTGATTCCATAAAAACCGGGCAATGGGTTCTTGCTTTTGGAGCCCCTTACGAGTTCATCCAGTCCGTAACTGCAGGCATTATAAGCGCGACAGGAAGACATGCGCTCGGCATCAGCGATTACGAGGATTATATCCAGACCGATGCAGCCATCAATCCCGGCAACTCAGGAGGACCGCTGGTCAACACCAACGGCGAGGCAATCGGCATCAACACCGCTTTTCTCACCCAGACCGGCGGATATATGGGAATCGGTTTTGCCATCCCCATTAATATTGCCCGCACTGTCAGCGAACAGCTGCTGGAAAAAGGCACGGTAACCCGCGCCTGGCTCGGCATTGCCATGCAGGATGCAGACAGTGATCAGTTGAGTTCACAAAATCTGCCGACCAACCACTCAGGCAGCAAGCATTGTGGAGGTAACAGAGGACTCTCCTGCCGGAACAGGCAGGACTGCGGAAAGAAGATATCATCATTTCAATCTCGGGAATTCCAATCAAAGGCGCAGCGGATCTGAGGAATCGAGTCGCCCTCAATACTCCGGGCTCCGAGGTTGCTCTCGAATTCTTCAGGAATGGGCAAAAACAATCAGTACGATTGATCCTTGGCCAGTTGAAATAACACTCTACTTCACCACCTCCAGCAACACCTTTACCTCCAATGGTAAAAACCGTATCCTGACACCATCGTTAACCGTATAGAACGGTTCACCACTGTAATACTCCTGCCATTCGCCAGGAATGGTGCCAGGCATCCAACCTCTGCCTCGGTGTAGGTGTTGATCGTATTGGCACACATCAGCATTTTTGTACCATACAAGGTTTTTGAGGCACAATGCACTGCCGGATTCCCAGTCGGGTCAAAACGATAGCGGGACACCATCTCAACCTTAAGCGGTTCACGATCATTTTTCTGCTGCAGCCAGGAGCGCAGGCTGTTCAGCCGCCTGATCACCGCCTCAAAATCCTCTCTGCTCTTCTGTGTTGAAGTTATTTCGGGCCAGCTATAAAAATAAAGCCCGCGGCTTCCATGGATTACCGATAAATACGCCAGGTTATTCATTTCAGCAAAGGTCGGCAAACGGGGCCAGCCGGAATCGGCGAACCTGCCTCCCCCGAACGCCTGGATCACCGAGTGCAGACGGTTTCGGCCAACAAACCCGGCCGCCTCATCCATCGAATCTGAAAGCCAGATCACCGGCATATTTGGTACCGGGTATTGATCGAGCATGAAATAATCAGCACTCCGCTGGTAATCGGAAATAACCTGGGGACGCACAATCGCCATGTGAGTAAATCGCTCGGGATAGCGGTTTTTAAGAATTCGCTGAATATCCTCAGCCTTCCAGACAGGAAAAGAATGGATTCCCGGTTCGTCATTGACATAAAAAGAAAATCTTCCCTTCTGCAAAAGCGGTTCTAGCCGGGTCAAAACAGTTATCAGCTTCTCAGAATCCTTCGGCACGGAAAGCGTGCAATGGATATCTGCCTCAATACAGGCCGCAAGGTTCTTTTCATCAAGCATGACAACCGCGCTGTTTAAGCCGCTGCTTTTTATCCTCTCAAGATTATCTGCCGAACCGCCGTACACACCGACAGGGAAGAAACCATCATCCGGAGGTACCTGTACGCTTACCCTGGTCTCTGTCCACTCTTCGCAGGATTGGCTTGCGCATCCAGAACATTGTCGAGGGATACCGGTTTGTGAAACGAAAGCGCTTGTCCTGCTCACCTACTGTTTCCGGGCACTCCATATCAACATGCAATGTTTGAAAATTGCCCGCACTTCGGTGGGTATCAAGGCGATACGTTTTCCCCCAAATGCTGACTTCAGGGTAGGCGCTTCCATCTGCCCGGTCTTCCCGGTAGAATTCGGCACTGAATCGATAATGCTCCCCGGGTTCGCATCCTGGCAGAGCGGTTCCCAGACTCCCCTGTCTGTCCCTGCCACCAGTGATGCCGACACTTTTAAGCTCCAGATCATCAAAAGCTTTAACCTGAAACCGACTATCACGAATGACGCCCTCTTCGCCGGCCGTCCAATTCAACGGAACGTCACCGTCCAGCCTCTGTCTATCTGTATTGTGCCCATCGGCTTGAGGATCAAAGGCAGGATTGGGAATAAGATTTTTGGTTGGTGAGAACAAACGCAAAGGATCCCATTGCTCAGGCCTCATCGCCGAATAGTTATAGACGAGCAGTCGTTCTGCCCCAGCGTTTGCAGCAGCTGTAACAGCGCTCTCACTCTCAGCGAAACATCCTCAGCCTGAATGATCGGCCATACCTCGCCACCGGTCATTTCCTTATAATACGCAGTGATTTCGCCAACCCACTCGGCTGGTTGTCCCACCATCCGGTGATACACCATCGGGGAGAACACATCGACATACGGCTTAAACTGTTCCGCGTCCTGGGCCAGTTGAAATGAAAGCGCTCCATCAAAATCCGATTTTCTCCAGGGAACAAGAAATACGCCAAGCTTCAACTTTTTCTTTTCAAGGTGTTGATCCAGCACCGCTCTGGCTTCACGCACAAACGAAGAGATCGTCGCTTTCTTCCACTCCATCCACTCCAGAGACGCATGTTGCCTGATCCAGGAAGCTTTTTCCTTAACAGCAACCAATTCTTGCGGGATGACGACCCCGGTTGCAGACTGGAAAAGAGCAAGACAGCGCTGACAATAGCAGCTGTCAACGATTTCAGGGACAGGGTACTCCCATTTGCCTGGATAGCGCAAAAAATCAAGCCACACTCCTGAGATACCATTCTCCCCTGCAAAATCGTTCAGCCAACGAGCAAGCAGCGCCAGGCGATTCTCACGCCATGCGGCATGGGTGGGGCAGACACCACCATACTTATCCGAGAGCTTCTGTCCATCACTCATGACCGGTATTGAATCAGGAAAATCTTTCCATGGCTGTGTACCGCCGAAAACAGTAAGGGTGATAAAAACCTCCCTTCCCGCGGCAGCCTGCAGATTGATGAGCTCGCCTGTCGGCGGGGTGAAAACAGTATCAATCTGATTTCGGGATAACTCAGGGTAATCCTGATTTACGCCATAGATGCCGACAGGCTGTGCCAAAGATACATGAACAGAGAAAATCAGAACTACAGCCAGAGGCAATATCGCGGTTATTGCGGCTCTATACCCTAACATAACACTCCATTGAAGACTGAATGGTAAAGTGGTCTGCATGTAACTTGAAGACATAAAAAGTGTCACCATTTGAGGACACTTCTTTACTTTGTTATGTTCCATCCTTCAGGCTCGCAGAAATTGTAAACACCTGCGCTAACCCTCAAACTCGATGAAAACCTACCAGAATCAGTGGAAATAAGCCATCCGATAAGATTCGTACAAGCACAGTGTTCTGCTCCTCACCGCAAATACCGGGAATCAATATTGCATCAACCTTGTTAACACTTTGACGTTGTCTGCCTTATTCAATATGTAGTTGAGCCTTAAATGGCGGCGGACATCCTGCTTAACAAACAGATATCACAACACTTTAAATTAAAAAACGTTATTCTCCAGTCACAATAAAATTATTATTGCATTGCAAACTTAGTAGACATGATTTTTATTTATCCGCCGGGAATGCTGTCTGAGTTGTTGCATTCTCAGGTATTCCTGAAGATTGTGAGGTAATCCCAAACAAAAACGACTGCTCGAACAGGGCATGAAGCGATGTCATGGAACATTATTTATTTTATGAATTCAGCAACTTAAATAGTTCAGTCGTTAGTCGCAGACACCTCTGTCATCAATACTTTTTTCAATATCCACCGACAATTAAACCGGCACGCAAAAGATCCGGAATGTTGGATTTTCAGAGGTATAAAATTCTTAATGGGATTCAATCAACGCGCTCTTATCACCCTGGTTAAAGACTATTTCTTTTGCCATAAAGTCAGCCTTGACACAGACAATTATCAACCGTATTATCTTTAAACTATCGATAAGATTTATATATCTCTGATTAATGGGTATGATTTGAGACTGCAGAGAACAACGTGATAATTGCCAAACAACAAACAACGTTTCTTCTGTTTCACGCCATCCTTCTTTTGCTTTTCTGTAATGCCGCCAACGCAAATGATGCCAGGTTGAGCTTTGTCGTTGAGGACCCAGCAAATCCCCTGAGACTGTCACTTGTAATTGATCGTGCAGAAAAAATAGCTGGAATGAAAATTGTCATTGCTTTTGATAAAGAATCTCTTGCCCTGAAGCAGGCAGATAAATCAAAAGAAACCTCATCATTTCTTCATGTTGTAAACGATAAAGTTCCCGGCCAGATAATTTTTGTAATGGCCAGCGCCAGGGGCATTTCAGGGGAAAACATTCCCCTCTGCCACTTTGAATTTCAAATCCTCGAGAATGCGCAGCAACACGATAGTAAGATTTCAGTGACAAACATACAAATCATGACTGAAGATCTCACTGATATTAAAGGAAATTTTCCTGTATATTCTCTCTATTAACACCCTTCATCCAATAGACTGCACACCCAATCCCTGTCTATTAACTGCGACACCATTTATCCAATAGTTTCTCTAAAACTGACATACCTGGGCGTTCAGTAATTATCTCTCGCATCATAGATGCACCTGGAATCATTTCAAATACTCCATCATCATCTTAGATCCAAAGCAGACCCCATCCATATCGGTATAGTTATTGCATCTAGACGTTTAGATTAAAACGAACCGATAATCAGTTTCAAATTCAGGATAATTTTTAAATGAACAATTGGGCAACCAAAATACTAACATTAACGATAGTGGGGTTCTTTACTTTTTCCCTCATATCGCTCGAGTGTTTTAAGCCCAAAAAATCAAATAGCCTGGAGGACCTGATTGTCAAAGTACAAGAACTTGAAAAATCAACTGAGAACAACACCTCGGATTTTCAAATAGTGTTTAGCAATGCCATCTCAACCCTCCAGAACACTGCCAGTTTACACGCTTTAATCACAACCCGAACTTATCCAGATAACAATAAACCTGAAACGGTCAGAATTATCGTAAAAACAAGAACTCCATATTTGTTAAGTTATTTTCAACCAGTCAGAAAAACAGAATTTTACCAGATAATACCCCCTTCAGAACAAATCTCTCTCTATCAATCCCATCTAACACCTCCTGAGATACCCCCTCCGCTCTTCTCGTAACTACCTTTAGATACAACAAATAGTTAGCAATAAACATTGCTGCTAAGATCCTAAAAAAGAGAAGCCAGAAACGCAATCGGCTGCTGAGTTTCTATCAGACCTTGAGTGGAGTTATCATGAGATACGCCAAACAACTGTTTACATTATTTATACTATCATTATTCACTACCACAGGAATTGCGGTTGCAAGCACATCACTAACTGTTGAGAACTCGAGCGGTGCTGTTGGTGAGCAAATTGATGTACCGATTACAGTTAGTAACCCTGCCAATATAGCGGGAGCATCATTCACGGTAACGTATGATTCTTCAGCA
>CAVOLI010000010.1:0-22648 GCA_963696725.1 uncultured delta proteobacterium
CGGCCACGTTGTTACTGTCCATTCGATTTGTTTGATACTGTTTCCAGGAAGGGACTGCGGGTGCTTTCGGTTTGTCTCTGTGATCGTACCCTTGGACAGGCAACACCGAAAAACCTTCGTTAAGCAGATCAACAGCACTCTGCTGGATGGGGAGGAGCTGGGTATTGAGCATCGTTTCCATCCCCGATTCACTGAGTTTTTGGTCGTGCCTGAATCCATTCATCGACCTCATTGCTTCGCCAGGCGACAGACCGTGCTCCGAGCTTTACAGGCCGTGGAAATGTGCCTTCTTTTATTTTTGCATAGATTGCTGATTTTTTGAGCCCGCAAGATCGTTCAACTTGCGGAAGCCGGAGTAAAGCTGTCATGTTCATAGTTCCTCCATATACGTTCAAGGGGTTCCGTGCTGGTTCTGGGAGGACTATAGAAGTGATACAATAATAAAACACCGCAGCTGCGGTATATCGACCGTAACTGCGGTTGGGCTGAGTTTAGAAGGAATGGGTTTTGATGTTTGTTAGTATTCTGACAGAGCCTTTTTGGCCTTGGCAAAACGCTCTTCAAGTGTGCGCTTCGAGATTCCGGAAAAGCCGTCGAGCTTTTCTACAAGCACATCGATTATTCCCTGATTGGTCTTGAAGGGAAGCTCACACGTGTATTCACCTTTTACCAGGTCGAGCAACCCGCCGATGATATGGATGTCTGTTCTTTCGGTTTTTGGCGAGGCCGTTTTATCCCGGCCCCGATTTTTGCCCTCGGCTTTCGCGGTCTCTATCCGTTTCACCTCTTCCGGAAGCACGATGATGTCGCCCAGACATATCAACGGCGGATTGATTTCCGCAGCTCCCTCAACCAGAACCCTGTCCTCGACAATAAGATCGTCTGTCATCTGGGCATAGCCTTCATAGGAGCGCTCGGAGTGCAACAGTATCTTCCGGCCATCCCGCAGGTACCCTTCGTGGAGTCTCATCTCTCCAGCATGTGAGGACGTATATAAATTTTCCAAAACGGCAATGGCAAATTTTCTGCTGTCAATAGCAATGAACTCGTTGATGAAACGCCATTCCTTGATCGTTCCGCTATTTACCAGAGCGGATTTCCCTCTCCACCATGTTGAGAACCGTATCCGCCCTTTTGCCGCCATGTGAAGAATCTCTTCTTCTGTTATCTGCCACCTGGCTGCAAGCTCTTTAAGTCTGAAATACAATTTCATATTGGGATACATACACCTTTAGAAAAGCGTTTTTGATGAAATTTCTGGATGGCGCCCAGCCTGTCTTGCCAGGCGCCCCTGGGTTATTCGGTTTTAATTATCTACCGCTAATCTTAGTAGCACACGAAACGTTATTAAAATCATGTAAACAACACAATATATTGTTATAATTGAGTCTTTCACGTATTGGTCTTCCTTTCCGACAGGTACAGATGAAGATCTGCAAGCGCATACAGCACCTTCCCTTCGGCCCTGATGTATCTGGGCCCGCATCCCTGGGTACGCCAGTTCGCCATGGTGACCACACGAACCTTGAGGACTTCCGAGGCCTCTTCAGGGGTAAGCAGCTGCGGTACGACAAGAGCGGCGAGTTCATCCCTGATGATCCTGCGCAGCATGTGTTCATTCATCTCGTTCACCATTTTACGCGCAATATGCATAATTAATTTTTTCTGTATGCATTTTGGTGTTTAAAAATATCAAACCTTTAAAAATAACGTAATTTAGTATAGATAGACAAATCGCGTTTTTCTTCCCGAACTTCCGTTGTTTTTTCTTAATGTCGAAAATAAGATATTGATTTTCATATAAATAACTTGCAAACTTTTTTAACTTATCCTTTTCATGCCTCTATTATTATCTATTGACGGCAACTTTGCGAAAGAAAAAACGAATTATCTTCTTGCAATAATACGCAACTTGCGTATTATGTGGTTAAAGGAGGTTGAAATCATGAGAAAAAACCCGATTGGGATAAGAAATTTATTTAGTGCCGGCCTCAGTTGTGTGCTTGCAAACCGCTATGACGGCAAACAGAAAATTCTTGCCGAAAAGCTTGGCATGTCCCCGGGAAGCCTCAATGATTATGTCAAAGGCAGGCGCGAGGGGGATGAGGCGACCAGGAGAAAAATCACCGATTATCTCGGTGTAAGATACGATGGGGTCTTTGAACTGGGCAGAAAAGTGATTGAGCTCTCGGAACAAATGAAAACAAAAGGCAGCATCGATATCTACCAGGTGATCAAGGAAGTCGATTTTGAGGATGACCTTGATGCGATCGCTATTGGCACAAACGACCCTGCACCCGGGTTTACCCTGGTGCCAAAATACAGCTCCCGCCTTTCAGGCTGCTATGGAACACTCACGGACAGTGATTTGACAGAGGCGAACTATGCTTTTCGCAAAGACTGGATCATGCGCAAGGGCTCAGACAGCCTTGCCCTGTTTGACGTTTATGATGATTCGATGGCCCCATTCATCAGCGGCGGAGATATCGTACTGGTTGATCTATCAGAAAATGACCTGGGAAACATTATAGACGGCAAAGCCTATGCAATATGTGAAGATGGAATTGTTAAAGTAAGAAGGCTTGCCAGGCAAGGCGGTATATTAATCATTCGTTCTCAGGATAGGGATAATTTCCCTGATTACGAGGCTGGAGAAAATTTTTCGATAATTGGTCGAATCATTTGGGTTGGCCATGAGTTCTAATAAAGTGCAGAAATCCAGATTCAAGCTAACAACCACTGACAGTAAGATTCTGTTTAATCTGACAGCTCCCCTGAAAAACGCCTGCCCAATATTTACAGGAAAAGCCCTTATTTGCAGATTTTCTTAAATGGTTGACATTGCCAATACGAGCCTTTTTAATTGGGTTTGAGAGGTTCTCTGTAACATATAGAGAAAGAGTCTATATCTGTATCCGGCTTGAATCTTTATAAGATTTGAGTTGAGTCCCTTAACCTACCATATCGTTTCACAGATCGACTCGAGTCCCTTTTATGAATATTTCTTGACAGAATTTTTCATGTAGTATATTTTTGTTTATATATTTGATCAAATATCAAACATTGCACGATAACCGGGAGTTGCCAAATGCCCCAAATCAATGCCCCAGCCTATGAGCTTCTGAGAGATAGACTCAGAGAAGAGATTATATCAGGTGAAATAAACGGTGGATCACGGATAACTATCCAAGAGATCGCTACTCGCTTCAATGTTAGCCATCAGCCTGTAAGAGAAGCCTTTCAATGGCTGAAGGGTGAAGGACTTATTGATATTCTCCCTCACAAAGGTGCAGTTACTCGTGTACTGGACAGCAAACTCATCATCAATATCTATGATATTCGGACTGTTATCGAAGGTCTACTTGCACGACTCAGTGCCGAAAAATATGAGGAACAAAATTTCAACTCCCTTGAGAAGATTCACCTGAAACTACAGAAAGTAATTCACAAAGACCAATATCTCAAGATTGTCAGCCTGGACAATGAATTTCATACAACATTGTATAGATTGGCGGATAACCCTGATGCTCTTGAGATATACGAACGATATGTTGGGCTGCTCATCGGATTACGAAGAGTCTATGGATACGGCACTCAACGGCCCCTCAAATTGATCGATGAGCATCAGAGAATCATAGAAGCAATAACCGGCAACAAACCTGATTTGGCGGAGAAGTTGGCAAAAAAACATGCTCAAGGGGCGAAAGTCGACCTCATTGCTCGTATGAAAAAAACATGAAATTTTCTAGAGAGATATTCTGCGATTTTATGAAATTGCAGAACGCTGGTAGAGACTATGGCAGCATCGCCATCATCTCCAGATAACACTTAAACAAGGAGGTTGTACAATGAATTGGAAAATCATGCTCGCCGCAGGTGTTATCGCGGCCACTTTTGGAATGAGCTGGCCAGTGCAGGTCGATGCAAAAACAGCAATTACCCTGGCCCAGCACAGTGCTGTGGATTCGCTCAACTCTAAACTAGCCGAAGAATTCAAGGCCTGTGTAGAAGGTTCAAAGGCGGTGGAGATGACGGTCGATCATTACCCTGCAGGTCAGATTGGCACTGCCCGGGAGATTATCGAACAAATCAGTCTCGGTGCGATAGCCATGACCATTACGGACACGGCCTATATGTCAAATGTTCAGCCAGAGTTGACGGTTTGGCAGCTTCCTTTCCTTTTCAAGGATTGGGTTCATGCAGAACGTGCCATGGACGGAGAAGCAGGTAAAATTACAAAAGAACTGATCCAGAAAGGACAGGACATTAGAGTACTGGCTTTCATGCATAACGGTTTTCGGGATTTTATGACCATTGACAAACCAGTAAAGGAGATTGGTGATTTTAAAGGCATGAAGTTTCGCTCACCGCCGATCCCGATCTGGGTAACCATGTTTAAAACCCTGGGAGCTGTCCCGGTATCAGTGCCCTGGAGTGAGGTCTACACCGCCATGCAATCAGGTCTTGTTGAAGGTATGGAATCATCACCGGAGGGTTTCCTCAGCAGCAAATCATATGAGGTCGCCAAATATATCACTCGTTCCGGGCACATGTACAACCTGATGATGATGGTAATCGGAGAGAAGAGTTACGCGGCTTTGTCAGATGCAGAAAAGGAAGTTGTAGAAACCTGTGCACAATCGTTTCGTACCGATGGGGCTCCCCGCCAGATCGAGTTGAATGAGAACGCTTACAAAGAGCTAGAAGAGAAAGGTCTTACCATCCTTGAGATTGAAAAAGCCCCATTAACAGAAGCTCTTTCTGGTGCGTGGCCGGAAATCCTCAAAGACGTTGATAATACAGATCCACTACTTAAAGCGATCGAAGCCAGCCGATAATCTGTCGGCATATTCAGGCAGACGGGTGATCGGATGAAATTTACTACGGTCACCCCTGATTGGGTTGGAAAATGACAGCAGAAAACCTGTATATAAGTATTACTGAATGGATGAACAAATTTGCTGGGGTAATGATCCTGGGCATCTTCATTGTCGTTTTTGGAGACATTGTTTCACGAAACATTTTCGATGTATCTATCATTTCCGCATCGGAGATTTCAATCTTTCTGCTTGTATATGCAAGTTTCATTTCAGCAGCTTATGCTATACCTAAGCGATTGCATTTTATCCTTTTCGACTTTCGATCAAAGGCCTCAAGTCAGCTATACATAGGACTCACAGTTGTCGTTGATCTAATCATTGCCGTATTTACCACACTAGTAGGATTTTTCGGCTTCAAATTAGGTATGTCTCAGATGGGGCAGCTTATCGCCGCATTAAAAATACCATATGGCTACATGTACATGGCATTACCCTTGTTCAGTATGCTGGTTCTGATAACAATGGTGTTGAAATACATGGCATATGGCTGGAGAGATGAACCCAAATATATCAACGATGAGGCACTGTCATCATGATGCTTATGACCGTTTTATTCGTCGCTGGTTTGCTTGCGGTAATAGGTGTTCCAATTGCTGTATCGCTGGGACTCAGCGCTCTCATCACCATGTCGTTTTTTTTACCGCATATACCGCTGGAAATCGTATCACAGCGGATTGTAAATTCGGTGGATAAGTTCCCGCTGGTCGCCGTTCCCCTCTTTATTTTAGCCGGTGAGCTAATGAACTCGGGTGGAATAACGGATCGCTTGATCAATCTTTCCAAGGCACTGGTTGGTTGGATACGTGGCGGACTTGGATTAGTAAATGTTATGGCAAGTGTCTTCTTTGCAGGCATTTCAGGTTCCGCAACAGCAGACGCGGCCGGCATTGGACGAATCATTATTCCCGCCATGAAAAAGGAAGGGTACGATCCTAATTTTGCCGTCGCCCTGACTGCGGCATCATCAACTCTTGGTCCAATACTGCCGCCCAGTATCGTTATGATTATTTATGCAGCGATGACCAATATCTCCATCGGCAAACTATTCCTGGCAGGGGTTGTGCCGGGCCTTGTCATCGCTTTCTTGATGATGCTGCTTGTTATCTTCTATTCTGTGGCAAGAGGTTATCCAAGAAGCAACTGGGAAGGTTTTATAAACCTCTTCAAGGTATTCGTTGAATCAATTGGTCCTCTGGGTGCTCCGGCGATAATATTTCTCGGTGTTGTCGGTGGCTATTTCGGGGCTACAGAAGCCGGCGCAATCGTTGTTGCCTACTCGGCTGTTCTCGGAGTGATATATGGCGAATTGAACTGGCGAAAATTGTTACAGGCATGCAACCAAACGGCAACCAATGTCGGTGTGATTCTCTTCACCATCTCAACGGCCTCTGTAATAGGCTGGGTGCTGGCGGTCGGCAGAGTTCCCAACGATCTTGCGGTGCTTATTACAGGATTCGGTGACGACCAGATAACGGTGATGCTGGCTGTAGTCCTGATCCTCGTTTTGATCGGTTTGTTTCTCGATGGTTTGGCGGCGATGGTAATTCTTGTACCGGTATTCGTGCCAATAACCAACGCCATCGGGATTGATCCAATCCAATTCGCTATGCTGGTAATACTCTGCATCATGGTTGGGGCCATTACACCACCAGTCGGAATTTTGCTATTGGTAAGCTGCCAGGTGGGCGATGTTGCTTATCATGAAGTGACAAGGATTATCTGGGTATTTGTTGTCCTGATGATAGTGGTCATTCTGGCTTGCGCATTTCTTCCCTTTTTGACGCTCTGGCTTCCCAATCTGATTCTTGGTTGAAGAGTGACACCAATAAACTCTGCAAGATATTCTTGGAGCTGAATAGAAATGAATCCACGATTTGATGTGTCTGCCAAGATTGTTTTGGTAACTGGCGCCGCACGAGGCCTCGGAAGAGGTATTGCCCTCAATCTAGCTCAGTCTGGCGCAATCGTATTCGCCAATGTCCGTGCTGAATCGGCTGATGCAGTTTCCCTCAAAAACGAGTTGCGTTCCTTTTCAGCAGAATCAAGGCTAATTGTTGCCGATGTATCGATTCCTGAAGATGTTGATGAAATGTTTACGACCATTAACCAAGACATTGGGCGCTTAGACATCCTGGTTAATAACGCCGGCATAACCCAGGATAAAGATATCGAGGAAATGACACTTGAGGACTGGCAAAGGGTACTCGATGTGAATTTGACGAGTAATTACCTGTGCAGCAAAAAAGCGTTCGAGTTGATGAAGCGGCACAGGTGGGGAAGGATTATCCAGATCAGTTCAATGGTTGGTCATCAAGGTGCATTATTTGGTCATGTTCACTATGCCGCCACCAAAAGTGGTCAGCTCGGATTTACCAAAACCCTGGCTCGGACCGGGGCAAAGTATGGGATAACCGTTAATGCAATTGCACCCGGTATCATAGAAACCGATATGCTCAAGGAAGTACACGGACCCAAAAAAATTGCTGAACTTGAAGCTAAGGTGCCACTTGGGCTTGGTAAAGTTGAGGATATTGCCAATGCTGTTCATTTCTTGGTCAGTGATGAGGCGGGATACATCACCGGAGCCACGCTGGATGTAAATGGCGGTATGCTCATGCGGTGATAGAAATATAGTAACAACACCAATAGGGAACTAACTTGAAGATAACTAAAATAGAAACGTTCATCGTTAACGCCTATCGGCTCAATTGGGTTTTCGTCGCCGTTCATACCGATCAAGGAATTATTGGCTGGGGTGAATCTTCTCTGGAGTATAAGGCACATGCGGTTGTCGCTTCGATCCATGAATTGGAGCGATATTTAATCGACAAGGATCCCCGTGACATAGAAGCGCATTATGAGAATATGTTTCGGGACAGCTACTGGCGAGTCGGACCAGTTCTAATGAGTGCAATATCCGGTATCGAAATGGCCTTGTGGGATATACTTGGTAAACATCTCGGTGTTCCTGTCTATCAATTGCTTGGCGGCAAAGTAAACGATAAGGTAAAATTGTACGCCAACGGCTGGTTTAAGGGATCGACTCAGCCTGAGCATTTCGCTGAAGCAGCCACGCGAGCCAAAGATCGGGGTTTCAAAGCACTTAAAATGGGACCCATTCGGTAAATCCTACATGGAGATTTCCAAGCTTGATTTGAGTTTTGCGCTTGAATGTGTGAAAGCTGTGAAGGATGCGGTTGGAGATGAAATCGATCTATTGATCGAAGGCCACGGCAGGTTTAATTTACCGACAGCGTTGCGCATTGCTCGCAAACTCGAAGAATATGATCCCTATTTCTTCGAGGAGCCGATACCTCCGGACAATCCGGCAATCATGTCTGAATTACGGAGCAAATCACCAGTCCCCATAGCCGCTGGTGAGCGGATGTACACCATTTTCGGTTTCGATCAACTCTTGAGTAATCAATGCGTGGACTATGTTCAACCAGATATTAGCCATGCCGGGGGGCTTCTCCAGTGCAAAAAAATTGCTGCAATGGCACAGGCCCGTTATGTCGGGTTTGCCGCACACAACCCAAGCGGACCTATTGCCAATGCGGCGACGCTTCAATTGGCGGCGTGCACTCCCAACTATGTGATTCATGAGATCATGGCCACTGACGTTCCCTGGAGAAAAGAAGTTGTCGATGAAGAATTATGCTTCACTGACGGACTCCTAAAGATCCCTGAAAAACCAGGACTAGGCGTCGATATCAAAACTGAAAATCTCAACAGGTTTCCATATAAAGCGGTTGATCTGCGCCACTATTCAGGAAAATTAACAGACATCAGGCCACCAGATGAAGAACCTTATTTCTAAAGAACAACTGAAGTTGACTTTTCTCGGTGGTGCTGGATTTTTAGTTGAAACAGCCGGCACGACGGCTGCGATAGACCCGTACCTCGGTGGAGATGCGAAACAAGGCTTTGAGCGACGGTCTCCCTCGCCTGTCGGTTATGAGGATTTAGCCGGTATAGATTATCTGATTTCAACCCATGGACACCTGGACCATTGCGAACCAAAGTTGATTACATATTTGGCTCAAAATTCTTCATGCCGCTTTCTCGGTCCCCAATCTTCCATAGAGTCCATTATGGCGGCAGGTGTGGCTGACGAGAGGGTGACGTGTCTCGACGCGGGTGATAAAACAGACCTGGGCACATTAGAACTTCAGGCGGTGTCCCTTTATGATCCTTACGAACCCTATGCGCTTGGTATAGTGCTCAGACAAAAAAAACTATCAATTCTTCATGCGGGAGACAGCCACTATAGCGGTGACTATAATAGGCTGGCAGATCAGATGAATATTGATATAGCACTCTTGAGCAGTGGCCGGAAACTCTACATGTCTCCTGAAGAAATATTCAAGGCTGCAAACGACTTAGGCTGTCAGGCACTCGTTCCCATACACTGGGATCTCTGGAAGGCTTTATACATCCCGATGAAAGAAATTGAAGAGACCTATAATAAAGATGATGGACATAATTTTAGCCTGATTCCGATGGTGGCTGGCAATTCGCTTGTGCTGAGCAAAAAAGAGGATTCATTACAATATGAGATATGCAAATAAATCGGTGCTTGTTACGGGCTCAACCAAGCGTACAGGATATGCGATTGCAAAGGAATTTGTCCATGAAGGCGCTTTTGTCTATGTAAATGGCAGGTCGCCGGATGAGGTCGATGGTGCTTCAGAAGCGTTGACAGCTATTGGGCCCGGAAAAGCCTACTCTTTGCCTGGTGATATCTCAAAACCAGATAACGTCCGGGAGATGTTTGGAGTCATAAAATCCACAAATGGGAACTTAGATGTATTAGTGAACAATTCCTGCAATCAGGGGTTGGGGTATTCCTTTCAGGAGACACCTCTCGATGAGTGGGACAACGTAATGGCCGTCAATTTGAAGGGATTGTTTTTATGTTGTCTTGCTGCCTCCAAACAAATGATAGACAATGGTTGCGGGTCAATAATCAATATGGGGTCGTTAACAGCCACTCAAGCAATTCGTGGTCGTATAGCCTATATTACAAGTAAAGGTGGGATTGATGCATTTACCCGTGCCCTCTCACTCGAATTGGCTCCGTTTAACATTACAGTAAATACACTTGCACCTGGATATATTGTCACGGAGCGCTGGGATAATATTGCCGACGAGCAAATCGAGCAACGAAAAGCCAACATTCCGCTTCGACGAGGAGTATCAGAAAATGAAGTTGCCCGATTAGCTCTCTTCCTGGCCAGTTCTGACGCCGCTTATATAACGGGTCAAACGATTAACATTGACGGTGGTTGTCTCGCCCAATTGTTGCCGAAAAGTGTTGAGGTCTGATTTTCACCTGAAAAGCGTATCATTTGAAAATCTAACAAAAACTACTTTAGCTGTATTGATTTAATCCTGATCAGGTAATTTCAGCAGCAAAGCGTCGAACTTAACATTGCCGTTTCTAAGGTTCTCATTTCTTTAAAGGCCTTAAATTGAGGGTTATTCCTGTGCACCCTAATCTGATCAGGCTAGAAATTTGATCAAAAAAATAGATACCTTCCAGTAAAAGTATCAAGTTACCCTGACAGTTTTTCAGTTTGGCCTAGGGTAAAACCTTCAAAAAACTATTAACCAGGGTTCACATCAGTTTCAGATCATCCAAATAGTCAGCCCACCATTGCATCATCTTCCTACGTTCTGGTAAATGCTGGGCATGGTTATATGCTGCCTTCACACTATTTCTTTCTGCATGGGCCAGCTGACGCTCTATCACATCTGTCGACCAGCCTTTCTCATGTAAAACGGTGGAAGCCATGCCGCGAAAGCCGTGTCCCGTCATCTCTTCCTTGGCATACCCCATTCTCCTCAGGGCTGCGAGAACAGTATTCTCACTCATAGGCCGACTGCCAGTTCTCAGGCTTGGAAACACATACTTTCCATCGCCAGTCAATGGGAGTATCTCCTCAAGTACGACAATCGCTTGTCTTGATAGAGGTACTATGTGTACACTCCGCATTTTCATTTTCTCAGCAGGAATTTTCCATACCTGCTCATCAATGTTTATCTCTACCCACTCGGCATGGCGAAGCTCACCAGGACGGACAAAAGTCAACGGCGCAAATTTCAAAGCACATCTGGTTATCAGATTGCCTTGATAACCGTCTATTGCCCTCATCAACTCGCCAATCTTGTCAGGCGACGTGATGGTGGCCATGTGCTTTGGCTTTGTTGGAGGTAAAGCCCCTTTAAGATCCGCGCTCGGGTCACGCTCTCCCCGGCCCGTTGCAATCGCATACCTGAATACCTGGCCACAGATCTGCTTGACCCGATGAGCGGTCTCTATGGCTCCCCTGTCTTCAATTCTCCTCAAAGACTCAAGCAGCATTGGCGCGGTGATTGAAGAAGTCGCCATACCACCCAGCCATGGGAAAATATTATTCTCCAGTCGACTAATAATTGTCTGGGCATGCTTCTCTGTCCACACGTGTTTATTTTTCAGAAACCATTCCCGTGCAACGGTTTCAAATGAATTTGTTGTTTCGGAAAGAGACTGTGCTTTAGCTTGCCTCCTGTATTCAATAGGGTCAATGCCTTGAGCAAGCAAGCGCCTCAAATCCTCGTGCTTTTCCCGAGCCTCTTTGAGCCTGATCTCCGGATAGACACCCAGAGCGAGTGTTTTGCGCTTGCCCGCAAATCGATAATCCCAACGAAAATACTTCCCTGACTTGTTCACAAGCAAGTACAGACCTCTCCCGTCTGTCAACTTGTAGGGTTTGTCTTCCAGCTTTGCATTGCGGATGGCGGTATCAGTAAGTGGCATGACGGTATCTCCTGTGACGGTATTTAAATATACCGTCAAAAATACCGTCAAAAAGTACCGGATGTCAATGGATTTTAAAGAACGTCACCGGAAAAGAAAAACCCCGAAAGCCTTGTCAGCTCTCGGGGTTTTGGTCTTTTGTGGATCTCTCTGGACTATCAAATGGCGGAGCGGACGGGACTCGAACCCGCGACCTCCGGCGTGACAGGCCGGCATTCTAACCAGCTGAACTACCGCTCCGCATTGCATCTGATTTGGTGGGCGGAACAGGGCTCGAACCTGTGACCCTCGGCTTGTAAGGCCGATGCTCTCCCAGCTGAGCTACCCGCCCACGCAATGTGGATGACTTTTTACCAACTTAACCCTACCCCGTCAAGTAAAAAAGATCACTGGGTAATATTATGTTCGGAAACCTTAATATCCTCGAAAACGTTAGAAATTGGAACATTTTTAAACACTGATTCACCCTCCTGGACGAGGATGGCGTGCTCAAGGACATCATCCATATGCTCAACCAGCGTGATCGTCAGTTTTTTAAGAATTCGTGCAGGAACATCATTTAAATTTCTCTCATTATCGCTGGGAATCAGGACATTGGTGATGTTACCCCGTTTGGCTGCCAGGAGTTTCTCGGTAAGCCCGCCAATCGGCAATACCCGTCCGCGCAGCGTAATTTCACCGGTCATGGCCAGCTGGTGGCGTACCGGTTTTTTAATCAGTGCGGAAACAAGCGTCGTTGCAATCGTAATACCGGCAGAGGGTCCATCCTTGGGAATAGCGCCTTCGGGAACATGGACATGAATATCAAGCTTCTGGTAAAAATCAGTTTCAAGTCCAAGTCGTTCGGCCCGCGATCTGACATAGCTCAGCGCAGCCTGGGCGCTTTCCTGCATGACCTCGCCGAGTTTTCCGGTAATTATCAATTTTCCTGAGCCAGGCATCAGGGTTGCCTCGATCTGCAGCAGATCCCCCCGACCTCGGTCCAGGCAAGCCCTGTGGTGAGTCCGATCCTATCGTCTTCTTCAGCGAGTCCATACCGATATTTCGGTGTACCGAGATATTTGAGAATTGACTGGGAACCAAGTCGATATTTCTTTTCGGTCAGCCCCTTCTTCAAGCGGTCCCGTGCGATTTTACGGCACAGCGAGGCGATATTTCGCTCTAGATCCCTGACGCCAGCCTCTTTTGTGTAACGCCTTACAATTTCAAGAATTGCACCGCCGGTGAGATTGATATCTCCATCGACGAAGCCGTTTTCAAGGATTTGTTTTGGTATGAGATAGCCCTCGGCGATCTTGAGCTTTTCCTCTTCCGTATAGCCGCTGATCTGAATGATTTCCATCCGATCCTGCAGCGGGATTGGGATCCCATGAAGGTTGTTCGCTGTCGTTATGAAAAAGACCTCGGATAAATCATAATCGATATCCAGGTAATGATCGTTAAAGGCAACATTCTGCTCAGGGTCAAGCACCTCGAGCAGCGCTGATGACGGGTCTCCCCTGAAATCCATGGACATCTTATCGACTTCATCCAGGCAAAAAACGGGGTTTGCAACTTCGGCACGCTGCATGGACTGAATGATTTTTCCCGGCATTGCACCGATGTAGGTTCTTCGATGTCCGCGTATTTCGGCCTCATCCCGCACACCGCCCAGTGAGAGCCGGACAAATTTTCTGTCGAGAGCACGGGCGATCGAGCGGCAGATCGAAGTCTTTCCAACCCCGGGAGGGCCGACAAGACAGAGGATCGGACCTTTTATTTTTTTTACCTGGGCCTGTACGGCCAGGTACTCGAGGATACGTTCCTTTGGTTTGCTGAGCCCGTAATGATCTTCGTCGAGAATGACTTCTGCTTTGTTGATGTCGATCTTTCTGTTGGTTTTTTTGCTCCAGGGCAGGCTCAGGATTACATCGATATAATTGCGAACAACCGTCGTCTCTGCAGACATTGGCGGCATGTTTCTTAGTTTTTTGAGCTCTTTGGTGATTTTCTCTTTTGCAAGTTTTGGCAGTTTTTTCTTCTTAACGGATTCCTCAAGTTCGGCAATGTCGTCCAGGCCATCCTCCCCCTGCCCCATCTCATTCTGAATCTCCTTCACTTTCTCACTGAGATAATAGTTGCGCTGGGTCTTGCTCATCCGATTCTTGACCCGGGTATTTATCTCCTGCTCAAGCTCGGTCAATTCAATTTCCCGGTGGAGAATATCGAGTATTTTTTCAATGCGCTCTATCAGTGTCCGACACTCAAGAATCGGCTGCTTGACGTCAGCCTTCAAGGGCATATGGGCACAGATCACATCGACAAGCTTCCGGGGATCCTCTATGTTCCGGATCGATTTTGTGACCTCCCTGGCAATTTTCTTGTTTGCTGCCGCATACTGTTCAAAAAATTTCCGCAACTCCCTTTCAAAGGCAATGATCTCGCTGGAGACAATGATTTCCTCGGGAAATTCCCGTATTTCAACCTGCATGAACTGATCGTGAGGAACATGGGAGACGATTTCCGCTCTGCTTTTTCCCTCTACCAGCGCCTTGATGGTGCCGTCCGGAAGGCGGAGGAGTTGCATGACCGTGGCAAGAGTACCGACATGATGAATCCCATCAGGGCCCGGTTCATCAGTTGCAGGACTTTTCTGGGCCACAAGGAAAATGCCGGTCCGCTTATCCATTGCATCTTCAAGGGCTGCAATGGACTGCTTGCGGCCGACAACCAGCGGCGCCACCATATGCGGAAAAATAACAATATCGCGCAACGGCATTAATGGATAAAGCTTGGTATCACCTGTCGTTTCTGTCATAGCCTATTTATTATCTCGTGATTTTTCAGGCACTTTTCAATTCGTCCTCAACGCCGGGCTTCTGGTACAGGATCACCGGGTAATCGCCGTTGGTTATCACCTGCTCACTGACGACACACTCCTGGACATTCTTCTTTGAGGGCAGATCATACATTACGTCCAGCATCGCCTGTTCAAGTACCGACCTGAGTCCCCGCGCACCTGATTTTCTCTCAAGTGCCTTGTGGGCAATTGCCGAAAGCGCCCCTTCGGTGAATCTCAGCTGGATATTTTCAAACTCAAAAAGTTTCTGGTACTGTTTGGTCAAGGCATTCTTGGGCTCCCGCAGTATTCTGACGAGATCCTCTTCAACGAGCTCTTCCATGGTGGCAATGACCGGAAGTCTGCCGACGAGTTCGGGAATCAATCCAAACTTCAACAAATCTTCAGGCTGAACCAGAGCAAGCAATTCGCCGATCTTCTTCTCTGAGTTGCTGACAACTTTGGCGGTCATGCCGATTGATCTCGTTCCGGAACGCCGCTTGACAACGGCATCCAGCCCGACAAACGCTCCCCCGACAATAAAAAGTATGTTGGTGGTGTCGATCTTTACCAGGTCCTGCTGAGGGTGTTTCCGTCCGCCCTTGGGTGGAATAGAGGCGACAGTGCCTTCGATAATTTTTAACAACGCCTGCTGCACCCCTTCACCAGACACATCTCTTGTCAGCGATGGACTGTCTGACTTCCTGGCTATTTTATCAATCTCGTCGATATATATGATTCCGCGCTCCGCCTTTTTTATATCGTGGTCTGCAGCCTGGAGGAGATTGACCAGAATGTTTTCGACGTCTTCTCCGACATAACCGGCCTCGGTCAGGGTCGTCGCGTCGGCGATACAGAACGGAACCTGCAATACCTTGGCAAGTGTCTGGGCAACAAGCGTTTTTCCGGAGCCAGTCGGACCGATAAGGATGATATTGGATTTCTGCAGTTCCACATCGTCATCACTGTGCGGCGCGTCAATACGCTTGTAGTGATTATGAACGGCAACCGAGAGGATTTTTTTCGCCTTATCCTGGCCGATGACATACTGATCGAGGTGTTCCTTTATTTCTTTAGGTTTCAGGGCTTCCGGCTTGAAATTTGTCCCATCCTGGGCGGTGCCGGTTGTTTCATCCTCTTCCTGGACAATCTCGTTACAGAGCTCAATGCACTCATCACAGATATAGACGTCCGGACCGGCAATCAGTTTTTCGACATCATCCTGATTTTTGCCACAGAACGAACATTTGCATTCAGGCTCTCTAATATCAAAATCGCTCATTGTCAGTTTTCCTTGTCAGATTCGGTTCGTTTCACGAGCACCTCGTCTATTATACCATACTTTCTGGCTTCCTCGGCATTCATAAAATTGTCTCGCTCGGTATCGGCGGCGATCTTTTTTACCGTGAGTTTGCAATGTTTCGCCAGAATCTTATTGAGGTCCTCACGCATCCTTAAAATTTCTCGAGCGTGAATGTCGATATCCGTCGCCTGCCCCTGGAACCCGCCCATCGGCTGATGAATCATAATCCTGGAATTTGGCAGCGCATAACGTTTACCCTGGGCTCCTGCGGCAAGCAGCAAAGCCCCCATTGAAGCCGCCTGTCCGATGCAGAGTGTGGCTATGTCACATTTCACAAATTGCATGGTGTCGTAGATAGCCATGCCTGAGGTGACGGTGCCACCGGGTGAGTTGATGTAAAAGGTTACATCCTTGTCCGGGTCCTCGGCTTCGAGAAAAAGCAGTTGCGCGATTATCACGTTTGCCACATCATCATTGACTGCCGAGCCAAGAAATATGATGCGTTCCTTGAGGAGCCGCGAATAAATATCATACGCTCTTTCACCTCGAGGACTCTGCTCGACGACCATGGGTATCAGATTCATTTTTCAATCCCCTAAAAGATTCGACTGCAACAGGCAGAAGGCCCATGCAGTCGACATGAGTATAGTGATACGTTATTACCGATGGATAAATTATCAACCGGGGAACTCTTGATTATTTCTCTTTGTCAGCTTCCTCACCAATCACTTCACTTATTTCTTCCATGGCCTCTTTTTCAGGCGCTTCTTCGGCTTCTGAGTTCGCCTTCTCGGCGGCTGCCTCGCTGCCGGTTTTCTTCTTTGCTTCTGCATCGGCTGAAGGCTCTACCAGTTTTGCCTCTTCGCGCAGAAAGGTAAGAACTTTCTCGTTCAGCACCTCGTTCATCAGCGGCAGGAGGTCGTCACGATTCTGGAAGAACTCTTTTACCTTGGCAACGGACATATTGTACTGGTCACCAATCCTTTTAAAGGATCGGTCGAGGTCTTCATCAGAGACCTTAATCTCTTCCAGTTCGGCGATTTTCTTGAGAATAAAGTCACCAGCTACCCGCTGCACAGCAACAGCCCGGTTATTTTTTTCCAGTTCCTGACGACTCATGCCGGCAGACTCAAGCGTCATTCCACTTTTTTCAAGCTGCTGCTCTGTCTGCTTGATCATTTCCTCAACCTCGAAACGAACAAGCCGTTCGGGTACTTCAAATTGATTTTTTTCAAGAAGCTTCTGCATGATACGGTCTGTAAGCTCACCGTCAGCAGCACTCTTTTTGTCGGCCTGCAACCTCTCCCTGATCTTTGCTTTGAGCTCGTCAAGGGAGGTAAACTGTTCATTGACGTCCTTGGCAAATTCATCGTCAAGTTCAGCAAGTACGCGCTCTTTTATGTCTTTTACCTTAATTCTGAACTCAACTTTTTTGCCAGCGAGAATAGGATTCGGATGTTTTTCGGGGAAATCGACCTCGTGCCTGGCCTCCTCACCCAGATTCATCCCGACAAGCTTGCTCTCGAACTCATGTCCCATCCTGCCTGATCCAACATCAACCGTGTAGTCGTCGTTTTTAACCTGTTTCATCGGGTGATTTTTATGAAACCCCTGATAATCAACGATGACCACATCCCCCATTTCGACGCTCCTGCCTTCAACCGCCTTCAAAGCAGCCATGTCACGCTGCATCGAGGACAGTTCAAAATCCACCGCGGCTTCCTCGACGGTCGAATCAGGTTTTTCTACCTCAATTCCCTTGTAATCGGCGAGCTCAAACTGGGGCCGGACATCCACCTGGGCAACATAAGTAAAGGTACCGTCCTCGTTAAAGGAGGGCTCGAGGATCTGGGGATGCACCACCGGGTCGATATCCTGCTTTTCAATAATGTCAAAATAGGTATCCTGAACAAGTTTTTCCCCGACTTCAGCCTCTACCTGGGGCTTGTAATTTTTAACGATAACACTGCGCGGAACCTTGCCTCTTCGAAACCCTCTCATTTTTGATTCTTTCTGGAGCTTTGCGTATGCTTCGTCAAGTTTGCCCGTTACCAGCTCTCCAGGGAGCGTGATGGTCACCTTTCTTGTCAACGCACTGATTTCTTCCACCTTAACATCCATTTGACATCATCCTTTTTTAAATTAAAACAATGAATTGCCCCGACCAGAGACAATAATCAAAACACCGCTGACTGTTCTTGCATAATT
Source organism: uncultured delta proteobacterium (assembly GCA_963696725.1). GTDB lineage: Bacteria > Desulfobacterota > Desulfobulbia > Desulfobulbales > Desulfocapsaceae > MADRE3. The sequence goes on from CAVOLI010000010.1 coordinate 18,012, forward strand.
AGTGGTGCGAGAGGAGGGACTCGAACCCACACATCATAGATACTGGTTCCTAAGACCAGCGCGTCTACCAATTCCGCCACTCTCGCAATGCAATGATCACCGTGCTATGACTTTATGCCTGCCGCTGTCAATAAATCCCTGCAGAAAATCGACTAGTAATTACTGAGTTCCGACACGTCAAGCACTATAGGTGAACAACTACAAAAACCACAAAAAAGAAGCAACATACCATCAATTATCTTAACTGACCATATTTTTTCTCCTCCCTTTTCATATCATCGCTTGTAAAAGTATTGAATGATGGCTATTTTTGCAGTCTATTAGCATCTCGGGAAGGCAGCCCGGATGAACGATGTTGAAACATTAAACGAGGATATCATGAGATCCAAATACTTAGCTCTTGCTGCAGTTGCCTGCGGAGTGCTTATCTTCAGCTCTTCTTTTTCACCAGCGGCAACGTCAAACACGCCAGCTCTTGTTTCGGAAAAGAACCTCAGCTGGCAACTCCCCTACAAACCGCTGGATTTTGTGCAATCTGTTGATGGCTCAAGACTTTTTGTTCTCACCGAGAGTCGTATCCTGATCTATGAACCGAACGGCACGCTCAAGGGTAGTATCTCGGTCGATAAAGGGGTTACCGCCATCGATACCGACGCCCGTGGTGAAAACGTTTTTCTCATCAACAGCACCGCTAAAACCTTCACCTCCCTGTCGGTCGATTTTGTCGTGGAAATCGATACCGCCGGCTCGCCATTTATGGGCTCGGCAGATGCACCCGTCACGATTGCCGTATTCACGGACTTTGAATGACCGTACTGCGGTCAGCTTGCACCGCAACTCGAACAGGTGTTCGAGCAAAACAAGGACAACGTAAAAATCGTTTTCAAGAATATGCCCTTGCGTTTTCACAAATTTGCAGATCCTGCAGCCCGTGCCGCGCTTGCCGCCGGCGAGCAGGGGAAATTCTGGGAATTTCATGATGAACTGTTTGCCGCCGAAAAGCTCAGTGATGAAGTGATCAGGGAAACGGCGCTTAAACTCGGTCTGGACATGACACGCTATGAGGCGGACATGAATTCTCCTGCGATCAAGCAGAAAATCAGCAAAGATCTGCGCGACGCCCAGGCAGCCGGAGTCACCGGCACACCGACAATTTTTATCAACGGACAGCGCTTGAAAAACCGATCGCCCCAGGGATTCCAGGAAATGATCAATGAAGCTTTGAAGCAATAGCAGGTCGACACCCGCATGCAGACAAATCAAGAGTGCAGGGAACTGCAATTTGACAGCAACGAACAGGCAAACGCTCTTTTCGGGGACCTCAATAAAAATATTCAGGTCCTCGAAAACGGAACAAATGCCAGCATACGAATCCGGGGCACCAGCGTAAAAATAACCGGGGCCAAACATGAAGTTCAGATCGCCTGCAACCTCCTGGAACAGCTGTATGAACTGATTGGAACCGGCTATCCCATCTATTCTTCAGATTTCGCCTTCGGCCTGAAAATTCTTCAGTCGAAACCTTCCGCCCGCCTGGACAGGATTTTTCTCGACAAGGTTTTTGTAACCACGAGAAATCGGATCATTTCGCCCAAAACACCCAATCAGAAACACTATATTGACGCGATGCGGTCCAACGATATCGTTTTCGGCATCGGCCCTGCCGGCACCGGAAAAACCTACCTGGCCGTTGCCATGGCCGTTTCGGCTCTGGCCAATAATCAGGTTCGCTCCATCATTCTGACAAGACCGGCGGTAGAAGCCGGAGAAAAACTCGGTTTTCTTCCCGGTGATCTCGCCCAGAAAGTTGATCCTTACCTGCGCCCGTTAAATGATGCATTGATTGACATGGTAGGCGCAGAAAAGGCTGCTGATTATCTTGACCAGCGGATCATCGAAATTGCGCCGCTTGCATTTATGCGCGGCAGAACATTGGGTAATGCTTTTATTATTCTCGATGAAGCCCAGAACACCACCAGGGAACAGATGAAAATGTTCCTGACCCGGATCGGTTTCGACTCAAGGGCTGTCATCACCGGTGATATCACCCAGGTTGATCTTCCTGCCCAACAGAAATCAGGCCTGATACAGGCTGAAAAGTTACTTGCCAAGATCAGTGGCATTGGCTTCTGTAATTTCACCAAAGCTGACGTCGTCAGGCATCCGCTTGTTCAGAAAATCATCCACGCCTACGAGATTGACCATGAGCAGAACGGACAAGACCGCCTGTGATGGGCCGACAATACCCTCAATGACATATGGTGCGCTATGGCAGTTACACTCATTGACAGCGTAAACAGATTCCGGAGGGACCAGCTTGCACGGATTAAAGACACGGCACGGTCTTTACTGAGGCTCAATGAAGTTTCGAGCCACAACGTCAACATCGTGTTGACCAATGACCAGGAAATTGCCCGTTTCAATAAACGCTACAGGAACCTGGCCGGCCCGACCAATGTGCTGAGTTTTCCGTTTGAGCCCGGCCAGGATCTGGACCAGGTCGGCGTCACCGATCACTCCGACTATGAGCTCGGTGACATCATCATCTCCGTAGAGACGGCAGAAAAAGAGGCCCGAGAATATAACCAGTCGCTGCATCAGAGACTATCCTGGCTGATGACCCATGGCATCCTGCACCTGCTTGGCTATGACCACGAGCGTTCAGAAACCGATGCCGCCGGGATGTCTGATCTGGAAGAACAAATCATTGATGAATTACAGAATCAGAGGAGAGGAATAATGACACATCTTGCGATCAACGTCGATCATGTGGCGACAATCCGCCAGGCAAGAGGGATTACGGAGCCGGACCCGGTCACCGCAGCAGCAATCTGCGAACTGGCCGGTGCCAAAGGTATTGTCGTGCATCTGCGCGAAGACCGGCGACATATCCAGGATCGCGATGTCAAGCTGCTCAGGGAAACCGTGCAGACCAAGCTGAATCTCGAAATGGGGGCTGCAAAGGAAATTATTGCATTTGCCCTTGACCTTCGCCCGGACATGGTGACCCTGGTTCCCGAGAAACGGCAGGAACTAACCACTGAAGGCGGCCTCGACGTGGTTTCCCAGAAAAAGAAGATTGCCCGGACGATAGAGAAAATGACCAAGGCCGGAATTCCGGTTTCTCTCTTTATTGACCCTGATCTCAAGCAGGTCAAGACAGCCTACAATATCGGCGCCACCTATGTGGAACTCCATACCGGAACCTATGCTGATGCCCCTGACCCTGTTTCCCAGCAGGCAGAGTTCTCCCTCATCGAAGCAGCCGCAGAAGAAGCCTGGCAGCTCGGCCTCCACGTCAATGCCGGCCATGGACTCAACTATGTAAATACCGCGCCTATAGCAGCCCTGGATACTATTGAGGAACTGTCCATCGGTCATGCGATCATCTCGCGGGCAGTATTTTCAGGACTTGAGAGAGCCGTTCGTGACATGGATAAAATCATCCGCAACGCCCACTCACTCCTGTAGGCGGCGGACCCGGGACATCAACAGATCAGGTGTTCCCTTTGCCAATTGACAACACCGAACCCGCCGTGTTAAAAACAGCCATCCTGCCTTGGTGGTGGAATTGGTAGACACCAGGGACTTAAAATCCCTTGGGCCTTGCGCCCGTGCCGGTTCGAGTCCGGCCCGAGGCACCACAGCTATATGGCGTAATCTCTAAGACTCTTGGAGGTTACGCCTAGCTTCTTTGGGAAATGTCTATCCTGAAAGACAGCAACCAGCAGATGTTCTTCGCCGTACTGAAATCCCTTTTTCGCCGCGCTGAACTGTATGGTGCAGCGTTGCACTTCGACCCTTTTCCGAGCAGGCATTATTGCTACAGGTAATTGTTTAGCACACCTAAACTACATGTATTTGTTATGTTTTTTTCTTGCTGAATTTTTATTTCCATCAAGAAATAAATTGACCTTCATAAATAATAGTTTAAACTATTATAAACAAAGATGATAACCAGCGGATGAATCATCTTTGTGTTGAAAAACTAGGTATATATACCTATTTACAGAGTGTAATTCCAGGAGTATGAAGAAAAGGAGGAAGTGGGGAGTCTCTTGATTAAGACTGCGTGCCGAGGGAGGGAATATGAATGATAGCTCACGGGGGAAGAGACATTTGCCGAAGGGTTTTCCGGTAGACACTGAGCTCAAGGTCAAAAAGAAAAGCCGTAGAGTAAAAACCACCAGAGGTCTGCCGGTTGAATCTCCGGCAGTGGTTACCTGGTCATCGATCAAGAAGAAACCCGTCAAAAAGGGGCCGCACATGATCAGGACGGCTTATGTCGAGCCGCTCGGCAACTCTCTTGTTGAAAACATTCTCTTGCAGAGAAACTTTATAATTGATTAATCCCCAGCTGTTCTAACCACGACAGGTGGTCGAACTATTCACAACTACTGCGGCTCCACCCGGCCGCATTGTTCATCTTTTCTAGCGACAGCGACCGTCGCTTGACAAACCCGCCAATACTGTTAATCAGAGCCATTACAGTGTAATTTCCGGACCGGTAATCAGACCTTATGGCCGGCCCCGACAAGTTGTGGCATGAGATACCAAAAAGCGGCCAGGTAGGAAACCTGACCGCTTGGGATGCCTGGAGCCACCGAGCGGACTTGAACCGCTGACCTGCTGGTTAC
>CAVOLI010000011.1:0-2500 GCA_963696725.1 uncultured delta proteobacterium
CACACAGTTGCCCATGCAGACCATCGGCGCAGCAGAGCATTCACGGTGAAACCATAAGTGTCGGCAATGAAACGGGTGGAACCGGTGTCCATGAAGTAAACAATAAAAAAACCCTCACCCGACAAAATGCCAGATGAGGGTTATATAGAAAATCGGCGGCGACCTACTCTCCCACACAGTTGCCCATGCAGTACCATTGGCGCAGGAGAGCTTAACTGCCGTGTTCGGAATGAGAACGGGTGGAACCTCTCCGCTATGACCACCGATAAAGCGTAATCGGTAATACGGTATAAAAAAAGATAATCGAACAGTAGAGTAAAAAACAGCAGCAGCTTAATCAAAAAATATGGATAAGCCGCACGGCACATTAGTATCGGTAAGCTCCACGTGTTACCACGCTTCCACACCCGACCTATCAACGTGGTGGTCTACCACGTGCCTTCAGATGGTTATTACACCATGGGATATCTTATCTTGGAGTGGGCTTCCCGCTTAGATGCTTTCAGCGGTTATCCCTGCCGAACATAGCTACCCAGCAATGCCCCTGGCGGAACAACTGGTACACCATAGGTTCGTCCATCCCGGTCCTCTCGTACTAGGGAAAGATCTCCTCAAATATCCTGCGCCCGCAACAGATAAGGACCAAACTGTCTCACGACGTTTTAAACCCAGCTCGCGTACCACTTTAATTGGCGAACAGCCAAACCCTTGGGACCTGCTTCAGCCCCAGGATGTGATGAGCCGACATCGAGGTGCCAAACCTCCCCGTCGATATGGACTCTTGGGGGAGATAAGCCTGTTATCCCCGGAGTACCTTTTATCCGTTGAGCGACGACCCTTCCATGCGGAATCGCCGGATCACTAAGACCTACTTTCGTACCTGCTCGAAATGTCTCTCTCGCAGTCAAGCTCCCTTATGCCTTTACACTCTACGGCTGGTTTCCAATCAGCCTGAGGGAACCATCGCGCGCCTCCGTTACGCTTTAGGAGGCGACCGCCCCAGTCAAACTACCCACCAGACAATGTCCTGGATCCGGATCACGGACCGCAGTTAGATTCCTAAGATAACAAGGGTGGTATTTCAAGGGCGACTCCATCGACACTGGCGTGCCGACTTCAAAGTCTCCCACCTATCCTACACATGTTACCTCAAAAACCAATGCCAAGCTGTAGTAAAGGTTCACGGGGTCTTTCTGTCTTGTTGCGGGTAACCGGCATCTTCACCGGTACTACAGTTTCGCTGAGTCTCTGGTTGAGACAGTGGGGAAATCGTTACGCCATTCGTGCAGGTCGGAACTTACCCGACAAGGAATTTCGCTACCTTAGGACCGTTATAGTTACGGCCGCCGTTTACCGGGGCTTCGGTTCGCTGCTTCGCTTACGCTGACAGGTCCCCTTAACCTTCCGGCACCGGGCAGGCGTCAGACCCTATACTTCGTCTTTCGACTTCGCAGAGTCCTGTGTTTTTAGTAAACAGTCGCTCCCCCCATTTCACTGCAACCTACGTAGGCTCATTCATGTATATAAAATCACCATATAGGCACACCTTCTCCCGAAGTTACGGTGCTATTTTGCCGAGTTCCTTAACCAGAGTTCTCTCAAGCGCCTTGGTATTCTCTACCAGCCCACCTGTGTCGGTTTACGGTACGGTCACCACCATGACTAGATACGAGGATTTTCCTGGAAGCAGGGAGTCAGCCACTTTGTTGTCTAAAAGACATCGTCATCACGTCTCATCGTTATACAGGGACCCGGATTTACCTAAGTCCCCCGACTACACGCTTAAACCAGCTATTCCAACAGCTGGATGGCCTATCCTTCTCCGTCCCCCCTTATCATCAAACACCATGACAGTGGTACAGGAATATTAACCTGTTTCCCATCGACTACGCCTCTCGGCCTCGCCTTAGGAGCCGACTAACCCTGAGCAGATTAACTTGACTACAGGAAACCTTAGGCTTTCGGCGACAAGGTTTCTCACCTTGTTTATCGCTACTCGTGTCAACATAAGCTCTTGTGGAACCTCCAGCACTCCTTTCGGTGTACCTTCTCAGGCGGCCACAATGTTCTCCTACCATCGCACCCAAAGGGTGCGATCCGTAGCTTCGGTACTATGCTTAGCCCCGTTACATCTTCAGCGCAGATTCATTAGACCAGTGAGCTATTACGCTTTCTTTAAAGGGTTGCTGCTTCTAAGCCAACCTCCTGGTTGTATCTACAATTCCACCTCTTTTCCCACTTAGCATAGTTTGGGGACCTTAGCTGACGGTCTGGGTTGTTTCCCTCTCGACCATGGAACTTATCTCCCACAGACTGACTCCCATACTAGAACTTAACGGCATTCGGAGTTTGAAAAGGGTTGGTAATCCGGTGGGACCCCTAGCCTTGTCAGTGCTCTACCTCCGTCAGTCATCATATGAGGCTATACCTAAATATATTTCGGAGAAAACCAGCTATCACCGAGTTTGATTAGCCTTTCACTCCTATCCACAGCTCATCC
>CAVOLI010000011.1:7500-97899 GCA_963696725.1 uncultured delta proteobacterium
TCGTCAAAAAGAATGACCGAGTAGGGGCGACGGCGAACGGCTTCGGTCAGGTAGCCGCCTTCATCATAACCGACATATCCGGGAGGAGCACCGATGAGCCGGGCAACTGAGTGTTTCTCCATGAATTCGGACATGTCGATACGAATCATCGCCTGTTCACTGTCGAAAAGAAAATCAGCCAGCGTTCGGGCGAGCTCGGTTTTTCCGACTCCGGTTGGTCCCAAAAAGATGAAGGAGCCCAGCGGTCGATCCGGGTCCTGCAGGCCTGCGCGGGCGCGGCGCACTGCATTGGACACGGCGATGATCGCTTTTTCCTGGCCAATGACACGTTTTTTCAGAACTGTTTCGGCGAGGAGGAGTTTCTCTTTTTCTCCCTCCAGCAGTCGATCTACAGGAATTGATGTCCATTTGGCCACGACTGAAGCGATATCTTCGGCGCTTACTTCTTCCTTGAGCATCTGCTGATTGGCCTGAACCTCCTGCAATTTTTGGTTCTCACGTTCCAGTTCTTTTCCCAAACCAACAATTGTGCCGTATCTGATTTCTGCAACCTTGCTCAATTCTCCGGCTCTTTCCGCCTGCTGAGCATTGACATGCGCCTGTTCTATAGATTCCTTGATGGTTCTGATCCGTTGAATAATCTCACGTTCAAGGGTCCACTGTGCTTTCATACTGTTGAGCTGGTCATTGAGGTCCGCCAGCCTCTTCTGCAACTCTGACAGACGTTCTTTTGAAGCGTTGTCTTTTTCTTTTTTCAAAGCTTCCTGCTCGATTTCAAGCTTAATTCGTTGACGGTCAAGGGTATCAATTTCGGTCGGCATTGAATCGATTTCTATACGCAGTCGTGAGGCCGCCTCGTCGATCAGGTCGATTGCCTTGTCAGGCAGGAATCTGTCGGTGATATAACGATTGGAGAGAGTAACGGCTGCAACTGTTGCCGCATCCTGAATGCGGACACCGTGATGAATTTCATATTTTTCCTTGATGCCCCGCAGGATGGCTATGGAGTCTTCTTCACTCGGTTCCTGGACAACCACCGGCTGAAAACGTCTTTCCAGGGCGCTGTCTTTTTCGATATATTTACGATATTCATCGATGGTTGTGGCCCCGACACAGTGCAACTCTCCGCGGGCCAGAGCAGGTTTCAGCATGTTTGACGCGTCCATTGAACCCTCCGCTGCGCCTGCACCGACGAGTGTATGGATTTCATCTATAAAGAGAACGATTTCCCCGCTCCGGCTCTCAACTTCTTTTAAAACGGCTTTCAGGCGGTCTTCGAATTCTCCACGATATTTAGCGCCCGCGACCAGCGATCCGAGGTCAAGGGTGATGACTTGTTTTCCTTCAAGTGTTGCGGGGATATCACCGTTGACAATGCGCTGGGCGAGTCCTTCAACGATGGCGGTTTTGCCGACACCCGGTTCCCCGATCAGCACTGGGTTGTTCTTGGTACGGCGCGATAGCACCTGGATGATGCGACGAATCTCTTCATCCCTGCCGATAACCGGGTCGAGCTTGCCCTGTTTTGCAATATCGGTGAGATTTTTACCGTATTTTTCCAGAGCCTGATATTTTTCTTCAGGGTAAGGGTCGGTTACCCGCTGGTTGCCGCGAATTGTTGTCAGGGCCTGAAGGAATGCCTTTTCGGTAATGCCGAGATCCCTCAATTTTTTTGAGAGGCTGGATTTCTGCTCCCGGAGCAGGGTGAGAAATATATGCTCCTGACTGACGTATTCATCCTGCATCTGTTTTGCAGTAGAAAAGGCGTTGTCGAGCATGGTCCGCAGTTCCGAAGAAACGTAGACCTGTCCGGCGCCAGAACCGGAGACACGGGGCGATTCATCGATAGCTATGTTTACTGTCATCAGGGCCCGCGAAGGGTCAATACCCATCTTCTGAAGGACCGGAACAACGACGCCATCCGGTTGTTCGAGTATTGCTTTGGCCAGGTGGGCCGGTTTTATCTCCTGATGTCCCTTTTGTGCGGCAATCTGCTGGGCCGCCTGGACCGCTTCCTGTGACTTGAGTGTAAACTTGTCAAATTGCATGATAACCTCTCTTTTATGGTAACGGTAAAGAAGCTCTTGTCTCGTCTGTTTCAGCGCAGAAGATAAGGAGGGGGAAAGGGGGTGTCAAGTTTTTGACACAATAATCAGGCAAAAAAGAAAAGGCGGATTTGCGTCGCAAATCCGCCTGTAAAACCAATGGAATAACTGTTCGTTATCCGCAGCTTCCGGTGCCGCAGGAACCGGATGAACAACCGCCGCCGCCGATAGGATTAGCGGAAGTGATACCAAAACCGGATCGGGGGCCAGCATCAACATATTCGACGTTGATGGTACCGCAGGTATCGATGAGGCTCTCTTCGACTAAAAATTTCAGTTCATCCTGGTCGAATACTTTGTCATTTTCTTTTGGCTCATCCAGAGCCAGACCCAGGGAGGGGCCTGCTCAGCCACCCTGCATGAGGGCGACACGCAAGGCTGATTCAATATTGTTTTGGCTGAGATACTCTTTGAGCTTGGTTACAGCCAGATCAGTTACTGTAAGGGACATGTATTCCTCCTTCGTTTTTTCTTGGCATAAGTGTTGATGCATGAATGTATCAGACATCATGCATAAATCAACAACTCTTCGTTGACTTCAACAATAAGCCTCGCTGTTTAATAAGTCAATTAATCAATGAGAATCTAAAAAATATAATGTTATTTCAGTCTGTTATTTGATAAAATAGACTGTGGGTGCCCGTGAAACAGACAGTTTTTTGTTGCGGCTTGAAAATGCAAAATGCTAAAATTGCGTGTTGATCAGGTGATTATGATGTATGAAAGATGAGTCTGCGTCTCATTTAGATTACTATAACCATAAGGGCAGTCGTGTCTCTTCGTTGAGGAATTGTATATGAAAAAAGTTGTGATTTCAACCGGTGGCGGCGATGCGCCAGGCCTTAACGCGGTGATTTATGCCGTGGTGCATGCCTGTTATAAGCGGGGCTGGGAGGTCTACGGGAGCAGGAGTGGATACGGGGGGTTCCTGGATATTGACGAAATGATCCGCTTAACTCCGCGTGATGTCAGAGGCATCTATGCCACGGGGGGTACTATCCTTGGTTCGACAAACAAGGGAAACCCGTTTTCCAAGCCTGTTCAGAACCTTGCTGGAGAGATACAGGTTGTTGATATGTCTGATAAAATAATTCGCAACTACAAACGGATGGGCTTTGATTGCCACATTGCCATAGGGGGTGACGGCAGCCTTGGGATTGCCCATCGATTCGCGCAGCTTGGCATGAATGTCATCGGGGTTCCCAAGACCATTGACAACGACCTGGAGAGGACCGACCGTACCTTTGGCTTTGATACTGCGGTATCAACGGCTACCAATGCCCTCGATAAACTGCACTCGACAGCCGAGTCTCATGACCGGGTCATGGTTGTCGAAGTGATGGGACGGGATTCGGGCTGGATTGCCCTTTATTCCGGAATCTCCGGTGGTGCCGATGTCATCCTGATTCCTGAGATACCGTTTGATCTCGAAGAGGTGTGCGAGAAAATTTCTGACAACGAGTTGAGAGAAAAACACTATTCGATTGTTGTTGTTGCCGAAGGTGCAATGGAGAAAAGCGGCAGGGTTTTTGTCAAGGGAAACGGCGAGTTGGGAAGAGAAGAAGTCATTCTCGGCGGTGTCGGAGAATGGGTCGCCTCTGAAATAAGAAAACGGACCGACAAGGATACCCGTTCACTTGTGCTCGGTCATCTGCAGCGGGGGGGCTCACCGACAACCTTTGATCGCCTCCTGGCTCTGCGCTTTGGTGCAGCGGCTGTGCGGCTCGTCGAGGAAGAAACCTTCGATCACATGGTAGCCCTTGAATCCTCCCATATGACCGCCGTTCCTATTGCCGAGGCGATCAAGAAACGTAAAAAAGTTGATCTGACGAGTGACAAGATCCTCACCGCCCGCGATATCGGCATCTGCTTCGGCGATTGAGCCGGGATATCACTCAAATGAACAGGGCATCGCAACTGCAGGAGATGTACGATCGGCTTTATCGGTTTTACGGTCCCCAGCACTGGTGGCCGGCCGAATCAAAGCTTGAGATGATGGTCGGTGCCGTTCTTACCCAGAACACCAGCTGGCAGAATGTCCGCAGGGCAATTGACAGACTTCGCAGCGAAGGGTTGCTTTGTTTTGAAGGGCTCAGCAGCCTGCCTGTTGACAGCCTTGCTCTGTTAATCAAGTCTTCCGGATATTATAATCTTAAAGCGAGAAGACTGAGAAATCTGTTGCATATGATTGCTGAACGGTATGGCGGCAGTTTGGATGCCTTGCTTGAGGACGAGCCCTCTGCTGCCAGAAAATCACTGCTCTCGGTGAAAGGAATTGGACCTGAGACAGCAGATTCCATCCTGCTTTACGCTGGAGATCATCCGTTCTTTGTCGTTGATGCCTATACCCACCGTGTTTTTTCGCGTCATGATCTGGTTCCCGACGACTGTGACTACCAGACGCTCCAGGACCTGTTTATGGATAACCTGCTGCACGACGCGCATTTTTTTGGTGAGTATCATGCTCTTATTGTCAGAACGGCAAAGGAGTTCTGTAAGAAAAGCAGACCGCTTTGTGAACAATGTCCGCTATTCGAGGGTTGACTGTTTACGTTTGCTGGGGCCCTCAGAACAGTTTCCTGTTGATTAAATCACTGATCATTTCTTCTGTTTCGGTGTCAGAATATCCGAGTTTCAAAAGTTCACGGCGATATGCGGCGAGAATGTCCCTGGCTTTCAGCGGCGCATTCTTCTTGGTGCAGAGGTGGTATCTCAAGGCAACACAGTCATCGTCATGGGGCAGAATTTTTGAACTTTTGTCGAGTATGGAAAGGGCCTCGTCAAAGCGATTATACTTCACCAGCATACCGCTCCATCTCAGGCAGATTCGTCTCATTGCTTCAATAATTTCATCGTATAATTTCAACGTTTGGTCACTTATAAAGATCTCATCCAGGGAACTGTTTTTCCAAAAAGAAAGCGCATGAATAAAGGCGTTGCCTGCCTGCCACCAGAGCTCTTGTCCGGCCAGTTTTAAACCCCGCTCTGCGTATGTTATGAACTCGATGGCATCGACCCTGACATCTGTCAGCCGGAGAAACCCTTTCTCGACATTAAAATAGAATGACGCCGGAACCTGTGTCTTTTCAGTGAGAATTTTTCTGAACCGGTGAGTCAGAGTATCCAGATTGTTACGGGCTTTTACGGGAGGGGTATCGGGCCAGAAAGCAAGTTGTACCTGCTCCTGAGAAATACTGAAGTTGTGAGAGGAGATCAGAAGCCCGAGCAATTCGCGCTGAAGCGCACTCAAATCCTGCAGTGCCAGAAGCTTTCTCCCCGCTATGCTCACTGAAAAGTCACCAAGAATCCCGATGGCTAGGTGCGGAATGCTGGTGCCGTCTGCTGAGATTGTGACACCATTTTTTTCAGCACATGTTTGTGCATATTCCACTTCAATGCCGTTTTTCACTGCCGTACCCAGCAGTAATTCCGCGGCTGCCGGTTCCCACCCCCAGAAATAGGCCAAATCGTGCTTTTTCATGTGGCCAAGCCAGTCGGCGATGGCCTTGGCTGAGAAGTCATGATCTTCTTTCTTGACGGCAACCAGGGCAAGGTAGGCAGAGCAACATGCTTCAATGTATGGTGACGGGATCTCCAGGGCGATTTTCAACCCTTTTTCGAGAAACGAAATGGCCTCATCATACCTGTCGAGCTTTACAAGAGACGCTCCTGCAATTGCGTAATTGTAAGCAATATAGAACGGGCCCCCTGATTCGTTTCGCAAACTGGTTGAGGTTTCGATATCCCTGAGGGCCTGTTCCCGGTTGTCCGCCAGTGCATGGGCAAAGGCTCGCCACTGGAGAAACTGACTGGTCATATGGTCGCTTGCAGCGCTCTTTGAGACCATCATTCCCTGGTTCAGGGTTTCCAGAGCCTTTGCCACGTTTCCCATGGAGATGAGGGCAATTGCCGACCAGATAAAGAGATAGGGAGCTGCAACGGTCTGGCGGATAATGGTTTCGTCAACAGTTGCCTGAATCAATTCCTTCTGGTGGTTGAACGCGACAGTCTCGCAGTTCATCGATAGATCGCACAATTGCATGATATGGAGGGTCAAGCGGTTGCTCATACCGACGAGAGGATCATTTGCAAGGTACAGGGAGTTTTCTATTTCATGCCTTGCAGACTTGCGATTGCCGCCAAGAAGAGCAATGTAACCGAGAATAAACCTGGTAGCGGCGATAAAGTTGCGGCTCTTTCTTTTTTTTGCCAGCTCATAGCCAAGCATGGCGTAATGTTGGGCCTGCTCCATTTTCCCTTCAAAAAAGCAATAACCTGCGGCGAGATTGCGGGCAACGATAATGGTGATTTCGACAGGAAGATTCTGGTGATTTCTTTTAAACAGCGCCTGGGTGCGTTGGAGAAGCATCGAGCCCAGGCGATAGCGACCGGAGATAACAAAGTGGAAGTAGATTATCTGGGAGAGTGACATCAGCTCTCCGGCTTCATCGTTATTCTGGGCGAACTGTGTTCTGCAGGTCTCAAAGTACGGGAGCGTGTTCCTGGGGTTGGTATCTGTTGCCAGCAGTCCGTAAAAAAAGGCAAGCCAGGTGTGCTTGCTCAATATGTCATCCGATACGGACTGCATTATTCCCTGGATTATGACGGTGCGGTTATTGGCGATCAGCCTGAGTCCCCAGACCTTCATGACGGTTTCCATTCTCGGATAATCACCCGCGCTGCGCAGGGATTTCAACGCCTTTTCTATCAAATTCTGTTCCAGGTAGTAGTCTGCTATCTTCCCGTGGATCTGAGCAATGGTGTCATCACCAAAAACCTTGCCACCGTTGATCTGCAAAAACTCCTGGAACAGGTGATGAAACCTGAAAACAGTATTCTCATCGTCGAGCCGATAGACAAAGAAATTTTCATCGGCCATTCTGTCGAGATGCTGATCAATGTCACTGACTCCAGTTAAGATCCGGGCAAGGCTTACATCAATTTCATCGAGAAAAGAAAGCTGCAGAAAGTCGTCGCGCAGTGATTCTGGGACATGCGAAAATATTTCTTCCTCAAAGTAACTGAGAATCGAACCGTCTTTTTTCTCGTTGATAAGCCTCGGACGCTCTCCTTCCACGGTGTCGCCTGTTTTTTTTGCCCGCCTTAGCGCGAACGGGTGCGATGCGAGGACGATACCCATGATCCAGCCATTGGTTTGCTCCAGGATGTCTTCCGCCTCTTTTCTGGTCAGGCTTGTGCCGAAAACGATTTCATACAGCGTTTCGATATCCTGCAGGCCAAGGGCCAGATCTTCAGTGTCAAGATACAGCGGCAAAGAGGTTCTCGTCAGTTGTCGGGCCTGCAGATCCAGGGGCTGCCTGCTGGTGAGGATAAAATGTAGCTGGGGAGGAGATGTATCGATGATGTAATCGAGCAACTGTCTGGTAGCTTGGGACTCGCTTACCAGGTGCAGGTCGTCAAAGGCGATAAATATGTCATCTCCGATACTCCTGTCAAGATCGTGGAGCAGAAGATTGACGCATTCTTTAAAGTCCATGGGACCAATCTGGGCTTCCTCGAGAATTGCAGCAAGTTGGGGAGAGGAGAATGTGCTGAATGATTTTGACAATGCAAAATAGAGTGCGGAGAGAAAGAGGATCGGATCAATGTCCTCCGAGCCTATCTGATACCATATGAACGGGTAACCACTGTGATCAAGGTATTGATATGCAAGTGTGGTCTTTCCCTGGCCGGCCTGGGCTTCGATGACAACAATTTTTTTTGAGGATGGCGCTGACGCGAGCCGATCAGTAATGATGTTGTAGCGTTGCAGCGATTGGGAGTGATTGATTCTGGGTGGGTAAAATTTGTTTGAGGCGATTGATTGTTGGAGTGTCTTGGGCCCTTTTTTCATGTCTTGTCAAGATTGTCTGCTTTATTTTTGGAGCGCTGCTCATTGAACCAGAGAAACTGTCTGCAGATCCCTCTTACGATGTTTGCCTCTTTCTCTGTCAATCTTATTTTGCCGAGAAACTGCCTGATGTTTCTCATCCAGTAATTATGACTTTTTTCGTTGAGAAAATCAATTTTCAGCAATGATTTTTCAACATGTTCATACATGCCTTCAAGTTGAAAGGTGTTGGCATATTCGGGAACAGCCGCTATTTCCCTGGTTTCTTCGACAATTGAATAATACAGCTCATAACAATGAATGGCCACTGCCTGTGCAAGGTTGAGGGAGGAGAAATCAGCGGTGGGGATGTTCGAGGTATACTGACAGTATTTCAGGTCATCATTGGTGAGCCCCCGGTCCTCCGGGCCAAAAAGGAATGCTATCTTGTTCGTCCGGAGAAGCGGCAGCAGTTGTTTGATGACATCACGAGGTGTCTGCTCAGTCGTTCTTTTTCTGCCAAGGCGCGCTGTGGTGCCTACAACAAAAGAAAATGGCGCAAGCGCTTCAGGCAGTTCTCGGTGGAACTCCATTGTTTCGAGAATGTGGGCGGCATTGTGCGTTGCCATCTGTGCCATCGGTTCATATTCGGGACAACTGTCGCCGGTAACGATGAGCCTGTCTATGCCCATATTGTAGCATGAGCGTGCGGCTGCACCGATATTGCCCGGGTATTTCGGAGCTTTCAGGACAACAGCTACGTTGTTGAGCAGCGATCTGGATACGTTCATGAGACGAAATTAAAAAAAAGGGGTTGTCAGAGATATTCTGACAACCCCGAATTTACATCAGTTATCTTCTGAAGTGTCTAGTTATCGAAGGTATTACTCATTCTTGCTTGAGTCATCAAACGAAACCCGGCTGATTTTCTCGTACTCTTCAGCCTGTTTGTCCGGAGTGGTTGGCATCAGCCGCTTGAGAAGCGGCACGACACCTTTTTCCGATTTCTCGAAAAGGTTCTCAGCTTCCTTCAGGGTGATCTGCCAGGCAGGAGCGAATCCCGGGGCTTTCTCAAACATAATATCAAGGGCGGTCTGGTAAACAAAATATTGACGTATTTCTTTTCGCCCCGGTTTCTGGTTAAGCGATTGCACCGTTATCCGGAGGTTATCCCGTTCCTGCTTGAGCCGGTCGAGTTCTGACTTTCTCCTCTCATTTTCTGAGGAATCAATTTCCAGTTTTGTATGAAGGTGTGCCCGCAGACGATCAACCTCCTTTGACAGTTCCCGTCGTCTTAGAAACCCTCTGACATATATGACAATGCAGAAAATAATGCCAAGAGCGAGACCCTTCGCGAATGGATTTGTAATAACTGAAACAAACCAGCTCGATTCTTCCATTAGATATCCTCCATAGGATCTAGTTATAAGGATTTTTTGTGATTAAAAGGAATTCTCACATTCTGGAATAAATAGGATAAAACTGGGATCAAGTCAAGCGACAAAACGGGCACTCATCTGCTGACGATAGCTCTTCTCAGTTCCTGGCGCCTGCAAAGAGTTGATCTAGCGTTGCAAAATAGACTATTGAAAACAGATGATTGGCCATCAGAGATTACAATTCTGCTGCAGATTATTGGTCAAGGTGTTTAAAAAAAATCTTATTCATCCGCGTATCGACAGCAAGCAGTTCAACGGGCAGCAGCTGGCCGATCTGAAAGGTATTTCCGCTTATATCCCCAACAACTCTGTGGCGTCTTTCATCATGAAGATAATAATCATCCGTCATCGTTGACAGATTGATAATACCGCTGACGAAGGTGTCAACGAGCTCAATGTAGAGCGATGATTCGGAAACGCCGGAGATAACCGCCTTGAATGGTTTGCCGATTTGAGTGGACATAAACTGTATTTTCAGACGCTCTGTCATGTCACGCTCGGCATCAATTGCCGTTCTTTCTTTTGCAGAAAGAAACGGACCTGCTTCTTTCAGGGGAGCAGGTGCGCCGCGTGTTTCTTTTCTTTGCGTGTGAGAAGGTGCAGCGTCGATTAAGCGGCATAGCTGTCGGTGGACAACCAGATCAGGATAGCGCC
This sequence comes from uncultured delta proteobacterium, assembly GCA_963696725.1. Classification (GTDB taxonomy): domain Bacteria; phylum Desulfobacterota; class Desulfobulbia; order Desulfobulbales; family Desulfocapsaceae; genus MADRE3. The sequence continues at coordinate 17,529 of CAVOLI010000011.1, forward strand.
TGATCGGGGAGGTGAAATGGAGATAATTGTCGGCAGCCAAACCGAAGTGGCCTGCGTTATCGACACTGTACCTTGCCTGCTGCATGGTTCTCAGCAGCAAGGTATTGATAATGTATTCGTGGGGAGTTCCTGCAACACGATCGATAATCTCGTTGTACCAGGATGGGCTTTTATCAGGGTGTGTCAGGGTAAAGCCAAGGGTTGCTGCAAAGCGAATGAAATCTGAAATTTTTTCCGGGTCGGGTTTTTCATGGATGCGGAAAAGGGTTTTTTCACGGGTCTGGGCAAAGGTTTCGGCCACTGCCTCGTTGGCGGCCAGCATGAACTCTTCTATGATCTGGTGAGCAAAATGTGTTTTACTTCGTGTTATTGCTTTGAGCGTCCCGTCATCATTGAGGCTTATCGCAGGTTCAGGGATTGAAAATTTGATGGAGCCGCGCTCGGTTCTCCTGGCTTGCAATTCCCTGGCTAGTTCAGAGGCCCACTTCAGCGGCGTCAGGAAGGCGCGATGTGCTTTTCGCACTTCCGGATCCTTGTCTATGGTAATATCTTTTACGGTGTCATAGGTGAAGCGTTGGCGGCTTCTGATTACCGATCTGACATAGTTCTTGTTCCTCAGGTTCCCTGCACGGTCAAAATCGAGCATAACCGTAATTGCCGGGCGATCTTTATCCGGCAGCAGGCTGCAGAGGTTGTCGGAAAGATTTCCCGGGAGCATCGGGATGACTGTTCCAGGAAAATAAACGGAAGTGCCGTGCTCGTATGCCTCAAGGTCAAGCCTGCTGCCCGGCCTTACATAGGCTCCGACATCCGCGATCGAAACCCAGAGCCGAAAACCATGACGTTTTTTTTGCACGCACACGGCATCATCAAAATCTTTTGCATCCGGGCCATCAATGGTGATGTGAAGAAGATCGCGCAAATCCTCCCGGTTGTCGAACCCCGGCGTCGGCCTGGTGACAGATGATTCCTTCTCGGCTTCAGGGCTGAAGGTCGTGATCAGCTCAAATTTTTCGGCCACGAGCTCTGCCTGAACGGCAACTGAGGCCGGATCACCAAGTACTCTGATGATCTCTCCGCTCGTCTTGCCGGCAGATTCCTGTTGCTCATCGAGCTTGACAATGACGGCATCTCCATCATTGACAGTGGTTTGAAACGGCCGTGAAACAGTGATTGAAAACGGGTAACGAGGGTCTTCCGGATGAACGATGCCATGGTGGTGATCGGATTGATAAAAGCCTGCGAGCCGGCTTTTACCCCTGCTGATTATGTATATTACCTCGGCTTCGGGTCTGCCGTCCCTGCGGACATTGAATACCTGTATCAGAACACGGTCACCATGGCGGGCCGAGGCCATTTTTGCAGCGGCGAGGAAGGGGTCTTTCTTAAAGGTTTTTTTTTGTTCGCGGAAAAATAAATCGGTGGCAAAACCAAAGCCGCGGGGATTCTTCTCAATCGTTGCTTCGACAAAGAGCAGATTTCTGCCAAGTGAGAATGTGTTCCTGCCGGCCTGGAAGATCTCGCCGTGGCGGCTGAGTTCTACCAGGGCTGCTTCTATGGTAGACCGGGCAGAGCGTGGAAGCTTCAGGGATACGATCAGGTCGTTGATGGTCAGTGGCTTGTTTTCCAGGTAGAGACGTGCCAGAATATCTCTGTTGAGACGGTTTCCGGAGAACGTGCGATCTTCATCTCTCTTGGAGCGGCGGGTTTTATTTTTCCCGGGGCGTCGTGATGTCCTCTTTTTTCCCATCGTCTTTTTATCCTCTAAACTTTTTGGATCAATTATCAGCCGAAACGGGTCTGGACCCAGTTTACAGCTGGATTTTTGGATGAGTGTATTTCATGGAACGCCTCGCCAATTTTTTATTTGCATTGAATGCAGGAGGAAAGGCTTAGTTAGGCTCAGTAAGTGTTCTGAATTAAACAGGTTGTTTTGTTTTTACCGGAATATCAAGAGAGCAGAGACATCCCTGGCAATGATGGTGAAAGATAACAAGTTGTTGCCATTTTTTACCGGCAGCTTAATGTAACACAGGTGAGGCCTGAGGAAAATGAATAAATACTGTTGATTCCTGCTCATTATCCACTCTGTCTGAAGAGTATAAACTATATGACCAAAATCCCGTTTGATCTGGAACACTATCGCACCCAGATGCGCAAATATATTAGCGGCAGACCCTTTGAACAGGTGTTCTGGGATGCGCTGGATTTTGCAACAGATGCCCACGATGACCAGTGGCGGCGCTCCGGTGATGCCTATATTCTGCACCCCTGCTCAGTTGCCAAGATTTTGTCAGAAGAAATGGACATAACCGATCCGGAAATCCTGGCTGCCGCCCTGCTTCATGACACCGTTGAGGATGTAGAGGAAGTGACATCTGAAGTCGTCGGAGAAAAGTTCGGCTCATATGTTCAGGCGATTGTTGAAGGCTGTACAAAAGTAACCCATCTCTCCGGGAGTAAACAGGCGCACAGTCAACAGGTCCACCGGAAGATTTTTTCAGGCGCTGCCCTGCGTCCTGAGGTTATGCTGGTGAAGCTCGCCGACCGGCTTCATAACCTGAGAACACTGAGTGCGATGCCGCGGAACAAGCGGCAGCGTATTGCCGACGAAACCCTGGACATCTATGCTCCGCTGGCGACAGTATTCGGCTTGTTCAATATGAAGCGTGAAATGTATAATCTTGCGCTTTCCTATAAGTTTCCGAAGCAGAGCGTTAAGCTCAGTAACTATATCCGCCAACTTGGAGAATCCAGTGTATCACGCAATATTATCGAAAGTTTGCGTATCGCAGCAAATGATGCTCAATTAACAGCAGATATTTCAATGAGGCTGAAGGAACTCTGGGCCTATTTCGATACCACCAACCGGATATTGCTCAAGAAGATCGAGACACCAATGGAGGTCCTGGTCAGGGTGGAGTCAGTTGCCGACTGTTACAGTGCCTTGGGTGTTATCAACCAGACATTTCGGCCGATTCCCAGGACAATCAGAGATTTTATCGCAAACCCGAAACCAACCGGCTATCAGGGGCTCCATGCCCGGGCAATTATTCATGGTCAGCGTTTCCTTTTCAAGGTAAGGACCAGTGAAATGGCCAGAAAGGCCCAGCGGGGGCTGTTTAGAAACTGGAATTCAAAGAGCGGAAAGCAGGGCAAGTTTATCCTGGAACTCAAGGAAATGCTCGATATCATAGGTTCTGATGAGACGGTATCGTACCGCGATTTAATTGCAGCCGGAGGGAAGAAGGAAATTTACACCTATACGCCCCAGGGGGATCTTATCTGTCTGCCGATCAAATCAACTGTGCTCGATTTTGCTTTTCGCGTTCATACTGAAATCGGCAGGAGCTGCACTGGTGCAATGATCAGGAACAAACAGGTGGGTGCTGATTACCGGCTGAAAGATGGCCAGATGATAAGAATTATTCGCTCCAAAGCGCCAGTGGTCTTTGATCAGCAGATGCTGCAGCTCTGCCAGACACCAAAGGCTCGTTCAGAACTGTCCAGGGGCTTTCGCATCAGGGGGCAGCGGGTTGCCCAGGACATCGGTATGGCCACGTTGCTGCAGGAAATGAGGAGATATGGACTTCCACGGGACCTGCTTAAAAAAGAAGAGATCTCCCGTGTTCTCCAGGCTTTTAACCTGCAAAAAAAGGAAACGTTCTACAGCAGGATCGGCAGGGGCCTCATTCGTTTGCCCGAGGCAATAGAGCATATCAGAGAGGAGCTGTTTGAAGGAAATGCTTTCCTGGTAAAGCCGACCGGTGAATTCAACAAGATCATATTGGATACGCTTGACCCGGTGTTTATCAAACTCTCGTCATGCTGCAAACCAAATCCGGCCGATAAATCAAATTGCGCCCTGCTGACCGATAACTGGCTGTCGGTTCACCATAAAAACTGCCCGAGGCTCCAGGAGATTAATTTTCAACGCGAAGATGCCGTGGATATCTCCTGGGAACGGGACACGCCGATAACAAAACAGCAAAGCATTGTCTTTGCTCATATAACAAGAGATGAGCTGATGCCCATGGTTGGCACGGCGCCTGTTCAAATGAAGATGATCGGGCTTACGGTGTTGTCAAACCACCCCTCTGAACAACAGGCCTGGGAGCTTTCTTTTTCTGTTGCCGATCTCTACAGCCTGCAGAAGGTGCTGCGCCATTTTGACCGCTCTAATGTTGATTACGAGTTCTATCTTGATTTCTAAACGCTCGTATCCTTGTCACCCGGATCAACCTCCCTGTATTTGCTGAGGATTCTGGCAAGCATGTCGGGAAGGTCATTTTTCTGTCGTGAACTCCTGAGGATCTGTTTGAGTGTTTTTTCCAGTGTGAGGACCTCGCCCAGAAAGATATGCCTGAGTATCAGGGAAATGAGCCGGGTAATTGTTGTCAGGTTTGAAATTCGCGACTGAAGGTGCTGATCACGGTCGAATGCTGTCGAGGCAAAGATTTCAACCGGCGCGCCGGCAATCTCACTGACAGATACGTACCAGGTATTCTGTTCACGGTCATGGGTACGATAGCGCACGGCATCAAGAACATCGGGAAGTTCCTGCTGCTGCTTGGAAAAAGACGCTGAATCATCGCCAAGTCCGGTACTGGTGAGTCTGCAGAGCTGGCGGACGAGGCCAGGCTGTTTTTTCATGGCTTCGGCAAGCACCTGGCAGCTTGAACAGAACTCATTTCCTTCATTTTCGAAAAGTACTTCGCTTTTACCGCATCCGTCGCATATTTCAGTATTGATTGTCTGTGTCATGGGTCCATCTGGTATCTGGTATTGTTGAATGAATATGTCTGCTGAGCAGACGCTGAAATTCTTTACCGTCGAGTTCCCGGGCACCCATGGAAACGAGGTGTTCGGTTTTCATCTGGCAGTCAATGAGCCGATAATGGTTGGCTTTTAAAAACTCAACGAGCTGAATCAGGGCAAACTTGGAACTGTTGGTGGAGTAGGTGAACATGGACTCTCCAAAAAACACCTCGCCTAGTGCGATACCATAAAGGCCGCCGGCAAGCTGCCGGTTATCCCAGCATTCAACAGAGTGCGCGTAGCCGAGACGGTTCAGATTCTTGTATGCCCGGATCATCTCCGCTGTTATCCAAGTACCCTCTTCAGTGATCTGCCTGCTGCCGGCGCAGGCGGTTATCACGTCATCAAAGGCTCTATTGATTGTGAACATCTGTGTTGTATTTTTATAGTATCTCCTGAGTCTTTTGGAAATTTTCAGCTCATCGGGAAATAGGACCAGTCTTGGTGAGGTGAACCACCAGAGAATGGGGTCATTTTCTGAGTACCAGGGAAAAATGCCCTGTCGATAGGCCGCCAGAATTCGATGGGGCGATAGATCACCGCCGACGGCGAGAAGGCCATTTTCTTCGGCCAGCTCCGGAGGAGGAAAAGCAACGCGTTCGCTTAATCGAAAGACAACCATATGCGAATGTACATTAGTGGCTCCTGTCGTGTCAATGACATCCGGACATCAACATCAAATTACAAACCGGCTGCTGCTGCACGATATTCTTTTGCTTAAAAAAACCTATATGTTAAATATTGCCAGGTGTACATCTCCACTGAACGAACAAAACTATTTACAGAAAGTGTAATGGACAGAGAACTGCAGGCTTTAGAGCGACAACCTTTTCAAGATAATGTTGATACCGTTTTTTTCTTTCCCGGAGGCGCCAGGAGAAAAATTGTCGACGAAATCAAGTCAGCCTTATCCTCTACTGTCTCTCTGCTGCTTGTCACCGGGGCCGCGGGAACCGGCAAGACCATGGTCTGTCGGATGGTTGAAAAAGAACTTCCTGACGGGATGATCTGCGTATTTTTACCAAAGGCCATTAATTCATTCGATGACATGGTGCAGATTGTCCTGAAGGAAATTGGGCCCGTTCTCGACGCGGAGAGTTTGCCGGCTACTACGGCACTATTAGTGGCAAAAATTGCAAACCTGCTTCAGGATCGCAATCTGCGGCTCGTTATTTTCTTTGACGAGGCAGAAAAGATTTTCCTTGCGACGCTTGAAAGAGTGAGAAGGCTTCTCGATCAGGTAAACCAGGAGCAGACTGTGTTTCAGTTTGTTTTTTCCGGAACCGATTCTTTTAAGGATAATCTGCAACAGCTGAGTATGGTGAGCTTCAGCAACATTGAGGAACTGCACTTCAAACTGCAGCCGCTCAATGAAGAAGAGTCCTGTCAATATCTTAATCACTGCATCAAAGTTGCAACCGGAGTAGATGAAACGGTTTTTTCACAAGATCTGGTAAGCAAGATATCCTCTAATGGCGCCACCTTTAAACGGCTCAATCATTTTGCTCTGGAATCATTCCAGTCGGATCGACTGGATACTTCATTTCTCGGTCTGCTCAATACCGATGGAGAAAAAGGGGGTATAAAGCCGCGCCGGGATTTTGAGGAATGGGCGTCATCGAAACCGCTTCGAACAAAAGAGTTAAATCTTGAGTTTCTATCATTAAGGAAACTTTTACCCGGCTGGATTCTCTACGGCGGCGGAGCTTCTGTTATCATAGTGCTTTTGTTTTTCTTGTTTGGCCGCCCTGGCGATAACGAACAGATTGAAGAGATAGCTGCAGAGGTCCCGATAATCGAGCTGAAAAGAGTAGTACCCAGAAATCAACCGTCCGTCCAGCAAGCTCTGGTTGAAAAGGAAAAGGTGACTGCCCCGGCAACCCAGACAGAGGATGAAGCGGTGAAAGAGCCGGTAGAGGCTGAAAGAAAAACAACCAGCAAGGAGCAGGCCCTCGTTGAAAAGGAACAGGCGGCTGCCCCGGCGACACGGACAGAGGCTGAAGCGGTGAAAGAGCCGGTAGAGGCTGAAAGAAAAACAACCAGCAAGGAGCAGGCCCTTGTTGAGAAGGAAGCGGTGGCTGCCCCGGCGACGCAGACAGAGGCTGAAGCGGTGAAAGAGCCGGTAGAGGCTGAAAGAAAAACAACCAGCAAAGAGGAGGCCCTCGTTGAAAAGGAACAGGCGGCTGCCCCGGCGACACGGACAGAGGCTGAAGTGGTGAAGGAGCCGTTAAAAGCTGAAAGTGAAAAGAGCGGTGAAACGCAACCCCTTGAACAGCCGATGAACAGCAGTAGTCAGAGGGGAGCGGAAACGAAGGTTTCAGGCACAGAACCTGCGGCTGAACAACAAATCACTCCAGATCCAGCAAGCGTCGAGCAAGCTGCAGCTGGTATCGACATAAAAATCGAAAAGGAGCAGAAGGAGCGTCGCGCGAAGGTCGAAGAAAATAGAGCAGAGGTTACGAACAACGTAATGGTGGAGCCCCTGGAAGAGACGGAAAAGCCATTTTCTCCCGAAGTTATCAAAGAGACAAAGCTGCCGGATATTCCTCGGCTGCCGAAGCCGGTAGTTATTATTGACGAGGAAAAGAAAGTCAGGGAATTGCTGGCGAGCGGAGAAAAAGCGGTTGTCGAGGAAGCGCCGGAAGGAACATTGTCGAATTTGAGCGATAAGGAAGTAAATGCTCTTTTTCTTAAAAGGATCGCGGCTGGAGCAAGATGGCTTGTTGGAGGGGGGAGCGGCAAATACACGATTCAGCTGATGGTCCTCACATCCGTCCAGGCTGAGAAAAGCCTGAAGCAGATGCTGCGAACCGTTGAGTACCAGTCCGTGTTGGATCAGCTGTATGTCTTGAGAAGGACGGGGCCTGATCCCACGGTCATGGTTTTTTATGGAGAGTATCCCAACCTGGCGGCTGCCAGGAACGGCAGGAATAGTCTTCCTGTTTTTTTGCGTAAGCATAATCCGTATGCGATATCGGTTTTTGGCGCTGTTGAGAAGGCAACCACCCCACAATAAACACGAACGATAGTGCTGACCGGTGTCATTTTTTATGGTCCATCGTCTTTGAAAAACGAACAATGCAGCCAATATTAAATAAAGAGTTCACCTATCTGACCGGGCACCAGCCGATCTCTCTGCTGGGTCGAAGTCTTCCCTCCACACGTTTTTATCCTTCATTTCTATGGATTGTTGCTAAATCCGGCTTAAAGGCATGGAGAGGATCTTTTAGTGATGAATCCTGGGGCGAGAGTAGTGCCGAGGTTCTGCGGCTCCTTGAAAAGGTCGGCATAACAGTTGAAGTGACCGGGGGCGAGAACTTCAATGAACCGACCTCTCCGGTAATAATAATAGGCAACCATCTGAGCATGCTCGAGACGATGATTCTGCCTTCCATTGTCGTTCCTTACCGCCCTGTTACCTTCGTGATCAAAAAATCCCTGCTTGAATACCCGGTATTCAAGCATATAATGCGCTCGCGTGATCCTGTCGCCGTGAGCAGAACCAATCCGCGCCAGGATTTAAAGACAGTACTTGAAGAGGGGCAGGAGCGTCTGTCACGTGGAATTTCAATCATTATTTTTCCCCAGACCACACGAGCCGCTTTTGATCCGGGCCAGTTCAGCTCTATAGGTATCAAGCTGGCCAAAAGGGCAGGTGTGCCGGTGGTTCCCCTGGCCTTGCTGACGGATGCCTGGAGAAATGGTGTTTATCTTAAAGATTTTGGAAGGATAGACCCCTCAAGAAAGGTGTATTTTTCATTCGGCAAAGCAATTGAGGTGGCAGGAAAAGGAACAGAGGAACACCAACATATTGTCAACTTCATAGAAAAGCGCCTTGCTCGCTGGCAGCGCTGATTCCATTTCTTTCCGGCCGGACCGCTTCTGGCCAAAACGTCCGGCACGGCGACTGCCGTTAGCGTAATCAGGGCTATAAAATCCCTAATCGTTCCAGAAGTGATCTGATATCCGTCTGGTTGATCCGTGTCAGCCCTGTCTGCTCGGCAAAGCGCAGTGCTTCGAGGTATTCCTCGCTGCTGACTGGCCGGTTCAGTTCTTGATGCCGATGAGCAGTACCGCAAGCTCGATACTGATCCATGATATTAACGTAGGTACGCGGTGAGATCGACGTTGCAATGAACGCCAGTATCTCTCTTGTTTCGCTGAGGGTTCCCGGCATAACCAGATGCCTGACCAGAAGCCCTTCAGCAGCAAGACCCCGGTCATCGATAACCAGATCGCCAACCTGCCTGTGCATGGTAAGAAGTGCTGCTCGAGCAATAGCTGGATAATCTTCTGCATTACAGTAGTTCCTGGTGCTCTGCGCCGACCAGAACTTGAAATCCGGCATATAGATGTCAATCACGCCATCGAGAATTTCAAGCGTATTTTCTGCCTCGTAACCGCTCGAATTATAAATGATCGGCACCTCCAATCCCTGTTTAAGAGCAATAATTAATGCCTCAATTATCTGCGGTACGACGTGGCCTGGCGATACCAGGTTAATGTTATGGCATCCTTTCCGCTGTAATTGGAGCATGATAGCGGCAAGTTCCTCGCCGGATATTTCGGGATAATTTTCCGGAAAATGACTGATATCGTAGTTCTGACAGAAGCAGCAGCGCAGGTTGCAGGATGCAAAGAAGATTGTCCCTGATCCGTGGGTTCCGACAAGTGGTTGCTCTTCTCCGAAATGGGGGGCGTAGCCGGCAAGGCGAGCGCTTCTGCCGGTGGCGCAGATACCATGTATCCCCTCGAGCCGGTTGATTCCGCATGCTCTGGGACAGAGGCCGCAGGCTTGCAAAATGTCATGTGACTGCTCCGCCCTGTATTGTAGTTCCCCGCTTCTGAGCAGTTCATAGCTCCTGGCAGTCATTTTTTATTTCCGGTTGTCTTGGCGCTGTTTTTTATCTTAAAAATTCTTATCTTATAACTGGATTATCGAAGGCTGCTTTGATACTATTCAGTAGCTTTAAAGTTAGATCTTCATCTACTATAAGCACGGTTTCAGATTCAAACCCCAGGTTCGCAAAAGCAGGTTAATCATTTGATATTCAGTTATTTTCACAATCTTCCGATCCAGAGAAAAATCACCTGGTTGATCATGGCGATCACCGGCATGGCCCTCCTGCTGTTCTCCTTTTTGTCGGTTATCAACCAGGTGCGATCACTGCGGACCGCTATGGTCGAAAACCTTGAGGTCCTGGCCGGTGCGATCTCACGGCTGAGCCCCTCGACCCTGGGTTCTTCCGCGGATGGCTCAGCGGACGAACTGCTCAGCGTTCTCAGGGAGCATGAGGATATTGAAGCCGGAGCCCTCTATAACAGCGGGAATGTGCCATATGCCATTTATTTGAGAAAGAATAACAAACGCGAGACCTCACCGCCGGCGACGATCGGAGAGGTTGGCTATCGCTTTGTTCAGCATGGCGGTGCACCGAAACTGGAAATTTTTCATCCCATCGTTCAAAATGGCAGCCGAATCGGCACCGTCTATGTGCGATCAAGCTTGGATAAACTGAAAGGCCAGATATACAATACCTTTTTTGTTCTTGTTTTCAGCATGGCCTGTATCCTCTTTGTCGCACAACTCGCCGCCCGCAAATTACAGCGCGGTATTACCGAACCGGTTTTCAGCCTGGCCAAGACTGTTCGGCGCATTTCCGAGCTTGGTGATTATTCCGTTCGGGTTGATCGTGCAAACAGGGACGAAATTGGCAGCCTGATAGACGATTTTAATACGATGCTTGACGCCATTCAAGTGAGAGACAGCGAGCTCAATCAGCACAGGCACAATCTGGAACTGCTGATTGAAGAGCGGACGGGGGAGTTGATCAACAGTCGCGATGAGGCCCTGGCTGCCGCTCAGGCAAAAACGGAATTTCTGGCCAATATGAGCCATGAAATCCGCACACCTATGAACGGGGTTATCGGGGTGCTGTCTCTGCTCAAGGGTGCACCGTTGACCGAGGAGTATCGGCGACTGCTGGAAACAGCCACACGCTCTGCGGATTCCCTGATGTTCATAATCAATGATATTCTTGATTTTTCTAAGATTGAAGCGGGTATGGTTGAGTTTGAATCCATCCCCTTTGATTTAAGGGAACTGGTCGAGGAGACGGCCTCTCTCTTTATCGATGCGGTTAATTCAAAAAAGATAGACCTGATCAGTTTTATCCCCCGGGACGTGCACTGTTTTGTTGAAGGGGATCCCGTCAGGCTTCGGCAGATACTCACCAACCTGGTGAGCAATGCCGTTAAATTTACCATGCAAGGGGAGGTCCTTCTTGAAGTAGAGCTGATTGAAATACGGGAAAACAAAGAGTTGTTAAGGTTTCGGGTGATAGACAGCGGAATTGGTATTTCAGATGCGGCGCTGCCGCATCTATTTGAAAAATTTACTCAGGCCGACGGTTCGACAACGCGGAAATACGGGGGTACCGGTCTTGGCTTGAGTGTCTGCAAGCAGCTGGTTGAACTCCAGGGCGGAGATATCGGGGTGACAAGCATTGCAGATAAAGGTTCTGAGTTCTGGTTTACTCTGCCCCTGCAGATAATTCCTGCATCCAATTTTGCATATCCCTGCCTGAAACTTGATGGAAAGCGCATCCTCATTGTCGATGACAATGCAACGAACCGAATGATTCTTGATCACTATCTCTCCGCTTGCAGCGTATCAATAACGGCATGCACCAGCGGCAGCGAAGCGCTGCAGCGGGTTGAAAACAGCTTCAAGGTCAATCAACCGTTCGATATTATCCTTATCGACCACCATATGCCCGGCATGGACGGGATGAGGCTCGCGGCAAACCTGCACAATCAGTATGGTGCTCGCGGTTCGGATATGTTCATTCTCAGCTCGGGAAGCCTGAAATTTGATGCCGCCCGGAAAAATGGAGTCAAGGCAGTTATCCATAAGCCGATTCACCAGACTCACCTGTACGATACCCTGGTCAGTCGGACAAGTCATTATGGAGCTGTGCTTCCCGGTAACCGGAAATCAGAACGTCCGCCGCTGCTCTCCGGCCGTGTCCTGCTCGTTGATGATGAGCAAATTAATCAGAAGGTGGCATGCGCCATTCTTCAGCAGTTCGGGCTTGAAACCAATTTGGCCGTAAACGGCTGGGAGGCTGTACAATTAAGCGACGCCAATCAATATGATGTCATTCTGATGGATATCCAGATGCCGGAAATGAGCGGTTATGAGGCGACTGAAATCATCCGTGAACGAGAAGATGCGACAGGTGCAAGACGTGTTGTCATCATCGCCATGACAGCGAACGCGATGGAGAGTACAAAAGCCCGCTGCCTTGAGGTGGGGATGGATGATTTCATTTCAAAACCGATCAAACCTGACGAGCTTGTCAAACGCCTCAGGCCGTGGCTTGCCGACAATCAATCCGGGGCAGCCCAGAACGATCAACAGGTTGAACGAAAGGTGGATACCGAACAGCCAGAGCTTTGGGACTATGAGAGAGCGCTGCAATATGTCGGAGGGGACGAAAAACTCTTTCATGAGCTGATTCTGCTTTTTGTGGAAAGAAAGATGCACCTGCTGGATTCGATTCAAAAAGCAATTATCAGCGAAGATCCGCAATTACTCGATGATGCAGCCCATGCCTATAAAGGGGCAATCAATCACTTCTCCGCGCAATCTGTAAGAGACATTGCCTTTCGTCTTGAAAGCAAAGGAAAGGCCAAAGATATGTCAGGAGCTCATGAATTATTCACCAAGCTGGTGAATCTGTCAGATAAACTGGCGGCGAGCCTGAAAGAGAAGGCTGAAAAAATAGAGATCGAAGATGGGTCGTCAATCCACTAAAAATCACCTGGGAAGGCTTCAATCTCAACTCTGTTTCTTCCCTGCTGTTTTGCCCGATAGAGCGCACGGTCCGCCATTTTTGTCATATCCTCACCGCTGGCCATATCTTCATGCCATGAGGCGACACCGAGACTTATGGTAACCTGGATGGTATTTCCATCAAGACCAATGCGAAGACTGTCTATGGCCTGGCGGAGGCGTTCGGCAAGTTGTCTTGATTCCGGAAGTGTACTGCGTGCGCATATTACCAGAAACTCCTCTCCCCCGATCCGGCTGACCATGTCGTAGTTTCGGGCCGTACTGCTGAAAATATCGGCAATTTTTTTAAGGACATGGTCGCCGATGGCATGACCATAGCTGTCGTTGATCAGCTTGAAATGGTCAATATCGATCATGATGCAGCTCAGTGGTGTCTTGTGGCGTCGGGATTGGGATACCTCTTCCTTGAGGCGGTTAAGCGCACTGCGCCTGTTGGGCAGAGCAGTAAGGGCATCCGTCATTGCCATGGTTTCAAGTTTTCTGTTTGCAGCGGCAAGCCTGGCTGCGTATTTCTGGATTATTTCATGATCCTGGCTGATTTTCTGCTGAAAGCGGATGATTCTTTCACCGCTGTTCATCCTGGCGGCCAGAACCTCCGGAGTGAACGGTTTGATGACAAAGTCGTCGGCCCCTGCCTCAAGCGCCTGAATGTGCTCCTCATCGGATTCTTTCCCGGTGAGCATAATGATATAGATGTGCTTGGTGATACTGGTCGACCGTAATATCCTGCAGAGATCTATACCGCTGACTTTCGGCATTCTCCAGTCGGTAATGATCATGTCGGGAAGCGCTTCAAGGGCAAGAGAAAGGGCATCGTCGCCATTTTCTGCGGTGTAAACGTTCCTGCCATCGTTTTCAAACATTTTTTTCAGGCTCAGCAGGGTCATCGGGTCGTCGTCGACGATGAGGATTTTTAGAGGCTCGTTCACGGTTTCAGGCGTCACCGCTGATTTGCCGGGGATCTTTGTCGTCGAAGACGGTTCAAAAAGTGCTGACTTGCTCATCCTGGTAAAAGTCCTCTCGTTCGATGCTGTTTTTATCGTCGTGGCCTGTCCTGCTCCATTCTGTATATATATGATCGGGAAAAATTGTACAAGCTGTAAGGGCTCGTATTTCAGGAACTTTCGTATATCCCGGCACTTGCCTTCCGACAAAAAACGAGTAGATGGTTTGCAGCACAACGCCTCGCCCGGCATCAGCTTTTACTCGGTGATGGTAATAAATCCCTGGATTCTGTCTAGTTCAGCGAGTGTCTGGGCATAAATTACCTTGGCCAGGTTTTCTGCGGAAAGGGCACTGGAAAAGTCCTGTTGAGCTATAAGTACATCAAGGGTGGTGGAACGTCCCGCATCAAATTTAATCTGCTCTGCCTCAAGCCGTTTCTCTGTTGCCGTTGCCGTTTTACTTGTGGCCTCGATCGCCTTTAAGGCAAGCTTTACGTCGCGGACGGTAATCTGGACGGTTCTTCTGATATTCTGCCTGAGCAGCTCAAGGCTGGTACGGCTTTTTCTGTTTTCAGCCAGCGCCTGGCGAAGGCGGCCTCTGGCCAGTGAGTTGCTGAAAGGCCTGGAGAAGGTAACGCCCATCTGCCATAGCGTTTCCGAGCCGTCAAGCGAGTTGCTCAGAGCATTGGTGTAGGCGTCGTCGGTACCGCCGAAGCCCACTGAACCGAACAGGTTGAGAGCCGGCAGCACGTCGTTTTCTGCTTTGTTAAGCTGGTACTCGGTCGCCTCGATCTGCATTGCGGCAGCTTTCAGATCGGGTCGGTTTTCCAGGGCATTGGCAAGAACCGATGTGATGTCAGGTGTTACCGGAGCGGTATCCGGTTTGCTGGTCGGTGAAAAAGGAGTGTTCCAGTCCTGGCTGTTCATCAGCAGCTTAAGGTTTGATTCTGCCACACCGATAGCCCGCTCTCCGGTGATCAAATCCTCTTCCCTTCGGGCCACTTCTGATTCTGGCTGGTAAATATCGATGCTGGCCAGTTTTCCCGCCCTGATTTTTGCTGCGGTATCATCGTACAGGGTCTTAGCAAGCGTCAGGCCGAGTTTGAGCACTTCCAGATTCTGATATGCATAGACAAGCTGCCAGTAGGCTTTCTTGACCTCAGCGGTAAGATCTGCTGCCTCACTGTCCACGAGAAAAGAGCTCGCTTTTATGCCACTTTGTGCACTCTGTATTAAGGCTCTCTGCACCGCTTCACCCCTTCCCCTGAGCAATGGCTGATTGATGCCGACAGTGACGGCAGTATTGTAGAGCGGATCAAAAAGGTAGCTGTCGGAATCGGTGTCTAGATTTCTGTTTTTCCAGGAAACATCGAATTCAGTACCCGGGCTGAAACGTTTGCTGACGCTCGCATTCCAGCCGGCAGTCCGCTCTTCGCCCGCAGTCGCGATTGTTATCGGCACACTGTTTGTATCGGTCGCAGCAATATCGGCTGAAAACAGTGCATCAAAAGATGCTTCGGCCTCCAGCGCCACCCCTTCAGAGATGACAACGTCCTGCTCCCGGAGTTTCAGGCCGAGATTATTTTCAAGCGTTGCACGTACCGTATCGGAAAGTGATATATTTATTGCTTCGTTATCCGCAGCAGCACTGTAAGAAATCTGCGCCAGAAAGAGCGCCATGACCGCGGCAGATAATGTGAGTGAGGATAATCGCATCATTGTGGCTCCTTTTTGAGTAGTGGTTCGCCGGCGAGATAGCTGTATGGTTTCCAGTACAGGGTTTTTATGGCGGAAGTGCAGCGACTGCGTAGGCTGTCAGCCTGCTCCAGAAGATAGTAAAGTGTCGGCACGACCACCAGGGTTAGAAAGGTTGCGACCAGCAGTCCGAAGATGACGACAACGGCCATGGAACGCCACCACTGGCTAGATTCACTGACCCAGGAGACCGAAAAGGTATGAAAGTCAAATGATATTCCGGTCACCATGGGAATCAAACCGAGTATGGTTGTCACGGCGGTAAGCAGCACCGGCCTCAGCCTCGTTGCCCCGGCGGCAATCACGGCTTCTCTGAGCGCATAACCGCGTTCCCTTAATTTGTTGGCGTAGTCGATCAGGACGATTGCATTGTTCACCACGACTCCGGCAAGCGAGATAACGCCGACACCGGTCATAATGATGCCGAATGGCGAAACAAAAAGCGCCAGTCCGAGAAAGGCGCCGCCAAGAGAGAGTATTACCGAGGTCATGATGATAAAAGGCTGGCTGACAGAGTTGAACATGGATACCAGTATAAGAAAAATGAGCAGCAGCGCGACCAGGAATGCTTTGGTCAGAAAGTCCTGGGATTCCTGCTGGAACTCGAATTCTCCGGTAAAACGAACTTTATAACCGGGAGGCAGCGGAAACTGCTTCAACAGCTGTTCTGCTTCACTGCGGGCCACCGGTCCGGGTATCTTTGCTTCATCAACATTTGCCCTGACGGTGACCACCCGTTCGTTATTGATCCTGTTGATATCACCGATTGAGCCTGCAAAACCGATCTCGGCGACTGTGGAAAGCGGCACCAGTTCCCCGCTCGGTGTGGGCAGCATCAGCTCGTGGAGGACATCAACCACCTTGCGGTCCGCTTCACCCAGCTGGACGGTGATGTCGTAATCGTCACTGCCCTGGCGGAATGACGAAACCTCCAAACCATTATAGGCGCTTTTCAGGGCAAAGCCGATCATGTCCGTGTTCATGCCGAAAAGGGCCGCCTTCTGGCGATCGACATGCACCTGGACAGACGGAATCCCCTCGACAAAATCGTCCCGGACATCATCCACATGGGGAATGGTTTCAAGCACCTCTTTTATTTTTCTGGAAATTTCCCCGAGAACTGCGAAATTGTCGCCGACTATTTCAATATTGATTGGTGCCCCCGTCGGCGGGCCTTCTGCTTCCTTGGCAATCGTCAGTTTTCCGCCTGGAATATTGGCAATCCGCTTTCGAATTTCATCGACGTCGAGCTGGGATGAACGCCAGCGGTCCTGCATTTCCAGAAACCGGATGCCGATGTGGTTAGGGGTGTTTGCCGCAAAAGCAGAGCCGCCGTCCGACTGGACAGTGGCTTTCATGTAAATACTTTCAATGTTCGGCATATCGCTTGGTCCGTAATGCGAAGGGCCGGCTTCTCTCTGGTGTTCCTTCGGAGCCAGCGCTTTCTGGACCGTCATGTTTGTATCGATAGGGGTCCCGTCAATGGCGATCTCCTTTCCGGAGAGAGACAACTCTATACGCTGGGTGATGCGGTCGATATAGTCGATATCTGCACCTTCCGGAACATCAATGTTTACATATATTCCTTTCGGATCAATATCGGGGAAAAATTCAACCGGTTTCCTGAGGCCGACAGTGAGCTGCCAGCCCTGAAACATCAGGATAAGAATACAAAAGCCAATGCCGATAATAGAAAACGGTGTTTTCAGTGCCCGTGATAAAAGCTTCGTGTAGCGGGTAAGAAGAAACCCCTTGATCTCCACGGGTTTTTCTACCGCTGAGACTAAGGATTCTGTTGATTCCCCCTTGACCGTGAGATCGGTTTTTTTGACTTTCATAAAGAGGGATACCATGGCCGGGTTTATCACCATGGCAACAAATAAGCTCGATGAGAGGGTGATGATCAGGGTAAGCGGCAGGTAACTCATGAACTCACCCATGATTCCGGGCCAGAACAGCATCGGGGAAAAGGCAGCAAGCGTTGTCAGGGTTGAGGCCATTACCGGGTATGCTACTTCACCGGTTGCCTTCATCGCCGCCTCAACCCTGTTTGCTCCCTGCTCCATGAATCGATAGGAGTTCTCAACGATAACAATTGCGTTATCAACGAGCATTCCAAGGGCAAGCGTGAGTGAGAAAAGAACCACCATGTTCAGGGTGATGCCCATGGCATACAAAACGGTAAAGGTGAGCAGCATTGAAAAGGGGATGGCCAGGCTGACCAGCAGCGCATTTCTGATACCCATGGTAATAAAGATAACCAGCAGGACCAGCACCAGCCCAGTCAAAATGTTGTTCTCAAGATCTGCTACCATGTTTTTGATATCTCGAGATTTATCCAGAACTTTTGTGATCTCTGTATTCCGGGGCCAGGTGATTCTGGCATCCTCGATGAGCTGCTCGACAGCAGCGCTGATTTCAATGATATTTTCGCCGGATCTTTTCTTGACCGAGATATTAACGGCGTCCCTGCCGTTGAGGCGGGACCGTGATTCCTCTTCCTTGTAGCCGTCGACCACAGTGGCAACATCCTTGAGATAGACCGGTTCACCCTTATGGACAGTCAGGACCAGGCCATAGATTTCTTCGGGAGCGGTGAATTCGCCGGGCACCCTGAGCTGGAACCTGCCGTTTCCCAGACGGATGGTCCCGCCAGAGGTGTTCTGGTTTTCGCTGTTGACCACCGATTGAAAATTGTTGATGGTAAGACCGTAGTGAGCGAGTTTTTCAGAATTGACTTCCACCCTGATTTCCCTTTCAAGACCGCCTGTTACATCCACCTCCAGAACACCCTTGATACCTTCGATATCATCCTCAAGATCGTCAGCAATTTTTTTAAGGCAGGGCAGGCCGCAGGTCCCCGATAGCGAGTAGACGACAATCGGCATTTCGGAGATGTTCACCTCGAAAACCGAAGGATCCTCCTCGAGATCAGCCGGGAGTTCTCCAAGTGCCTCGTCCACCTTGTCCTTGACATCCTGGAGCGCCTGGTCGATATCGGTTCCGGTAATGAATTCAATGTTGATTGACGAAAGGCCTTCGGAACTCACGGA
Organism: uncultured delta proteobacterium; assembly: GCA_963696725.1. GTDB lineage: Bacteria > Desulfobacterota > Desulfobulbia > Desulfobulbales > Desulfocapsaceae > MADRE3. The sequence continues at coordinate 35,957 of CAVOLI010000011.1, forward strand.
CTGTACTTTTTTTAAACCATCGAGCCCTTTTATTTTCTTTTCGATCTCCATGGTGATCGACGATTCAATGTCGGTTGGAGAAACACCACGGTAGCTGGTGGATATGAAAACATTTGGAATCGTTACATCGGGGTCACTTTCCCGTGGCAGAACCGTATAGCTGTAGACACCAATGACAATCAGTACGAGGGCGAGCACAAGAACGGTTGTACTCTTTTTAACGGCGGTATCCGAGATGATCATAATGAATAAGCTCCCGGATCGCTGATTACCTTGACGACGTTAACCTTCTGACTGTTTTCAACATCACGATGCCCTTCAACAACCACGCGGTCTCCGCTTTCAAGACCTTGAGTTATCTCCACCATCCACTCTTCCATGATTCCGGTTGTTACCGGCTGTTTTGTTACGATGCCGTCATTTTCCAGAAAGATATACTGTTCTTCGTTGCGTGAAATGATGGAGTAAAACGGGATAGCCAGCGCCTGCTCCTGGTACTTTTTGATAATGTCGGCCCTGACGAACATACCCGGGAGGATCCGATGATCAGGGTTGTCGATTTCAAGCTCGAAACGATAGAGCCGAGCCGCCGTTTCCGGGGATGAGGAAACAAAGTGATTCTTGCCGACGACTGTCAGATTATCAAGTGCCTGAATCGAAATTTGTACCTTTGTCAGGTTGCGTACTGCGGTGATATCTGACTCCGGGATGCCGATAACAGCCTTTACCTTGTCGATCTGCAGTATCCTGGCGACAGGGTCGCCAATTCCGAGATACAGGCCCACTTTAGCGTCGAGGCTCCTGATTACTCCATTGATTGGAGCCTTAATCATGCATCGCTCGTAGAGCAGTCTGGCGTTATCCAGATCAGCCTTGGCCGTCTGCATGCTGGTTTCTCTGGCATCAAGCTCAGCTGCAGGTATTGCTCCCTGTGCATAAACGGACTCGTCCCTTTCAAAATCAGCCTTGGCAAGATTGTAGGCAGCCTGGGCCCGGGTGAGCGCAATACGGTAATCGTCTGATTCGATCTGGGCGATAATATCTCCCTGCACTACCGTATCGCCTTCTTCTATCATGACCTTCTCAACGGCGCCGGCAATTTTTGAAACGAGCTCAAGGTTCGTCCATGGCTCTATTGAGCCGGGCAGATTGATCTTATTGGTGATCGGTTGCGGTGTTACTTCCAGAACAACCGTGTTGACTGGCGGGCGTTCTTTTTTCAAGGCAGCTTCCTGTTCTGCCTGTATAGCCGATTTTTTGTCACTGACGGTCATAAACAGCGTGATAATAGAGACAATCATCAGCAGCAGTAACAAGCGAGGCAGGTTGTACCAGAAAAAGAAGACGATCTTTCCTCTGGCTGTTTCGGGTTTCTGGTATTCAGTTTTCATCGGGCACCGGTTTATATCTTGGATTTCAAGCCTTCAATCGTTTGATCAAGCATTGTGGACATGGCCTCTCGGGTTTCCTCTGTGGGAATCATGCCGTTGAACCAGCATGAAACAAGGAGAAGATAGAGGGCATAGAAGTGGCCGGCTATGTGAAGCAGTTCCAGGTCCTGCCGCAGTTCTCCCTGTTCCTGCGCCCTGCGATAGATAGGAAAAAGCAGTTCGAAGTACCTGTTCTGCATTTCAAAATCCTTGTCAGAATGATGCTCACCTGGAAATACGGTTTCCTGCAAGTAAAGCCTGCCGAATTCCCTGTTTCTGCTCAGATGTTTAAACTCTGCCATAAAGAGAATCATCAGTTGATCCTTCAACGGCGTATCGGGATTGGTGTTGCCGGCCAACTCTTCCCTGATGAACTCGAGCTCATCTTCACAGAAGGCGCGAACAATATCCTTTTTCGTCTGAAAATAACTGTAGACGGTTCCTTTACCGACACCGGCCTCACGGGCGAGTTCTTCGATGCTCGTCTGGCTGTATCCTTTTTTGGTAAATAAACGGATCGCCGCTTCAAGAATACATTTGCGTTTGGTAATTTTGTTTTTTTCTCTTGTCGTCATCATGATGTCTATCTACATTTTCCCGTATTAATAGAGGCGGGATAGTTTTCTGGGTTAAAATGCTTAGGTATCGTTTATAACACGGAGGAGCAAAACAGTTAGCTGTCACAATTTGACTCCGGTCGATAATTACACCTAAATCCGACTGCGGTCAATAAAAAAAATGACTGTGGTCATTTTTTTTATTATGGTGGATTGTTGGTCTGGTATGTTGTTGTTAAAGGAATTATTTTTCTTGGTGATATTTTTTTGTTCAACACGATTTATTGAAAGTAGTGTACAAGCTACAGTCCTGAGGGGTTGGAAAAAACATGCAAGGACTTACACTGTCCGGTGACGGCCGGGCTTTGCTGGGTCGTTTCGTCTGAATAACCAGTATCAATGGGAGAGAAATGGATATTCAATCCCTGGCCAGCAGCGGCTTGAATCAACTGGCCGGATTTCTACATGTTGGATATGCCTTTGGCGCAGGTATGGTATCGGCGGTGAATCCCTGTGGATTTGCCATGCTGCCCGTGTATCTCTCGCTCTATCTTGGCGCCGGGAATGAACAGTTTCAACGACGGCACTGGGCTCTTCGCCTGGTCAGGGCTGTTGGGGTTACTCTTGTTGTCATGTCAGGATATGGGTTGTTGTTCGGTTTCATCGGTCTGGTGGTTTCAGCTGGTGGATCATATCTGATGAGCGTTATGCCCTGGGTATCCGTAGTTATCGGTGCGGGTCTTATTATGCTTGGCACCTGGCTGCTCCTGGGAAAACATCTGTCTTTTTCGATCTTCATGAGGATCGGTTCCCGAATCGGTGATCCACGAACCATCAATATCGGAGGTTTTTTCCTTTTCGGTATTGCTTTTGGGGCGAGTTCACTGAGCTGTACCCTGCCGATATTTCTGGTTGTTGTCGGGGGATCAATGGCCTCGGGCGACCTGCTTGTCGGATTATTGCAGTTCTTCTGGTATATAATGGGAACAGCTGCGGTCTTTATGGCCCTTACCGTCAGCATGGCGTTTGTCAAAGGACCAGCCGTTATACTTTTTTTCAGGCGTTTTACCGGTTATCTCAATAAATTTTCAGCACTGTTGCTGATCGCAGCAGGCATCTATATCTGCTACTACTGGTGGTCAAGCGGATTGTTAATCGAGTAATACCCTCTCTATTACAATCAGGTTTTATTCAAACCATACCATGGAACGGTGCCGGTCGAATCCTCTTGGGCAGGGTGAGGTCATATGAAGTCAACCCAGGGCATTATTGCTGCAATCGCATCTTATATCATATGGGGAGCCATGCCTGTTTACTGGAAGGCGCTGGTGGAGGTGTCCCCCTACGAAATCCTCTGCCACAGAATGGCCTGGTCCCTCGTTTTTATGGTCTGTCTCATGCTGCTGCTTGGCAGGTTCACCAGGGTAGTTCCACTTCTCAGGAACCGGATTGTTTTACGAACCTTTTTCCTCAGCGGCATATTGCTCGCAACCAACTGGCTTGTCTATATATGGGCGGTAAACTCGGGACATATTGTAGAAGCAAGCCTCGGTTATTTTATCAATCCCCTGGTGACGGTCGTTTTTGGAGTTTACTTTCTAGATGAGCGCCTGCGGCGAGCTCAGGCTGCCGCACTTGCTTTTGCCGCTGCCGGAGTTGCCTACCTGACCTTTGTTTATGGCCGTTTTCCACTCATCTCTTTAGTGCTTGCAGGATCGTTTGGTGTTTATGGATTGGTGCATAAAAAAACGAGTGTATTGCCGGTTGAGGCAATTTTTCTCGAAACACTGATATTGTTTCTTCCTGCCGCCGCCGTTCTGTTCTGGTTCGATTATCAGGGAACGGGAGCTCTTTTCCATTCAGGAGCAGCGACGTCGCTTCTGCTGATCGGTGCCGGCCTGGTCACCACCGTTCCGCTTCTTTTCTTTGCTTACGCGGCTCATCATATTCCCTTATCGCTGCTTGGCATTCTTCAGTATACTGCGCCGACAATGAACCTGCTGCTGGGGGTGTTTTTCTATCATGAGGAATTTCCTTCTGCCAGGATGACCGGATTCCTTCTTGTCTGGAGCGGGCTGGCGATCTATCTGCTCGAAGGCACCGTACACAGGATCCGCCTGAAAAAGCGTCTTCTACGCGGTTGCTGATTTTTCTATCTTTTATGTCCCACTATGTGGTATAGTGGTGTTAATGGAACCGTGCTGGATTCCTGTTTGTTTGAAACCCACTGGTTTTGGGCGAAACGCCGGGTGTGGATGGTTTTAGCAAGCAGGAACGGTCGACAGTGATTATTGTTACATCAGGCAGAAAAACTGCCGGTGAGCCGAAAGAGCGGCTGCTTTAAAAGAACTGAGTTGTAAGCCTTCCGGTTTCATCGTGAGTCAAGACAGAATGGGCCTTGACATGGTATATAAGCAGGTTGGGTATCTCTTCTTTCACTCCCTCTCTCCATCCAGCCTGTGGTACCGTGGCGAGGCCCTGTCCTTTTATCTTGCCCCTGCTTTTTGATTCTTCCTGCAGAGCACTGTTCGTGCTTCGATAAAACGGTTGTATTTGATACCTATAACAGCTATCCTGGCTTTTGTGTTTCAACAGATAGGAGTTATTCGCCTCTGAGGCGCTGATCATGCTTTGTAAACGGAATGAGTATGGTTGATAAAAAACAGATAGAAGAAATGTTTCGCATACAGGCGGCGCTCGAGGCGCTGACGCCGGAAGCTCTCTCCGCGGTACCCCAATCGAACATACTCAATGGATTTATACCGGTGAGGAAATTTCCTTATCGAATCGGCAGGGAATCACGGGTGCTGGTTGTCGACGGCAGAACCCAGCGGGTTGAACGTCCTAAACTGAACCAGGTTGAGCCCAATAACGACCTCTTCCTGTTGGACGGCGGAACCTTGCTCAATATATCACGTGAGCATCTGCAGATCGAGCGCCGTGGAGGCGGGTACGTGCTTATTGACCGCGGCAGTGCCAGCGGCACAAAAGTTAATATGCAGCCGGTTGGCGGAGACGACCGCGGCGGTGAAGCAGCAATCAAGGACGGAGACGAGATAATTATTGGTACGAAAGCAAGCCCGTACCGATATCGTTTCATTGTTCTGGGTGAGCAGACATGATTTTTGCCCGATAGTCAATCAGTATGCCTGACTGACAGCCTCACTTACCTGCAGGGCATATCTGGTCGCAGCAACATCGTGCACCCTCAGTATGGAAATCCCTTTGTCCCGGCACAGGCTTGAGACAACAGCGGTAACCAGATCCCTGTCCGCTGTATCGATGCCGGTAATTTCTCCAAGAAATCGTTTCCGTGAGTGGCCAAGCAATACCGGCTGGCCAAGAGCTGACAGTTTTTCAAGGTGCTTGAGTATCTGGAGATTATGGTTCAGGGCTTTACCGAAGCCGATGCCCGGATCGATTACTATCCGTCCCAGGTCGACTCCTTCGGAGCCAAGCGATCTGAGCCGCTCCTCAAAAAAAGAGATGATCTCACCAACAACATCCGTGTATTCAGGATTGTCCTGCATTGTTCCGGGCGTGCCTTTCATGTGCATGATGATAACCATGACCTCAGTCTCCCTGACCAGATCAAGCATGGACGGGTCATGTCGCAGGGCGGAAACATCGTTGATAATCGTTGCCCCTGCCGACAGCGCCTCCCGGGCTACTTCAGCCTTCATTGTATCAATGGAAACAGGGATGTCGGAAAGCGTGCGGATAGCGTTGATAACCGGAATAACCCGTGAAAGTTCCTCGTCGGCACTGACCGGGGCTGCGTAGGGTCGCGTGGATTCTCCGCCGATGTCAAGTATATCGGCACCGTCAGCAATCAGCCGCAGCGCCTGGTCAACGGCAGCGTCAGTGTCACGGCAAAGGCCGCCGTCTGAAAAGGAGTCGGGCGTCACATTAATGATGCCCATTAATTTAATCTCAGGCGCTTTTTTCATGCCGAAGCGGGCGGCTGATCTTCCTGGTGGTCTTTGTCTCCACTTTGATGTTCGTTTTCTCCTGTCGATTCTGCCTTGTTTTCGGCTGTATCGGGTGACTCAGAAGCTGAAACCTCTGCCGCAGATGCTTTTTTTGATCTACTCACCTTGGTGTCTTTTCTCTTTTTGATCCGGTCAGCATACTGCTCGGGACGAAGCTCGGCGAGGATCTGTTCAATATCTTCAAGGACAATGGTCTCCTTTTCCAGAAGATCGTCTGCCATTCGCTTGAGGATGTCGGTGTTCTCCTCGAGCATTACACTTACCTTGTCGCTCGCTTCGAGAACAATATCCTTCACGGCAACATCGATCAGCCGGGCGGTTTCTTCGCTGAAATCACGGTGCTGGGCGATTTCACGTCCAAGAAATATCTGTTCTTCCTTCTTGCCGTAGGTCAGCGGCCCGAGTTCATCGCTCATGCCCCACTCGCAGACCATTTTCCTGGCAAGGGCGGTTGCCCGCTCAAGATCGTTGCCGGCACCCGTGGTGATTTCATTAAAAATCAGTTTCTCAGCAATACGTCCTCCAAACAGGATACAGAGCGAACTCTTCAGGTATCCCTTTGAATGAGTGTATTTCTCGTCCATCGGCAATTGCATGGTCAACCCCAGCGCCCTGCCCCGAGGTATGATGGTAACCTTGTGAATCGGGTCGGTATCGGGCAGCAGGTAGGCAACGAGTGCGTGTCCCGCCTCGTGGTAGGCGGTGACCTCTTTTTCTTTTTCAGTGATGATCATCGAGCGCCGTTCGGCGCCCATCATAATCTTGTCTTTTGCTTTTTCAAGCAGTTCAAGATTAATCTCTTTTGCCCCTTCCCTGGCTGCCATCAGGGCTGCTTCATTCACAAGGTTCTCAAGGTCAGCGCCGGTGAAGCCGGGGGTTCCTCTTGCTAAAACTTCATAGTCGACCTGTGCAGCCATCTTGGTCTTCTTCCCGTATATTTCAAGAATTTTCTGACGTCCGCCGACATCCGGAATCGGAACGACAACCTGGCGGTCGAATCTTCCGGGGCGCAGCAGGGCGGGATCAAGTACGTCAGGCCGGTTTGTCGCGGCCACGATGATAACCCCCTCATTGGATTCAAAGCCGTCCATCTCAACCAGCAGCTGGTTCAGCGTCTGCTCCCGCTCGTCATGACCGCCGCCGAGGCCTGCACCGCGGTGTCTGCCGACCGCGTCGATCTCATCAATGAATATGATACAGGGGGCATGTTTTTTCCCCTGAGTGAAAAGATCCCTGACACGGGATGCACCGACGCCGACGAACATTTCAACAAAGTCTGAGCCTGAAATAGAGAAAAAAGGTACATCTGCCTCACCGGCTATGGCTTTTGCCAACAGCGTTTTCCCGGTTCCAGGAGAGCCCGCCAGCAACACCCCCTTGGGAATCCGCCCGCCAAGAACGGTGAACTTATGCGGGTCCCTGAGGAAATCGATAATCTCTTCAAGCTCTTCTTTGGCTTCATCAATACCTGCAACATCTGCAAAAGTTACCTTGTTGTCTCCCTGTACCATCAGCCGGGCCCTGTTCTTGCCAAAAGACAGAGCACCGCCTTTGCCGCCTCCCTGCATCTGCCGCATGAAGAAAATCCATACTCCTATCAGCAGCAGCATTGGGAACCAGGATACAAAAATGGTCATGAACCAGCTGTCTTTCGGTACTTCCTTGACATTGATATCAACACCGGCATCTCTTAGAATCGGGATGAGCTCTGCGTCAGTGACAGGATAGATGGTCCTGAACGGTGTCCCATCCTGTAATGTTCCGGTAATGGTGTCACCTTCGATCCTGACACGGTTGATCGATTTGTTTTCAATCTTTGACATGAAATCGCTGTAGGTGAGCAAAGAGCTGGTCGCCTGCGGCTTGTTGAACAGATTGAACAACAGGATCATGGTGAGGCCGATTACCAGCCACATGCTCAGATTCTTGTAAAAGGTATTCAAAAAGACCTCCTGAAATTTTGATCGGGTACTACGTTGTGCGTTAACCTTATCTACTAATAAAAGTAACTACTTTACCAGCTCTCGCCAATAGCAAACTTACATTAAAACATCTTCATGCAATGTCGAGCGCTATTCTTCAATTAAAAACGACGATCAGGTAAATTTCTGCACCGGCTTGACGCCGACGGGGAACGCTCTCATTTCCCGCAAGGCGCTGACCAGGGCTACCGCCCCATTGGCCGTGGTTGTGTAGGGAATATGCAGGTCGATTGCAGCCCGCCTGATCTGGTAACTGTCTTCGGTCGTTCGTTTTCCAAGCGATGTATTGATGATCCAGGCGATATCACGGTCCTGGATTTTATCGAGAATATGCGGCCTTCCCTGGGAGATTTTATTAACCTGCACACAGTCAATAGCGTTCTCCTGGAGGAACAGAGCAGTACCGCTGGTTGCAAAAATGGTGAATCCAAGATCCTGGAGCGCCCTGGCCACCTCTACGATTGACGGCTTGTCACTGTCGCGGACCGAAATAAAGACATTGCCTGGCTCAGGGAGTGAAGAGCCCGCCGCCATCAGGGCTTTGCCGATGGCAAGACCGAGATTGTCGTCAATTCCCATTACTTCGCCGGTTGACTTCATTTCAGGACCCAGCAAGGTGTCAACCCCGGCGAAGCGGTCAAAAGGAAAAACGGCTTCCTTCACGGCCCAGTGGCTAATCTCCACCTCACTGGTAAATTGAAGTTCTGAAAGCGTCATTCCCATCATGATCTTGGTTGCCAGCTTCGCAAGCGGTACGCCGGTTGCCTTGCTTACAAAGGGGATTGTGCGTGATGCCCGCGGGTTGACCTCCAGCACGTAGAGCGTCTCATCCTTGACTGCGAACTGGACGTTCATCAGGCCGACGACGCCGAGTTCCGCCGCCATTGCCTTGCTGGCAGCCTTGATTTCCTCTATGATGGCAGCTGAAAGGGAGTGCGGCGGCAATACACAGGCAGAGTCTCCGGAGTGAATTCCAGCCTCCTCGATGTGTTCCATGATGCCGCCGATGACCGTGGTTTTTCCGTCACTGATGGCATCGACGTCGATTTCAATGGCATCCTTGAGGAACTGATCAATCAGTATGGGGTGTTCCTGAGCGGTACCGCCGATTGCCTTCATGAAATCACGAATGGTGTCCTCGTTGTAGGCTATTCGCATGTCACGTCCGCCGAGGACGTAGGAAGGCCTGATAACCACCGGATAGCCGATTTGCTCTGCTGCTGCCAGGGCCTCTTCCTGGGTGAAAACAGTGTCATTTTCGGGTTGTTTCAGGCCAAGTTTATGCAGGAACTGCTGAAAGCGCTCCCGGTCTTCGGCACGGTCTATTGCATCAGGAGGTGTGCCGACAATCGTCACGCCGGCTTCTGCAAGCGGCACTGCCAGGTTAAGTGGTGTCTGGCCACCGAACTGGACAATAACGCCGTCAGGCCGCTCCTGTTCAATGACATTGAGCACGTCCTCCCGCGTCAATGGCTCAAAATACAGTTTGTCAGAAGTATCATAATCGGTTGACACCGTTTCCGGGTTTGAGTTGATCATGATCGATTCCACCCCGATTTCACGCAGTGCAAATGCGGCATGGACACAGCAATAATCAAATTCTATCCCCTGTCCGATCCTGTTGGGACCGCCACCGAGGATGACGATCTTTTTCCGTCTGCTGATAACCGCCTCATTTTCTGTCTCGTAGGTAGAGTAACAGTAGGGTGTATAGGACTCAAACTCTGCAGCGCAGGTGTCAACGAGTTTGTAAACCGGCAAGACGTTGTGCTCGTGTCGTAAGCCCCTGATATCGTTTTCCGAGGTTCTGGTCATCCAGGCGAGCTGGACGTCTGAGAATCCCGTTTGTTTGCAGAGAGTGAGGAATTCGCGGTCAAGCCCCTGAAAACCGCGTTTGATGATTTCATTCTCAATCTCGACGATCTGCTTGAGATTGTGGAGAAACCACGGATCGATCAGGGTCAGCTCAGATATCCGGTTTACCGACATATCCCGCTTCAAGGCCTCATGGATGTAGGCGACACGTTTGGAGTTCGGTTTCAACAAACCACTCTCCAGATCTTCGCGGTCAACTTCTTTAAAAGGATCTTTACCGTCTCCGCCGAAACCGAATCGACCGGTTTCAAGTGAGCGCATGCCTTTCTGGAAAGCCTCCTTGAAGGTCCTGCCGATGGCCATCGTCTCGCCCACTGATTTCATTGCAGTGGTCAGAAAATCCTCCGCTTCCGGAAATTTTTCAAAGGTCCATCTCGGTATTTTTACAACACAGTAATCGATGGTAGGCTCAAACGAGGCATAGGTTTCCCTGGTTATATCATTTCTGATCTCATCAAGGGTGTAGCCTACGGCAAGCTTTGCGGCTATTTTGGCGATGGGAAAACCTGTTGCCTTCGAAGCCAGCGCCGAACTTCTTGAAACCCGGGGATTCATCTCGATAACCATCAGTTCGCCGTCAAGCGGATTGACGGCGAACTGTACATTTGAGCCGCCCGTCTCAACACCGATTTCCCGAATGATGGCAATTGCCGCATCGCGCATCTCCTGGTATTCCCGATCAGTGAGAGTCTGGGCCGGGGCCACGGTGATCGAGTCGCCGGTGTGAACTCCCATCGCATCGACGTTTTCAATGGAGCAGATGATCACCACATTGTCTTTTGAGTCTCTCATTACTTCGAGTTCATACTCTTTCCAGCCAAGCAGACTGCGTTCGAGCATGATTTCGGTTGTCATCGACAGGTCAAGACCGTGTCTGCAGAGCGCTTCGAGCTCCTGGCGATTATAGGCCACGCCGCCGCCGGTGCCGCCGAGGGTAAAACTGGGGCGGACAATGACCGGAAAGCCGATTTCATCCCCTGCAAGCCGCGCCTCTTCAATGGTGTGGACGATTGCAGATTCGGGGACTTTGAGATTGATGGCCCGCATTGCATCCCTGAACTCATCCCTGCCTTCCGCTTTACGGATAACCTCGATGTCTGCCGCCAGCATTTCCACCTTGTACTTGTCCAGTATGCCGAGTTCGGCAAGCTTGATAGCGGTATTGAGGGCGGTCTGCCCGCCAAGCGTGGGAAGCAGCGCATCCGGTCGTTCCTGTTCTATCACCCGGGCAACCATTTCCGCGGTGATCGGCTCGATGTAGGTGGCATCGGCGAGACCGGGGTCGGTCATGATCGTTGCCGGGTTGGAGTTAATGAGGACGACCTCGTATCCCTCTTCCTTGAGCGCCTTGACGGCCTGGGCTCCGGAATAGTCAAACTCGCAGGCCTGACTGATGATAATGGGGCCGGATCCGATGATCAGAATTTTATTTATATCGTCTCTTCTGGGCATGATATCTCTGGGGTGTGCGTTGAATCGTGGAAGATGCTGATCTCTGAGGTACTCTGCTGGCAGCCTCTGCTTTTATCCCCGCTGCTCTCTGACCATATCGATAAAGCGATCAAAAAGATAGACCGCATCATGGGGGCCGGGCGCATGCTCGGGGTGATACTGTACTGAAAACGCCGGGAACGATTTGTGTCTCATTCCTTCACAGCTGTTGTCATTGAGGTTGATGTGAGTCAGCTCCACGCTGTCTCTGTCCAGGCTGTCCATATCAACACAGAAACCATGGTTCTGTGAGGTGATTTCAACTTTTCCGGTAAACAGGTCCTTAACCGGCTGGTTCCCGCCGCGGTGACCGAATTTCAGTTTATAGGTCCTGCCCCCGTAAGCAAGTCCGAGAAGCTGGTGGCCGAGGCAGATGCCGAAAACAGGTTTTTTGCCGAGCAGGTTCCTGATGGTGTCGACAACACCGTCTACTCCCTCAGGGTCCCCGGGGCCGTTGGAGAGAAAGATGCCATCGGGGTTCATGGCCAGGACAGTTTCAGCGTCGGTGGTTGCGGGGACGACCTGAACCCTGCACCCTTTTTCGGTTAATATCCTGATCTGGTTGTATTTAATGCCAAAATCAAAGGCTACAATTCTCAGGTCATCACTGCTGCCGGCAGATGTGGAAAAGTCAGTTCCCGGCAACGGCCCGTTGTCCGCCCACCCATAGGGCTCTCTGCAGCTTACCAGTTTAACCATGTCCCGGCCGACCAGGCCGTCCCATTGACCGGCGCGCACGGCAAGGGACTCAGGGTCGAGATCTGCGGTTGAAACGATACCTTTCATTGCCCCCGCTTTTCTGATGTGGCGCACCAGTGCCCGGGTATCAAATCCTTGTACTCCGAGAACCGCATGCTCTTCTAAAAAATTGGCCAGACTCTGGCGGGAACGGTAATTCGAGGGAACCGCATTGTATTCTTTGACCAGAAAAGCCTTTGGGTGTACTGCAGCAGATTCCATATCCTCGGGATTAATTCCATAATTTCCGATGAGAGGATAGGTCATTGTTACAATCTGGCCGGTGTAGGAGGGGTCGGTGAGAATTTCCTGATAGCCGCTCATTGAGGTATTGAAAACAATTTCACCGACAGCTTCACCCGGCCCGGTAAAAGAACGCCCTTCAAAGACGGTTCCGTCTTCCAGGGCAATGAGTGCTTTCATGTGAATGTCCTTCTGTTCGGGCGGTCTGCTGACCGCATTATTCTTAACGCAGGTGTTCAGAGGCAGCCCGGCAGCCGGTCGATTCGTTTTCCCGTGCCGTCATGCCCATATTACGCGTGTGGTTAATATGTAGTGCAGGTGGAAAGAGTCTGTTCCTGTTGTCAAGACAAAACCCTAATACTTAACTCGGAATATCTGTTTTCGTCAACCGTAAACGGGAATGGCTGCCAATGATGTTGAGTTTGGTCGCCGGTCGTGGTAAAGCCCTCCTATGGAAACTAATAAGCTTACACATCTTGTTTGAGAGATGTATATGAAGCGATTGTGGCTGGAGGTAAAAAATCTTAAAACCCCGACACTTTCCATCGACTACTTTTCGATCGGGGAGCACGAGACCTGGTGCATACTGGGCTCGAACAACTCCGGTGCCGATAAGCTGATATCCCTGTTCTCCAGAGAAAAACACTCCCAATTCGACAATCGGGTGTGGGTCGCCGATGATTTTCGTGTTGTCAGTTTCAGCAGCCAACAGGAGCTGTATGAACAGGAAGTTCGAAACGATGATACCGACTATGCCCAGAAGATTGATCCGGGAACCCGGGCAAACGCATTTATCGGTACGGCTGAAAATGGTGCGGAACTCGTGCGCCTGTTCCGGCTCGATCATGTCCTTGACAGCGGCTACCGCCAGCTCAGCTCCGGGGAGAGCAGAAAACTGCTGATCCTGGAGGCAATTACTCATGGCAGCAGGCATCTTTTGATAGAGAACCCCTATGATGGGCTCGATGTTGATTCGTGCAGGGAATTCGACCGGATTGTACAGGGGTTGCAGAAAAGGGGATTTGAGCTGGTTATATTTCTTACCAGCAGGCACGATATCCCCGGCTGGTGCAGCCATATAGCCCATATGGAAGAGGGAACCATCACGCTTCAGGGCACAAGACCGCAGGTGCTCAGCACGATCAGCCAGAATAAAGCTATAAAGCAGTGGCGTTCGGCGGATGGGCGACTGAATCCTGTTGATCGTCAAGGCAATGAGCTGGTCCGGCTGGTCAAGGGTACGGTCGGTTATGGTGAGCGGACGATTTTTTCGTCTTTTGACCTGCTCGTGCAGCAGGGGGATCACACGCTCATTACCGGTGCCAATGGAGCCGGGAAGTCAACACTGCTGTCAGTCATTACCGGTGACCATCCGGATTGTTACACCAATGAACTCTACCTGTTCGGCAAGCGGAGAGGAAGCGGTGAGTCCATCTGGGAGCTGAAAAAAGAGATGGGTATCGTCAGTCCGGCATTACACCGGAGTCACCACGTTCCCGGCAGCACCCTGCAGATCGTCATTTCAGGTTTTTTTGATTCTATCGGCCTTTACAGCAAGTTCACGGCCGGACAGAAAAGACGTGCCCAGCAATGGCTTGCCGATATCGGTCTTGAGGCCTGTGCGACCATGCCGTTTCGGCGCCTGAGTTTCGCCCAGCAGCGTCTGGCCTTGATTGCCAGGGCATTGATCAAATTGCCAAAACTGCTTATTCTGGATGAACCGACCCAGGGGCTTGACGACCAGAATAGAGAGAGTTTGCTGAATTTTCTGGAGATGGTGGCAGAGAAACAGATTTCGACAATACTCTACGTCAGCCATCGCCGGGATGAGTACAGATCCTTTTTCACCCAGCAGATTGAGATGGACAGTTGACGGCTCCTGGATTTCTAACCTATTGACAGAAAGTGAACAACGCTGCAGTTTCCATACCAAGGGGGTGCTATCATGTTTACCAAGGCAGGTGCGGGGAAAAAAAAGGAACCGGCAGAAGGCATCAGGTTAACCACAACAGTTCATGGCGACAAAACCCTGATGGGACGCTTCGAGATGACCCGGGGGGCTCTGATTCCTGCACACTCGCACCCTCATGAACAGACGGGAATAATGATCTCCGGAAAACTCAGATTCGTGGTCGACGGTGAGACCAGGGAAGTCGAAGCCGGCGACAGCTGGTGCCTGAAGGGGGGGGTGGAGCACAGTGCCGAAGCCCTGGAAGATTCGGTCGTGATTGAAGTTTTCTCGCCGCTGCGTGAAGATTATCTCTGATGAAATCAGACAGAGTCATTCACGTGGTCGGTTGCCACGCCGAAGGTGAGGTCGGTGATGTTATCGTCGGCGGTGTTGCGCCGCCGCCCGGGGATACCGTATGGGAGCAATCGCGGTGGATTGCAAGAGACGGGAAGCTGAGAAATTTTCTGCTCAATGAGCCGCGAGGCGGTGTTTTCCGTCACTTCAACCTGCTCGTTCCAGCAAAAAATCCAAAAGCCCGGATGGGCTGGATTATCATGGAACCCGAAGATACCCCGCCGATGTCGGGTTCCAACTCAATCTGCGTATCGACCGTCCTGCTTGAAACAGGAATAATCCCCATGCAGGAGCCTGAGACCAGGCTTGTCCTGGAGCCGCCCGGCGGACTTATTGAAGTGGTTGCTCGCTGCGAGAACGGCAAGGTAACGCGGGTAACCGTCAAAAATGTAGCCTCATTTGTCGATCGGCGTGATGCCGTGATCGAGGTTGAGGGCATCGGGACATTGCGGGTTGATACCGCCTACGGGGGCGACAGCTTTGTTATTGTTGATGCGGCTGATCTTGGTTTCAGCATCACTCCCGACGAAGCCCGTGAGCTTGCTGTTACCGGCATAAAGATAACGAATGCCGCCAATGAACAACTGGGGTTTTGCCATCCGGAAAATCCGGAATGGAAGCATATCTCCTTCTGCCAGATAGCCGCACCGCTTGTGAAGGAGAACAGGACATGGCTTGGGCGCAATGCGGTAACGATCCAGCCGGGAAAGCTGGACAGGTGTCCGACGGGAACAGGCTGCTCTGCTCGGATGGCGCTGCTTCACGAGCAGGGAAAAATGAAGGTGGGGGATCGCTATATCGGCGAGTCCGTTATCGGCTCACGCTTTCACTGTGCCATTGATTCCACGACGCGCGTAGGAGAGAAAAACGCTGTTTTTCCTTTGATATCAGGCCAGGCCTGGATAACCGGGACACACCAGTACCTGCTGGACCCGACCGATCCGTGGCCGCAGGGCTATAAAGTCGCTGACACCTGGCCGAGGACAGGGATTTAGACCATGAACAATCCTGCAGCTGTCTGCAGGATTGTGCGGGCGAACATATCAGGCTGCGAAGGAATCTGTGAAAAGCTGTTCGATGGCGCTCCTGCCGGCATCACTGAGATATCTTGTACCTGAACCGACAAAGGTGTCATACTTGATCGTCGGCGCGTCCTCCTGCCAGCCGTTCTTCCATGTATGCCATTTTTCTGAACTCTGATCGAATACATGAAGCGGTCGATTGAACATTTTGGCGAGTTCAACCGCCCATCCGGTGCCGCCTTTTACCGAACCGTCTTCCTGAATCGTGCCGATGACGAATACCTGATGGCCGCTGTTTACCATGTGAAAGATTGTCTGCAGGACTTTTCTGATCTTTTCTGTTTCATAGTAAGTTCGGTTCATCATGCGGGAAGCCAGCTCCATGCTGATATCGCCGCGCTCGAGTTCTTCCTGGGAGAGAACCGTGCTGTTTTTGTCCCGGAAAAGCTTATGGCCTTTGAAGGTGTAGATCACCTCCCCAACCCCATATTTTTCTGCAGCCTCTCCAAAAGCGTTTTCAGCGCCTTTGAGGCCGCCGCTGTAAAGTGTACAATTTTTCGGGTCCATTCAATTCCTCACTGATTTTAAGGGTAGGGTATATCCAGACCCATGTTATAATACAGGTGAGAAGAAAGGCAACAACAGCCGCTTATTTTCTCCTCAATTTCTCGTTTTTTTTACTGCTTTCAGGAAAATTCGCCACGGCGCGGGATAGCCTTCAATGGTGAGGTCGGGGTTTTCAGGATGGAGAAAATCACTGAAAGATTCAAAGACCATCCACTCTGTTTTTCGCTGTTCCCGGCTGCTCATCGGGTGGCAGCAGAAGATCTCAACATCTTCAAACCCGGCTCGAATCAGCATGTTTTTCAGACAGGCACCGGTGGGGACGAAATAGGTGCCGGGAACTTTCGCGTAGGTTTTCTCGGGAAACAACGCAACGGGGGCGTCACCCGGAAGCGCCTGCGACTCAAGGATGAGCGTTCCTCCAGGATTCAGGCTGCCCAGTATGTCTTTTAAAACATCAACCGGTGACGGCCGGTGATAGATCACGCCCATCAGAAAAACGAGATCAAATGTTTCCGGGAAGAGATTGATATGTTCGACACCAAGCAGATCCACATCGAGGTTCTCAAACCCTGCCATGCCGTTTAACGCCCGGAAGCAGAAATAGGGTTGAACGGCGGGTTCAAAGCCGATGACAAAGCGCGGACATGACGGAGTCATCCGGAACATATAGTAGCCGTTGCTGCAGCCGATATCGGCAATTATCTTTCCGCTCAAGTCGGGCAGAAACGGCTGAAGCCGCCGCCATTTTCGTTCGCTGCGCCATTCGGCATCGATCTCGACACCATAGATTGAAAAGGGCCCTTTGCGCCATGGCATGAAGGCGCGCAGCTGTTCATGGATATTCCGCTGATCGCTCTCAGACACCTGATCCCGGCTGCCGATTATGATCGTGTCACCACTGCAGTCCAGGACCCCGTTGGTGAATTGCCCGAGTTTTTCACTGGGACAACGGTAGCGCAGGAAGCCTTTTTTCTGCTGGTTTATCCAGCGCTGCCTTTCCCGGTGAACTGATTCGATCTCGTCGAGTAAAATGTGAGAGGGGAGGTGGTCGGTGTAGTTCATTAAACAGAAAAGCTGTCAACTGGGCTTGATGGCAACAAAAGAGGAAAAGTTGAACCATTGAAAAAAGGTGGACACCGTTTCAAAACCGGCATTGGCGAGAAGTGCACGGTTTTCTTCGGCGCTGAATGGTACCAGGACATTCTCCAGGGCCTCGCGTTTGCGGGCTATTTCCAGCTCAGAGTAACCCCGCTCGAGTTTAAAGCGGTGATAAATATCAATGAAGCGACGATTGAGCCGTTTATCTTCGCAGATGGTCTTTTCGCTGAGAACAAGCAGACCGCCCGGTCTCAGGTTTTTATAAAGATGGTTTACCAGTGACGGTCTCTGCAGCGGCCTGATAAACTGCAGCGTATAATTGAGGATGAAGGCTCCTGTCTCAGGCAACTCAAGCCGGGTTATGTCCTGATGGCGATAGCTGATCGATTTTTCCTGTGAATAGAGTTCGGCTTTCAGGCGTGCCTTGTCGATCATCGCCTGCGAGCTGTCAATACCAGTGAAGCGAAAACGGCCGTCCTGCAGAAGTCGTGATAACTCCAGCAGTGCTGTCCCCGTAGAACAGCCGAGGTCGCAGACGGCGTCTCCCTGATTGAGGTGCTGCGATAAAAGCTGCGCGGTGGCCTTTATCACCTCCTGGTAAAAAGGGATGGAGCGGTCGAGCATATCGTCGAAAACCTCGACGACCCGTTCATCGAAGGCAAAGTCTTCAGGATCGGAGTCAACACGATAGAGCCGGTCTGTGAGGGGAGACATGCTGATTCTATTTTTTGTACCAGGTCCCGTCAGGTTTCTCAAACCACCATCCTGAGCCGCCGATATCTGCAATCTGTTTGGCGCGCCGCTGGCCGACTAGAGCCGGTGATGCGCCCTGCTTTGCGGCGATGGCGCCATAGACTGCCTCACGGTCCTTGTTCTCCTCTGCAACCACGTTCTGCTGTGCTTTCTCGCCGGTTCGAAATTCAAGAAAACCATCCTTGTTCTCGCCGATCAGCCCTTTGTCCTTCAAGGCGTTGATTGCAGGCAGCCGGGTGACCATCCTGTCTTTGATTGATTCGGCTGCACTGTTGACAGCTCCAAGGAATATCACGGCGATAATAAGGCAGCCGACAAGTCTAATCCTGTTGAGGTTAATCATGGTGTTCCTCCGGTATCGTCTATTATTTTTTTGAATTTTTGGTTTCAATCGCCTGATCGATGTCGGAAAAGAAATCATCAAGCGCACGATCGACTTTAACGTTGATATCGATGGTAATGTGGATCGGTTTGATCTCAACCGGCTTGACATCGACCTCGTGCCTGGTGCATCCGGCCTGGATGCAGAAAACCAGAGCAGCGGGCAGAATGAAAATATAACGTATCCAATGTGTCATCTTACATGTTCTCCTTAATGGATTGAATGTTCTGACCGATTTGGAACAGCTCTGCAAGCGGCAGCCGAAAATTGACATCGAGCTGAATTGGATATTGCAGGCCTTCCCCCTTGTCTGTTTTTATTATCACACCTTTTTTCAAACCGTAGGGGAGCGGCGTACGTGGTTTCCCGTTAAGTTCCATGGTCAGCAGCAACTCATCGCCGGAGCTGTTGAACGAGAGTTTCGTCCATTGATAAGCGAAATCCTCCATGGCTTTCATGGAGTAATCTAGGTACCCGCCCACATCGGCAGAACCGACACCCTGACGCAACATGTCGGTGTTTGAAAAACGTATTATACCACCGGTTCCCGGAGTAGAAAACAGAAATCCATCATCGAAGCTCAGTCCCTCCTTGGACAGCGCGATCGGCAGTTTTCCGTTTAACGATCCCTGGCCCTGGGCCTGATCAAATCCGAACTGGTTGAGCAGATCAGAAAAATTTATTCTGCTGCAGTATAAGGCAGTGTTTATTTCCGGGTTGCTTCTCGAGAATCTCAGGCTCGTTGACTCCAGTTTTCCCTGACACCATTTGATACTGCTTTTTTCGATAAAGACGGTTTCGGAATCCTCAACCCTGAAATTGATTTCAGCATCGGAGAACTGCAGGTTGCCAAACACGAGCTCAGCAGCTGAACAGTTCTGACTCGGCAGTGAAAAGAGAGCGGGCAGGCTGGGAAATGTTACACCGCATGCTATCGTCTTGACTGATATGTTTTTTTCAGGAACCTCAAGCGTATCAATCTCGAAATGCAGCTCTGTACTTCCTGAAATCTGCCCGTTTCTGTACAGGAGCCTGCCGCTGGAGGCTAGAAAGCCATTAAAATCGAGACCTCCAAGCGTTAGAAGCGCGGGCGGAACGGATGATGCGCTCAGAGCTGTTATATCCAGTGTCCAGTCGAGATGAGCCTGGAGCGGTTGCTCTTTGACAGTTCCTTGCAGTTGCAGTTGCATGTTGTCTGAAAAAAGACTTTTCAGATCTCCTGAGAGCTGAAGCGAACCCTGCTGCTGCGATAGCTCAGCATTGACAGCGAAAAGCGGAGAATCTCTAAACGTGACCGAGCCAACCGTCATTCTGCCGTTGTGCTGTTTGTGTTGCAGTGAAAAGGGGAAATGGTATGGCAGATCGAGACTGATATCTGCAAATTTCATCCCGGAGGATGGAACATCTATACCGGCGACAGAGCCGGAAACGTGAACAGCGGTGAGTTTGTCAGACCGCTCCAGCTGCGCTGCCAGGGAAATTCCCGAGATATCCAGCTTTGTCTGTTTGCTGTTTATTGAAAACGGCCGGCCGGCAAATTCAATAGTGGCGGCAAGTCCCTTGCCCGTGCCAGTAATGGAACTGCTCACCTCAAAGTCCGGCACACTCAAGGTAACATCATTTCGGCCGAGCATCTGGGGCGTCACTGATCTATAGTTTCCA
This sequence comes from uncultured delta proteobacterium, assembly GCA_963696725.1. Classification (GTDB taxonomy): domain Bacteria; phylum Desulfobacterota; class Desulfobulbia; order Desulfobulbales; family Desulfocapsaceae; genus MADRE3. Next base: position 56,054 of record CAVOLI010000011.1, read on the forward strand.
TTGAGACGGGCCCGCCAGTCAAGGGAACTGGAATCAAGATTCAATTCATAACGGATTGGAACAGAGAGCGGCTCCGCCTGTTGATCGGAGGGAAGCGTAATCCTGTTTTGAAGCATGCCTTTGAGCTGCAGCACACTGCTTTTATAGGAGCCGGCTCCACGTACCTCAGAGTCGATTGAAACGGGGGTATTGATGGAGAAACTGCCGACCTGATACTCGAGGTGATCAGGCGACCCGGACAGGGAGAATGAGACGGTAGAGTCTGTTCCGCCGCCTCGAACAGTTTTTTCTTCATGCGTTATCTGAAAGTTTTTGATCGTGCCCGATGCGTTGAGGGTTTCCAGGTTCAGGCTTTCAGAGTCAAGGTTCGCGCTGATATTCGCGTTCATGATCCCGGATACCTGGTTTTGACTACCGACAAAGCGATCAGGCAGCTGATTGAGCCCCACCTGCAGCGTTATAAAAAGCTTGTGTCCGTCAGTTTCGGAGAAAAACGAAAATTCTCCTTTTGCAGTTACTGCGTCAAAAAGAAGAAACGATCCTTCGATTGATGAGAGTGCAAATCCTGACGGGGTCTTGTCGTCGAAGCTGAGATGCAGAGCAGATGACAGGCTGAACCTGATATCTGCCTGCCCCTGCTCATGTATGATCAGAGAACATTGCCGGAGGATCATGTTCTCAACTGCTGCCGGGAAAAACCGCGGGGCAGGCTGGGGCGAAACAGGAACCTTGCGATTACCCGGGTCAGCGGAAAACCCGGCTACGCGGAATCCGCTGTTATCTTTAATCAGGTGAATGATGGCATTCTCGATAGTCAGTGATGAAAGCCGTTTTTTATACAAGGATGCGGGTGTGTATCTCAATTCAAAGCGCGGAACGGAAGCGACGGCCGTTTCACCGTCATCTAAACTCAGCGTTCCACTCGCTGAAAAAGGGGTAATTCGAGAGACAGAGGCCGAGGTGTCAATGCTGGTGATGTTTTCAAAAAGACGGGGGAGGATATAGGCATCAATGAGCAACGGTGACATGAAAAAGGAGAATCCAACAGCTGCCGCAAGGAAAAAAATGGCGAGGACCGCGTGGCGGAAAACTTTTTTCATAGCGGCGAGCGAGCGGCATTAGAGAATATCGTCTTGGCTGTCATAACATGCGTAAGGTAAATGAAAGCGGGAAAAAATAGTAGGAAAAACTCGTAAATGATGATTTCATAGCAGCAATTAGTTCCGGTACTTGTAACCGGGAGAAAATTGGCTTGCCATGGAAGCGATATATAGTATAAACGAGGCTCCTGATCAACATGGACCGGAGGTCTTCCAGATTATCGCTGCAAAAGGTGCGACATGAACAAGAGACAGTGGGCAAATGGTCTGATCAGCTTGATGGCGGTAATGGTTTTTGTTTATGGATTGAGCCGTATTGCCGGGGCACCTGATATCGTCTCTCTTTTCAACCCGGAGGTAGAAATAAGCAGTGAGGCCGCAGCGCTTGAGGACACGGTGACCCTTGACGGTTTTCAATTACATGTCAACCAGGTTACAAAACAGGTAAAAGCTGTTTTTGAGCTCAGTAACAAGGCGAAGACCGCCATCAGTGATATGTCGATTGTCTGTGATTTTTACGATGATAACGGCGGGAGCTGGGGAAGGGGGCGCTGGAAAATTTATGACGCCCTGCCCGCGGACCATTCAGGGACCTATGCCCTGACCGACAGGCGTTATATTTCGTATCACGTAAGAGCCGAGCAGAGCAGATGCAGGATAGTTGATTTAAAGCGCACAGGAAAGGCGGTCATTTCAGATGCCGGGGGCCATTGATTTCACCGGTATTTCAAATTACGAATGAGCCTCTTGCAAAATGATGATTTTCGTTCAACCTCTGCGTTATGCTAAAATCATCATTTTGCAAAAGGCTCGAATAACAAATCATTTAGCAGATAGAACAACATTATGTCGAACGAAATAGATTTTGACGAAATTTTAAGTAAATACCGTTCAGACCCTTATGATTATGTGGACATCACCGCGATCCATACCGGTTTAATCAATTTTCAGGTGGAAAGGGGTGTCGAGGTTGATGCTCCTGGTGGTGAATGGAACCATATTCCAGGAACCCCACTCTACGAAATCACTCGGGAGCGAAATTTAAAAATGGTAGGGGCTCCGATCAACGGGATTGTCTCGGAACTTCGCGGGGAACTGGAAGGACAGTTCGTGGAGGCGGGTGAGAAGCTGATGACGATTCGTCACCCCATGAAGAAAAAGGAAATAATAGAAAATATTCTCAAAGAGGTGCTCTACCTTTTTCCGGCTCCGGAAAAAGCCAAATATTTTTTCTCACTTGATATTCAGTCCAGAATTGACAAGAAAAGCGCCCGTGAGGTGACTATCAAGCCTGGTGAGGAGGTTTTCACCATGTCGCTGATGAAGCGGGACACGCCGGTATTCTACACAGGTGTCGTAGGAGTTATCCACTCTGTTTATTTCAAGCCGGGGATTTCCCTGGAGCAGGGAGAGCCCCTTATCGGCGTCTGTGCCGTTGACAAGCTGCCGTTGATTCAGAAAGTGATAACCCGGGTTAAAGCAGAGTGGGACAACATGTGAACATCTCACCGGTTACACCCGAACGCCTCCGCTCCTACATCCATGAGGTGGAGCTTCCTGAACGATCCCAATACGTGGTGCGAAGCAGGGCTGAAACGATACTGCGTAAAGGCGGATTTGTCGGATCGGCCATTGAGCATCGTCCGTGCATGGGGCGGACCATGGATCATGCCAGAGCTCATATCGAACAGATTGAACGTGAGGAGAAATCGGTGGCCAGCGGGACCCTGTTTCTTGCTGACCAGCTCCACAGCTCAAAGGGGCGGTTTGCCAGGCAGTGGTATGCACCCGTGGGCGGCTTGTGGGGATCGATGATCTATGTTTCCACACTTCTGCCGGATACACGGTTGCTGCTGCCGCTTGCTGTCGGCATATCCTGTTGTGAATCCCTGCACCGCTTTGGCCTGGACGATGCCGAGCTGCGATGGATAAATGATGTCCTGATTGATGGTAAAAAGGTTGCCGGCATCCTGATGGAGGGCTTTTATGGAGCTTATTCAAAGGAAGAGTACACCCTGGTCGGATTCGGTATAAATGTAAATAACAGTGATTTTCCGGCAGCGCTGAGCGAGTCGGCAATTTCGGCAAGAAATTATCTGGGTCAACCCGTTGACCTGGAAGCTTTTACCTGCTGTTTCCTGGCTAAACTCTCCTGGAATCTCGGCCTGTTGCACCATGAAGAAGATTGCTTTCTCGGTGACGGGGAATGGCCCGGCAGCCAGCGAAGTCATCCGCTGGTTGGGCGCTGGCGCCAATTAAGCAGCACTATTGGCAGTCGGGTGCTCTTTGGTTTTGATGTGGTGAGCAGACCGCAATACCAGGCAACTGCCACCGGCATCAGCGATACCGGTGGCCTCCAGTTGAGACTTGATGACGGCACTGAAACCGTTGAGCACAGTGGGGAAATCCGTTACCTGTGAGAGGCTGAAGGCCTGGCCGAGCTATCCAGAAAAAAACGCCAGGAAATAATCTCGCGCTGGAACAGATGTCGTCCATAGCGATAGGCATTGTCAAGCAGATCATCGAGAATGGTGCCGGACAGTTTTAATCGCTGAAGTTTCGTGATGGACTGGTGCTGGATTGCGCTGATCACCCGGATCGTTCCGGTTGACAATCTCCGTCCGCTGAATGTTCCTGAAGCCATGCAGCGGGAGCAGATCAGTCCCCCCGCCTGGTTGCTGAATACTGCAGGATTTCTGCTTTGATACCTCAGGCCGCAGCTCTGACAGCTGGAAAAATCAGGCCTATAACCGATCGAATCAAAAAATTTAATCAGAAAGATCGCTATGGTCGAGGAGCAGCTCTCACCTTTGTCGAGGGAGTGAAGCGCCCATAAGAGCAGGGCAAACAGGTCGTTTTCCGGCAGTTGTTCATTGGTTGCCAGCAGGGTAAATTCTCTTACGACGCTTGCCGCCTGGTAATGGGAGACAGAGGAGCGTAAGGTCATGAAACTATTAAGGAGCTCTCCGTCAGTGATCAGCCCAAGACCCGCCTGAGCAGATTTTGAACAGGAAATTGACAGAAAAGAAAAAAGTTCGAGCTTGTTGACAAAGCGTTTCTTGCTCCGGTGAGCACCTTTGGCAATGGCGGTCAGCTTACCGATATCCTTGCAGAAAAGAGTGATTATCTTGTCTGACTCGCCATGGTCACGGCTGTCCAGAACAACTGCCGGCAGGTCAGTGTGGATGGTTGGCATCAGTGAAAAATGAATTACTCGGGTATTGAGATGGTAATCGTGTCACCGGAGGCTGCGGGAAGGGTCAGCGATTCTCCGTTAAGGTAGAGTTCGGCTTTTGTTTGCGGAGGGAGTTCTAAAACGATTTTTTCCTCAGCCTGCCATGTTTTTATCGTGTTGGCCGCTATCGACAGGTTCTCGGTTTCACCGCCGTCAATGGTGATACGCACCTCTGTGCTGGAGGGAAATTCTGCGGCCAGCTGGTATCGGCTGTTTTCGACGACTGTTACACCGCTTTGAGGAACCGACGACAACTCACGGGTTTCTATCTCGGGAATAATTGTTGTCGGTAGTTCTTTATCCGCAGGAGGCTGTTCTACGGTTGACTGTGCCTCGACAACAGGTTCTTCCTGAAAGTTCCTGAGCCACTGACTAATATGGGTCGCAGGATTGTAGCCGATATACCAGAATACGCCTGACACCATGAGCAGCAGGACCAGAAGCGCCGAACCGATGATCGATCCCGGTGTCAGGGACGGACGTCCGGCCATTGTTCCTATATTTTTATGCTGCTGCCAGCTTGGAGACGGGAGCTTTCCGGACGGTTTTACCGTGCTGCTTTCACTGCGCTCCTCGTAGTAGCGGCGCACAATCTCACTCTTGTCGAGATCGAGCATTCCGGCATAGAGGCTGTAAAAACCGCGGGCAAAAGCCGGTGCCGGCAGGCGATCGTATTCATCCATCTCGATGGCGCGGATCGTTTTTGCCGGAATCCTCGTCTCTTCAGCTACATCTTTGATATCGAGGGACCGCTCCAGCCGCAGTCTTCTGAAAAGGGCTCCGAGCGTTTCAAATTCTTTGGGAGCGTTGATTTTTTCCATGATATGGTCCGTGTTTGTCGTGATTTATCCAGCGCTAGAGTAATTTCTTGATGTAGGATTTCCCTTTAATTCCTTCAATCCAGTTGACAAACGCCTCCCGCAATGCCTTGTTGTACAATTCTTCCCGAATGTCTTCCTTTACGCTGTCATACGGGGCCTGCATGACAATACCACCTTCCCTGTTGGAGAGCAGTTTGAAAAACTGGAACCCGACCGGAGATTCGACAATGGGGCTTATTTCGCCTGGTTCCAGCTTCAATACCGCCTGCTGCATGTAGGACGCCATATCACTTTCATTGAAAACACCAATATCGCCGCCGTCGGCGGCGGAGGGCAGATCAGAGAACGAGCGGGCAAGTTCCTTGAAATCCTGTCCACTGCGGGCCAGTTTGTGAACCCGCTCAGCTTTTTGCCGGGCCTCCATCTTTTTCTGTTGCAGGGCGAGTGGGTCAGCGTCGCCGGCGGCCTCGTCCAGGCCGATACCGATCTGAAGCAGGTAATACCCTCCTTCCTCTACCCGCCGCGTATAGGTGTTGTCATAATAATCGAGGATCATCTCTTCAGTGATGACGATTTTTGATCTGACATCAAGGGTAATAATTTTGTTCTGATAGATCTGGCTTTTTATGTTGCCCAGGTAGGTTTCCCGGCTAATGCCCTTGTTCTCAAGCTCGGTAAAAAATGCTTCCCGGGACAGGTTGCTGTTTTCAATGATATTGTTGACAGCATTCTCTGTTTCCTCTTCGGTGACGACAATTCCCTGCCTGGCAGCTTCCTGCGAGATCAGCAGTTTGTCAATCAGGCCGTCAAGGATGTCCTGGTAGGCCTGTTCAAGGGCTTGTTCACGTTCTTCCGGCGGGGCTTCGGAGAGGATTAGTCTGATGAATGATTCGCCTTCTTCATCGAGCTCGGAAAGCGTGATGACATCGTCATTAACCTCAGCCACGATCCGGTCAATCAGTTCTGCCCGGGCAACGGTGAAAAACATTATGATCGTTGCCATTACGGTGAAAACAATCAATATGCGGCAGCTGAGCAGATAGTTTGAGAAAAGCGATTTGATCATTTGATAGTCCTGAAATAAGAGTAATGCAGATACAATTTTTATTCTGATTTTTCCGGGTGCCGGCACCGCTGACACGATGCACTCAGGCTCACATTAGAAATTATATACCCTGTTTGTGAAGAAATTTCACTTAAACCTCTTCTTCTCACATGTTGACAACGACACAATATGGAATATTCTGTCATGAGCTGGCAGTATTGCACACAAAGATATATGAGTCATAAGGAAATAGCTATGGGTAAACGAGTATACGTTTTTGTTTCTGCTGTAATTGTCGTCATGACAGCACTCCTTTTTCCCGCGAATACACTCTATTCAGCGACAAAGATGCCCAGTTTTTCGCTTGAGAGCGTGATGACCGGCAAGGAGGTCAGCAGTGAAACGTTTGCGGGCAAATCGCTGCTGATCACTTTTTTTGCAACCTGGTGTCCGCCCTGTATTCAGGAAATCCCAAATCTTATTGAAGTACAGAACACATTTGGAGAAGAGAATTTCTCAGTTGTGGCCCTGTCGGTAGATCAGGAAGGCGCCAAAGTTGTACGGCGAATCATTGAGAAAAAAAATATCAACTACCCGGTAATGATGGCGGATAACAGTGTTACCAGGGATTTTGGCGGAGTCTACGGTATTCCCACGTCTTTCCTGGTAAACAGCAGGGGAAATGTTGTAAAGAAATATACGGGATATATTCCTCATTCGGTCCTGGTAAATGACATTAAACAAGTTCTTCAGTGAACGGATCTTGACAAAAAATCATAAAAAAGATATGTTAGGCTCTGCTTAAATAGCTGTGGCTGGAATTTCTCGTCAGAAGCCATGACTGAGAGAAAGAAGCTGTGGTAAATGTCGGAATCATGTTCCGGGAAACTCATAATCTGTAAAAAGGGAGATTAATAATGAAGAAAATCGTAGCTCTAATATGCGCGCTGTTTTTTGTTCTAAGTGTGGCCGGTGTCTCTGTTGCCGCGAAGCTGAAATGCACCGTTGATGCTGTAGACGGAGACAAGGTCACGCTGACCTGTGAGGATGCTGACAAGCTGAAGGAGGGCGACAAACTCAAGATTTCTACTCCTAAAGGCGGAGCGGCAGTTGAAGGTTGCTGATTGACAGAAAAACCGTTTTTCTGTAGTTTGCGGGGTCGGTTGACAGAAAGAGCGTCAACCGACCTTTTTTATTTTAACGGTGAGCGTTTGAAAGCATGATAATCATATCTGCCGGGCATAATTTTCGCTTATTTGCCTCTTCCCTGGAGCGAATCAGTGGAATTGCTTAAAGCAGTCTTGCTGGGGTTTGTCCAGGGAGCGACAGAATTTCTGCCTGTTTCAAGCTCGGGTCACCTGGTGCTTGGTTCCCATATTCTCGGTTTCAAGGAACAGGGAATTGTTTTTGATGTTATGCTGCACCTGGGGACCCTGCTGTCGGTGATTATCGTTTTCCGAAAAGATCTGCTGGAAATGATAGCTGCCCCGTTTCAGCTGCTCAGCGGAGCACGCGGTGAGCAGGTACGAAAAGCTTTTTTCTGGGATATCTACGTGATTGTTGCGACGATACCGGCAGTTGTTATCGGGCTTGGCTTTAAAGAGTACATCGAGCGGACCTTTACCTCGATAACGATGGTCTGCGTGATGCTGATCGTTACCGGCACGATAATGATACTGAGTAAATACCTGCCCGATCGCGGGCGCCCGGTGACCGCCGGTCGCTCACTGCTGATTGGCTGCGCGCAGGCGGCCGCCATTCTTCCCGGGCTGTCCCGTTCCGGTTCCACCATTTTTACGGGAATGCTGCTCGGTGTTAACCGGGAGACGGCTGCCCGTTTTTCATTTATCATGTCGCTTCCGGCGATTCTCGGCGCTGCAATTCTGAACCTCAGGGAGGTTGTAATGTCTCCTCCGGTGGGCTCAACGTTGGTCAATTTAATAGCGGGAACCTCTATGGCGGCGGCGACCGGGTATTTCGCGATTATCCTTCTTCTTGATGTCATCAAGAAAAACAGGCTGCCCTGGTTTGGGTATTATTGTCTGGCTATTGCCTTTATCGGGCTGGCAGTTATTTTTATATGATGAAATGCGGCGGGCTCAGCAATCTGCAATTCCGCTCTCGTTAGAGGCGGGGATCAGTTTGCAGGTAAGTGACGGGAAACCACAATATGGACATTCGAACACTGCCCGATAAAGAGCGGGGACTTTACAACAGACTCAAAAAAAAATATTCGCTCTATTTTAAATCACTGAAAATAGGTGACCACACCATTCATCTTCTCAAGCCCTCGGAGATTGAGGAGTTTTTGAACAGTAAAGATCCGTTCACCGATGCGGGTGCATTTCCTTTCTGGGCAAAACTTTGGGAGGCCTCAGTGGTGCTTGCCCACCTTCTCGCTGCGACACCCGAGAGACGGGGGAAACGGTTGCTTGAAATCGGTGCCGGACTTGGGCTTCCAGGCATTGTCGCATCGCTGGCCGGGTTCGTTGCGGTGCTGGCTGATAACGAGCAGGTGATCCTTGATTTTCAGCAGGTCAGCGCGGCGGCAAACGGAAGCAAGAGTGCAAGGCACATCCTGTTTGACCTGTTCCAGCCACCGGAAATCGGCACCTTTGATGTTATCGGGGGAGCAGAAATTCTTTCCGGTGAAGAAATTGTTGATCCCTTGCTCGATATATGCAAAAACTACCTGGCAGCCGGCGGAACGGTTTACCTTGCTCACGATCTCAGGAGAAAATGTCTGCCGATCTTTCTGAGAAAAGCTGAGCGCGATTTTTCTATCGGCAGCCAAAGAAGGTCGTTACAAAGTAATGGTGCAACGGTTGATATTCTCGTTAATCGACTGCAGCGAAAGTAGGAGCGGACGACAATACGATTAATCAAAAAATGAGCGCACTGCCGCCATGGTTTTTTACCCGATAAATTTAAATGTAACCGGCCGCCTCTGCCTTGTTGTCGGTGGGGGTGCCGTTGCTGCCAGAAAAATGGAGTCGCTGCTGCTCAGCAAGGCACGGGTTCGGGTTGTAAGTCCTGAAGCCTGCGGGAAAATTTCAGATCTCTCAGGAATCGGCACAATAGAATGGTTCAGGCGTGAATATCGGGACGGCGATCTTGAAGGTGTCTTTCTGGTCTTTGCTGCAACCAGCCAACCGGCTGTTCAGCAGCAGATAGCCGAGCAGGCGAAGAGGTACGGGGTGCTTCTGAACAGTGCTGACAGTCCGGATCAATGCGATTTTCATGTTCCTGCAAAAATACGGCGGGGGGACTTGCTTATCGCTGTTTCAACCGGAGGGGCAAGCCCCGCGCTGTCCGCCCTGATCAAGCATCGTCTGTACCTTGAATTTGGCCCGGAGTATGGAGCTCTCGTCGATCTGCTTGCATGCATCAGACGTCAGATCGTCGATCGTTCCAGTGTCTCGGAAACAAATAAAGAGCTGTTCCAGCACCTGCTGGAACAGCCACTGGCGGAGATGATACGAGCCGGGCGGTGGGAGGAAATTCGTACCAGGCTGGAAGCCATCCTGCCTGAAAATATTGACTGTGAATTGCTGATAGAAGGTCTGCAGGTGAGGGTGGCGTAGTGTCAGTCGAAGAGAACAGGAGGCAGGGTGTCAATACATGATCAATGAAATCAGTTTTCTGCTCTTTCAGGGGACCATTGGGATAACCTTTTTAGCCGCTGCGGGGTACCTGGTTTTTTTTATAAACCAGAATGAAAAAGTACGGAAGATTGCACGATATATTCTCCTTGTTTCCTGGGGCTTCCAGACGCTTTATATCGCCTCACGGTATTATCTGGCAGGCCATACCCCGGTGACCACTCACCACGAGGCGATTTTCTTCTTTGCCTGGGCGACCTCGGCTGCATATCTTTCCTTTCGCTGGCGCTACAGCGTTAAAAATTTCGGTACCTTCGTGTCACTGCTCATTTTTATCCTGCTCATTGTTGCCGCCTCGGCACCAAAGGAGCTTATACCGCTTGAGCCTGCACTGCAGAGCCTCTGGCTTCCGTTTCATGTCGGGTTATCACTTGTCGCCTATGGTTTTCTGGCCCTGGCGTTCTGCGGTGGGCTGATGTACCTGCTCCAGGAACGGGAGCTGAAAAGCAGGAAACTGGGGTATTTTTTCACCCGCCTGCCTTCGCTGGAATCCCTTGATCAGCTTAATTCTCACTGTCTTGCGGTTGGTTTTTCCTTCCTCTGCCTGGGAATGGTCAGCGGCTCCCTCTGGTCCAAACAGGCCTGGGGGACCTACTGGCGCTGGAACCCGAAAGAAGTCTGTACCCTGATTATCTGGCTCATCTATCTCGTTCAGATTCACCAGCGCTTTACTGTCGGCTGGCGGGGAAGGCGGGCGGCCGTGCTGGTTGTCATCGGTTTTGTCATGGTACTTGTCACCTTGTGGCTGGTCATCACATGATCGCAGGAGAACGCTGATATGATCGGTAAACGCATATCGCTGCTCGGCGTAAACCACAAGACAACGCCGCTGGCAGTCCGGGAGAAGCTGGCCCTGGCCGGAGGCTACGAGGAGCCACTGCTGGCGCTGAAGAAGGTTCCCGGCTGCTCGGAGCATTTTCTCCTGTCGACCTGCAACCGGGTCGAGCTTCTTTTTGTGTCGGAGCCATCATCCGGCCTGGATGATGGCATGATGCAGTTTCTTTTTGGTGAGTCGGTAACTGCAGAGCAGCGAAGCCATTATTCATATCTCTATCATGATGGGGATGCGGTACGGCATCTGTTCAGGGTTGCGGCTTCTCTTGATTCACTCGTCGTTGGCGAGGCGCAGATACTCGGCCAGTTAAAAGAGGCTTATCGATATGCCTCAAGGCACGGCTGTACCGGAACGTTGCTCAACAAACTGATGCACAAATCTTTCTCAGTGGCCAAGCGGGTGCGCAGCGAAACCGGAATCGGCTCGTCAGCGGTATCTATCAGTTATGCTGCGGTACAGCTGGCAAAAAAGATTTTCGGCCGGCTTGACGATAAAAAAGCCCTGCTGATAGGAGCGGGTGAAATGGCCGAGCTTGCTGCCGAACACCTTGTCGGCCAGGGGGTCTGCGGGGTTGTTGTTGCCAATCGCACACTTGCCCGTGCCGTAGACCTGGCCAAACGTTTTAACGGTACGTCCTGTTCTCTTGAAGAGTTGTCATCACAGCTTGAACGGGTCGATATTATTATTTCATCCACCGGCGCAACCGATTTGATTATCAGGAGCCAGGACGTCAAGCCATTGATGCGCACCAGGAGAAACCGGCCGCTCTTTTTTATAGATATCGCCGTCCCACGGGATCTTGATCCCGCGCTGAACGATATTGACGGCGTGTTTCTCTACGATATCGACGACCTGGGCCAGATGGTGGAAATGAACAGGGCTGAGCGGGATCGGGAAGCGGTGAAAGCCCAGCGGATTGTCGATGAGGAGACGCTGAAATTCAGCCGCTGGCAGGAAAGCATATTGGTGACGCCGACTATTACCGCAATGCGCCGCAAAGCCGATGATATCTGCAGACAGGAACTTGCTAAAACCTTGTCCAAACTTGAGCTTGACGAGGATGACCGTAAAAAGGTCGAGAAACTGGCACAGGCAATTTCTGCAAAATTATTGCACGACCCGCTCGTTTATCTGAAAAGCAACTCCTGCCGCGGTGGCAACGATGCCAAAGTGGATACCATCAGAACCATTTTTGGTCTTGAAGATGAGCATCAGCAGCACTGAGTTTGAGACTGTTCTGGAAAATGAATGGTACGCCGTTCGCCACTCGGGTGAGATTCCCGAAATTGCCCTCTGCTCATCCCTGTACTACCTGGTTGAGGATCGCAGTGGTCCCTGCAGGGAGCTGAGTGCTGACCAGAATCTCAAGCTGGTTGAAGCGGCGGAGCTGCGTTATCGGGAAATCGTTCTGCGTGACCTGCAGCACGCAAATCGTCGGAAACGAACATATCGAGGAGTAAAACGCTCGATTGCCAACTGGTATCGTTACGAGACGTTCTGCGACAGGCAGAACGTCGATGCCACCTCGTTCAGACACCAGGTAGCCGCCGCCCTGCTGGTTTTTCTTGCCAAAGAAACGGTTGCTGTTGAGCGGGGCATGCACCTTTCATCGATCAACTGTTCATTCGACGAGTTACGTGCTTTTGCCGCACGCCTCGGCCTTTCCTGCTCGATGCTGCCCGAAGGAATAGCACAGATCTGCCCGGGACCGGAGTGAACGTTTTTCAGCGGACTTTTTCCCGGGGGCTGGTAACCGGGTACCTTTTTCTGTTTTCAGCGAGTTTATGGAATGCTGCATCAAGTGGATCTATGTCAAATCTGGAGGCCACCATGCAGAGATAGATCATGATGTCGCCGATTTCTTCGCGAATATGCACCATAGTCTGGGCGTCAGGGTGAAACGATTGGTCAGCATCCATCCATTGAAAAATTTCAAGCAGCTCCGAACACTCAACTGAAAGAGCCATTGCCAGATTTTTGGGGGTATGAAATGATTCCCAGTTCCGCTCCTCGGCAAATAGTATAAGCGCCTGCTGTAATTTTTTTATTCTCTCTGTCTTTGTCATGGTATTTGTCCACCGCTTTTGGTATGACTCTTGTCTAAACACCGCTGTCGCGGCGTCGAAGGCTGGACTCAATTAATTTTTATCTATACAATTTCATGAAAAATATCAAATATCTTTGTTGTCTCATCGTTCTTCCCCTGGCCCTGCTGCTGCCGCTTGAAAATGGTTATGCCGAGAGTGCTCAGGATATCGACCAGAAGCGCAACAAGCTGATCGGTTACATGCTCAGCAAGCAGCTGCCGTCCCTTCATTTCAGTGACAAGAAGGTAAATGATGAGCTGGCGCTTGCCGCTTTTGATCTCTACCTGAAGCAGCTCGATTTCCAGAAACGTTTCCTGCTCAGCTCCGATGTTGCGCAGCTGCAGTCGTTTGCACCGGTTATCGATGATAACCTCGCCCGAGGCACGATCCTGCTTCCCGCCACCGGCTATGACATCCTCAACGAACGCGTCAACCAGGTTGAGGCCATTGTATCTCAACTGCAGAAGGAGAAGATGGCTCCGGACGAAGAAGAAACGATGGAGACCGATCCGGAAAAACTTGACTATGTTGCCGATCTCGAGGGGTTGAAGAAAAGATGGCGCCAGATAATCCGGGCACAGATTATCAATCGTTATCTGGACCTTGAGGAGGAGTACCTCAAAGAGGGCAAGAAAATAGACCGGCCGCAACTCTGGGAAGAGGCGAGCGGCAGGGTGGCCAAACGGTTCAAGGATTTTTTCAACAGGCTGAACCAGGAAACGCTCCAGGATCATTATGATCGTTTTTTCAATGCGGTCGCCCGGGCCTTTGATCCTCACACCAACTATATGGCACCATCCCGGAAAGAAGATTTTGATATCCAGATGAGGGGCAGCCTTGAAGGTATTGGAGCCCTGCTCAGAGAGGAGGACGGCTATATCAAGGTCGTGCGGATCATTCCGGGGAGTGCTTCCGCCCGGCAGGGACGGCTGGAGGCTGAAGATGTTATTCTGGCCGTCGGCGAGAAGAATGAGGAGCCGGTTGAAGTTACCGATATGCGCCTTCGTGATGCGGTAAGGCTGATCAGGGGACCGAAGGGTACGGAGGTACTGATTACGGTTAGAAAATCAAATGGAACCAAGGATATTATCCCGATTGTCAGGGATGTCGTACAGATCGAGGAGGCGTTTGTAAAGCAGACGACTCTTGAGGCCGACGGCAAAAAGTTCGGTTACATCCTTATTCCCAGTTTCTATCGGGATTTTGAGAAAAGCCGTACTGCATCCGGCGGAAGAAACTCAACAGATGATACCAGGGCGGCGATCCTTGCCCTCAAGGAGCAGGGTATTGAGGGAATCATTCTGGATCTGAGAAATAACGGCGGCGGTTCATTGGTTGATGCCGTTGACATTGCCGGACTGTTTATCGACAGTGGACCTATCGTACAGGTTAAAAACAGTTACGGGCTCAAGCGGATTCTCGACGATGACGATCCGGCGCTGGTGTATGGAGGTCCACTCGTTGTACTGGTAAATCAATTTTCCGCCTCTGCCTCTGAAATTGTTGCTGCAGCACTTCAGGATTACCGGCGGGCCGTCGTTGTCGGTGGAAAACATACCCATGGCAAGGGAACCGTGCAGACGATTATCGATCTGAACGAAAATATCCCGCTGCTCCACCTGAAGCGATATGATGATCTTGGAGCTCTGAAGGCGACGATCCAGAAATTTTATCGTATTAACGGCGGCTCAACCCAGTACAGGGGTGTCGTCCCGGATATTGTTCTGCCGAGCCTTTTTTCCCATCTTGAATCGGGTGAGCAGTATCTTGATTACTCGCTCCCCTGGGACCAGGATGCACCGGCAGATTATCAGCCATATTCCGACAAGATTGCCGATCTTGAAACAATCATCGACCGCAGCCGTAAGCGGGTTGCCCAGTCTGAAGGTCTTCGCCTGATTAGCGAAGAGGCTGCCCGATCTGCGGAGATGAGCAAGCAGACGTTGATTAACCTCAGCCTGGATTCCGTGAGAGCAAAACGGGCAGAGGAGCGGGCAGCTCGTGAAAAAGTGGGTGCTCAGTTTAGTTCTCTCGAAACCGCTCAGGACAACGATTCTCAGGATATCGGCCAGGATCTGCTCAGCAATGGGGCCACCGATCGTGGTGACTGGCTTGAAACATTGAAAAAGGATCCCTATGTCAGTGAATCGGAAATGATTATCAATGATCTTGCTACTGCCGTGAGACGGTAGTTCGTGAAGGCCATGGTAACCCAAACCTTATTGCGCACATCATCTCGATAAATTAGTCTTGAAAAAGAGACGTAAAGATGCTAGAAATCTTTCTCTGTGAATGGTCATTCATTCATTACACTTGTGGAATTAAAAAAATCATTTAATAACAAAAAGATACAGAGAAAGGTTGGAATTCATGGAGCTTGGTGAAGCGCTTCATAACAACAGGTACAAGATTGTAGATCGTTGGGTGGATTATACGCTCTTAACCTACAAGTCATCGAGCTTTTTCAAGAAAGAAAAGGATACCTTTGCCAACCCGATCGGCGGTATTATCCGTACCGTATTAAAACAACTTTTCTCCCTTCTCCTGCAGGGCGGAGATGCTGAAGTCTACAGCGAGCCCCTTTCCAGGATGATGCATCTTCGTTCAGTTCAGGATTTTTCACCCTCGCAGGCGGTTGCTCCATTGAACGCCGTCAAGCACATCACCAGAGAAATACTTGCTTCCGACAAGGAAACCAAACACCTCGTCGGTGAGTTGTACGATTTTGAATTTGCGGTTGATCTCGCCATGCTTGCCGCTTTTGATTTGTATATGGGATGCAGAGAGAAAATTTACAAAGTCCGCATCAATGAAATAAAATCCGGCAATCATGTCCTGACGGACAGCACCTGTCCATCAAGGGCGATGAGCAATAACAGACCGGAATTAAAGATAGTAGAGTAATAATAACTGGTTGCCGTTCAGAGTGGATTCCGTTGTCTGTGCTGCGGCGGCAATCAAAATACTGTTCAACTTGAAGCGAGGTTAGAAATGAAGTACGCCTTTTCATTCCTGGCAGTCATTGCCCTGGTGCTGATTGCCTGGCTCGGATCCCAGATACCGGGTATGCAATACTTTTTCGGTGTTGCAGTCCCCTATCTGGCCATCTTGGTCTTTCTGGGTGGCTTTGTCTACAGAGTCGTTCACTGGGCTAAATCACCGGTACCCTTCTCAATTCAGACCACCTGCGGGCAAGGGAAATCGCTGGACTTTATCAAGCAGAGCAAGCTTGAATGCCCGGAGACTACCTCTGAGGTCGTTGCCAGAATGGCTCTTGAAATTTTGACCTTCAGGTCACTGTTCAGGAACACCAAGTCAGAGATCTACGATGGGCCGAAGATCACCTATGAGTCTTCAAAATGGCTCTGGCTGTTTGCCTTGATCTTTCATTACTCCTTTCTGGTCATCGTTATCCGGCATATGCGTCTGTTTCTCAATCCCGTGCCGGAATTTATTGCCTGGCTTGACTGGGCGGACTCGATGTTCGAGATAGGCACGCCGGCAATGTATATGACCGATGCGGGTCTCCTGCTTGGCGTAATCTATCTGTTCAGCAGGCGTATTTCTAATCGCCAGGTGCGCTATATTTCACTGGTGAACGATTTTTTCCCGCTGGTGCTTATCTTCGGTATCGGCGTGACGGGTGTCCTGATGAGACAATTTCTGAGAAGCGGTATTGACATTGCCGCCATCAAAGAACTTGCTGTCGGGCTGGTCACCTTCCAGCCGGTAATCAGTGCTGATATCGGCTCAATTTTTTACATCCACCTGTTCCTGGTATGTACGCTGCTGGTTTATTTTCCGTTCAGTAAACTGATGCATCTGGGCGGTGTCTTCATGAGCCCGACCAGGAATATGAAAAACAACACCCGTGCTGTTCGGCACATCAACCCGTGGAACCCGGATATCAAAGTCCATGCCTATGCCTCCTATGAAGACGATTTCCGTGAGTTTATGGTAGAAGCAGGTATCCCGGTAGAAAAAGAGTTGCCTCCGAAACAGGATGAGGAATAACTGTATTGACAAATTATAGCTTATAAGGATTAAAAACGATGGCAGTTGCAAAATTAGAACAACTATCCAAAAGCGTCGTGCAGGGACCATCCTTGGCAACAGGAGCAGTGCCCACCAGGGACTGGATGGACATCCCGGTTGTTTTCAAGCCGGGCAATTATGCCTTTCCTGCAAAAAAAGACAAAGTAGAGTATCTCAACAGCCAGAAAGGGCTGCACTTTCCCAATGCCCGTGACTGGTCTCCGGAAGATGACGACTGGAAACTTCCTGAAAACTGGAAAGAGATCATCATAAACGGACTTAAAGAGCGCCTGGACAAATTCCGTTCCCTGAAGATCTTCATGGACTGCTGTGTCCGCTGCGGCGCCTGTGCCGACAAGTGTCATTTCTTTCTCGGCACCGGTGATCCGAAGAACATGCCGGTACTCAGGGCCGAACTGCTGCGCTCGGTCTACCGGAATGATTTTACCCTGGCCGGCAAGATGCTCGGCAAGATGGCCGGGGCCCGTGAAATGACAGTTGGTGTCCTGAAAGAGTGGTTCATGTACTCATACCAGTGCACGGAATGCCGCCGCTGTTCCGTATTCTGCCCCTACGGCATAGATACGGCTGAAGTGACGATGATGCTGCGCGAGCTCCTGCACCTTGTCGGGGTCGGTATCAACTGGATACTCGAACCGGCTTCCAACTCGAACAAAACCGGTAACCACATGGGGCTGCAGCCTCACACCTTCAAGGACAACGTTGATTTTCTTGCCGATGACGTGGAAAACCTGACCGGGGTGAAGGTTAACCCAACCTTCAACCGCAAGGGCGCCGAAATACTCTTTATTACACCTTCAGCGGACGTATTCGCAGAGCCGGGGCTGTACACTGCGATGGGCTACCTGATCCTTTTTGAAGCCATCGGGCTGGACTACACCTGGTCGACCTACGCTTCCGAGGGCGGCAACTTCGGTCTCTTTACCAACAACGAGACCATGAAAAAACTCAACGCCAAGATGTATGCCGAAGCACAGCGCCTTGGAGTCAAATACATTATTGGCGGCGAGTGCGGTCATATGTGGCGTGTGCTTCACCAGTATATGGATACCATGAACGGTCCGGCAGATTTTCTCGAAGTACCGGTTTCACCGATTACCGGCACACGTTTTGACAATGCCGCCTCCACCAAGATGGTCCATCTCAGTGAATTTACCGCTGACCTGATCAGGCACAACAAGCTGAAATTTGACAAGAGCCGCAACAGCCATGTCAAGGCGACCTTTCATGATTCCTGTAATACCGCACGGGCCATGGGACTTATGGATGAGCCCCGCTATATTCTTGACCATGTTGTCGACTGGGTTGAAATGCCTGAGAATACCATTCGCGAGCAGACCTTCTGCTGTGGATCGGGGACCGGTCTCAACACGGATGAGATCATGGAACTGAGAATGCGGTCCGGACTGCCGAGGGCCAATGCGGTCAAGTATGTTGAGGAAAAACATGGTGTGAACATGCTTTCCACCGTGTGCGCCATTGATCGGGCCACACTGACCTCGCTGATGAGCTATTGGAATCCCAATGTCGGTGTCTGCGGCGTCACCGAGCTTGTCGGTAATGCGCTTGTTCTTGACGGTGAGACCAGGGGAGAGCTTGATGAAGGCCTCCGTACCATGGTTTGATAAATCCTGACCAGAAGAGAGGAGTAAACGAAAATGTATAACAAAGGAACCATAATTGCGGGACTGGCTCTATTTGTCCTGTTTGTAACGTTTCCCATCTGGTTCAACGGTTTGGACGCCGGCCCCCTGCCAAAGCCTGAACTGCCGCCCGGTGGAGAAAAACAATGCGTTGCCCCTGCAGCAGAGATGCGTGACAAACACATGCAGTTGCTGAACGAGTGGCGTGATGATGTGCTGAGAACTTCGGACAGGGTAAGTGTAACCGTTGATGGGAAAGAATACAGAAAAGGGTTGCAGATGGCCTGTATGCAGTGCCATTCAAATAAAGAGAAGTTCTGTGATTCCTGCCACGAGTATGCGGCGGTAACGCCCACCTGCTGGGACTGCCACCTGACGCCGGTTGAGGCAGCAAAGAAGGAGACGCTATAATGGATAATAAAAGAAGAAAATTCCTGAAGATGGCCGGTGCCTCAGTGATTGCCGGTATCGGCGCCCCCGCAATCGTCAAGCTGACCTCGACAACGGCTGTTGCTTCAGGCAGCGGCGGCGCTGATGCACCGGCAGCTGCTCACGGAGCATCAGGCAGCAACGGAACGGCGGATGCCTCCAGGGTACGTCTTGGCATGGTTATCGACATGCGCAAGTTCTATGGAAATGAGGAAATGCTGGATGCGGCAATAGACGCCTGCCATACGGTGCACAATGTTCCGCAGATCCCGAACAGGAAAAGCGAGGTCAAGTGGATATGGAAAACCGGATATGGGAATGCCTTTCCCGAGCATTCTCATGCTCGCCGTTCCAAAACAGTCGACAACAACAGTTTCCCGGTATTGTGCAACCACTGTGACAACCCGTCCTGCGTCAAGGCCTGCCCGACCAAGGCAACGTTCGTCACCCCAACCAACGGAATCGTGGCAATGGACTTTCACCGCTGTATCGGCTGCCGTTTCTGCATGGCGGCCTGTCCTTATGGTGCCCGGAGCTTTAACTGGCAGGATCCCCGTCCATTTATAAAAACCTATAATGCGGATTTCCCAACCAGGATGCGCGGCGTTGTCGAAAAGTGCAATTTCTGCGGCGAGCGTCTGGCTCTCGGGCTGGAGCCTGCATGTGTCGAAGCCTGTAAAGGAACTGGGGCAATGGTTTTTGGTGATCTCAATGATCCAAACTCAGAGATCAGCAAGGTGCTTGACCAGGAGTACACCATTCAGCGTAAACCATCTGTCGGCACCGTGCCGTCAGTTTTTTACATAGTGTGAGGTCGTCATGATAGAAAAAACACTCAAAGGAAAACCAGCCTACTGGATCTGGCTTGCCGTACTCGGCACCTTCATTGCCGTTGGATCTGCCTGTTATCTCAGGCAGTATGCGTTTGGTCTGGGACTTACCGGCATGAGCCGGGATGTATCCTGGGGGCTCTATATCTCCCAGTTTACCTTTCTGGTTGGTGTTGCAGCCGGTGGGTTGATGCTCGTTCTGCCTTACTACATCCATAATTACAAGGTGTTCGGCCGAATTACCATCCTGGGCGAGTTCCTGGCGATATCGGCACTGGTCATGTGCCTTATGTTCATCATGGCAGATCTTGGACAGCCGCTCCGAGGGCTCAACGTTATCTTCTTTCCCACACCTTATTCCATGCTTTTCTGGGATATGTGCGTGCTCTGGGGATATCTGCTTCTGAACATTCTCTGCGGCTGGGTTATCCTCACTGCAGAGCGCAAGCAGGTTCCTCCGCCGAAGTGGATCTATCTTTTTGTCTATATCTCGCTTCCGTTCGCGGTCTCGATTCATACCGTAACCGCTATGCTCTACTGCGGTCTGCCGGGACGGCATTTCTGGCTCTCTGCAATTATCGCCCCGCGTTTTCTGGCGTCGGCATTTGCCGCGGGACCCTCTCTGATCCTGATCGCCTGCATTGTCATGAAAAAGTTTGCCAACTTTGATGCCGGTAAGGAAGCGGTACAGAAACTGACCACGATCATCATGTATGCGGTCATCATCAATACCTTCTTCTTCCTGCTCGAGTTCTTTGTCGGTTACTACTCAGAGGTTCCGGGGCATATCCACAGTCTCGAATACCTGTTTTTCGGGCTTGAGCATGACGGTCATGTCTACAACAACCTGGTACCGTTCATGTGGACATCGGTGCTCTTCAACTTCACCGGCCTGGGAATTCTGGCCTACATGAAGATTGCCAAGGTTTTTGATTACCGGCTGGTCGGAACTGCATCGGTGCTGATTTTTCTGGCGCTCTGGGCAGATAAAGGGCTTGGTTTTGTATTCGGCGGATTTGTTCCCAATCCACTTGAAGAAGTAACCGAATACATCCCGACTATGAACGAACTGGGGATTACCATCGGCATCTGGGCAACCGGATTCTTCCTGCTGACACTGCTTTACAAGATAGCCCTGGGAGTTGAGCACGAGGTCGAACACTAGACCGCGCGCCCCTGTTGTCTGGGCAGAATGAAAAGCCCCCGGCCTTCCTGAGGACCGGGGGCTTTTTGCGTGCTGGTGACGTCTGTCTGAGGTGTTAACGAAAAACGGTAAGATACCAGAGGAAGAACTGCTGGATCCGGTCATAAAAAAAGAGGTAAAAAAGTCCGCTGATTGCCAGGAAGGGGCCGAACGGTATCCTCGTTGCCCCACCTTTTTTTTGCGAACGCATGGCAATCAGTCCGCCGACCAGTCCGGTCAGTGAACTTGCAAAAATGATAAAAAACAGCGACTGCCAACCGAGGAAGGCGCCAAGCATGGCCAGCAGTTTGATATCGCCTCCTCCAAGTCCTTCCTGTTTGCGAATCACATAGTAACTCATCGAAATGGCATAGAAAACACCGCCGCCAACAAGCAGCCCTATCAGCGAGTCCTGCCAGCTGACTAAAGGGGAGAGGAAAGAAAAACAGAATCCTGCAATAATACCGGGCAGGCTGATGATATCTGGTATTATCTGGTGCTGTATATCAATCCATATTATAGTGATGAGCGCCGCCGAAAAGATAAAGTAGCCGAGAGCCGCATACGAGAAGCCGAATGCAGCCGTGCATGCTGCAGCCATGATCCCGGTGAGAAATTCAACCGTCGGATACTGGAACGAGATGGACACTCTGCAGTGCCCGCACCTTCCCCGCAGCAGAAGATAGCTGATCAGCGGAATGTTCTCGTACCAGTTCAGGTCTGCTTTACAGACGGGACAATGGGATGCCGGAAAGATAATGGAACTGTCCGGTTGCGGAAGTCGGAGAATAACAACATTGAGAAAACTGCCGATCAGGGTACCGAAAATAAATGTTGTGACGAGAATAAAAGGATCGTTTAGCATCGACGCTCACTGTTTCTGAGGTGATTTTCTTTATACAAAAAAGGTTAATAAATTTAAACATATCAAATTATTATGTCTCAATACCAGGAAAAAGCGACAATTTCCAAATTTGAGCAGCTGTCCAGTGACAATATTCGCCTGACACTGCACGCTCCATTGATTGCTGAATCGGCAAAACCGGGACAGTTTGTGATGATTCAGACCGGTGCCGGAAAAGATCCGCTGCTGCGGCGGCCTTTTTCTCTCCACCAGACAAGCAGCAACGGTCAGATCCAGATCTACTTCAAGAATGTCGGCCGTGGAACCAACATCCTCGCACACAGCAGGGTCGATGAAATACTTGATGTCTTCGGCCCGCTCGGACGGGGGTTCAAAATCCACCATGATCAGCCGGCGTGTCTGGTCGGCGGAGGGCTGGGGATTGCACCGCTGCTTTTTCTTGCCAAATGCCTCTGTCGCAGCAGCAAGGACAACAGTCGGGACGTGATTATTCTCGGCGGCAGGACGAAAGCTGAGGTCGAACCGCTGGTTGGCGATTTCCAGCAATTCAGTATTCCCGTGCACTGCACGACCGATGACGGCTCTTACGGGATGAAGGGTTTTGTCACTGACATGCTCAAGTCTGAGAGCGTGGTCGCAAACAGCCAGGTATATGCTTGCGGACCTGAACCGATGCTCGCCCGGACGCGCCAGATATGCAGGAAAAAGAATGCCGGCTGCCAGGTATCGGTAGAAGCGTTCATGGCCTGCGGAATGGGTGCCTGTCTGGGCTGCACTGTCCCTGCTAAAAATGGGACCTATGCGCATGTCTGTATAGACGGCCCGGTTTTTAACGCGGAGGATCTTGTATGGAGTTTGTAAAAGATAAGGACCCGTACCCGGATCTGCGCGTAAATATCGGCTCGCTTGAACTGCAGAATCCGGTGATGACGGCTTCGGGAACGTTCGGATACGCGCGGGAATTTGAGAAGCTGGTCAACCTGCACCGGCTTGGAGGGGTGGTTGTGAAAGGCATCTCGCTTTCCCCGAGAGCTGGTAATCCCCCACCCCGGATAGTCGAGACTCCATGCGGCATGTTGAATGCAATCGGTCTGCAGAATGTCGGCGTTATGCGCTTCATTGAAGAGAAGATGACCTATCTTCGCGGTATCAATGTGCCGGTGATTGTCAATATTCTCGGGGACACTATTGAAGAATATCGTGAAATTACCTTAAGGCTCGCCGACACCGAGGGCATTGCCGCTCTGGAAGTCAATATCTCCTGCCCCAATGTAAAGAAAGGAGGTGTTGCTTTCGGCAACGATCCCCGGATGGCGGCAGCTGTTACCAGCGCTGTAAAAAAAGTCTCATCAGTTCCTGTCATGGTAAAATTATCGCCGAATGTGTCCGATGTCACAGAGGTAGCCCGTGCCGTTGAAGACGGCGGTGCCGATTCAGTTTCACTGATAAACACCCTTATCGGTATGGCGATCAACCTGGAGGCGAGAAAACCGGTTTTGGCCAACGTGATCGGCGGTCTTTCGGGACCTGCGGTTAAACCGGTGGCCCTGAGGATGGTGTATCAGGTAGCACAGGTTGTTAAAATTCCGGTGATTGGCATTGGCGGTATCGACTGCACCGAGGATGCACTGGAATTCATGCTGGCAGGCGCTTCGGCAATTCAGGTGGGAACGGCAAATTTTGTTAATCCGCGGGTGAGTGAAGACATTGTTGAGGGAATCAGCAACTGGGTCAAGAAAAACAGGCTGGACTCCATCAGGGATCTGATCGGGGCACTGGAAACGTAACCTATTGCCTCTGTCGGCAGGAAAACGAATATGTGGTCATCATTGCTGAAAAACGGGCGGATGTATTTCAAGCTTTTCACCCATCGGGATACGCCCTGGCATGTCAAGGCGGTCCTGCTGCTGGCCCTGTTTTATCTGGTACTGCCGACTGACCTGATACCTGACTGGCTGCTCGGGCTGGGCATCGTGGATGACCTGGCTGTCGTTTCTTTGCTTGTCGGATTGGCATTGAAACTCATCAATAAACACCTGAAAATGATGGATCCAGATGATTGAAATTAAACCGATAGGGAAACTAGACTGTAGGCTTAGTGTGCCGGGTTCAAAAAGTCTGACCCAACGCGCCTTGATCGCTGCAACACTGGCAGACGGTGAGAGCGTACTGCGCGGACCGCTGGTAAGTGAGGATACAGACTATTCTTCCCGCGCCCTGATACAGATGGGCGCAACGATAGAAAAAGAACAGGACTCATGGCTGATCAGCGGAAACAGCGGGAAAATAACAACACCTGACGAGGATATATTCCTGGGAAACAACGGTACGGCTACCCGGTTTCTCACTTCGGTGGCTGCTCTTGGGGAAGGGGAGTTTATCATTGATGGCGACGAACGCATGCACCAGCGCCCCATCGGCCCGCTGATCAGGGCACTTGAGGGCTGGGGTGTTGATATTGTCTCGATTCACGGCACAGACTGTCCGCCGCTCAGCATCAGGGCAACCGGTCTTGCCGGTGGCCGCACCGTCCTGCCTGAAGGAAAATCCAGCCAGTATCTGTCATCCCTGCTGCTGGTCGCCCCGTTTGCCAAAGCCCCTGCCATTCTCGAGGTATCCGGGGAAGTGCTCTCAAAACCCTATGTCGCCATGACGCTTCAGGTCATGGCTGATTTTGGAATTGCTGTTGAGGCGGCCGGCGATTTTTCATCTTTTGCTATCCCCAGGGGAACGTACCGGCCGCTTGATTACCGGATCGAAGGCGATGCCTCGAATGCCTCATATTTCTGGGCGGCCGCGGCCGTCGCCGGAGGGCAGGTTACGGTTGACAACGTTCCCGTTCCCTCGCTTCAGGGAGATACGATGCTGGTCCCATTGCTTGCCAGGATGGGCTGTGACATCAAGCAAAGCGGAGCCGGGATAACGGTCAGCTCAACGGGGCGGCTGGAGGGAATTACCGTTGATATGGGAAATATGCCTGATGTCGTTCCGACCCTTGCCGTGGTGGCCGCATTCGCCGAAGGATTGACCGATATCACCAATATCGGCCATCTCAGAATAAAGGAATGTGATCGATTACATGCGGTGGCTGCAGAACTTACCAGGATGGGCTGCAGCGTCGAGGAGTTTTCCGACCGGATGATTATCCATGGAACCGGCGGACAAAACCTGCACGGAGCCGAAATAGAGACCTACAACGACCACCGTATGGCTATGAGCATGGCTGTTGCCGGGCTGAGAGTCCCGGGTGTGAGGATTCGCGGAGAAGGATGCGTTGCCAAGTCTTTCCCTGATTTCTGGAAACGTTTTGCCGCGCTGCAGATGGGGTGATTATTGGGTGTGAAAGTTCGTGGTGGGAACCATTCCATGTTCAACCATACCGATATTGAGGCAGTCGATATGGTGATGACCGCGAACAAAGACACGTTCGCCTTCCTCTATCTTCAGCATCCGGGCGGCGTTTCCATCCTTTATGCAGATTTCCAGCTCGTCGCTGCTGTTGATCACAGCCGCCGGTAAGTGTCCATCAATGTCGCTGTAGCTGCCGTCTAAAATCGTCAGAGCGTATGACTTTGTTATCAAAAAAGGTTGATCAACGAAACTCAGCTCATCCAGGTGCCTCTTGGTGATATTTGTCCTGATATTGCCGAAACTGTCAATGCTGAGCACCTCTCCGGCAATGCCGTTTGACTGAAATACCGGCTCCTTGATGCCGATGGTCGTGCAGGAATCCAGAGGTACCCGCTCACCCACCTGGGAAATGCAGAGCCCGGAGGCGAGCCATGCCGCCACCGGTGCCATGATATCGCGACCGTGGAAGGTTTTACTGATTGAGGCACGGAACAACTTTCTGTTTTCCACCGAGTATATGTCAAGAGATTCCTTGTTGACCAGCAGTGGCGTGAAAATACCATTGTCCGGCCCGACAAAGAGGTATCCGTCCCCTTTTATGGCAAGGATACGGCGGTCGCTGCCGACACCCGGGTCGACAATTGCCAGATGGATCGTACCAACGGGGAAATAACTGTAGTTATCGATAATGACTCTGGCTGCCTGGCCGATATCCTGGGGAGGGATATTATGCGTGAGGTCGACAATCGGAATCCTTTTGTTCAGGGAGAGTATGACACCCTTCATGACGCCGACGTACTCGTCCTGGTAGCCGAAATCGGTGGTCAGTGTGATGGGTGAGGCAATCTGTTTCATATGCAGCAGGATATAAAAAAATCAACATGAGTAAGTACTTAAAGTAAGCTTATCTTATTTTATCAAGCAGTTCAAAATTGTTTTTTGATTAAAAAGTAAAACTGACCGTTTTCCTTCATGTGATTTGCTGCTGTTTCCGCATAGTGACCGGCACCCCAGAAAAGATCGATCCTGCCGGCACCTTTTATTGCAGAACCGCTGTCCTGGGGCAGGACAAAGCGTGAAAATTGCTGCCACTGATCGATTGAACCGTCAGGATGTAACAGCGGCCGGCGTGAGATAAGATAGCCGATAACACCGGCCGGAAATACAGAATGATCAATTGCAACCGACCTTCCCGGTGTCAGAACGGTTCCAAGAGATCCCCTGGGGCCCTCATCGCCGCCCCATTTGAAAAAGATATATCGCGGGTTGTTGTGGAGCATCCGCTCCATCTGTTCAGGATGTTCGATAAAATGGTTTCTTATGCTGGGAATTGAAACGTCACTCACCGGCATGATGTTTTCTTCGACAAACAGTCTGCCAAGGCTGGAATAGGCGAGCCCGTTTGAGCCGGCAAAATGGACGGCACGGGTGGTCCCGTCGGCAAGCCGAATGCGGCCCGAGCCTTGAACATGGAGCAGGTAGGCATCGAGTGGGTCACGCAGGTAGACAAGCTCGTTTCCGCTGATTCGATTGTTCTGTTCTATTTCTTTGCGTGACCAGAAGGGCAGAAATGAACCGTCCGGGGTGATCCTGCCGATCTGGGCTGTTCCTGCATTTTTGTTTTTCCTGCTAACAAGGGTTTCGGGAACCCGGTAGAGCGGATAGGCAAACGGTCCTTCTTTTATGAGGCTCCCGTCAAAAAGGGGCTCGTAATATCCGGTCAGGAGTATTGATTTTTTTTTGCCGCCACGTCTCCCTTCAGCCTGGTAGACCTCAAAATTTTCTTTTATGATTTCATCAAGCTCATATGGTGACGGATTCGTCCTGGCAATATCACGGAATGTTTCCATCGATGCCACAAGATCGGTGTATGAGAAGCTCTTTCCGCCAACCGTAATTGTTTTGTCGGCTGGGGCTTTTTTAAGATACTCCAGTTGACGATCGATCGCCGTTGCCAGGGATTTTTTGTCGGCATCATCGATAAACAGCGGATAATAGTTCTCAGGCAGTTCAACATAGTTGCGCGGCGGTGCGCAACTGCTGAGACAAAAAAAAACGAGGGTGAAAAGAAAAACGACGGAAAACAGCGATGTCTTGGAGCTAAACGGAGCTTTCACCAGTGAGTACGCTTACTTCATTTGATTGCTTCCGCCAGTTCCGTCACCGCCATGGCGTATCTGTTGGAGTGATTCCATTCGGTGATTGCCTGGAAATTCGGATACCCGGCAATATACCGATAACCCCCGCCTTCGGAAGGCGCCAGCTCAAGGCCGACAATTGTCAGTTTACGATTGTCCGGAGGAACCGGCAGTTCAATTCCCTGGGCGTTGCCGACGACCTGATACTCAACTTTTCCTTTTCGCCCCTTCAGGTTGGCGCTGATCAGCTCCTGTCCTTTCAATTCCGAACCGATATCCTTATAGATGGTACCATTTAGAGTCCAGTGAAACCTGCGAAGATAGTTGGCAATCGATGCCAAAATGTCTTCGGTGGAATTGAAAACATCCCTGAGCTGGTCATCGTCAAAACTGACGGCATACTCCCTGAAACTTGACGGAATGAACTGGGGTTGGCCGAAAGCGCCCGCATACGAACCCTTTACCGCCAGCGGCTCGATCTTGTTCTCCCGGCAGAGCAGCAGAAAGTGGACGAGTTGTTTTCTGAAAAACGTTGATCGCCTTGGATAGGCATCGAAGAGAGTGTTCAGGGTTTCAAA
Organism: uncultured delta proteobacterium; assembly: GCA_963696725.1. Classification (GTDB taxonomy): domain Bacteria; phylum Desulfobacterota; class Desulfobulbia; order Desulfobulbales; family Desulfocapsaceae; genus MADRE3. Next base: position 83,912 of record CAVOLI010000011.1, read on the forward strand.
AACGGGAAAACTGCCGCTGTGGGTTCCGAAACGGGATTCAATTCCCCAGATCGCGATGACGATTTCCCGGTCGACTCCAAACTTGGCTTCGATTCTTGAGAGAAGCGCTTCATGTTCTTTCAGTTTCTTTTTGCCTTTGGCAATGGTGGTAGAGGTTATGAAAAGGGGTCTGTATTTGTAATAGGGTTTCGCCTCCCATTGACGATCCATCAGTTCTAGAACACGTTTGTTGATCGCCACACCGTCAAACAGGGTGGCGAGTTCATCCTGACTGAACTGGTGCTCTTCCTGCAGCTCCTTGAAAAGGGCATTATAACGTTCACTTGAGAGATCAATTGCCTGGCCGTCTTCAACCAGATCTGCAGCCAGTGGTTTTGCCGCCGAACTCTGGCTTGGCATTACTGCAAGAAGCGCACAAAGTGCCACTATTATCGCGAGCGCTCCAGCAGATCTTGAAGGAGTCGTGCCTCCGGGCGAAAAAAAAGAGAGGAAAAAGAAGCGATGTCGGTTCAAAGAGGGGGTATCAAAGTTCATAATTAGGAGTAGGTCTGGTCAAACTTTGTCAGAAAATCTTTGAGATGAGCAGGCGGCAGTGAATTGATTCCTGCTGCTGAAGCCCGCCCTCCTCCGCTGGGAAAGGATCGACAGAGAACATCTGCGCCCTGTTTATCCGACAATGGTGCCCGGACGCTGATACGCAGTGTTTCGTCACGGTTCTCGGTAATCAAAGCATGTGCTCCGTTGGGGTTTTCGCGTGCCTTGAGATTTGCAAATACACCCGACACCCTTCTTGCCCAGGGGTTGTCGGGGAAACGATAAATGCGGTTTCTGCCGATCTTTTTGTACTCCGGTTGAGCAAGAGCCAGGTTCATGTCACTTTCAAATCCGACTTTCAGGGTCTGAAGCGTTTTCGATCGTTCGAAAAAATCAAAGGGGCTCCGGTATTCACGAATTGCCCGGTAGAGATCTTCAGGTGGAAAAAAAAGATCCTTCACCTGGGCACCATAGCTGTTATAGTTGATCAGTTCTCCAATTTCCCGCAGGCAATCCAGCTCCGTGCTGCTGAGTCCCATTTCGCTACCCGTGGAGTTGGCGATTTTGTCCAGGTTGTCGCCGAAAGCTCCGCAGAGCGCCCAGAGACGGTATTTTCCATCAAGCAGCGCATCCACGATCAGCGCCGAGCAGACATCCGGGTCCGGGTTGACGTGGTAACGCAGACTGGTTGTCTGGGGAATATCTCCTGGAAAATGATGATCGATATAGAGAACCTCATTTCCCCCCGAAAGCAACTGCACAAGGCTGCTCATGTTGGAGTGCATCGAGACATCGAAGACGGCAATACTGCTGTTCGTTACCTCTTCTATGCGGCTGAGCAGGGTAATGTCCCGCTTAACTCCGGTGATTAATTCAGCTTCAGGGGCAGGGTCGGCCAGACGGAGCTGGTGCAATGCACAAATACCGTCGGCATCTCCGTTAAAAACATCGTATTGCTTGAGAGCTCCCGGTTTTCTTGACAGAACCATAAGGGGTGCGAATATCTCGTCTGTAAATCAACAGTGGCGCGCAGGGCTGCAATAACTAGAAGCCAAGCCCGAGCGGACTGCCGATATTGGCAAGATTAAAAATAACCAGAAAACTGGTGTCAGCCGGTGTGTATTCCGTCGCAAATTCAACCGACCAGCAGGGCGCCATGTAGGTCAGTGACGCGTTCATCAGGTTGGTTTCGTCCTCGGAGATCGAGTGCTCGATCCTGAAATCTGCACGCCAGCTTGCAAGCAGTGAAGCTTTTACAAAAGCGTTGATCTGTTCCGTATCGTCGATATCATCGAATACATACTCGACTCCGAATCTGTCCCCTCGGCCGCTGAAATACGTTGCTTCGAGATTGTGCCTGATAAAGCCGTCGTCATAGACATCAATGTCGGTTTTGTAAGTGATGTTTGTTGATGGTAGTGGAAGCCAGCCAAGTTTTATGTTGACTGCCGAAAACGGCTCGTCGGAATCTTCGTCCAGGAAGCTGTAACTCTGTTTGATTTTGAAATAACCGTATTCCCTGTCCAGGTTGTTGTCTTTCTGCAGGTCAAAGAAATTGTCGATCCCGTAGGTAATCGCGTTTTGCTGCTCTACTCGGTCGGTGCTGTTGAAATAGGGGAGGTCACTCTGGTCTTCATCGGGCAGGAAATCGTATTCAACATAGGGTCTTACCTGGTGATAAAAACTGTCGGCACCGCCTCCGGAAAGTGGAAAAGCACGTATCAGGGTCGTGCCGACCTCTCCATGAATATCGTAGAGAAATCTATTCTGGCTTGAATCCTGCTCCCACTCGGTGTCCCCAAAGGTCTGAACCGAGTAATACGTATCTCTCAGCCCGACTTCAGCCCGTGACTCCAGGTATTGTCCAAGTGGTATCGGGGCGCTGAAGCGGGGATAGAGGTCAACGCGATGGCCGCCGGTGCCTTCTTCCCGCCAGAAGTACACATAGGTCGCATCCCAGTCCATCGTCACGTTGCCGAATCCTCCAAAGGGAAGAGCGCCGTTGAAATCGACGGCAGGCAGGTTCCACAGCGGTGAAGCTCCTGTTTTGTTGGCACGAACATCGTTTATCGCAAGCAGGTCTGCACTCAGCGACATCGGACCCCATGACTTCAAAACCGCAAGGCTGTTTGAGCGCTGGTCATCTGTCCTGTTTTCAAGGCTTCGGCCGAAAGAATCAAGGAAGCGTTCATTACTGTTTGTGAAACCGGTCTTGCCCGAGTTGAATTCGGTCAGGTAGTCCCGGTCGGAAACGATGTCGAGGTCTAGTCGGGATGTCCAGCCACTGGCAAAGTCCTGGTCGGCTTTTGCCCTGACCCAGTAGCGATCCTTGTTGGTATGAGTGAAACCGGTATCAGCGTAATAGTCGGTTTCCGAGGGATCGGTCAGATCGTCACTCAAGTAATTTGCTATCGCCAGCCCTTTGTCTTCGGCGGATTTGACATAACGAAATTCAAGGCCGGGCATATAGCCTCGGTTTAGCATATATTCAGTGTAGACGGTCATGTCGGTCGAGTTGGAAATATTCCAGAAAAACGGGAGATTAAAGGAAAACCCGTTGTTCTGGCTTGAACCGATTTCCGGAAAGATAAAGCCGGTCTGCCTCTTGTTCTTGATCGGCAGCATCAGCCATGGTGAATAGAAAATGGGTGTGTTTTTAACTTTGAATTTTGCGTTTCTAAGCGTTGCATAACCGTCCTGCTCTATCACCGCATCGCTTGCCGCAAAGCTCCATGGCGGCGTCTCTCCGTCTTTGATTTTACAGGTAATGACCCAGCCGTTTTCTATGTGGTAGGTTTTGTATCCGGTTTTTTCAATAACCTCTCCCTCGAGGTGCAGATCATAGTCGTCCCGCAGTATGGTTGCGTTCCTGAACGTACCTGTTTCCTGCTCCAGGTTAACAACCGCCTGTTCGGCCAGAAGTTGCTCGTCATCGGTCGTTACCGATACATTTCCCCGGGCTTTGATGGTGCTCAGAGCGATATCGTATGTCACCCAGTCAGCCTTGATGGTAACCAGTGTCTGGTAAACGTCTTCAACTGCTTCAGGAACATCCTCCGGAGTGGCTTCAGCCGCTACCGGGGCCTCGCCAAGAAGATCCGACCAGGCGGAAACGGTTTCTCCAGCAGCGGCTGGTTTGGGGGGCAGCTTGCGACGCTTGATCAAAACAATATTTCCTTCTGCAACAATGCTCATGGGCTTGTCATAGCGGATTATCTTGTCGGCAGTGATATCCCACTCCTCGGTTGATAAAGACTCTTCGGCAACAGCCGTTCCGGAAGCGAGAACGAAGAGAAAAACAAGCGCGGGCAGCAGGAAAGAGCGAAGAACAGAAATGTGTGGCAAAAGCTTTGTCACAGGACACTCCTCTAAGTGAAAAACATGAGTAAATCTCCAGTTGAATGCAGAACACACACTAATTATCCGGGAACTGCCAACTGCTGGTAAAAGCATTTTATAGATGCCGAAATGTACGTGTCGCCACGTCTGGTGTCAAGCCTAAAGTAACAGTTTGACCTTGCTAATAAAGGGTATTTGTTTTATTTTCCGAGCAGTTTACTCTGTATATCCGGTTATGGCTGCTTTTTAGCGATCCAATCGGTAAAATATAGTGTGAACCATTTGATACACTGCTGCCGGTATGTTTTATGTGGGATATGCAACGAATCGATATCCAGGAGCAGAACAGAAAACGGCGCAAAAAGGTATCCATACACTGCTGATGGGAAAGACCGATCTTTTTCGTGCAGCGTGTGCAAACGAGACAGAAGTTTGTTTCTTCCGTTGTAATTCCAGGATATGACAGACACCTCAAAGAGCAGGAGGGTTGATCCTTCCTGACATCAAGAGTGGGTGCAATACGGGTGAAGCAAGCTGATTAACAGGACGGTGCCGTTTACCGGAAACCGTTGTAAAATTTCTGATTCAAAGAGTGCGAGCGCATCACTGCTGCACTTTCTGCATCAGTGCAGTATCGGATGATAAGTATAAATTGCTGTCATCTGAAGAAAAGGAATGCCATGTCAGATTCAGAGAAGGACCCTAAGAAATCGACCGAAACCCAATCCAGAAAGAAGATTAAAGCCTCGACGGGTGCCTGGTGGAAAAGTACGGTCGTAACTGTTGAAGAAAAAGCAGTCAAAGCAAAAGAGAACAGCACGGCCAAAGCACCCGTTGACAGCAAGCCTGCTTCCCCCCGAAAAAAGAAAAGCTCGCGCACACCCCGAAAAGCAACTGCTGGGGCACGTGCAGATAAGAAAACGGAGCAGCCCAGGGAACCGGCTAATGGTCAGCCTGCAGCCCAGCAGGAAATCGCCGGCAAGGATCAGAGTAAAGGTGCAGCCGGCGAACAACCAGCTGAAGAGAAGCCCCGGCGGTCCCGGCAGTCGCGCGGGCGGCGGGGCGGGAGAAGAAAGACACCCGCACAGAAAAAAACCGAAGCGACAGCTGAACAGCCGCCATCCGATCAGCAGGGCAGTAAAGATGGTGCAGCAAAGCCGCAGGTCCCAAAGAAGCAGCCTGCTCAACAGGGCAGGGCCGCCCAAAACAAAAAAACCAACGATACAAGAGTCGTCGAGAGTGGCGCGCAGCCTGTTGTCAAGCTGCTGATCAACGCTGAAGAGCCCGAAGAATGCCGCCTGGCCCTTCTGGAAGATGGCCGTCTTGAATCAATTCACGTAACCACCGTTGGACGTATTCAGACCAAAAACAATATCTATAAAGCCCGGGTTGTTGCCATCGAGCCAAACCTGCAGGCAGCATTCATAGATTACGGCACAGATAAAAATGGTTTCCTGCCGTTTAGTGAAATTCATCCCGAATATTACAGGCAGGATTTAAAACCGGAAGTAAAAAAACTGGTTGATGCACAGCAATGGAAAAAGCTGAGTATCGCCGATGTGATGGAGCGGGGCCAGGAACTTCTGGTCCAGGTTGTCAAGGAAGAGATCGGCACAAAAGGGGCGAACATGACAACCTATCTCTCTCTTCCCGGTCGTTGCGTCGTCCTGATGCCCGGCTCCGATTCAGAAGGCATTTCGCGCAGGATTTCAGGTGAGGAGCGCAGGAGCCAGCTCCGCGATGTCATGAACTCACTGAGCATTCCCGAGGGGATCGGCTGGATCGTCAGGACAGCAAGTGTCGATATCACCAAGACTGCGCTATCAAAAGACGTTCGGTTTCTGCTTAAACTCTGGCGGGAGATCAAAGAAAAGGGTCAGCACCTGAGCGGTGTCGGGCTGCTTTACCAGGATTACAACTGCGTGATGCGTTTTCTAAGAGAGTTTTTTGACCCCTGTATCCAGGAAATTCTTGTAGACAATGAGGATGCCCTGGAAAAAGTACGGGATTTTGTTGAAATGCTGCCGGCCAAGCAGCGAATGGTGAGGGTTAAGTTGCATCGGGGTGCACGGCCGATTTTCAACCAGTACAGTGTAGAGGACCAGATCGAGTCTATCTATCAGCCGCGGGTCAGCCTTCCCTCGGGAGGCTCAATCGTCATCGACCCGACCGAGGCGCTGGTTGCAATTGATGTCAACTCCGGATCAACCTCAAAAGGAAAGAATTTTGAAGAAAGCATTTTCCAGGCCAATATGGAAGCTGCAACAGAACTTGCGAGGCAGCTCAGGCTCCGCGATCTTGGCGGCCTGATCGTTATCGATTTTATCGACATGCGCAACAACAAAAATGTCCGTGAAGTTGAAAAGCAGGTTAAGGCGGCGATGAAGCGTGATAAGGCAAAAGTCGATATCAGCCGCATTTCCCGCTTTGGGCTCATGCAGATCTCCAGGCAGAAGATGGGTTCACCCATTGAGTCCGGGAACTACAAAATCTGTGAGCACTGCCGGGGAAAAGGGACCGTCAGATCAGTGGAGACCCAGGCACTCTTTTATTTCAGAAGAATCCACACCGGCGCAAGCCGCAGACAGGTTACCCAGATCAACTGTCGTTTTCCCCTTGATGTGGCTGAATACCTGCTGAATAACAAACGTCACGAGATTATCGAACTGGAAGAGAAATACCAGACAAGAGTAATCGTAAGTGCCGACCCACGGCTCAAACCGTCAGAACACGAAATAACGTTTCACAAGGCTGAGAAAGAGGAAAACCAAAAAAAACAGTCTTGAGTTAATCCTGAAACTGGAGTATAAGAACTCCTCCATGCACCAGTAGCTCAGCTGGATAGAGCAACGGACTACGAATCCGTAGGTCGGGGGTTCGAATCCCTCCTGGTGTACCAGAAATATCAACGGGTTAGGTCAATTTGGCTTAACCCGTTTTTTATTTATGTAGCACTCTGTAGCAATGAAATGTTGTGTCAGTTTTGGATAAGCCCGAAGAGCATCTAGGAGACGGGTTTATCGCGTGGTTGAACCTGCTTTGTTTTTCTTCTCCCCTGCAAAGGCGAGTGTTAATTAACTGACTTCTAATCCGTAGGTCACAGGTTCGAATCCTGTCGGGCGTACCAATAAAATCAAGCGGTTAGGTCAATTTGGCTTAACCCGTTGTTTCTTTTTGTGCTTTTTGTACAACCTCTGTACAACTTTCTTTCCAAATTACATTCAGGTTTTACAAATTCTCTTGAGCAAACAGGATAGGGTAGTGATTCGCACCTTTTTAAATTTTGGTTTTGATAGATATCATTTTATGTTGGGATGATTGCTATAAAAGAATATTAATTTGTTGCTGAATGGTTCGAAGAAAGGAGTAAAAATTAGTAGGCAGCGCCTCTGAATATCCTACCTGCATTGGTGGTGATCTGAGATCAAAGAAGAGGCGTTTGAAGGGCTTAAAACTATTGTTACTGCAGTCGAGAACAAGACCGACTTCTCCCCCAAAATACATTAGTTTCTTTTATTTATGCCGGACCTGAGACTCATTTTACAAATGTATAAAGAATTTCATCCTCAAACACTTCAACAGACTCCCCGGTCTTCAATACAAATTCACTCGGCATAGAACGTGACTTAACGCAGAAGGTTCAGGATAGCTTCCGTAACGATCTTGTTCGCGACTTTGTGCGCACTGCAGACCCGGAAAGTGAAGAGCAGGTCGTTGAGGAGGTCGCCGCCGCTTCTATAGCTATCATACGCACCAACTCACTTTCAATCGATTACTGAAAGAGGCAGTTGAGTTCTTGTCTCAATCCTTGTCAATTATAACTGAGTGATTGGTTTGTAGGTTGTTAACCAAAAAAGATAAGTAAATTGTTGATAATGTATATCGTTTAGTAAACAGTATATATTATGGGAATACATTTTGGTATATACATAAGGCGCAAAAGGGAAAACTTAAGAAGAAATGATCGTGAGTACTCTTTGAGAAAAGTGGCAAACCGTATTGACGTCCAACCTTCATATCTAAGCAAAGTCGAACGAGGAGATCAATCCCCTCCATCAGAGATAAAAATCAAACTGTTGTCTGAGGTCCTAAACGAGGATTCCGACACATTGTTGGCTTTGGGCCGGGAAAGTATCTTCTGATTTGCAGGATATTATTCGTCAGAGACCCACGCTGCTTGCCCAGTTGATTAGAGGACTCAAGGGCCTGTCGGACGATGCTGTTCTTACCATTATTAAACTATTAAGAGATCAGAAATAATGACCATTGGAGAAGGGGTGGCAAAAAATCACTTGCTGAAGTAGAACTTGAATGCTCGAGTTGCTCAACATTAAAATATTTTCAAGTTGAAGAGGTGTTAAATGGTAGATAACGAGAAAGATTCGAAAGCCTTTATTGTCATACTCAGTGTATTTATCGGAAGTATCATCATAGCTTCAGTTTTGGCGAGTAAAATTGTGAATGTCTTTGGGTTTTATGTTCCTGCGGGAATTTTAGCCTATTCAATTACTTTTGTGTGTACGGATGTAATAAGCGAGATTTGGGGAAAAGAACGAGCAAAGAATGTTGTTATGGGGGGATTTGTTGCCCTATTCTCAGTCTTTATAGTTGTCCAGATCGCTTTGTTATGGCCCAAAGCGCCTTTTTGGCAAGGAGATCAGGCGTTTCAATCAATACTTGGTAGTACGTCACGGGTAATTATTGCTTCGTTTATTGCTTATTTTGTCAGTCAGATACCATGATGTATGGGCATTTCATGTGTTGAAGCGAATGACGGGTGGCAAACATCTTTGGTTACGCAATAATTTATCAACTGCTGTTTCTCAATTAATCGATTCCTTTATATTTATTATCATTGCGTTTCTATGGAGTAATGCCGATTTTACCTCTTATCCTTGGGCAATGGATCGTGAAACTTGTAATTGCACTTATTGACACCCCTATTGTGTATGGCATTGTATGGTTTATCAGAAAAGATAGTGGTGATAATGTGGTACAAGAGGTTACCAATAAAATATAATGTGGTGTTCGGCAATAAAATTGTAAAAGAAGATAGTTTTGGATGATTTTGATCCCGGAGATTTAGACGGGGATGGGCATTCCGACGCTATAGACTTGACGGTTTTGGATGAGGAGATAGAAAAATCTGACAAACCAATAACAAGGTGTTTGGTAATTATTTTTCTGTTTTTATTCGCATCTGGCACAATTTTGTGGTTATCAGATTTCGCGATTGCTGGCAAACATTTCGGATTATTAGTTTCATTTTTATAATGATAAGATCTAATTATATGAAGACTTTTGGGAAGTTGGTATGGTGAAAAAAGCGATAGTATTGCTTAGTGGAGGTTTAGATTCTTCTACAGTGTTGGCTCTTGCAAAGAGTGAAAATTATGAATGTTATGCCATGAGTTTTAGGTATGGACAACGTCATACTCTAGAATTGAATGCGGCACAGCGAATTGCCTCAATGTTTCAGGTAGAAAAACATATAATTGTTGATATTGATCTACGGCAATTTGGTGGATCAGCGTTAACCAGTGATATTGATGTCCCAAAAGAACGCTCAGAGGCAGAGATGGTCAGTGGTATACCCATTACATACGTACCTGCCCGCAACACAATTTTTCTTTCATTTGCACTAGCATGGTCTGAGGTTTTAGAATGTAATGATGTGTTTATTGGTGTAAATTCGGTAGATTATAGTGGTTATCCAGACTGTCGACCGGAGTACATTGAGTCTTATGAGAAAATGGCAAACTTGGCAACTAAATCAGGGGTTGAAGGCCGACAAAAGCTGACTATTCATGCACCGTTGAGTAAGTTGTCGAAATCAGAAATTATTTTGAAAGGATGTGCCCTAGGGTTAGATTATTCGATTACCTTGAGTTGTTATGATCCTTCTCCAGAGGGTAAATACTTGTGGGTTATGCGATTCATGCCATTTACGGAGGAAAGGGTTTGAGGACGCGGGTCTTTCAGATCCCACTCCTTACTTGGTAAAGAATGACAAAGATGAATGAGGGTTCGTTTTAAATTTACAATGTGCTGCAGTGATACTTCAATATCTTTTCACACCTGATCCTTGGGTTGGGGTAACCGAAAATCCATATAAATAATTATTAGGACCAATAACGCTTTGGCATTCCATCTTATTGTCACATGTGTGGCGCAAAAAACAACGCCCGACACAGTATCCATTTTGGACTCAATGATTTCTCCTGGAAATCTAGGAGTCTGTCTACGGACAATGGCAGCAGGCACTTCAAAACACTCAATTAAATGAAGTTATGGTAACCCGATTGTACAACAGCGGGTTGTGGGGGACATACCTCGATTCATGGGGAATTGTAAATAACAAGACACCAGGCGCCCAGTTGTGGGTTTTGTCTGCTGGGCATGGATTGATTAATGGAAACGACTCAGTTGTTCCCTATGATATCACTTTTCAAGAATCACGGAACAATGTTCCATCAATTTTGAACAAGGTAAACTATCAGACGTCGCCTGACGCGAGGAAAAAAATTCTGCAAGGATGGTGGGCGCAACTCATCAAAAACAGCAATCGCAAACCTCGCTCTCTAAAAGAATTGTTCTCTAATTTCAGTAAGAAGGATTATGCACTAGTTGTTCTTGGAAAAGATTATCTGGATGCTGTTTTTCAAGATTTGAAAGAGGGAATAGCAGCATCTGTCCAGGCCGAAAATGTTGCTGTTATATGCAATAATGTAAATGATCCATTAGTAAAACAACTCCAAAGGAATTGGTTATATGCTGATAGTTGTTTTGTTAATCTGCCACATTGTAATGCAACTTTTGTAAATGGGCGAATAGCGCACCGTCTTCTGGATCATATGTTTAATGAAGAGGGTGGGTTGCAATGGTGGTCTATTGATTCTTTCAATGATTATTTGATCAACCTGAGTAAGGGGTTACCCGATTTCGTAAGACATGAACGGGTACCAGGGTCAGACAATGAAATTAAAAAATACATTAAATTAGAATTGCTGCAAAACAAGATTCCTTTTTCCCGGTTACTTATGCAGTATAGGGATGAAGGAAGGGCATGTGAGTATAGTCGATTCAAAGGACTATATGAACAGAGTCAGTACAAGAGATTGAAAGAAAGCACATTATCTCAAAGACCCACTTTCCCTGTTCATCATTTTCACCGCCACGCAAAAGCCAGGTTTTTTTTACCTGATTGGGATGATCGTGTTGACCCTCTTTTCGATTTTGATAAAGATGCACCATTTCCCAACCGTGATGCCTATAGTCATGACACCTATCACTATGAACTCTATGGCAAACTCAATTGTGATGGCATATTGGTTAGTAAAAGTGTCCTTGAAAATAATAAAGAGAAATTAGCTCGAATCAAATCTGTTGGGATACATCGTTATTTACGTGTACCAATCAATGTTCCTGTTTTGGCTGATTGTGGAGCATTTAATTATATTTCTGCCGAGAACCCTCCTTTTGATACAGAAGAAACCTTAACTTTTTATAAAGATCTTGGTTTCAACTATGGTGTATCTATTGATCACCTGATAGTTCCAGGGATATTGCGCCGAAATATTTACTTTTTCTTCAATGGAGAGCAATGGGAGGAAATCGACGAGGATAAATTCCTTATTATGAAAAAAATGAAACATGCAAAATTAGTGAGATCAAAGAACATTTCTCGCCAATCCAATTTGTTTGATAGCAGTAGGTTGCTGTATAAAAAAGCTTATATTGATGAGAGGGAAAGAACTCGGAGGTACGATCTAACTATTAGAAATGCTGAAGAGTTTATTGAGAAACACAGGAAGGGATCTTTCGCATTTACCCCAATTGGTGCTGCCCAGGGTTGGAATCCAGAGAGTTATGCTGAATCCGTTAAATTTTACCAAGAAATAGGATATGATTACATTGCCTTAGGAGGCCTTGCCCGCTCGCAAACAAAGGAAATATTAGAGATCCTAGAGGCAGTTCAAAATGTAAAAAAACCGTCAACTGAGTTGCATGTTTTTGGCGTAGCCGTCTAGATGCTATTGAAGCATTTCTTAAATATGGCGTGACAAGTGTTGATAGTGCCGGTCCTCTAAGACAAGCATGGTTGAGTTCTACAGGGAATTATTATTGGCCTGATGGTAACCACTATACGGCTATTCGTCTACCTGCTGCTGAAAAAGGGGCAAAATCTAACAAAGCTTTAGAGAATACTGATATATCTCGGGCTGATCTAATTGTTTTAGAACAAGAATGCCTAAATCTATTAAGGAAATATGACCAAGACAAAGTATCCCTGGATAAGGTTATGAAAAAAATAATGGCTTATCATAGCCTTATGGATGGCAAACTTGATTTTGAAGCTAAATATCGACTTACTCTCTGAAAAAAAACCCTGGAAGTCGTGTGAATGCGTAGTATGCAAAAATATAGGCATCGATGTGGTTATCTTTCGAGGAAATAATCGAAATCGACGCAGAGGATTTCATAATACATGGGTTTTTTTTAACAACTTCAAACGCTTGACAAGTTCATAGAAAAGCAGATACAACTAATCAAGAATGATTAGTCACCCACAACTATTGGTGGGGACAAAAGCCAAGGCGTATTTATTCGCCTTGGCTTTTGTTGTTTGGGCTTATGTTCGAAATAAAGAACATTGTATATATATGTTATTAAAAGATAAATTAAAAAAAATACGTATCTCCCTAGGATTGACTCAAGATCAAATGGCAGCTCAATTAGGTCTTACTGAAGTGAGTCGTCGATCACGAATTTCAGAGTGGGAAAGTGGCAAAACTGAACCTAATAGATTCGTGTTACTTAATTATTCTGAGATTGTCGATGTCCCAATTAAGCAATTGATAGATGACAGAGAACCTTTTCTTTGAAGGGGTAAGTGCGTAACTATTATCTCGATTTATAAATTTCGATTCTGCTTTACCTAGGAAAACACTATGATTGTTGGGGATCTTGTAAAATCACTAGATTTTGAGGGAATTGCGAAAATTGTTAATATACCAGTTTCTGACAAAGGTAAAATAGAGGTGGGTTTTTTTGAATCTCCGCAACGCCCTGAAGAAAACCTACTGCAGGTGTCTTCAAAGCGAATTAAACTTGCAAAACTTTATGATGAAGCAGTTGTATATTGTAGAGATCCAATAACAAATATTTGGTGTCGTGCTCGCTATGCTGGTGAACGCCCAGGCGATAGGAAGCATCTAGTAATTTTTCGCCAAGGAGAAGGTGCAGAGTTATCGATAGAAGATATATACTGTTTAAATCTTCGTCCCTATTTAATTATCGGGATAATCCGGGATGAGAACGGTCAATCTTGCCAAGATTGCCGCCACTTTCCCTGGGAATGTACAACCCGCTTCTCATTACAAACGTCTTCAACGACTTTTTGGTCGATTTTCGCTCGATCTTGATCAAGTAGCCCGGTTCATTGCCCGTCTCGTCCCTGTACTTCAATTCAAATTGACGCTCGATAGAACAAATTGGAAATGTGGTCATGTGAATATCAATTACCTCGTTTTGGGAATCGTCTATCGCGGATCTGCTTTTCCTGTATTATGGGTTGCTTTAGATAAAAAAGGTAACTCAAATACCCAAGAAAGAATAGCATTAATGAACCGATTCTTGGCGATCTTTGGCTCGCAAATGATTGCTTGTTTGTTTGCGGATTGCGAGTTTATTGGGATCAAATGGTTTGGCTATCTTATTGAAAATAAAATTAAATTCGTAATACGAATCGGGCGTAACCAGTCGAGCGCGCCCCTGGTTCAGGCGACGAGACGAAGCCGGGTGGATGGAGGTTGACTCGGGATGTTGGCATAGAGTCGCGCCGTTTCGCTTTGGATATGATGGTTCATGAACGGCTCCCATTCGTTGTTGAGCGCGATGCAGCGCAGGTTCAACAGGGCTTGGGCGCCGGGCAGGGTCCAGTGCATTCCGGCCCGTTCCATCCGATCCTTGACCACGTGACGGCAGGCCCCTTCGATCACCCCCGAGGCGATGGGGTAGCCGGCGGCGAGGTACTGATCGTAGCGAATGCGGTCGCGGTGACGGTCGAAGTAGCCGTGAATCAACAAGACCAACCGGAACCAGTAGATGAACAC
>CAVOLI010000012.1:0-32324 GCA_963696725.1 uncultured delta proteobacterium
CAAATATCAAAATGGTCATTTTTCTTCGAAAAAATGGCCTTTTTACTTTTATACACTTGATTAGTTTCTGAAAGGATATCAAATGGTTTTCTATAATTTGGAAGGAGCTGCCCATCTTTCCAAGGGGAGTTCGAACACACGAAATTGATGATCCGACGCTTTTCCTGCATATTTTGATTTTCGTAAAGAGTTACAGCACGTTGCGCAAGTTCGAGTAACTTCACACCCTCATCCATATATGACCTGTCCGCCCTCTGATGGCGTTCGATTTTTCGAAAAATGTCATATTGCTCTTTCTCCCACTCCTTACTTTTCTGATCAAAAAATTTTTGGTCAATTCTACCATCGAGTTTGTCCTGTACATGGCATTTAGCCGACGTTGAATTTTGTCACTCTGAGTTTGTAACGCGTTTATGATTTCCATATGGTATTTCATTTCATCCGCATGGCTTTCTTTGAGCGCGGTAACAACCCAATCAAGAACCTCCTTGTCTATTTTTATGGCGCTTATTGCGCGACCGAACTGCCGGGCAACTTCCTCTTCTCGTACCCATTTTTCCGGGCACTTACCTCTGTTTTTGGTACAGTGATAATAAACATATCGGTTTTTCTTGATCTCCGCGACCATGGCGCAGCCACAGTGACCGCACGACAACATTCCCTGAAAGGCCCAGTTATGTTTTTGTTGATGCGATCTGTGACGACCCTTTTCACGCATCACATATTGAACTCGATCATATAATTCTTTGGTGATTAAGGGTTCATGAATACCCCGATAGCGTTTTCCGTTCCAGAGGAACTCTCCGTAATAAATAGGATTTTTCAGAATTTTATGTACAGCGCTTTTCGGTACTTTCTTTCCGGTTTTCCTAAATCTTAAACCCTCATTGTAGGCTCTCTTGGTCAATTGCAGGAGTGAATAGTTACCGGTCGCATACCATTCATACAATCTGCGAACAAAAGGGGCGATATCTGGATCGGGCTGAATAAATCGTTTTCCTTCGCATTCGACATTGATGTATCCGAGGGGTGCGAATGAAGGAAAGATACCCTGTTCAGCCTTCTCGATCATTCCTTTTCGTGTTTCTTCGGAAAGGTTGTCGATGTAATTTTTTGCCATCAACACCTTAATTCCGTGCATGAATTTTTCGGAAGATCTTGAATCCTGAGAAAGAATGACATTTTCTTTAACGAAATGTATTTCCAGATCAAGTTCGTCAAGGGTCACCCAATCCTTCAGGTTGCGATACAAGCGGTCGGTTTTTTCCACCAAGAGTATCCGGCACGGAGAGATTTGCGTCGTTTTTGCCTCTTTCCGAAAAAATTTGATCATTTCAATGAAGCCTTTACGACCTGCCTTCTTGGCGGTCTCCACATCCACATATTCCTGAATCACCTGGAGCCTATTTTCTGCGGCATATTTGTTCAGAAGTTTGAGTTGAGCCGGGATGGAGAAACCTTCCTTCTCCTGCTCCTTGGAGGACACCCTGGCATAAAGGACGGCTTTCTGATGGAAGGTTGCTGGTTGATCGTTATCCATGGCAGTCGGGCCTCCTTGCGGTCATATTGACTTAGATCACTTGCCTGTCGGCTGCGAATTCGTCGGCATAAATAGATCTCATACTACGGAAACTTCATTATATTCACGCTTACCAAGTCGATACCACAACTGTTTTACCAAAACAAAGCCATTTATCCACCAGATGCCGGCAATTCCATCAGATCATTTTCCGCACTTCCGGCATTTGCTCGGTTTTCTTGCAAGGTCTTAAACGCTGCCAGGTTCCGGAAGATGGACCGCTCCAGCGAGTTCTCATATTTGATGATGTTGTTGAGATCCCGTTCCACGGGTAAAGACTTGGCCTTAAGGATGCGGTCGAATTTGACGCTCCAGGTTCGTACCTCGCGCATCTCCGCAAGCACCCGTTCTTCCTCTTCAAGCATTTCCTTACGGAGTTTCCCTTTCAACTGAGGAGACAGGCCGGCCACATACTTTTTTGCCGTCTTGTAATCTTTGTCAGAGAACTCAGATTCCTCACTATCCAGACGGAAATAGAGAACATATTCCAGGGCAGCCCTTTCTTCAATCAGGTTATAGTCGGAACTCCTCATGCAGGCCACTTTGTAAAGCTGCTCCTGATACTCGGCATCCGAAATATCATCATCGTAGCCGAAATCCATCATTTCCGGCCGCTGCTCGAGGGCAAAATGAGCTGCTGTAGTATGAGTGCAGGGCAGTCTCCCTGAAATCATCCAGCCGCCCCCGTATCTCACCGGTCTCATATCTGACCAGTCGCCGCAACCGCCAGTAATTGACAGCAATCTTTTCGACCAGTAGCCTTTCCATGCGCCCCACCGGGGCAAGGTCTTTTATGAGTCCCGCGAGTAGCTCATGATAATCCAGCTCATCTTCCCGTCCATCACCGGCGGCGATCACCAGATCTTTAGCAAAAATACCATGCTTGACCGCATTTCGGGCCACAACCGCTTTCCCATCCGGTGTCGACGGGCCGGTAGAGAGCTGAGCATTTTGAACATTCGCCTGTTGTTGTTTTTCTGAAACCATCGCTTATTTCTCCTTATAGATTATTTTTGGTTTGCGGCTGGTAAGAATATTCTCAAAACTCTCAATTGTGGCTTGGGCTCGCAACAATTTCCGCCAGATTTTTTCTTTCTTTTCCCAGGCTCCTGGCCCTGGCAAGCTCCCCTTGTGCCACTTTTGCCATCTTATATGGTTTCTCAAACCCTTCATAAAATTTTTCCCGATGCCGTTGCCTGCTTTCATAGGTAAGCCGGTAACATTCACGACAGCCAAAATATTCAGCACTTGGCGGCATATAGATAATCCGGCACCGTCGCTGACATGACCCGACCATTCACCACTAAAGGACAGATAAACCACCAACGCCTACCTCCATAATTACACCTGGTGGATACTATCGGGATAAGGTAGTTGTAGTCCTTTTTTTCGTCTGTTTCGTTGTCCGTAATGGTGTACATGAACCGTAGCCCGATTGGACCGTTATCACCAGATTCGATCCGGTAGGAAATGGAGGCAACCACCTCGCCATTCCGTGACCAGGAGGATGTCCAGCTCAAGGCGGATCCTTTATGGAAGACTCCATTGCGATGGAGGTCGAGGATATCAATTGACCTGACCTCACTCACCCTGGTTTTTCTATTCCAGACTCCACGGCCGCCAGTAGACATGCGAATTCCTTCATACTTTCCGTAATCATTAAATGAAATATATGCCCAAACCAGGCACATACATGATAAAAATGTTGAAATTACAGTATATTAAGATAACTGTGACCTTTTGCAAAAAGGTTATGTTTTTATCGAACTTATCCCGCCAACATCTGCGTTTTTCAGGTAATTCACGGTAGTTTTCAGCAGTTTTCCGTCCATTTCACGCCTCCTTGTTGCCTTTTTCTTGACCTTTCATGAGGTCATTCAAAGCTTTCAATCCACCGATCGAGTTCATTACCGTCACCATCCTTGTTCCAGCAGTCCGGTCTGGAAATATTCACCTCTACCTGGGGCCGCAACATAGGAAAATATTCCTGCAAGGTGTCACACATCACCCTGGCGGTGAGTTCTGCCACAAATTCCAGTTCGCTTAGCGGCGCTTCAAAAATAAAGGCGTCATGCAGTGGAAGAATGATCCGGGCATCGTATTGCTGATAGAGTTTGTCCAGCCGGTTGCCCGCGGCCTTGAACACCACAGCGGCGCTTCCTTGGACAGGATGATTGGTCAGCCAGTTCCGCTCCCAGCGTGTTGCCTCGCCATTTTTGGCCCGGTATCGCTTCAGGCCGCTTATCGTGAATGCATATCCCCTGATGGCACCGAATTGCGCCGCCAAGATCAGAGCCTCCTGCAAACGCGGAAACATGGCCATGAACCGCTTTTGCAATGCCGCCGCCTTGGCCTTGGTGGTTCCCAGAGTCTGGGCAAGGCCAACCGGGGTAATGCCGTAAATTATCCCCAGGGTGCAGGTTTTCATCTGGTTCCGTAGTTCCTTATGTTTACCCTTAAACTCTATGCCGGTTATGTGAGATCCTCCGCCGGCAGTTCTTCGCGAAAAAAATGCTGGGCCATGGCGGAATAGACATCCCCGGAATTGAACATCCGGACCAGCTCATCATCGCCGTACATGGCAGCCGCCACACCTACCTCCACCTGACTCCAGTCCACTTCACCGATGCCATAACCCGTCTTCAGGAATAACCAGAGGCCGCAGCACCCGGTCCAGCCCCAGGAAATTCGGCCAGCGGCTTGTCTGCCTGCCGGTATCAGTGCCAAGCTGGCGATGCTCTGCCCGGACGCGGCCATCCTCCCCATTAAAATCAGGCGACAGAAGTTTGTCCGCCAGCAGGTCGGAAGCCCTTCTCGCTGCCCGCAACAGGGCAATTGCCGGATGCAGGCCGGCATTTTTCTTCAGGATCGTCTTATCAAAGCTCACCTTCCCACCCTTCAGGAATTTGTGCAGGAGGCCACGACTTCGAAAAAACTCCGTCAACTGTTTGTGGCTCTGGGTGTTCTCGATGCCATACTCAGAGGCCAGATTCTTCTCCAGCCTCTCCTGGTGCACGCTAATCCTGGAAATGGCCTCGTCCCGCTTCATTTCATCCACGCGCACCCCGGCCCACTCAATACGGGCATTGGTAATCACCCAGGCCATTTCCACAGTCTCGCAATGGCGCAGCAGGCCATTCTGAACAGCCTTCTGAACTTGGAGGGGATATAGTTTACAGGCGGCAATGGCATCCTCGGCGGCATAGTCGATCTGCTCTTCTGAAAATTGGTCCTCATCGGAATGAACTCAAAAACGATTGCTGCAACCGCTCCTTTTCCGTTTCCATGCGATAGGCCACGCCATACCGCTGGCAGGTTGCGACGAGGGAAAACCCAAACACCTCTTTATCCTTTGCCTCTTCCTTGGCCTGGATCTGCTCGAAGTCGCTCGCCACTTTTGACAGTTTGTATTTGTGATGGTGCCGGCCCAAGATGCAGGGCTTTCTCGAAGATGAAGGTGTCCCAGAGGATGTTCGGCTCCGGCAGTCCGAGCCGCCAGAGACAGAATAGCTCCACCTTGGCAAAATGACCGGAGAAACAGATCGGAATGCCGGAAAAGTTCCTTCAAGACCGGCAGCAACTCCGGTTTTCTCAGGTCGATGACAAAGCTGTATAGGCAGCCACCACCGTCATCTAACGGTTCCGCCATGGCAAGCGACAACAAAAGCGGTCGAATGCTGCGCGGATCATAGGCCGTGTTTCTTTTGTCAATCACCACCCCCGGCCGGTCATAACGGAACTCGGTGTCAAAACCGATATGTGAAAGAGGCCGCTGCAAGGCAAAATCCAGCATGGCCTGCGCATCATCAAGAGAGTCAACAAAATTGGTTTTCATGGCATAGTACCGGGGCGATTTCTTCAAACCATAGTCAATCCGGTGGGTGACTGGTTCTGGCTCAACTTCCTGCACACGCTCATTCCAGGGTGGTAATAGTTTCATCGGGCTCACCATAAAAAGGTGCCAGTTTCCCTTATAAAGAATTCTATATAAGGGTTGGTGGCACCTTTTGATTCCAGTATCGTTTGATTGTTCTTATGCTCACCCCCAACAGGGCGGCTGCCTCGCGCTGTTTTAGCCCCTTGTCTCTGGCTTCCTGAACCTGGGCGTAAAGTGCCGCTGTCTGCGCTGATCTTCTGCCAGGGATGTCAAAATAGTTCCGCGCCTCGCCGATGCTGGCAAATTCCCTGGTGTATTCAAAGTCAGGATGGCCGGCGCACTGGAAGGTGATGACCTCCCTCGGCTTCGTGTAGGGACGCACCCGACCCACCGCCTGGAGAACGGTATCCATCTCCTGGTGGTCCAGGGCATGTTGCGCCAATGTGTGCAGGTCATAGATGCGGTCTTCTTGATTCAGGACCCCGGCCCGCCGCCGGCAGGGCCTTCCTTCAATGGAAATCTGCAGGGGAATCTTCATGTCAGAGCCCAGCAGATCCTGCAGAATTCCGTTGATTGCCTCTTCGGTGACGTAATACCCGGTGAGACAATAGGCGCAGTCGAATTCCTGAAAAAGGTTGGTGCCGATCATGCCGTAATGGATCAGGGGCACAACCTTGAGCATTCCTTAGCAGGTCGGCCTGCCAGCCGTTGATAACCACCTGGACCTCGACACCCAGCCCCCGCAACCTCTCTTCCATCTTCCGGGCGCAGAAAGCGCAGAAACACTTTTTGGCAAGAAGCAGAGGACGCTTCCCCTCCTGGAGCCGTCTGGCCACCAGACCGGCAAAGAAATCCAGAATCTGGTTCGAGTTCTTTTTGAAATATTTTCTCGCACCCAGCCGGGAAGCGATGTTGAACCAGGTGGTCTCAGGGTGGATAAAAGAATAGTCTTCAAAGGGGCTGGCAAATTCATTGCCCAGCCGGTATCTCGTAAACTCCTGGTGAGCAGTGCCGCTGTATATGATGAAATCCATGGAGACACTGGGCACAGCGGCAAAGAGGATGTCACCGCTGGCCGCCCGTTCCCGCGATTCAAGCGGAGATCGGCCGAAATGGACCAGATCAAAGGCCAGGAAGGAAAAGGAATCTCCGTAAAGGCCGTACCCACGAGTCTGAACGGCCAGCGACCAGTCATGATAGACTTGCAGGAAATCGCCAGTCATGGCTGCGCAGATCGACGGTCTTAGCATCAAGCAGCAGACCACAGAGATACTGCCACCGGGCATGGAGCTTGCGCCATCGTCGCGGGTTCAATTTGTCCAAGGACATCAACAAAAACCTGCAATTGTCCCCGGTCGATCCGGCGCTGAAACGGTTTCATGATGAAATTGGCTTCATCAAGAATAACCAGCACCCGTTCCGCTTCCGCCCACTGGGCAAGCTGGTCCAGAAAATAGGGGGACCGTTCCAGATGGGCCTGGGCTCCAAAGATCACCTGGACTCCCCTTGAGCGACTTGCCGAACTGCCTGGGCCACGCACACTCCGGCCGCAAAAGACAATGGCCGCACAACTCGATGCGGCCAAGGGCTCCCAATCCATTTTTTTCAAATACCTGCCAGCTGCGGTTCATATCCGCACCGCATTGATTACCTGGCCGTGGTTTCAAATTGACCAGCCTGATTCCCTTTGGCGGATGCAGCACCCATTTCCGTTCTTCGATGATCCGCCGGGTAGGGAAAAGGGCGATTACGAGATCGTACTGTTCGGAGACAATCGCCTCTTCAATGGTCAGGTCGATGTTGTGGCTCTTGCCCACACCCACCGCCCAATCGACCCGTAACCGCCCATTATGCTGTGCAAGAAGTTCCAGCATCCGTTTCCCGTCCCAGTGGCTTCGGAAGGCTGCCAGCTCTTCAGGACCGCTTATCACCGGCATTGACCCGGATCCCTTTGAGCGACATCATCCTGGCCGATTTCCTCGACACTGGCAAGTTGCTCGTTGTCGATGCGCGGATACACGGCGGTAAGATCGTGAAGGCCGGCCTCATAGTCGTCCAGAAAACGTTTGATCGCTGCCTCTCCACCATCGACATCCTTCTGTAGTTCAGCCGTGGAGACGGTGTATTTTGCCCCCTCCCTGGTTACGAACATCACCATGGGCTTTCCGGCTTTCAGCACATTGGAGATCTGGGGCAGCAGGGCAAAGGGTCGCAGCGACCGGCTCACCGGCAGGATGCCGACACAGCCGGCTGCCGGCAGATAGACCGGCAGCAGCAGCCGCTGGTCTCGCTTGCGACCGATCCGGCAGAGCACACAGTCCGGGCCGTTGCAGATCACATAACTGTTGATCTCGGTTTCTGAGCAGTAATGGAGATCCACGGCCTCGCTGTCGGCGGTAAAAGGAATGATGGCAGTCTCGTCACTGCCGAGCCGAACCACTTCGAGAAGCGAGTCCACCGACTCGGCAGCCGCCACATCAAGCAAGATTCACTTTGTTGCTGATGTTCTTTCACCTCTGGTTTCTGTTTCTGTTTCAAAGAGATTCTGTTGCTTTGAACTGTTGTTTTGTTATCCATTGTCGGACCTCATTAATTGGGTTGATATTGTATAACCATAACCTTCATCCTGGCTTACTGGTGGAGAGCGGCCAAGGGGAGACAGGAATGGGCCTGGCAGGGGATTCATTGATCCACCCCTTCAATCCGGCTCGGGCAGCATGGACCATCTGTCACACCCTTCCTTGTCCTCAGCTTCGGCCCACTCCTGCAGCACCCGAAAGAACCCGCTGATATTCTCAACCGCCTGCCGGGCTTCCTCTTGGGAGATCACCCTGCCGGTCCGGCTCTCGAATACCGAGATGGTCTGTTCAATCAATTCCGGGCTGTTCTGCGCCATTCCTCAACCCCAAACAAAAAGACCCCGCGAAGCCCAGCCCGACTTGGACTCCGCAGGGTCTACATCGCCTTTTGGCGAATTTCACACTGTCCAAAGCGTCGGGCTTTACCCCGATTGGTGAAATTTCACCGGATCAGTGTGTTGTTGTCTTTGTGTTACTGCTAACAGCCTGAAAATACGTTAATAAAAACGCGAGAAAATATTTTGGGTGGCCCGTGAATTTTCACTGGTGCTTACATGGAGACAGAGGAGGTGTTGAGAGAGAACCTGGTTTTATACCCTTTGACCTTGTTATAAGGATGAAATGGGTCACCATGAATTTCAGGAAAAACATGCTGGAGTTTCTTTCTAATCTGTGACACCCATTTTTTCAGCTTTTTCGGGTCATCAAAAGACTTTAGAGAATCCTGGAAGGTCATCTCGCCATTCAATTTAGCCAGCGCCTGAAAAACACCCCAAAGTTCGGAAGGGCGGCTTTCGGTTGCGCCTGCTCTCAAGTCGCTGAAACCTATCTCATCAAAAGAGCGATGGTCAGTTTTGCCAGCGCCCTTTATCTGAACAGTCTGTTCATTAACAAATGAGATAAAAACATGCCTCCATTCCGTTCCCGGTGGTACAGAAAACGGAATAACATCGTGCCGCGCCCTGCTTTTTGCGGACAGTGCTCCCTCTAATTCCTCAAGTTCAATTTCCAGGTCATTCGCTGAAGACAACAGAATATGGGATAAGGGAATCGCCTGACCCTGCTTCATGTCCTGAGGACTGAGCAGTCCGGCGGCAACGAGAAAAAAGGGGTGGGGATACTGATCAAGCAGACCCGACTCAATCGCCGAGTTCAACGAATCATTGTTGACAACAAAAATGGCGGACCTTCTTTTCCGGTTGATGGTAAATGAGCCGAGAAAAAAAGCTTGCTGCGGGATGATTGCATCAGGAACATGGTCAGTGCAAAGAGAAGCGCCAAGCAGAAACGCAAACCGGACAATATCTATCTGCCACTGCTCAAGGTCAGCTGGTTCGATCAAAATGCGGCCGGTATCCTCCCGCTTATCACAGGCAATAAATATGCGTGCCGGCCTGCCTTCCTGCGCAGGATAGACATGAACCGGCATCAGGCAGGCTTCCTCGCACCCGGGGCACTCGATCACTTTTGCCGGTGCCGCTTTTTTCACAAGACCGAGGCGTTTTAAAGCCGCAATATGTTCCGACGGCCATGATTCCAGATCATCGGCCGAAAGGATTTCTGCCCCCTCACGGCCGACGGCTGCAAAACGATTTAGGATCAGTTCGAACATTCATCAATGGTGATGGTGCATGGTTCGGGCACAGGGTATTGATAGCCACTTGGGCCGGTTCCGGACGGCCTGACTTCATCCTCTGTTTCTTCCCTGGGCTCAAGACCGGAAGCAACCAGCATCTTCCTGATGATCAGGTCTCGACCGTCCTGCTTCAGGTTGCAGGAGTTCGGGAAGGTTACGTCAAAGCTGCGGGTCTTCCCCTTCAGTGAACCAACTGCCGGACTGAAGAAGACCTTCAGACCCACCTGGGTGATGTTGTAGCTCGACAATCTAATTGAAGGATTTTGCACGTGCAATTTGTCCAGTAGCTCATAAACTGCATCGGGGTTATAAGTCGGGTCCGCCTCCAGGGTAATGCGCTCCTTCTTTCCCACCATGCTGGTCAGACGCAGTTTGCAAACCCGGACATCCTCAATGCCGCTTGCCGGATCAGAAACGAACTGAAAATTCTGTTGTTTCAGAGGGTTGAGATGGTAAACCTTCTCATCCTTTTTGTCCGGTCCCAGGACAGTCTTTAGAATGATTTCGGCAAAAATATTCTGCAGGTCGGGAACCGGTTTCTTGTTACCGCGCAAAAAAACCTCCAGTGTGCCATCGGTCTGCGAATATACAAAAATGACTTCAAAGGCAGGGGTGCGGGGCGGACGTTCAAACTCGCTGTCAATCCATTCAATGCTGGCCTGGGCGTAGTCTTCAGGGTACGAAAAGAAGTAATCAAGATCATTCCGTCGGTAGCACTCAACCCTGCAATTCTTACCCCGCCCCTCTTTGTAATGGAAATATTTGCTGATAGCCTGCTCAAGCCGTTTAATGTCAGCCGGTTCAACCAGAGCTGGCTTTTTCGGAATATTTTTCCGCTTCCGCCAATAGGATGACGGAATGTTGTCGGCACAGTGAAACTGGAGTGCGCCTTTCCAGTAAGCCGGTCGGTTCAAAAAGGTCCAGAAAGCCCGGTCATGGTGACTTTTCAACCCGGAGAGAATCGGCCCCAGTTCTTCACCATGCCAGTCCGCCTCGTCTATAATCGCCTTGGTAGCCCCCTCTGTGGCCATGAAATCTATTTCCCGGAAGTCCTTCTCCATGTCGCTGCGCTCCTTTTCAGGCAACGGCAACCAGGCATCATAGATGGCCTCAATCTTTGTTTCAGTAAGCTCATCGAAGTTTATTTCCGCTAACACCTGTTTTTCTTTGAAAAATTGTGCAAGTAGGTTGTTGGGAGCCTGCCTAAAAAACCGTTGTGGATTGTATTGTCGGGACATGTTTATTGACCTCACATTTTATAATTAAATAAAAAGATTAATTAATACGGACCACGCTAATCATTCACTTAAGAAAATTCTGAGAAAAACAAGTGCTGTCAAATCTGGCTCTGCTTGTCTTTCATATCTTTTGCGACCCCGATGAGACTTTTGATTTCAGCTTCAGTAAAGTTGGCTCCTTTGATATAGCGCAGAAGATTCATAACCTCGGGTTGGTCATTAAGATAATCCACGATATCCGGGTCGGTGGAAGAAGACCGGCGGAACAGGACATCGGGGTCAGCCGCCAACACCTTTGCCAACTCTTTGATAACTTCAGGTCGCGGGGGACGTTCCTTGTCACGTTCGATACGGCTTAGGTACGCGGGGGAAATGCCCACCTTGGTGGCCGTCTCACGCAAGCCGAGGTCTTGCGCGACTCTTAGGTCGCGGATGGTTTCGCCAAAGTTTTTCATAGGGTCTAATATAACTTGTTGTTTAGTGTTTTGCAACACTAAATTTATCTGGCAATATTTGTATTAATATGGTATATTCTGGTTGATTTTTTCAGAGGTGGGTGACTTACCCCTGTTCCGGCACTGATGCCCTTGGCGAACAACAGCCCTGCAGGAGAGGCGACATGAGCAATGAAGAGGTTCTAAAACTTAAAGATATAGCCGCCTTACTTAAGGTCGGCGAAAAGACAATCTACTCCATGGCCCAGGCTGGGGAGCTGCCCGCTTTCAAGGTCCGGGGGCAGTGGCGATTTTCCCGAAAGGACATCGACGCATGGATAGAGCAACAGAAACGCATAACCCAGGATTTCGGCGAGGAGAACCAAAAATGACCCCAGCCTTGGTGAACGGAGTTTTTATATGACCAGAAAGAAGAAACAAACAGGCCGAGAATACCATTCCGGCTGGATATACGCTCGACTACGTTTCCGGAAAACAGGTCAAGGAAACGAAGAAAGAACTGGTCCGCCAGCGGGTGGTTCGCGCCCTGATTCATGAATACGGATTCTCGCCGGAGGACATGGAGCTGGATTTCTCCATCGGCGGGCGCAAGAAGGTGGATGTCGCCATCTTCCACCATGGCAAGGACCACTCGATCGAAAACCTCGGCCGGGCTGTGCTCTGCCGCCAGGAACCCAATGTGGGCAAAAATGCCATCCGCATTCGCGATTTTGAGCAGGCAGCCAAGGACCTTGACGAGATTGAAACCATCATGCGCGAGGTCGAGGCCATTCAGTATGGCCTGTGGACCAACGGCCTGGAGTTCTTCTTTGTCGAGAAAGAGCAAAAGCGCTTTGAAATCAAGTGCAACCCCATCGGCGATTGGCCGATGGCGGACGAGTCGATCGGCACCAAAGAGGTCATCTCCGATGCCCATACCCGCGTCGCCGACACCGAGATGCTCAAGATCACCTTCCGCCGCTGCCACAATTTCATCCACGGCAACGAGGGCATGCCCAAGGACGCCGCCTTCTGGCAGTTCCTCTATCTGATCTTCTGCAAGATGCACGATGAAAACCTGCGGGCCAAGCAGCGCCAGGCTTGGCAGCGCCGCTTCTGGGCTGGCCCCAAGGAGCAGTTTGAGGACAAGGGCCGCAAGGCGATCCGCAAGCGCATCGAGGAGCTCTTCGCCGAGGTCAAGAAGCAGTACAAAAACATTTTCCGGGGCAACGAGGAGATCACCCTCTCCGACCGTGCGCTGGCCTTCATCGTTTCCGAGCTGGCCAAGTACGATTTCACCCGCACCGATGTCGACGCCAAAGGCGTCGCCTATCAGGAGCTGGTGGGCGTCAACCTGCGTGGCGACCGTGGCCAGTATTTCACGCCGCGCGGCGTGGTGAAGCTGGTCATTGAAATGCTCGACCCCAAAGAAACCGAAACGCTCCTGGACCCGGCCTGTGGCACCGGCGGCTTCCTCGTTGCCAGCCTTGGAACTACATGCACGAATAAATTCCGCAAGGAACAAGGATACTCGAGCCGGAAACGAAGACACCGACGAATTCTTGAATGTCACACATGAACGCTTGAAAGAGTATGCCGCAACCAATGTGTTTGGTGCCGATTTCGATCCTTTCCTGATCCGTGCCGCCCAGATGAACATGGTTCTGGCCGGAGATGGACGTGGGCACATTTACAACATCAACTCGCTGGAGTTCCCATTGGGCCATCTGGCCGATCTGCCAAGCGCCAAGAAGGAAATCCCGCTGGGCTCGGTGGATATCATCGCCACCAATCCTCCGTTCGGTTCCGACATTCCGATTACCGACAAGCACATTCTGGAGCAGTACGAGCTGGCGCATACCTGGGAGCCGGACGGCGAAGGCGGTTTCCGCAATACCGGCACCCCCAAGGGCAGCGTCGCCCCGGAGATTCTCTTTATCGAGCGCTGCATCAAGTGGCTCAAGCCGGGCACCGGTCGCATGGGCATCGTTCTGCCCGATGGCGTTCTCGGCAATCCGGCAGCCGAATACATCCGCTGGTGGATCATGCGCGAAACGCAGGTGCTCGCCTCCGTCGACCTGCCGGTAGAGGCCTTTATCGCCGAGGCCAACGTCAACATCCTCACCAGCCTGCTGTTTCTACGTCGAAAGAGCGAAGCAGGAAAAACGCGCAGAGGCCCTGGGCGGCGCCGAGGAGTATCCCGTCTTCATGGCCGTGGCCGACAAGGTCGGCTTCGACCGCCGTGGCAACAAGCTCTACAAGCGCACACCGGACGGTGAAGAGATCATCGAACCCAGGCAGCACACCGAACGTATCCGCATCGGTGGCCGCTTCGTGGAAAGGACCCTCACCCGCAGTGAAAAGATCGAGGACAATGACCTGCCGGTTATCGCTGAAAAGTATCGCGAATTTCTCAAGGAGCATGATGGATGAGCGGACCTGTACGTTACCATGAGAGGACAATTTCCTCCCAAAGCTCTTGATTGGGGGCGGCTCGTACCATTGATCGGCCCTGCCAATGCAGCCGTAGCCCGATATGATGGCATGTTGGCTGCCATTCCCAATGCCCATGTGTTGCTGAGCCCGCTTACCACCCAGGAGGCAGTGCTCTCATCCCGTATCGAAGGCACCCAGGCCACCATGGGTGAAGTTCTGGAATACGAAGCCCGTGGTGATACGGATGAACCGTCAACCGCCAAAGAGGCGGATATCTGGGAGATTCTCAATTATCGAAAGGCCATGCGTACGGCAACAGAAAGCCTGAAGACGCTACCGTTATGTCAGCGGATCGTGCTGGAATGTCATAGGATTCTGCTAAACAGCGTGCGCGGGCACGGCAAATCTCCCGGCCAGTACCGAAAAATCCCCAACTGGATCGGCCCCAAGGGCTGTCCCATCGAGGAGGCCCGTTTTGTACCGATCGATGCGGCCAAGCTTCCTGAAGCGATGTCGCGCTGGGAAAAGTTTATCCACGAAGATGCGCCGGACCGGTTGATCCAATTGTCTCTGCTTCATGCAGAGTTCGAAGCCCTGCATCCGTTTCTGGACGGTAATGGCCGTTTGGGGCGTATGATGATCCCTCTGTTTTTGTATCAGGCCGGGATCATTCAACAGCCGATGTTTTATATCAGTGCCTACCTGGAAAAACACCGCGACGAATATTACGAGCGGTTAAATGCCGTTTCTCGCAATAACGATTGGAGCGGATGGTGTGCGTTCTTCTTGAAAGTCGTTCAAATCCAGGCCGAGGAGAACCTCGCCAAGGCGCAGGCGATCCTTGACCTTTACAACCGGATGAAAATTCGCTTTGCCGAGCTGACCCATTCTCAGTATGCCATTCACGCCCTGGACTGGGTTTTTGAACGGCCGATCTTCAAAAGTTCGGATTTTGTGCGCTCCGCCATGATTCCCAACCCCACGGCCCAAAGGATACTGAGTGTGCTAAAAGCGGAAGGAATCCTCCGGGAACTGCAACCCGGAAGCGGCCGCCGTGCAGCGACAATCGCTTATCCGGATCTGCTGAACATTGCAGAGGGATATGATGCTTTTTGAGGCTCATGAATTCGCCACAAACACATTTTGTGGCTCATATTTATTAAAAATATGAGCCACAAAAACCATTGTGTATATTTCGTGAGCCACAACCGAAAATGGCTATAAACATAGGGGGATATGAGGGATGAACGACAAAAGTGACGACACTGGAAGCCCCGAAAGATCCTGCTGAGGAAAGCGCCCCTGAGAATTTTTTTATCGATATTCTGACCGGTGAAAAGCTAAGCCCTTCGCCCAAGAAGCTGCTGGTGCAAAAGGTCCTCCGGCAGCTCATCGAGAGCTACGGTTTTGATCGGAATGATATCGAGGTTGACTACAAGCATGGCATCAAAGGGGGAAAACCGGCAAAAATCGATATCGCCATCTTTCACCCGGATGCCGAACACACCAACGACAGTTTACAGCGCATTATTGTCTGCAAGCCCCAGAAAAAACGTGACAAGCTGAGGTCCATTGAAGAAGCCGAAACAGACACCCGTGTCCTGATTAATTTGCTGGAGTTGATACCCGGCGCATCGTTGGGCATGTGGACCAATGACCAGGGGGAAGAATTTCTCTTCCAAGTCGAACGCACCCGTTTCGAAGTTCGACCCAAACCACTGGGGGTCTGGCCGGTGCCGGGTGAAGCCACATCCGACCTGGATAAGACCGGCGGTGTCATACAGGTCAGCGGCGGATGTGGAAGACTTGGAAGACGCCCTGCTGCGGGCACATCGGTTCATCAACCGCAACCTCGGGCTGGACCATAAAGACACCTTCAAGCAGCTCGCCGCTGCTGATGCTGGCCAAAATCTATGATGAGACTCTTCCGAAGGCGGATCGCAAGTTCTGGATCAAGGGCGATGAGCCCTTTACCGAGCCAGGCCAGCAGGCAATTTTCCGGCGCATCAACGAGTCCATTACCGCTGCCAAGGCCTGGCAGCCGAACCTGCTGACACGTGGATGGGACCTGACACTGGAACCCCATGAAACCGCCCGTGTCGTCATGGAACTGGCGCGCTATTCTCTGAACGAAACCCAGCCGCGATACCGAACAGGGGCCTTCCGTGCGGTGGCCCGCAGTGTGATGGACGGCCGTGAGGGCCGCTACCCCACACCGCTCAATGTCGCCGAATTGGCAGTCCAGATGCTTGATCCCAAGCCTGGAGAGCGCGTTATGGATTGTTCCAGCGGCACCGGCACCTTTTTGGCCATGACCGCCGTCCATATCTTCACGCAGCACCTGTGCAGCCATGGGCACCACGCCGGAGGAAGCCACTACTGAACAGATCCTGCAGGCGCAAAACGAAACCGCTGCCTGGGCGGCCAGCAATGCGCTGGGTTGTGACATCGATCCGTTTCTGGCCGTCACCAGCCGTATGAACTTGCTGTTTACCACCGGCAATCCCGGCCGTGTGTTCCGCATCGATGCCCGCACCTTCCCGGACGGGGATCTGGATGGCATCGAGGCCGCCCGCCCGGCCATGCCTTTGGGTAGCATGGATGTGGTTCTGCTCAACCCCTGGTTTTCGACTAAAGACACTCATAAGCGACGCTTCTATTTTGGAGAGGTACGACCTGGGCAATAACTGGGAGCGCGATGAAGACGGTGGATATCGCAACACCGGCAATCTGAATACCGGCGGCATACCGCCCGAGGTTTTGTTTATCGAGCGAGCCCTGCAGTGGGTGAAACCCGGCACCGGTCGCGTAGGCATCCTGCTACCGGATGGCGTCTTGGGCAATCCAGGTGATGAGTACGTGCGATGGTGGATTCTGCGACATTGCGAGGTGCTGGCCAGTGTCGACCTGCCGGTGGAACCGTTCAAGGTCACGGTCAAGGAGTATGGCTTGACGCCAGCCTTGCCGAGCCTTCTGGTTCTGAGACGACGTAGCCAGGAAGAACTGATTCGAACCGAACATCCGGAATACAAGGTCTTTATGGCTGTGGTGGACCGGGCTGGGGTGGATGCCCGAGGCAACCTCCTTTTTAAGCGGGCGCCAGACGGAGAGGAATTGGTCTTTAACGAGGAAGTTGTCGAACGGGTTCGCGAAGGCGGTGAGGTGGAAATCCGCCGCACCACTCGCCGTAACCGCCGCATTCATGACGAGCTGCCGCTGGTGGCAGAGAAATACAAGGAATTCCGCGCAACCGGCGAGGTGACGTTATGAGCAGAAAATTCCAATGCAAAGCGATTCCAAGCACTTGGCTTGAAAACAATGGTCGTCGTCTTGATTGTGGTCCTTATATGTCAGGGGCTATTGAAGCCCGAGGCAACTTGTTGCATGAGGGCTCTCAAACCAGACGAATTGACTTCGTTAGGACTTCTGGACACAAAGGGGGGATGATATAATGGTTCTTCGTCATCAAATACCATCAACCTACGGTGTTCGATTTCTAACTACTTCTACATGGCAGAGTCGGACTTTAAGTAATCTACCTCGACTGAGAAGAAAGATGCACGACTCGGATTAGCTAAGCTTTCTTGAAGTAAAGGAAGCGATGACGTTGATTTCTGGTGCGGGCACCATTGGAAAAATGGCTTATGCGCGGAGAGATATGGAGGGGAGTTGGTCCAACCACGACATTCTGAAAGTCGTACCCAATACTGAAAAAGTTTCTTCAGGATACCTCTATGCATTTTTGAGCTCCGACTTTGGTGTGCCACTCGTCACCGCGGGAACATTTGGAGGCATCATTCTCATATCGAACCATCCGATCTGCGGAATTCAGGTGCCTCGATTTGGGCAGCAGTTGAAGAATGAAGTTGATTCATTAATAAATAGAGCATCCAGGATGAGAACCCAAGCAGTGCAATTGATTAATGATTCCAGGGCGCGTTTCGATAGCTTTGGGGAAGGAGTTCTACTGGATCGTCCGGAATATCCCATCATATCTGCCGTGAGTTCCAGGGATATTATCGGTCGCTTGGAAGCTGCCTATCATGATCCTGCTGCGGAAACTATTGCGGCAAGGATTACGCATGGGCGATATGAGCTTGTCAAGGACCTCTGTAAAGAGGTTTCTTTGCCTGGCATTTTTAAGCGTATCTATATCGAGGACGTCGAATACGGAGCCCCGTATTTCACTGGCGGTGCCATTTTTTGGCTCGAACGGTACACAAAGAAATATTGTCCAGAAATACTTCCTTGTTTAATGATGTTCAAATCAGAGACGGAACGATTTTGATTCCAGGCATTCGGACAAAAAGGTGGACTTATAGGAAGGATTGCTTGGGTTGGAAAATATCTGGATTCAGCCTGCACAACCCACATGCTGGTTCGAGTGATAGCAAAGGACGATAGCCTTGCTGGATATCTCTTTGCGTACTTGTCATCTGACATTGGATATGCGCAAATTATTAGGTTACCCTATGGGGGGTCGATTCCGCATTTCACCGAGGGCCAAATAGCAAACCTTCCTGTTCCTCTGATAGAAGATGAAGAAATGGAAGAGATAAATAATAACGTTCTCAAAGCAATGGCATTTCGTGATGAAGCACTCCAATCAGATCTAAAAGCCAGACAAATGCCCTCGTCGAGCGCACCATCGAGGAGGGAGGCCGCTAATGGCAAAGGTCATTCCCATCGGCCAACCCGCCAACGAATCCGAGCGCCAGGCCATCGGCTTCCTGAGGGATCATCTGCCCGAGGGCTGGCTGATTTTCCATAATTTCGAGATGCGCAAGGAACAGGAAGTGTTCGAGATCGACATCGCCATCCTCGCACCCCACGCCGTATACCTGGTCGATGTCAAGGGGACACAGGGTAACATCGATGTGTATGGCTCCAAATGGTACCCCGAAGGACGGCAGCCATTCTTTTCGCCACTGGCCAAGCTGCGCAGCCACGCCAAGACCATGGCCACCATCATCCGCGAGAGCAATACCGGCCAAATTGACCTGCGCAAGGCCCATGTGCATGCCTGCCGTGCTACTCACCGCTGATAATGCCGCCATATTTGACCACAATCCGTCGCATATCCAGGACAAACCGGATGTCACCGATTTCAAGCATTGCCTGAAATACTTTCGCGACAAGAGCCGCATCCCAAGCAACCGACTGGGTAGCATCACTCGTTTTCATAAACAAATCGCACAAGCGATTCAGGGCAAGGCCAAGCCCAAAAGCGCGGCCCTGGTATTTCGTGATTGGCAAGTGGAAGAGAAACTGGGCGGCACCGACCGCTACACAGAGTACCGTGCCAAGCACAATCTATTGGGGAAAAGTGGCGGCATGGCCCGCCTGCGGGTCTACCAGACCGATCCTTATCAGGATGAGACCGTCCGCAAGGCCGAATTCAAGAAAATCAGCAACGCCTATCGCGCTGTGGCGCACATGCCGACTCATGCCAACGTACTGGCGGTGAAAGACCTCTTTGTCACCGACGATGAAGAAAAGGTGGTACTGGTTACCGAGGATCTGCCTGGTCAGGCCCTTCGCCTCCATATCAACAAGGCATCGTTGGCACTGACATTTGACCAGAAACTCCAGGTGATGCGGGATGTGCTCTCGGCCTTGGATCATGCCCACCGTCATGAAGTGATCCATCGCAACCTGACGCCTGACGCCATCTTGGTGACCAAGGGCAGTCAGGTGCGTGTTACCGGCTTTGATTTCGCCCGGGTGGGTAAAAACAGGAGCACTGACAGCACCATCGCAGGCCAGATTGTTGAAGATCTGGATATTACCTACCGGGCGCCCGAATTGGTTAAATCCGAGAAAGAGTCCTTCCCCAAGGAAGCCACGATTGCATCGGATCTTTATTCAATCGGGCTCATCTTTTACGAACTGCTGACAGGCGAGTTGCCGTTTGAAAACATCGACGAGATGATGGAGGCCGACGGCAAGTTCCCAATGAAACCTTCTGAACACAAGCCGAATCTGCCCAAAGGTTTCGACGAATGGCTGCAAACTTTCTGCGAGTTTGATCCGGAGGAGCGCCACGTCAGCGCGGCCATTGCACGCAAGGCACTGGACGACCTGATTCTGCCGGAAGGGCAAAAAGGACGCCATAACCGGTGAGAGCGGCCCTGACGGTGTGCTGCCGACAGCTTCCCGACAACCTGACCGACTTGCCGCAGGATTTCATCCTGGCGGATCGTTTCCGCATCCAGAGCAAACTGGGCAGTGGTGGATTCGGAGTCGCCTATAAGGTGTTCGATTCCCTGGGTGATGTGGTGCGGGTCATCAAACTGGTGACCAAGGACCGCCGCAGCGTCTATGAGCGCCTGCGCCGGGAATACAAGACATTGGCGAATCTGCCCGATCATCCCAACGTGGTGAAGGTGATCTGGGCGGATCGCATGGCCGACGCCAAACAGACGCCTTACATCGTTTTTGAATATGTGGAAGGCCTGGATGTCTCGGATCTGATCGATACCGAGGCGCTGTCGCTGGAAGATTCCGTGCGCATCGTCCGCGAGATCAGCCGAAGGGCTTGGCCACCTTCATTCACACGGCGTTTACCATCAGGATGTGAAACCCTCCAACCTGCTCTGGACCGATAATGGTGTTCGCATTATCGACTTTAACGTCGCTGTGTCCGAAAACGATGATGTAAAAGGCGGTGGCGGCACACGGCGCTATTTGCCGCCGGATTACGATTATCACAATTGAGCCGAATGCCGCAGATCGGATTGATCGCGATCTTTACGCCCTGGGCATTTCCTTTTACGAATGCCTGACCGGAAAATACCCCTTCGACGAGCCAACGCCACCGATCAGAGTCCAGCCCAAGGACCCCAAACAATTCAAGCATTGCGCCGATATCAGCAAGGCGCTGGTCAATGTGCTGGTGAAGATGATCGCCCCGGAACGCAAGGATCGCTTCGCCTCGGCTTCGGAGTTCCTGACCGCCTTGGACGAGGTAAAGCGACTTCGCGTTGTAATGACCACCGGTGAGATCGTTGCGGGGCCAAAGGTGGTGGCAAAACTCGGATTTGAGCCGACCCAGCCCAATACCAACCCCTTTGTCACACACCTGCTAACCCTTTACAGCCAGAGCCAGGTTTCCAACGCTGGCACCCGAGGTCTGGATGAGATTGGAAAGGCCACTTATGTGCCGACCTATCTGGACGAGAAACTCAAACCGGCAATGCTCAAGGGCGAATTCCGGTTGGTGATCATCAGCGGAAACGCAGGCGATGGAAAGACAGCCTTTATCCAGCAGTTCGAGTCTTTTGCCGAAAGCAAGGGAGCCCAGATGCAGCGCGGCGCCAACGGTGCCGTGTTTCAACTCAAAGGGCACACCTTCCAAAGCAACTACGACGGCAGTCAAGATGAAGGTGATGAACGCAACGATGCCGTGCTGCAAAAGTTCTTTGGCCCCTTTGCAGGCAAGGATACCATCCGGATGGCCGAAAAATCAGACCCGATTGATCGCCATCAATGAAGGCCGACTGGTCGATTTCTTCCTTGAGCATGAAGACAGCTTTCCGCTGCTTGCCAAACAGATTCAACAAGGATTAGCGGGCACAACTCTTGAGAGCGGTATCTCGGTGGTCAACCTCAACCTTCGTTCGGTGGTTGCGGAACCAGAGACGGATCAGCCTTCCATCCTGGAACGGTTGATCACCCGCATGTCTCAGCAGGAATACTGGCAAGCCTGCGAAAAATGCGATCTCAAGGGTAAGTGTTACGTCTATCACAATGCCAAAACTTTCCAGGACCCCATTGCCGGACCCAAGGTGATCGAACGGTTGAAGATGCTCTACACGATTACCCACCTTCGCGGTCGGTTACACATTACGATGCGCGATCTGCGTTCGGCGCTGGCATTTATGCTGGTGGGCACCCGAGATTGCGACGGCATTCACCAGCTTTACCAAAATGGCGGAGAGGAAAACCAGAACAGGATACTCGACGGCTTTTATTTCAATTCATGGCTTGGGGGTAGCGAAGGCTCAAATGACCGACTGATTGCATTGTTGCGCGAGATTGATGTCGCCAAGGTCAGCAATCCCGATCTGGACCGAGAACTTGGTTTTCTGGCCCCCAAAACCAAAGACAGGAGCCGTTTCTCATTTGCCAATCGGGCCGGATATGACGATGCCCTGGTTGATACACTCTTTCGCAACCTGCCACGCGATTATACGGCAAAGCATCGTGCCCGAATGATCGACAAGCATCGAAACTATGTATCTCACATTCGACGACGCCATTTTTTCGAGCGCCGAGACATCGGCTGGAAAGAGATGCTGCCCTACCAAAGCATTGAACCGTTTTTGAACGCGATTAAGCAGCCAGGCACGAAAAGCGCTGACGAGGTAGCTGACATTCTACGGGCCATCAACCGAGGCGATGGGCTGAGCGATCCTGCACGATTGGGCAACCAGTTGGCGCTGCGCGTCCGTCAGGTGGATAAGGGTACGATCCGTAGCTACCGGCTTTTCGATGGCGAGCGATTCACCCTCAGCACCGACCAGGAAACAGCGGACCATCCGTTCTTGGAATGCCTGTCCCAGGCATTGGTGCTTTCCTACGACTCGGGCGACGGCCACAAGGCCAGTTTGCGCATCAATCTCGATATTTACGAGATGCTACTGCGATTGAATAACGGCTACCGGCCAAGCATCGAGGAGCAAGAAGGTTTTTACCTGAGCTTATCGGTTTTCAAAAATGTTCTTTCGGCCGCGCCCTATCAGGAGGTGCTCCTGACGGAAACTGGACATCGTTTTTATGAGATCGGCCGGTCAGGTAGTGGGGTGCTGGATATGAAGGTATCCGAAAAAGGAGCTGAATACGGTGGCAATTAAAGGAAGAGACAAGGAGTTCAGGGCTCCTAAAGTTAGCTATCTGGAATTCAAGCACACCGAAATGGACAGAGTGTTAACGATGCTTTTTCCCCGTCTGAAATATGATGGATATGCCAGTCGTCGGCCACCACGGGGAGGCGATCTGACGGTGGAAGAGTTCATGGAGGACTTTCTTGAACACCCTGAATGGTTTTCTGGATTCGATCAACATCCGGATGTATTGCGCAAATGGATCGAAACT
Source organism: uncultured delta proteobacterium (assembly GCA_963696725.1). Lineage (GTDB taxonomy): Bacteria > Desulfobacterota > Desulfobulbia > Desulfobulbales > Desulfocapsaceae > MADRE3. The sequence goes on from CAVOLI010000012.1 coordinate 22,876, forward strand.
GATCTCATGGATATGGTTAACAGGGGCAAGGCGAATCAAGCAATTGCAGCACCACGGCCTTTACACGGGAATACCTATAAATTCCGGAATGCCAAGCATAGCCGTGATTACGGTGCTGCCGAGCAGATTTACTGGATGCTCTTTTATGCCCGCAAAGGCAAAGGGCAGGCGGTTCGCGACGCGTTGAAACGGTTTTTTTTCCAAGGGATTGACCTGGTAACGGATCGCTACGATTCCAATGCTACCGTGGATGTGGAAACCCAGGCAATTCTGCGCCTGGATCACCAGGTTACCCAGGACATGAAGGATTCCAAAGAGCCTTCGCGGTTCCAACCGCTGTGCAACGGCCAGGCGGATATCATGGCCGATGACACGCTGCGTCTTTTGGCCTACGAGCCGTATATCCCGCGCTCGGTACTGGTTGATTACCTGAAAACGCTGATGGCTTTCCATCTGGCGATCTATCATCTCAAATTATTGCAGATGTTGCCCAAGCTGGTCAAACAGCACACCGGCAACGAGCTTTGCAGCACCAAAGACTGTCCCATCGATCCTGGCCTCGATAATGCCCTTGAAGGCTGCCCCTACAAGGTTGCCTTGGTGGTGGACATGGGTGATGTGAATAACCCGCACATGACCGAGTTGGCTCGGAAATCTACGGACCGTTTGTACCGGCAGATTCCCTCTTTCGTACAGGCCAATTTCGTCGTCAAAAAACTCGATGAAATGGCTGAATACCTGAGCAAAAAAACCGGAAAGCTCGCAACGCCAGCCAAAGGGGTTTTCTCCGTCGGCGACCTGGTTTCTTTGTTAAGACCGGAATACGACGCAGACCGGCAGGCCTATTTCAAGTTCCGCCTGGCCAGCCTGATCGAGGAGTCCACATCGGGAAAAGAGGATGTCGATCCGGAGATCCGCGATGTGATGGCAATGGGCCTCGGGGAGTTCGAATCCTTCATTGAAATTTTGATGGCTTATCGGGGTAAGTACCACCGCCAATACATCACCGAGTGTCTGGACTCCCTGTTGCTGAAAAACAAGGAAAACGGCCTTCTGGCACAACCACGGTCAAAAGGAAGCCCACGCCGTTTTGTGTTGGGTAGTAAACTGCTTGAGGTGCTACTCCAGATTGCCGTGCTGACTCAGGATGGCGCCCGCTTTGTAACCCGGGAAATTCGCATTGAAGAGTTGTTGGCTTTCCTGAGAAATCGTTACGGACTTCACATCGACCGACTCCCGGAAAACGGTCAGATCTAATAGCAGCATCCTTGACCGGCGGGCACTGCGCCTGAACCTTGAGGCTTTCAAACGCCGTTTGCGGGAAATCGGCTTTTACGAAGACCTGTCAGATGCCTATGTGACCCAGAAGGTATCGCCTCGCTATAAAATCGAGAGATATGGGCAAATAGATAAGAACGAGAGGCACGGATGAGCAACATGTTTACCAAGCTTTCCCAGGACAAATTGAATGCGACGGTTGCTGGTCTATTGTGCCCCCGTATCGAAGCGATTCTGGGTGACCGGGGTCCGGGTCATTGTATGCGGATCACCGATATTGATGACCACGTCATGGAGTCGGTCTGTAAGGAGCTGCGTCGTACTCCGACCGGATAGCAACGTTTTTATCCTGGGTAGCCATGATCAGGAAGACCTTCCAGACCGGGTTTCCTCCACCAAATTGGTAGAGCTACGAAATCCTGACGCAAATGGAGAGCTACGCCTGCCGCTGCTGGTCTTTATACCGACATCACTTCGCACCAGTGCTGAAGATTCCTTTGGTGTGGCGACGTTCGAAGAGCTGGCCTTCACTAACATTTATGAAGACCTCATCGACTCGCTGCTTGATCGGCTGCCCGCAACGCTAATCGGTCATGTGCGTGATCTTTTCGGCATCTTGTCCGAAGAAGAATGGCTGTTTGCGGACGATGTATGCCGGGCAAGGTATCTACTCACTGCGCTGGAAAACGGTATTGACGGTGAAACCCTCGGTGCCAGCCTGTATGAACTGACGTTGATCCCAGACTTCAAGCTTTTTGCCGACCCTGGGATGATCAACGGCAAGATTCGGCGAAACTTGAGTAGTGTCCGGAACATGATGATTTCCCACAAATCCATGCGTGGTCGCATCGCAGACCTTGGTCTCAGTGACAAGGCACTTGAATCCCGTCTGTTTACATATTTTGAAAAATACGACATCCAGGAACCGGAGGTATGGACACATCCTATCGCTATAGATAAGAGCTGGTGGAGCATCTCTTTTGATAAATGGGCCTTCCAGGAAGAGCTTTCGTTGGACAAAGTTTTACTAACGGTTCTGGAAACCGATTTGCCGGTCGTGAAGGAGGATGAAACTGACGATCAGTTATCCGGTCTCATCGGACAGCAATTGTTGGTACCCAATGATCGTCGAAAAATGAAAGTGGCCTTTGATGTAAATCCCCACCCGGGAAAAGTCAGCGGCCTGGATCACTTTACCGTGCAGATCGTTTCACAGACCGACGGTCCTGTTGGAAAATCAAAAAAGGTGAAAGCCTGGACGCCAAAGAGAACCAAGGCGACAGTAAGTTTGCTCAAACTCAACAAGATCGAATTTGAGGAAGGCTGGCATTTTATCCGGGTTCTCCCTTGGACAGCTGATGGCGACCCGATCCCGCTGGAAACCGACTCCACGGGTGATTCCGCCATGCGCTCACACGAGAGCGAACCATTTTATGTCCTCCCGGGGGGGCGTATTGAGGAGGAACCGCCTCAACGAGCGATCCCTATAGAGCAAAGTCTCGAACATGCCCGATTTCGCATGCAACTCACTGCTCTGGGTGATGAGCGTGACCCGGACGAAATTATACCAAGTGGCGTTTCATGGGCTGAGGGGAGACGGTCAAAAAGGACCTCACGCCAAGAGACGCTGCTGGCTAAGTTTGGCCGTGAGGGCGCGGTACAGATTCCGGTTGTCACGAATGCTGAAAACCATTGAACAGACGGATTTTGGGCAATCCGAAGCATCCATCCGGGTGGCGAATGCAGATCAATTTGGACACGGCAGAGCCCCCTTCTGAGGTCGGCCTGACAATTCCTTCCACAGCTGCCATGGCCTCTTTCCTGGCCGCCCGAGAGGAAATGTTTGCAGCTGTCAGGAGAGAACCGGCCGAATTGATTATGCAGGGACTCTCCTTTAAAGAAACCGAAAAGGAGTGTTTTGCGTATGCAGAGGCCTACCTCGATCTGATCCGTAACCTGATTCGACAGGCAGAAACAACATCCGGAATCTGAACGACAACAGCATATCCAAACACTTCGAAATGTGCTTGCAGTGGATTCCATCCACGTCATTTTGACGGATTTCCGGGGCAGACATCGCGAGGCGGTACTGGTCTCCCCGACACATCCACTCCGGACCTTATGGCTGAGCAGTTGGGTGGCTCTTGGTATTGACTGGATTGAAAAGCTTAAAGCAGGTGGCAAAGATCATATCCCGCATGTCAGATCATCTCTTTTGGGGGGATTGGCTCCATCGGCTTTTCCAGTCGGGGTTCCTGTCGAGGATGGGCGAATTTTCACCCCTGTCGACAACCTGAATCCATTCTGGGCAATTTATGCGCCGACGCATGAGGAAAACTCCAGAGGATTAATGGCGGAAATCTGCTCGGCTTTAGGTTTGGCCTGAACCATCGGCTGCCGGTGCTGACATTTCCGGCAAGGTTATTGCGGACAAGATTGAACGCTATCTTTCACAGCATCCCGTACGTTCGCGAGTTGTCGCTGAATGTATTCAATCCAGGTGCCGGGTTCAGTTATAGCGGATGCATTGTTATCGCTTCAGCAAAAGCGCGAGCACGCCGATCTACGCTACGATATCCGTCTGTTTTCAGTCGGACCCAGATTCTCCGGTTATGGGTGAATCCCTTGAATCGATGGTTCGTCCCGGTGCTACGGTCAACGAAGCAGCAGATGCTTTTGCAATTTCCACCGGCAGCCATCTGTTTTCAAAACTCAATCTGGCCAAACATCGCACTTTCGGAGTTTCATGCCAATGCCAAGATGTTCTCGGCCCATATCAGTGTCCTTCTGGATGTGTTCCCCGCCGAAGAGCTCTCAATTGCTGAAAAACCACATGGGATCACCCCTCTTCATGGGCTGATACAGGATTTCGACACCGAGTTTATTGATGACGATTCGGGTACTTACTGGAACAAGCTCCCTGTTATCGGTCGCTCCCTTAATGCCGACAACCAAGCCAGCCTGTTTTGATTTGCTTTCATCGCTGAGCCGCCATCTGTGTTTCGCGACCTCAGCCGTTGCGGCATCCGGTTCCAGCTTCAAAGCAGTGCCCGTCGTGACTCTGGGTCTGAATGTCGCTCAACGAGAATTGATTTATGAAGTCCACCAGATCAGCGACTGGGTATTCACCATTGATCGCAATATGGGTATTGAGTTTTTTGATCATGGGGGAAGGAAGAACAGGCCGGATTATCTTATTGATTACGTTCCTGGAGGCAGTTCCCAGGCGACGCACAATTTGATCATTTCCTCACGGTCCACTGATGAACTTGAGGCCATGCTGAAGCCGGTTCTCCTTAGGCACGGTCTTGTCCGCTGATGGAGAGCAATCGGTTCAAATATTGGCCAATCTGCGCTCCTTGTCAGGCCAGCTTGCTTTGAAGCTGATCTCCGCACCGACGCAACAGGCGGAAGCTCTGGGTATCGCATTGGCACGGCTGTACCTTGAATATCAAGGAGCGTTGAGCAACCAGGTCATTGTACCTTTGGATGCCCATACGGACCTGTACCGCACGAGTGGCGAGACCGATGACGTCAACGATGCCATCAGCCTGCAGCGAACCGATCTGGCATTATTCGATCTCGACCTATCCCAACGAATCATCACCTGCAACCTGATTGAGGTGAAATGTTACTCGCAGGTAGGAGACTTTGCGGCTTTCAACCAGCTAAAGGAGCGGATCTCTTCCCAGATCAACCAGAGCGAGCGCATCCTTCAACGTCACTTTGATCCGGCGCTCAAAAAGCCAGATCGTCCGGACAGACTTCTCAAGAGCCGTGAGTTGGCTCAGATTCTTACGGTTTTATCTTGAGCGATCCATGCGTTATGGCATTTTTGACGTGCACTGCTGCTCAAGAGGCACGAGGCCTGTTGGCGTCCATCGAACAAGGCTACTCGCTTCAGTTTCGCCGCTGCGCTCTGATTTTTGACTTCGACAAAAATGGTACGGAGGCTCCTGACAACGAAGTCGGCATTGAATTCCATCGTATCGGCAAGGATTTGATCCATGCTTTGCTTGAAAATTGCCGCAAACCTGTATCCGTTGAAATTGAGGAGGAGCCCTCCACTCATCTCTATCAGCGAAAAATTCATTCCGAGTGTTCCAAAGCTGGAGACGGCTGCCTTTATCGCGCCTAAGCGTGAAAGATCCACCTCCTGGACTGTGGATGAGCTTTGGGAGGAATCGGAGGTATTGCCTGAGCCCGCAGTAGAGGACGCTCCTGCGGCCGACAAAGGAACAATCGGAATCAGACGCTCTGTTCCAGAACCCAGAAGTCTCGGCTTCAGGCTCGAGGTAAACGACAAGAAAGATGCACAAGCGGTGGCGACCGGCCAGAAACGCCTCTCGAACCAAAAGAGAACGAACCTCAAGGGCCGGTAATGGAACAATCGCCTACTGCGGATGTCAGCTACGACATTATGCTTGGCGTAAATGGAGATTCGCCCCAGTACGGTTTACTGGGGGAAGTGTCCGGCAGAAAGATTGCCTTGGACCTAAATCACACACATACGATCAGCCTCTTTGGAGTCCAAGGCGGCGGCAAGAGCTATACGCTTGGCACGGTTATCGAGATGGCCTCCATGCCACTCGAGCACATAAATGTGCTACCAAGCCCGCTCGCCACGGTGATTTTCCATTACAGCCCGACGCAAGACTATGCGCCTGAATTCACCTCGATGATCAATGCAAACTCGGTGGATGAGGAGATCCGCATCCTCCGCGAGCGTATACGAGGCCAACCCTGAAGCGCTGAAGGACGTTTTGATTCTTACGCCTTCGAACAAGGTTGACGAACGCAGAGCTGAATATCCCAACATCGAAGTGAGCCCCATTGCTTTCTCTGCCTCCGAGTTGAAGGCTGCCCACTGGAAATTCCTGATGGGTGCCATCGGCAGCCAGAGCATGTACATGCGCCAGATCAATCTCATCATGCGCGGTCTTCGGAATAATCTGACTCTGGACGCACTTCGCACTGGCATTGAGAACTCCGGACTGTCTGACCATTTGAAGGAACTGGCTCAGACCCGCCTGCTTTTTGCCAGGCGAGTATATCGATGATAGCCAGCGACTTCAGGATTTGATTCGACCGGGTCGCCTGATCATCGTGGACCTGCGCGACGAATATATCGAGAAAGATGAGGCGCTTGGGCTATTCGTGGTGATGTTGCAGATATTCTCCGAGGCTACCTACCAGGGAAGTGCCTTCAACAAGCTGGTCGTATTTGACGAGGCCCACAAGTACATTGAGAACGATGACTTGGTTTCTGGTCTGGTTGAAGTCGTTCGTGAGATGCGCCACAAAGGAACAAGCATCATGGTTGCGTCTCAAGATCCGCCATCAGTTCCCGTGTCGCTGATTGAGCTGTCCTCACAGATCATCATGCATAAATTCAATTCTCCAGCATGGCTAAAACATATCCAGAAAGCCAATGCCGCCCTCGGAGAGCTGACTTCCGACAAGATGAGTCGCCTTGGTACCGGCGAAGCCTACGTGTGGTCGAGCAAGGCATCGGACGATTCCTTCACCCGTGGCGCGGTTAAGATCATATGCCGTCCTCGCATAACCCAGCACGGCGGCAGTACCAAGACCGCTGTGGGCAAACGTTAATTCATATTGTCTAAATAATAAGCATTCATACCATCGCCTAACGATGACCGGGCATCCAAAATTTAAGGTTCTAAATTCATAAGCAAAAATTAAGGACATAAAATTCAAAATCTGTTGTACCCAATAGTTGACAATGGCCAGGACATCTGATGAATAAATGAAGCTAAATTGAAGGAGGCTGATGGCAACTAAAGGCAAGCTTATCCTTTCAAGAGGAAGCGAAAAATTTGAAACAACCGCAAAGCTGTGGGCAGAGGCTCTATTGAAGGCAGGGGATTTTGGATGGAAACCTGAAAAGCCACAGCTCAACTATTATGCCAGCGGCGCCGTAATTTCAAATGATGATGCTTCTGCGATATATGACAGCCTCCAGAAGCTTTTTGATGCAGCTTTGAAAGATCCGATGAGCGTCTATCCAGTTAGATTTGACATGGGTGAGATGTATGATTTGAAAGAAGTTTATTTCTAAAAGAGGATTTAGTGTAGAACATGTCAAATAAAAATATAAACCATGAACCTTATGAAGGTTAAAAAATGCAAGATCAAGAACGAACAGCAATTTTAGGTTGGGGATCATTGATTTGGGAACCTGGGCCTGAGTTTCAAAAACGGATCTGTCAATGGGAGAATGATGGCCCGGTCCTACCAATTGAATTCAGTAGGATCTCTACGACACGCAAAGGTGCACTGACTTTGGTAATCGATCCAGACAACGGCACATTAGTCAGAACAAAGTATGTATTAAGTAACAGGAAGAGTCCAGAAGATGCAGCCTGCGATTTGAGATACAGAGAAGGAACTATCATTAGACATATTGGATTGATTGACAAAGATAATGGCTTTTGCAGGAGCCACATCACAACGGTAGCAGATACATTGAAGCTTTGGCTGGATGAGAAGAAGTTCAGAGCTGTCGTTTGGACTGACCTGCCATCTAATTTCACTAAAGAAACAAATCAAATCTTTGACGCAGAAAAAGCCTTGGATTATCTAAAAGGATTGAGCCCGGAAGGTCAGCAGGCTGCGCGAGATTACATCAACAACGCACCGCCTGAAATCAAGACTGAATTCCGTGAATTTGTAGAAAATGACCCGTGGCTCACAGGACAACAGCCATAAAATGATCAAATCATTTTCGAACAATCTGTTTTTTTCCTAACCCGTTAATGTCGGACGTCCGACATTGAAAACCTATTCCGAACCGAGCGCCGGTCCGTACCGGTACTCGATCAAGTGTTGGCGCACGATCTCCAGTTCCTTGTCGGTAAAAAGCTCCTGCATTCCGGGTTGTCGAAGATCATCGCTTCCATCGTCAAATCGAGCCGTCCCAGCATGTAGAGGGCCGTGTAGCCTTCCGATACCGTCGGCGAATTAATGAGCTTTTTCGCAGTCAGAACCCCGCCGTGATCCTCCGCAGCCATTCCGCAAAAAATAGGTAGCGTTATAATTGGCCTCAGTTTCGCCCGCCGGTATATCAAGCATCGCCAAATCGAAACGCCGCTTCAAGATGTCGCTCACCGCGGCCTCCCGTCCCCGTTAACAGCCTGCCGTAGTTTCCCCGAGCTTTTGAATGTAACCACCCGCCGAGCCGGTAGCGTCATGTCCTCGCCGGTGGCCGGATTTTGTCCCCGCCGCGCGTTCTTTTCCCCTGACCTCGAACTTTCCGACTCCGCTCACGAGCACGTCCTCGCCGGACGCGAGCACCCGCTTCATGATCTCAATGGTAGAGACTCGACGACCCGACGCCGACTGTTTCAAGGGCAAACCGGTCCATTCCGCCACCGCTTGCACTATATCGGCTTTGGTTAAAGACATAACTACTCCTAATTTTTTTGGAATTAAAAGGCGGGCAACCCACGAGGGGTCAGACGACCTCACGTTACCACAAGAGGGACGGAAAACAACACAAAATTACCGGCCGCCGGTTTGGCGCGTGTCCGGTCGCTATGATAAAATAATTTGAATATTAATTCGGACAGGCCGAAAAGTAGCGATGAATAAGAAGACACAAACCGACGTAGCCTTCAAACTCCGCCGGAAGGGGCTTTCTTTCCGGTAAATCGGAGAACGGTTAGGCGTCAGTTCCGAACGGGCCCGGACAATCGTTCGCAGGCGCGAAGACCGACAGAATGCGCGACAGGATCCCCTCGAGCGAACGCTCGTCCGGCTCGGCTGGAAGGCCGATGCCATCAGGATCATGATCGCCCTCCGCTTCGCCGGCCTCTACCGGGGCGAGCCGGCCGCCCTGGCCGTCCGCCCGCCGGCGGGAATAGCCAAACTCGCCCACATCGGCCCCAAAAGCCTCGCGCTCATCAAGAGGGCCCTGTGCCATCTCGGCCACCTCGTAGAGCGACGTAAAAAATGAATATCCGGTTTTACTGGGCGGTGTCGCCCAGTTCAACCTCACCGTGGTAATAGAATAATTAGCCCGTAGATCTTGGAGACGCGACGCACTGCTCTACGACGACAATAGAAATCCATCGCTTACCTGGCGCGTTTCCGGATTGTTTTACCGCACCTTGGTTGGCCTCGTAAGTGCGTTGAGAAGTGCGTTACCTAAC
>CAVOLI010000013.1:0-250433 GCA_963696725.1 uncultured delta proteobacterium
TTCCAGTCGTAGCTGGAAATGCAGATTGTCTCGACAAGATGGATGTCGAGCTCGCGGGCAATCAATTGCAGCCGGCACCATTCCCCCCCTGGTAATTGCAATAATTCCTTTAAAATAATACATATCGAGCAGCCTCCAGGCAAGCGCCTTGGAATCTCGATGAAGCTGATCCCAGGAAATGGGATAGGTTCTTCTGTAATCAGCGGTTACTTCCATATTATTTCCTTGTAAGCTATGGTTTGACTTTTTACCTGAGCCTTTTGCAAAACGCCATTTTCGCTCAACCTCCGCGTTATGCTAAAAAATTTTTATCCTCGGAATATCAACTATATGCCTGCGGTAAAATTTTTCGCATGCCTTGATTTTGAACGAAAATGATCATTTTGCATGAGGCTCACCTGATTTACCATTATTCAGCCGGTTCGATATTAACCCCGAGTGCAGCCGGTTCATCCGTTTTGCCACGCCACCAGGAAGAAAAGACCAGCACGCCGACGGTAAGAACATAGGGCAGCATCAGCAGCAGCGATGACGGTATCGGTGTACCGGAGGCCTGCAGCCGCAACTGCAGGGCCATAATACCGCCGAACAGGTAGGCGCCGAAAACGGCCCTTCCCGGTTTCCAGAAGGCAAAGATAACCAGGGCAACGGCTATCCAGCCGCGTCCGGCAGTCAGATTGCTGGTCCACAGATGCGTATAGGCAAGTGACAGGTAGGCACCACCCAGCCCCATGAAGAAACCGCCGACCAGTACCCCAAGCCAGCGATAGGCGGCGACATTCAGCCCTGCTGCAGTCACTGCGGCAGGATATTCGCCGGCAGCCCGCAGGCTGAGGCCATAGCGGGTATAAAAAAAGAACATCCACATCAGAAAGGGAATGAAGTAGGTAAAATAAACGAGCAGGTCCTGTTTAAAAAAGATTGCGCCGACAATCGGGATGGTCGACAGGACAGGAAACTCCAGGGTCGTGAATCCCGGCGCGGACATGCCGATGAACGGGGTGCCGAAATAATCGGCAAAACCAAGCCCGAGAATGGTCAGCGCCAGCCCGGAAACAACCTGGTTTCCCTGAAATACCAGACAGACCAGGCCATGTATGGAAGCTGCGCAGGACCCGGCCAGGCCTGCAATAAAAAAGGCGAGCAGTGGATTACCGGTAAATTTGGCCACGAGAAAACCGGTCAGTGCGCCGATAATCATCGTCCCTTCAACTCCAAGATTGAGCACCCCCGAGCGCTCGGTAAATATCTCACCCAGGGTTGCATAGAGGATCGGGGTGCCGGACTGCACCGCTGCAGCAAGAAGCGGGATAATAATATCGCTATTCACTCGTTCCCCTCCTGACGGCAAAGCGATACTGGCTGAACAATCCTCCTGCCAGCACGGTCAGCAGAATCAGTCCCTCTATAATCCCGCCAAATGCTGCCGGTACCTGCAGGTCAAGCTGTAAGGATTCCACCCCGACCCTGAGGCCGGCGAGCATAAATGCTGCTATTCCGATAAAAAAGGGGTTCAGGCGCGCCAGCCAGGCAACGACTATGGCGGTATATCCATATCCCGACATGATGCTCGGTTGGAGCCTGTTCACTGTTGACGAGGCCTCAAGAAATCCTGCCCAGCCGGCCAATGCTCCACTGAGCACCATGACCAGCATCACCAGCCTGTCATATGGAATACCGGCATATCTGGCTGCCCGGACACTGTCTCCAGCTGCCTTGATCTCAAAACCAATACGGGTAAAACCTAAAAATATCCACAGGACGGTGCCCAGGACAAAACAGTGAATCAATCCCCAGCTGAAATTGCTGCTGCCGATTCTTCCGACGACAGCTGCTTCTGAAAATTCAGAGGTCATTGGAAATCCGAAGCTTGCCGGATCTTTCCAGATACCGTAGACAAGATAATCAAGGATAAGGATGGCGATATAATTCATCATCAGGGTGACGATGATCTCATTGGTCTTCAGCTTCTGCCTGAGCAGGGCCGGAACCAGCCCCCACAATCCACCGGCCAGTGCAGCCATGGTGATCATTGCGGGTAAAACCAGGTAGGCCGGAGCCTCCGGAAACGAAAGCGCCATCCAGGTAGCGCCTACCGCTCCAAGTGCAAACTGCCCCTCGGCACCAATATTCCATACCTGAAGACGAAAGGCGATGGCCACTCCAAGGGAGCAGAGAAATATTGGCGTGGCCTTTAACAGGGCGTCTTCGAAGGCAAATCGTGAACCGAAAGCACCGCTGAAAAGGGTGCTGATTCCGTCAATCGGCGAGGTTCCGCCGATCATCAGGAAAAGACCACTCAACAGCAGCGACAGGGAGATTGCGCCAACCAAAACAAAACAGGAGCTCCAACCAAGGGGCTCCTGTCTTTTGACAATACGAATCGGCAACATGTTTATTACTGCACGACCCTCGATAAAGGTTAGACTTCAGCCCGGCTAACCGGGCTGGGTCGGCAAATTATTCTATCGTTCCGACAACTCCCTGAACAAACCAGGTCATGCCGAGCATGTCCCCGTCAGTCATTGCCTGGCCGGCCGCGACTTTTTCATTGCCCGCCTGGTCCATGATCGGGCCGACAAAGACTTTTTCACCGGCGATGATCGCCTCTTTCTTGGCCATCACCTTATCCTGGAAGTCTTTCGGGACCATGGACCCCATTGGTGCAAGATCCACAACGCCTGCTTCAAGGCCAATCCAGATAGACTCCGGTTTCCACTCTCCCGCCTGGACCTGTTCTACCGCCCTCCTGTATATCGGAGCCCAGTTGAATACCGGTGCGGTCAGATGCGCTTTCGGAGCAAACTTGCTCATATCGGAGTTATAGCCGACTGAGTAGACGCCCTTTTCTTCAGCAGCTTCCTGAGGGCCTGGTGAATCCTGATGCTGGGCAATGACATCGGCACCCACATCGAGCAGAGACTTCGCCGCCTCCTTCTCGGTTGCCGGGTCGTACCAAGTTTTCGTCCAGACCACCCGAACCGTTGCCTCGGGGTTGACCGACTGCGCTCCGAGTGCAAACGCGTTAATTCCCCTGATTACCTCTGGTATGGGAAAAGCGGCAACAAATCCCAATATATTGCTTTTGGTCATCTTTCCGGCAACCATCCCCGACAGGTACCGAGCCTGATACATCCTGCCAAAATAGGTTCCCATGTTGTCGGCTGTCTTGAAACCTGAGCAATGCATGAAGGTTGTTTCGGGAAATTGCTTGGCGACTTTCAGCATCGGATCCATGTAACCAAAACTTGTTGCAAAAATAAGGTCATACCCTTTACGTGCCATATTCAGCATAACACGTTCAGAATCGGGCCCTTCATTCACCGCTTCAACATAAGAGGTCTTGACTCCCTCCATTTTTTCAATTTCAAGGCGGCCCTGGTTGTGGGCATAGGACCAGCCGCCATCGCCAATCGGGGTGACATAGACAAAACCGACATTGATATCTTTTGCTGAAACTCCTGCAGCACAGAGCCCGACACTGAGAAGTGCCGCGGCAAACAACCTGGTAAATCGCATAACGTTCCTCCTGCTCCTAAGACTAAAAATTTATTCTATTATTCCACTGGCAGTGCGCCGTTACCGGACTGAAGCCATCTGCAGACAGACACGACAACAAGCCGATTACGGTTTACAATACCTGTTTTAAAAATAATTTGGTTCTATCTTCCTGCGGATTCTTGAAAAAGTGCTCGGGCGTCCCAACCTCAACGATCTTTCCCTGGTCCATGAACAGAACCCTGTCGGCAACTTCACGGGCAAACCCCATCTCGTGGGTCACGACCATCATGGTCATCCCTTCACGGGCAAGCTGTTTCATGACGTCGAGAACCTCGCCGACCATTTCCGGATCAAGCGCTGAAGTCGGCTCATCAAAGAGCATGACCTTGGGGTCCATCGCCAGCGCCCGGGCGATAGCAACACGCTGCTGCTGGCCGCCGGATAGACGTGAGGGATATTCGTTCTCTTTCTCTCCGATGCCTACCTTCTCAAGAAGCATGCGGGCTTTTTCCCGGGCTGTTTTTTTGCTGCGCTTGCGGACGCGCATCTGGGCCAGTGTCAGGTTATCGAGCACCGTTTTGTGGGGAAACAGGTTGAACTGCTGAAAAACCATGCCCACTTCGGCCCGAATCTTGTTGAGATTGGTCTTCTTTCCTGCAATGTCAACATTGTCTATATAGATATGGCCTTCATTAAACTTCTCCAGCCCGTTAACACAGCGTATTAATGTCGACTTGCCGGAGCCGGAAGGGCCGATCACCACCACGACTTCCGCCTTTTCGACCGCTGCGGAAACCCCGTCAACCGCCCTGACGGTTACTCCCCTGCCGGAAAATATCTTGGTTACGTTTTCTGCCTTAATCACTGATGGCAAGCCTCCGCTCCAGATAAAAAACAAACTGCGACAGAACTGACGTGACAACCAGGTACATGGCCGCAACCACCAGCCAGATCTCAAAGGTCGCGAAGGTACTGGTAATTATTTCACGCCCGGATTTTGTCAGGTCGGTAATGGCAATAACCGATACCAGCGAAGAATCTTTGATCAGGCTGATAAATTGCCCTGACAGCGGCGGCAGGATACGTTTGAATGCCTGGGGCAGTATAATATCCATCATTGCCTGCGGAAAACTCATGCCGAGCGAACGGGCGGCCTCCATCTGACCGCGCGAAATAGACTGGATCCCGCCCCGGACAATCTCGGCCACATAGGCACCGGCAAAAAGTGCAAGCGCCCCGATTCCGGCAACATTTCTGTCGAGGTTAAATACCGTGCCGATAAAAAAGTAGGCGATAAAAATCTGGACAAGAAGTGGTGTGCCGCGAATGATCTCCACATATATGGCGGCAAGGCTTGATACCGTATAATTGTTGGAGACCTTCATCAAACCGGCAATAAGACCGATTATCAAGGCAAGGATGCTGGCCGCGGCAGACAGCCACATGGTTGTCCACAAGCCCATCATCAGCGGCCCAAGGTGCCACTCATGGTGGTATCCCACGGTATCGCCCTCGAACAGCTCCTCCCCTTCTGATACCTTTATTGTCTTGGCATCGACAGTAATATCGACTTTCTCACCAGTTTCGGAAACAAGGGTTACCGCTGAGGTGCTTTTACCCGCTATGATTTTTTCAACCGTCCCGTCAAACTGAATTTTCAGGGGATCTTCGGCCTTGTAGAAAAAATACTGCGGAACCCTGTACCAGCGCCATTCATAATCAATGCGCGAGACAGAACCCCAGATGCCGGCAGCCATCACGATGAGGATGACTGCCAGCAGAATTTTCCAGGGCCACAACTTTTCCGTGGCATTCACGTGGAATACACCTCGAGGTTACTGGATCTCTTTCATCCAGGAATCATCTTTGAACCATTTTTCATAAATCTTGTCGTAGGTTCCGTCGTTTTTCACCTGGATCATGAAGTTGTTCAACCAGTTAACGAAGTCAAAATCGCCTTTTTTAACTGCCCAGGCAAGCGGCTCATAGGTAAACGGGGTGTCAAGGTGATAGATCTTGCCCTGACCGCGCTGAATCCAGGCGGCAGCATTATAGGGCAGGTCGTAAATGAAGGCATCTATCTTGCCGTTGACAACCTCGAGGACACCTTCCTGCTCTGTTTCATAGGAGATGTATTTGGCGGCAGGAATCATGCGCTTGGTAGCCTGCTCGCCGGTTGTACCGAGCTTGGAGGCAACCGTATATTTCTCGTTGTTGAGATCCGCGTATGAGGTAATCACCCCCTGGTGTTTATTATTCACCAGCACCGACTGGCCGATGACAATATAGGGAAGGGCGAAGTTAATGCTCATGTTGCGCTGCTGGGTGAGGGTCATGCCCGACATGATGATATCAAACTTGTCGGTAAGAAGAGCTGGAATAATCCCGTCCCAGGCGGTTGATACCAGCTCCAACTCGACATCCATCGCCTTGGCCATGCGTTTTGCCATATCCACGTCAAAACCGATTATCTCGCCCTTCTGATTGGTCAGCTCAAACGGCATATATCCAGGCTCCATGCCAACCCGAAGCTTTCCTCTTTTCTGAATCTCATCAAGCGCACCGGCGGAAACATTTGCTGCTGCCAGCATCACTCCTGCCATCAGGACCAGAACCATCGTCAAAAGTCTTTTCATCATTCTCTCCTTTCATTTTCATTTTCTATAAAAAACAAGCAGCCGATACCGTGTACCAGACTGCCCTGAAAAACCTGCAGGAACTCCCGTTTCCCCTGATCCGGGAACGCTTCACAACCCATAGTGCCCACTATTGGATGCCCACTATTGGAAACGTTTTGAGCAAATGATTCCAATTACCCTGTGCTACTGAACACATGGTGCATATCAGCAGGCTGCAGACAATTGTGAATAGTCGATGAGCGATTTTGTTCTTTCACTGATTCACGGTCCCGAATAGCTCTTCTTATAACATAGCAATTTCTCCAGAACAACAGCCTTTTCAAACGACAGGCAATATTCCATGAGCACCCGGAAATCAATTGACAGGATTATAACAGGCAACTGTTGTTTGCTCGAGGACACGGTTTTCGGGAGGTGTTTTACGGCATTGTTCTGTAGCTTCCGAGCAGCGCGGGTGGAACGGACAACCGGGGGGCGGGTCTATTGGCGAGGGTAACTCACCGTGGAGGGTAATCCGCTGTTTTTTTCTTGTCGGATCGGCAATCGGTGTTGCCGAAAGCAGCGCCCGGGTATACGGGTGACGGGGGCGTTTGAAGAGCACATCCCGAGCCGCGTGCTCGATGGGCATGCCGAGGTACATGACCATCACCTCATCGGCAATATGCTTTACCACCGACAGATCATGGCTGATAAACAGGTAGGCAAGGTTAAGCCGTTCCTGAAGGTCGGCCAGAAGGTTTAGAATCTGGGCCTGAATAGATACATCAAGAGCGGAAACCGGTTCATCAAGGACAAGGATCTCCGGGTTCAGCATCAGGGCTCTGGCAACCGCGATACGCTGGCGCTGGCCCCCGGAAAACATGTGCGGATAGCGGTCATACTGCTCGGGTCTCAAGCCGACAAAATCCATCATTTTACGCGCCGCCTTAACCCGTTCCCCCTTTGTCATGGGGGTGTTGACGAGCAACGGTTCCTCCAGGGCGTGACCGATTTTCTGCCGCGGATTCAGCGAGCCGTAGGGATCTTGAAAAATGATCTGGACCTTTGATTTGAGTTTGCGCCTGGTGGCTCTGTCTGAACGGACGATATCAACCCCCCTGATCATCAGCTCGCCGGAGGTGGGCGGCTCGATCATCGTCACCAGGCGGGCAAGTGTCGATTTCCCGCACCCCGACTCACCGACAACAGCGAGCGTTTTTCCTTTTTCGAGCGTAAACGAGGCACCATTGAGCGCTTTGAGTATCGATTTTGATTTAAAGGTCCCCCGCGACACCTCATAGAATCGTTTCAAATCCTTGGCCACCAGGATAGGTTCAGTGGTGCTCATCGCTGCTCCTCTAAAGATCCGGGATGACCCTTGGGTTTACCGTCATCGTCAAGAGGATAATGGCAGAGCGCATAGCCATATGCAGCAGTACTTTTCTGAGGCTCTTTCGTCCGGCAGAGATCGGTCGCATATTTGCATCTCGGCGAAAACAGGCAGCCGCCCGGTTTATCAAACTGGCCGGGTACAACACCGGCAATTGACGGCAGATGCTTGGTAGTGGCCCGTTCGGGTAAAGACGCCAGCAGCGCCGCTGTATACGGGTGGTGCGGGGTCGAAAAGAGTCCCTTGATTTCCTGGTGCTCAACCTGCTGCCCGGCGTACTGGACCATCACCCGCCTGGCGGTTTCGGCAACGACGCCCATATCATGGGTTATCAGTACCAGTGCCATATTGTTATCATCCTGAAGTTTTAACAGCAGATCGAGAATCTGTGCCTGTATGGTCACATCGAGGGCTGTTGTCGGCTCATCGGCGATCAACAGCCTCGGGTTGCAGGCGATTGCCATGGCAATCATCACCCGCTGCGACATACCGCCGGAGAGTTGATGAGGAAAGACACCAAGTCTTTTTTGCGGCTCGGTGATACCCACCAGATTGAGTAGATCAACAGCTCGTTCCCGACGTTTTCTTCGCTCCATATTCAGGTGGGTTTTCAATGCCTCAGTTAACTGAAAACCAACGGTAAAACAGGGATTTAAGCTCGTCATCGGCTCCTGGAAAATCATTGATATTTCCTTGCCGATAATGGTGCGTTGCTCCCTTTTAGGCATTTTCAGCAGATTTTTGCCGTCAAACGTAAGCCGATCGGCGGTAACGTTCGCCGTCCATGGCAGCAGGCCCATTACTGCAAGCATCGACACCGATTTCCCCGACCCTGACTCTCCGACAATTGAGACAACCTCACTTGGCTCAATGCTCATAGAAACCCGATCAACAGCGGTAAACAGGCCGCCTGCGGTCTGAAAGGCTACGGAGAGATTTTCTATTTCAAGTAGGGCCATACATCCTCTTTGTTCAGGAGCGTTTCAGCTTTGGATCAAGGGCATCCCGCAGTCCGTCTCCCATCAGGTTAATGGCCAGAACCGTGAGCAGGATGGCGAGACCGGGCAGGGTCACCACCCACCAGGCTCTCAAAATAAACTCGCGGGCATCGGCGAGCATCGTCCCCCATTCAGGCGTCGGTGGCTGAGCTCCCATGCCCAAGAATCCAAGCGCTGCGGCATCAAGAATCGCGGTAGAAAAGCTGAGTGCAGCCTGGACGATCAGCGGAGCCATGCAGTTGGGCAGTATGGTCACAAACATCAGCCGCATTCGGCGCACCCCGACAACGCGGGCGGCCGTTACGTAATCCTTGCTCATCTCGCCCATGACTGCAGCTCTGGTCAGACGGACATAATGCGGCTGCTGAATAATGGCGATGGCAATCATGGCGTTTATCAGGCTTGGTCCCAGTATAGCAACGAGAACAAGAGCCAGCAACAGGCTCGGAAAGGAGAGGATGACATCCATCAACCGCATGATCATAGTGTCGATCTTGCCCCTGAAAAAGCCTGCAAACAGACCCAGGATAACACCAATGCCAAGCGCTCCGGAGACAACCACACAGCCTATAAAAAGAGAATAACGGGCCCCATGAATCAGGCGGGAGAGCATGTCCCGACCGACCGCATCAGTGCCGAGTGGGAAGGTCAGGGAGCCGCCATCCTGCCAGAAGGGCGGTTTCAGAAAGGCCTCCCGATATTGCTGGTTGGGGAGATGCGGCGCGATCGCATCAGCAAAGACTGCAATAATGACGATAACCACGAAAAAAAACAGGCCCATGACTGCGCCGCGGTTTTCGCTGAAATACGCCCAGAATTCCTTGAGCAGGGCCCACCTGCCGGTCTGTCTCGTATCCAGTGTTTCTGTAAATGCCGCCTCTGACATGGGCTACTCCGTGTGCCTGATACGCGGGTTGATCAGGCCATAGAGCAGATCAACCATGAGATTGACAACCATGACAATCATGGCAATGAGCAGCAGACCGCCCTGGACCGATGAATAGTCGCGCCGGGAAATAGAATCCACCATCCACTTGCCGATACCGGGCCACGAAAAAATAGTTTCGGTAAGGATGGCGCCTGCAAAGAGCACGCCGACCTGCAGCCCGATAACGGTGATGACGGGAATCATCGCATTGCGGAGGGTGTGCAGACCGATAACACGGGCTGGCGACAAACCTTTTGCCCGGGCGGTTCTCACGTAATCTTCACCGAGAACTTCGAGCATCGCCGAGCGGGTCTGGCGGGCGATCACAGCCAGCGGGATGGTGCCAAGCACGATCGAAGGCAGAATGAGGTGGGACAGGGCTGACTGAAAGGCTCCTTTCTGCCCGGAAAGCAGGCTGTCAATGAGCATAAAACCGGTCACCGGCTCAAAAAAGAACATCAGCGACATCCTGCCGGATACCGGTGTCCAGCCGAGTATTCCCGAAAACAGGATGATCAGCAGGAGCCCCCACCAGAAGATCGGCATGGAATAGCCGGTCAGGGCCCCGGTCATCACCGTGTGGTCAAAAATAGAGCCTCGTTTTACCGCCGCAATCATGCCGGCAGGCAGTCCGAAGAGTACCGCCAGAAGGATTGCGCAGACCGACAGCTCAACCGTTGCCGGGAAGAGGGTCATGAACTCCTCGAATACCGGCTTTCTGGTAATTATTGAGGTTCCGAAATCACCATGAAACAGGTTGTTGAGATACACTCCGTACTGGACGAGAATCGGCTTGTCAAAACCATACACCGCCATCAGTTCGGCATGCCGTTCCTCGCTCATCCCCCGTTCACCGGCCATCAGCAGTACCGGGTCACCGGGAAGCAGGCGGATAAAGGTGAAGGCAACAAGCGTTACCCCGAGGAAGGTCGGGATCACAACGCCAAGTTTCTTCAGGAGGAAGGTGAACATCTCATCGTCCGGGGGTCAAGGTGACAGCTTCGGAAACCGATTCATTTCCCCTGCTGGACAGAGGAAAGGCCGAATTCCAGGAACCCGGCCTTTTTCTCGCTTCACAGTAACTGCTACTTCAGATCGACTCCGTAGAAAACATGGCCGCCGAACGGATCAATCTTAAAATCGACTACTTCCTTTCGAACCGGCTTGAAGACGATCGAATGAGCAATGGTAGCCCATGGAGCCTGCTCCTTGAAGACCACCTGAGCCTGCTCATAGAGGCTGGTGCGCTCTGCAGGGTCAGAAACGACCTTGGCTTTCTGAATCAGGTCCTCAAACGGCTGGTAACACCACATGGCACGGTTTGACCCGCCGACCGCGTCACAGCCGAGCAGTACGGCGAGAAAGTTGTCAGGATCGCCATTATCGCCAGTCCAGCCGAGCAGAACAGCGCCGTCGCGATCTTTCTCCTTGGAGCGTTTCAGATACTCACCCCACTCATACGATACAATCTCAGCCTCGACGCCGACTTTGGCAAAATCAGCCTGAATGAGCTCAGCCATGCGACGGGCGTTGGGGTTATACGGGCGCTGGACCGGCATTGCCCAGATATTCATTTTCAATCCCGTGACACCCTCCTCCTCAAGCATTTTCTTTGCGGCTTCCGGATCGTAGCTGTCATCCTCAACGGCATCATTGTATGACCATATTGTCGGTGGAATTGGATTTTTAGCCACTTTCCCGGCACCCTGGAAGACGGCATCGAGGATGGCCCCTTTGTTGATTGCCTTGTTGAGCGCTTTGCGAACCTTGGGATTGTCAAACGGCGCCATCATGGTATTGTAGGCCAGATAGCCGACATTCAAACCTTCCTGCTCGAGCAGATTTATATCAGCGTCTGTTGACATCGCCTGCAGATCGGCAGGGTTCGGATACGGCATCACATGGCACTCGCCGGCTTTCAGTTTCTGATACCGAACGGATGCATCCGGGGTAATGGCGTAGACAAGGTTGTCAATCAGGGCTTTTCCGGCCCAGTAATCAGGGTGAGCCTTGTAACGGATGACCGCATCTTTCTGGTATGCAACCAGCTGAAACGGCCCGGTGCCGACAGGCATCTGGTCGATAACCTCCGGTGATCCGGCAGCCATCATCTTGTCGGCATACTCTGCCGAGAAAATCGAAGCAAAATCCATTCCCAGGTTGGCAATCATCGGCGCTTCCGGTCGATTCAAAATGAATTTCACGGTGGAATCATCTACTTTGACCACGTCTTTGAGCAGATCGGGCATTGACATGCCGTTGAAATACTCATAGGCCCCGCCGGAAACCTTATGATACGGGTGCTCCTTGTCGAGCTGACGCTTAAAGGAGAAAACGACATCGTCAGCGTTGAAATCGCGGCTTGGCGTGAATTCCTTGGTTGTCTGGAATTTAACACCTTTTCTCAGATAGAAGGTGTATTCGAGTCCGTCATCTGATACATCCCATTTTTCAGCCAGGGCCGGGCCGATCTTGGTCGTGCCGCGCTCAAACTCAACCAACCGATTGTAAACCGGACGGGATGAGGCGTCAAACGAGGTGCCGGCAGTATAAAATGCCGGGTTAAACCCTTCTGGACTTCCTTCAGAGCAAAAGACAAGTGTCTTTGCCTGAACACTTGCTGCGCCCATCAATAGCATGGACGCTCCGCAGAAGGCCGCAAGCAGCTTCTTTGTGACTGGTCTCATGTTTCATCTCCTCTCTTGATTTTTGTGTTATTTGCCAGGTGTCACCACACCTGATCATCTCCTACCCCGTTTCCGGGAATTCCTGTAGCGGTTTTACAGGCTTTCTTCCACAAAGGTAAAAAACCATTCAGATTTCAATGAGTAACAACGTTTAAATGTAATCACCTTTTGGCATGTTGCAAGGGGACAACCCCGCAAGAATCATGCTTGTTCTGTTTTTTCCCGCGGCAGGAAAAGATTGAGCAACAAGCCGAGAATGCCGGCTAAGCCAATTTTTTCGATGGCAAAGGTTCCTGCAGTGAATTTCATTCCGCCAATACCGCATACCAGGATCACGGCGATGATTACCAGGTTTCGCGGGGTGGCCAGGTCTTTTCCTGCCTTCACCAGTGTGTTGATGCCGATAACAGTAATCATGCCGAACAGCAGGATCATCACTCCTCCCATAACAGGGGTCGGTATGGTGGAAAGAAAGGCGCCGATTTTTCCGATAAAAGAAAGGAGAATGGCGGTAATTGCCGCCCATGTCATGATTGCCGGATTGAACGCTTTGGTCAAAGCGACAGCACCGCTTACTTCCGAATAGGTGGTATTGGGCGGCCCGCCAAAACAACCGGCCAGTGAAGTGGCAATACCATCACCGAGCATGGTGTTTTCGATCCCCGGGTCTTTCACATAATCCTTTCCGGTAATAGAACCGACCGCCAGAACATCGCCGAAATGTTCGATTGCCGGTGCGATCGCCACCGGTACGATATAGATGATTGCATTCAGATTCCACTCTGGCGCGGTAAAATTCGGAACAGAAAACCAGGCGGCGTCCATGACCGGCTGAAAATTCACGACACCCATCAGCAGGGAGACAATATATCCGGCTGCAATGCCGCAAAGGATTGGTATCAGGCTCAGGAATCCGCCGCCAAAAATGGCAACGCCAACGGTTGTTGCCAGTGCCACCATTGAAATAATCATGGCCTCTGCTCCGATAATTCTGCCGTCGCCAATACTGCCGTTTGCCATGCCAACCGCAACCGGGGCCAGAACCAGGCCTATTACCATGATAACCGGTCCAGTCACTATCGGTGGAAGATATCTTTCCAGAACGCTGCTTCCCTTGATTCGAATAATAAAGCTTATCACGATATAAAGAAGGCCTGCGGCAATCAGACCGCACAGCGTGCCTGGTATGCCCCAGGTCTTCACCCCATATGATATCGGAGCGATAAAAGCAAACGAAGAGGCCAGGAAGACAGGAACTTTTCCTTTTGTTATGATTTGAAAGGCCAGCGTACCGATTCCTGCGGTGAACAATGCAACATTTGAATCCAGTCCAGTTAAAATCGGGACGAGGACCAACGCCCCGAAGGCCACAAACAGCATCTGGGCGCCGAGCAGGCTTTCACTGAAACGAAAGCTATAGTCCGTACTATAAATTTCTTTTGTCATGTCATTTCCTTCCTTTGTCTTGATGTTAATCCTGCATTCATGTGAGAAGATGCTCTCTCCGTTCATCCCCTCAAAACGCTCTGCTATTTTGTGCCGAAAATCTTGTCCCCCGCATCTCCGAGACCGGGCAGGATATAGCCAACTTCGTTTAGACGCTCATCTACAGCGGCAACGTATATGTCGACATCCGGATGAACCTCGGTGACCCGCTTGATACCCTCCGGCGCAGCCACCAGAAAAAGGCCCCTGATTGTCTGACAGCCCGCCTTTTTCAGGGTCTCAATCGTGGCTATCAATGTCCCGCCGGTGGCAAGCATCGGATCAAGAATGAGGGCAATGCGCTTATCCATTTCACTTGTTGTTTTCACATAGTACTCAACAGGCTGCAGAGTTTCTTCGTTACGGTAGTAACCGACGACACTTACCCTCGCCGCCGGGATCATATCGAGGACGCCATTCATCATGCCAAGCCCTGCTCTTAGGATCGGCACGATCGTTATCTTTTTCCCTTTGATCTCTTCAACATCAACCGGGCCGGCCCATCCCTGGATTGTCTTCGCACAGGTTTCAAGATCCTTGGTTGCCTCATAGGTGAGCAACCTGGAAAGCTCCGAAGACAGGTCTCTGAAATCTTTTGTGGTGATGTCCTTTTCACGCATGAGTCCGATTTTGTGCTTGACCAGCGGGTGATCAGCAACGTGAATCGCCATAATATTCTCCTGGTAATTTCAAATAATAAAAAGAGCGCTCAATGAACAGAAAAAGACGGGGTAGTCCGGACACAACAATCCGTACAACAGGTTGTAAGATATGTATCATTTAAACTGAGCCGATGTGTGAGATGAGCGTAGATTGCGCGCACTACTCTGCCCCTTTTTGTTAAAGAAAAAAATGGGAAAAAGCAAGTTATTTAAGCGTAGTCCGATGGGAAACGGCCCCCTGCGTGGTGACCGTATTCAGAGGTTTTGCCCTGCTGTACTGCCTCGGCAACAATTGAACCGCCAGAATCCCCGCCAGAATCAGCATCGCCCCCATTGTCTCGGGCAGGCTGAGCCGTTCACCGAGAAAGATGAAACCTGCACCGGCGGCAAAAACCGTCTCCGAACTGAGAATTATCCCGGCATCAGCCTCGTGGGTGTAACGCTGGGCAACAGCCTGAAGGGTAAAACCTACTCCGACTGAAAAAAATCCTGCATAGAGAATGCCGAAAAGCGCTCCGGAGAAATCACCCAGAACAGGGTGCTCAAAGAGTATACCGACGATCATTCCAATCACGCCGCAGACCAGGAACTGACCACAGGCAACAACCAGCGGCGCCCTGGTCCGAGAAGCCATCCTTCCAACGAGTATCACCTGAATTGCCCAGAAAAGGCTGGAACCGATAACAAACAGATCACCGATCTGCAGGCTCAGCTGCCGGGCGCCTGTCATTATATAGGTGCCGGCCACGGAACAGACAACCGCAGGCCAGACAGACCAGTGGACACGCCGCCTCAAGACCAGAAGAGATATAATCGGCACGAGCGGAACATAGAGTACCGTTAAAAAACCGGCATTAGTGACTGTTGTAAAAAAAATGCCCTGCTGCTGGAGAACTGCGGCGATAAATAGCGCGGCTCCGGTAAAAATGATGCCAACCCAGTCCGAGGCTTGAAAAGGGTGGCTCGCCGGATGTACTTTTCTGAACTGGAATACAGCCGCCGGCAATATGAAAAAGGCACCGACCAGCATGCGGACACCGGTAAAAGTGATCGCCTCCAGGCCGCCGGTACCAACCTGCTGGACAACAAAAGTCGTTCCCCAGATAACTGCTGCAACCAGTAACAGTGCATTGGCCAGCAACCGGCTCATCGACTAGAAGCCTTTCAACACCTGAAGTATTTCCGGATCTTTCTCGTCCTCGGCGAGGATCACATGACAGGTTTCGCAGTCCATGGAGATGAGCTCACCGCTGCTTGTCTCATGCTCATCATCATGGCAGCGGAAGCAGCCGGATTCATCCTTGTGCCCGATCAGATCCCGGTAGGTGTCCCAGCCAATCTTCATGCTCGGCCAGACGTTCTCAAGATAGGCGTCCTGAACTCCGCTTATGGCTCTATCGAGCATCGGCATATTGCTGTTTACCAATTCGGGATATTGCTGCCGGTACCAGCCGCGCAGCTCCGTGGCAATTTTATCCTTTGCTTCCTGGTGGTCGGCATATTCCCTGGTAATCAGTTCGTAGCTTACTTTCCTGATAAAAGGCAATTCACGGGGGATTGCTCCGAGCATCAGTTTCTCGTCCAGCGCCTCGTCTGGTGATTTATAGATATGGGTGGGACGGTTATGACAGTCGATACAATCCATTTCCCGCTCGTAAACCTCGGCTCCGTCAGTCACCCCGCCATCATCAAAAACCACTTTGGTACCGTCCAGTTTGGTAAGCGTCACTTTAGCGATTTCCTCGCGCTCCCAGTCACTGTGCGTGTAGGTAATTCTGTTGTTTTCGGAGACATGCCAGTGAATTCCATGCGCCTCAGAGCCCTGGTAACCTCCTGAGCCGACTTTCAGCAGGAGCACTGTCTGGACATGGGTGTTGTCTTCGTCGGAGAGAAATTTATCTTTGATATAGAGCTTGTCTCCATGAAACAATTCAGGGCGATGACACGCTTCACAGGTATCACGCGCCGGCCGGAGTCCATGAACCGGCGTTTCTATCGGTGTTGAATAACTCTTTACTACCACCGCAACCAGCTGCCGGGTTCCAGACAATTTCGCTTTAACAAACCACCCTGCACCTGAGCCTATATGACATTCGACACATTTGACCCGTGAGTGGGGCGAATTGCTGTAGGTTGAATATTCAGGCTCCATGACGGTATGACATAACTGACCGCAAAAGGCGTTTGATTCGGTGTAATGATATCCGGTGTATGCCAGAAGTATGATAACAAAAACATTTATGAAGGTGAGGCTGGTCGCCAGAAAAATCAGCTTCCGCACCTTTACGAAATTCTCCGGCACCGAGAGCTTCTCACTCAGATATTCGTGAGTAAAAAGACCAACATCCTCTTTTCCCTTGAAGAAAAAAAGCCCCAGGAATATGAGCACCAGGCCGATTATAAAGGCCGGCGCCACAAACATGTAGAGAACAAAACCGAAATACTGATTGTGAATAAGGCCGAACAACTCCAGCAGCACGCCAATCAGCAGGATAGGAAAGGCAGCCGTGGTCATTGTTGCCCCGATCAGGGATAACTTACTGCGGGCAATTCCGTTAATGAACGAATTGACAATCTGTGTAAATTTAACCAAGCTGCCGCCCTCCCTTCTGTTTGGTGAAATTGGTCTTATACTCGTGTCATCAGGCTGTTATGGTCACATAAGGTACTACATTGTCAGTCAAATTTAAACGCTTTTCTTTTCAGCAGAAATACGCTCTGGTCTCTGGTAAAATACCTTGCCTCCAGGCACCTCTCAAACAACAGTAGACGCCTAAACCGATGACCTGGAAGGAAACAGTTGAAGGATTCCAAGGACAAGCAGGTACGCGATCCCGGAGAGAACGATTATAACCGGACCGCTTGGTAAATCAAGACTGTAACTGAGACCAAGCCCGATGGTTATAAACGCCATGCAGGTGAGGACCGCAAGGAACATCATCTGTTTTATGCCTGAAGCCACATTTCCGGCAATCGCAGCCGGAAGCGTCAGCAGTGCGATGACCATAACAACTCCGACAACCCTGATCAGCAGAACCACGGTCAATGCTGTCAGGCAGAGCAGAACAAAATAGTACCAGCCGGTTGGAACACCCCTGAGAAACGCGTACTCCTCGTCAAAACAGAGGGCGAGCAGTTTATTGTAAAACAGAAAGACCACCGCGACCACCAGCATATCAAGCATGAGCACGAGATAGACATCAGACCTCGAGAGCAGGAGAATATTGCCGAAAAGGTAGCTCATTGGATCGGTGTATCCAGGGGTTTTTGCCATGAAGAGAAGGCCGACAGCCATGCCGACTGCCCAGAGCGCACCGATTACCGTATCCTCTCTCTGGGAACCATAATGTTTTATCAGGGTCAGAATCACCGCCGCTCCAATCGCCACGACAATTGCCCCCTGTACCGGGCTTGCCCAGGCGAGCCCGACAACCTGTTCAAGATAAAGGCCGGCGCCAATGCCGCCCAGCACACAATGAGCAATCGCACCGGCAATGGAGGATATTCTTCTGACAACAACGAGGGTACCGATAATACCGAAAGAAACCGAGGCGAGAATGCCTGCTATGAAAGCGTAGCGCAGAAATGGGAGGTGCGGGTCTGCCAGTGCCGACGCAAACTCAATCATGGGAATGCCCCTCCAGGGAACAGTGATGATCATGCCTGATCAGGTGAAGATCAGACCCGTACATTTCAGAAATCAACTCCCCCGTCAGGGCGCTCGTCGGGTGAATGACAACACGACGATTTACGCAAACCACCCGTTTAAAAAACTGGGAGGCAAACCCGACATCATGAGTAACCAGCATGATCGTCAGCCGTTTATTCAATTCGGTTAATATTTCAAAGAGATGTTCCTCCGTATGGGGATCGATATTTGCCGTCGGCTCGTCAAGGATCAGAATTTCTCCCCCTGATGCCAGGGCCCTGGCGATCAGAACCCGCTGCCGCTGCCCTCCGGAAAGTGCTGAGAATCGACGTGAACCATGATCAGCCAAACCCATTTCCTCCAGCGCCGCAAGGGCTGCCCGGTTGTCTTCACGGGAATAATAGCCGAGAAATGATCCCCCGAGTCGGCCCATGCGGACCACATCCCGAACTGATATAGGGAAAAGTGGATCATAATGGGCGTACTGAGGAACATAGCCGATCCTGAGCCGACTATCCTGGGGCGTTTTGCCAAACACCCTGATTTCGCCCTGCGTCGCAGACAGCAGACCGATAATCAGCTTTACCAGCGTACTCTTGCCGCCACCATTTGGCCCCACGATACAGACTGAATCTCTGGAGAAAATGTCTAGAAAGACGTCCTCGAGGATCGCTCTGTCATCGTATGAAAAGCAGAGATTTTTTATTGCTATTACCGGTTTCTTCTCTTCCATATCCTGTGATTACCGGGCACAATCGTCTCTATCCTGGCTGTAAAACGAGGCCCTGCCGGGCATTACCAGCGGGCAGGCTGTGCCCGGAAGACGTAATTTCAAATAACTCCAGCTCATTGAGATCGAAAATCGGAGGAGTGAGCCGCCGATGACTGCCGATAACGCCCCAGCTCTTCAAGCAGCCAACGTTCACTGCTCATCGTTTCTGCTCCGCAGTGCACCAAATAGGGCTTATGGGACAAAGAACTCCGGCTCGCCGCATAGCTGATAAACTGCTCAGCTGACAGCTCTTTTTTTCTCTTTTTGATACGGGTATATTTTTTCTGAATATGCTCTTTTGCCCGCACTCCGCTGTAGACACTGTTGTTACGGACAAATGTGCAACCGGAATGCTCAATAAACTCAAGCAGATGGTCGATTTCCCGTTCCTGGTCCCGAAAAAAAGAATCAGCGCACACGCCGGCAGGAAAGAACAGCGCCACCAGCAGCACGCCTGACAGCATGCCTCTATTATACTGATTCACCGTACTGGTCGATTACTTTGAAATGAACTTCCAGCGGGTTATGGTCGGAACTATCAACTTTATGACTGGTGGAAGCGGTTACCTCCAGTCCTCTATAGTAAATCCCGTCAACAGGCCTGTTCATAAACAGGCTGCGATTATCGGGACTGAACGCAACGGGATGCAGGTTCAATCTACTCATCGTACCACTCACAAGCAACTCGCGATCCCGGCTCCAGGTATTAAAATCTCCGGCAAAAATCACGGGTCCATCATGTTTTTGTATGATATCGGTAACCTCTGCAAGCTGTTTGCGAAGGGCCTCGGTGGAAAGGGTAAAGTTCACCATATGGACATTAACAACAAGGAGCCTGCGGTCGCTCCCGGACAGGGGGTAGGTGCTAACAAGCATCATTTTGGGAATGACAATGAGGGGCTCAGGCTCCTGAAAGGCACAATGCGACAAAGATGAGGCCTTGCTTGCAGCCATTATGCCAACCTTCGTGCCCTGATTTTCAAAGGCCACAGCCAGCAGCCACTTGTTGAAAGATGCCCCCAGCCAGCTTTTCAGCTCCTCGCTCAGGGCTGCTTCCTGCAGCAACAGGATATCAATATTCCGGCTGTAATCGATTAGATCGGTATGAAAACCCGCCCTTGACCCTTTATGCGTATTCCAGCTGAGAATGGAAAAACTGTCGGAGCCAAGCGCTCGGTCAGCAAAACCTTTTGCTCCGGCAGTCTCTATCTCGTCGCAACGTTCAGCTGCATGCTGCACAACCTCACCGCTATTCGCATCGGCAACAGAGGCTTTCTCCTGTATCACCACGCATCCGGAAAAATACAAAAATCCAAAGACGCACAGCATGGCCAGAACACACGTCAGTGCAGATATTTTGGGTATGCTCTTCTTTTTCATCATTAACTATCGCGTTACCACATCACCTGCATGTACGTTCAGCAGATCAGACAGGTAAAATTGCATTGGGAAAATTTTCCTGAGAATACTGGATGAACCGCAGTGGATATTAAAAACCTTGCCCAGATAATAATCACCATCTCTCATAATACTCACTATCTCAAGCAAAATCTATCTTTTGTTCCCTGTTTATCCAGATGCTCCGATTCAGGGTCAGCCATGGACGGTCACCTTCCGTCAGGAAGAGAGGAGGTCACGTATTTCTTCTTTGGTCAGGATCGAACGAGGCGCCCGTCTCCTTTCTTCGGTGCGCCGCCTGTCACCTTTCCGTCTGTCCACCCCTAAACGGGCATTTAATTTTGAACGCAGCCAGATTCTTACTGATCGGCGTGGTTTAGTGCCACTTTCCCGGCTGTCAGTGCGCCTTTCCGCGGCCGTCCGGCGATCCCCGCAACTCCGTCTTTCATGGTATTTGCGCCTTTCAGGCAGTGTTCCGCCGGATGTTATATTCTTTTCGTTTTCCATGGTTATTGCAGGTGGATATGGTCAGCCGATATTCATCTGAATGGTATAGTTAGGCACAGTAAAAAAATCAAGCACCTTTTCTCCGGAAGCAGTGCACCATGTCTGCTTCCTGGACAGTGCCCGCCACAAATCACTGCTTCATAGTCCCTGGAGCCCTGCCGTCTTCATCATTTCTTCATCTCCATCTGGTAGATTTTCTCAGGCATGAAACCATACCCGCAAACCAGTCACATTCGAGGACCAGATGGAGCCTGTATCAATCATCATTGCAACCCTGAACGAAGCTCAAAACATTGAACCGCTGATAAAACAGCTGTTTTCTGTAATGAAGAAGAACTCAATTTCTTCAGAGGTAATCATTGTGGTCGGCGGTTCCGTTGTCGGAAGCAGCGAGAACGTCTTAAAACCGGCAGAGCACTATCCCGTGCGCCTTTATTCCAGGGTCGATAAGCATGGACTGGCGAGCGCGGTTATCGAAGGAGCACGCAGCGCTCGGCATGAAACCGTGGTGGTAATGGACGCTGACCTGAGCCACCCCCCTGAAGATGTTCCCCGCCTGATCAGGGCTGTACGCTCCAACACCTGTGACATCGCGATCGGCAGCCGGTACACGCCTGGGGGACGTACCCCGGACTGGCCGCTGAAAAGAAGGGTTGCCTCGCGGCTGGCATCTTTTCCGGCCCAGCTGCTGACTGGTGTTGATGATCCACTATCCGGTTTCTTCGCTGTCTCCCGGAACAGATTGCTGTTAATCAGGGACGATGTCCCCGGTTACAAGATCTGCCTCGAGTTATTGCTTGGTCAGGGTGAAGATATGAAGGTGATGGAAATTCCAATCTCCCTTCATGATCGGCACTCCGGCGTTTCAAAAATGAGTGTGGAGACCATGACCGCCTACGCCATCCAGCTCTGCAGTTTATGCGGCATCTTAGAATTACCCGGTTTTTCAAGGCTGCTGGCAATCCTCATGTGCTTCGGGCTGACGATTGACGGACTGGTCTATTCCGGCTGCTCAGCTCTGGGATTATCACTGTTCGCCGCCCATACGGCAGGCTTAATGGGTTCGATCGCGGCAGTTTTTGTCATTGACCGCTTCTTATCTCCGGATAAATACCAAAACAGGTTATTACAGCGGCCCGCTCTCTTCCTCTTGCTCTTCCTGGCTGTCATCGTCCGCATCAGGATGTATACCTGTATCCACAATGCACTGGGGGAGAATGCCCTGCCATGGCTTCCTGCGCTTTCTACAGCAGCGCTTTCAGCTTTGGCAGTCTCTTTGTTTTTTTTAATCGCGGCGCCGGCGATAAAGCGGAAACCGGTGAATCGCGCTGTCCGCTTCCGGTTGCTGCTGATCGGAGTGATTAGCCTCTCCCTGTTCCTTCGGCTGCTGTTTGCCGGCTCTTTTGAATTGCTCCAGGAAGAAGCCTATTACTGGAACTATGCCCAGCACCCTGACATCGGTTATCTCGATCATCCGCCCATGGTGGCGGTGCTCATCAAAATCGGCCTTCTGCTTTTCGGCAACAGTGAATTTGGTGTCAGGATCGGGGCTGTTTTCTGCTGGTGTATCGCAACACTATTTGTCTTTCTGTATACCCGGGACCTGAGCACCAGAGACAACGCGCTGCGTTCGGCAGCAATCATGTCAGTGGTGCCTGTTTTTTTTATATTCGGATTTGTCATGACACCTGATGCGCCGCTCATTGCATGTTGGGCAGGCGCACTTTTCTTTGCACGCCGGGCAATAGTAGCCGGCAATCAAAAAAGTTGGATTGGGCTCGGGTTATTGTTAGGCCTTGGCTTGTTCTCAAAATATACCATTGCTCTACTCGCGCCGTCCCTTTTCATTGTACTGCTTGCAGACCCGGCGGCACGGCACTGGCTGTTCAAACCAAAACCGTATTTCGCTGCAGCACTTGCCCTGATTGTTTTCTCCCCGGTTATTATCTGGAATATGGAGCATGACTGGGCATCTTTTCTTTTCCAAACCCAGAACCGCATAACCTCCTCATCAGAATTTTCGACCCATGAACTGATCGCTTCCATAGCTGCCCTGCTCAGCCCTGTCGGTCTATTTGTCGCCCTGTTCTTCTTATCCTGCCGGAAAGCGTTCAGTGGCTGGACTGAAATTTCAAAACGTCACTATACCTTTGCTTTCACGCTGATTATGGTTCCGCTTAGCGTATTTTTTATTTTCAGCCTCAGCAAGGAAGTCAAATTTAACTGGACGGGTCCCATATGGCTGGCAGCGTTGCCTTATATGGCCGCAACCCTTTCCCCGGATTATGGCAACATCAGTGAGTGGAAAGGGGCTCGTTTAGGCAAAGCCTGGAAGGGAACAATATTTTTCCTGCTCATCGCCTACGCAGGACTGTTACATTATTTTTCAAGCGGCTTGCCCGGTGTTCCTTATTTTTCTGACGGGCCTCTGCTTGGCTGGGACGATTATTCCGTCCAGGTTGAAACGCTGGTGCATTCCATCGAACAGGAGACAGGAGAGCGCCCTGCGGTCGTCGGAATGGATCAGTACAGGACGGCAAGCGGTCTGGCTTTTTACCGAACACTTCAATTTGAAAAAGAGCACAAAGTCGGAATGCAGCACCCGACAACAGAAACAATCGGCAGAAACATACTGGGGCGGGACGCCGTGATGTATGGTTACTGGAACCCTTCAAAACAGCTAACTGACGCCACGCTTCTTTTGGTCTCGCCCAAACCGGCAGACCTGCACCCAAAATGGCTGGCAGGCAAAAAACTGCAGATAGGAGGCATCCATGCTCTGGAAGCAGCCAAAAACAATCACAGGGTGGCGCCGCTCTTTTACCGGTTCATCAAAACTGGAGAGCCGGACAGCGGGCTTGACCGGAAATTAGCTATGGATAACAAAACCATCAATTGATACACTTTCATCAATAAAGATTATACACGAGAACCTCAGGGACAACGACCGGGATGAATGTTCTTATAATAGAAGATGATGAAGAATTGCTCGAAAACCTCAAAGCATCGCTTGAAAAAGAGCGCTACCGGGTTGAAACGGCCACCGATGGCAGGACAGGGCTTGAGAAAGCCCTGTCAGAGACCCATGATCTGATCCTCCTTGATATTATGCTGCCGAACATGAACGGGCTCGAACTATTGAAGGAAATCCGGGAAGGGGGGCTCAATACCCCGCTCCTGATGCTGACGGCACGAGGGGATCTCAAGGACAAGGTCCTTGGACTTGACCTCGGAGCTGACGATTATCTGGCTAAACCGTTTTCCGTACCCGAACTGCTTGCCCGCATTCGTGCACTGATGCGCAGAGACACCAGTAAAAACCCGCTCATGCAGGTGGGAATCATTACGCTCGACACGGTATCCAGATCTGTGCTGAAAAAAAACGAACCGATACCTCTGACGCCGAAGGAGTTTTCAATCCTTGAATTCCTTTTTTACAACAAGGGCCGTGTCGTTTCTCGTTTTCACCTGGCTGAACATGTCTGGGGTGAAGACTTTGATCCCTTCAGCATGTCCAACTTCCTTGACGTCCATATCAAAAACCTCCGGAAAAAACTGCATGCGCCCGATGAGCCTTCGGTTATAAAGACGGTCCGCAGTATCGGTTACCAGTTAGACTGACAACAGGTGATTTGTGAAAATTCGAAACAAAATCAGTCTCTGGATAGCGCTGCTTGCTTTGACACTGGGAGCTCTTTCCGGATTCCTTGTCTTCTTTGAGATGAGGGATGAAACATTCGAGATGATTGACAGAGAATTGCTCGACCTGGCTGAGAGAAGTATTTCCTATCTCACCACAAAAGATCTCAGAAGTTTTGAAAACGAAATGCATGGTGACAGATATTATATAACAATCGCCGATAATGAAGGTATTATCTTTTACCGGTCGCCGTTGGCAGAAATGATGACAATAGAGCCATATCCTGGCAAAACCCGTTTTTTGACAAGTATCGACATCAGTTACAGCCAATTATGGCTCAATCCCGAGGAAAGCGACGATCTTGAGAAGCTCAAAGACAATGAGAAGATTTTGTTCAGAGTGGTTCTCGAAAAAAAGCCCGTATCAGCTAAAACGCTGCTGGTCACCGTTGCCAAACCCCTGCCGTTTCTTGCTGAAGACTTCAAGGAAGTCAGTAATCAGATAATCTTCTGGTCAATTGCCGGAGCACTGCTTGTCATCTGCCTCAGTTATCTTCTGGCGGGCAGGATTCTCTCACCCCTGAGCGTCATCAACGCGCAGATCAGGGACATTAACCAACGGTCTCTGAACAGCAGAATCCCCACCGGGACGAATGACGATGAACTCTCCGAGCTGATCATCTCACTGAATTCAATGTTTGACAGGCTGCACTATTCATTCGAAAAGCAGAGGGAATTTATCGGAAATGCCGCTCACGAGATAAAAACCCCTCTGACGACACTGCTTATCGGCTATGAAAACCTGCTGAACAGGTCGTTGAACGATGAGGTCCGAAACGATCTGGAAGCTCAGCTGCATGTCCTGCGCAGAGT
Organism: uncultured delta proteobacterium; assembly: GCA_963696725.1. Lineage (GTDB taxonomy): Bacteria > Desulfobacterota > Desulfobulbia > Desulfobulbales > Desulfocapsaceae > MADRE3. Next base: position 25,108 of record CAVOLI010000013.1, read on the forward strand.
CACCCTGCTGGTGAAAAATTTACTGGATATTTCCCGGCTAGAACAACAGGAATCATTAACATCGGATATATTTGACATTGTTGAGGTAATGAAGGAAATAATTCATGAATTCGACAGCACATCGACTGATTCGCAGATCGCGCTCATCACTGCCCCTGAAATTGGTGAATACCTCGGAGATAAAAGCAAAATTCAAAGAATGCTGATAAATATCATCGACAATGCACTTAAATATAACCTGTCTCCCGGTACCATAGAAATTTCAATACAGAAATCCAGGAGCGCGCTGACGATTGAAATCAGCAATGCGAGTGCTCCGATATCCCCGGAAGAGCTGCCAAAACTGTTTGACCAATTCTACCGGGTGGATAGATCTCACAGCTCTCAGACCCCCGGTTTTGGCCTGGGATTGACAATTGCTCAGCAGATCGCCGTGCTTCATGGTGGAAACATTTCAGTCGCCCATACCGGAGGTGTCACCACGTTTGACATCGTCTTGCCGATACGATGACCTCCGCTCCCGCACTTATTCCCACCCCCCCCCTTTAATATGAAAACGATTTACGGCAAAACGCCCCGACCTGAACTATAGTAGTCTCATCAGTAACAATGAAGCAACTCGCCTGTTCGCTGTTGTTGAGAAAAGGCAGCAGGTTACATCCGATAAAAATACGCAATGGTACTTCTCATGAGCGAACATAAAAACGTCCTTGGCTCACCACTTGAAACCTGCAGCATAGATCCCCTTACCGGTTTTACCCGCGAGGGGAACTGCAAAGTAATTGAGGGGGACATCGGGGTTCACGCGGTCTGTGTTGTTGTTTCCGATGAATTCCTTGAATTCTCAAAAGGTGTCGGTAACGACCTGAGCACTCCAATGCCGATTTTTGGATTTGCCGGTCTCAAGCCCGGCGACAAATGGTGCCTGTGTGCTGCCCGCTGGAAGGAAGCGTTGGAAAATGACATGGCGCCTCCTGTTGATCTCAAGGCCACGCACGAATCGGCGCTGGAATATGCGACGTTTGCCGATCTGCTTCTACACTCCATCGGCACCGATACCTGAAGAACTGCGATCGTCATCAGGACAGCAGGGAACGGCGATAAAGCCGTTGTTTCTGGCTTTATCGCCTGTGGTGACGATCAGGTAAAGCTCAACAACTCCAGAGTGCAGTCTGATAAATCTGCAAACAGCAGCCTGTTTCTCAGGATCGGAGGTCTTCCCGTCAGACATGAAACGACTGCTGCGGACTCTACAGCTGCCATAGTAAAGACGGTGTAGGGCAAGGTGCCAAGCGATTTTTCAACACCTTTGGGCGGAACAGTTTCCGGCTGGCCATAAATCAGGCTCAAGCCGGGGTCCTCAGGATAAACAATCGTTGCCTGCCCTGATTCTCCGCCTATCGCCGCGGAGACCATCGGAATGTTTTTCCGGCGGCATCCCGCCTCGAGCACAAATCGATCAGGAATCGTATCAAGGCAATCAACCGCCACCCCGGCGCGCCCAATCAGCTCAGAACAATTTTGAGCATCGAGATAGACGGGACAGACCCGGACATTAACCCCCGGGTTGATCGATGCGACCCTGTTTTCGGCAGCAACTGCCTTTTTTTTCCCCAGGTCCTCCACCCGGGCAAGCAACTGGCGGTTCAGGTTGCTGTCCTCAAAAACATCGCCATCCACAAGGATCAGCTCACCAACCCCGACCCGGGCCAGGATTTCAGTTACGCACCCTCCAAGGCCGCCAAGCCCGACAACAATCACCGACGATTCGAGCAACCTCACCTGCTCACGGCACCCCAGAGTTTTCTGGTTTCGAGCATATCGCTCCGGAACAATATCGAGTTTCAGCGCCATGATCTGAATCTCGTTATGGCTGTATCCGCTTTCCTCTGCAATGAGCTGCTCACTCCGGAAAGACAATGAACGATAGCCTGAACCATCAGGTCGTTTTTTTTCAACTGCCTGATTATTCACCATCTCAGATATGTCCTTGCCCGTCATCTGTTCCTCACCTGTTCACTTTTTCTTCCAGCTCTTCTCTTTACCCGCTATAAGTCTGGCGATATTCTCGTGATGCTTGACCCAGATCAGCAGGCCGATAATGACGGCAGTGACAATCATGTTCACCGGCTGTCCAAGGAACCAGAGCCAGAGAGGAAACAATCCGGAGGCAAGCAGTGACCCGGCAGAGACAAAACCTGTTGCTGCAACCGCTGCGATAAAGACGAACAGACTGATGCCGATTGCCGGCGGAGAGAGAAAAAGAAAGACACCCAGAGCTGTGGCCACCCCCTTGCCTCCGCGAAAGCCAAGGTACACGGGGAACATATGCCCAACCACAGCCATCACGCCACAGCCCGCCATATACAGGCTCTTGCCCTCACCATCCTGGATCAGCAGCGAGGCAAGATAGATGGGAAGAAACCCTTTCAGGCAATCGAGAACCAGGGTAAGCGCACCGAGTTTTTTCCCCAGCAGCCGACTGACATTTGTTGCCCCGATATTACCGCTGCCGGCTCTTCTGACATCGACTCCTGCAAGGTTGCCGATCAGCAGGCCGAAGGGTATTGCGCCGATGAGATAACTTGCAATTGGAAAAAGGATGTTCATAATGTACCTGTAACCGTAAGACGATGAAATGTTGACCGATACGCAAAATCAGTTTACCGTTTTATTGTTGAGCGCGCAACCGGCGCTGAGTACCGCTCTGAATAAACATTGATAGCGAACGCACATCCCCTGTGGTACATGTTCGTCGCCTGTTGCCAGATTCTAAAAGACTAACACTATGAAGAGTTGAACCGATGGCCATACGCAGAATCGTTGAATATCCTGAACCAATACTCCGGCTCAAGGCAAAGGATGTTGAAATATTTGATGAAGAATTGAAAATCCTCATAGAGGACATGGCTCAAACCATGTACGATGCGCCCGGAATCGGCCTTGCAGCTCCGCAGGTCGCCGAGTCTCTGCGGGTAATTGTCGTTGACACCACTGTTCTCGGAGAAGAGCAGCAGCACATGGCACTGGTCAACCCGAAAATCATTGATCGCCAGGATTCCCAGGTTGATGAAGAAGGTTGTTTGAGTGTTCCAGAGCTGACCGCCAAGGTACAGAGGTACAAGAAAATTACCGTCAGCTACCAGAGTGAAGACGGCTCGGAACATGAACTCACTGCGGAAGATCGTTTCGCGGTCGTCCTGCAGCATGAAATCGATCACCTGAAGGGCATCCTCTTTATTGACCACCTCAGCCCTCTGAAACGGAATCTTTACAAGAAGAAAAGAAAAAAGATGCTCGCCGAACAGGAAAGCTGATGAATCGTGCTCCGCTCAAAATCATATTCATGGGAACTGCCGATTTTGCCGTTCCCAGCCTCGAAGCACTTCTTTCCGGCCCTGACCGTGTGGTTGCCGTCGTCTGCCAGCCCGACCGTCCAAAGGGAAGAGGGCAAAAACGTGTCGCTCCACCAGTTAAAGTTCTGGCCGAGCAGTGCGACATACCGGTACTGCAGCCGTCAAAAATAAAAACCGATGATTTTTACTCCGAACTCAAGAGCTATCAGCCCGAGTTAATCGTTGTTGCCGCTTACGGCAGAATACTGCCGCCCCGGCTTCTCACCCTGCCACCCCATGGATGCATCAATGTCCATGGCTCCCTGCTGCCCAGGCACCGCGGTGCGGCTCCCATTCAATGGGCCATCATCAGTGGAGACCGGGAGGTCGGCGTCACCATCATGCAGATGGATGCAGGAATGGACACCGGTGCTGTGCTGTTAAAACGATCAATCACCGCTGCGCCCCAGGAAACGGCCGGCTCACTCTTCCCGAAAATTGCCGCGCTCGGCAGCAAAACGCTGATGGACGTGCTCGGGATGTTGAGAAACGGCAGCCTCGCTCCAACAAGCCAGGATGAATCCCTGGCGACAGAGGCACCGATGCTGACAAAAACCGACGGCCTGATAGATTGGTCAAAACCTGCCGAAGATATCGCCCGGCTGATTCGAGGGCTGGATCCCTGGCCGACTGCATTCTGTGAAGTAGATGGCAAAAAGCTGCAACTATACGAACCGGAGGTTGTCCACATGGACAGCCACCATCCCCCGGGGACGCTGCTCCGGTCAAACCGTGAAGGGTTGCTGCTGTCCACCTCCAAAGGCTGCCTGCTCATCAAGGAAATAAAACCGGAAGGAAAAAAACGCATGACAGTCGAGTCATTTCTCAACGGCCACCAACTCCAGGCAGGATGTAACTTCAACTCGAGGCCTCAATGATGTCAGCTTCAGCCGACACTGTCTACCTTGACTGTTTTTCAGGAATCAGCGGTGACATGCTGCTGGGGGCACTCTTAAACGCAGGACTCTCCCGGCACCTCCTGGAAAATGAGCTGGCACGGCTCAATCTTGAGCCTTTTGATTTCAAAGTCGTGGATAAAAAGGTCCAGTCAATCGCGGCCACCTCGGTCAGCATAGAATCAAAATCCAGACAGCGCTTCAGGAACCTCGCCGACATCAGCAAAATCGTTGAGAAGAGCTCTCTTGACAGGACTGTTGTCAGCAAATCACTTGCGGTGTTCCAATGTCTGGCAGAGGCCGAGGCCAAGGTTCATGGAAAACCGGTTGATGAAATTCATTTCCACGAAGTCGGTGCCCTTGACACCATCATCGATGTGGTTGGAACGACAGCAGGGCTCCACCTGCTGGGTATCAGCAGGATCTGCTGTTCACCGCTGCCCCTTGGCCGCGGATTTGTCAAATGCGCCCACGGAAACCTTCCTCTGCCGGCACCCGCAGTCTGTAACCTGTTGAAAAACATTCCCGTCTACGGCATTGATGCCGACCGGGAACTTGTCACTCCCACGGGCGCAGCCCTGGTGGCGTCCCTGGTTGATCATTTTGGTGAAATTCCGTCAATGACCCCTGCTGCAACCGGCTATGGTGCCGGAGACTGGCCGGGCACCGACGACAGGCCGAACCTGTTGCGTCTCATTATCGGAAAGCGCGAGACCGTGGATGAAGCACAGCAGGTTGAGATCATTGAAACCCACCTTGATGACTGGAATCCTGAAGGTTTTCCGTTTCTGTGTGACCGACTCTTTGCGGCCCAGGCACTCGATGTCAGCCTGACACCGATGCAGATGAAAAAAGGCAGACCCGGGTTCTGCCTGAGGGTAATCGCACGTTTTCTCCACAGCGCCAAACTCAAGGAAATTATCCTGACGGAAACATCCGCCATTGGACTGCGGTACAGAACTGAACAGAGGATAACGCTGCCAAGGGAGTTGATTGAAGTAAGCACACGCTGGGGTCGGATCGGTGCAAAAAAGGTTGAAACGGTTACCGGCTCGAAAATTTACCCCGAGTACGAATCATGTCGGCTCGTAGCCGAGCGCCACTCCCTGCCGCTCGACACGGTTTACCGGGAAGTACTGAGCCTGACCCGACCGGACTCGTGATGCATCGGCTGATCGTTGCTGTTGCCACCGGCATGTACAGTGGCTTTCTTCCCCGGGCCCCGGGAACATGGGGTTCGCTCCTTGCGCTGCTGCCCTGGTATTTCTGCCGTAATCTGAGCCTGCCCAGTTACCTGATCCTTCTGCTTGCGCTGCTGGTTGTCGGTTTTTTTTCTGCGGGGTCTGCCGAGAAAATACTCGATCAGCCTGATCCGGGCTGTATCGTTATCGATGAAATTCTCGGCATGTTCATCACCCTGACCATGGCCCCAAATCACCCACTGGCCTGGATAACAGGTTTTATACTCTTCCGGTTTTTTGATATCGTCAAGCCGTTTCCTGTTGCCTGGCTTGACAGTCACCTTCATGGCGGCATCGGGATCATGATGGACGATGTCATGGCAGGTGTCTACGCCCTGATCTGCCTGCAGATGCTCTGGCTGATTTTCGGAAAACTTCTCGCGTAATCCAGCGCGAAAGATTCAGGCAGAGTCAGTATAGGAGTTAATTTTCATGAGGAAAAGCGATCAGTAAAGCAGTCTTCCGGTCAAAGCTTCATGCCCCTTGCCGGCAACCCGGCCCCACGGTTGAAATAAATCAAGTTGATCATGATGCTAGCCGACAAAAGCACCGTTGGCAAATATGGTTTGACCGCTCACCCATGAGGCGTCATCACCGCAGATCATCGCAACCGTACGGGCGATATCACCAGGATCTGCAATGCGATTGAAGGCTGACATTGAGGCGAGTTCAGCCACCTGTGCCTCGCTTTTCCCCTTCCTGAAAAGCTCGGTATCCGTCGGTCCCGGTGAAACGGTATTTACCGTAATATCCCTGGGTCCCAACTCCTTTGCCAGGACTCTGGTGAGCTGCTCAACTGCTCCCTTGCTCGCGGCGTAAGTGCCATAGCGGGGCAGCATGACACGGGTAACAGAGGTACCGATATTCACTATTCTGCCACCCCGGTTCATTCTCTGTGCGGCCTGCTGACAGCAGAAAAACAGTCCTTTTACATTAATACCAAAAACACGATCAAATTCCTCTTCGCTGACCTGATCTATTGGGGTATTGATCATGATCCCCGCGTTGTTGACAAGGATATCAACGCCGCCAAAGTGGCCGATTACCTGATCGAACAGATTTTCGACCTCACGAACGAGACGTATATCAGCCTTAAACGGCTGGGCTGTTCCGCCGGCCTTTCGGATGATGTCAAGTAACCCGGGGACCTCGTGCTCACTTGAAAGATAATTTATCGCAACAGCTGCACCGCGACGGCCAAGCTCAATGGCAACTGCCCGCCCGATGCCTCGTGAAGCCCCGGTTATAAGTGCTGTCTTCCCGTACATCTCTGGATTTTCTGCTTATCGGATAGATCTCAAAAATGAGCTGTGACTAGCCAGGCACACTGCCACATCAGGAAAACCTTGAAACATAGGCGAGCCTGCCGTATACCTGCTCAATCTGGTCCTTGTTCAATAACAGCTCGTCAAGGGTATTCCAGGTCCCCTTCAGCAGTGCCGTTTTTGCGGATGAGTTTATTCTGAGCTGTATCTTTCCGTCGGGAGCGGACAGCGTCTCACTCTCAACGTCAAGCACCAGTTCACTATCGGGCTGCGCTTCCACCATCTCCTGAACAGCGGCGATCACCGATTCATCTGCGGTGAAAACAGGAATCCCGATACTGGTGCAGTTTCCGGCAAAAATCTCCCCAAATGATTCACCAATGACAGCCGCGATGCCAAATCGCATCAAAGCCTGCGGGGCATGCTCCCGACTGGAGCCGCAGCCGAAATTGCGATTGACGATCAAAATTGATGCGCCACCATATTTTGGATCGTTAAATGGGTGTTGTTTCTGGGAGCCATCATCATGGTACCGTTCATCTTTAAAAACTTCCGCTCCAAGACCCTCAAACGTCACACAGCGAAGATAACGGGCAGGTATGATGCGGTCCGTATCTATATCATTTCCTCTGACAGGAACACCACGTCCCTCAACCGTTCGAATTACTGCAGGATTATCAGTCATGGTTTTTCCCCTTAAATATCTCTGACATCTGTTACCGCACCTTTTATTGCAGCAGCAGCGACCATGGCGGGACTCATCAGCAGCGTTCTGCCGCGAGATGACCCCTGGCGACCAATGAAGTTTCGGTTTGAAGAACTCGCAGACAATTGCCGTCCGGTCAACTTGTCCGGATTCATGGCCAGGCACATCGAGCAACCGGCTTCCCGCCACTCAAAGCCTGCTTCTGTAAAAATTGCATCAAGCCCCTCCGCCTCGGCCTGCGCTTTTACCTTTCTCGAGCCCGGAACAGCAAGAGCCTTCACGTGCGGCGCGACCTTCTTGCCTTTGACAACGTCTGCGGCTGCCCTGAAATCGGAAATACGTCCATTGGTACAGGAACCGATAAAAGCAACATCTATTTTCTCTCCCTCGAGCGGCTGACCCTCTTTAAAGCCCATATGTTCATACGCTTTTCTGGTGATCTCCCGATCATTGACATCAAGATCTTCGATACGTGGCAGTTTCTGCCCCATCTCTATCGACTGGCCGGGTGTGATTCCCCAGGTTACCATCGGGCCCATACCGGTAATATCCAGTTCATAGGTATCATCAAATGCGGCATCAGGATCAGAGGCGATGGAACGCCAGAAAGCTACCGCAGTTTCAAAGCTCTTTCCTTCCGGAGCAAACGGTTTTCCCTCGAGATAATCAAAGGTTATCTGGTCAGGATTGACATATCCGACCCGTGCTCCTCCTTCAATGCTCATGTTGCAGATGGTCATTCGCTCTTCCATCGAAAGTGACTCGATAACCGGCCCGGCAAATTCATATGCATAGCCAATACCGCCCATGACACCAAGCTCGGAGATGATGCGAAGAATGATATCCTTGGCAGCCACTCTCTTTCCCCGTTCCCCGGTCACATGGATTTTTCTTACTTTCAAACGTTCGAAAGCCAGTGTCTGCGTGGCAAGCACATCACGAACCTGAGACGTGCCAATGCCAAAGGCAAGTGCCCCAAAAGCGCCGTGCGTGGAGGTGTGTGAGTCGCCGCAGGCAATGGTCATTCCCGGTTGGGTTGCTCCTGTCTCCGGACCGATAATATGGACGATCCCCTGGGATTCTGAGTCCAGTCCAAAAAACTGAATACCGAAGTCCCTGGTATTCTTTTCAACGGCGGTCATCATCTCTTCCGCCAACTCGTCTCTGTAGGGACGAAAAAGCTGATTCTCCGTCGGCACAATATGGTCGGCCGTTGCCAGCGTCCGGTCCGGATACTTTACCGGCAGATTACGCTCCCGAAGAGCCTGGAACGCCTGGGGAGAAGTCACCTCATGCACCAGGTGTAAACCGATGAACAGCTGGTCCCTGGTTTCAGAAAGAGCTGTGACCTTGTGCAGATCCCAGACTTTGTTAAACAAATTTTTCCCCATATCACTCTCCTTGAGTTGCTTTTGCACCATCAACAGACGGTTTTATACATATTCAGCTCCAGTCCAAACGTTAAGCACCGAATGGAAAACGGGAAGACCTTACCAGATCTTCCCGCATTTTAAAAGAGGCACCGCTGAAATGGTGCTCTTGCCTAGAGCTTCCCGGCCTTTTCAAGAACCCTGCAGGATACCTTGTATGACAGGTAAATCAGTCCTATCCAGGATATGATTAAAAATGGAATCATCGGTGTTATTCTCCTTTACCGTTCGTGTTAATAAGCCTTTGAATCATTGATGTCCTCATGTCCTATTTTCTTTGCATCCATGAGTTTCCAGACATACATGATGTACGCCAGAACAAATGGTATGACAAGGGCCACATAGCTCATGGCAGTCAGTGTATAATGGCTCGAAGAAGCATTATAAATGGTCAGACTTGACTGCAGGTCGGCCTTGGACGGGTAAAAAGGCGTGTTGTTGAACCCGGCGGTAAAGAACACGGCAAGACCGACCAGCACCGTTCCCAGTCCTCCAAACCAGATCGCCTTGAAGCCGCCGAGAAAGCTTGTGCTGATCACTCCCCAGACTACCAGAACGAGACCTCCAAGCAGCAGGCTCAGGGCAATCGGCATGGCGAGCAGGTTCTGAAGATATTTTCCGGAAACAATGGTGACCACGCCGCTTTCATCAAAACTGAACCCATTCATCAGCAACAGGCCGCCCAGGACATAGAGCAGGAACGGCAGGGCACAGACAAGATTGGTCAGACACGCCTTTCTCAGCCGCTCTTCAAGGAGGGGCTGAGTTGAAAAATCTATATTGTTCAACAGGTACATGGAGCCGATAACCCGGGCGTTAAAGACCAGAAAAAGTCCCAGGGAGAGATTGAACAGCGAGAAAGCTGCCTCAAGCCCCATCAGCGGATGAGTCCAGCTCACCTGGTTAAACTGGTTCAAGATAAAATTTGAACCGGTGAAGAACGTTCCAACAGCCGCACCGATCAGCAGGATACCGATCGAGCCGTTAATAAAAAGAAACAGTTCATAGATCTTTTCTCCGAGAAGATTTCCCGGTTTTTTCCTGAACTCATAACTTACCGCCTGTATAATGAATGTAAACAGGATCAGGATCCACACCCAGTAGGCCCCGCCGAAGCTGGTGGCATAAAACTTCGGAAAGGCAGCAAAAAGGGCCCCGCCAAAAAGCACCAGCGTGGTAAAGGTCAGCTCCCATTTTCGCCCCAGAGAGTTGATTATCAGAGATTTCTCATCCCCGGTCTTCGCCACCTGCCAGAGCAGTGTCTGCCCCCCCTGGACAAAGGTGAGAAAAAGAAACAGGGAGCCGACAATTGCAACGATGATCCACCAGAGCTGCTGTAAAATTGCTATATCGAGATTTCCTATCATCTATTCACCCTCCGGTCCTTTTTTTATCTGTCCGAGCATGATTTTTATCTCTGCCAGCAGCAGCAGGGTGAAGAGGCCGGCAAACATCCAGAAGGTCGCTATCACGTTTCCTTTCCCAATATTGCTTGTGGCGACGCTGACAGGAAGCATATCCTGTATCGCCCATGGCTGGCGACCGACCTCGGCGACAACCCAGCCGGCCTGGCTGGCAATCATCGCCATGAAAAAAGAGAGAATTCCCAGCGGCAGCAGCCAGCGTTTCTGTTCAATGGTATCTTTTACCCCGTAAAAAAGGTAGGCAATACAGACAAAGCCAAGGAAGACCGCCAGAAAAACCATGATATGAAAGGCATAGAAGGTGGTCTGGACCGGTGGAACCGCATCCTCGGGCTTGTCCAGGTATCCGTAGCCGAGATAGTTCTGATTTTCTTTGAAATTGCCCAGAGCGGTCTCAGCGCCAACAACATCACCGACTTTCTTTGCATCCTTGTAAGCGGTAAGATCAGCAAGGGCCTTCTTGCCAAGCACCATCTTCTCGCCCATACCGACAATTCCTTCATCTTTGTTTCCATAGACAATATCGTTGATTCCCGGAACAAAAGAATTCATGGAGCGATTGGCGAGAAAGGAAAGCATGTAGGGAATCTTGAACTCAAAGAGAAAGTTTTGCTTGTCATCACCGGGCTTCTTCTCCGGGTTCAGGATTCCGAAGGCAACAAGATCCGCCTTGCGCTCCCCGTCATACAATCCTTCATAAGCCGCCAGCTTCATCGGCTGGGTAGAGGCGTTGCTGTATGCAGACTCATCCCCGGTCAGGGCAACGTAGGCAAAAGAGAACAGCCCGAACACAGCGGCGACAAGAATGGATTTTTTTGCCATCTCCACATGGCGCCGCTTGATCAGGTAGTAGGAGGAAATTGCAATTACGAACATTGCTCCAACCAGAAAACTTGAACTGGTGGTATGAGTAAATTTGGCAATAGCAACCGGTGAAAAGAGCACCTCCCAGAAATTCTGCATCTCAAAGCGTACACTTTCCGGGTTAAAGGCCATGCCGGTCGGATACTGCATCCAGCCGTTGGCAACAAGAATCCACAGGGCAGAAAGATTGGAGCCGACCGCCACCATCCAGGTTGAGAACAAATGAAACCCCTTTGAAACCCTGTCCCAGCCAAAAAACATCACGGCAAAAAAGGTCGCCTCGAGAAAGAACGCAACAATGCCTTCAATTGCCAGCGGTGCACCGAAGATGTCACCAACCATCCATGAGTAGTTTGACCAGTTTGTGCCAAACTCAAACTCAAGAATGATGCCGGTTGCCACGCCAATAGCAAAGTTGATGCCAAAAAGCGTCATCCAGAAGCGCGTCAGATCCCTCCACTCCTGTTTGCCGGTCTTCACATAAATGGATTCGAAAAAGGCACACAGAAATGACAGCCCGAGCGTCAATGGCACAAAAATCCAGTGATACATGGCGGTCAGGGCAAACTGTGCCCGGGACCAGTTCACCAGACCCAGATCTATTTCACCCATGCTCTACTCCTCCCTTAATTCTGTTTTTGAGCCGGCAGTGTAATCTGCTCCATCACATAGTCGGCCCGTTGTTGATCCGTATTGAATTGAGTACTGAGAAAATCAGGAAAAAAGAATACTTTCAGAACAGCAAACATAATAAAAAGTTTAACCAGAATTATCCTCCACAATGATTTGCCAATGGTCATCGAGCGAAAACCATCACGATAAAACCTGAAAATCCTGCCTGGATACCCTTTCATGCCACGCTCTTCCCCACCTCTTTTTTCCTGCTTGACGTCATACGAACAGCATTGCGAAACCACCAACATTAAACTCTTTTACCGACTATTTTTCAACCGGACTTCCAGCCTTTTTTGACAAAGATTCGAGGACTATAACGAACAGGCGATAGTGAGTCAATAATAATAACTAATACTACCAGGCTCGCACTTGCAATCCCGTGCAGTGCTTGCCTTTTCTGCTTGGAGTGCTTCAGCTATTGCCTTGCAGAAGAGTTGTCTTATTATCTCTGGGGACTTTACCATCTGTGTCTCTCGAGAATTCAAACATATTGCAACTTTTCAAACCGCATCCCAAAGAGGAGACGATGATGGCAAGAACATTCAAATATATTTTCATCACATTCGGGGGAATTATCCTCCTGTCAGCTGCTGCGATTCTCATTGTCCCGTATTTCATCAACATTGATCAGTTCAAACCTAACATCGAACAGACTGGTTTCGGAAAAAAGCGGTTATCCGCTGACAATACAAGGCGATATCGATATTTCCGTCTTTCCCTGGGTCGGCTTCAGTCTCACAGACCTCAAGCTGGACAACCCGGAAGACTTTCAGGAGAAGACCTTTCTCACCATTAAAAACTTTCAGGCCCGCCTAAAAGTTCTGCCGCTGCTGAGCAAAAAGGTGGAAATACACCGGTTCATTATTGATCAGCCTGAGATACTTCTCACCAGAAACAGCAGCGGTGTCTGGAACTGGCAGAGCACTGTGCCAGTGGAGAAAAAAGAAGCGTCAACCAGTGATGTCAAACCCGAGCCGCAGAGCACTGCAGAGGCGGCTCCATCAGAGACGGGCTCAAAACAGTTGGGGATCGAGTCTCTTCTGGTCGAAGAATGTGCTCTATCCAATGGAAGTGTCACTGTCAACGACCTGCTCAACAAAACGACCCGAAAACTCACGGATATCAATCTTACCCTGCAGGATGTCTCATTTGACAAACCGGTCATCATTACCCTGCTGGCAAATCTTGACGGCAAACCGGTTGATATAACGGGCCGTGTCGGACCGATAAGCGATAAACCCATTGACCAGTAAAATAGACCTCACGCTCGATGTCGAACTTTTTAAAACACTCGTTTTCAATGGTTCGGGGCATGTTGAAAACATCGCCTCTGCACCGTCTTATCAGCTTGCCTTCGACATTTCACCGTTCAGTCCCAGAACATTGTTCTCAGAGCTCAAATTAAACTTCCCCAGTAACAGCCGAGGGAACCGGCTCTCAGCCATTTGAATCAATGGAGGCGCAGGGTAACCTTTCCGGTACCAGTACCAGTATCTCCCTGTCAGAGACAAAAATCACCTTCGACGAGTCAACGCTTCTTGCCGAACTGAGCGCAAAAGAATTCTCAAGACCAGCACTTGAATTTCATCTTGAAATGGATTCCATCGATATCGATCGCTATCTGCCTGCCGATCAGGATAATAATTCCGAATCAAGCCTGGATGCAGCCACGCAACCGCCGCCGGAAAGCAAAGCGGGGGAAACAAAAGAAGCTCCCACCACTGATGTCGCATCAGCGAGCAGGAAGAGCGATGCCGGCAATGCTTCTGGAGCAGCAGATCCTTTGGAGGAACCTGACTTTGGGCCATTGAGGAAACTCGCTCTGAAAGGAGATATCAGCATCAAGACGCTGAAGGTTCACGGCGGCAGTATCAGCGACCTCACGGTTTCAGTTGACGGCAATGACGGGTTATTTAACCTTACCTCGCTTAAAAGCAATCTCTATCAGGGCACCCTCAGTTCAACCGGGTATGCCGATTTTCGCAAAACAATACCAACCAGCTCCATTAATCTGAACATAGAAGGAGTTCAGGCCGGTCCACTTTTAAAAGATTTTGCCGACAAGGATATCATTGAGGGAGCCTTAAACGCGAACGTCGATGTCGGCGGATCAGGCATGACGGGGGATCAACTGAAGGCATCACTCCATGGTACGGGCAACCTCCTGTTTCAGGATGGAGCGCTTATCGGTATTGACCTTGCACAACTCGCCAGAAAGATCCAGTCAGGATTCACACTTGAACAGCAGGGTGAACGTCCCAAAACTGATTTTGCAGAACTCAACGCTCCTTTCACCATCAATAATGGGTTGGTCGAGACAAATAATACCACGCTCCAATCACCGTTCATCAGGGTGAGCGGTCAGGGGACAGCAGACCTGGTAAGCGAAACGATCGATTTCAGGCTAAACCCCAAACTGGTGAGCACCATTAAAGGTCAGGGGGATCAGGAAACCCGCTCCGGCATCTCCGTTCCGATCATTGTCGGCGGCACCTTCAAGAAACCGACATTTGCACCGGATCTCAAAGCACTCGTCCAGGAGCAGGGTATCGACAAGGAAGAGATACAAGAAATTCTGAAAACCGGCAAGATCACCCCGGAACGAAAAGAACAGTTGAGCGAGGAGGTGGAAAAAGCGAAATCCCTGCTGAAAGGATTATTCGGCAATTGAGCAGACCAGGACTGAACCACTGACCTATCAGGGCGGGCTCACCGGGCCACGGGTAATGAACGGATTCGAATACATCCAGCGCTTCCGTTTCGTGACCGTGCAGACAGGTTTGGTTTTCCTGCCATTGCTCGATGCTCTGGTGCTCTGAAATCACTTCTGAAAAAACCGGCTTGCAATTCTGCCGGGGGCGTCGGCAAATGGCGTGGCAAGCGGGGCCGGATCATCGATACCCTGGTCGCCGCAGAAAACACCCGACAGCTTTGCTGAAGGGATATCAGTATTGACAGACAACCGAGAGCTCCGCGAAAAACTGGGTGAAAAGAAAAGAAAACTGGCGAAGGAAACGTGCTCTCCGCAGGCGTACCGGAAAAAGCTGACTGAGTTCTACCGGGCTCTCTTCGATTAATACGAGCCGCTGCCGCTGACTGGGAGGATATTGTCCTCGTCCCGATCCTCTCCAGCACTGGTAACATAAACGGCCGCACGTCCAGGAACCGGGCACTTGGTCTCGCATATTCCACAGCCGATGCAAAGGCTGTCCACGACATACGGCTGTTTCACCCGTACGTTTTGTCCCCGGTCATCAGACACCTCGGCCGTTATGAACTTTATCGCTTTATCGGGAGTTGGACAGTGTTCCTCGCAGACAATGCACGGAATGCCCTTGGCGTAAGGCAGACAGATCGATCTATCGAACCAGGCATGGCCTATTTTAGTCCTGTGCTTTTCTTCCAGGGTAAGCACTTTGATCGCACCGGTTGGACATACCTGGCCGCAGAGCGTGCAGTTGAACTCGCAATACCCGCTGCGCGCCACGAGGCGGGGAGTAAAAATCCCTTCTATTCCGGACTGCAGAAAACTCGGCTGCAGTGCATTTCCGATGCAGACCTGGATGCATTCCGCGCAGCGGACGCAGCGGCTTAAAAACTCACCTTCAACCCGTGCTCCGGGCGGCCTGATCAGCTGTGAGCGCTCCAGGTGATCGGTATTTCGTATGGTAAGAATCGGCGGCACCATAGCTCCTGCAGCAAGGGTGGCAATAAACTGTCTGCGCGACAGGGAGATTTCATTTTTATCGCCGCTGACGGCGCCGGCGGTGAAACCAATAATCTGGCGCGGACACTCTACCAGACAATCCATGCACAAAACACAGCTGCCCATCCGAATGTTCCGATCCTCATCAATGGCTCCCATGCGGCAAATCCGACGGCAATGGTGACACTTCCCGCAGCCAGTGTCCCCGCCGCTTATTTCCAGAAGGCTCCTGCGGGAAAAGAGGCCAATGAGCGCGCCAAGGGGGCAGATATTTCGGCAGAAAAATCTGCGCTGCGTGAAATCCGCTATAAAAAGTGCCGCAAACATCATGAAACTCAACAGTGCCAGGTCGTAATACTTCTGTTCAAACGGCAGAACGGTCCCCTTCAGAAACGAATAGAGCGGCTCCGTTACCAGGTTCACTGACGCCGGGGCTGAATCATAGGTGAAAGAAAAAAACGCTGCGGCCAGGTGGTTAAATGCCGGATAGATGGCTTGCGTGAAAGCCCGGACAAGAATTGAAAAGGGATCAAGATACCCGGCAAGCGGAAAATTGAGTGCAGAAGAGACAATAATAAAGAGCAGAATGATGATGGCAAGCCGGGGAAAAAGTGTCGGCCGGTCTTTCTTCCCCTCCCCCGTCAAGCGTTGAGCACCATCAAGCATCGTGCCAACGGGGCAGAACCAGCCGCAGACCCCCCTGCCAAAAAGCAGAGACAGCAGCAGGATCAGCAGAGCCGGGGCCATCAGGGCGATGAGCACCTTCCCGGCAAGCAGGGTACAAAGCGCCAGAAGCGGATCGATGCGGAAGAGAATATTGACCGCATATTCAATAGTGTCAGACCCGGTATAATCTGTTTTTATCAGCAGGAAGAAGAATAATCCCAGGAAGAAGAGCTGGCTGCATCTCCTGGCAATCCTCAACGCGGAATAGCTTTTATTTTTCACCTTGCCTGGCTCAGCCATCAAAGAATACGTTCCGTAACAGGAATTTTTTCCAGATTCATTTCGCCAAGCCCCATTTTATGGGCGGCAACGGTTGAGGATATGTCTTCGGGATGCAGGCCGAACAGGGTAGTTGCATATGCGTCCGCCGCAACGGGGTCGGCCGAAGCAATGATGGTATCCGCTATCCGGACATCTTCGAGGCGTCCCCCCTGGGGGCCGTTCTTCATCAGCATTCGTGTTGCATCGACAACCGTCAGTTGAGGCCTGAGAACCGTTGCCAGATCGGCAAGTTTCTGGCCGATGTCATGGTGCAGCCGCCCCCGGTTTCCGCCGATCGCCCCCATGCTGTTCTTCAACCCCAGGCTCAGCCTGCTCAAGCCATGATGCTTTGCAGCCGGCACATTGATATAGCAATCGGCGAGCAGCGCCTCTTTGTAAATATCCCAGCGGCTCAGGGAGATCCCCTTGTCGATATCGACCGGAACAAACTTGCGCTCATCCATATGCTCAAGCCTGACACTGCGCCCCATTTTCCCGAGGGTCTCCTCCATACCGCTGTTCCGATAACACCTCCTTCTTTCATTGCAGGTATGATCAAACACCAGCACCCTGGAGGCACCGGCCTCAAGCGCCATCTCGGCCAGGGCCTTTACCACCAGCGGGTGGGTATTGGCACCCTGCTCAATTGAGCGGTCCCAGCCGATATTGGGCTTGACAACGACACTGCCGCCGGGGCGGACAAAGGTGTTCATGCCGCCAAGCAATTCCACGGCCTCCCTGGTAATCTGCTCATAATTGCTGCCTTTGACAAGTGCAAGCGGCAGAGACGGCGGCGGCGAAGCAAAAGCCGTGGAAGGAGAAAAGCGGGGCACAGCAAGCGTCATCCCGAGAGAAAACAGGCTTACCTGCCGGAGAAATGTTCTTCTGTTCAGCGTCTTATTTTCCATTATTGAAATTGCCTCCAACAATCTGCAATTCCAGCGGGATCCAGCTCAGCCAGGGAGAAAATCCTCACGAAGCGGAGTAAAGGTGTCAACCAGCCGTACGTGACTTGTTAAAAGCTGCACCGAATGGGGAACACCTGGAGGAACAACAAACATATCACCCACTGAAAGCCTGATCCGCTCCTCGCCCAGGACAACAATAATTTCTCCGGCTGCCACATAGCTGATCTGTTCGTGGGGGTGATCGTGCGGCGGGTCAGGTTCGTTTGTCGGCCCGTCATCAAAGTCGATCACCACCATCATCAGGTTCTCCGACTGGGCGAGATACCTGCTTCTTTTCGGGCCGATTTCTACCTTGGCGGCTTCGCGTTCCTTAACCGTTCCCATACTAACACCTCATCTGTTTCTGGATCATGAACATTTTGTTTTCCAAAAAAGAACGTTGCATTGAATGCAAGACTATCGGGCGATCCAGCCAGATTCGCTCAACAATCAATTACTCCAAGGCGCATTTTTCTATTTACCTGAATAGAGCTCGGCTATAAAATCGACCATTTCAGGTACATATTTTTCTCCCCAGCCGGAAACATTGGCAATGCCCAAGGCACTTTTCACCGCCGGTGAAATAAAACTGGGTACCTTCAAATCATCAGCCATGCTTGAGTAATACCCCACATCTTTCAAACCGTTTGCCAGGGAGAATGCCAGCTGGCCGGGATCGTTATCGACTGCCCCTGCCTTGATAAAATCCATCATGCCTGACTTCAGCGGTCCCGCGGACATCACACCATACAACGTTTCACGCTTCAGCCCGGCCAGATCGGCCATGGCAAAGGCCTCGGACATGGCACAGGCCGTCGTCATCGCAAAGAAATTATTGATCAGTTTCAGCGTATGTCCGGCACCGATCGGGCCGACATGGAAAACATTCTCTCCCAGATCATCAAGTATCGGCCTGGCTCTGTTGAAATCGCTCTCCTTGCCGGCTGCCATGATGTTGAGCATGCCGTCAACCGCCTGCACCGGCGTCCTGCCAAGCGGCGCGTCCATCATTGCTGCGCCTTTTGCCTCGCATTCTTTGGCCAGCGCCCGGGTTGAACCGGGAAGCGAGGTCCCAAAATCAATGACAAGACTGCCCGGCTGGAGCTGTTCAAGTACTCCGCTTTTCCCACGCATAACCGACTCAACGGCGACCGTGGTATCAACACAGAGCATGACAATCTCGCTCGCCCCGGCAACCTCTGCGGCAGTCGCCACCTCTGTCGCTCCCCGCGCGACAGCCTCTTCGATAGGTTTTCTGTTTCGGTGCGCAACGGTCGTTATCGCGTAATCGAGGCTCTGGAGCCTCTTGACCATTGCCGAGCCCATCAGGCCCAGGCCGATGAAGCCGATTTTTGGTTTATTCTCTCTGCTCATGACAATCCTCTTTTTTTACAGGTTCTGATGAAACTTCGCTCAAAGAAAGAGCGGCTTGATATGCCGCTCAAAAAGATTCTCTGTTACATTTTTCGATACCACCGCCTCGCTGTTTTCCAGGGCTTTCAGGTAGACCTCGCCCATCTCGGCGGCAACCTTGTAGCCGACATGGAGCAGCTGCCTGAGATTGACGTTGTAATCGGAGCATGACTGATCGTGGCGCAACGCCCTGACGTACTGCTCACTGCTCCAGTTGTTCAGATCTTCAGGCAGGGGCAGTGCCGGGCGATCAATATCGATAACCGAACGGTACGGTGCGCAGAGTTCATCATAGCGATCATACGAGCGGGCATAGATCTCCCTGGCAATCTCAAGCCCCTCGCCGCCCGACTCAGCCAGGCCAATCAGCTCTTCAAGCCAGGTGGTCCCGGCCGTTTTAACGTGGATGCCTGCATCGTGTTTCCTTATCAGCTCACGGATGGGACGGTAGATGGAAAATTTGTCGCTTCCGGAGTGGATGCTGAGCTTGAGATCCGTCGAGAGCCCAAACGTTTTTACACCATAGGCCAGCACGCAGAGGTCCTTCTCGAACTCATCCCTGAACTGTTCAACGTCACCACGATAGTCCACTCCCTTATTGAAGCGACCTGAGAATTTGGGGGCGATGGTCTGAACGGGAATCTTTTCATCCGCAAGAGCCCCAAGGATGAACAGAAGTTCCAGCGGTGTCTGCGGATCAGGGGTTTCATCCATCGATACTTCCGTGACAAAGTCTGTGTTTTTTTTTGTCTTCCTGATGTATCGATATATTTTCCCGGCTTCCTGGACCGCATGGAGGTATTTCCCAGCAATTTCTTCCAGCAGTTCTGCGCTTATCCTCAAGGGGGCCTCGATACCGGGAACGTTCAGCTCCCCGATAAGATGAGCATGTTTCTGCACGTACGCGCGCACATGAGTTTCGTCTGCTTTTTTATCTATGAAGTCAGCGACATCGAGCGTAAAAAAGTCGCTGCTGTCCATAAAGAGGTCAACATTACCGAGCCCGATATGATCCGCATCCACGAGATACTGCCCTTTCCAGCCGGCCGCCAGTACCGCCTGGTCAGCCTCTTTCCTCACTTCCTGCTGGCTGGTCTTGACGATGATATGCTCACGATGGGATTTATTCCAGATGATGGCCAGCTCAACACCGTGATCACCAGCCTGCTGAACAGCGGCAAGCTGAGCTTTTCCCTGGAGGCCGAAGCGGTCACCGGTTCCTATCGAATATTTCGCAAGTTTCATAACAGACCAGCGCTCTCTGGATTATCTTGTGTAGGCCGAAGAGGTGGTGTCGCCTCCCTCGCCGGTCCAGTTGGTATGGAAAAATTCTCCCCGGTCCTTGTCCAGCCGCTCATACGTGTGGGCGCCAAAGTAATCACGCTGTGCCTGGAGCAGGTTTGCAGGAAGCCGGGCACTGCGGTACCCGTCATAGTAGTTGAGCGCACTGGAGTGACATGGTACGGGGATGCCATGCCTGATGGCGGCAGCCAGTGTGTTGCGCAGACACTGTTGGGTGGCAACGACCGTCTTTTGGAAATATGGCGCCAGAAGGAGATTTGGCAATTTCGGGTTCTGCCCGTAGGCCTCCGTTATTTTATCGAGGAACACGGAGCGAATGATGCAGCCGCCCCGCCAGATCCTGGCGATCTCTCCATAGTTGAGATCCCACTTGTTTTCCGCAGATGCTTCCTGCATGAGGCTGAATCCCTGGGCATATGAAATGATTTTTGCAAGATAGAGTGCTTTTTCAAGATCATTCAACAATTCCTCCCTGGGACCAGTAAAACCCATTTCCGGTCCATTGAGAAGTGACGAGGCGGCAACTCGCTGATCCTTCTGTGCAGAAAGGCAGCGGGCAAAAACCGATTCACTGATCAGGGAAAGAGGGACTCCCGCATCCAGTGCGGCGATGACAGTCCACTTTCCAGTGCCCTTCTGCCCGGCGGTATCAAGAATCTTGTCAATAAGCGGACTGTTGTCATCATCCCTGTATGCCAGGATATCACGGGTGATCTCAATCAGGTAACTGCTCAGCGCTCCTTCATTCCAGCGGGCGAAAACCCGGTGCATTTCATCGGCAGACATCTGCAGAACATCTTTCATGATGTGGTAGGATTCACAAATCAACTGCATATCGCCGTACTCGATGCCGTTATGTACCATTTTCACAAAATGCCCCGCACCGCCTTGTCCCATCCAGCTGCAGCAGTAGGTGCCGTCCTGGACTTGCGCTGAAATGGGGACGAAAATCGATTCAAGCTCTTTCCAGGCGGCAACAGAGCCGCCCGGCATGATGGATGGTCCCTTCAACGCACCTTCTTCTCCCCCTGAAACCCCGGTACCGATAAAGTGAAGTCCCTTCGCCTCCAGGTAAGCAACACGCCGCTCACTATCACGGAAATTCGAGTTACCGCCGTCTATGACAATATCGCCCTGCTCGAGATAGGGGAGCAGTTGTTCGATAAAAACGTCAACAACGATTCCCGCCTTCAGCATCATCATGACTTTACGCGGCCGCTCAAGCGACTGCACAAAATCTTTCACCGCATGAAAGCCGCTGATCCTTTTATTTCTGGCACGTCTTGCCAGGAAATTGTCGACTTTGGATCCGGTCCGATTATACACGGAGACACTAAAACCCTTACTTTCCATGTTCAGTACCAGATTCTCTCCCATGACGGCTAATCCGGCGACGCCAATATTTGACAATTTACTCATCTGAAAATCCTGTCGATATCATTTTTGATTGACGCTCTATTTTTCAATAAGCGCGGCAACGATGAGAGCACTCGTCTCTTCGGGAGTACCGGAAATATCAACCGTCAATCCGGTCATCGGCTCCTCAAGCGTCCGCAATTGACTCTCCAGCAGATCTTTTGCCATATATTCGTGTGATCGATCCTCAATCCGCTGCTGCAGCAATGCTGGTGATCCTTTCAAAAAAACAGTATACACCTGTTTCTGGTCAACGCTGAGAAGATCCCGGTATTTCTTTTTTAGGGCAGAACAGGCAAGGATCATATTCCTGCCGCTGACCAAATGTTTTTGAATCAGCCCGTTGAGTATTTTCAGCCACGGCTCCCTGTCGGAATCCTCAAGCGCGACGCCCTCGCTCATTTTCTTCTTATTGGCTTCCGGGTGAAAATCATCGCCATCATAAAACGGCCAGTCCAGTTGCCTCGCCAGGATATGACCGATTGTCGTTTTACCGCACCCCATCGGACCTACCAGCACAATAACCATCAGTGACTCCTCCTAGCCCACATCAATACCAAAATAATCGCGGGCGTTGCCAAAGCAGATGTCTGCAATCGTCCCGCCGATCAGCTCGTGATCATTCGGCAGTTCACCGTTTTCCATATCGTTTCCAAAAAGGTTGCAGAGAATGCGGCGAAAATAGTCATGCCGAGGATAGGACAGAAAACTCCGCGAATCGGTGAGCATACCGACAAACCTGCTTAAAATACCCATATTGGACAACGAATTGATCTGTCTTTCCATACCGTCTTTCTGGTCATTATACCACCATGCCGAACCAAACTGCATTTTACCGGGAATGGATCCATCCTGGTAGTTGCCAATCATGGTGGCAAACAGCTCGTTGTCACGCGGATTGACATTATAGATTATAGTCTTTGCCAGGTTGCCCTCGGTGGAAAGTATATTGAAAAATGCTGCAAGCGGCCGACCGATTTCAAAATCGCCGATTGAGTCATAACCGGTATCCGGACCCAGCTTTTTCAGGGCCCGATCATTGGTGTTTCGCAGTGCACCGAAATGAAATTGCTGGGTCCAGCCCTTCCGGGCATCCATGCGGGCGAGATCAAGCAGGAGCGCCGTTTTAAACTGATGCACATTAACAACCTCTATTTTTTTGCCACTGCGCACGGTCGCGAAAATGTCTTCAATCTCCTGGTCGGTAAATTCTTCACAATAAGGCTGTTCAAGGCCGTGATCAGAGAGCCGGCAGCCATTTTCATGAAAAAAATCATGACGTTTCTGCAAAGCGGTCAGAAGGTCCTGGTAGGTTACAATGGAGATATCGGCCGCCTGCTCAAGCAGTTCAAGATAGTTGTTGTAAGCGTCGGGGTCTTCTACTGCCATGGCCTTGTCCGGACGAAAGGCGGGCAGCACCCTGGTGGAACAGAAATTTCCGGCAGCAATTTTCTGGTGATGCTCAAGATTGTCGACAGGATCATCGGTCGTGCAGACAACTTTCACATTCATTCGCTTCATGAGGCCGCAGGTACTGAAGTCCGGGCGGGCAAGCAGTTCATTGCACTGTGAGTAAATAGTGTCAGCCGTGTCTTCGTTCAGGAGAAGTCCCTCTATGCCAAAAGGATTTTTGAGTTCCAGATGAGTCCAGTGGTAAAGCGGATTTCGCAGGGTCTTCGGCACCGTTGCCGCCCATGCCCTAAACTTATCGTGATCAGAGGCGGAACCGGTAATCAGCTCTTCATCAATACCGTTGGCACGCATGGCTCGCCATTTGTAATGATCGCCATTGAGCCATATTCTGGTCAGATTTGGAAAATTTCTTTCAGCAGCAATCTCTTCTACCGGAAGATGACAGTGGTAATCAAATATCGGTTGATTCTTGGCATAGTCATGATACAAGCGCCGGGCCGTTTCTGTCTGTAAGAGAAAATCGTCTGAGAGAAATGATTGCATGACACAACTCCAAAAGTAGTAATTCCAAAATCAGGATGGTTTTATCCGGTGCAGGATTTCTCCCGCCCGATCGACAAAGAGAATTCCTTCTGACTCCCGGTCTTTGTAAGCGTCAAGATCAATGGTCCGATAATCCATATAGCCCAGGTTTATTTTCCGGCAGTCGTCTTCCGACAGAGATGAGGCAAGAATGACCTCGATCCGCGGTTTTTCGACACCGCTTTCCATGGTCCCAATGCCGCGCACATGGGTGGAATGGGCAAGTACGCCTCTGGGAATATCGGTAAACTTATCAGGCTGGGACAGAAAATAGTCGACCGTGTGGTAGCCGATCCTGTCCATATAGCTCCCCCAGGTTCTGGAGACCTCGGTGATGTGCGGTGCATAGATAATCAGTTTTCCACCGGGGGCAACCACCTGCTCAAGCTTGTACATCACCTTACCGCCGGTCCAGAGCTCATTATACATCTCCGGACAGACACCGAGCACGACGGGAAACGGCTTCTCCACAAAGACCACGTGAATCTGTTCAGACAGGTCGGCGGCAGCTTCCCAGGATTCAAGATAACTGCCGACATAAATACCGTACAATTCCTCTCTGGATTTGACGACCATGGATATGCAATGGACCGGCACATCAACCAGCTTCATGGCCCGGTTAATGACCTCACGAACAGGGGTGTGCTTGATGCCGATGGTCCCGGGGCAGGTGACAACTGCTCCAAGCCAATGGAAAAAATGGAGGAACTCACCACCCGAAATACCGGGAAAGAGATATTTTGCCCCCCCTGAATAGCCCACCACCTCGTGGGGAAAGACCGGGCCGAGAATCAGGATCTGATCGTATTCAAAAATGATTTTGTTGATATCAACCGGGACTCTCTCGCTGAGACGGCCTCCGGAAAGCTCGGCTGTTTCCTCTGCTGAGAGATAGCCGATCCTGCGAAAGGTATCTTTAGAGTCCCAGCGATGGTTATAAAAGGTTGTCCGGGCAAAGGTCGTTTCACGTGCTTCAGCCGAAATTCCGTAGAGTTCGAGGATTCTCTCTTCGCTGAGCGGTTGATGAGTGCCCAGGGCCACCATGAAATCGAGCTTAGCTGCCTCAGCACCGATAAGTTCCTGAAGAATAGATACCATCAGAGGCAATGGGCACGTCCGGGTCGTATCCGGCGTCAGCACAAGAACACGTCTACCCTGGTACAGTTCTGCAGGTGTTCCGGACTCGATAACAGATCGTATCTCGGAATCGCTCAGTGATGTGTGCGGCCGGCCGCTTCCGGTCATCATAAGATTATCTCACTCATAGCTGTTTTAAATAAGTTGGAAAAGCTTCGGAAACCATCTCCTTAACCGATTAGATTTGGCAGGGTCAGCGATATTGCCGGTATGAACGTTACCAGCATCAAGGCAACCAATATGCCAATATAAAAGGGCCAGATCGTCCTTATCGCGTCCTCTAGCTTCACCCCGCCGACCGCACAGCCGACAAACAGGCACGTCCCCACCGGAGGTGTACACAGCCCGAGCCCGAGATTAATCAGTAAAATCATACCGAACTGATACGGGTCTATGCCGATGGAAATAGCTATCGGCAGGAAGATTGGTGTGCAGATAAGAATCAGCGCGGCCATATCCATGATCATACCAAGAAAGAGCAACACAAGATTTATCATCAAAATGATGACAATCGGGTTTTCCGAAATATTTGTCAGCAGTACCGCCGTTTTATCCGGCACCTGATAAAAGGTCAGCAGATAGGCAAATGCACCGGAACAGGCAATCAGGATCATCACCATGGAGGTGGTTCTGACAGAGTTGACAACAGCGATCTTAAATTTTTTCCAGCTCAGCGACCGGTAGACAATGATGGTAACAAGAAAGGCATAAATAGTTCCAAAGGCACCGGATTCCGTCACCGTAAAAATTCCGCTCAGCACACCGCCAACGATAATTACCGCGGTCATCAGCCCGGGAAGTGCAAAAAAGAAGTGTTGGATTAAGACGACGAACCCCGGAAAGACCTCCGAGGTATAGCCCCGCTTTACCGCTACAAGATAGGAAACGACAGCAAGACACAGGCACATCAGGACACCGGGAACAAATCCGGCAAGAAACAGTTTGGAAATGGAAATTCCGCCTCCGGCCGCCACCGCGTATATGATCATGTTGTGGCTCGGCGGAATAATGATTCCGGCAAGAGATGAGGTTACGGTTACGTTAACCGCATAATCATCATCGTATCCTTTCTCTTTCATGACCGGTATCAATATGGATCCAAGGGCAGAAATATCGGCAATAGCAGAACCAGAAATACCGCCAAAAAGCATGGATGAGAAAACATTGACAATACCGAGGCCGCCGCGCACGGCCCCGACAGCAGAGGATGCAAAACGAACCAGGCGCATGGCGATGCCGCCATGAAACATCAGTTCACCGGCAAAAATAAAAAACGGAATGGCCATCAGAGCAAAAATGGAGATGCCTGAAATAATTCGCTGGAAGGCTATCATCATCGGCAGCCCCTCGTAAAAAAAGGCTGAAACAGCCGCTACCCCGAGGGCAAATGCCACCGGCATGCCAATAACGACGCAAAATGCAAACATCCCCAACAAAATAAGCAAACCCATAAATCAAAAATCTCCTATTCAGTCCCGTCCTGACTCTTTTCGCTGAAAAAATGGATGAGATGGCCAATGGAAAAGAAAATGATAAAAATCCCGCTCAACATAATCGGTATAGCCCGCAATCCCTCAGGCACATGGATGAGGGGGATATCCGTTGTCCACCTGAATACGGTCAGTTTATAGCCATAGATGGTCATTACCAGGCCAAATCCGATCATGAGGACATGCGTCAGAAACTCGAATATGCGTTGAACCAGCCTTGGGCTTATTTCGCGAAACACCGAGACGCCCAGATGCGTTTTTCGGTGAATGCCGACCGATGCGCCCAGAAAACCAATATAAACGACCAGCAGCAAGGCGACTTGTTCGACCCAGGTTGGCGTGGCGTTGAGCACATAGCGGCCAAAAACCAGCCAGCCGAAAATAACGGTCAGGACCACAAGAGCAACGCCGATGATTACGGTGTTGAGATCGCTGAGAAGATCTAAAAATGTATCATATGTCGATTTATCGCCTGTTACTTTTTCGGTAGACATCAGTAATTCCAAATAAAATTTTATATCAAGCCAATCCAGTCATACAGAGCAACCGTCACCGTCATCGCCGCCTCCTGCCCACGGGCAGGAGGCGGCGATGATCTATCCATTCCCAGAACAGGTTACGGTGTATTCTGAATCATCTCGACCAACGACTTGAGGTCGGGATTAGCAGACAGATACTTGTCATACACCGGCTTCATGGCCGCCTGGAATGCGCTTTTGTCAGGAATTTCATTGACTTTTGTGCCCCCTGCCTCAACCTTTTCCTTGCTCGCTATTTCGCGCTCCTTCCAGAGCTCACGCTGCAGCATTGCTGATTCTTCGGCAGCTTCCTTGACGATCTTCTGATCTTCCTCGGATAATGATTTACAGACGTCGGCATTTATAACACAGGGTCTCTGGAATGATCAGATGCTGCGAGTTTGAATAAAACGGAGCTACTTCGAAGTGACCGGTAGACTCAAAGGACGGATAGTTGTTCTCAGCACCGTCAACAACACCGGTTTTCAGGGACTGGTATACTTCGGCAAAAGCCATCGGGGAAGGATTTCCACCAAGTGCGGATATCATCCCGGAATACAGATCATTGTTCATCACCCGGACTTTCATGCCGGCAACGTCTTCAGGCTTGGTAATCGGCTTTTTGGAGTTATAAAAGGAACGTGCTCCTGCATCATACCACGCCAGCGGGACGAGGCCGTATTTCGTCATACCTTCGTTGATTATCTGGCCCGCTTCACCATCAAGGACACGCCACATATGATCGGTGTCCTTGAAGATAAACGGCAGGGACACAACGTTAGCCTCCGGGACGATGGGGCCAAGAGGCCCAAGGTTAAAATTGCCGATCTCCAGTGCACCGGTACGTACCTGCTCAATGGCATCCGGCTGGCTTCCAAGGGTACCTGCGTGGTACATCTTCACGGTCATTTACCGCCGGACTTTTCCTTTAAAAGTTCGGCGAACTTATCCATTGCCACCGTGTTCGGATATCCCGCCACATGAATATTCCAGCCCCGCCATTCTTTGGCTTGAGCTGAAATAGCAAATCCGGAAATGAGTGCAACAGTCATAGCTGAAAGAGCTAATTTTTTAAAATAGTTCATACGGTTCATCCTCCTTTCAAAGCATGCTTTTACATGCATTTACAGTTAGGGTTGTCAACCAGGTATCAGCAATTATATCTGGCAACCCGCAGAACATTTTCCTAACGACTTATATCTGTGATTATCTCGACTTGATTTACCTCCTTTGTCTTGTGGTTTTGGCTCTGTTCCTCCCAAAACCATTTTGTCTTCTGTTTGACCTCGTGTGCTCCTTAGACTATCACATCCAGACAAGCGCGAAATCGGAACTAACGTTTCACGCAAAGTACATTCCACCGTTTATTTCAATGATCTCACCGGTAATGAACGATCCCAGTTCAGTGGCGAAGTAGAGCACCGCATTGGCAACATCGTCAGGAGTGCCGCCTCGTTTCAGGGGTGTAGCGTTGATCGCACCCTTTATACCGGCATCCGTGTTGAATGTTTCATGAAACGGAGTCTCCAGAATCAGACCCGGGGCGACGGCATTAACGGTAATTCCCTGGTCGGCGACTTCTTTGCACAATCCACGGGTAAAAGCAATTATTGCTCCCTTGGACGCCGCATAGGCAGTAGCACCATTGCCCCCGCCATTTCTGGCAGCCAGGGAGGACATGTTGATGATACGCCCCCACCCTCTGTTCATAAACGGCAAGCACCGCTCGTGTGCAGTAAGAAGGTGCTTGTCAGGTTGACGTTGATGGTTTTAAACCAGTGCTCATCGGACATATCAGCTATGGTAGATCTGCCGACAAGGTGTCCGGCGTTATTCATCAGTATATCGATGTGACCGCCAAGTCCTCGGCCACCTGATCCACGACATCTTTCACCTGGTCGGCAATTGGACGCATCCAGCTGAAAGGCATGGCTTTTTGACCCAGTTTGCTTATGGCTTCAACGGTTTCTTCTCCTTCCTGCTTGTGGGAATAATAGGTCAAGGCGACATCGGCGCCGCATCGAGCCAGCGCCATGCTCACTGCACGGCCAATTCCAATGTTTCCTCCAGTAACGAAGGCTGTTTTACCTGGAGACTCAATTCCATAATACACTCCTTATCCGTATTGATTTACTATTTAAAAATGCATCAGATTTCCTGGCCATCAGCTTCAGCAGTAAAATCTGGTACTCAAAAGATATGTCTTCGGTTCCACTCAGATTGCCAGGCTTTGAATCAGCAGGGCGGGCAACAACCGGAACACTCCCTTTAGCGGCCTTCGATGCACTCGCGGGAGCAAAATCCTCTTCCACGAATTGGTGGTAATCTGATCCTGCATTTCGGTGTGTCAGTGTAAGATTACAATCATACATTGTATTGTTGTTGTCAAATCCCTTTTAACGTCGGCAATGCCGCTGAAATAACGATTTAAAAATCGACAATCATCCATACCTGAAAATCCTGCAGAGAACAGAGCTGCAGGGGGACAGGAAGGTGTAACAATCCGGTAGCTCTATCACGACAGTTCACCAGCTGATCAAAACCATTTCACCCTGACCCCTCAGCCCGAATCCAAGGCGCCGGGGGTCAAGACAACTTCCCTGTCAGGCTCACAGCATCCGCAACCCGCTGCTCTATTTCTTCCCATCGCCCTTCAGCCATGAGCGAATGAGGGCTGAGCCATGTTCCGCCGCAGCAGAGCACGTTGACGCAATTCAAATAGTCAGGGAGGTTATCCCGGCTGATGCCACCGGTCGGCATGAATTTGATGTCCTGATAGAGGCTTTGAAACAGAGCAAGCATCCTGGTTCCACCAGCCATGTCCGCAGGAAAAAACTTCAGTGTATCAAGGCCTGCATCCATTGCCATCTGTATCTCACTTGGGGTGCATACGCCCGGGAAAAAAGGAATTCCGCTGCGACTGCAGAAAGCCGCCATTTTAGGAGTAAAGCCAGGACTGACAATAGCTCCTGCCCCGGCAGCCATTGCCTGCTCTGCCTGGGATTGGGAAAGTACAGTACCCGCAAGGATTTCTATATCGGGAAATTCTTTCTTTATCGCAGCGATACCTTCCAGTGCAGATGACGTGCGAAAGGTAATCTCGATGACCGGCAGATTATATCTGGCAAGAAGCCCACTGAGTTTCAGTGCCGACTCGACTGAGGGCAGGCTGACAACCGGCACCAACCTGTGCTTTCCGAGTCTCTGTTGAAGCGTTCCTGCTGATGAAGGGGCCATCTTGTCTTCCATGAATGAGTATTCTCCGTATGCACCGGTATGAAATGCATGATTGTGCTTATTTAAATGGTGAGAGGAGAGAATGTCAACAAAAAATTAAACCGGTTAAATAAATAATTGACGATACGTCGTGAAGGTGGTAGCACTATTGTTCATACACGTTAAACCGGGCTGCCATAGTGAGCGATTGTCACATTGCTGCCCTCTCTTGCTCACCAAATGCCAGTAAAGAATGGAAGGGAAAAAACAAAACGTCACACTGGGTGATATCGCCCGAATTCTTGGGATCTCCAAGGCCACCGTATCTCTTGCCATCAACAATGATCCCAGGGTCGCCGACGGGACAAGAAGGAAGATACTCAGTAAAGTGGAGGAACTCGGCTATGTCTACAATCGTGGAGCGGCCGGGTTGAGCACCGGTCAATCGCACACCGTCGGCCTTGCGGTTCACAATTTGACCAATCCCTACTTTGCCGAGGTTTGTGCTGAATGTGAAGCCGTCTTGACCCGAAACAACAAGATGGCATTTCTCTGCAACACCAACGAGTCGCTGGAGCATCAGAATAAGTTCATCAAAACCCTGGCCGAGCATCGTGCTGACGGCCTTATACTCAGCCCCGCTGACGGAACCAACCTTCAGTGCTTGCAGCCCATTTTTGCGATGAGACTGCCAACAGTTCTCATCGCCCGCAATATTGAGGGCGCCAAGCTTGATTTTGTCGGCAATGACGGGGTGCTGGCGATAAAAATGGCAACCAGTCATCTCATCGGTCTCGGCCACAAGAGAATTGCAATGGTCGGGGGCAACCAGCAGACCAGTGTTGCCAGAAATCGTCGTGCCGGTTTTTTTGAGGCAATGGAGGAACATGGCCTGCCAGTTGACAATTCCCAGATGATCGATTGCCCCATTTCCCCGCAAGGCGGGGAAATTGCGATTTCATCGATACTTGCCTCCAACCGCCCGCCTACTGCTCTTGTCTGTTTCTCCGATCTCATCGCTCTGGGCGTTCTCTCGGGTCTGCATCGCAGAGGACTCTCTCCCGGCAGGGATATCGCCGTGGTCGGCTGTGATGACATTGAAGAAGCTGACCGGGGCTATGTTCAACTCACAACCGTGAAAATCAGGAAAAAGGAAATCGGCAGAAAAGCTGCTGAACTGCTGATACGGCGCATCAACAATCCTCAGGCAGCGTTGCGGCACTTACATCTGAAGTCCGAACTGATTGTCAGAAAGTCATGCGGTACCAATTTGATTTGAGCATTCTCTGAGATATCCACAGGTTGTTACCCGACAAACTTTAAACCGGTTTAATCTTGACTTGACGCCGTCAGGTAAAATGGGTAAAAACAAAGTGTCAGCAAGTGTTGTTACATGTCGATCTCTGGATAAACAGATGAACATCATGAACACAGGTGAGTTGTCCCCCGGGAACGCGCTGATAAGGTGAAAATCAGAACAGCGAGCAGCCGTCTGGATTTCTGAAAAAAACCGAGCCTCTTGCAAAATGATGATGTTCGTTCAAAATCAAGGCATGCGAAAAATTTTACCGCAGGCATATAACTGATATTCCGAGGATAATATTTTTTAACATAACGCCGAGGTTGAGCGAAAAGACCGTTTTGCAAAAGGCTCAACCATAAGGCGATAACGCGGAGCAGAAGATTTTATGACACCCATGAGAATTGCCCTGATCGGCGAGTGCATGATTGAGCTTCAGGAAACAGGGCCGGGCCAGACCAGGCAGACATTCGGAGGGGATACGCTGAATACAGCGATTTACTGTGCCAGGCTCGCCAGGGATCTCCCCCTGCACATAGACTATGTAACGGCGCTTGGCAGGGACAGCTTCAGCAGCAGGATGATCCAGTTCTGGGAAAACGAAGGGGTCGGCAGCAGCCTTGTGCAGAGGCAGCAGGGGGAGCTGCCGGGTCTCTACTATATCGAACTTGATGAACATGGTGAGCGAATATTTCACTACTGGAGAAGTGCGTCTGCCGCCAGGAAGTGTTTTGAATATCCGGGCAGTGAAAAAATTCTGGAAAATCTCCTGGAATATGACGGGATTTACCTCAGCGGCATCAGCCTTGCCATTCTGACAGAAAGCAGCCTGAAAGCACTCCTTGACTGCTTAAAAGCGGCAGCGCAAAAAGGGGTTGCCATCTATTTCGACTGTAACTACAGATCGCATTTATGGGCGTCTCCCGAGCAGGCGGTGTCCATATACGAGCAATTGTATCCACTCAGCAGAATTGTATTTTTGACAACTGAAGAAGCTCTGATCCTGCTGGCCGGTGCTCGAGGAAAAAGGGCCCATGAAGTACTGCATGGCTCCGGGGCAAGGGAAACTGTGCTGAAAGACGGCGAAAAACCCTGCACCATTCATGCTGCTGACGGCGTCTTCACTACCGTCAGCGCCTGCGCGGTCGCCAGGGTAATAGACACCACCGCCGCCGGAGATTCCTTCAGTGGAGCCTATCTGGTGGCACGCTGTTTCGGCTGCTCCCCCGATGATTCCGCAGCAATTGCCCACAAGGCTGCGGCGTACGTTGTCAGTCATAAAGGTGCTGTTGCCCCTGTAGAACTTATGCCAGTAACAGGAAAAGACATTCTCAACTGCGCCGGCGGATGATCACCAGACACGAATCAGATCCGCTCGGTCAGCTGACAAGGGAGCAAACGTGTAAGATGTACGACGATCTGAAAAGTAACAACCAACAAGCGATCAGAGGATTGATACTATGAGCTATCTGGAAGAGATGTTCGGGCTTAAAGGCAAAACTGCGGTCATCTCCGGTGGAGCTGGCGCAATTGGAACCGTGATGTCCTGTGCACTGCTCAAGGCCGGAGCACGGGTCATGATCTGGAGCCGATCCCAGGAGTCGGTGGATCTTGCCCTCGAGAAGATGCGTGAGATGAGCGGCAATAATGACATGATTGCAGGAAAACAGGTGGACACGGGTAGCGAAGAAGAGGTAAGCGAGGCCCTTTCTTCAACCGTATCATCATTTGGAATACCCGATATTTTGATTAATGCGGTTGGCGGAAATATCGGCA
This sequence comes from uncultured delta proteobacterium, assembly GCA_963696725.1. Classification (GTDB taxonomy): domain Bacteria; phylum Desulfobacterota; class Desulfobulbia; order Desulfobulbales; family Desulfocapsaceae; genus MADRE3. Next base: position 58,207 of record CAVOLI010000013.1, read on the forward strand.
AAGCGCCTCTCATCGAACAGGATATGGAGATTTTTGAACGTGTCCTGCGCATGAACCTTGTTGCCGGACTGATGATACCGACCAAGATATTTGGAGGCTATTGGATAAAAACCGGGGTCAAGGGCTGCATCATTAACCTGACCTCCATGGCCTCCTATAACCCGCTCTCCGGAGTCTGGGCGTATGATGCTGCAAAATCAGCTACCCTGAACCTTACCACTGGCGCTGCAAATGAATTTGCACAACATGGTATTCGCGTCAATGCAATTGCTCCTGGTTTCTTTATCGGCAAGCAGAACAAATCACTGTTGATTGATGAAGTGAGCGGCGACTATACCGAACGTGGACGCTCCGTTATCAACCACACCCCTTTCCGCAGGTTCGGGGATGTCATGGAGCTTGCCGGGGCAACGATCTTTCTCGCCAGTGACGCCGCCTCCGGGTTCGTTACCGGAGTGTCGATACCGGTGGACGGGGGGTACCTCGCCCACAATATTTAAGTTACCGGAGGCCACGCAGCACGAGACACTTCATCTGTTAATGCGTAGAAGACATTCTATATCATTGAAGCAGACATCGCTTCCGAGAAATTTTTTGAATACGGGACCGCTTTTCTTTCATTAACCAAAGGAGAACACTATGGAAATCAGACATCCGGTTCACCCGGAACACATGATCCTTTTTGATACCAGTGAAATGCGAGATCATTTCCTCATCGACGAACTCTTTGTTCCGGGATCGCCAAAACTTGTCTATTCATTTTTTGATCGGCTGATTGTTGGCGGAATCTGCCCGGAACAGTCTGCAGTTCTCGAGGTTGATCCGTCGATAATCGGGGCATCGTATCTGCTTGAACGCCGTGAGCTTGGAGTGATTAATATCGGAGGTAACGGCTCGGTTGTCGGCGATGATACAGAATATGACCTGGGTTGCCTTGAAGGGTTGTATGTCGGCATGGGAACCAGGTCCCTTGAATTTAAAAGCGAGGACCCGGCCAACCCAGCCCTTTTTTATCTGCTCAGTGCCCCGGCTCACACCTCTTATCCAACTGCGAAAATCAGCCCACTCGAGGTTGAAGCAACAACACTTGGCGACACCGCCACGAGCAATCATCGCACCATCCGCAAATACATCCATCCCGGTGGTGCCAGGAGTTGTCAGCTGGTGATGGGCGTTACGACACTTGAACAGGGATCAGTCTGGAACACAATGCCTGTCCATACGCACCAGCGCAGGATGGAGGCCTATTTCTACTTTAACATGCAGGAAGATGATGTCGTCTTTCACCTGATGGGCGAACCGACAGAGACAAGGCATCTTGTTGTCCGCAACAACGAGGCGGTTCTTTCCCCAAGCTGGTCAATTCACTCGGGTACCGGTACCGCATGTTACTCGTTCATCTGGGGGATGGCAGGAGAGAATCAGGATTTCGGCGACATGGATCACGTCCCGATGAGCCTGCTGAGATAAAGCAGCATATTACCTATGGAGATAATCCGATGAGCACCGACTTGTTCAATCTGAGCGGAAAAGTGGCCATTGTTACCGGCTGCGGAACCGGACTTGGACATGGCATGGCTGTTGGCCTGGCTGAAGCAGGGGCAGACATCGCCGGTATCTATAACAGCAGTGAGCCTGCCTGCCGAAAGGAAATAGAATCAGGCGGCCGGCGCTTTGCCGGCATCCGGGCTGATTTGGCTGACCACGATCAGGTTTGCCGGATCGTGCCAGAGGCGGTAAAAGCCCTCGGCCGGGTTGATATACTCGTCAACAATGCCGGTATTATCAGGCGCCAGCCTGCCCTTGATTTTACCCCCGAGAACTGGGATGAGGTGATCACAGTCAACCTGCGTTCACTCTTTTTCCTTTCCCAGAGTGTTGCCAGGCAGTTTGTGCTGCAGAAAAGCAGTGGTAAAATCATTAACATCGCCTCGATGCTTTCATTCCAGGGGGGCATCCTGGTACCGTCCTATACGGCAAGCAAAAGCGGGGTTATGGGGCTGACCAGAGAACTTGCCTGCGAGTGGGCCTCAAGAAATATCAATGTGAATGCAATCGCGCCCGGCTACATGGCTACAGAAAATACCCGGGCGCTCCAGGAAGACCCGGTCCGCAACCCCGACATTATCAAACGAATTCCCGCAGGTCGCTGGGGAGTACCCGAGGATATGAAAGGTGCGGTTGTCTTTCTGGCATCAGCTGCCTCCGACTACGTCAACGGCTATACAATCGCAGTCGATGGCGGCTGGCTGGCCAGGTAGGCTTTAAAAAAAGTGCTGTACCGCTTTTTTATCCAAGAGCCACATCAAGGGTCATCATGATGGAAAACCCGATCATTACCCCTATTGTGGCAATATCGGAATGCTTCTCGGCCTGGGATTCCGGAATGAGTTCCTCGGCCACGACATAGATCATCGCGCCGGCTGCAAAAGACAGGGCATAGGGAAGAAGCGGCTGCATATAGATTACCGCAAAGGCGCCGAGCACACCGGCAATCGGTTCAACCATGCCGGAGAACTGGCCATACATAAAGCTTTTACGCCTGGAGAATCCCTCACGCCTGAGCGGCACGGAGACGGCAGCACCCTCGGGGAAATTCTGAATGCCAATACCGATGGCCAAGGCAATCGCTGCGCCTATCGAGGCCGCAGGATATCCAGCGGCGGCAGCGCCGAAAGCGACCCCGACCGCCAACCCTTCAGGGATATTGTGCAGCGTAATCGCCAGCACCAGCAGAACTGAGCGCTGCCAGCTTGTCTTTATGCCTTCAGCTTCAGCTCGCGGGAACCCGCGATGCAGATGCGGCAGGATTTTATCAATGCCCCAGAGAAAAGCGCCACCGCTTAGAAACCCGACAAGAGCGGGAATCCATGGAGTGCCTCCCGCTTCCTCGACCATTGCGATTGCCGGGGCGAGAAGCGACCAGAAACTGGCGGCAATCATTACGCCGGCTGCGCTGCCGAGCATGCCATCCATCACTTTTCTGTTGATGCGCTTGAAAGAAAAAACCACACCTGCGCCAAGCGCTGTCATAAACCAGGTGAAACAGGTGCCAATCAATGCCTGCATCACCGGAGACTGAGCCAAGAACCATTCTACCATTGTTTTTCCCCTTTCTTTTGGTCCAGATGCCTAGGTTCTCTATTTTAAAGATAGACAGCACTGTTCCCTGTCCATGCCTTGTGGGTATTTTCCGTCAAATTCCCGACGATGGAACCGCCCTTGAGCGCACCGCTTGTCTGCATATTGATTCGCTTTTCAGGTTCAGGTGATAACCTGACTTTTTTGGATCCACCTTCTCCCCACGATCATGTAAAACGACACCGAGCAGAGAATCAAATATCCGAACATCTGCACATTTTTCGTCTTGAGAACAAACGCAATGGTTACCGTTATTGCTGAACATGTCAAGAAGAACAGCGGCTTGGGTATCTTTTTGAGGATCACGCGGCCAAAATGAGCAAACCGTATGCGGCTGACCATCAAGCCGACAGAAAGCAGGGCAAAAACCCAGAGGACGTCCGGCTTAACAACGAGCGCAGCGCCGAGAACAACGAGCGCCCCTGCGGGGCTGGGCAGACCGTTGAAAACCCCTTCGGGCAGATCTCTGCGCTTCTTGTCAACAGCAACAAAACGAACCAGCCGATAGGCGACGCCGGTGAAAAAGATAAAGGCGAAAAGCCAGGGGATCTGGCCGCCTTTTTGAACGATTACATAGGCTGGAGCCAGCCCGAAGCTGACAAAATCGGCGATGTCGTCAAGATAGGGCCCGTATTTGGTGCCCCCATGTTTTTCTGCCATGCGGCCGTCAAACAGATCGAACAGCTGTCCGACGATGATTATGGAAATTGCCCAGGCAAAATAGCGATGATAGGTCAGGACAAGGCTTGCAATCCCGCAGCCGAAATTCAGGGTTGAGAGAATATCTGCATACAACCTGTTGGGAACAAATTTGAAAACAACCGAGGCCGAAGAGAGAATAATACAGGCCATCAAAATTTCATCGCCGAGGTGAATAACACCTGGGTTCTTGTCCAACAGCGCACAGAAAATGACCAGGGCAAAACAGATAATCGCCTTTATTTTACCAAAATTGTTCGCTGCCCCGGAAGATTTGATAAGATCAAGAATATGCCGGGCTAAAAACTGGCCGAACAGTTCAACCGCCACAAGAATCCAGACAAGCTTGACCGAGAGTATGCCTCCGTAGGCAAAACCCATTAATGGTGGAAGATAGGTCAGCTTGTCACACATGGGATCCAGCCACTCACCCCATTTCGTACCTAGGTTGCACTGTCTGGCGACGACCCCGTCAACACCGTCGAGTATTGCAGCAAAGGTGAAAATAAATATTGCAACAGCTTGAAATTGAGAAACAAAATAGAGAAAAAAACCAACAATCGCCAGAGCCGTGCGCCAGTAGCAGATTGCATTGGGATGGAGCAGCCACAGGTGCGACTGGATGTAATCCTGCATGGACTTTTTCTGCACCATCCTTGAAAACCAGTAATAAAAAGCGGTCCCGACGGCTGCTGAAAAACTGATTACGAGTAGTCTCTGCATCTTTTTCCTCTGGATAGGATATGAATATACGATCTATAAAAATCAGGAACGTTTCTGCCACTGGCCTGCATACCACTTTAACACAGAAAAATCCATTTCCGTATGGATTCGGCGTGCTTTCAGCCAGACAAAACGGTTGAACTATCTGGTGAATAATAGCTCGGGGTCGGCATGCCCATTGTAACACTGGCTATAATGAATAGTTTAATCTGTGTAAACCAGGATATTTTCAGGGTTCCAGTTTTTCTCCGGACAATCAACCAGGAAGAGAAATTGCAATCCTTGCTAAGGCGTCCACTTGAGAAGCATCACGCATGACAGTTTTAAGGAATCTGAATGGTCTTTAATTTCCTGCTGTACCTGATCTATGGCCTGGCCTTTTTCACCCTGGGAGTCGCTATTCTCTCCCGGGATACCCGTCTCAGTGAACTGGGCATTGCCAAAATTCTCTGGCTGCTTGCCGTTTTTGGCATTATTCACGGGTTTCACGAATGGCTGGAGCTTCTCGAACAGTTGAACCCGGGAATAAACACCATACCGTTTTCCGGGTTCCGCCTGCTCGTTGTCAGCGCCTCTTTTTGTTTCTGCTCTACTTTGGCCTGTTCCTCAACATAATCACCCTCTATGGCGACGGCGCCCTGCAGAAGACGCCTGAGATTGTAAAACTACTGGTCGGGATATCCGCCCTGGCACTGATTGTGGGAGCGATCTATTTGACCTCGAGTGTGGCACGGACAGATAGCGTACACCGGTATCTGTTGCCTTTCCCGGGCGGATTCCTTTCGGGAATTGGGCTTATCATGTATTCGACCGTGCGCTCCTTTTCGGTTAAAGTGGCAGCCAATTTCATCCTCGGCCGGACGTTGCATGATCTTCTATGCGCTGTTCACGGGGATCATGCCCTCGGACTGTCATTGTGCCGGTACTTGAATGTCAAAATAATTCTTTTCCGGGGAGGAAGTGCCTTTCTTGATCATGTTTTTTACCATCAGGGCGACTTTCGGTTTTCAGCCTTGAACAGCGCAAACTTATTAACGAAAAGCTGCAGCGTTTTGCTCAGTCAGAGAAATTGTCATCCATGGGGATTCTGGCCGCAGGTATCGCCCATGAAATTAACAATCCCCTTACCAACGTTTCTCTCAACCTCGAGTTGCTCAGGGACATGGTTGGAGGCGATGAAAGCATTAACAAAAAACTCGACTCAATTGAGCGCAATGTGAGCAGGGCCTCGACGATTGCCCAGGAACTGCTGCATTTTTCCCGCGAAAAAGAGACCGCGCTCGTGCCGACAGACATCAACCAGGTACTCTTGAGTACGAAAAATCTCCTGAAAAACCAACTCAGCAGCCCTGTCATCCGGATGCGGCTGAACGATGTCCCGCAAATAATGGGTATTTCCTGGAAACTTGAGGAAGTGTTCATCAATCTGTTGATGAACAGCATTGATGCATGTCAGGAAACGGACATCATTGAGGTTGAAACCTCCTGTAATGGCGCCGAGGTTCAAGTGACGATACGTGATACCGGCCATGGCATCGATGAAGACATACTTTCCCAGGTGTTCGATCCATTTTTCACCACCAAGGAAATCGGCATGGGAACAGGCCTCGGTTTATCCATATGCTATACTATAATCAAACAGCATGGAGGGAAAATCACGCTTGTCAACAGCGAGATGGGAGGCGCAATCATTACAACTACTTTTCCGGTGAGCGCAGATGAATAAGAAAACCATCTTTGTCATTGACGATGATCATGATCTTCGTGAAAGCATCATTGAAATTCTGGAAGCAGACGGGTTTATTGCCATTGGCTGTGAAACCGCTGAGATTGCCCTGCAGAAAATGAAGGATCAAACCCCGGACCTTGTCATTTTAGATAATATGATGCCGGGGATGGGAGGGATGGCATTTATTCCCATATTGAAAAAGAGTTGTTCCACGCTCAAAATCGTGATGATCACCGCTTTCTCCACTGTTGACAAGGCAGTAACAGCCATGAAGCTCGGCGCTGACGACTACCTTGCCAAACCGTTCAGGCGCGAGGAGCTTCTCGTCACAGTCAGGCTCAATCTTGAAGCGCTTAAAATTGAACAGCAATACACTGATCCCGGCATGGATGATGCTCTTGCCTGCCTGTCAAATCAAATCAGAAGACAGATTCTCTCAACCCTCGCCAGTAAAGGGTAAAATGCGTTTCATGGATATTACCCGGCATCTTGGGATCAGTGATCATACCAAGGTGAATTTTCACCTGAAAAACCTTAAAACCCACAATCTCCTCGCGCAGGATCGAGAAAAAACCTATTTTCTGACTCCGCAGGGAGAGAAAATGGTGGATTGTCTTTCACTGCTGTCACAGCGCATTTCTGAGTAAATTCATATAGTTGTTTTTTAGTTGTGAAATAGAGTTCACCGCAGGCTCCTGATTTGTGAGGAACCTTTATCTGGAAAGACACTCCTAACCCCCATATAGTGCTACCGTACGAATAGACACGCTCACCTCAATCCCCTACAGGAGGAACACATGAAAAAGATTGGAATTCTGACGATTGCAGCAACGTTCACATTCAGCCTATCCGCCTATGGAGCCGACCAGACACTGGTAAGCACAAAAGCCGGCTCGCCAATTGTACTTGACGGCATGGCAGATAAGGCCTGGGAGGCCGCAACAGCCATTAGCGTTAGCCTCGAGGAAACTCCCTACGAGCCGAACAACGGCTATGAAGGCATACGAGAAACAAATGTTTCCGTAAAATCGTTATATGACGAAAACAATGTCTACTTTTTGATCACCTATAAAGACCCGACAAAGAGCCTTGCCCGTTTTCCCTGGGTCAAGCAGGCTGACGGGTCCTGGAAAAAACTTGCAAACAAGGACAGCACCGGTCATGACAACACCTATTATGAAGACAAATTTGCCATGTTCTGGAACATCAGCACCAAGGGCTTTGCCGAGGAAGGCTGTATGATTGCCTGTCATCTCGACGAACCGGGTGACTCCTCGCCGGGTCGAAAATACACGGCATCCAGTGAAGAGACCATCGACATGTGGCATGCCAAATACGTTCGCTCGATGCCGATGGGAATGTTTGATGACCAGTATGTCGACAACAATACCGACCCGAAGCAAAATGATGGCTGGGGACGCAAAGGCGATACCGGGAAAGGCGGATACACCAATAACGACACTAAGGATAAGTCTGCCCCTGCTTTCATGAACCTGAACCCCAACGATGATGACAAGTATTATGTAATACCCAGCAAGAAGGTGCCTTTCGTTGATATCTTCAAGGATGGTGACATTGTCCCAGGTATCGATATTCAGCCGATGATGGGCGGCCGGGCCGACATCCTGGCCCGCAATCACTACGAGAACGGCATGTGGACACTGGAAGTCATGCGTTCACTGAAAACCGAGGGCGAAAATGCCGACACCCAGGATGTTCAGTTTACCGACATGAGCAAAACCTACCCGTTCGGCCTTGCTGTTTTTGATAACTCGCAGATCAATCATCTCTACCACCTTGAAACACTTGAGATGAAATTCCAATAAGAGCCCCAATCAAAGATAGCTTTTCCCCAAAGAAGGGTCCTTCAGGCAGAGATGGTCTTTAATGACCACCTCTGCCTTTATTCTTAAAGGGGTAGAGCCTTGGAGGTGAGGATGCTGGCTGGGTAACCGATTGAATTCTCCGTTCCTATATCAAGCGCGCTGCACATTATTTTTGTTGGCCCGCTCCCATGGTGCTGCTGCTGATTTTTCGCTGCTTTGTTCGAGGTGACGAGTGTGCAGAATTTCAGCTTTCTTCCTTGAAAAAGATTCTTGTAAATAATTTAGTAATATAATAAAATGCTGTCGCAGGTACCACACGGTAAGATTCGTCATCTGTTTGTCAGGGTGTGCTGGGGTTATTCCCATTCTCTGTCGGTACCAGAATCAAACAATTTTTAGAGACTAAAAAAGAGTTGGGGTAGGCGTAATTTGAGCCGTGGCACAATGGTTTTCCCCGACACATTAAAACAAATCAAGAGAACTGAGGAGGATGAAAATGACTGGTAGCACATTCACCAGAGCGATGCTGGGGATATCCGCACTGTCGCTGATGCTGATTCCAGGGATGAGCCTGGCACAGGAAAAGCCAAAGGTTTTGAAACCCTGTATGCAATGCCATACTGATGACGGCGAGAATGATATCCGCGGAAAACTCGGCGGCGTTTCGATGAAGACAGCAACCATCAAGGTCGATACCGGTGGCGGCTCGTGGCTCATCAACTTTGATGATGACACTGCGCTGAATGGGGCGGAGGCGTTAAATAAAATACCCGCTGACCATGAAGTGCTTATTTCTTATCGCCAGGAAGACGGCGTGCTTCTAGCCGAATCGGTTGCAGTAAAGCCAGCGGCAACACTTGATCCGGCCCTGGTCATCAATCTCGACGAACTCGCTCCGCTGATTGAACAGGGGCCAGAAAAAGCCAAATTCACCATCGTTGATGCACGCCCCGGTAAACTCTTTGGCGAGGGCCACATCCCGGGTGCAATCTCTATCTATGATGCCCAGTTTGAAAAGAACCTGGACAAGCTTCCCAAAAATAAAGACAATCTGATCGTGTTTTACTGCGGAGGGCCTACCTGACAACTCAGTCCTTCATCTGCCCGGCGGGCAGAACAACTGGGTTACACCAACGTCAGAGTTTTCCAGGACGGTCTGCCAGCCTGGAAAAAGGCTCAAAAGCCGCTCTATTCCTTCTCCAACTCCCTGAAGGAAATGATGGATACCGAGACGCCTGTCGTACTCATCGATGTGCGTGATGATGCGAGTGCAAAAACAGCGCATATCACGGGCGCAATTTCCATTCCTGGAGATCAGCTGGCCACCTTCAAGGAAAAATTTCCATCAGTAAAAAGCGCTCCTGTTATCCTCTATGGTGATGACACCGCTGCAGGCCTGGAGCATTTTTCACTGGTGAGAGGATGGGGATACAACAATACGACTGTCCTGGATGGTGGGTTTGCCGCCTGGCAGAAAGGTCAACTGCCGGTTGGAAGCGGTGCCACCTCAACAGAAATTGTCTATGTTCCCAAGCCGAAACCCGGAGTTGTGAGCATCGAGATGTTCGCCACGGCCATTGACAGCAAGGCCAGTGATGTCGTGGTTCTCGATGTCCGCACCGACGAGGAAACCGAAGCAGGCAGCATCGCTGGTGCTGTTGCGATACCGGCCGATGAGGTCTTCGAGCGACTCGATGAGATCCCCAAAGACAAGAAGGTTTACATCCACTGCAGTACAGGCGTCCGTGCTGAGATGGCATACCTGACCCTGAAAGAAAAGGGGTATCAGGTCAGCTATCTTGATGCTGACATAAACGTTGCCAAGGGTGGAGAATATACCATCACCGCCAAAGAGTAGCCCAACAAGCCCCCTTCTCCCTTCATTGCCGGATTTCAGTCATCCGGCAATGAAGGGTTCTCCTGCCCTCCTTCTGCTGAGAGCCCCCCGTTCTGCATTATCTTTCGCCTTCAGCCTGGTCTCAGTCAACCAATGATTCTGTTACGCCTGAAAGGTAGTCACCCGGATGAACACGGCACGCTACTTGATCGAGTTGTACCTCAGTCACCTGTTCATATTTGCTGAAATGGAAATAGAGTGACAGACGGGATGAAAATTCCACATTATGTCTGAAAACGTGGTGAAACTTTTCAGGTTCAGCCTCGCTGTTTAACTGGTATCCGCCTTTTGTCCGATAGATGATTTTTGCACGGCAGATGATTACAGCATCACTCACCGGTGACCTGACCCGCCCTGAATAAAGGGTATATTCGATGTCCAGTCCGCATTGACGATAATAATGATCACAGGCATCCTCGCTGCAGCTGAAGGCCACCCTGTCGACGCTCAACAGAAAATCTTTTTTCTTGGCGCAGGGTAGATCTTCACCAATCTCACACGGCGCTGTTTCTCGCCTTTGCCCCACGCGGGAGGCATCAAAATGAGCCCAGAGCGGCATTCTGTGCTCCGAGACTGAACTGCCTAGCAACCCGCCGCTGTCGTTGCCTGAACCCCTGGTTTGAGCATGAGAGCGGTAAACGTTGTGAAATTGTTTCTTTTCACCTTCAGCAGGGAAACAAACAGCTGATGAAACTGCCGCTATCGTTGGTGGCGAACTCGGGATACCGGCTACTCCGAACGTCTGGAGTAGCGAGAATGACAAAGACACGACGAATAAAACGATGGCAGAGAGAACAGGCTTGTTCACATGGAGTACCTCCCAGTTCTAACTTGGGCGACCAAAAGTTATCAGGGTATGGCACGTATGCATATACCACAATAGTAGGATACTACATTTATACAAACTATAACCGGCAAGGGTCTTTTTTACAATACCACGCAGTAATATTACCACGCAGTGACAGCGAGTTACGGCGATTTCTCCGTTGCCTGACAAACATTGACATCCCGTAACAGGATGGGTCAGCAGTAGCGAGGACAGATCAAAACTATCTGTTGATCCCGGCAGGACTATTTCTATCCAGAACACATCTGGCCGTAAGCCAGGGTGGCAATAAATAGTGAGCCTTTTGCAAAACGGTCTTTTCGCTCAACCTCCGCGTTATGCTAAAAAATTTTATCCTCGGAATATCAATTATATGCCTGCGGTAAAATTTTTCGCATGCCTAGATTTTGAACGAAAATCATCATTTTGCAAGAGACTCTAGTGGCGGAACTTTCTTGACCATTGTCCCTACAATGTGGTATATAGGCCGTATGGTTAAAAGACACGCGCAAGACATAAAGCATCTCCTCAAATGCATCACCGTCTCTATCATCGTTATGGGGATGGCAGGACTCGGTACCTTGCAGGCAGGCCAGGTGAACTGTAAACCCGAGTGCTCCCTACATCAACCGGAGATGCTCCAGGCATCCTGCTGCATGCCCTCCGGGACCAGCCATGTAAAACTGCTTTCCGGTGATCTCCAGGAGAAGCACCATGTCCCGTCATCCGATTGCGACGGGACGCTCTGTGCCGATTCCTCCTTTGAAGTTATAGAAATAGCTGCATGCTTATCCAGTCCTATGGATATGAGCTCAACGCCGCGACACGCGTATTTATCAGAAACAACCGCTTTTCTTTCTTCGAAAAAATCTTTCGGGCAGCCTTATTTTGCAGACAAAAAGATACCGATTTACATGCTCACCTGTGTCTATCTGATTTGATTCCCTCCGCCGCAGTACCCCCGCTTTTCGTTGTATCCAGTTGAAATAGAAATATCCCTCAAAGACCAGGGAGGTCGGAATGAGACGAGTCATATTGGCAGTAATCATGGCGCTGGTATTAGGCGCACCTTTTGTTCATTCTGTGAGTGAAGGCAAGACAGCCTTCAGTCTTTTCAGTTCACATAAAAACATTAAAGACCACGATGGTAAAATCCAGATTCCCGTCACGGATGTGAATGATGGTAAAGCCCACTACTATCAGTATAAGAATAGCGGCAGCACCATAAAGTTCTTTGTGGTGAAAAGCAGCGACGGTATTATCCGGGCGGCTTTTGATGCCTGTGATGTCTGTTTTGCCTCTAGAAAAGGTTACAGCCAGGACGGAGATTTCATGGTCTGTAATAACTGCGGAAGACGTTTTCATTCAAGCCGCATAAATGTGGTACAAGGTGGCTGCAACCCGGCTCCATTGACCCGTGAGGTTGCTGGAAAGCATCTCGTCATTGATGTTGCCGATGTCATCCCGGGCAGTCGTTTCTTTTAGGGGGAACAATGAATCTGTTTACCATTCCGCTTAAAAACATGCGGAGAAAACCAACAAAGACATTCCTGCTGCTCCTCGTTTTTTCACTTGGCGTTATGTCAATTGTCGCCCTGTACCAGGTTTCGCTGGTTGTGGGGGTGAGCCTGGAGCAGAAGCTTACCGCCTTCGGGGCAAATATCGTCGTAAAGCCCTCGACGGAGAAGCTCAGTGTGAGCTATGGAGGCTTTCACATGGGTGATATGCTCCTCGATGTCAAGGATTTACAGGAGACTGAAACAACTGCCGCCATCAGGTCGATTGCCTTGAATGACCGGATCAGTGTCGTAGCTCCAAAACTTGTCACCATGTTAAAACTGGATGAATTAGCCATTGCCGTTGTCGGGGTGAAATGGGCGGATGAGCTGGGTATAAAAAGTTATTGGGCAACGGATGGCGCCTTCCCGCAGCAGCCGAATGAGATTCTGATTGGAAGCCTGGCAGCGAAAAAACTTGAGATCAGGACCGGAGATACGCTCTCGCTCTATAACCAAGCCTTCAAGATATCAGGTACACTGCTCGAAACCGGCAGTGATGATGACTCTGTAATTCTTATGGATCTTGGACGACTGCAGGAGATGCTCGGCCAGCCCGGCGCAATAAGTTTTGTCGAGGTTTCCGCTCTTTGCGCCGGATGTCCGATTGAAGACATCGTCGCCCAGATTCAGACGAACCTGCCGAAAACCTCTGTGATCGCACTTCAAAATATTGTTAACCAGAGGATGTCCTCGGTACATTTTGTACAGAAACTCGCACTCTCAATCAGTCTTGTCATCCTGCTGACAGCCTCAGCTATGGTCGGCCTGTCGATGCTCTCTTCGGTGAATGAGCGCAGGAAAGATATCGGCATCCTTCGATCGCTAGGCTACGGTAAATCCAGGGTCTTTATGATTTTTTGCCTGGAAGCCGGTCTTATTGGCGCACTGGCTGGTGCAGTAGGATACCTGGTCGGTTTTGGGGCCAGTTTAAAGACCCTGGAATTCCTGACCCTGGCAGATGGAGCCCGACCCGTTTTTTCCCTCGTCCAGCTGGCAATCTGCGTTTTAATCTTTCCATTGATAACGATCCTTTCAGCTCTTTACCCAGCCTGGCGGGGAGCCTCTATTGAACCTTCCCAGGCACTCGTTTCCATATAGGTGATACCATGCTCGTGGCCAGCAATATTATGAAAAGTTTCTCCTCCGAGGGAAAGGATGTCAGCGTTTTAAAGGGCATCTCCCTGAAACTGGAAGAAGGTGATTTTGCCTCAATCATCGGCAGGTCCGGATCTGGTAAAACAACCTTGCTTAACGTTCTCTCAACACTTGTCAGGCCGGATGAAGGTGAACTTAATTATCGTGGGCAAAACCTTACATCTGTCTCTGAAAAACATCTGAACGGACTTCGGAAATCGGATTTTTCGGTCATTTTCCAGTTTCACTACCTCCTGCCCTACCTCAGTGTCCTTGAGAACACCCTGCTGCCCTTCATGAATGCCATCAAACCGGTCAGCAGACAGACTGAGGCAAAAGCGATGGATTGTCTCGGCCGGGTTGGCCTGGCGGACAAGGCGAAGCGCTTGCCGGGCAACCTCTCCGGAGGTGAACAGCAAAGGGTTGCCATAGCACGGGCACTGGTCAAATCGTCAAAGATTCTCTTTGCAGACGAGCCGACTGGCAGCCTGGACAAGGCAACCGGTGAAACGATCATGGAACTGCTTGCCAAGCTCCATAAAGAAGGGCTGTCTATTGTCATGGTTACCCATGAACCTGAATATGCAAGGCTCGCCGGGCGAACTATTGAAATCGAGGACGGCAGGATCGTGCACTAATATCCGCATGATATGAAGGACAGTTTGCAGCAGGCCAACCTGTCACCCTTGATATCCGGGCAGCGGCGCTGGCGGCTCTATAAGGCGGCGAGTAGAGGGGGGCTCCGATGGACAAATGAGCGATGATCAGAGCAAACAGGCACACGTTTACCTGAAGATCCTAAAAGCTTGAGTTCGGCTCCTTCAAAAAGGCAAGCTCCTCGCTTGTTGATTTCCTGCCAAGAATCTCGTTTCTATGGGGGTAGCGGCCAAATCTTTCGATGATCGCCTTGTGCCTGAGTTCCCATTCCAGGCTCGACTGGACACCATGGCGGCGGTAAATCTCCTCTGCAGCCTCGTGTATTTTCAGCGACTCACTGTGCATGAAGGGGAGATAAACAAAGCCCCTTTCCGTGGTTGAGAGCTGCTTGTCAAATGAGCCTGCGACAGCTTCCTGGGCAAGCACCAGCGCCATCTGATCATTGGCAAATGCCAGAGGCGACCCCCTGAACATATTCCTGGAAAACTGGTCAAGAACAATAATCTCGGCCAGTCTTCCTCTGGGATTCGCCCGCCATTCGAAGAGCTCGCAGCGAACGGCGCGCGCATGGATATCCGAGAAGCGCTGCGCGAGTAACTGATCAAACTCCTCATCTTTTTTCCACCACTGCGAGTGCTCGATCTCTTCAAACCAGAACGTCAGGATTTCCTGATACATGAAGATACCTTTTCATTTACGAATAAAATTCATTTTTCCGTGAAAAAAGCTCTGCCAGGGGATTCAAATCACAGAAAACCTGACAAAATACAGGTTGTATTATAAGCATGTCAGCTCTTTGGGGCAAGAGCGGGCAGATGACCCAAGAGCTCTTCCGGGTCGCATTGATGGAGCAAAACGGCAGAAATTTTTCCTTGACAAATGAATCAAAAACGTCACAAAGTAGTAGTGACATTTGTAGTAGTGCCTTTTGGCATAAACCGTCTCAGCAGGATTCGCTGACCGATCTGTTTGAACGTGCCGGCCCTGTCAGTGCCAGAAAGACATACAAACAGGGCTCTTTTGATCACAATTTACCATCCACATTAACATCACGAGAGAAAAACGATGAACGAAGCCTTAATCCTGGAAAAACTGGACCAGCTCTCAGCCGAAGTAAAGTCCCTGAAATCAGATGTCCTACAGGAGCTGAAAAGAGACCTGGAACCGCTTCTCAAACAGGCTCAGCCCGGCATGGGCAGTTTTCTTGCTGATATCGAGGAGGATTACAGCAGCGAGAAAGCTGTCCATCTCGCCAAAAATGTCCTGACCAGCCTTGATGAACTCAACGAGATGGTCGACACGCTCAAATCGGGCGTCGAGCTGAAAAATGACCTGATACCCCTGGCCAAGCAGGCATATCCATCGACCATAAACTTTTTCCAAGAGCTGGATGGAGAATTTCACATCGATGAACTGACCATACTGCTCAGGAAAGTCCTGACGAATCTAGAGAATCTCGGGGAAGCAGTGGATATGCTCAAGGCAGGTGTTGAGCTTCGTGATGACCTGGTCCCGATTGTTCAGCTTATCTACCCGCGATTGCTGCGTTTCATGAACTCCCTGCATGAAGGTGAGTTCCAGGCCGAGAAAATCGGCGACCTGCTCCACACGGTTCTGATCAATATTCACACGCTCAGCGACCTGCTCAACATGATTCAGCCGATGACGGAGCTGGTTAAAGAGTTCAGCACGGTCATGCAGGGCTCAGACGTCATGAACAGTGTCAACGTCTGGCTGGACAGCCTTCAGCAGAGCAGCGGTATCGTCAAGCTGGCTGGCACGGCCTGGGCCCAGGTAAAAAAGCTGGATTACGACGACAAACAGGTGGAGGCAATATGCCAGGCGATAGCCACCTTTGACATGTCAAAAATTGAACCGGTCGGCCCGATAGCAATGATCAAGCGTATGAGAGAGCCAGAAGTCCAGACAGCACTTGGCTTTCTCTTCACGATACTGATGACGATGGGCAGTGTTCTGCAGACCTACGAGAACGATACTGCTCAACAGAGAAACGTCCGTAAATAAAGAAAAATCACAAGAGAATACCAGCAGCATTAACGATAACCCACAACCCCCGTTTTAAATCCGCTTGTAAAGGAGGCAACAACAGTCATGAAAAAACTAGTCATACTCGGTGCCGGCAGTGCCGGTACCATGATGGCAAACAAAATGAGGCGAGACCTGGATAATGACTGGTCCATTACCTTGATTGACAAGGATAATGTCCACTATTATCAGCCGGGATACCTCTTTGTGCCTTTTGGCATCAACAAACCACACGAAATAAGAAGAAGCCGCAGAGAATTCATCAAGCCCGGCATAGATTTTGTCATCTCTGAACTGACCAACGTTGACTGGGATAAACAGGAAGTCAGTACCGCAACCGAAGGAAAGTTCAACTATGACATCCTGGTTATGGCAACCGGATGTGATATTCGTCCTGAGGAGATCGAGGGACTCGAGGAAGGATGGGGCAATAATATTTTCGGCTATTACCGCTTTAACGACTGCCAGGAACTCGGCAAAGCGCTGAAACTCTTCAAGGGCGGCAAGATGGTTATCAATATTGCCGAAATGCCGATCAAGTGCCCGGTGGCCCCGCTTGAATTTGCCTTTCTTGCCGACTGGCATTTTCACCAGCGAGGTATCCGCGACGACGTTGAGCTTGAATTTGTCACGCCGCTCTCAGGAGCCTTTACCAAGCCTGTGGCCACGAAGGTTCTCACCGATGCCTGCGAGGACAAGAACATCAAGATCATTCCGAATTTTGCCCTGGGGTCGGTCGATCACACCCGAAAGGTAATCCAGGCGTATGACGGTGCGGAAGTCGAGTATGACATGCTCGTATCAATCCCGCCCAACTTTGGCGCGCAGGTCATGATCGAATCCGGAATCAGTGACCCGATGGGCTACATCCCGGTTGACAAGCACACCCTGCAGCCGGAAGGCAGAGAAAACGTCTGGGTGCTCGGAGACGGCACTGATGTGCCGACCTCCAAGGCAGGAGCAGTCGCCCATTTTCAGGGAGATGTGGTCCATGAAAACATCATGGCCTATATAACCGGGAGTGAACAGCATGCCCGCTCCGACGGGCATGCTGTCTGATTCATAGAATCAGGCTTCGGGAAAGCCTATATCATCGATTTTAACTACGACACCGAACCACTGACCGGAAAGTATCCATTTCCTGCAATCGGCCCGCTGAATCTGCTCAAGGACACAGAGATGAACCACATGGCCAAGCTGATGTTCAAATGGGCATACTTCAACCTGCTTCTCAAGGGAGCCTGGCTGGGCCCGCCGAATCTTATGATGGAAGGCAAGGTTAAAGCCTAGTCCCATCAGACTGAATAAGAGAAAACCGGGGCTACCCCCGGTTTTCTCCTCAGGTTCTTCAAAAGCATCCCGTTTCAGGGTATTTTGCTCCCTCCCTCGCCGATTTCGCTTTCAAATAAAACTCACAATAGGCTATGGTGGTATGCAAGAGGAGCACAGCGGCCTATCACAGCCTGCTGTACAGACAGATCAGCATACAATTAAAAGGTTCGACAAACGGGATGAAGTCATTCTGGAACTATTCCGACATCTTCGATCTTGAATACTTCTTCTATCGTGATCAGGGCATCAGCGACTCTTTGTTGCACCAGAGAGATCGTTTCATTTACCTTGAACTTGACCAAAAGGATTCCGGAGAGCCGGCATCCCCGTCCATACTGCTGTTATCCTGGTTAAAGGAACAAAAAAAAATGTCCGCCGGGGAAGCCGCAGGCCCACTTCCCGGAGCACTTGTTGATGAAGCGCTGCGGCTGATGCTGGTGCTGTTGCCGATTTTCGCTGTCCTGGGAGGCCTGCTCAGCGGGTGGGCTTTTTTTTCGTATTCAGGAACAACTCCTGTCAATGTCTTTCATTTTCTCTTTCTCTTTATTTTTTCTCAAATTATCCTGGCGCTGCTGCTGCTTCTCAGGCTGCTGTTCAATCTCACCGGCCTGCTGAAGCAGTCGTTTCCGATAACGTTCAGGTTCTATACAGCACTTGCAGCCCGCCTTGCCGACAGAATCAGGCAGCGGTTGAGTGGTTCGGTTTCCGGAGAAAAGCACAACACCTATCAACAGATTCTCGGCCTTGCCAGAACAGTACACCGGAAATATGGACTGCTGCTCTACTGGCCGCTCTTTTCTCTCAGCCAGCGCACCCTGGTCGGCTTTAATGCCGGACTGCTCGGCGCCTCCCTTTTCCGGGTGACAACAAGTGATCTGGCATTCGGCTGGCAGTCGACAATTCAGTTCAGCTCAGCGGCCCTTTACAAAATGGTGAAACTCCTTGCCCTTCCCTGGTCCTGGATTTTCCCGGAGGACCTTGCCTACCCGTCACTCTCCGCAATAGAGGGCAGCAGAATCATCTTAAAGGATGGCATCTATCATCTGGCGACGGAGAACCTGGTATCATGGTGGCCGTTTCTGCTGCTCTGCCTCCTGGTATATGGCCTGCTGTTTCGCCTTCTGCTGTCAGTTTTCGCCGCCTGGTGCCAGCGGAGCGGCCTTAAGAACATCAATCTCGGCAGCAGTGACGGGATGAGTGTCATCAGACGAATGCAAACCCCGCTGGTATCGACTCAGGCCGCTGTAAAAAACAATGGCGCATCTCTGAAGAACCTCGAGCGAGAAGACCTTTACCGGCAAAATCACCACGAATCCGTCAATTTATCAGGCGCTTTCCCGCTCATGCTGCTGATCGCCTGCGATGTCTCGAGTCAGTTTGACCTGGGTCCATTTCTGTTATTTCTTCAGCGACGTGGTTTTACTGTCGAGCACCAGGAAACCATGATGCAGGACCACCCCTCGGACCAGGCGCTCCTGCGGCGGATAGAAGAAAACGGGCCGGACAGGAATGTCGGGATTTTCCTGCTACTGGAATCATGGATGCCGCCGATAGGCGAAATTATTGCGTTTATCAGAAATCTTCGTAATTCCGTCCATGAGTCTACACCCATCTACATCGGTCTGGTTGGAAAGCCGGTACACAATCGTGACCTTACCATTCCTGCACCCCGGGATTGCAGCGTATGGAAACAAAAACTTGATGCACTCTCGGACCCCTATTTGAAAATTTTTCCCTACACTGCAGATGACAACTCCTGAAATCGCCATAATCGGTCACCCCAACGAAGGCAAATCTTCGGTCTTGTCAACCCTGGCCGAGGATGACTCCGTACGAATCAGTCCCGTTCCCGGCGAAACCACCAAATGCAGGACATTCCCCGTTGTCATTGACGGCAAGGAACTACTCAGATTCACAGACACCCCCGGGTTTCAGTACCCCCAGCGGATACTGGAAGCACTCAAGACATTTACCGGAAACAGCGATTCTCGTCTGAAGCAACTCAGGGAATTTACCGGATCATCTTCAGACCTCGTCGACGATCACGAACTTCTCAGCCCTGTTGCCCGTGGAGCAGGAATCATCTACGTGGTTGACGGGTCCCGGCCGGTCCGATCAGTTGACCGGGCTGAAATGGAAATCCTGCGATTGATCGGCAGGCCACGGATGGCAGTCATCAACTGCAAAGATGATACCTTTGAGCACCTCGATGACTGGAAAGACGAATTCAGAAAACGGTTCAATTCAAACAGGCAGTTCAATGCCCATCGGGCTACCTATGTCGAGCGCATTGAACTGCTCGAATCCCTGAAAGCCATTGACCAGGACTGGCATGGGGTTCTCAACGAGATTATCGATTCATTCAAAGCGGACTGGGCTTCCCGAACAAGGACCTGCTCAGGGACTATCAGCAGCCTGTTAAAACAATCCCTGTCCCTGCAGCTCGTTGAAAATATTTCCGCCAGCGAGGATATCTCCGAAAAAGAACGCAGGCTGGTCGAAGAGTACAGCAAACGAGTGATGAAGATGGAAACCGCCGCTCACCAGCAGATTCGATCACTGTTCAAGCATAATATATTTGATTATAAACTCCCGGAGCACTCGATTCTTCGAGAAGATCTTTTCAGTGAAACAACCTGGCAACTGCTCGGACTTACCCGTAAACAGTTTATGATCCTTGGAGGACTTGGCGGAGCAGCCATCGGAGCAGGTATTGATGTCGCCGCCCTGGGTCATAGCCTTGGCCTCTTTACCGCCCTTGGCGGAATTGCCGGGACGGTCGGAGCCATCGCCGGAAGAACCCAGTTCTCCGCCAACGCTTCATTCATGGGCGTGAAGATAGCAGGGCCGCAGATCCTGGTTGGACCCGCCGAGAATATATCCCTGCTGTTTGTCCTGCTCAACAGGGCACTGCTCTATTACCAGCAGTCGATAAACTGGGCACACGGTCGACGTGACTATCCAGAGTCCCGTGCGGGTATTAACGATTCTGGCGCAGCAGGATTCACGAAAGAGTGGTCGGCAGCAAACCTGAAAGTCTGTCATCGTTTCTTCAAAACATTGCAGCAGACCAATGGTCAAAGCTGTGAACAGGAAAAAGCCCTGCAGGAAGTCCTCTTCACGGCCCTGATGAGAATCTCAAATGATCCGGGTATTCGGCAGTAGAGCGCCCACACCAGAGGGGAGTCTGTTCGAGCGAAACAATGACCTGCCTGCTCATAGAATGCAAGACCCGTCATCGCCTTGGTGCAGAAACCTGGGGAAGCATGGCAATCAGCAGAGAATCGGAGGCTAGGCGAATATCTTTCTCATCTCTTTCAGGTCATGCTGCTTGAGATGAAAGCTGCCTGTATATTGGATTCTACGCTATGTATCCGAATCCTGTCCAATCTGTCTTTATGTCAGGATATCAGACCTGCTGCATACTCTTTTGTGTAATCCGCAAAAAGCTTCATGATTCTTTTAGTGGCCTCGCCGGGTCTGCCGCTGCCGATGGTCACCCCGTCAACCCCGGTGACCGGCAGCACTTCCTTGTTGGACGAAGTCAGAAAGAGTTCGTCAGCGGCCAGAATATCTTCTTTTTGAATCAACCTCAGTTCAGGTTTGAATTCAGCGGCGGTCAGGTCAAGAACCACATCACGTGTTACTCCAGGGAGAATATCGACCGACGGCGTTATCAGCTGTCCCCCTGAAACAGCAAAAAGATTTGAGGTAGTACCCTCCAGCACCTGTCCCCTGCCGTCCACGTAGACCGATTCAACCGCGCCCGCTGCTCTGGCGTTGTTGAGAGCAATGATGGCTCTGATATAATCAATCGATTTTGCACCGGGAATAGAGCGGCTGATATCGCTCGTTATTATCTGCACCCCGTCCTGGTACCATTGGCCGGGAAATTCCATTACCGGCGTCACCATCACCAGCAGCCGGGGCTTGCTCCCGGGTGTAATGGAATCGTCGCTGTCACCGCCGGTAATAAGCAGTCGAACATTGAACTCATGATAATCATTGCGCTTTATCGTCTCATGGACGATCTCGACGAGCTCGGCGTGACTCCAGGGGCATGAAAGCTGAATCAGCCGTGCGGAATTCTGCAGCCGCCGGATATGGGCATCGAGATGAAACGGGCGCCCGCCATATGTCCTTAAAAAATCAAAAACACCGTATCCTCTGAGGATTGCCAGATCTCCAACCGGTAAAACCGCTGCTTCCTTCGCAACAAATGTTCCATCCACGTAGTACACTGCCATGATAATTTCCACCGCCCTCTATACAAGAACCGACAAAGATTGACACAACCCGGTGCCGCATTGACAGCCGGTGCCCGTTTTCAGATTAATCATTTTTTTTGGGAAGCTGATCGAGATACCATTTCATCGGATCGGTAAGATCAAAACCCTGAGCAAGAAGTTTCTTCTTAATTGTTGCCACATTATTGGTTAACAGATAGGGAAATATTGCCCGCTTTTCCCCATCCCAATACCTGGCCACAAGAACGCTCCCCATCGACACATTCTCTTCGGTGACAATGTCGACAATCTTCTTCAACTGGCCGGCTTTCTCATTTACCAGGATGCAGAGAAGCGTTCCCGGCTCTCCGATCCCCATGACATTGACGAAAGCCTTGAGCAGATCCCTGGTCGACATGATTCCCTTCAGGTACCCGTCGCCATCGACCACAGGTAAGGCTCCCACCTTTTTGCTCCCCATCACCATCAGCGTATCCTGGAGGGTGAAGTAAACCGAAATGGTCAGCGGATCTTTCGTCATGATCTCACTGACCCTGTGTTGCATTACCCTGTCAAAGGTCCGCTTATATTCTTCCTCGCTCAACAGCGATGAGGGAGATGCATCCCTCATATCGCGGTCCGTAACAATGCCGACGAGCTTTCCGGCTCTGTCCACAACGGGCAAATGACGAAAATTATTGTCCTTCATCAATGCCCGTGCTTCAGACAGCGTGGTTTCCGGGGCTACCGTCACCAGTTTGGTATTCATTGTTTCACTTACAAACATAGCTCCTCCTTCCTTCTCCTGTCAGTCCCAAATGACAGCTGCATGTGAGGCCATGATGACCCGTCAGTCAGTCACCCATCAGCGTACGGATGTGGTTGGCGACCAGGACAGGCAAAATTTCAAGATCATAGCCACCCTCGAGCACGGAAATCACCTTTCCGTCTGCAAGATTATTTGCCAGGTCCGTCACCGTCTTGTTTACAAAATCGTAGCCTTCCGTTGTCAACTCAGTCCCCGACATCAAGTCGCTGACATGGGCATCAAAACCTGCCGAGAGTAAAATCACTTCGGGCTTGAATTTTTCAAAAGCAGGCACCAGATCAGCCAGCAGTTTCTCTTTATAAACGGCGTCGCCGCTGCCGGGCAGCACCGGGCTGTTGAGCGTGAACCCTTCACCCTCCCTGATACCGGTTTCAAACTCTCTGCCGGTCCCGGGATAGGCAAAGGAAGGATGCTCGTGGATCGAGTAGTAAAAAACACTGTTATCGTGTTCGAATACGTGCTGGGTGCCGTTGCCGTGGTGAACATCAAAATCAATGATACCGACTCGTTTCACTCCCCAATTGCGCTGCAGGTAACGTGCTCCAATGGCCACGTTGTTGAAATAGCAGAACCCCATCGCCTTGTCCAGTTCAGCATGATGTCCGGGCGGCCTGACAGCGCAGAAGGCATTGTCGACTTCTTTCTCCATCACACTGTCAATAGCCTTGAGGACGCCGCCGACAGCCATCAATGCAATATCGTAACTCTCTCTGCATATCGAGTTATCCTGATGATCAATATCCGGCAGCCCCCAGGTACATGCTTCCTCAAATCTGAGGATATAGCGGACATGATGGACCGTCTCGATCCATCGCTGGTTGGCCGGTTCAGCTTTCAGCAGGTGCAGTTTTTTCATGATCCCGGCATCGATGAGTCCCTTTAATATCGCAATAAGCCTCTGTGAGCACTCGGGATGACCGTTAAAAGTAACATGCTGCAGATACTTCTCATCAAAAACAAAACCGGTTTTCATTGTTATTTCCTGTTCCTGATTCTGAGTAGTGTCACCGCCTTGTCCTATCCGTTTCCCCAGCCTCCCATCCTAGCCTGTACATACCCTTTTGGGCAATATTTTTATTATTGCTCCGCCATGATCAGTGCCGGGGCGGTAATGCATTTACTTGATAAATAAGCTGAGAACCAATAGATTGCAGGCGTGTTGTTCTTTAAGAATTGCTCAATTCAGCGGCAGGAGAAAAAGGATGAATAAATCCGGGTACTGGGCAGACAATTACCAGCAGAGCAGGCTCTCAGTTGAAAAGGCGATCAAGAAAATACAGTCAGGCCAGCGAATTTTTATCGGTTCTTCATGCGGAGAACCCCAGCATCTGGTGAAAGGGCTCGCGGATGCCAGCCTTCATTTCACCGACCTGGAAATTGTCAGGCTTTTCAGTGCCGAATCAACATCACTCTCCCAGATTGCTGATCGCTCCCGCTCCCAGAACCTCAATATTCGCTCCTTCTATCTCGGTTCGGCAAACTCTGAAAGCTTCAAGGGAGACCTGCGTTTCATTACTCCGATAAATCTCTCTGAAATACATAAGCTCATTAAATCCCGGCTGCTCCCGATTCAGGTGGCTCTCATCCAGGTAACCCCGCCCGATGATTTCGGCTGGATGAGCCTCGGAATATCGGTCGATATCACATCTGCTGCAGCGTCTGCCGCCGATATCGTTATCGCCCAGGTCAACAGCCATATGCCTCGTGTTCAGGGAAGAAGCAATATTCACGTCAACGATATCGATTATTTTGTCGAATACGATGAACATTTACGTGAAATCGGTACCTACCCGGAAGTTGCCGCTGCACCAACCATTGCCCGTTACGTTTCCCGGCTCGTAGACGACGGTTCAACCATGCAGATGTCTCTCGGAGCAACTTCGGATGCCAATATCCAGGCCCTTATGGAGAAAAACGATCTCGGCATTCACACCCAGTACGTGACCAACACGATCATGAAACTCATGGCCATGGGCGTTGTGACAAACAAGCAGAAACGATTCAACAACGGCAAAATTATCTGCAGCAATGCTATCGGCGACCAGGATCTCTACGACATGCTCGACAACAACTCCGTTGTCGAATTTCACCCTTCCAAATACGTCAACGATCCCCGGATTATCTCAAAAAACCATAAAATGGTAGCGATGAATATCGGCAGAGAAATAGATCTCACGGGCCAGGTTGCAGCAGATGCACTCGCATACAACAACTTTTCAGGGGTAACAGGAATTGTTGATTTCTTCCGCGGCGCTTCCATGTCGGAGGGAGGCAAGTCAATCCTGATGCTCACCTCGACACGAAGCAATAACCAGAAAAGCCGCATCGTCCCGGTACTGCTGAACAGCGCTGTAGTCATTCCACGCGGAGAGATCCAGTATGTTGTCACCGAATACGGATCAGTGAACCTTTTTGGTAAATCGATCCAGGAACGGGCGCTGGCAATGATCTCCATTGCCCACCCAGACTTCAGGAATTCACTCTTTGATCAGGCAAAAGAGCTCGGCCTGCTGGGCCCCGAACGCTCGCTGAAAGAGGAAATGCATGCAACCTATCCGCTCTATCTTGAGGAAAGCAGAATCATCAATAACCGTAAAATCACCTTTCGGCCCGTCAAACTGACCGATGAACGGCCGATCCAGGAACATTACTACGGGCTGGACAAATCCGATGTAACCTCACGTTTTTTTCACGAAAAAACAAGCTTTGTCTCAAAACAGATAGAGCGGACATTCATCATTGATTACAGCAGGGATCTCACGATTGTTGCAGTTGAGGGCGAGCCTGGTTTTGAGCGTGTGCTTGCCGTTGGAGAATACTATTCAAACCCGGAAACCAGCCTGGCTGAAATCGCTTTTTCCGTAGAGAAAAGCTGGCAGGGAAAAGGACTGTCCTCAGTCTTGATCAAAAAGCTTGACGAAGCGGCCAAGGGCAACAACATAATCGGTTTTACCGCCTACACCTCCAAAGAAAATAAGCGCATGATCAAACTCTTTCACTCACTCGGGTATAGAGTAAATGTGAGCAAAGAGGGAGAGATGGTTCACCTGGAAGCAATTTTCAATAATTGAGCTGCCGTTGCCATGCGCACACCAGCTCAACGCAGTTCTGACAGCATCGCTGGTGTTCTTCTTTCGCCAGACCCCCAGATACCCCGGCGCACGACGGGCTGTCTGCAGACCGTTCCCGCCCCTGCCCGGCAGGTGTGTAAGCCAGCAGGAAAAACATTGACACGCCGTCGCAATTGTTCTAAATAGTGAACCAGATTCTTAATATAGAACAAGGGGTGATGCATGTGCATGGACAAATCCACGGCAATAACCAGTGACAGCATCAAACTGCCTGCCGAAGGAGGTTCGCCGCTGACGCTCACCGAGATCGGTTCTGTCCTTGCAATTCCGACAACGAGCACCTTCAATATCATCTTCGCCTCGATGGATGGAACTATCCCCGAATACGAAAAAAAACATTCCAAAACGATTCAACCCGCAGGCAGCAGAAAAAGTCTGAGCCCCGCTTTCGTCCTGCCGCTTGACAATTAAACGGGTCGGTAATGAGACTGGGTTTCAGAGCTAAACACAACTAACTCTTTATGTGGGATTAGGTATGTTTAAACTGAAAAGAAGCGCCTGTACAAACTGTAGACTCTGCATGCTCGCCTGTACTGCTGCGCATAATCCGGGTATGCAGAGTGTCAAACTGGCCAGGGTGCACATCGAGGATGGATGGCCGGAAATGAGCACCATACAGGTATGTGTTCCCTGCAAGGAACATTTCTGCATCACGGCCTGCCCTGAAGATGCACTTTCCTGGGATGACCACGTGGTACTGGATGAGCAAAAGTGCACGCAGTGCGGCGAATGTGTCGCTGCCTGCCCCGTCTCTGGGGTCAGAGTGCATCCCGCTAAGCGGGATGCCCGCTGATCTGTGATACCTGCGGTGGTGAGTTTTCGTGTGTAAAGATCTGCCCGACGCGGGCCATTTCAAGGAGCTAGATCATGGATTGGAACGGATATGCCGGGAAGGTCCTGGAAGTTGACCTGAGTTCCGGTCGGATTGACTGCAGGGAACTTGAGAAGGAAGTGGCTGAGAACTACATTGGCGGCAAAGGGTTTGGCATTCACACCCTGTTCAACCGAATGGCTGCGGGCTGCGACCCGCTCTCACCCGAGAACATTCTGGTCTTCGCGACGGGTCCGCTCACCGGTTCGGCGGCCCCGGCTTCGGGTCGCATGGAAGTGTGCACCAAGAGTCCGGCGACCGGACTGTGGCTTGACTCCAACGCCGGCGGCAGCCTTGGCCCGGAGTTCAAGTATGCCGGTTATGACGCGCTGATTATTACCGGCGCTTCAGACTCGCCGGTGATGATCCTGATCGAAGACGATCAGGCATCAATCGTTCCGGCAGACAGAATACTGGGGGCTGGACACGATCGAAACCCATAAGAAAATCAAGGAGACATATTCCAATGAACATCGTGTCGCCTGCATCGGTCCGAGTGGTGAGACATCTCTCCCCGCTGGCCGGAATTCTGACCGAGTATCGCTCCTTCGGCCGCGGCGGAGCCGGCGCGGTGATGGGATCAAAAAATTTGAAAGCGGTGGTGGTCAACGGCTCCGGGCACCTGAAAACCGCAGATACAAAGAATTTTCACGCATGGTGCGGGAGGCAACCAATGAATTGTCCAACGCGCCTGACACCGGCTCGGCAAAGCCCGAGTTCGGCACCAATGTAATCCTCTCGCTGATGGATCACACCGGTATTCATCCGAACATGAATTTCAGCAGATCAACGCTCGATGTCAAGCCGGTGGACGAGTTTGAGGTGCGCAAATACTTCGAGCGACATCGCGCCTGTTTCTCATGCACCATTCGCTGCAGCAAGATTTCCCGGGTAAAGGAAGGTCCTCTCAAGGGGGCCTATACCGAAGGGCCCGAATACGAGACCGTGTGGTCGTTCGGCGGCCATTGCGGCAACAACGATATCCCGACGATCATCGAGGCGGAGCACCTCTGCGATGCCTACGGCCTCGATGCCGTCTCCGTCGGAAACGTCGTCGGCTTCCTGATGGACTGCTATACGCGCGGTCTGATCGGTGCCGAGGATACCAATGGACTGGAACTCACCTGGGGCAATCCGGAGGCCATACTTGGAGCGGTGCGCCTGATGGGCACGGGTGAGGGACCTGGTGCCAGCTGGGCGCTTGGCGTGAAACGGCTCGAAGAGATAATTCCCGGCGCCAGGGGACTCGGAGCCCATGTCAAGGGGCTTGAACTGCCTGCCTATGACCCACGGGCGAGCAAGGGAATGGCGCTTGCCTACGCGACAAGTGACAGGGGCGGCTGTCACCTGCGATCCTGGCCTATCGGCGAAGAGATCATGAACAGCTCTTCGCCGCTCGGGCTGCATACTGATGAGTTCAAACCGGAAATAGTTAAAAGCCAGCAGGATTTCTACTGCCTGGTCAACTGCAGCGGACTCTGTCTCTTTGCGGCATTTACCCTGTCCCTTGAGCAGATCGCCCCGCTTTTCGCCTCGCTCACCGGCATCGAATCGTTTGCCAGCGCAGAAAATCTCTTGCGGGCCGGAGAACGGGTGAACAATCTTGTCCGTCTTTTCAACCTGCGCGAGGGATTGACCCCGGACCAGGATTCGCTCCCCGAGCGCTTCAAGACGCAGCCCCTGCCCGACGGCCCCCGCAAGGGTGCGACAGTAGATGTGAGTAAACTGGTACAGACATACTACACCGTGCGCGGCTGGAGTGCAGATGGCAGGCCGACCCGGGAACTTCTCGACAAACTTGACCTGCCCCCAAACTACGATAACTGATAAGCCCTATAAACAAGGAGATTGTTAACATGTTTCGTCCCCAAGGTATCTACCCGGCACTGTTGACCCCGTTTGACGATGATTTTCGCGTCAATGAGACCGAGCTGCGACGGTTGCTTGATTTCAACATCGAACGAGGATTGAACGGTATTTTCCCGGTGAGTTCGGTTGGCGAAGGCGTCCATATGAGCTTTGAGGAAAAATGCCGCTGCATGGACATTGTCGTCGATCAGGTGAACGGGCGCGTGCCGGTTACTCCGGGTGTTGTTGCTTCAATGCCCTCTGAATCTGTCCGGCTGGCAAAACACGCCGCCGCCATCGGCTGCGAAGCCGTTGTTGTAACACCTCCCTACTTTTATACCCCGGGCGGCGCGATGGTGGAGCACTTCTTTGAAACGATCATCGAGAAAAGTGCCATCCCGATCATTCTCTACAACATCCCGCTCTTCACCTCACCACTTGATTACGACATGGTCAAGCGCCTCTGCCGCTATGAAATGGTGGTAGGCATGAAGGACTCAAGCGGCAGCATGGTCGATTTCATGCATTTCATGGACAAGATCGCCATCGCGGGCGAGGACATCGCCATGCTCACCGGACGTGAGGAGACCCTTCTTGCGTCACTGCTGATGGGGGCGGAGGGATGTATGACCGCTACCGCCGGCGTCTTCCCCGAGATCATGGTCGGCATCTACAAGGCATGGCAGCAGGGAGACCTGGAAAAAGCGCTGGCCCTGCAGCGTTCGATTCTGGTTGTCATCAGGACCATGTTTGCGGCGCCGTTCCCGGTAGGTTTCAAACTCGCCCTGGAACTGCGCGGAATCAAGATGGGACCGGCGCTCCTGCCGCTCTCGCCTGCAGACTCCTACCAGACCCATACGGTTAAATCTCGTTTACGTATGCTCATGGAACCGCTTCTTGCAGATTATGGCGAGAAGGTCGTCTTCTAGGATCCGGGAAATAGAGACAGCTCGCCTGACCCGCGCCGAACTGGAAGGAACTTCGGACAAGGCGCAGCCGCAGGAAAATCGGGGTGCCATACCCGGATTGCTGTCAGCTGGTTTTGGGTGCTGTCGATTTTCTGTCGACAGCGATTGTGAAGGAAACAACAAACATAGAAGGAGAAACGCACAATGATGAACAAATTTCTGAAAATTCTGTTGGTTATCGCTTCCGCTGGCTGTCTGTTTCTGAGCACCAGCCTGATGGCTGCCGACAAACCGGTAACGCTTCGTCTTGGCTACAGCGACCAGGCCAACTGGCCGGAGAGTGCCAAGATTCCAGATCCTGAACACGCCTACGCGCTCATTTTCAAGAGCTATGTCGAAACGGCAACAAATGGTGGTGTAAAGATTGAGCTCTACCCATCCAGCCAGCTCGGCGGCAGTCGCGACACCACGGAAATGGTCAAGTCGGGGACGCTCGATCTTACTATTGAAACCGGCAACATGGGTTCCTTCTTCCCGGAATACCAGGTTATTAATATTCCCTACGTCTTCCGTTCCGACGAGGTTGCCTGGTGGGTTTTCGACAACAGCAAGTTCTGGAAAGACCTGATGGCGAAGATGGAGCAGAAAACCGGACTCGTCTGTCTCGGCATGGGACAGAACGGAGTCAGGAACTTCACCAACAATACCCGGTCAATTAAGGAGCCCAAGGACATGGAAGGCATCAAGTTCCGTGTCATGCAGTCTCCCGTCTTCGTAAAAACGGTGGAATCCCTTGGTGCCAAAGCTATCCCGATTGCCTGGCCGGAGGTATACACCTCCCTGCAAACCGGGGTTATTGATGGACAGGAAAACCCGATTTCAGTTATCGCCTTTGTTGGCAAGCTTTACGAAGTCCAGAAGTATCTGACGCTGGACGGGCACACCTGGAGTGAAAATATGCTGATCATGAATGCCGACCGTCTGAACAGCCTGCCGGCTGATGTTCAGCAGATCATCAAAATCGCCGGCCTCCATGGCGCCCGCGCTGACCGTGCCGCTGAAGCGTTCATGAGTAGGGTTATCGGCCTTGACCTGCTGAAGGAAAAAATGGAAGTCTATCAACCCACTGCCGAGCAGGTGGCGATGTTCCAGTCCACAGCTCAGCCTGCCGTCATAGAATGGCTCAAGAGCGAGGTCGATCCTCAGGTGGTCGATGACTTCCTGGCAGCCGTAAAAGAAGCAGAAACCGCTTTGGGTTATTAGGATAAACCTGAAGAGTGAGGCGATGGGGAACGACCACATCTTCGGCGTTTCCCATCCTGCCGCAGGTCAAGCCTCGACATCGTAACAGACCGGATAAAGCCATGGAAAACGTCTTGTCGATACTGCGAAAAGCAAGTAATGCCAGCTGTGCAATAGCCAAATGGCTGAGCATATTCTACGCCCTTGTCTCAACGATAATCGTCCTGGCCAGCGTCTTTTTGCGCATGGCCGGCAATGCGCCGTCCTGGACCGAGGAACTGGCCCGCTGGCTGCTTGTCTGCATTGCCTTCGTCGGAGGGAGTGTTGCGCTGGTAAACGGGCAGCACATCGGCGTCACAGTACTTATCAAAAAAGTGAAGAAAAAATGGCTGTTCCGGAGTCTTCTGCAGATCTCGAACCTTTTGGTGATGACATTTCTCTGTTACGCTTTTGTATACAGCCTGGATGCGGCATTCAAGTCAGCCGACCAGGTGGGGGATATCATCCCGGTATCCGTCATCTGGGTCAAGCTGCATCTGCCCCTTGGCATATTGTTCATGCTCGTTCACCTCGTCTATTATCTGGTAGGAGCCCAGTTGAGCGATGACCCCGGCGAGTTCATGATAAGCAAGTGATGGAAATATGAGAGGGCCTTTTTGATGATACTTTCGGTGCTGGTGGCGGCATTTATTGTGCTTCTGATCATGGGAATCCCGATCGCTTTTATTTTCGGCATAGTATCCCTGATTTACTTTACTCTGTTCAGCAATATTCCGGTCACCATTATCGGACAGAAGCTCTATTCCGGCGTGGACAGCTTTGTGCTGCTGGCGATCCCGTTTTTTATCCTTGCCGGCCAGTTGATGAACCGGACCGGCATCACCCGCGACCTGGTGAACTTCGTGCAGATGCTGGTGGGCCGGTTGCCGGGTGCGCTCGCCCAGGTCAATATCGTGGTGAGCATTCTCTTTGCCGGGCTGACCGGTGCCGCGGTGGCCGATACTGCGGCCATCGGCTCGATCCTGATTCCGGCTATGAAGAAGGAAGGATACTCAGCCGCATACAGTGCCGCAGTTACTACCGCATCCTCTATAATCGGACCGATCATCCCGCCAAGTATTATTATGGTAATCTATGCGACGGTGACAGGTGAGTCGATAGGGGCACTCTTCATGGCCGGGATCGTGCCGGGCGTACTCATCGGCTTCGGCTTGATGGGGTTGGCGCTGTTCTACGCGATACGGGATAATCATCCGCGAAGAACTGAACATCTCGATTTTAAAGAGAAGATCAAGCGCACAAAAAGCGCCGTCATTGGTCTGACCATGCCGCTCATTATTATCGGCGGCATACTGAGCGGCCAGTTCACCGCCACCGAGGCAGCTGCTCTGGCCTGCGGCTTTGCCTTATTCGTCGGCATCTTTGTCTACCGTAAATTAACGGTTAAAGATATTGCCGAGAGTCTCTACGAGAGCGCTGTTGTCTCCTCGGTCATCCTGTTGATTATCGCAACGGCCCAGCTGTTGAGCATTGTCATGACCATCGAGCGAATTCCCGCGCAGATCGCGGAAATCATGATGTCAATCACACAAAACAAAGTGATGTTCCTGCTGCTTGTCAATATTTTTCTGCTTTTCATGGGCATGATCATGGAAACAGGAGCCAACGTTATTTTGCTCGCCCCGATCCTGCTCCCGCTGGCCCTCAAGTATGGCGTCGATCCGCTGCATTTTGCCCTGATCATGATCGTCAATGTCAATATCGGCCTGACGACCCCGCCGCTGGGAGTCTGTCTTTTTACGGCGGCCCCGATCGCCCAGACACCGTATGAGGAAATCGCCATGAAGGTCTTGCCCTTTGTGGCCATGGAAATAGTGGTATTGATGATTATAACCTATATTCCTGAGCTCGTACTGATTATCCCTCGACTTGCCGGATTTATCCCGTAACGGTGACACTCTGTGTTTGTCCGGGAGCTTGAGAACGCTGAAAAACTGGGAACATCAGGCAACAGGGAATCAAGATTCGCGAAGCAGGCAGCCCTGTAAGTATTCCACTGAGTATCATTGTTACTTTAACGGAGTAGTATGAAAAAAAGAGTATCATTATTCATTCAATGTCTTGTCGATAGCATCTATCCCGAAGTGGGCGAGGCGATGGTGGATGTGCTGGAACGGGCCGGGGTGCAGATTGACTGTCCCGAAGGACAGACCTGCTGCGGCCAGCCGGCCTTCAACAGCGGCTATCACCATGAAGCCAGGGCGGCGGCTCACCGCTTTATCTCAATTTTTGCAGAGGCCGAGCATATCGTCTGCCCCTCGGGTTCCTGCGTGCACATGGTTCGACACCACTACCCGGAACTATTTGCGGGCGAAGATCAAAAAACCAGAGAGCTGGCAGCACGGGTCGCCGCCAGCTGCTACGAGTTCAGCGAGTACCTGGTCGATGTCCTGAAGGTTACGGACGTGCAGGCACGGTTTCCTGCCCGGGTTACCTATCATGACTCCTGCCATCTGATGCGCGGTCTCGGCATCGCCGAACAACCCCGCCAGCTGCTTGCCCAGGTGTCCGGCCTCGAACTTGTGGAAATGACGGATAGCGACGTATGCTGCGGTTTCGGCGGGACCTTTAGTGTCAACTATGCCGACATCAGTTCAGCGATGGCCGATGAGAAGGTTGATAATATCGTTGCGACCGGCGCAGACTATGTCGTCGGCTGCGACATGAGCTGCCTGATGAACATTCAGGGCAGGCTGTCACGTCGCAGGGAGCAGGTTCAAGTCAAACACATAGCCGAGGTTCTGGCTTGCACGGGAGGGGTGATATGAAGGGACCCGATGCGCCTGATTATCGTGAAGGAGCCCGCCTCGGGCTGGCCAGCGAAAGCCTGCAGAAGAATTTAAAAACACTGCAGAACCGTTTCGGCCGGGGGGCCTTTAAAGAGTGGTCCACTCTTGCAGATCCCGGAGTGCGTGAAAGAGTCAAGCAGCAGCGCATGGAGACACTCGAGCACCTTGACGCCGTGCTCGCATTGCTTGCCGACAAGGTGGAACAGAACGGCGGCAGGGTCTTTTTTGCCAAAACAGCCGAAGAAGCGGTGAACTACTGTGTCGAAGTTGCGCGCAATGGCGGCGTGAAAACCATCGTCAAAGGCAAGTCGATGGTTTCTGCTGAAATCGGCGTCGATGCTGCCCTGCTTCGGGAAGGTATCGAGGTGGTGGAGACCGATCTGGGAGAATACATCGTTCAGCTGCGGGAAGAGGCTCCCTCCCATATTGTTGCTCCCAGCGTGCACCTCAACCGCCAGCAGGTCGGCAGGCTTTTCACCGAAAAACTCGGAATTCCCTATTCAGAAGATCCACCAACTCTGACCATGGCAGCCCGTAAAGCGTTGCGCAAGAAAATGCTCACTGCCGACATGGGCATCAGCGGCTGCAATGTTGCCTGTGCCGAAACCGGGCGGATCGCTCTTGTTTCAAACGAAGGCAACATTCGTATGTCCACGACCATGCCGAAAATCCATGTCGCCCTGATGGGTATCGAGCGCGTGGAGGCAACCCTTGCCGATCAGCTGGAAACACTGCAGCTGCTGACCAAGGCGGCAACCCAGCAGAAATTGTCTGGCTATGTGAGTTTTACCGGCGGCCCGCGCCAGTCAGGAGACATTGACGGACCCGAAGAGTTCCATCTGGTTATGATCGACAACGGGCGCTCGAAGATTCTTGCCGATCCCGAGTTCCGTGAGGTGCTCGCCTGCCTGCGCTGCGGCGCCTGCCTCAATGTCTGTCCGGTCTATGGGCGCATCGGCGGGCATGCCTATAATGCCGTGTATTCCGGACCCGTTGGAGCGGTGCTGACGCCGTTGCTCTACGGAGTGAACCAGCACGCTGACTTGTGTAAAGGTGAAAGCCTCTGTGGCGCCTGCCTCGATGTCTGTCCGGTTAACAACGATCTGCCGCGAATGCTGCTGGCTTTGCGCTACAAACTCGCCTACGGTGATGAACGCTGGCAGACCAGGCCGCACAAACCGTTCGAAGCATTCACTTTCAAGCTCTGGCGGCTGGCAGTGAGCAATGCTTTACTCTACCGATTGCTGTGCAAGGGGCTCTCGCTTCTTCAGCGGCCGTTCATTAAGGAGAATGGTATGATAACACGAGGTATCGGCCCGGTCGGTGAGTGGACCAGAGGCCGCGATTTGCCGCCGTTGGCCAACCGGCCTTTCAGCCAGCGCTGGCGGCAGAGAAAAGATGGAAATTCGTTGCGTAAACGCAGTGAGGTGAAAAATGGCTGAACGTTCATCGTTTCTAAAAGAAATACGGACGGCATTGGCGGTAAGTTCCTCACAGGAACGGTCCGCTGACCAGTTTCCTGCCGTGTTTTGCCAACCTGACGTCTCTGCAACACTTGCTGCAATCAGCGATCGTTCCGCAGACGCTCAGCAAACGCTGCTTGAACGTTTTCAAAAGAGTGGTGCAGAGATCAGGCTGCAGGTGCATTGCGCGGCGGATCTTGACGCTGCCGCTGAAATCATTGCTGATATCACCCGGGGTGCTGAACCGGAGTTTGGCACGGACAAACAGATTATCCAGCACGCCGGCCAGGAGTGCTCGGCGCTGAACCTTGCCGAGCGGCTTGCCGGTGACGGGGTGACGGTGCACACCGTCGCCCCGGGCGACCCGGAGATACGAAACAAGACCGCGGCCTCTTTTATCGGCATCACTGCTGCAGACTGGGGGATTGCCGAGTCGGCGACAGTGGTCCAGATAACCGAGCCGGGCAGAGCCCGATCAACCTCGCTGGTCCCCTCAATTCACATTGCACTGCTCCCCGCTGAACGTATCCTTGCCGATCTTTCTGAACTTCAGGCACTGCTCCAGGACCAACCGCCCGCATCCTCCTACGTTTTCATAAGCGGACCCTCAAAGACAGGGGATATCGAGTCGACCATCGTCTATGGCGCACACGGACCGAAAGACATGCATGTGGTTCTTCTGACCGGCCGGAAGAGCCTGTAAATGTAGTATCCCGGGAACCAGTCGAGAGCGGGGACAGCGGCTTGGCTGAGCATATTTGCAGCCCTGAAAGCCCGCTGCTGTCTCTGGCTGGCCCAGCTGAAAACCATTGACAGTTTCGTACAATTGTTCTAAATAGTGAACTAGATTCTTGATATAGAACACAGGTGACCGAGGTGCGGATCAATAAATCCACGACAAGGACCATTGATATCATCAAACTGCTTGCTCAAAGGGGTGAGCCGCTGACGCTCACCGAGATCAGCACTTCCCTTAAGATTCCGAAAACAAGCACCTTTGATATCATCTTTACCCTGATGGAAAGGAATATCCTCGAATATGCAAACAAGCAGTTCAAGACGATTCAGCTTGGTCTCGGCCTCTTCGAAGTTACGCTTCTGGCACTTGGCAAGAGAGATCTTCATCGGGTGGCCCGCCCCTATCTCGATCAGATACTTGAGAGCACAGGGGAGACCGTCTACCTCGCCGTAGAGAATAATGGCGAGGTCGTGTACCTGGAAAGAGCGGAAGGCTCAGCGGCCGTTCGCTATTCTGCAGAGCTGGGGGCACGCCTGCCGATGTATTGTACCGGGCTTGGCAAAGCGATTCTTGCCGCCTACCCCGATGAGAAGGCCCGGGAGATACTCGCAGGAAGCCGTATGCGCGCGTTCACCCCGCAGACGATAACGAATTTGATGGATTTACAGGAGGAACTGGCGGCAACGAGAGTACGAGGGTATGCAATCGACAATCAGGAAGTGACCGAGGGGATATTCTGTGTGGCAGCGCCGATCTACGGCTCCTCGGACAAGCCGGTTGCGGCGATCAGCATAGCTTCGGGCATCTCGATGCTTCAGGAAGGGAAAATGGAGAAACTGGGGAGCCTTATTGCCGAGAAAGCGCTGAATATTTCACGGAAACTTGGATTCTCCCAAATTGCGTTGTTCGGACAGCAGGCTGCCAGGTAATTGCACTGCCGGCCGGCACGGATAACGTTGTGATCATTCCACCCAAAAAAGGAGGATTACCATGAAGTTACATACCACTTTAGCGCTGGCGCTTGCCGCCGGTACACTGCTTATCAATGGATCCCTGGCAGCAGCCGGCGAAAAATTGAAGTATGCCCATGTCTATGAGACGAGCGAACCCTATCATTACCGGATGTTAGAAGCTGCCGAAAGGATCAAGCAGCGCACCGAAGGCCGCTACGAGGTCGAGGTGTTCCCGGCTTCTGCCCTGGGCAAGGAAGCCGACATTAACCAGGGACTTGCGCTTGGCACGGTAGATATGATTCACACCGGCAACCTGTTTGCAGGGCAGTCCTTTGGGCCGCTGGCAATAGCAGGCGCCCCCTACATGTTTCGTGACCTGGATCACTGGCGTGCCTACTGGAAGAGCGACCTGTTCCAAGAGCTGAGTGACGGTTACACCAAGGCAACCGGGCATCATATCGTTGCCGCCACCTATTACGGCCGACGCCATGCAACCTCCAACAAACCGCTGAACACCTGTGAGGACATGGCAAAACTCAAGATTCGTGTGCCGAATGCACCGCTTTACATGATGTTTCCGAAAGCGTGCGGCGCCAATCCGACACCAATAGCCTTTGCCGAGGTTTACCTGGCTCTGCAGCAGGGTGTGGTTGACGCACAGGAAAACCCGCTGCCAACCATCCAGGCCAAGAAATTCTACGAGGTGCAGAAGTTTATCAACCTCACCGGCCATATCACCGACTCGATCCTGCAGATCATCGGCGGCCCGCTCTGGAACCGTCTCTCCGACGGGGACCGCGCGATCTTCATAGAGGAGCTGCAGAACTATGCTGCCGCCGCGACCCAGGATATCATCGAATCCGAGGAAAAACTGGCAGAATGGTTTGAATCCCAGGGTGTTACGGTCAACAGGGTCGACATCACCTCGTTCAGGGAAGCAACCATGAAACTGCACAACGGCCCGGACGCTACCTGGTCACAGGAGATCTATGACCGCCTGCAGGCCATCCAGTAGCGGCGCGACAACCATTTGAACCGTTACAATGAGGCGGAGATGACCATGGAAACTGCAAAATCAGAAGAAAGATTGATGCAGCCGGATAATGAGATGCCAGAAGAGTTTGAAGTGGATTTTTCCAACTACAGCTTCGAGGACTATGTCTCTTTGGTAATTTTCTGGACCCTGGCGGTGGTTGTCTTCGCCCAGTTTTTCAGCCGCTATGTACTCAACGATTCAATCGCCTGGACCGAGGAGATAGCCCGCTATCTCCTCGTTGCCGTCGCTTTTGCCGGCGCGCCAATCGCAGCCCGCAAGAACACCCACATCCATGTAGAATTTTTCTATCGTTTTATCAGTCCCTTGGCCGGGCGGATCCTGTCAACCCTTGTGGACATCATCCGCATCGTTTTTTTCGCCTACGGTTCATGGATTTCTTTCAAGATACTGAAAATAATGCACCTTCAGTATATGACTTCCATCAGGTGGCCGATGAGTTATCTCTATGTTATTGTTTTTGCAGGTTTCGCGCTGATGACCTTCCGCTCGATCCAGGTTTTTTTCCGTCATCTGCGCCAGGGTTACAGCTCGCTTAATTACAATCTTGTGAATAAGCCGTTGGATTGATGCCTTTCACCAGACAACCAGGTATAAACTGCCGCACCTCTATGGAGTTTTGAGACATGACGCTCATAATCATCATGCTTGTGGTTCTCTTTGCCCTGCTCATCATCGGCGTACCGGTGGGCATCGCGCTTGCCGGCAGCTCCATGCTCTGGGTTCTCATGTCGGGCAGAGTGCCCGACTTTGTCGTTATCCATCGGATGGTCAATGGTGTTGACAGTTTTCCGCTGCTCGCTATTCCTTTTTTTATTCTCGCCGGCAACCTGATGAACTCGGCTGGAATCACCAACCGTATTTTCGCCTTTGCCACCGCCTGTATCGGCTGGCTGCGCGGTGGTCTCGGGCACGTGAATATCATCGCCTCCGTTCTTTTTGCCGGCATGTCCGGAGCAGCCGTGGCTGATGCCGGCGGCCTCGGCACCATCGAGATCAAGGCCATGCGCGACGCAGGCTATGATGATGACTTTGCGGTCGCCGTCACCGCTGCTTCCTCCACGATAGGGCCCATCATTCCGCCGAGCCTGCCGATGGTCGTCTATGGTGTCATGGCCTCCGCCTCGGTCGGTCAACTCTTTGCCGCCGGGTTCATCCCCGGCCTGCTCATGGCGGTTGCCCTGATGCTGCTCGTCGCCTGGTACGCTAAAAAACGAAACTACCCGCGCGACAGCCGCTTCGACATCCGGCTCCTGGGCAAAACCCTCAAACGCGCCTTTTTGTCTCTGCTCACTCCGGTGATCATCGTCGGGGGAATTCTCACCGGAGCCTTCACGCCGACTGAAGCCGCGATTTCCGCCTGCGCCTATGCGCTCCTGCTTGGAGTTGTGGTCTACCGCACGCTGACCTGGAAGCGGCTCCTGGTTGTCAGCATGGATACCATCGAGACCTCTGCCATTATCTGTTTTATCGTTGCCGCCGCATCGATTTTTGCCTGGATCCTGACAAGCAACCGTGTCACCGAACATTTCACCGCGATGCTCATGACAATAACGCAGAACCCGATCATTCTGCTCATCCTGCTCAACCTGGTGCTGTTTGTCGTCGGCTGCTTTATGGAAACCGTTGCCGCGATCACCATTCTGGTTCCAGTCCTGCTGCCGGTCGCCGAGGGGATCGGTATTGATCCGGTGCATTTCGGGGTGATCATGGTGCTCAACCTGATGATAGGACTGCTTACACCGCCTGTGGGCATGGTACTCTACGTGCTGTCCCGCGTTTCAGGCATCAGTTTTGAACGCTGTACCAGCGCCACAATGCCGTTTCTCTTTCCCCTGGTAGTCGTGCTTGCGCTCATCACCTTTGTACCCGGCTTTTCCATGTGGCTGCCGACCCTGATTTACCGGTAAAGAAACGTCAACCAGGAGCATAAAATGAAGGCTGTTGTCTGCAATACCCCTGGATCCCTGACCCTTGAAACTCATCAAACGCCTGATCATTCCCCTGGCAGCGCACTGCTCCGAATGACCCGGCTTGGCGTGTGCGGTACCGATCTGCACGCCTTTGCCGGCCGCCAGCCGTTCTTCTCCTACCCCCGAATTCTCGGTCATGAGATAGCGGCAGAGGTGGTAGCGGCAGGCGCCAACAAGGAAGGGGTGCAGGCTGGTGATCGGGTTGCCGTTGTGCCATACATTGCCTGTGGTTCCTGCATCGCCTGTCGCAACGCTCGGCCCAACTGCTGCGTGAACATGAATGTGCTCGGCGTGCACAGTGATGGTGGTATGCGTGAATATCTCAGTGTTCCCACCTCTCAGCTGGCCAAACACGACGGACTGTCTGTTGACCAGCTTGCCTTGTGCGAATGTTTTGCAATTGGTGCTCATGCGGTGCGCAGGGCCCAAATCAAACCGGGTGAACAGGTGCTTGTGATCGGGGCCGGTCCCATCGGCCTCGGGGTCATGCAGTTCGCCCGCCTGGCCGGTGGATCTGTTCTGGCCATGGATATCTCGAAGGAGCGGCTCGACTTCGCCGCAACTCAACTGAACTTGACAGCCACCATCGAGGCAGGTCGTGAAGGGGTTAGAGAGGAAATCGAAACGGCAACCGGCGGAGACTTCCCGACACTGATTTTGGACGCCACCGGTAATGCCCGTTCGATGATGGATGGTTTTCTCTATCTTGCTCATGGCGGCCGCTATGTTCTCGTGGGCCTGGTGAATGCAGACATCTGTTTTTCAGATCCTGAATTCCACAAGAGGGAAACGACGCTTCTCAGCAGCCGTAACGCGACCATTGATGATTTTCGCTGGGTAATGGAGGCCATGGCCTCGGGCACGGTGGCCGTTGAACCACTGGTGAGCCATCGCTGCAGCCTTGCTGAAACTGTTGACAGCTTCTCCCGCTGGGCTACTCCTGAGGCACGGGTAATCAAGGCGGTCATCGAATTTTAGCAGGCAATCCGGCGGCCGTTATCAGGCGGCTGAGACAGATGATATTTTTATCCCCCACATCCCCAGGTTATCATGAACCAGCAATCATTACTTCAAATCGATGAACAGGACGACCTCATCGTTGCCCTGCAGCCCCTGCACAAGGGGGAAACATTTACCATTAACGGTGTAAAGGTTGTCCTGCAGCAGAACATCCCCACCAAGCATAAGTTTGCCGCCCGATCGTTTGCCCCCGGAGAGCGCGCAACGATGTATGGAATTACGGTCGGTGAAATCACCTGCCCGATCGAACCGGGGGAACTGATCACCACCGAGAACCTCCGCCATGCGACAAGTGAGCCGATAGAAACCAGCCGCCGGCAAAACTGGTCTCCTCCCGCTCCTCCAGCCGGCCTTGCTGAAGGTTTCATGGGATATGCACGCAGCAATGGTACCGCCGGAACCGCCAACCACTGGATATTCGTGCCGCTCGTATTCTGTTCAAACCAGGAACTTCTCATTATCAAGGATGTCATGCCGAGGGTACTCGGTATAACCCGCCCCAGCGGTTATGAATCCTATACCGAGGAACTGGTTAGAAACATGCAGCGGGATGCAGCTGTTTCAGGGAGGGGTAACATCCAGCCCCGCACCATCTCTTCCCCGACACCGGTTTTTGCCAACATTGACGGAATCAAGTTTCTGACTCACAGTCTGGGTTGCGGCGGTACCCGAGCTGATGCCCGCCTGCTCTGCGGCCTGCTCGCCGACTACATAACCCACCCCAACGTGGCTGGGGCAACCGTGATCAGCCTCGGCTGCCAGAATGCCGAAATATCGCTGCTCAAGGAAGAAGTGGCCAAGCGCACCGCCAAGCTGGACAAACCTCTTTTCTTTTTTGACCGACAAACATGGGACGGTCCCGGCGACATGACCGAAGCGATGATTAGCCAGACCCTGCTCGGGCTGCAGGAGGCCGACAAAACCAGCCGGAGCCTGGTGCCCCTGAGCCGGCTGACTGTCGGTGTCGAATGCGGAGGCTCAGACGGTTTTTCCGGTATCTCGGCAAACCCGGTTATAGGCCGCACCGTCGATCACTTCGTGGCGGCCGGTGCGAGCGCCATCCTGGCTGAGTTTCCGGAGTTGTGCGGGGTTGAGAGTGAACTGGTAGGCCGCTGCACCACCCAGCAAAATGCTGATCGTTTCCTGTCCCTGATGAGCGAATACCGCCGCCAGGCGCAAATGTTCGGGACAGATTTCGACATGAACCCCTCACCCGGCAATATTCGTGACGGTTTGATTACCGATGCGATGAAATCAGCAGGGGCGGCAAAAAAAGGAGGTACGGCACCGATTGTCGATGTGCTCGACTACCCAGAGCAAGTCTCACGCCCCGGACTCAACCTGCTCTGTACACCGGGAGGCGATGTTGAGTCCACAACCGCGCTGGTTGGTGCAGGCGCCAACCTGGTGCTTTTTTCAACCGGGCTGGGCACCCCCACCGGCAACGCTATTGCCCCGGTACTCAAAGTCTCGAGTAACTCCGCCATCGCCCGGCGACTTGAGCAGATGATCGATTTCGACTGCGGCCCGGTCATTACCGGCGACGCTACTATCGGCAGCCTTGGCGAGCAGTTGTTCGAGCTCTGCCTGCAGACCGCGGCAGGACGCTACCAGGCGAAGGCTGTTCGACTGGGGCAGGATGATTTCATTCCCTGGAAGCGCCAGGTCTCCCTGTAGGCTGCTGATCAGCCAGCGTATTTGCCGCCCCCATTGCCTGAATCGCTCAAACCAGGTGACAGGGGCGCTCTCTGCGTTGTTCTTGTAATTGGCACAGACATTGTGTCCCCGGTTGGCCGGATATCGTGCTGTTGCAGCCCCGAGTCCTCTGCCAACGCCTGTGATAATCACGACTCTATCCATATGTTCACCCCGCCCAGACTAATTCCCAGACAGTAACGGATTAGGTTTCAAAAAGAGCTGCAGAGACTAAAAATGCACTCACCCAGGCAAATTAATCTTGTCTAAATCCATGCCGATGTGATAAAGAAATAAATTAAATTATTAACCTTTGTTCTCCCGGAATTGCCTCATCAAGCCCAAGAGAAGGAGTTTTAATCGATGCCAAAGCCTTCACCCCTGCGTACGATTATCCTGTTTGCATCATTAATAGCCACTGTCGTTATTTTGTCGACACTATCGGCACGACTGTGGGGCGGCAAACCGGAGAAGCTGCCTGATCTCGGCACACTGGTCGTCACCCGGGAAATGTCGGTACAAGATTTTGGCCAGGCCAACGGGCTGCCGAATCCGGTTTTAAAGAATATTTTCGGACTCCAGGAAAAAACCGATCTTCAGAAACCATTGTCCGAATATGGAACCGACGCTCAGGTTAGATCTCAGGTAACGAAAAAACTCGCTTTAGCGGCGGAACACGAATCCAAGGACTGGAAAAAGATCGTTATCAAGTTTTTGATGTGGTTTGCATTTCTCCTCTGCGTTTTTGCAGTATTCAGGAAACAACGTGTCAGCAGAGGATGGAGGAAATGTACCCTTTTTCTCTCAGTGCTGATTTTTGGTGTTGCCCTCGGGGCAGATCCCAGCCCCATGGGCACGGTGAAGGACGCCATTCACCTCTTCGCGTCCACAGGAGCCATTTTCCCGCCGCGAATGGTCGCCCTCGCCCTATTCCTGTTACTGGTTTTTCTTGCAAACAAATACATATGCGCGTGGGGTTGTCAGGTCGGCTCGCTGCAGGACCTCATCTTCCGTTTAAATGAAGACAGCCTGACAATAGCTGTTATCGGCAAACGGATAAAAGTACCTTTTTATATCAGCAATTCGATCCGGGTAGCCTTTTTTACTGTTTTTACCCTTGCAGCGTTCGTTTGGGGAACAGACATTATCGAGTTTGTCGACCCCTTTAAAATTTTCAAGCCGCAGCACCTTGGCTTCTCCGCCATAATCTTTGTTGCAGTTCTTCTGCTGACAAGTCTTTTTGTTTACAGGCCATGGTGCCATTTTTTCTGCCCGTTTGGCCTGGCAGGGTGGCTCGTTGAAAAAATCAGTTTTAACAAAATCAGCGTCAATTATGAGACCTGCATAGCCTGTGAAAAGTGCATCAGCGCCTGTCCCTCAACTGTCATGGGTGCCATTTTAAAGCAGGACAGGAAAACCACTCCAGACTGTTTTTCCTGTTACAGCTGCCGGGAAACCTGTCCCACTGGATCAATTGAGTTTTCCACCAGAAAAAGGACCCTGCCCCCCCCAGGCCACTTTGGAAAAAATAACCGGCCCGAACCAAAATGACCCTCCTGACCAACTCAGACACTACAACAAGATGATGGCCATTCATGCCTGTAAACATTGCTGCCTCGGCATCTTCATGGCCGGTTTACAATTCTGCCCCCGAGCATTAATTTAACTATCTACTTATTCCCTTTATACTTTTTAATGCGCTAGCATTTTAGTGAAACCAATGATTATCAACCTCCAATAAACAAGGTGAGTACAATGAATATCAGAAAGATTACCTCGATGACCATGTTCTTAAGTCTTGTCGTCTTGACCATCAACTCGATTGTCCTTTATATCGTCCCGGAGGGACGGGTGGCCAACTGGGCGACCTGGTCTTTTCTCGGTTTGACCAAAGGTGACTGGGGTGCCCAGCACACCACGGTCGGCTTCCTTTTTCTTGCCGCTGGTCTCCTGCACATCTACTACAACTGGAACCCCATCGTCGCATACATGAAAAACAAGGCTCGTGAGGTCAAGGTCTTTACCGGCTCCTTCAATGTTGCACTGGCTCTTACCGTCATTTTTGTTGTTGGAACCTATTACAATGTTCCGCCGATGAGCACGATCATGGAAATATCAGAACATTTTAAAGACACTGCAGCGAAAACATACGGTGAACCGCCTTATGGTCATGCCGAGGCATCCTCTTTAAAGATGTTCACCAAAAGAGAGAATCTCGACCTGGCAAAAAGTATTGAATTACTCGAAGCTGCCGGTATCTCGGTTACAGATGAAAAAGAACTGCTCCAGGAAATCGCCGACAACGCAAAAAAATCCCCCCAGCAGATCTACGACATTATCAAGCCGGCAAAGCTGTCCCCACCGCCCCAGGCAACAAATGGTGGAGCCGATGGAGCCGCTTCCTCACCGCTTCCGGTTGCCCCCAATTCGGGACTGGGCAAAAAAACACTCGGTGACGTATGCAGTGAATACGGTCTTGACACCGGCGAGATCATCGAGAAACTCGCAGCCAGGGGCATAAAAGC
The DNA here is from genome assembly GCA_963696725.1 of uncultured delta proteobacterium. Classification (GTDB taxonomy): domain Bacteria; phylum Desulfobacterota; class Desulfobulbia; order Desulfobulbales; family Desulfocapsaceae; genus MADRE3. The sequence continues at coordinate 103,102 of CAVOLI010000013.1, forward strand.
AGAAGCCGGTGAGAAATTCAAAGATATCGGTACAGCTCACGATATGGAGCCGATGCAAGTCTACGAGCTGCTTGTTGAAATCACCTCTGAATCGACGAAACAATAGACTCTGATACAGGTTTGATCAGACAAAAAGCCATTTCCTCTCCCGGGAAATGGCTTTTTGCTTTAAAACACTCTGTACCTTCTGGGCAGAATAGTCTATTAGTTCCTGTAGACATCGTTAATTTATGGTAGTACTTGACCTGAAAGAAATGCACCTGGAAATCCGGGATTAACTCGGTTTATGCAATGAAGATGAGAACCCTCCTTCTATGGCTCTGCATTATTGTTTTTTCAGGCCTTATCCTCTATTCTACAGTACATGGCCAGATGCCTGCAGGCTCGAGCGGCAGCCGCCATAATGCTCCCGCCTCAGCTATCATCGACAAACCCTTTCTAGCCGCAGTATCTTCTGTTGAAGCCCATATTGAAAGATTTTATGATCAGGTTGCAGGTTTTAAAGCGCTGCCGGTCACGATCAAAAACCAGTGGGAAAAAGTGGCAGAGACACAGTCTCCCGTACTGCTGCTCTTTCTTGTCATCTTCACCATTTTTACCAGCATCGCCGGTGAATACGCAGTCCGCCGGGTCTGTCTGCCTTTCCATGATAAACTGGGCCTGTTTCCGGAACATGACCTCTTTTCCCGCATCTGGCACACGCTCACGGCCATCGGCCTGGAAATTATCTATACAGCTGTCTATATAGCGATATCGTTTATTCTCTATATTATCTTGATACCGCATGACAGCGCTCCGCACCTCATCGGTTCAAATTATATAATTGCCAGCTATTACGTACGGCTCCTGGTGTTGATCGCTGCGGTAATGCTGTCGCCCGCAAGAGCTTCGCTCAGGATCCTGCCTTACTCGGACAAAGTCGCCCGCTTCATGTTCACCTGGATAACAACACTCTGCGGGCTTGAGATAATTCTTGTCCGCTCAGGGACAATCCTGAGAAAACTCTCGGCTCCGGATAATGCCTTTCTCGCCGTTGTTGCCATCATCATTGTCAGTACCGCAATAGCTCTTGCCTTTATGGTCATCAAATCAAGACGCTGGGTCGCCAATGCGCTGATTTCAGGGCAATCCTCCGAAATGCCGCTGCTTCCTGCCCAGAGGGCCTTTGCACGGATTTGGCATATTCCGGCCCTGCTCCTTGTCCTCTGCATCACGCTGATCTGGGAATATCGCGTGCTCGGCAGCAGCCAGGTCCTGTTTGGCAGGGTAATCGCCGGCCTTCTCACCATTCCGCTTTTTGGAGCGTTGGATATCTGGGGGGGACAACTTTTTTCTGTTTTAATCCGTAAAACTGTGCAGATCAATGCAGAGACCACAGGCAGTGATGATGCCAGACCAGAGAAGTATGGAAGGCGAAGCTTTGTCACCTACCTGCAGTATATTCAGGTCCTCTACCGCGTTCTTCTGCTGACGCTGCTGGCCTTTCTGCTGCTGGGATTGTGGGACCTTGACATCCCGTATGGCAGGATGTTCACCGGCAGCATACTGGGGGTTGTCGCCATCGTGGTTTTTTCATACATGATCTGGCAACTCTTTTCCGACTGGGTCGACCACAAGATCAAAGCAGAAATCCCCGATGATGAAGGTGAAGCAGACGAGGGAGGCAAAGGGGGCTCACGCACCGGGACCCTGCTTATCCTGCTTCGCAAGTTCATGTCCAGCCTGCTGATCATCCTTGCCGCAATGTTTATCCTTTCCGCGTTCGGCCTCGATATCGGGCCGCTTATTGCCGGTGCCGGAATCATCGGTCTGGCTATAAGTTTTGGAGCCCAGGCATTGGTAACCGATATCTTTGCAGGTATTTTCTTTCTTGTCGATGACGCCTTCCGGGTCGGAGACTATATCGATATCGGCACCGCCAAGGGAACGGTCGAACAGATCTCTTTGCGGTCAGTGCGGCTGCGCCACCACCGGGGAATGGTGCAGACCATACCGTTCGGCAAGATAGATACGGTAACGAACTATTCCCGGGACTATATCATTTCCAAGCTGGACCTCAGGGTAAAATACGATACGGACATCGATAAAGTTCGAAAAATAGTTAAAACCATTTACCAGGAAATCTCCGTTGACGAGATGTGGGGTCCCAAGCTGACCGGAAAACTCAAGTCCCAGGGGATCAGGCAGATGGATGATTCCGCAATGATCATCCGGGTCAAATTCACCACCCAGCCGGGTGAACAATTCATGATGCAAAGAGAGATCTACCGCCGCCTACAGGAGAAATTTGCAGAGAGTAACATCGAGTTCGCCCATCGGAATGTAACCGTTTTCATGCCTGAAGAAAAAAACCAGAAAAGCGATTCCAGGGAAATCATATCAGGCGCCGCCGCGGCTCGTCTGTTACTTGACGATGAAGAGCAGGTTGCGTCCGATAAGGAGAAGGACAAACACTAGAGCAACTATCAGGTACAGATAACAAATCCATGCTCGCTTGAGACCCATGCTCTGATTTTTACCTCCTGCAGCAGCTTCTCACAACTTTTTCACGATTGACTCATTATCTTGACAGTTTTGCCTGCTGTGTTAATACGTTGCCTTGAGCCGCGCAGGAACGAGATGCTGGTCTGCTCTCCAGCCAAGACTTGTAATATCCAGCTCAAGGGCCACAATGAGCCGCGCAGACAACTAATCCACATGACTATTCAGGCAGCTCCTCAACAGAGATCACCATACTGTCATAAAACAGTGCCTGATTGAGCAACCGGGAGACAAAGATGAGAGTAAGTACCATTTGCGTTACCAGCCTCTGGTGCACTGTTTTACTTTTTTTATCGGGCCCCATGGGGGCCCATGGTGCTGATGGTCCGCCGCCTTCACAGGTCAGGGTTGCTGCCGTTGTTCAGGAGGAAGTCTCCGAGACAAGATCGGTGATCGGACTTCTCTACTATGACCGTATCAGTGAAATCTCAACTGAACTTGCAGGACTTGTCGACCAGGTAGAAGTGAAACAGGGCGACAAGGTAAAAGAGGGTGACCCGCTGGTCAGGCTGAACACTGAGATACTGGACGAGGAAATTCTCTACCAGAAATCGCGTATCGAGCAGATTGAGCTGCGCATCGCCAATGCCAGAAAAAACTTTTCCCGGCTTGAGCGCCTCTTTGACAAGTCAGGAGTGAGCGAGAAGGAATACGACGATGCTCTTTTTACTTATCAGGATGCCCAGAAAGAGAAACAGGCCGTTGAAGCGACGCTTGCAAAACTGTTGATCCAGAAAACCCGATCTCATATTACCGCCCCCTTTGACGGTATTATCCTGGCCAAGAATGTGGACTCGGGAAGCTGGGTCCAGCCCGGAAAACAACTGGTCTCACTCGGCTCCAGTGAGGATCTCTTTATCCGCGCCCCCATTGCCGAAACAACACTTCAGTATATAGAACTCGGCCAGGAAATTCCGGTAACCATAACAGCCTTCAACACAGAACTGCAGGGAAAAATAATTGATATCGACCCGGTTGCCGATATGAAAACAAAAAATATCTTCCTGAAGATCTCGATTCCATCACTGCCGCTCGTCGCCCAGAATATGTCGGCGACCGTTTCCGTTCCGGTCAGCAAACGGTTGAAACTGAGTATTTTCAGTCGAGCCGCTCTGGTCAAGTTCCAGGGCGAAGACTTTGTCTATACGGTCAAAGAAGGCAAAGCCGCTATCCTGCCGGTCAATATCATTGCCTTTCTCGGAGACCGTGTCGGTGTTGACAACCCCTACATCGCTCCCGGCATGAACCTTGTCATCGAGGGAAATGAGCGCCTCAGACCGGACCAGCCTGTTGTTGTGACAGGAGAGAACTGATGGACATTGTCAGGTATGCCATCAACAAACCAGTCTCCGTCATCGTCGGGGTTATTCTAATAGTGACGTTCGGGCTCATTGGGCTCAACAAGCTGCCGGTGCAGCTGACGCCCGATGTGGAGACACCGCAGATTACCGTGCAAACCGTATGGAACGGTGCGACCCCTTATGAAATTGAAAAGGAGATCACAGAAAAACAGGAGGAAGTGCTCAAAGGCCTCCAGGGGTTGACCAAGCTGGAGAGTGCCGCCTATAACAACCTGAGTGAAATCACCCTCTCTTTTGAGCTGGGTACAAACCTCGATGATGCGCTGCTGCGGGTTTCCAATAAGATGAACGAGGTCTCCAACTACCCGGACAATGTCAACCGCCCCTCCATTGAGGCGGCAGGGGCCAACAGTTCGCTGGTTGTCTGGATGCTTTTGAAAACGTTACCGGAAAACGAGGTTCATATCAACCAGTACCGAACCTATTTCGAGGATAACGTCAGGCAGCACCTGGAACGTGTTGAAGGTGTCGGCTCTCTTTTTGTCTTTGGGGGAACAGAGGACGAGCTCCATATCGAGCTCGATATGGGAAAACTGGCGCAGCATGATATCACCATCGACCAGGTATCCGCTGCCGTATCAAGCGCCAATTCAACAATTTCCGCCGGAGTGCTCGGCATCGGCAGGAAAAACTACCGGATTCGGACCATCGGCCAGTTTCAGTCTCCTGAAGAAGTACTTGAGGTGGTTGTTTTTGATGACGGGCTGAAGCGGGTTTACCTAAGAGATTTGGCAACCGTCCAGAAAGGATATAATAAAGAGACCGGTGCCGTACTCAACAGGAGCAAGCAGATCATTGTTGTCGGTATTCGCAAGGAACCGGGAACCAATGTCCTTGCCATGACGGAACGGGTGGAGCGTGAGGTTAATCGGCTGAACCGTACAATTCTTGCAGAAAACGGCCTGTTCTTTGATATGGTTCATGACCAGCGGCCATACATCAATACCTCCATAAACCTGGTAAAACAGAATGTCCTGGTCGGTGGACTTCTGGCGGTCGCCGTTCTGCTTCTCTTTCTGCGCAGTGCACGCTCAACGCTGATAACCGCCCTGGCAATTCCAATCTCGGTGATCGGCACGTTCATTTTTCTCTGGCTGAGCAACAGGAGCCTCAATGTTGTCAGCCTGGCCGGAATCTCCTTTGCCGTCGGGATGCTTGTCGACAACTCGATCGTTGTCCTGGAAAATATTGACCGTCATAGAAAAATGGGAAAACCTGCCTTTGATGCGGCCAGGGAAGGCACCCGGGAGGTCTGGGGTGCGGTTTTTGCTTCAACGGCAACCACCGTTGCCGTCTTTCTCCCGGTTATTTTCATGCAGGAAGAAGCGGGACAGCTTTTTCGCGATATTGCCATTGCCATTACTTTTTCCATCATGATCAGTTTTATGGTTTCGATCACCGTCATACCGACGATGGTGAATCTCTTTTACCGCAGAGATGATGGAAAGGAAAAGCAGCCGAACCGCCTGCAGCGCTCAGTTGTCGGACCCTTCTTTTCTCGCGTGCTGATGGGGTTTTCGAGTTTTTGCCAGAAAAACTGGTTTACCAGGGTTTTGACCGTAACCCTGTTCACCTCCCTGTCTATCGGTATCATTTTCTGGCTGCGTCCAAGTGCTGAATATCTGCCGCAGGGAAACCAGAATCTCATTCTCAACATTCTGCTGCCTCCTCCCGGTTACTCGGTTGAAAAATTAAAGGAAATAGGGCACCACATCTACAGCCAGGCAGAGCCTTATTTCAAGGAAGACGGCCTGGACGGATTCCCGCGGATCAAACAGATGTTTTATGTGGGCGCAGATAGGATCACCCTTTTCGGCGGCACATCTGCTCATGAAACACGGGCCAGCGAGCTGATTCCACTTTTCACCCGTATCATTAATTCAATTCCCGGCATATTCGGGGTCTCGCTTCAGACCGGCATTTTTGAAAGAGGTCTTGGCCAGGGACGGACGGTGGAAGTGAATGTCTCCGGTGAAGATATCAACCAGATCGTCGCAGCGGCCCGGATGCTGTTCGGTGCCATCAGCCAGAACATCCAGGGAGCACAGGTCCGACCGGTACCCTCACTTGAAACCAGTTACCCGGAAATCAGGATCACAGCCAACAAGGAAAGGCTCGCCGCCAACGGCTTGACGGAAAGAGACCTTGGTATCTATGTTGATATCCTGATGGATGGCAGGAAAATCGATGAATACCGGCCGGAGGGAACAAAACAGGTCAATCTTGTTCTGAAAGGATCTGATTCACGCTTTGACAATCCTGAGAATATCCTCAATGCCCCCATCGTCAATCGTTTTGGGGACCTGATTAAGATTGGCGACATAAGCGACCTGGTATACAGTGAAGGCATGCCCCAGATCAACCATCTTGAACGCAGACGAAATATTACCCTGCAGGTAACACCCCCAGCATCAATCGCCCTGCAGGACTCGATGGACCTCATAGAAAAAGATATCATTGAAGCAATGAAGCGGGATGGAAAGCTTGACAAGGTCGAAATTACGATCGGCGGCAACGCCGACAAACTTGTTCAAACAGGAAAAGCGCTGCAGTGGAATCTGCTCCTGGCCCTGCTGATTACCTACCTGTTGATGTCGGCATTATTTGAAAATTTTATCTACCCGTTCATTATTCTATTCAGCGTCCCCCTGGCCGCCGCCGGCGGCTTTATCGGACTTCTCGCAGTAAAAACATTTATTGCCCCGCAGGGCTTTGACGTCCTTGCCATGCTCGGATTTATCATCCTGATCGGAACCGTGGTCAACAATGCAATCCTGATCGTTCACCAATCACTCAACAATGTTCGCTACAACGGGCTGACAGGAGCAACGGCAGTGTCGGAAGCGGTCAGGACGAGGATCAGGCCTATTTTCATGAGCGCCACCACATCCATCCTGGCAATGACGCCGCTGGTTCTCTCGACAGGCTCTGGTTCTGAGCTTTATCGCGGACTCGGCAGCATTCTGCTTGGCGGTCTTGCCCTGTCGACCCTGTTTACCCTGTTTGTCATCCCGGCCATGCTGGTCTTTGTAATCGGATTTGAAAGGAGTAGAGATCATGAAGCCCTGTAGTCTCCTGATAGCGTTTCTCCTGCTGCCCCAGATAGCCCTGGCACTCAGTCTTGAACAGATGCAGCAGGCAGCGGTTGAAAATCGGCCGCTTGTCAAACGGTATGAAGCAGAAATAGAAAAATCGGCCGAGAATATCCGTATTGCCAGAAGCGGTTATTACCCGTCCTTCGATATCTATTACAACACCTACGCGCTCGATGAAGCAACAGCAACGGAACAGCCGGAAAATTCCACGTTCAGCTCGACGCTCAGCTGGAACATCTTCTCCGGATTCAAAGATAAATACAGCGTAAGTTCGGCTGAAAGTATCTACAGGGTTGAATCTTTCAGACTCCTGTCAATAGAGCAGGATATACAGCTCGATGTCGCCCTGAACTACCTGGCCGTCTACTATCAGCAGGCCCGCCTCAAGGTCGCAGAGGATAACTACAAAACGCTGGAACGACTCTTTCTGGACAGCAAAAATCGCTATGACGTAGGCCTTATTGACAGGAATGCAGTTCTCAAATTCAAGGTGGATTATGACAACGCAAACCTCAGTGTCAAGAAAGAGGAAGCAGAAATGGCCAAGGCCCTGCACCAGCTGAGTCGGGTTGTTAACCAGCAGATAGGCTATGAGGAACTTGATTTCATTGAGTTTAAGTCACCGCCGGTACTTGATCATCAAGATGGACTGGAGCAGCAGATGCTCACCCGGCGAAGTGAACTGAAGGTTCTCGAGTCTCTTGCAGAGTCTGCGGAGTATTCGCTGAATGCACGTCATGGAGACTATTATCCGCGCCTTGACCTGGTCGGCAGATATCGCAATTACGATGACAGTTTTCTCAATGGCCAGGGAGAGCTGAGCGACGATGAATTTCGTGGTGAGCTGACGATGTCGTTTAACCTCTTTAACGGATTTCAGGACGAAGCCGAAATTGCCAGGGCCAATGCCGAAGTCCGCTCGATAAATTATGACCTGGCTGAACTCCAGGATGAGTTGAGGACAGCATTAAAGAATATACTTGTCGATTATGAGATCAGTCTTGCCACGATCGATGTTGCCCGGGATGATATCAGCTCTGCTGAAGAGAACCTGCGCATCACAGACCTCAAGTACAAGGAAGGCGTGCAGCGCCAGATCGACCTGCTTGATGCGGTCTCAAACCTCAGCAGAGCCCAGACAAACTACGTGGCCGTTGTAAAAACAGTATTTGAGAATTATTTTCGAGTAATGAGGATGATCGAAGGGTTCCCGGGCAGAAAATAGACTGTCCGGCAGAAACCAACCACTACGACAGGAGACAAGGAGATGTCCGACAAAAAAGTAAAAGTAAGACACTATCAATATCTGCTCGCCAGCTTTCCGGAAACAATGGCGGCAGTGGAAAACCTTGGGGCAACGATCCGTGATGCCGGCCCGCTAGACAACAAGACAACGGAGCTGATCCAGCTGGCAGTCGCCGCCGCCTCGCAGTCGACGGGATCTGTTCATTCCCATACTCGAAGGGCTCTCGCCGCCGGTGCCAGCAAGAAAGAAATCGAGCATGCCCTGCTGGTTTTGATCTCGACCATCGGCTTTCCAAAGGTGGCGGCCGCACTCTCCTGGATTCAGGAAATTACCGATGAAAAAACGGCCTGACCCACCGGCATGGTAGGGCGAAATATTGGCCACCGGGGAGCACGGAGCATTGCTCCGGAAAATACGCTGGCCGCACTTGAAAAAGCCTGGGAAATCGGGGCTGATGGTGTTGAGGTCGATGTACGCGTTTCAGCGGATGGCCAGCTTGTAATCCACCACGACGCGACACCGGCAAGGACCACAAATGTTTCGGAGTGCTTTCCGGATCGGGCAGCTCAGCCACTGACAACCTTTCTGCTTGAAGAACTGAGAACACTTGATGCAGGTTCCTGGTTCATAGACTCTGATCCCTTCTCCCAGATCAATAGCGGCAATGTCTCCTTTGCTGAGCTTGAACGGATGTATAATCTTCGAATTCCAACTATTGAAGAAGCATTGCTCTTCGTAAAAAATAAGCAATGGCAGATTAATCTCGAGCTGAAAAAGGTGAGCAAACCACTTGAAGACTTTCCACTGGCCGAAGAAGTAGTCAAATGTGTCGAACAGGCTAATGTTGAGCCTTCCCGGATTGTGCTTTCTTCCTTTTTTCACCCCTACCTTGACAGGGTTCAGCAGATACGCCCTGACCTTGAGGTTCAGGCATTAATCGGCAGCAGACGCGAAGGGCGGAACAACTGGAAAAGATACAGCTATACGGTGTATAACGCAAATGCAGCATATATTGACCGTGACCAGGTTGCCAGGGCGATTGAACACGGCTGCAGAGTGAATCTCTATACCGTCAACAACCCCGATATGATGGGGACATACCTTGACTGGGGAGTCTCATCCCTGATAACCGATTATCCCCAGAGCTTAAAGAAGATCCTTGACGGCAAGCCGGCAGGCAGCAAGAACTGCTAACAATTGGCGGGAGCGTGCGATGAGAAGAGCGGACAAAGCAATAACAGAGAAATCGGAAGTTTCAGAGATTATCAGACAATGCCAGGTCTGCCGGCTGGGACTGTCCCAGGACAACAGGCCCTATATCGTTCCAGTTTCATTTGGCTACCATGAAAACACCATCTATTTTCATTCTGCCAGGAGCGGAAAAAAAATAGACATGCTTTCGGCAAACAACAGCGTCTGCTTCGAGTTCGAGTCTGAGGTCGCGTTAAAACAGGGTGAAACCGCTCCGTGTGACTGGTCGTTTACCTTCAAGAGCGTGATTGGCTTTGGAGAAGTGGAAGAATTGTCAAAGAATGAAGATAAAATCATCGGGCTCAGCCATATCATGGCTCACTATTCAGACAAGAAATGGGATTTCGAAAATATCCCATTAAGCGGACTCAGGGTCTTTAAAATTATCATCGAATCCATGACGGCAAAGCAATCACCCCCACCCCGCTCATAGACCGGTTTCACAAGATTACGGGACCGCTCGCGTAAAATTGCTTAATCCATCAAGGTAAAAAGTTCATGGCGTACCTTTACTGAAGACTGCAGCAGATGAAAAAAACAACACTCACCGTCCTCTTAGCCGGCGGCTGCCTCTGCATCATTCTGCTGCTGGCCATCTTTACCATTCGCCAGGCGACTCAATTTGACCGTGAGATTACGCAGCTCTTTGACGGAAAGCGCTGGAGTCTGCCGGCAGTGTTGTATGCGCGGCCGCTGGAGCTTTACCCGGGGCTTGAGATTTCTGCACAATTGCTTGAAGACGAGCTGGAACTTGCCGGCTATCGCCGGGAGGTCAATGTCCGGCATGCCGGGGGCTACAACCGTTCCGATTCAACTTTTCAGCTTTCTACACGGGATTTTCTTTATTCAACGGGTCTTGAGAAATCAACCGCCATCACGGTAACTCTTGCAAATGATCGTCTGGCCCGGCTTGTTGAAAGTGCCAGCGGCAACCCGCTCGAATTTGTCCGCATTGATCCGGCGCGGATTGGCAGCTTTCATCCCCTTGTCCATGAAGACCGGATCGTCCTGAAATCTCCTGAAATCCCGGCACTGCTCTTAAAAACGATTGTCGCGGTGGAGGACAAGGGGTTCTTCTCACATCATGGTCTGTCAGTTACCGGAATAGGACGGGCATTTTTTGCTAATCTTGCGGCTGGAAAAACGGTGCAGGGCGGCAGTACGCTTACTCAGCAGCTGGTAAAAAACCTGTTCCTCAACCGTGAACGGACATTGTCTCGAAAGCTGCAGGAAGCTATGATGGCGGTTTTGCTCGATTACCGGTATTCCAAGGAAGAGATACTCACCGCCTATATAAACGAGGTCTACCTGGGGCAGGACGGTGCAAGAGCCATTCACGGCTTCGGCCTGGCAAGCCAGTTTCATTTTCGCCGCAACCTGGAGGATCTCTCGGTCAGCCAGGTCGCTACCCTTGTGGGTATGGTGAAAGGGCCGGCGCTTTATGATCCGGTTCGAAACCCTGATAATGCCAAAGCCAGGCGGGATATTGTGCTGGACATTATGCGCTCTGAGCAGATCATCGACAAGCAGGCCGCCATGACGGCCGGCAAAGAGCCACTGACGGACGTATCCCCACAGAAGAAGGGATTTAACCGCTTCCCGGCGTTTCTCGAACTTGCCCGTCGCCAGCTGCGGATGGAATATCGTGAGGAAGATTTGAAAAGTAACGGACTGAAAATCCTCACCACCCTTGATCCACAGGTCCAGTGGCAGGTGGAGCATCAGCTGCAGCGTTCTCTGGGCGAAATTGAAAAACGCACCACCACGGAAAACCTTGAAGGCGCCGCGGTGGTAACCGGCCGGGAAAACGGCGAAGTTCAGGCCCTGGCCGGTGGCAGGAATGCGCTTGAGCCAGGATTCAACCGGGCCCTTGATGCCAGCAGACCTGTTGGTTCATTGCTGAAGCCGGTTGTATACCTGACCGCTCTTGCCAAAGGATATACCCTCGCATCCCCGCTGATGGATACCAAAATCACTGTAGACAATGGCGCAGACGTCTGGCGTCCTGAAAACTACGATCGTATAAACCATGGCCGTGTCGGCCTCTATACAGCACTTGCCAACTCGTACAATCTGGCCACCGTCAGACTGGGGATGGAAGTCGGCTTGCCGGAGGTCATTGCCACCCTCTCCGCGCTCGGATATCCAAAAGCGGTCGAGCCATATCCTTCACTTCTTCTCGGCGCGGTCAACATGTCTCCCTTGGAGGTTGCCCAATTCTACCAGACGATCGCATCTGGCGGATTTTATCAGCCTTTGCGCTCGATACGGGAAGTCATGAACAGTGAAGGGCACCTGCTTGTCCGCTATGGACTGGAAGTGGAGCAACATTTTCCACCTGAGCTCATGTTCCTGCTCACCCATGGTCTCCAGCGGGTCATGGAGGAAGGGACCGGTAGCAGATATGCTCCCACGGCCAGCAAAGCCTATGCAGGAAAAACAGGCACATCAGACGATCTTCGAGACAGCTGGTTCGCCGGGTTCTCTGGAGACCGGCTTGCTGTCGTCTGGCTTGGTAGGGATGACAATAAAACAACGAAGCTCACCGGTGCATCCGGCGCACTTATCGCCTGGGGAAGAATTATGCAGGGTCTTAATGCAGCACCTCTGGAGCAGACGGAACCTGCCGGCATCAGCTGGATGAGGATCGACACGAGAAGTCTGGAAGGGACTCACCCCTTCAACGCCGAGAGTACGCTGCTGCCCTTTATTTCGGTTCATGCTGCTGACCCTGAGCTGAGGCAGCCTGCGATTGATGACGGTATAGAGGAAATTAAAAACATGACGAGATCCTTTCTAGATTCCCTGAACAGGTTACTCAACTGAAGATGATGAGCGGGAGAACTGAAAATATGCATATCAGCCTTGAAAAATTCCTGTCAGGCACGTGTGGCCGGACGCTGCAGGCACTGTTATTATTTTCACTGCTACTGCATGGCTGTGCCGTCCAGCGCCCGGCTCCACCCGTTCCCTACCCGCAACCGGCAAGCATTCCCCAGCCGTTAAAGAGTGCGCCAGCTGCCTACTCACCGAGGCTCGGACCGGCGTCCGCCCTTTATGGACAGGCTGAGTCATCCCTCGCGGCTGGCCGCTACCACCAGGCGGAGCTGGAACTTGAGCGGGCGCTGCGTATCGAGCCGCGTAATCCTGACTACTGGTACGCGATGGCCAGGGTAAAATATAAACAAAACCTCTACCAGCAGGTTGTTCAATTCTGTTTGAAGTCAAAAAGCCTTGCAGGCGGTAACAGCGAGCTTATCAAGCTCAATGACGCTCTCATTGCCGATGCCAGGCAGCACCAGGGCAACTGACTGGGGAGACCGCTGTTTTATTTACGGCTCATCCGGATAATGCGTACCTGAAACAGGAATGCGGCTACTTGATTTCCCCTTGTTCGGTGCCGCCACTGGCGAGCAACGGGCATCTGCTGGACAACTCATTGATGATTATTGCAAACAGGTGCTCGTCTACCGGAAGGACCTTTTTTGCACTTTGAAACAGGCGGCAGCAAGAACAGTTGAGATTTTACCCTTGACCGCCAGCGCTGAAACAAGGTAATTTATCAGTCCTTTTTCCGTACCTTTTCCGAGGTTGTTAGCGTCGGAATCAACTGTTGATGAATATCCACATAAAGGAGCAGCTATGCATCGAACTGTCGCCAGGCTCATCATTTTCCCGCTTCTCATTACGTTCTGCATCGTCAGTGTGCTGACCCCTGTTGTCCAGGCAACGGTCATTGATACCCGAACGATCCTGACAGCCCAGGCGGACTCACCAGAGGCTGACGTTCAGGCCTTTCTTGCCCGCGGTGAGGTCCGTGAACAGATGATCCTGCTGGGAGTTGACCCGGCCCAGGCCAGTGCCCGAGTTGCTGCCTTGACAGAGCAGGAAATCAGCCAGCTTCAGCGCCACATCAATGAGCTGCCGGCCGGTTCCAACGCCCTTGCCCTGATTGGTGCGGTTTTCCTGGTGCTGCTCATTCTTGAACTGGTGGGAGTGACCAATATATTCAACAAGCTGTAACGGTGTCAATCAGTAGATCGCTCTGTCTCGCTGCAATACTGGCACTGCTTATCCTGCCAGGGTGCGCCATACAGAAGAGTGCTGTTCATATCGAACATGAGCGGCCGGTCGAACTTGCAGACACACCATTTCACCCCCAGTCAAAGTACCAGTGCGGCCCGGCCTCACTGGCAATGCTGCTGGGTGCAAGCGGTGTAACTGCTGATCCGCAGGTACTCGCCTCCGCTATCTATCTGCCCGGGCGCAGGGGCAGCCTGCAATTGGAACTGATATCGGCAAGCAGGCGGTACAACCGTATCCCCTATACAATAGATGGTGAAGTATCAGCCATTATTTCTGAACTGCGGGCCAGGCGGCCTGTGCTTGTCTTGCAGAACCTTGGCCTCAACATCATTCCCGCGTATCATTACGCCGTTGTAATAGGTGTTGTCCCGCCAGACAAAATCGTTCTGCGCTCCGGCACCTCCAGAAGGCTCCTGATGGATGTCAATCATTTTCTTGCAACCTGGAGAAGAACCGGCTCCTGGGGAATGATTCTTCTGAGTCCCGGAGAGCTTCCCGCAAACCCTGATCCTGTCCGTTTTCTGGATGCAGTCAACTCGTTTGAAATAAGCGGGAACATCTTGTCGGCAGAACGAGCCTACCGGACGGCATATGATACCTGGCCTGAAAATCAGGCGGCCCGCTTTGCACTCGCTAACAATTTTCTGCTTCAGGGCAGAAACCATGAAGCAGGCTCAATTTTCCGCGAACTGCTCGCTATCAATCCGAACCATGTGGCCGCAGCCAACAACCTGGCAGAGGTTCTTGTTCGGCAAGGATGTTATTGGCAGGCACATTCCGTAATCGGCCAGGCGGTCGAAACTGCTGAGAGAATCGGCTCACCGCTTACCGGAACGATTCTTCAGACTCAGCAGCAGATACGTGATAAGCTCGACAGAACCAAGCCAGACGAGAAGAAAGAATGCAGTAATGATACAAGCAGTTACACCTGTCCGGACACCATCAGATGCAAGACCCCGGAAACAACTGCCTGACATTTTTTCAACGTATCAGCTCTTATAAAAAGTTAAACACCTCCTGCAGACGAACAGGATTGGGTAAGTGATTTATGCATCGATGCCTTTGCTGCCCGGGTGATACTGTGTGGTGGGGTAATTAGTGCCCACAGAGTGCGCCGGAGTGATGGCTTTTTACCCACCTGCCGGAACAGCACGATAATTCTCAGGTTTTTTTCCAGCACTCGTTGAGCCTCGCAACAGATGCCGCGTTGACAAAACAGCTCGACCGTTGAGCGCTTGACCGGAGCAGTGAATCCCGGCGGCAGCTACAGTCATGCCAACGCCAATCTTCACTGGCTGCTTATGGCGGCAATGCAGCAGGACAATGAAGGCTGGCATGATACGGCAGACGTCTTTGAAGCGTATCTCGGCCTCAACCTATCTATACAGGTTTCACCAGCTGGGAAATGCGCTTGCGCTTTACCCTTCTGGGCGGCGGAATAGAAACAGAGTAGGGAGAAAAACAGAACAGCAGCAAAGTGGAACTACGCCTGCGTTATTTCTTTTAACACCGATTCCAATAGGCGGCAGATCCATGGTTGAGTATAAAGAATAAATCAATCAATCGATTGACTTAATCGATTGATTGATTTATTCTTTATAACACCACTACCAACTTATCACGAGAGACTCGACGGATGAGAAACCGAACAACACTTCAGACGACTATGTCAAGGCAAGATTCCGGACCACGGGAACGCTTGCTCGAAGCAGCGATAGATGTCTTTGGCCGATACGGGTATGAAGGAGCGACAACCAGGAAGATCGTTCAGGCGGCAGGAGTCAATATCGCCACCCTCCCCTATTATTTTAGCAGCAAGGAGGGGTTGTACCGGGCCGTCATCAGCCATATCGTCGCCATGCTCGAGAAGCAGGTGGCGGAACCGTTAAAGGTTCTTTCCCACTGCTCTTTCAAAGGCAGAGATGGCCGGCATCAGGCAATTGAGCTGCTCGAACGGCTCCTTGGCAAAATGGTCGGCTTCATGCTGGGGTCCCCCCAGGCGCCTCGTGTGGCACGGATCATCCTCCACGAGCAGCTTTACCCATCCTCGGCCTATGACCTGCTCTTCAAAGGCTTCATGGAGCCGCTCATCGAGGGGCTCACCACCCTGATCCTTGCCGTTTCTCAAGATCACGTGCGAAGAACGGCCAAGCTGAGGGCAATAGCAATCATCGGGCAGGTCTTTGTCTTTCGTATGGCCCGGGAGACCATAATCAGATCAGTGGATATGGAAGGATACAATAACGAGGAGATGGAGGAAGTCCGCCGGGTGGTCATCGAGCATACAAGAAGCATTATTGGAACACTCACCTGACATCTCAGGCTCTTCTGCGGAGGATAGTCATGATACAACAATTCTTAAAGCGTGCCACACTCAGCCTCCAGCCGATACTCCCCCTTTTGTTTAGTCTTTCTGCCTGTACGCTCGGCCCCAGCTACAGTGAGCCTGATGTTTCGGATTTCATGAACGCACAGTGGCAGGCAGCCGGGGAAAATGAGAACCGGTTTGACACCAGCAGACAGCCGATAACCACCTGGTGGCTGCAATTCAATGACCAGGAGTTGAGCAGCCTGATTGAGCAGCTTGAGTCTTCAAACCTTGCGCTCGCCGAAGCCCGACAGCGAATTGTCGAAATAGGCTCCCGCCAGGGGGTGGTTGATGCCGACAAGTGGCTGCAGTTATCAGCGGCGTTCGGCTATACACATGTTGAAACCGGGGACAAGGCATATTCGCTTCAGGGGCTGCCTCCCGGAAAATCGGTACATGTTATTTCTGCCGGCGTTGTTGCCGGATGGGAGCTTGACATCTGGGGAAGAACTGCACGCCTGGTCGAAGCGGCAGAGCAAGATGTCCGGGCAGCGTACGCCGATTATCATGGCATGATGGTTTCGCTTGCCGCCGAATTAACGCTGGCCTACATCGATGCACGAACGCTTGAGGCACGGCTGGCCAGCGTCAGAAACAACATCGATCTCCAGGAAAAAACCCTGCAGTTACTGGAAAGTCGTTTGCAGGCCGGCAATGGCAACGCACTTGACGTGGCACGCGCGGACCGCCTCCTGCAGACGAGCCGCTCCCGCATACCAGCATTGGCACAAAGCCTGTCAGCAGTGGAAAATCGGATCAGTGTGCTGCTCGGGCAGCCTCCAGGCAGAGGAGTCCTTCACCAGGGCCCGATGCCGGCCCTCCCTCAGATGATCGGGCTCGGGCTGCCTGTCGATCTTATGACCCGGCGTCCTGATATCCGTCAGGCTGTTCATCGCTATCATGGAGCTGTTGCCAGAATCGGAGCAGCTGAGGCGGAAGGCTACCCTGCACTTTCACTGTCCGGCACCATCACCCTGTCGAGCGACTCAGTGGGCGGATTACTGGATTCTGATGCGCTGATATACTCGCTTGGTCCGGGGATTTCTTTTCCGATACTGAATGGAGGCCGTATCGAAAGTGTCGTTGCCGTGCGCACATCACAGGCGGAGCAGGCGCGCCTTGTCCTTGAGCAGAAAATCATAGCAGCACTTGCCGAGGTAGAGACAGCAGCTGAGGGGGTCATATACAGCCAGAAACAGGCGGCCGATCTGAAGAGAGCAGAGAGACGTGCCGTCCAAAGCGTGGAATTGGCTGAGTCACTCCATCTTGCCGGGCTGAGCGACTCATTCCAGGTCCTTGCCGCCCAGCAGGAGCTCATCGCCATTCAGGACTCACTGCTCCTGGCAAGACAGCAGGCTTTTTCCGAGGTCGTCCACCTCTACCGCTCACTTGGCGGCGGCTGGGAAGTGACGCTGGTAAGCGCCAGTGTGAGTGAAGGAGATGGATCAGAACAGAATGCCAACCAATAGAATTTATATGGTGCGCAGATGAAGAGAAAAATTATCAGACTCGTGGTTCTGCTCCTGATCGCGGGTACCGGATTCTACGCTCTGCGATGGTACAAGAGCAGTCACCAGGCCGATAGCTTTGAGGCCTTGAAAATTTATGGAACTGTCGATATCCGTGATGTGAACCTGGCTTTCAGCGAGCAGGAGCGGATCATTGAAGTCCTGGTTGAAGAGGGTGACCGGGTTGAGGCCGGAGAGGTTCTGGCACGCCTGAAGAGTGATCGGGTCGAAGCACTCATTGCCGACGTCAAAGCCCAGATCGAAGCCCAGAAGGAAGTAGTCAAAAGACTCAGAAGCGGAAGCCGCAGGCAGGAGATTGAACAGGCCCGGGCCGAGGTGGATGCGGCACGGATCAAGGTAAATAATTCTGAACAGATAGTGACACGGCTTGCAAAGACCTCCGGCAGTGGGGCGACAAGCGAACAGGACCTCGATAACGCCCGATCACAGGTAATGATGGAACGCGCCCAGCTCAGCGTCCGGGAGAGCGCACTCGACCTCGCTATCGAGGGTCCTCGCCCGGAGGACATTGGTGCTTCGGAATTTCGTCTGGAGTCGCTGCAGGCAAACCTTGCACTGCTCACCATCCGCCTTGATGACATGATACTCAGGGCATCGGCTGACGGTATCATCCAAAGCAGGATTCTGGAACCGGGCGAAATGGCCGGCCCGAACAGACCGGTATTCACTCTTGCCCTGAATAACCCGAAATGGATAAGGGCATATATACCTGAACCAGAGCTTGGACGCATCAGCCTCGGCATGAGAGCCCGGGTGCTGAACGATTCGTTTCCCGGTCAGCCCCTGGAGGGCTGGGTCGGCTTTATTTCACCGGTGGCTGAATTTACTCCGCGCATGGTGCAGACCGAGGACCTCAGGACCAAGCTCGTTTATGAAACACGGGTATTCGTAAACGACAGCCAGGATCAGCTGCGACTCGGCATGCCGGTTACGGTCTTCCTGGAGGACGGAAAAGCCGAAGGTGGACCACCTGCCGGCTCACCATCGCCAGAACAGGTTTCGAGAAACGGAGACTGACAGCCGGCATGTCCGCCTCAATCAATTCAGCAGGAATTCATCCACCGGTATCCGACATCGTATTGTCAGTGGATAATCTGCATAAAACCTTTGCTCTCAAAAAAAAGTCAACCGTACAGGCACTCCAGGGCATTTCACTCCAGGCCCGTAAAGCGCAGGTGACCGGTGTTGTCGGGGCGGATGGGGCCGGCAAGACGACCCTGATCCGTATTGCCGCTGGCCTGCTTGTACCGACATCAGGAAACGTCAGTGTTCTCGGCCTTGACAGTGTTGCCGATACCCTTGAAATCCAAAGCAGAGTTGGCTATATGCCGCAGAAGTTCGGCCTCTACCAGGACCTGACAGTAAAGGAAAACATGAACCTTTACGCCGATCTGCAGGGAGTCCCCGGCAGCGAGCGCGAGAGTCGGTACAGGCGGCTACTGGAGATGACGAACCTGTCCAAATACACCAGCAGGCGCGCCGGAGCACTGTCGGGGGGAATGAAGCAAAAACTCGGACTGGCCTGTGCACTGATAAAATCACCCAAGATCCTGCTGCTGGATGAACCTACCGTCGGTGTTGACCCGGTTTCCCGTCGAGAACTGTGGAAAATCGTCTACGAACTGGTGGAAAAAGACGGTATCGGCGTCCTCGTATCCACCGCCTATCTCGATGAAGCGGAGCGCTGCAGTCACGTTGTAGTCCTCCACCGGGGGCAAATCCTGGCCGAAGGCACCCCAGAGAAATTTATGAAGCAGGTTGAAGGCCGGGTAACAATGGTCATCCCGGGAAAAGACGAAAAACCCCGGCGAATCTACACGCATCTGGCTACCCAAAAGCACATCGTCGACGCGACCATCCGCTCCGGACGTGTTCGGGTCGTCACCGACCAGGATAAAGCTGATGCGGTAGCTGAATCAACTGCACTGTTCCAGGTTACCGTCGAACCTGCTGATCCACATTTCGAGGACGCATTCATGGCGCTCATCCCCCGAGCTGAGTATCATTTTCAGGGAAAAGACCGGCCTTTGGATAGCACGGGAAACAGCTGCCGAAAACAAGAAGCTGTCATCCAGACCATGGCCCTGACAAAGCTGTTTGGCGATTTCGAGGCGGTAAAAGAACTTTCCTTTTCGGTAGAACGGGGCGAGATATTCGGCCTGCTGGGACCCAACGGCGCCGGCAAGAGCACTACCTTTCGCATGCTCTGCGGCCTGCTCCCGGCAACTTCCGGAGAGATCAGTGTTGCCGGCCAGGATCTTCGCCGGTCCCGGGCAAAAGCCAGATCACGGCTCGGCTATATGGCCCAGCAGTTTTCGCTTTACGGCCAGCTGAGCAGCAGGGAAAACCTGATCTTTTTCGGCAAGGCATACGGACTGACCGGCAAAAAACTACAGCTGCGGCTGGAATGGGCTTTCGAGGAATTCGGCCTGGAAAACTGGCGCGACCAGGCAGCGGGAGCACTTCCCGGCGGCTATAAACAGCGGCTTGCCATGGCTGCGGCCCTTCTCCACGAACCGGACATTCTTTTTCTGGATGAACCGACTTCCGGTGTCGATCCTTTTGCCCGACGTGAATTCTGGCTCCGGATCAACGGTTTTGCAGAGCGTGGTATGACCGTGGTGGTCACCACTCATTTTATGGAAGAGGCCGAATATTGCGATCGCCTGCTTATCATGAGCCAGGGAGACACTCTGGCCATGGGCACTCCCTCTGAAATCAGAGCATTGGCGCGTTCAGAGAAAAACCCCAGACCAACCATGGATGACGCCTTCATCGCCCTGGCGGAAGGGGAAATTTCGCTGACTCGGTTGCCGAAAAGCACGGACAACCGCCAGGAAGCAAGCCAATGAACGCCGGCGGATTATTCCTGATGCGCCTGCGCGGTATCCTCTACAAGGAGACCCTGCAGATTCTGCGTGATCCGAGCAGCATCGCACTGGCTGTCGTCATGCCCATGATATTGCTCTTCATCTTCGGCTACGGGGTGAATCTTGATGCCGAACATGTACCCGTCGCCATTGTCAATGACGATAACAGCGTATTAGCCGGAGATCTGCTTGAACGCTTTGAACTATCACCGCATTTCCAAGTCTTTCGAGTGAAAACTGCAACAGCCGCCGAAGAGCTGCTTGCCCGGCGACAGGCTGATGCCATCATCCAGCTGCAAATCGATTTTTCCGACCGGCTAAAGAGTGGACATCAGGCTCCGGTACAACTTATCATCAACGGCATCGACGCCAACCGGGCCCGCCTCGTTCAAGGTTATGTCCGTTCGGTGGTGGGCCAATGGTCGGCCACCCGCCGGGAGAGAGGCGAGGAAGCGGGCCGTCCCCCGGTATTGCTGGCTCAGCGCATCTGGTTCAATGAGGACGCAGAAAGCAGAAACTTCATGGTCCCCGGACTTATCACCCTGATCATGACGCTGACCGGTATTCTTCTGACTGCCCTGGTTGTAGCCCGGGAGTGGGAACGGGGCACCATGGAGGCCATGCTGGTGACACCACTGCGGCGAGTGGATATTCTGCTCGGAAAGATTTTGCCTTATTATCTCCTTGGCATGCTCGGCATGGGATTGTCAGTAGGTGTGGCAATCATCATCTTCGAGGTACCTTTTCGGGGTTCACTGGCAGCTCTTGTATTCCTGAGTTCACTGTTCATGCTCGCCTCCCTGGGACTGGGACTGCTGCTGTCAGCTGCTATCCGCATTCAGTTTGTGGCAGCCCAGGCTTCGATCGTTATTGGCTATTTACCCGCCTTTTTCCTTTCAGGCCTGATTTTCGACCTGGAAAGCACCCCCCGTTTTATCCAGCTTATCAGCCATATCGTGCCTGCACGCTATTTCGTGACCATCAGCCATACCCTGTTCATGGCTGGCGATATCTGGCCCGTCTTGCTTCCCAACGGACTGGTGCTCGGCGGCATGGCTGTCCTTTTTGTCGGGCTTGCTTATAAAAATATAACGAAGCGGCTGGAGAGATAATGCAATCCCTGCGCAGAATACTGGCACTCATGATCAAGGAATTTGTCATCATTCTGAAAGACCCCAAGAGCCGTGCTGTCATAATCGGCCCTCCCCTTCTCCAGTTTTTCGTATTCGGCTACGCTGCAACCTATGATCTGGAAAACGTGCGCTACGCAGTTTTTGACGAGTCCCGCTCTGTCCTGTCACGGCAATTGCTTGCACGTGTCGAAGGATCTGGTATTTTCCGCCTGACTGGTTCCCTGACCGAGGCAGGGCAGATCACCGAGTATATCGATAATGAAGAAGCCCGGCTGGTGATCCATATCGGACCCCAGTTCCACAGAGACCTGCATGGTTCGGAAGCCGCTACCGTGCAGGTCATCGCCGACGGGCGCAATCCGAACGTGGCGCTGGTCGCCCTCGGCTACGTCGGCTCTATCGTCGAACAGTTCAACCAGGATCTTGTGGAGCAGGGAATCGTGGAAGAAGCGGCTCCCGGCCTTCGCCTTGTCGAGCGCGCCTGGTTTAACGGGAACCTTCAGAGCAGGTGGTTTATCGTCTCTGCCCTCGGCGGTGTTATCAGTCTGGTTGTTGTTCTCCTGCTGACCAGTCTTTCTGTCGCCCGGGAACGTGAGTTTGGAACCTTTGACCAGCTTTTGGTTGCACCGTTCACACCCGGCGAGATACTCGTCGGCAAATCAATGCCCGGCATTGTTTTCGGTCTGCTCGATGCCCTGATTTTTGCAGCAGGAGCTGTCTACTGGTTCGGCGTGCCATTCCGGGGAACCATAACGGCCCTTGTTC
Source organism: uncultured delta proteobacterium (assembly GCA_963696725.1). Classification (GTDB taxonomy): domain Bacteria; phylum Desulfobacterota; class Desulfobulbia; order Desulfobulbales; family Desulfocapsaceae; genus MADRE3. Next base: position 125,347 of record CAVOLI010000013.1, read on the forward strand.
TTGCCCTGCTCTGCTTTATCATTACCATGGTGGGCGTCGGACTGCTCATATCCTCCCTGTCGATGACCATGCAGCAGAGCCTGCTCGGCTCCTTTGTCTTTCTTATGCCGGCAGTAACCCTGTCCGGATTTGCCACACCGATCGAGAACATGCCGTTCTGGCTGCAAAAAGCAAATCTTATCAATCCTGTGCGCTACATCATTGTCGCCCTGCGCAATATCTTTCTTGAAGGGGCTGACACAGTCATGGTCTGGCCCCATCTCTGGCCGCTGCTGCTGATCGCTTCAGTGACCCTGCCGCTGGCGGGCTGGCTCTTCCGCTATCGGGCAGTCTAGTCATTTATCGACAGGATCGTCTGCCAGGAGTTATCAGCTTCCCAGCGCTTGATAATGGTTGAAACCTTCTTCTCAAGCATTCCAGCGATTCTGTCAGCCTCACTGCCCAGCACCCCCGACACTACAAACAATTTCTGTCTCGAAAGGCCATCAGCAACGATGGTTTTCATGATTTCGTAGTGTATATTGGCGACCAGTAGATCGACAAAACAGTATCGGGAAGCAATGATCGATATTCCATAGAGTGCCCTTCTCTATCTTTGTTGTTAAGGCTGGCGATTGCTCGTCTTTAAAAAGTGGCCGCGTTACCTCCATTGTTGTCAGAAGACATGAACCGCCATCTCCAGGCAATAAATAGCTCATCAAAATCGCTATCTCTTTACTTATATTTAATAAAGTATAGAATATAACCATATTGTGGAGCCAGTCTGCTCCATGTTCACCTGGAGGGAAATCTATGGAGTTTACTGCGCTCTGGTGGTACTGGCTGATTTTTGGCATGATTCTTGTCGTTGCGGAAATGCTCGTACCCAGCTTTACCATGTTCTGGTTCGGCCTGGCGGCCTTTCTTGTTGCTCTGCTGCTCTACATTGCCCCTGAGAGTTCACTGAGCCTGCAGATTATCTGCTGGGCATTGGGCAGCATCGGTTTCACCTTTCTCTGGTTTAAATTTTTCAAACCGACCATGACGGACCGCACCAAAGCCGGAATTTCCCGGGAGGCGGTCACCGGAGAAACAGGCCTCGTCATCAGGGCTCCGCAGGATGAGATCCGCGGAATTGTTAGATTTGCGATACCGCTTCTTGGCTCTGATGAATGGGAGTTTATCTGCCATGACGGCTGTTCAGTCGGAGACCGGGTAGAAGTAACCGATGTCTCGGGAAATACACTTATCGTGCGACCAAAAGGAAACTGAAACCTTCAACTAATCTGTAAGAGGTGTCATTATGGAATATGGCCTGATTGTTACGCTGGTATTCGCGCTGCTTGTCATCCTGACAATAGCCAAAGGGGTCCGCATCGTGCCTCAAGGTCAAAAATGGGTGGTACAGCGGCTCGGCAAATACCACTCAACGCTTTCTCCGGGACTCAACATTATCATCCCTTATTTTGACGCTGTTTCCTACAAGGTCACCACCAAAGACATCGTCCTTGATATCCCCAGCCAGGAAGTAATCACCAAGGACAATGTTGTCATTATCGCCAATGCCGTAGCCTTCATCAATATCGTCCACCCAGAAAAAGCTGTTTACGGTGTGGAGAATTATATCATTGCCATTCAGAACCTGGTCCAGACCTCACTTCGATCCATAGTAGGCGAAATGCAGCTTGACGACGCCCTGTCGAGCCGCGACATGATCAAGGCGAAATTGAAAACCTCCATCTCAGACGACATCGCAGATTGGGGAATAACCCTGAAGACCGTGGAAATACAGGATATCAACCCGAGTTCTACCATGCAGACAGCGATGGAGGAACAGGCCGCAGCTGAGCGTCAGCGCCGGGCTACCGTCACCCGGGCGGACGGCGACAAAAATGCTGCGATACTCGAGGCTGAAGGCCGTTTCGAGGCATCAAAACGCGATGCCCAGGCCAAGATCATCCTTGCTGAAGCAAGCCAGCAGGCTATCGAAAAAGTCACCCAGGCGATTAAGGATCATGAATTGCCGGTTATGTACATACTGGGTGAAAAATACATCGACAGCCTCAGGGCAATGGCGACGAGTGCAAACGGTAAAACGATTGTTCTTCCCGCCGATATTCCGGCCGCGGTTCGCGGCATCATGGGAGGACTGAGCAAATAAGGATACTGCAGGAAATGGTAGAGAATGTAATGACAAAAATGAAAACCCCGGTACGCGTCGCCGTTGTCCAGGCGTCATCAGTCTTTTTCGATCGCCAGAAAACGCTTGAGAAGACAGCGCAACTGGCGGCAGATGCCGCCTCCAGGGGGGCAGAACTCATCGTTTTCCCCGAAGCTTTTATTTCCGCCTATCCGAGGGGTATGGATTTCGGTGCCGTGGTCGGAGCCCGCTCACCTGAAGGACGTGAAACATTCCGACGCTACTGGGAAAGCTCAGTTGATGTTCCCGGCCCGGACGTCGACGCGCTCGGACAAATAGCCCGGGAACATTCGGTGCACCTGGTTATCGGCGTCATCGAGCGGGATGGTGGCACCCTGTATTGCACCGTGCTCTTTTTTGCGCCGGAGGGGTACCTGGGTAAACATCGCAAACTGATGCCCACCGGCTCAGAGCGGCTTGTGTGGGGCTTCGGGGACGGAGCAACACTGCCTGTCTATGACACTCCGCTGGGCAGGCTGGGTGCGGTTATCTGTTGGGAAAACTACATGCCGCTCCTGCGCATGGCCATGTACAATAAAGGCATACAGCTCTACTGCGCGCCTACCGCTGACAATCGCGATTCCTGGTTCGCCAGCATGCGGCACATTGCAGCGGAGGGTCGCTGTTTCGTCTTGTCCTGTAACCAGTTTGTCAGGGCAAAAGATTATCCCGATGATCTCTGCCCCTCCCAGAATCCTGAGGACGTAATGTGCCGGGGAGGCAGTTGCGTTGTTGACCCCTTTGGTAATTTCCTGGTTGAACCTCACTTTGGAGGCGAAACCATCCTCATGGCTGACCTGGATATGAATGAAATTGTCAGGGGCAAGTATGATTTTGACGTGACAGGACACTACGCCAGACCCGATGTGTTCACATTACTCGTCAACGAGCAATCAACACCGGCCGTCATAGTCACAGGCGGCAACTCTGACACCGGTGTGAAAGATGAATCTGAGGCGGCGAAGAAATAACAATAGCATCGCCTCATTTCCAAAAGGCCTTGTTCCCGGGATCTCACCCTGGCGTAATCGTGTCCTTTCTGAAATTTTTCAGACGATGAGTGCTGATCGCCAAATAAGAAAACTTGACCCGGGCTCCTTTAATCGTTAATCTACGATAAACGATTAAAGGAGCCCGCATGAATAACAGAGATATACCGACGCCTCCTGCCGAGGCAGAACGGACAGACGCAGACGATCTGGGACGCCTCTGCAAGGCTCTCGGCCACCCGGCACGCATCAGGATCATCGCCCACCTGCTTGAAGAGGACCGCTGCGTCTGCGGACGAATCGTTGAGGTTCTCCCTCTTGCTCAATCCACCGTCAGTCAGCATCTGAAAATCCTGAAAGAAGCCGGATTAATCCTGGGAGAAGTTGAAGGGCCCAGGACATGTTACTGTGTAGACAAAACAAAGCTGGAATTGATCGCCACGTCAATTTCCGCTTTACTGCATTGCGAGTCTGTCGTATGAAAAAGAATAACGAACTATTCTCTGCCGAACTCCTTCAGTTTCAGCCGGAAACAGCAGCGAAAATACAACAAACCATCTCTGCTGGACCGCTCAGCTGTGGTGATGACGCTCCCTGCTGAGGCCCGAAACCGGATCCCAGGTCTGGGATCCATGAACTTCCCGGATACGATATCAAACCATTTGTTGCAGGGTTTATCGACACGGCAGGCGGTGCAGTACCCCAGGTTAAAACGGCCCTCGGTTTTAGAGACCACCTTGGCAGCGTAAGAGCGCGCGCCGGTATCGCACGCAATCAGTACAAAGTCAATCCCGGACTCTATTGCACAGGCACCCCCAGCAGCCAGTCGCCTGTCTTCGTCACCGCCAACTATAAGCTGAGTTTCGATAATCTGCGCAGGGAGCTCGCCGGCATGGACGCCTGGGTTCTCGTGGTTGACACCAGGGGAATCAATGTCTGGTGTGCTGCCGGCAAGGGAACCTTTTCCGATGACGAGATTGCCCTGCAGGTCAAAAGAACAGGGCTTGCCCAGATAGTCTCTCACAGAGAGCTTATCCTTCCCCAGTTTGCCGCAACCGGGGTTGCCACGTACAAACTAGAAAAGAAATGCGGGTTTAGCGGAGTCTTTGGCCCCCTCAGGGCAAAAGATATCCGGAATTTCATGAAAAACAACAAGCAGGCTGACGAAACCATGCGGGCGGTCACCTTTACCTTCGTCGAGCGGCTGGTTCTTGTGCCGGTGGAAATCCTGCTTATCTGGAAAATTGTTGCACTTGTAACCGCGATCAGTTGTATCGTTTCCGGTATCGGCCCGGATATTTTTTCCCTTCAGGCGGCATGGACGAGAGGGCTGACGGTGGGTGGTGCCACAGTTGGTGCCGTTATGGCGGGGGCCCTGATCACCCCGGCATTGCTGCCATGGATACCCGGGCGCCAGTTGTGGTTAAAGGGGGCGATTGTCGGCATTTTTACAGGTATGCTTTACCTCTTGACAGCCATGGCCGAATCCGAAAGTATTGAAAAACTCAGTATCATGCTCTGGATAACAGGCGCAGCCTCTTACCTTGCCATGAATTTCACCGGGGCGACTCCTTACACCTCTCTTTCCGGAGTCGAAAAAGAGATGCGCAAAGGGCTTCCGGTCCAATGTATCAGTGTCCTCTCAAGCCTGCTGTTATGGGCCGCGGCACCATTTATTTACTAGGAGTACAAGCCGATGAAAGACTTCCGCTATATTGACGGAGCCGCCATTCTCGAATTGAACGAAAAAACCTGCATCGGCTGCAACATGTGTGTCATCGTCTGTCCGCACCGCATCTTCGGGCTGCAGAATAAAAAAGCCAGGATTATCGATTATAACGGGTGCATGGAATGTGGCGCCTGCGCCACCAACTGCCCGGTCGATGCTATTTTCGTTAACCCCGACAACGGGTGCGGCTGTGCCGCATTGATTATCAACACCTGGATTTCGAAAATCAGAGGCAAGCCGGTCAATATCTGCAGCTGCTGAGCCGGTATTGCCGAATCACCCCTCAAAATCCTGAATGCGCGCCATTTGTTGCTGCTGTGCTATCAGCAGGAGGACTACCCGCCTGCTTCAGCCATGTTCTCAAGCTCTTTGACAGAAGGGGAAACGCAGACATATGAAACCAGAAATCGTTCTCAGAGCTGAAACCAGTTCGGACATTGACGCAATCACCGAGGTAACGGCCGCCTTTGAGGCTTTGGAAATCAGCAACCACACGGAGCAATTCATCATCGAAGCGCTGCGGGCCGACAAGGCTCTTACGCTATCGCCTGTCGCAGAGGCAGATGGCCGGCAAGGAGCTGCCAATTCTGGCAAAAGTCAGATCAAGTCGTGACTGTTGTGAGCCGAATATCAGAGAATGGGGTATCCTGCTTTCCGCCATCCGCCAGGCCCGTCCTTGAGGGCATGCGTATTGGAAAACCCATTCTTTTTATACTTGTCCGCAAGACCTGCGGCACTGCCTTCAGCAGGTCAGGCACAATAAAAGACAATCTGCATGTCCTTTTGATATTCATGTGCTCTTGCCTTGAAGTCTGAGAGTGGTATTGCCCCTTCAAGTCTGAACTTTTCAAATTTGCTATCATCATCATATGCGCAAACCAGTAAGCTCGTCCCTGCAATTACTCCTTTCCTGACCTGCTCGGCCGATAGTCTGCTGACCTCACCCATGGTCCACCTCCTGAGTAAAAAATTTAATAATGTAGACATGATCCTCTAGCACCGGGTTCACTGCCAGTAAACTGATTATTAATCGATCGCCACTTATTCTGCCGCTCTTTACAGGGTGTCACCTTGTCATTGTGATGGCTAGACGCCAGGATAGATTATTCCAATCCACTTATCACCGGTGAATATGCCATCGCCCCATTCTTCTTCCAGATCGGCCAGCGGTTTCGCCTCGATGGCCTCTTCTGCTGTTTTTCCTTCTGCTTTTAATTTTCTCAATCGTTCGTAAGCGGTTTCAAGCATTTGCAGGTAACTGCTCAACTCAGCTGGACTGGTCAACGGACCGTGTCCGGGAATAATTTTGGTATTCCCATCTGACAGAGCCACTATTTTCTTTACTCCTGCGATCATACCTCTTAGTGACCCGCCATGACTGACATCGATAAACGGGTAGAAACCGTTAAATATGACATCTCCGGCATGTATGACGTTTGACGACCTGAAATGAATAATGGAATCACCGTCTGTATGGGAATGAGGGATGTGTATGGCATGAACCGTATCACCATTGAGGTGGAAGCTGATATCCTCTGAAAAGGTAACTACCGGCAGACCAACCGGGTCGACTCCGGCCCGCTTCATGTCAAACTCACGGATAAACGAACCATTGAGCAACCGGTCTCGCACATTGTCATGCGAAACTATCAGTGTGCCTCCTTTACCAAAATTCTCATTTCCTCCGGTATGGTCACCGTGATAATGGGTGTTGATCAGAAATTTTGGTAAATCCCCGCCAACCGACTCGATCGCTGCGATGATCTTTTCGGTCAACGGAGCAAACTGATCGTCAATCAGAAATGTGCCGTCCTTACCGACGAACAGACCAAGATTTCCACCCTGCCCCGTCAACATATAGATTTGATCAGTGACTTTTATCGATTCAATTTTTGCCTCTTCCTGGGCGAACACACCTTGTAAAAAGAAAAACAAGCTGACAATTAAAGGTATTGGAATCATTCTAGTAATCATTATGTAAAACTCCTATGGAAAATGAAATCCCGGATAAACGGACGTGAAACGCTTTACCGCTCACCGTTAAATTCTAATACCACAATGTGGCATGTCAATGAGCGCAATTTTCAGCGCCTCCAGATTAAAACCAAGAAGCGGTACTCGTGAATTAAACAGATTAAGTATCCGGAATTGTATAAGAGAATGGCTCTGAATGTTGGCTTTCCGAGCCATCGTCGTAATAAACCGTCAACGTAAATAAAAATGAACCACCGGGGCTTGCAATCTTACAATCGATACTATTGCTGTTGGGGTCGTTTGTTTCACAGATAAGTTTGCCTTCCTGGTAGAGGCGAAAACCAGAGACCCGACTGCCTTGCCCACGTCCAGTGTCGAAGTTGAAGCTGACATGGATGTCGTGCTGCTCGCCTGTCTGACTCGGGTTGGCGGCTGGTTGGAGATTCTTTTCATTCAGACCACAACCTGTGGCAGCAGTTATAAATACAAAGACAGTAAGAATCCTGAACACGTATGACATAGTTGACCTCGCAATCATCGATCTTTTAGATACCCATATCATGGACGATAAGCATAGATCAGGGCGTTCGCAGGATAAACCTATTCAAGGTTAGGGAAATTATCAGTCAGGCTAACTGTTGAAAGCAGGCCCTGCTCCTCCATGATTAATTGACAATAACAGCGCAAACCTTCCTGGGTTGAAAAGAACAGAGGGGATTAAAGGTTGCCTAGCGGCACTTGAGTTTGAAGTTAGCCGCCGAGCTGATCTCGATATAGGTCGCTCCCTGCCGGGAACCGAAGCTGCCGGCGAGGATGACGATCAGATCGTCATCGTGAAAACGGTTCTCATCTATCAAGGCGGCAGATCGACTGCTGCAGCGGGGCACCGCTGTCCCAGGTCCATGGCGATATAATCGGCATAGACGCCGTAGGAGAGCGACAGCAGGCGCATGACCCGGCGGTCGTAAACCTGGGCATAAATGACATTGGCGCCGCGATAGGCGGAAAGAGCTCGAATCGAAGTGCCGGTGAGGGAATCGGCGACGATCGCCTTGGTGTTCAGGCGAAGAGCCGCCTTGACCGCTGCTTTGGCCAGGTAGGCGGCGACCTTGTTCTCCTGGGTGTAGCCGACATCCATATAGCCATTCCTCTTGCTTTCAACCTCCACGGCGATTTTGGCCATGGTCCGTACCGCCAGCTCAGGATACTTGCCATTGGCCGTCTCGCCGGAGAGCATCAGGGCGTCGGTGTGATCCAGGCAGGCGTTGGCCACATCCGATACCTCGGCCCTGGTTGGGCGGGGCGAGTCGATCATGGAGTGCAGCATCTGGGTGGCGACAATAACGGGTTTGCGGCGTTCGATGCAGTCCCGGATGATGCCTTTTTGAATCAGCGGAATCTGCTCAGTGGGGATTTCCACGGCCAGGTCACCGCGGGCGATCATGACTCCATAGGCGTGATCGAGGATCTCGCCGAGATTGTTGACTCCTTCGGCGTTTTCGATCTTGGCGATGATCTTGATCGGGGAATTGGTCTCGTCCAGGATTTCCTGGACGGCCAGGACGTCTTCCTTGTTGCGGACAAAGGAGTGGGCGATGAAATCCAGGTCGTTTTCAGCGGCAAAGCGGATGAAGGCTTTGTCCTTTTCGCTGAGAGCCGGCAGCTTTACATGCACTGCCGGGATATTGATGCTCTTACGCTCTCGGATTACGCCGTCATTTTCTACCGAGCAGTAGAGGTACTGATCATCTTTTTCGAGGACGGCGAGGGCGACATGGCCGTCGTCGATGAGGATTGAGCTGCCCACCGGGACATCCCTGACAAAGTCGTCGTAGGACACGCAGATGATGTCGCCCGGAGGACGTTTTTCCCGGCTGCACCAGTGATGCGAATCGCATCACCGTATTTGACCGTCAGCGGTTCATCGGCGCGGCAGGTTCTGATTTCTGGCCCCTTGGTGTCGAGCAGTATGCCGATTTTGTCGGACACGGCTCGGGTGTTGTCGACGATCTCTTTGGCGTCTTCGTGACTCAAGTGTGCGGTGTTGAGACGTACGACATTGATGCCGGCCTCGTAAAGGCCTTCGATAAAGGAGACCGAACAGTTGAGTGAAGAGATGGTGGCAACTATCTTGGTGAGTCTGGGCATGGGTATCTCGCTGGTTTTGGTTGTGAGAAGGCGCACTGATGGCCTGCATATACAACTGTTGTAAAACTTTGTCTAAGGATATCTGTGCTTGGGCCAAGGTTCAAGGAAAAGATCTTCAAGATCCCAAAAAGGCTCTTCCTGTAAACTGGCACCTCCGTGCTTTGATAATCACTCCGTTGTCCGTTAAATGCCCTTTGCTCGCCAGTAACGGGAAGGAATTACAAGCCGGCATAATTACACTACCATTATGACCGGCAGTAGTTATCTTGTAAGGATGTTCTGAATGTTATCCAGAAGAAACGTTGCAAAAAGGCGGCTGTCGTATATCACGAGTTAACGAGTATCAGCGTTCAGGAGGAGCATGAGCAGATGGAATATCCAATCGAAGGTTCCTGTCAATGCGGACAGGTCACGTATAAATTGCATGAAGCACCTAAAATGGTTTTTGCTTGCCATTGTACAGAGTGTCAAAAACTATCAACCGGCCCGTATAGTGTCACTGCGGTAGTAGCTTCCAGCGCAATCGAGTTTAATGGCGAGCTCAACGAGTGGAGCAGGGTGGCTGACAGTGGAAACAAGAATAACGCCAAGTTCTGCCCTACCTGCGGCAACAGGGTTTACCACTATAATCCTGACGATTTATCGACAGTTAAATTGAAGCTCAAGCCAGTCAATCTGCCCGACGACAAGATATTTGAGCCCGTAGCTCACGTTTGGGTGAGTAAAAAGCTGGGCTGGTATCAAATTCCGCAAGGAGTAAAGGCTTTTGACAAGCAGCCATAGGGCATGAGCTGATACGGGGTTTACTTGAATAAAAGCGATAGACATTTTTCGTCTGCCAGGCTTCTGTGTTTACCTCTCACGGAACACGCTTAAAACCATTTACTCATCGTTGATATTATTAGTTCCAAGGTGTTAATATATCGAATTTCAGCAAAGTAAAAACTGCTCTTGCTACCTTCTCCGGATAAAACGTCCGATTTTTACAGGAACCGTGGGGGACCAGAATGATACAATTATACACGTGGGGAACACCAAACGGTCGTAAGGTTTCGATCATGCTTGAAGAAATTTCCTTGCCATATAAAGTGACAGCAATCGATATCAGCAAAGGCGAGCAATTTGAGCCGGGATTTTTAGCGATCAATCCCAACAATAAAATCCCGGCAATTGTTGATGACGATACCGGGCAATCTTTCTTTGAATCAGGCGCTATTCTGCTCTATCTCGCTGAAAAATCAGGACGGTTTTTGCCTGACAACAGCCGTGACAAATGGCAGGTCGTGCAGTGGTTAATGTGGCAAATGTCAGGACAAGGCCCAATGCTTGGTCAGGCGCACCATTTCCTTCATTTCAATCCAGGGAAATCTCAATATGCTGAGGAACGCTGCCGTCTTGAAGCCAAACGACTCTATAGTGTCCTGGATAAGCAGCTAGAAGAAAAACGTTTTACAGCAATCGACGAGTTGACCATTGCTGACATAGCTATCTGGCCTTGGGTAAGCCGCTACCAATTTCAAAAAATTGATCTGCATGATTTCCCGAACGTTCTTGAATGGTATATAAGGCTTGCAAAACGGCCAGCTTTTCAAGCAGGTTACAAGGTTCCGGATGCAAAGCAGGAGATTCCTGTTCCCTGATTGTGATCAACTTCATTGGGTGTTTCTGAAACAGCTTATTCCTGCACACCTCCATTAATTGACTGGAAGTGATGATACATGAAGCGATACTGCTTGACACGGCAGCCTCACAGAAATAAGGTCGAGCGCTGCAGTCATTCCATGTTGCCGGCATGCCGGCCTCTCAATACGCCTTGCTGGTGACATTTGGAGATTTTGGAGGCAGAAACACGCTCTATCCGGATAGGAAGATTTTATCCAGTTGCAAAATATGGCAGCCTTGAGCGTTTATGCACTGTATCGAGCACGCTATACGCATGATGGTATAGCGTTTCTTTTAAACCGCCTGTTTTTCACCATCGGTTTACTATTGATGCTCTGCATCGTGCCGGTCGTCGTAACACGTTCAATCCACCCCGAATTGCCCGATTTCGGCCGGTTCAATATCATAAAACTGATTCGCAAGGCACCCGTTGGGATGCTTGGCTGTTTCCTTGCCGGTCTTCTGATCGGAGCATTCTATTCAATCGTACCAGTTTTTTGCCATGCCATCGGTCTTCCAGTAACAAGTGTGTCAACCGTAATGATCGTGAGTATTTTAGGAGGATTGGTTCTGCAATGGCCGGTGGGGACAATGTCTGATCGTTTTTATGCTGTCGGCCATAAGCCTGGCACTCTTGCTGGCCAGCCTGTTGATTGTTTTTACCTCTGACGCCTGTTTGCCTATTGCTCTGTTGTTCTATGCCTGAGCAAACGCTCTGATAGCCCAATGATCAGTAGCGAGGGCTGAAAATGCACCCTTCACCGGCAAATCTTCTGATTCAATAAGACAACTTCACGCAACAGCATACCGCCTGGCTGTTTCGGTCAGAAGAAACGAACCCCTTCTTCTCAGCCAGACCTGTCTTTTTTTAGAAAAAATGGTATGCTTGTCAGCCATGTAAAAGGACCTCATTCCCAGATTGTAAAAAACGGTTTTACCTTTCAGCAGCTATTAACCGGAGATAATTAGAGATGCCGCATCCTATGTACAGCATCGTCATGATGGTTTTCTTTTTTGCCATACCGGCAGCCCCGCTGACAGGGAGTGCCGCTCAAACATCGGAACCCATAATTCTCGGCCAGTCCTGCGCCCTGTCCGGACCGGCAAAGGACCTGGGTATCGAAATGCGCTCGGGGCTGCTTGCCGCTATCGGCCTGATAAATGACAACGGCGGAGTGAAGGGAAGACAAATTCACCTGACAAGCCTTGATGACGGCTATGAACCGGATCAAGCGGTAAGAAATACACTCAGGCTGATCACGGAAGACGATGTGTTTCTGCTGATTGGAGAAGTCGGCACCCCCACCTCAAAAGCGGTCGTTCCGATCATTGAAGAATACAGGATGCCCTTCTTCGCTCCTTTCAGCGGCGCGGAACTGCTGCGAAACCCTTTTAGAAAATATGTGGTCAACGTCCGGGCCAGCTACTACCAGGAGATGGAAACGCTCGTCGACTACCTGATCAATCATCGTCACTTCAGTAAAATCGCCTGTTTCTACCAGAATGACAGTTATGGCAACGCCGGTTTGCAGGGAATCGAACTCGCCCTGAAAAAACGCGGGATGCAACTGGTTTCGAAAGGGACATACGAGCGCAACACCCTCGCGGTCATGGGCGGCATGAAGGATATTTACCAGGCTGACCCTGAAACGGTCGTTCTTGTTGGAGCGTATCAAGCCTGCGCTGAATTTATCAAACTCAGTAAAACAAAGATTAATCCGGACCTGACGTTCTGCAATATCTCATTTGTCGGTTCAGAAAGCCTCAAGGATGCCCTTGGCGCCTATGGTGAGGATGTCATAATCTCTCAGGTGGTTCCCGACCCCACGGACCCTTCGATACCACTTATCGAGGAATACATGCAGTCGATGAGACGGTATCAGCATGGCGAAGCTCTCGGCTTTACCAGCCTGGAAGGATACATTGCCGGCAAACTATTTGCAGAAATCGCTGCCTCAGTCACTGGGGAGCTGACCCGCGAGTCTTTTATCTCGACAATGCAGACGGTAGGTTCCTTTAATCTTGGCGGCCTGGAGTTAACGTTCGGCCCAGAGGATCATCAGGGGCTGGACACCATCTACCTGACAACCATTTTCCCGACCATCCTGAAACTTGACCAAGGTGGTAACAGGCAAAGTCCGTGACAAAGAGCAGAACGGTCTGAAAACCATCCTGTTCCTCCAGGCAAACTGATGTTTAAATCACAAAAAATATCCCTATCCGCTGCTCCTTTCTATGCCTGCCTTCTGGTCATTCTGGCACTGGCACTTTTCATCGGGATTTTCTGGGCCATTAACGAATACCAGGCACATCAGGAAAGCATTGAAAATATCCGTAAAAACTACGAGGACCAATACAAGCTCCGGGTGCGGGAGGAATTAGAATACGTCGTTGATTTTATTAACTTTACCCGAAACCAGACAGCGATCAGCACCGACGAGGAACTCCGTAACCGGGTTCAGTCCGCCTATACCATCGCCTCTCACCTCTACAGCATGCACCGTGCTGAAATGGGCATCGGCGAACTCCGTTCCATGATTGCTGAAGTGCTCCGGCCAATACGCTGGTATGATGGGCGCGGCTATTACTTTGCCGGACAGACCCGGACCGGCACCATTGATCTTTTTGCCGATGAGCCGTTCTTCGAGGGGCAGAATCACCTGCGCACCGCTCATCCATCCGGCGATGTCATCAATGATCTCATTGGCATCGTCCATGAAAAAGGCGCCGGTATGTATCGATACAACCTGATAAAACCGGCATTTCCGGACCGTGAATATTCCAAGACTTCTTTTGTTAAGTACTTTCAACCCCTTGATTGGTTTATCGGGGCCGGAATCTACAATGATGGTATGGAACGTCTGGACAAGGCCACGAGCCTGGCCAGGATAGGCCAGATAACATTTGCTCAGGGCGGTGAAATTTTTGTCTTTCGCTCGGACGGTACGATCATTTCGCATAAAAACGAGCAGTTGATCGGCCGTTCAATCCGCAGCCTCAAAGGCGATTTTGATTTATACGGGGAAGAAATCTGGCTTGCAGCCAAGGGCGCCGATGGTGAAGGCTACGTCAATTATTCCGAAAAAATAGAGGCCCCACAGAACAGGCTGTTTTTCGTGAAATCATATGATGACTGGAGCTGGGTCATTGCCGCTTCCATCCAGATGAACGAAATGGAAAAGCTGATTGGCGATGCAACACGCACCTATCGGAGAATCGCCTTCAAAAATGTATCCACCTTTATATTCCTCTTCATTATCTCAGTCTTCCTGCTGCTGCTGGCCGCATACTATTACACCGTTAAAATAAAGCAGGGATTCAATCTGTTTACCGATTTCTTCAGACGTGCAGCCGACGCAAAGATCAAAATCCAGAAAGAGGCCCTTGCCTTTCGCGAGTTCGAGCACCTTGCTCATCTTGCCAACCACATGGTCGACGACCGTATCCAGAAAGAACAGCTGATACATCGTGACGAGCTGCGGCTCGATACGCTGCTTCGACTTGGAATGATGGAAGATTTTTCGCTCAAAGATAAATACAATTTTACCCTGCAGCGAATCGTCCAGATCACCCGCTCGGAAGAAGGATACCTGGCGCTCGTCAATAAGAAACAGCAGCACATAACGATCATTTCCCACTGCCGTGCAGATGGAACCAGGGTCCCTTATCCGGATAAGCGGCATCTCTCCAGTACTGTCAACAGCGGCGGACTGGCAGGGGAAACGGTCATACGCAGGAATGCAGTAATCTGTAATGATTGCAGAAAAAAGCACAACCAGTCGATGTACCCCTATAAAAAAGAGACTACCAGGCATCTGGATGTGCCTATTTTCAACGGCGGTTTTATCGTGCTGGTGGCAGGCGTATGCAATAATACGGCCTATTACGACAAGGCTGATATCCGCCAGATGACGATGGTGCTGGAAGGGATGTGGCTGCACATACTCAAAACCAGGGCGGAGAAAAAAATGGTCCGGCTGGAAAGACAGATTATTGCCGCCAGGGAAGCCGAGCGCAGCAGCATAGGAAGAATCCTACACGATGACCTGGGATCGCACCTCAGCGGCATCGAGCTGTTGAGCAAGGCCTTGAAAATGAACCTGGAAAGAGAACTTCCCCAAAGAGCAGAACAACTCGAATCAATCAGGGGGTTGATCGTTGACGCCACAGAAAAAACAAGGCGCCTCGCCCGTGGACTGTACCCTGTTCATATCATCGAACATGGCCTTGAGGCAGCAATAGAAGAGCTGGTGGTTGAGGTTGAAAAGCTCTTTGATATCAGCTGTGAACTTTCATTTGAGGGACATGTTGATTATATAGAGAACAGCGTTGCCACACATATTTACTATATTGTCAGAGAGGCAGTATTTAATGCAGCACGACATGGTACTCCCGACAAGGTGAGCATTACTGTGCGTACCAAGACACATCATGTATTTACGCAGATCATCGATGATGGCACAGGGTTTGATCCGTTGTCCGCACCAAGGGGGATGGGGCTGCATACCATGAAGTACCGTGCAAAAGCGATCGGGGCAACATTTTCACTGGAGTCTGATTGGCAGCGGGGTACCGTTATAACAGTTACCGGAGACATCGAGAATCAATGACAAACATTCTAATCGTCGATGACCACCCAATCTTTCGCATGGGAATGAGAGAGTTGCTCAACCAGGAAGAAGACTTCTCGGTTTGTGCGGTGGCGGAAAATATCGGCGGAGCGCGGAAGGCGCTCAAAGAGCACCAGATCGACCTGGCAATAATCGATATTTCATTATCAAAGGAAAATGGCCTGGACCTGGTCAAGGAAATCGCTGCCGGACCCTGCCGTCTGCCGGTGCTCGTTCTTTCACTGCATGACGAATCGGTCTGGGCAGAACGTGCGATCAGAGCCGGTGCCCGGGGATACGTGATGAAAAAGGAAGCATCCGAGTCGGTCATTGTCGCGATCAGAAACATCCTTGAAGGGAAAATACATGTCAGTTCCGACATGATGGCTCACCTGCTTGACAAGTTCCAGGTCAACCCCGGAGTCAGCGGCGCGCCAACGGTTGATGTCTTAACGGATCGTGAACTTGAGGTTTTCAGGCTTATCGGCTCTGGACTGGCCACCAGGGAGATCGCCTCGCGGATGAATCTGGGTATCAAGACAATCGGTACCTATCGGGATCGCATTAAACAGAAACTCTGCATCAGAAATGCTGCCGAACTGACGCGAAGAGCGGTGCTCTGGATCGAAAAAGAACATTTCGGCAATACCGGCCGCTAATATCTTCCCGGCAAAAAGGGGAGTTTCTCAGGTTTGCTGTCCTGGACGGTAAAGGGATCACCAGGATGTTCAATTCAGCGGACACCGCGTAGGTATTTTCCATACGGGGCTTTACGTCAATGCCCGACAGAAGTGATAACAGCTTTCTTACAAGACAAAAGGTCTTGAGCCGATTTTCTTCTTTCCTGTCTTCAACTATTTTACAAGATGTCAGAATTCACAGGAGTGCCTGCAGGGCGCTCTACGACTATGTCGCATAACCCCCGCTGTTTTGGTTATGCAATCCAAGCAAACAGCTACATTCAGGAGGGTTGTCCATGCAGAACGAAAAGAAGGAAAGACGTTCGTTTCTGAAGCACATCCTTGCCGGATCGGCAGTATTGGCTGGCACAGCCGCTGCCACAAAACCGGCGAGAGCAGGCACTCGTAAACAATCGGTTGAAACAGGCGAGATTCTGTATCACGAAAGTGAGGCGTTTAAGAAATACTACGATTCTCTTCGCTAATCACATTTTCACATTAGCTTCAGTAAAGGAGGCATTGTACATGGCCATAAGCAAAATCAGAAAGCCCTCGTCGGGTGGTTCTGTCTCCGGCGGCCGAAGGGTTACCCTTAACCCTAAAGTTGCCAGGCGATCGTTCCTGAAATTGTCTGCTGCTACTGCTGCTCTGACCGGAGCGGCAATGACGACAAAATTAACCAGTAAAGCTGCAGCGGCTGAGAGCAAAGAAGCATTCACCGGTTCGAAAACAGTCCGCACAATCTGTACCTACTGCGCCGTTGGCTGCGGCATTGAAGCTGAGGTTCAAAATGGTGTCTGGGTTCGCCAGGAAGTGGCCCAGGATCACCCGGTTTCCCGCGGTGCGCACTGCTGTAAAGGTGCCGGCGCAATCGATATGGTTATCAGCGAAAAACGGCTGAAAAACCCGATGAAGCGGGTCAACGGAAAATGGACCAATATCTCCTGGGATCAGGCAATGGAGGAGATCGGCAGCAAGCTGACCGAACTCAGGGAAAATGACGGCCCGGATGCTCTGCATTTTAACGGCAGTGCCAAAGTCTCCACCGAAATGGCTTACCTGCAGCGGAAGTTCGCCGCTTTCTGGGGGTCCAACAACATTGACCACCAGGCCCGTATCTGACACTCCACAACGGTGGCAGGTGTCGCCAATACATGGGGTTACGGAGCAATGACAAACAGCCTGAATGACATCAGGCATGCAAAAAGCATGATTTTCATCGGATCAAACGCAACCGAGGCCCACCCGGTTTCCATGCAGCACATCCTGCATGCGAAAGAGGTCAATAATGCGCCGATAATCGTTGTCGATCCTCGTTTCACAAAACTTGCAGCGAAAGCAACTGAATTTGTACGGATTCGTCCGGGTGCAGATGCAGCATTCATCATGGGCCTGATCACTGAGATCATCGCCAACGGCTGGGAAGACAAAGAATTTATCAGAACCCGTGTGTCGGGCTATGAGGAAATGGTGGAGGTGGCCAAGCATTATACACCAGAGGTCGTCGAGGATATCACCGGTATTCCAGTAGAGCAGACCAAACGGGTGGCTTCCATCCTTGCCCAGAACAGACCGACAAGCCTCACCTGGTGCATGGGCGGTACGCAGCACCATATCGGCTCATCAATTACCCGTTCTTTCTGCATACTCCAGCTTGTTCTCGGCAATATGGGTGTCTCTGGCGGCGGGACCAATATCTTCCGCGGCCACGACAATGTCCAGGGCGCAACCGACATGTGTGTGCTTGCCGACAACCTCCCCGGCTATTACGGACTTTCCGAAGGCGCCTGGCAACACTGGTGCCGTGTCTGGGATGTCGATTACGACTCTATCGTCAGCCGCTTCCCGGCAAAAGAGTGGATGGGCAAAAAAGGCTTCAGCCTCGCCCGCTGGTATGAAGGTGTTTTAAACGAAGAGGAACTCGACACGCCGACACCGATTAAAGCTATGATTCAATGGGGTTGCGGATCAAATTCAAATTCGCAGTACAACCGTGTTGTCAAGGCACTGAACATGCTGGAACTGCTCGTTATCGTCGACCCATTCCCGACCATCGCTGCAGCCGTCACCAAGACCGATAACGTCTACCTGCTGCCAAGTGCAAGCCAGTATGAAACCTCAGGTTCAGTAACATCAACCTCCCGCCAGATACAGTGGCGGTACAAGGTTGTCGATCCGGTCTACGATTCCAAGGATGACTACCAGATTATGGAACTGCTGGTAAACAAGCTCGGCTTTGCTGATGAGTATTACAAGCATATCAAGGAAATACCCGAAGATATCACCCGCGAGATCAACAAGGGGATGCTGACCATCGGTTATAATGGACAGACTCCGGAACGCATTAAAAAGCACATGGAGAACTGGCACACCTTTGATATTGACGACCTGCAGGCAAAAGGCGGCCCCTGTGACGGTGATTACTACGGAATGCCGTGGCCATGCTGGACGGATGAACATCCCGGCACGCCGATCCTGTATGATATCTCAAAACCGGTTGCCGAGGGTGGATTACCCTTCAGGAATCGTTTCGGCGACGAAAGAACCTACGAGTCAAGCGGCCGAACAGAGAACCAGCTTGCTGCAGAAGGTGTTTTCAACCCGGGAAGTGAAGTCAAAGGCGGATATCCTGAATTTAAAGACGTGGTTCCGGGAACAAACTGGAAGACAGACCTCACCCAGGAAACCCTGAAAACCGCGATAAAGCGCGGTATGGCCCCATTCGGAAACGCCAGGGCACGCTGTGTCGTCTGGAATTTCCCGGACAAGGTGCCCATTCATCGAGAACCGCTGCATTCCCCGAGACCGGATCTTGTGGCCAAATATCCTACCTACGAGGATAAGCCCAATCATTTCAGGGTGAACACCCGTTACAAGAGCGAACAGAAAACCGATCTTGTAAAAGAGTATCCTTACGTGATAACAACCGGCCGTATGGTTGAGCACATGGGCGGCGGTGCGGAGACAAGAAGCAGCAAGTATCTCTCCGAGTTGCAGCCTGAGATGTACGCCGAGATAAATCCTCGTCTTGCCAACAATCTTGGCATCCGCAAAGGTGAAATGATGATCATTGAATCACCGGAAGGGTCAAAGATCAAGGTGAAGGCATTTATCACCCCCCGTGTTGATGAAAAAACAATATTTCTGCCATTCCATTTCGCCGGCACACTGATGGGTGAATCCTACCTGCAGGATTATCCGGAAGGGCATGCCCCGTATGTTGTTGGTGATCCAGGCAATGTCGTCACCAACTATGGCTATGACATCATCACCCAGATCCAGGCTACCAAAGATGGATTGTGCAAAGTCACCCGCGCTTAGGCTCGGCTGAGGAGGATTAAAAAATGGGAAGAATGCGATTTTTATGTGACACTGAACGCTGTATCGACTGCAGTGGCTGTGTCGTCGCCTGTAAAGAAGGACATCATATTCCGGTCGGCGTCAACCGTCGCCGGGTAATAACGCTGAAGCAAGGCGAGCCGGGTGAGAAGTCGATTTCGGTTGCCTGTATGCATTGCTCGGACGCGCCCTGTATCGCAGTCTGTCCGGTCGATGCAATCTACCAGCGTGAAGATGGCGTTGTGCTGGTCAGCAAGAAGACCTGTATTGGCTGCGGCTATTGCTTTATGGCCTGCCCGTTTGGGGCACCGCAGTTTCCGAAAGGCAATGTCTTTGGAGCCCGTGGAGCGATGGACAAGTGTACCTTCTGCGCCGGTGGCCCAGAAGAAAACTTCAGCAAAGAGGAAAAACAGCTCTACGGGCAAAACCGCATTGCCGAAGGCAAGCCGCCGCTCTGTTCGTCAATGTGCGCGACAAAAGCACTGCTTGCCGGTGATGCGGATGTGGTTGCCGATGTTTTTAGAGAACGGGTATTCAACCGTGGATCAGGGTCTAATGCCTGGGGCTGGAACCGGGCATATAAAAAAGAATAACTGCCATAACAACCGGGCGGGAGTGAATCGATCTCCCTTTATGACTCCCGCCCATTTTTGGAGACACCTATGCAAAGGCTTATTGCGTTCGGGGTTCTGGTTATGGTCGTTTATGCCGTCACCCTTATTGTAGGGGCGGCAATTGCAGCACCAAGCGCGTTCACCGGCCTGGCTCAATACTTTTCGCCTCACTATTACAGTGAATTGTATGGCTCCATTACCGGAAACTGGCGGGACATGGGCCAGCTCTTTACCCACCTGCAGTCAACACTTTTCTGGAAGGCCTTTCTTGGAATAATCACCATTGTTCCGGCAGTCTTTTTCCTGCACTTTGTTATTGTCGGAGCAAAAAAATTCAGCCATGATGGCCCGGAAATCCTCTTTTTCAACCTCTTCGCCAGAATAGTTCACTGGATAGGGGCGATTTCATTTATCCTGCTCGTAACAACGGGACTGCTGATTATATTCGGATCTACTTTTGGTGGCGGGGCGCCGATACGACTGGCACGAAATATTCACATTGTATCCGCCATCGTCTTTGCTGCCGATGCCGTTTTTATGTTTCTGGTCTGGGTCAAAGATATGTTTCCGGCCCCCCATGATATTCTCTGGATATTGATGCTGGGCGGCTACTTGAGCAAAAAGAAACAGCCTGTTCCTGCGGGCAAGTACAATGCCGGGCAGAAAGCGTGGTTCTGGCTCGCCACCGTTGGCGGCGGCGTCATGGCCTATACAGGGTATGTGATTTATGGGATGGGGGCCGACCTCGATACGGTCAGGCTTTTTGTAATCATTCATAACTTCCTCGGAATGATGCTCGTCGCCTTTATCTTGACCCACATCTATATGTCTCTTTTTGCCATAAAAGGGTCTTTGAACAGTATGATTACCGGCTACAAGCCCAAGGAAGAAGTGGATATTCTGCACAGCAGATACAAGTATGAGTAACAGTGCGCATCCGTAAGACCGATCCCTGTCCTGAGCGAGACCTCCTGCGGGCCTCGCTTTTTTTTCTCGGCATCATTGATTTCATGAAGGGTGAGAAAAAAGAAAATCGATAAAAAAAA
Source organism: uncultured delta proteobacterium (assembly GCA_963696725.1). Classification (GTDB taxonomy): domain Bacteria; phylum Desulfobacterota; class Desulfobulbia; order Desulfobulbales; family Desulfocapsaceae; genus MADRE3. Next base: position 146,317 of record CAVOLI010000013.1, read on the forward strand.
ATGATGCTTAATATCATTTTTTATTTTATTGTTCGCCGTAACATATTCACGGGTTACACGAATTTTTCCATGGATGCAGTGTGGCGGCGAGGTTTGCCGCTCAAAATTCAATTAAAGCGGGGACCTGGTCAGTCTTTGCTTGAGCACAGCAGGCACCTCAGCGGTTGCCTACCTGTAAAGGAGGGATAATCAAGGCTGTACTATCTTGACATTACGCATGTATGGCACGCGGGGAGGTCATCTGAAAGAGGCTGTTCGGAACCCGCCGCTCGATATACATGGTCATTGTGTCAGAGAGAAATCGCTGTTTTTCGAAGACTTCTGTAAGGCTCAACGGATAACAGAAAACAGTCACTTAAAAGGAGGAGAAAAATGGACGAAAGTAAAAGTTATAATGTTAACTTTTTCAAGCCATCAACACCATTCTTGAAGGAGAACATCCGCGTCATTGTCATCGGATTGGTCATCTGGGGGGTTATGACCTACGGATCTCAAATCCTTTTCAAGATCATGGAAACGCCCACCCCTGAGGCCGTTTATACGAGCTTCCAGCAGATTGCCCCCAAACTCGCCGACGGCAGTGCCTCTCCTGAAGAACTCGTTACCGCTGCTAATTTCTACGTTGCCGCTCTTGGCAAAAGTACCGCATTGCTGCAAAATGATGCACTCAAAGGTGCGTTCACCTCAACTGTCTACAATGTTCTCTCTGATGCAGAGAAAGTGACTCTGATGACCGTTGCAGAAACAGCTGCGACGGATAAAACGGTCAACCTGGACTTCATCAACACGGCGCTTGGCATCACCGACAACAAGGCCATGATGGCCGTTGTCCCCTACGCCCTGGTCCCAGTCGCTGCTGACAAACTGGCAATGACTGATGATTCACTCAAACCGGTCCTGGATAAATTTTTTATTCATAACCAATCAGTTTTCACCGATACTGTCGTTTTAGGATTTCCATTTCATTATCTCTACACGGCACTCATTCTCCTGACAGCCTTCGTGCTCATCTGCCTCGTTTACTGTCAGGTCATTGACAAGCTAATGAAAACACACGGTATGGAATCCGAATACGAATAGGAGGAGTGAAACATGAACAGAATCACCTATAAATCGCTATCGTTACTCGTAGTACTATCCATGACCCTGCTCGCTACTGTTCCAGCCTTTGCAGCAAGCGGCACGGTGCTTGAAGGCAGTTTCAAGACAATGCCTGCAATCATTCTCGGGGCCTGTATCCTGCTCTTTCTGGTTGTTGGTTTTATGAACAAGGCCGAAGGGACTGCTGATTTCTATGCTGCCGGGCGTTCCATTTCCCGGGTTGGCTCCGGTATGGCGATTGCCTCCAACTGGATGTCGGCAGCCTCCTTCCTGGGCATGGCTGCAATCATGTACGGCAGCGGCTATCACGGCCTCTCGTATGTGGTCGGCTGGACCGGCGGTTACTGCCTGCTCCTGCTGCTGATGGCCTCACAGATCAGGCGATTCGGGAAGTATACTGCCACAGACTTTATTGGTGACCGTTACTATTCCAGCGGCTTGCGCCTGTTCACGGCCATCATTGCAATCTTTATCTCATTTTGTTACATGGTTGGCCAGTTTGGCGGTATCGGCCTGATGTTCAAATGGATTTTTGGAATGAATTACACCTGGTCGGTTATCATCGGTGGCGGGGTTTGCCTGGCCTACACACTTGTTTCAGGTATGCTTGGCGTGACCAAAAACCAGATTGTTCAGTACGTCATTCTGATTACGGCCTTCCTGATCCCGGCCTTTATCCTTACCTTCAAATTTGACTATTTCTGGCTCATTCCGGAACTGGGTTATGGCCGGGTCGTTTCAGACATCGTTGCGGGTAATGCCACGCCATTTATGAACTCGCTTGGACATGCCATGCAGACGGTGCCGCAGCCGGAATTCGCCATGCCGTGGGATACCGCCACCGGCAAGGATTTCTTCCAGTGGATGGCCACCTGCTTCGCGCTGATGATCGGAACCGCAGGGCTCCCGCATGTTATCCAGAAATTCTATGTTGTCCCGAAGCCCAGTGATGCGCGCTGGTCGGTAACCTGGGGGCTGTTCTTTATCTGTCTGCTCTACTGGACCGCACCGCTCTACTCCGCATTCGGTAGAATCCTCTCCTCAAACCCGGAGGTTGGGCAACTCGCAGCAGATGCGATCGTCGTCTATACGGCCCAACTCGGCTCGGTCAACCCGCTGATCGTTGGCTTCCTGGCAGCAGGTGCCGTTTCCGCCGCCTTCTCGACCGTTTCCGGTCTGCTGGTAGCGGGCTCATCGGCATTTTCCAATGATATTTACTTCAGGCTCATCAACCCTGAAGCGTCCGGTGACCAGCAGATAAGAATGGCTCGTATTGCAACAATCGTCATGGCGCTCGGCGTTATGCTCGTTGCCCTTTTAAAGCTGGCTCTTGTGGCTCAGCTCGTGGCGCTGGCCTTCTCCATTGCCGGCTGTACGATTTTTCCGCTGTTCCTTCTTGGAATCTGGTGGAGCCGTTCAAACCGCTCCGGCGGTATCGCCAGCCTGAGTGTTGGTGCCGGATTTACCGCGATTGCCCTGATTTACTTCATCTGCAGTAAATTCGGCGTTGCTCTTCCCGGTGCCGATTTCGTCGGCTACTGGTTGAATCCCTGGTACTTTGCCTGGATCGCCGCTCCGCTCGCCATCCTGGCTAACATCTTTGTCTCGATGAATACAGAGGATACCCCTGAGGAAATCAGGAAGCACTTGGCATCTGAAGTACATGGTGTAAGATAGTCCTGAACCGTTCCGGTCTTCTGCGCGCTCCGGCGCGTGGAAGACCGGAACATCCCCTGCTGTAATTTCCTTGAGGAACAGCTTTTCCAATGCAACCAGGCACGAAAAAAGTACTTTCAATCGTCATCACCATCACCGCAACAATCTTCATCGGCTCTTATTTCTATTACGATTCAATTAACAAGGCTGAAGATCCCCGTATCCTGCCGGCGAAAAAACTGTTTCTTACCTATGATAAAGAACTGGAAAGTGACGAATACGTTCAGGCATTGAGCCTGCTTGACCAAATGCTGGCTATATACCGCACCACTCCCGGTTATGAAAATTCATATGAAATCGGGGTGCTGTTGAATAACAAAGCCACCGTATATCTCGTTGAGCTGGAGACGGAGATTCTCACCACAGAAAACCTTGATGAAAAAGCACTGGCAAAGCCCCTGGCGGTTGCCGCTGATTACACCAGCCAGGCAATTGCAATCTACGAAAACTGGATGAAGGAGATGGGAAGTCTGTCGGAAGAACAGATCAAGGAGCGCATCTCCCCTTATTTTAGATCCGATGATCCTGCATTTGCCGGGATGAATGCCGAGAGGCTGCTGAAGAAACGGGTTAACCTGATTGCCGATGCTCAGCTCGAGACGCCCAGGCGATTATCGGTGTCGCTGACGAATCTCGGAATGATCAGCCGCTATCTCGGCAACCTTGAGGAAGCAAAAGCTCACTATGAAAAGGCCATTGAACTGTGGGACAGAAACTACACCGCTCAGGACAACCTTGCTGTTCTCCTCAATCAGCCGGTGCAAAAACGCTCCATGATTTCAAGGCTGTTTCCCCCTGAGCGAGATGAGAACAAGGATAGAGCGAACTGATGTGCTTCTAGAAATACTTCATGATCCTGCCGGCGAGCGGATCGAGGGCCCCGAACATTTTTTTCACTTTTTTAACCACCCGCTCTTCTTCCTGAAAAATGGACTCCAGTGAGGTGAGCGGGTCGTGATCAGGGTTGGTGATATAGTTTTTAATCGCCTCGATCTTCCTGACGATTTCTTTTTCCGCCCGCTGCTTAAGCGTCGATTTCAGACGAATGATATTCTCGTGGGCAGCGTCATCCAGCTCATTGTGCTGATACTTTTTTATTTTATACTTGATTCTCTGATCGATCAGTTCAAGTACCAGCTGCTCATAGTCTTCATCGAGCCATATGGTTTCCGGCACCAGGTCCCCAAAATGCGTCACCCCCAGAATGTCCTTGTTCTGGCTCCAGTAGCCGACAAGAAACTCTGTTTCCAGGCTCTTGTAGTTCTGCCGCGGCATATACATTCGCCGCAGGTACTGCAGGACTTTCTCTGCCTTCTTTTTGTGCCCCCCGATAATGACGGAGCCGCCCACCTCTCCCCTGGTAACACCTTTTGTCCAGGGAGCGCCGGTTATACCGAAATCATGGTAAATCGGGATGTGGAGGATAGCCGACAGTGTGTTGAGTGCAAGAGCATATCCGGCAGACGGCCCGCCGACATTATAGGATGCAGACAACAGCTGATGATGAATCGTCAGCTTTGACAGAAATGCGCCGAGAAGTTTTGCCATGCTTATCTGCGGGTTCAGCGCCTGAAAATAGTTTTTTACCAGCGTAAGCGCCTCCTGTGCGGACTGCTGGGTCATCTGAACCGCCATTTCCATCTGGGCTGAACTGTCTCCTGAGCCGGAGACGGCGCCGGTTACCAGCACCTTTTCTGCAGAAAGGCTATACGTCAGGCTCGTGGCAATCGGCAGTAGAACCCCGTCGACTTCGTTTGCTCCGACCCCGACGATAAAGCCTTTCTGAGGCTCCTGGCTCAGTTCCGCTTCGAGAAAATCATCCAGCTCAACCTTGCCTTTTTTTGTCGGACTCTGTGAGGTTTCCTGGCGGGCATGGCGCAGGTGCGAGTAACACAGGGGATAATCGGTGTCAGAAGAGATCGAGGAGAACAGATGGATCACCTCATCATAACGCTGAAGGAACTGGGCGGGTGAGCCTTTTAAAGATTTTTGCAGTGTTCCTGGATTGCCGAGTGCCTCGACAATACCAGACAGGGTCTTCAGATTGAATTTTAGAAACCGCTCCTGCTTGTCAGCAGAGAGCACGGAGATCTCCCTGAATTTTTTTAATACCATTAATTCAGTGCTGCGAAGGGACAGCGCTTTTTCAACAAATGCGGTAAAATCAGCGGGAGTGTTACAGATTCCCTTGGCGGCATCAATCACCTTTGCCGAGGTCAAACCGTCTACGAGAGGGGTGCTTCCAAGGGTGACATCAATGATTTCCGTCATGTCCCGTTTGGCCAGCTGGCCTGAGACTTCAAGCACTTTCAGACGTTTGGAGCGGATCAGTGCCGGGTCAAGAAGATCCAGCCTGTTGGTGGTCAGTACCGTGAACACCTTTGATAAGGGCTGCTCCCCATCAATAATATTGAGAAACTTGTTGGTCAGCCTGTCAGAGGGTGAACCGCCGCTGCTGGTGCGGCGCGGTGCAAGAGCGTCTCCCTCGTCAAAAAAAACAGCCGCCGGAGCGATCATCTTGGCTATATCATATATCTTAACCAGATTTTCGACCGTACCGTCTATCGGATTGGAAGGATTATGCAAGGCACTCGGGCTGGTGCTGATATCGTGGATATTTTTATTTTCACTGAGCCAGGTGCGGACCAGATAGGTCTTGCCGCTTCCCGGCGGACCGTTGAGGACCACGCCCTTTTCCTCATTGACATTATAGATCAGGCAGTTGTTTGCCATTTCTGAAAAGGTATCTTTGATATCGCCGACATAATCATCCCAGTGGGCTGAGCGATCAATCCGGTTGACCACCTTGTTGAACAGGTCTCCGAAGGAGTTTCTGGCGACCATTTCAAAGGCATTTCTAACCAGCAGCGAATCATCGAGAAATTCCGCCCTGAAGCCGCCCTTGATGCTGACAATGTAACTAACAAGTTTTCGCACATAGGCAGGGGTTACCTGCAGGGCCCGTTCAGAAAAAATATGGTAGAATTTTCCGACTGAAACATTCAGGTCCTCCGGGTCCAGCCATTGAATGTTTTTGTAATCGGGGTGATCGTCACCCGCTTTCACCCTGATATTGTTTCTCATCAACTCAATCCGCACAATCTCCTTCATGTTCGCCTTTTTCAGCCAGTATTCGGAGATATCAATAATCAGGCCCTTTTCCACGAAGCGGCGGTATATGGCGGAATCAAACACCTCCGGCTGATCGGAGGTGGCAATCAGCAGGCAATCCCTGGCGCCGCTGATAATTTCATCGATAATGATGTTTGAACTGTCGACAAGCGTCCCCTGCTGACGCTCAACGCCACCACTCGCCCCGCCGCTTTCCTTTCGGGCAAAGGCGCTGTGAGCCTCTTCGAGGTGCCGAATACAGGTAAACCGTGGATTCCCAAATGCCCGTCTGAGGTAATTCCCCGGCTCGCCGGAAAGAGCCGTCTGAAAATCATTGGGCGTCACCCGGGCATAATCTACGATCAGGCTCTGCTCCTCGAGATCACTCAGGTTCCGGCTGATTTTCTTCCTCAGCAGCAGATTCAGCAGTGGTATTCGAGCAAACCTCTTGTATCTTCGCAGCATTTTTCTGCGCTCAATCTCAGAGGCGAGCGCTGGAGATACATCGTCAATACTCTTCCAGAACGGCACTTCGGACATGATCTTTGCCCGTTTCTGGCTGAGATCGACCTCGGAGCGCACTTCGTTTGCAAAAAACACCTGCTCGATCGCCTCCGTAGCCGTGGCGCTCTTGCCGCTGCCGCTGGTACCGACAAAGAGAATAATTGGCGCCTGCGGCACCTGCGGATCAGTTGTGTATTCTTTTCTGATGTGAGCCCGATATATTTTCTCAAAGAGCTCCCTGAGTTCTCCGGGGAGATGGACCCCTGAAAGTTCCCGGTCCAGAAGCGCCAGCATGTAGGCATGATCCTTATTGCTCAACTCGCTTTCCAGGATGTGATTCCACGCTTTTCTCGGTACGGTGTGGCCCGACACTTCAAACCGTTTCTGCCAGTCAGTGAGGATTTCAGGATCTTTCAGGATGTTCAGGTCTCGTTTTTTCGAGGCGAACAGGAGCCAGCGAACCAGAGCCGGTATACGTTTGAGCAAACCTCCATGAGGTTTATACTGATTGAGGCGAGCCCGCATGAACTCCTTGGTCTCATATGACCAGGAGGCAACGAGGCGATCTACTTCGTTTATTCTTTTTTCCGGGAGACTGATATAGTTGAGTTTCTTGGTTAATCGTCTTGGCATTGCCTGGCCCCATCTCAGTCATTCCGGGGAGCAAGCGGCAGCGTGACTGCCGGCACCTTTTCCGTATTCTGAATGACGACCGTATTCTGCCCGGTCTGGTTTTTCTCATAGGCAGATGCCCATTTCTGCTGAACGAGAAACTGGAGCAACGACGTATCTGTTGATCCGTCTGCGCGCCCGACTTCCTGCTGCAGCGAACGAATTCCTTCCAGGTAGGCAGCATAGAGTTTTTTGATCCTGCTCGCTTCCTGGTCTGCCGCGTAGTTCTCAGCCTCGGCAATCAACTCTCTTCTCTTCTTTTCCTCGGATGCCTCCACCAGTTTGTCGCCAAAGCGGGTTTCCCTCAGGACAAAACTGACAATCTCAATACCGTATTTCTCCTCAAGTGTCGGTCCACCCTCATTAATGGGCTGCGTTTTGATCGCTTTAAAAATCTTCTCCTTTACCTGCTGGCGATCACTGATCAGGGCGTTTACCGCCTGGGCCTGCAGCATATCCTTGACGATTCCGTCGTAGTCTCCCTGCAGCAGCTGCATCGGCTTCAAATTTTCAATCGCCCAGACACTGAGATCTCTTATGCGGTAGGTGAGCAAGGCCGAGGTCCATAAGGCGACATTTTCACGCGAAATAATCCTCATCGGCTCGGTAGTGCCGCCGAGATACATGGTCTGGTTCATCAATGTTACTTCCTGCTCTATTCTGGTAAAAAGGGGCAGCCTGGCATGCCAGCCAACCTCAGTCACCGCTTGCCGTTTCCCGCCAAGTTTTTCAAGGACAACGGCATGATTCATCTTCACCTTGAATATAGTTCTGGTCGCATAGATCGCAGCAACAGCGCCATAGACCACAACAACAGCCAGCGAGATCAGCAGTAAAATTCTTCCCAGGCGAAAGACAACAGCTCTCTGGAACATCCTGGGCATTTGCGTGTCAGGCATAGCACCTCTTCTCCCCGATATTGAGAAATTCAGTTCTCATATCACTGTCCATCTTCTGTGTGTATTCTGATAACCAGCGGTAGCCCGCTAAAAAACAGCAAAGAACGCAATCTCGCTAAAAACAGTCCACCCTAAAGATATATGGCTGATCTCAGCCCTGTCAATTTCAGGGAGTTCTTTTTCGTGTATCGATTCGGATCCCGGAGGCTGTTGTTCAACTTTGGGCCGAGCCTGGATGCCGGCCAGGCCTGATTGAGGGATATGTGACACAGGTTGATAATTCAGCGTCAGGTATGCCAACGTTGAAAATAAGAATTATCGGGAATCGACAGGCTGACTATTCGGAGTGTGAATAGTGTGACAGCATCGCCTTCAGGGTGGCTGTTGTTTCAGGTTGATTATCAACAAATTCGATGCCCGCTCCATGATTGTCATTCCTCACAACCTGACCGGACAGCGAAATTTTGGTAACTTCCAACCCTTCCCCAAAGACAATGTCTATCTGGCATTTTTCTCCCAGCGGTAATTCGTGGTCAACGGGAAAGTAGCAGCCGCCCTCGCTGAGATTTTCAATTATACCAGAATGATACGAATCAATCCTGACAAGCATCAACCTCGTTGACAGCTTGAGTTCAACGCGTGTTGAAGACCTTCTTTCTTTATCTGATCGGGAGGAGCGAATCATAGCGTTTCCGTACCATCACGGTTTTGAGAGTGCATCCTTGACGGCACGGCCCATTTGCGGCAAGGTTACCGGTTTTTCCAGGAACTGGGCAACGCCGAGTTTCTTTATCTTTTCAGCTTCGTCGTTCCTGGAATAACCGCTGACTACAATGGCTTTTTGATCAGGATAGCGTTTCAGGATTCTCTCGTAGGTTTCCCTGCCATTGAGCCCGTCGCCCATGATCATATCAAGGACAACCAGATCGACTTTCCGGGATTGCAGAAAAACCAGCCCGGCCTCTCCACTGACAGCCGAGAAGACCTTATAACCAAGATTTGTAAGCATCCTGGTCATCATTTCATTCTGTTCCTGCTCATCGTCAATGAGTAAAATTGATTCGCCGCCGCCCTGGAGAGAGCGCGTTGTTGCAATATCGGGCTGACTGTAAACGTTATCTCTTGTTCCGGGGAGATATATTTCAAACCGGACACCCGGGTTGTTATCCTGCATTTCAACCCAGCCGCTATGCTCCTGAACCGTGTTCCAGACAATAGACAAACCGAGGCCGGTGCCGCTTTTCCCCATTTTTTTCGTGGTATAAAAAGGATCGAAGATATGATCTTTATCTTTTTCATTAACGCCGGGACCGTTATCCGCGACAGTCAGTCTGATATATTCACCAGCTGCCAGCACCGTCTCACTGTCAGCGGCAACCGGCTTGGATAACAGACAGTTTTTCGTGGATATTTTTATCACTCCACTATCCTTTAAAGCGTCAAGTGCATTCCCGATAAGGTTCAATAAAATCTTATGAATATGCTGAGGAGAACAATAGCTGTTAAAAAGATCCTTTTGAAGCTGCGTCTGGATAATCACCCCCGGATAATTGGCCTGCCGCTCTTGGTGCTCCAGTGAACTGAGGTGGCTGAGAATAATATCGTTGATGTTCTCCACCGAGGTTTTCGGCAGGCGTCCCCGGGCGATTGAAACCAGGTCCGAGACAACTGCTGAAGCCCTCTGCCCGGCTTCCTGAATTTTCTTGATTGACGGGTAGTATCTGTCAGCCTCATCCATCTGCGACAGGAGCAGATCGGGATAACTGACAACACCGGTGAGGATATTGTTGAGATCATGGGCAACAGATCCAGCCATTAGCCCGAGAGCCCTTAGTTTCTGGGCTTTTGCCAGTTTTAACTGTAATACCAGCTTCTCTTCCTCGGCCTTGACCCGCTCCGAAATATCCCGCATCGCACAGACGCGTACCTGGCGATCGAGATATTGAATAAATTGCGATTTTACCTCTACCGGTATTTTCGATCCGTCTTTCTTCTGACCGATCATTTCAAAACTGCCGGTCTTCCTCTGTTTAATACGTATCAAAACTTCGGGCAGTGATTCCGGGGCAACGACCTTGTCATAAAAAAAACCGTTGGAGAGTTCCTTCGCAGAATAACCGAAAAGCTTTAAAAACTGCCTGTTGCCTTCGATAAAACGACCATCGTCATGAATAATTATTCCCTCCCAGGATGCTTCTGCAAGCACCTGGAAGCGGTTGTGGCTGATCTCGAGTTTCCTGGTAAGCTGGTTGTGTTCAAGCGCCTTATCTATTGTTTTGATCAGCAGTTCATGGTTGATCGGCTTGCTGAGGAAATCGTAGGCACCGTTTTGCATGGCCTTAACGGCGGTCTCCACCGTACCTAAACCGGTGAGCATGACCGCTGTGGTGTTTTTCACTGATTTCTGGATATACTCGGCTATCTCACAACCGGAAATGTCGGGCAGTGAAACATCAAGCAGCGCCAGGTCAAAATCATGTTTCTGTAACAGCGTCAAAGCATCGCCGCCGGTGAGAGCCTTGGTGCATGAATAGTTATAATGTTTGAGAATGGAATCCAGACTGTTAATGAACCGTTCCTCGTCATCAACCAGCAAGATATTTGGTCCGCTCATCATCTCTGCGCGCTTCTGTTCAGTGTTCACTCAGGTGATCTGGGAAAGTAAATGGTAAACCGTGTACCCTCTTCCAGCTTACTTTCACAGGATATCGATCCACCGAGCTCTTTTACCGTTTTATGAACAATCGACAATCCAAGCCCTGAATGACCGCTATTTTTCGTGGTCACAAACGGTTTAAATAAGTTCTGTTTTATAACATCCGGCAGCCCCGGGCCCGTGTCTTCAAAAACAATTTCAATTCCATCAGCAGGCGGCACACCGCCTTTATACCTGTTTTTGGCAACACTCACCGTTGTAACGGTAACATTTCCGCCGTCAGTCATCGCCTCGGCAGCATTTTTAAGAAGATTGATTATTACCTGTTTGAGTGCGTCTCGCGAAGCCATGATCCTGGGCAGATTATTATCAGGTCGGAACGTCAGGGTAAGGCCGGCCGGTTTGAACAGGGATGGCCTGATCAGGTGAACCAGATCCCCCAAAACGATGTTGACATCCGTTTTCTCCAGTCGGGTAAATGCCGACTGCGAAAACATGTCCATCTGGTTCACCATTGAAGATATACGGCTTATCTCTTCGCCGATAACTCGAAGTTCCCCCTGGATTTCGTCATCCTTGGTAAATTTCAGGCTCATCGTCGTAAGATAGTTGGTGATGATTCCCAGCGGATTATTAATCTCATGTGCAACCTTCCGGGCAGCCATTGACACCGCGGCCATCCTTTCTGTTTCGATCTCCTCAGCCTTTTTGACCTTAATCCTTTCAAGAAAAAGGCTGAGGGCAACCTGCTGAGATACGACGTTCATCAATTTTAAATCGCTCCTTGACAACACCTGCATAGAATTAGGCAGTCCCATCAGCGCAACCCCGACAGTCTGCTGATCAGCCACCAGCGGGATAAGCATGAGGGTCCTGCAGCCAAAAGCTTTCAGAACCTGGGCATCAGCCATATTCCGGGGAGGTTCTGCGGTCGTGAGGTAGGCGGCTGATGAATCGTTGAATGACTGGACTATTGAGCTGGTACTTTTCTGCACAGAAAGCGTCAGCCCCTGACTCAGGTGCTGTAAACTGCTGTACGGCGATGTTTGCCCCTGCAGGAAGCCTTCGCTCCTGTCTGGTAAAAAAAGCACTATTTTTTCAATATCAAAGAGAATATTGGTGGCGTGTTCAAAGGCGGTAATCACCTCTTCGGCATCTCCTGCCTGCACCAGTCCCTCCAGGAAGCCGGAGAGCAGCGAAATGCTTTTTATTCGGCTGGCAAGGGCCGATTGACCCTGGTCAAGATCATCCTGTTCTTCACTCTGGCCGTCTTCTCCACTTTCAAACTCCTCGCTCCCCGGTATGATGACCCTTATTTCCAGGTCCTCGGCAACCTGCAGCACTTCTTCAGTTGCACCTTCAACAATCGTGCTGATATCCCTGCGACTCAGGCCGAACAGCTGTTCACCCGTTTCAGCTGCCTCCCCTGTTCCATCACGATCTTCACTGAGCAGGCTGGCAAGATGTATTACCTTGACCAGAGGGAATGCTTCGATAATCTGTTCAAGCGGTTCGTGATGAAATCTGATTGCATCAGACATCAGTGAATCCAGATGCCAGTTGTCGACCAGCCATGCCCCCACTTCACAATGTGTTACCCCTATCAGCTGCTTTTCCGCCCAGAGCACATTCTGTACATCTTCCGTTTTAAGCAGGATAGACTCGTGTTCGGTCGGATACGTGGAGATGAGAAGCAATCTGCCGACATCATGCAACAAGCCGGAGAGATAGGCTTCATCACGGCTCTCATACCCTGTTTTCTGGGCGATTCGCTGAGCAAGCGTAGCTGTTAACAGTGAATGATACCAGAACGCGCTGATATTGAATCGTTTGACACCCTTGAATTTTTTCCGATCAAATACCTGGTGAATTGACGTTGTGATGGCAATATTTTTAATACTGTTGGCGCCAAGGTAAACAACCGCCTGAGTTACTCCCTTGAATTTCTTCTGTAAGCCGTAATAAGCAGAATTGACCAGCTGCAGGACCCGCAGGCTGAGAACCGGATCCTTACTGATTATCGAAGCGATTTCAGATATCGGGGTATCTTCGTTATCGCATGCTTCAAGCAGCTTGAGAAGAATACCGGGCAGTGTCGGCAGATTGCCCGATTTCCGGATCTGGGAATATACTTTTTCCTTGCTGATCATCGATCTGGTTCAAGTACGGTTTTAATGGAGTCAATGGTCGCAAAGGCGCAAATCAGCCACCAATGGTCTATCTATAAGGGTATCACAGTCTGGTTACCATTATTGATATTTTTTACAAGCAATATCTTTCATCTCTGCATAACAAGACACTGCTCCGGACCAACCTGTAAAATATTTTATTAACTACCCCGAATTATTTAAAGATATACTATCGGCAAAAAAATCACAACGAAGAGACTCATCCCTTGATGTCATGTCAGGCACTATAAATTGAATCAGCGAAGAAATACATTACAAAAACAGCCGCCAGGAAACAAATGTGGTTCATCCGGATAGCGCGTACCTGAAAAAGGAACGCGCATACTGGATGTCCCCGGTTTGGTGCCGCCGGGCAGAGGGCATCTGGTGGAAAACAAAGTGATGATTTTAGCAAACAAGTCTTCATTTACTGGAAGAGCCTATCTTTTCAGCTGAAGCTGCATGGTTGGCAATTGCTTTTTTCACGTACGGCAGAAGATTTGCCGTGATAACTCCATATCCGTCAGCAGTCGGATGGATACCATCGGCTTGATTCAGATGTGGCACCGCAGCAACATCTTTCAAGAAAAACGGCATGAAGGTAACCGGATAAGCCAAAGCCAGCCGAGGATACATCTGGTTAAATGCACTCAGATACTCCGGCCCGAGATTTGTTACCATTTGCATGCCGGCAAGCACAACCTCGACCTTGTGCTCGAGCAGCGTTTCAATAATTGAGCCGATATTATCTTCCACAATCTTTGGGTCAATTCCGCGCAGACCGTCATTGGCGCCTGTTTCCAGGATGACAATATCCGGCTGCAGCTTCAATACCCAGTCGACACGTGCTTTTGCACCGCTGCTCGTTTCGCCGCTGACTCCGCTGTTAAAAACCTCAAAATACAGCCCTGAATCGGCCAGCAGCAGTTTAAGCTGCTCCGGGTAGCTCCTGTCGGCACTGACGCCCAATCCGGCGGTCAGGCTGTCTCCCATTGCCACAATGATCCCCTGGTACTTTTCGGGTTCCCGGGAATCCGTCTCTTGATCAGGCTGCCTGCAGCCGGTAAACAGAGAAAAGATCGCCACGGCTGCCAGCCAGTATATTTGTGCATTCGAAGGTTTGAACATCAGGCGCCATTATCCTGTCTTAAATAAAAAACCGGTTTCTGTCTGATTATTTTCATTGAGCTCAACAGAGCGATGCCAATGATGGTCGCAACGGTCAAAAGCATGGATATGATGCTCAGATTAAAATAGGGTTGATAGGGTATTTCAAAAACATGCGTGCACAAAAGCCAGCAACTGATATGCGCCAGCACCAGCGCCATCAATGAGCTGATTGCCGCCAGAATCAAATTTTCAAAGGTAACAAGAAGCGTGACAAAAGACGATCTGGCACCAAGAACCTTATAGAACACAACCTCCTGCATACGTTCCATATGGGTTGCCAAAATGGCACTGATCAGAATCAGACATCCGGCGGCAATTGAAAATGAGGCAAAGAACGTTATGACCACAGATAAGCGGCTGAGCAGCGCACCGAACTGCAACGCAACTTCTGAAACATTTATGGTACTGACATGGGGCATCGCTGTCGCTATTTTGGTGATCAACTGTGGTATCAGCTCTTTCTGCACATGGAGCGCTGCAAAAAGGGTCTGCGGCGCCGCCTCAAGAACCTGCGGCTGGAAAACAAAATAAAAAAACGGTGACACCTTCGATTGCGTCCGGGACCTGATGCTGACAACCCGGGCGTCGAGCTGGACGCCCTGAATATTGAAACGCAGACGGTCGTTCAGTGAAAAATCACCAATATCGCCAATGGTGTCAAGGATTGATACGGGGACAACGCCCGGCGGCAGATCGGCGCTGCCGAAAAGGCTGTCGCCTTTAACGATCAGTTCATCTATTAACAGCTGATCACGGTAGGTCAGGTTGAACTCCCGGCCAAGATTATCACTCTTTCTCATCCTCTCCTGCTCCCGGTCGATGGGAGTGCCATTAACGGAAAGAAGACGGGCCCGTATCACCGGAAAAAGCGGCTCCTGGGAATCGACCAGTGAGTAAAACAGCTCGCGCTGGTCTTTCTGAATATCGAGGCAAAAGAAATTCGGGGCATTTTCAGGGTAGGAATCGATAAAGGTGGCAAAGAGGTTAAGCTTCAAAAGGAAAATGGTCAGCAGCACAGAAAGTGCCGATGTCAGGGTCACAATAATAGAGCGGGTGGCATTACCCGTCCTGAAAAGACTCTTGATTGCCTGACGCAAGCAGAGATATGGCATGGGAATGCGGCGAATGAGTTTCAGTACGATCACACTTGCTCCGGTAATTGCACCAATCGCACAAAGCAGGCCTGCCGAGAAAACCAACCCTGTTTTCACGTCTTCCAGCTGTCTGATCACCAGGAGCAGTAGAAACAGCCCGCTCAGGCTCATGATGACATAACGCGTTCTCCGCGGGCTGCTGAGTTGTATGTCGCTGCGAAAAATCTCAACGGGTTTGACCTCGCTCAACCGGTAAAGCGGCAGAAAGGTAAAAAGTCCCACGACAATCATGCCAATTGTCAGGCTTTCACCAATATCATCAAGATTCAGGGTTAAACCGATTCCAGCTGGAAGCAGTTCCTGAAAGAGAACGGGAAAGAACTGTTTAATTGCCATGCCCAGGACAAAACCGCATAGCGTGCCGCAAAAACCGAGAATTACAACGATGCCCAGGTAATTTGCAAGCAGGAATCGGTAGCTTGAGCCAAGCGTTTTGACCACGGCGATCGTTTTCTGTTTTTGGCGGAACATGGCGGAAAGCGCACCCTGCATGCCGATACCGCTGAGAAGCAACGTAAAAATGGAAATGAAGGAGAGGAAGAAAAGGAGGTTATCAAAAAATCGCTTTACTCCTGAGCGGGCATTGCCGGCAGTCTCAACACGCTCCTGACCCTGCAGCGCACGCTGCGTCAGCAGCTGGTGAATAGCGGTAATCTCATCCGGGTTGTTTATTTTGAGAAGCATTTCATATTCCGCTCGACTTCCCTTGCCCATCAGCCCGAGTCGTTCAATATCGACGGAAGCAACAAAAATACGGGGGCCAAACGAAAAAAATTCGACCGGGCGGGCCGATTCAGAAAGCACCACGTCTGCAATCTCCAGCAGTGCATTGCCGATGTGCAGACGTGCACCCGTTTCTACCCCAAGCCGGTCCAGGACTTCCTGGGCAACAACAACTTTTCCGGGCTGTAAAAGCTGCTGGAGATTTCCGCCTGACAAGAGCTTCACCGTGCCGTAATGGGGATATCCTGAATCAACCACCTTGATGCTGGAAAAAAGAGAGGTCTCCTGCCCGTCAGGCCTGACAACAGAGTAGAACTCGTAACTTTTCAGGCTCGAGAGCCTCTTTTTCTCCTCGAGTTCCGCGACTGCCCGAATTAACGGTTCCGAGATCGGTTGGTGAGCGTGGACAATGACATCAGCACCATGGAGTATCCGCCCCTCACCAACCAGTGACTGGTAGACATTTCTTTTAAAACTGTTCAGTGCCGTCAGGGTGGCAAGAGAAAGAGCCACACACAGAACAAAGGTCAGCGACTGCTTGCCGCTATGGCGTATCTCTTCGAAGATGAAACGGGCGTGCAGGCTCATAACCGCTTTTCACCTTGAACCAGTCGGCCATCACTCAGAGCAATGGTCCGGTCCGCCCTGCCTGCTATCTCGCTGCTGTGGGTCGCCATCACCAGTGTTGCCCGATGCTCCTCCTGCAGCTCAAGGATCAGGTTGACGATTCCCCGGCTGTTCTCTGCGTCAAGATTTCCGGTCGGCTCGTCTGCAAACAAAAGCTTCGGGCTGTTGATCAGCGCCCTGCAGATTGCCACCCGCTGTTTTTCTCCTCCGGACAACTGCTCAGGACGGTTGCGGCGCCGACTCCACAAACCGGCGCGATTGAGAAGATATTCCGCCTTCTCCCTGGCACCGCCGTCTTTTTTCAACTCAGCAGGAAACATGACATTCTCAAGGGCATTGAGAGACGGGATCAAATAGAAGGCCTGAAATACAAACCCGATCAACTCATTGCGCAGAGGTGCCAGGTCATCCTCCGTCAAGGTGGTAATTTCCCGGCCGGCAATTTTTACACTGCCGCGGCTGGGGCTGTCTAATCCCGACAACAGGCTGAGCAGCGTTGTTTTACCGCTGCCGCTGCTTCCAGCGATGACGACGAACTCTGCACAATCTATCTCCAGGTCAATTTTTTCCAGGACGGTTATGGTCCGTTCGTCTATCTCATAGGTCTTGGCAACATTCTTTGCTTCAATCATTTTGTCTGTCATGGTGCTTTTCTCAAAGTTGATCCAGTTTCATCAGCCAGCGTCGGAGATAGACTATAATCACGAAATTGTGAAAACGACTCCGCAAACAATTCTTCTGAAAACAGAGGGCGGGCAGACAGTTATACGCAGGCGCGGCTCACGAGAGATGTGAGGCAAGGAATCGGGCAGCATGTTCAGCCCCCGCCAGGTTGACCGCAGGCCCGGCACCCCCGGGTCGATCTGCTGCGAGAAGTGCTGATAATTTCTGCTCAAGAAGCGCAGGGTTGTTGAGACAAGCCCTCTCATCAACAGCAAAGAGACTGTTCGGCAATGCATCCGTAAGAGCCGAGAGGTGCTGCTGCTGCTCCTGGTCCTGCATGGTCCTCATGACAACAAGAGCGGGTATGGATAGAGCCATGACGTCTACCAGGGAATTATAACCGCCATAGATGACGGCTGTCTGTGAATGCCTTAAGATTTGCAGGTAATTGCTGCCAAAGGGGTAAACCGTGCAGCATTCAAGCGCTTCAAAGTTTTCGATGATTTCCAGAGATATATCGCTGCCGACAAAAAGGCTGAATCTTCCACGCCGGTTACCGGCAGTTTGCAGGCAAGAGGCGAGTAGTTCCAGAAACCGCTCACTCTGCTCGCCGGCCCACGGAACAGATATTGTGCAGCAAAAACGGGAAGATAACTGCAGCTGATCGCCGCCGGTTTTTTCGATTTCCGTCAACCGCGAGACATACCCGCACTCCTCTGCAATCGTTGAAAACGTCCTGTTGAGGCTCAGGCGGTGAGCAGAACCAAGAATCGCAGAATCGCCATACCACAGCAGGCCGGAATAGTAGTGTCTGAAGAGATCAACCGCAAGGTCGGAAGCAGTCTGTTTTACCTTTCCAACCACGCCTCTGATTCCCAAAATCCAGGTGGTATTTTTTTTGATTTCAATATCTTGAAGGGATGGCAGCAGCTCTTTGTGTTTGCCCTGCGGTGAGTGGTCGGCGAGAACGATTCGAGGCCGATAGAGTTTGAGTATCCGGCGGATCTGATCACCCCTGATCAAACCCAGTTCATGGTCACTGTAGGCTGATTTACCGTGGATGCCGCGAGATCTGCCATCGACGACGACAGTCTGATAAGCCGGAAGCTTCAACCAGTCCAGCGAACCTGACCCGATAAGCTCCTGGGTCTGCGCACTGCCGGTAACCAGGAGCAGGCGCAGTTCCGGAAACAATCGGCGCACGGCAAGGCCGATGGCCGCTGAACGGCTGATATGTCCAAGTCCCCGGCCATCGTGGGCATAGAAAATGATGTCAGCCGGAGGAAACCGTGCTTCAACTGATTTCTTCATTGTATGATTCGACGAGCCTGCCAGAAATGACCGTTCCAGTAGTCATCATGTAAACGAGACAGCGTGACTCCCCTCTTTGTAGATACATGCATAAAATGTCCGTTGCCTCTGTATATGCCGACATGTCTGCTAAAGAAACCGGTTCTGAAAAATACCAGATCCGTCGGTTTCAGCTCCGACTGGCTGATTTTATTTCCAGACCGTGCCTGCATCTTCGTGGTCCGCGGCAGCGGGATGCCGAAAAGCGCAGCATAGGCCTGCTGGACAAATCCGGAACAATCGATACCACGCCGGTCGCTGCCGCCAGCGCGATATGGCGTTCCGACCCAGTCATTGAAATACGTTTCGAGCACTCTTGCGGCCTCTGCTGCATCTGAGCCGACATCAAACTCATGCGCACCGTAATCGGTGCTCCGCTCCTGGTAGATTACCGTACCCGAACAACCGGCAAGGAAAGAGCTCAAAAAAAGCAGGACAGCATAGCGGAACATCATTGCGATTACCCTCTGTGGAAAAATCATCTCACATTGTTTTTTCAGGCTCTTCCGGATAACGAGCACCTCGTTTGCCATAATCATCACTTTGTTGTCCATCAGATTCCTTTTGCTCGCCGCCTGGCATTCTTGTTTCAGGTAGGCGTTAGCCGGATGAACCTCTTTTCATAACTGCAGGGCATGGCTGCTCCATGGAACCGTCACGCTCAGCCGCCACTATACCGACATTCAGCCTCAATCGCCACTGCTGGAAATATTCACCGGAATTTCTTCACAATTAATCCCTGATAGGTTAGAATGAGAGGTCCGCTCAAATTACTATACGCTCATCTTTTTATCTGATCCAGAGAACTGCCCGGTTCATATGAAAATTGCCTTCTATATGCCTTTTAAGCCTTTTGGTCATAAAAATCCATCAGGCGATCTCATTACCGGCATGGAGCTTCATGATTTCTTAACCAACAAGAACCATGAACTGTCTATAGCCAGCAAGCTTCGCAGCCGCTGGCTGTATCTCAAACCATGGCAATTCTTTCATCTTGCCCGCGAACGAAAGCGGGTTGTCAACAGGCTGAAAAACGCTCCCCCCGATATCTGGCTCAGTTATCACACCTACTATAAAGCCCCTGATCTCCTGGGCCCGAGATGCAGTTCCCAACTGTCCATCCCGTATGCCATTTTCCAGGGGATGTACTCCACAAAAAGACGAAGGAGCCTGAAAACATATCCCGGTTTTCTGTTGAATCGCCTTGCCCTGCAGGCAGCTCAGGTGGTTTTCACCAACAAAAAAACAGATGAGCTCAACCTCAAGCGGATCCTCCCCGAACAGCGGGTAAAATATATCGCTCCCGGCCTCATCCCCGATCAGTTCAATTTTGATCTGGTTGCACGCAGGGCCCTGAAAGAGCAGTGGAATGTGGGAGATCGAACGGTAGTCATGACCACGGCCATGCTCAGGCCCGGGGTGAAGACCGCCGGGGTCACCAAGGTGATAAACAGCTGTGCGGAACTGCGCCAGAAAGGCCATTCGATCATTTTGATAGTCATTGGTGACGGTGTAAACAGAACCATAC
This sequence comes from uncultured delta proteobacterium, assembly GCA_963696725.1. Lineage (GTDB taxonomy): Bacteria > Desulfobacterota > Desulfobulbia > Desulfobulbales > Desulfocapsaceae > MADRE3. The sequence goes on from CAVOLI010000013.1 coordinate 166,359, forward strand.
TGGAGCAGGAGGGAAGAAAGAAGCTTGCAGGTGATATTCTCTTCCTGGGGAAAATACCCCGCCACGAACTCTACCGCTACTACAGTGCGGCAGACATCTTTGCTTTCCCCGGCATCCAGGAAGCGCTCGGAATGGTGTACCTGGAGGCCCAATCCTCCGGCCTGCCGGTTGTCGCCCTGAGTAATTGGGGAGCAAAGGAGGCCGTTGTTCACAATGAGACAGGGCTTCTCTCAGCTGCTGAAGAACCGGACGCCTTCGTGCAGAACATTGAAACGCTGGTTGTCGATCGGGACAAAAGAATTAAAATGCGTGATGCGGCCAAGAGACATATTCGAGAAAAACACGATTCGGCACAAAACTATCAGGAGGTCAACACGATATTGCAGGAGATCGTCACCTCATTTCCCCGCCCCGGCTGATTACTGCTCATCACGGTACAGTTCCTGGATTCAACAGGCTATTGAGTCCGGAGAACTCCGGTTATTCCTTGACAGCCTGCGGCTTCTGTTTATAATCGCAGGCATCCGCAGGTAAAAATCCTCCATTAACTGAAATTGTGACAATCGCTGCGCTCAGCATTACAGGATATCATTAAAAAATGAAAATTATCGTTTCTGGGTCAATGGCCTATGACAGAATAATGGATTTCCCGGAGTACTTTTCAGATCATATTCTGCCGGACAAGATCCATGTTCTCAATGTGTCTTTCCAGGTTAACGGCGTAACCGAAAATTTTGGCGGCACTGCCGGCAATATCGCCTACGCGCTGAGGCTGATGGGAGAGTCCCCTGTTATTTCCGCAACAATCGGTCACGATACGAGCAGATATTTCAGCTGGCTGGCAGAACACAGGATCTCAACAGAACACATAAAGGTTATCGAAGATGAATTTACTGCCGGAGCCTATATTACCACCGACAAAGCCAACAACCAGATAACGGGTTTTAATCCGGGAGCGATGAAATACAGTTCAGATCTTGACTTTGATTCCCTGGTTCCTGAAGACACATTGCTGATTGCCTCGCCGGGCAACCTCGATGACATGATCATCTACCCGAAAAAATGCAAAGAACGCGGGATCAGGTGTATTTTTGATCCGGGTCAGGCCCTTCCTGTATTGCAAGCCGATTCGCTCACTGAAGCAATTTCAGAGAGTTCCATGCTCATCGTCAATGATTATGAATTTGACCTGATCATGAACAAGACCGGATTGTCAAAGCCATCGCTGCTCAGTCTTGCCGGCACCACCATTATCACGCTCGGAGAACATGGTTCAAGGCTGTACAGTGAGGAAGGCGAGACAGACATCGCTCCAGCCAGGGCAGCAAAGGTTACCGATCCGACCGGCTGCGGAGATGCCTACCGGGGTGGCCTGATCAGCGGTATTGTCTCAGGAAAGAGCCTTGCTGAAAGTGCTCGGCTGGGGAGTGTCTGTGCTTCATTTGCCGTTGAATGCTATGGAACGCAGGTTTACTCCTTCACTCCCGAAGCGTTTAACGAGCGGCTGCGCAACGGCTTCTGACACGTTCTCCGAACTCGCTGTCAGTTCCGCCGGGTCGTCACATCTTAAGTTCTCCCTGGCACGGCTGGATGAGGATTTCCGGCTGGTCCACCCAAAATCGATGCGGGAATTCGTTCCTGCACGATTCCTGTTGATGTCATTACCGTTTCACACCAGCGCGGAAAATACGTTCCCACATTTGACTCAATCTTGTCTATCATTATACTTTTGAGCCTTTTGCAAAACGGTCTTTTCGCTCAACCTCCGCGTTATGCTAAAAAATGTAATCCTCGGAATATCAATTATATGCCTGCGGTAAAATTTTTCGCATGCCTTGATTTTGAACGAAAATCATCATTTTGCAAGAGGCACTTTTATGAATTCTTTTTATTACATTAAATAATATAATAAATACAAAACAGGAAAACTGCCAATCGAAGTAAAAATTACCATTCCACTTATTTCTTGAATTTTGTAGTTGAATCTTTCTGCATATATTGACATAGAAATAGCTATAGGAATACCAGATTGTATAAATAGATATTTCTTAAGTTCAATATCAATATTAAACATTAAAATAATAATAAAAGAAACAGAAGGAAGAACTGTTAGTCTGAAAATAGAATAAAATAGTGATTTTTTTATATCAGATATAGAAAAATTATTATAAATAAACAAACCTAAAACAAATATTGCTAAAGGACCAGCGCTTCTTCCAAGCATTTCGAGAGAGTTAAACAAAAAATCAATATGTATATTTAATAGTGAAAAAGACAATCCGAAAAGTATAGCAATTATCAGAGGATTAGTGAAAAGACGAATAATAAATTCTAGCGCTTTTTGATTTATTTGTTGCAAATTCAAAAAGAAAAATGCTCGAGATAATACCTATTGGGCCTAAAAATGACGAAGTCAGAATCGCAAATTCGAGGCCTTTATTCTCAAACAAGGCTTCGAAAAAAGTAACTCCAAAAAACACATTACTCCCAAAAACAACCGACAAACAAAGCAACACAAACGTATCTTTTGCAATTAATCTGGATACATACAAAACCAGCAAAACAGTTACTATGACTGCAATTGGAAGAAGCGATCCAAGAACAATTGCAACATTCTGATTAAAATCGTACAGGTCTATTCTTGAAATTTTTGAGAAAAACAGTGCCGGCAACGCAAAATAGTAAACGAAAGAGGAGATCCCTTTCGTGTGTTCTGCTGACAGGATGTTCAGCTTGCGGGCGAGGAATCCGAGTGCAATTAAAAATGCGATGGTGAGAAGAGCGAAGAGTATCTGCATGAACGCAAAATATCACAATTACCAGATAAAGGCGATTGATCCGTGACAATTATTCTTCCGGTCCAGGGAATTATGACTGACGCTTGACAGATCCCAACCGCTGTGCAATAGCAGTTTTGCAACGCTTCCCTCTGGACTTATACCCCTTAAGCGATAGCCGAAGATCATCTATGACCAGGAGCGTATCGGAGAAATACGATTTGGGATTCTTGAAGCGAACGGGATGAATGAACAGGTGGTGCGGCCAAATGTTGGCCAAGACAATGACAGCGAAAGTGAGCTACACCGGTGCACGAAAACACCGACGCGGATTCCTGGAAGTAATCGGGATTGAGGAGTTCATTTCCGGTGTGTAAGAATCTGAACAGGCGCTATCTCAAATTGATAACCTTGACGAACAGTTAAAAGGTTCATCCGGATAACGCCTGCCTGAAACAGGAAAGCGCTTGCTGGATGTCCCCCCGGTTTGCTGCTGCCGAGCAGCGGAGCCGATGGTGGAATCAGGCGCCAAGCCTGTCTGAGCGTCAGCGAGTTTTTGGCGTCCCGCCACTGGCGACAACTGCATCCGATGGATAACTCATTGATAGTTACAGCAAACAGCTACTCGTTTACCGGAAGAGCCATAAAAAAGCTGAGTCAAACCTATTGGATGATACAGACATCGAGACAGGGCGATAATTTTTACTGCCCGGGCACCTTGGCAGGATTACTTCCGCAACATGCATGCCGGTCCTTTGAAAGTCCGTCGATACCTTTGCTCCCGCTGAATTCTATGCAGCCTGTCCGTGACGTTCTTAAACAGCCCCGCAAGCGTTTTGAACGGTAACGCTACGAGCAGATGAACACCCTGCAGCAGATAATTAAAGGGATTCAAATCAAAATTATACTCATAGTCCGAGTCACGGTCATCGTCCGAAATGACGTTACAAGAACTGCTTGATACATTACTCATGGCAACACCCAATATATTCAGCACCAATAATCGAGCTATTGATGACGGTGATGGTCTAATAAATATGATCCATATTCTGGTTTCACTGCCTAAAACAAAAATGCGCCTTCTAACAAATATTCACACTCAGTTCAAGCTTTTTTAATCGCCCCATAGGAGTGTTCCAAAGAACACCTGAAAAGAAGCTGTACCAGTCCCTGGACCCCCTCACTATTATGACACAATGTGTCATCGTCAAGTTTCCCGTATCAAGATTTTTCTGACCAGGAGCATTATCCATCTGCGCATGGCGATGATATTTCTTTATTAACAAGTCTGAATTACACGACATACTGCGAGTTGTTGACATAAGCATGAATTTTATTTACATTGCGGTAAACGTTTACACTTTGTTCAAAACAGGAGAAGTGTGTGTCAAAAATTCACGATGTTGCCAGAGCTGGCCAATGTTTCAATAGCAACGGTATCCCGGGTGCTTAACCCGGGCGATCACAAGGTAAACGCTGAAACGGCAGAGAAGGTCCGGAGGGCTGTCAAAGAACTTGATTATCGACCCAATGCGCTCGCGCGCGCCCTGCAGATGAAAAAAACGATGACAATTGGGGTAATTATCCCCGATATTTCAAACCATTACTACGCTGAAATTGTACGTGGAATTCAGAGTATCGCTGAGCGCGAAGGATACAATATTATCCTCCAGAATACTGACAGAAACCAAGACCAGATCGTTAAGTCTATCTATCTTCTCAGGGAAAAAATTGTTGACGGAATAATTTTCAGCGGTGGTACCATTAACGGCTATGAGCCATTGTCAGCGTTGAAAGAATTGCGCGATCGGGTTGTGGTTATCGGCAGGCATGATGTTGATTTTCCCGCAATAATGGTCGACAACATAGCTGGTGCGACCTCTGGCAGTCGAACACTTGAATGATGTTGGGCACACGCGGATCGGTTTTATCGGCTGGTCGGAAAACTCAACGACTGCAAAGGACCGCTTGAGTGGATACAGGAATGCTCTGGCTCAGAACAGTTGCGCACTTGAGCCAGCTCTTGTCAGGCAGGGGAACTTAACACCAGAGAGCGGTTACGTTGAGGCAAAAGCCCTGTTATCGCTGGACAAGCGGCCAACGGCTATATTCGCCGGCAACGACCAGATGGGCTTCGGTGTGATTTATGCTGCCACCGAGATGGGGTTGAGGGTGCCAGAGGACCTTGCCGTTATTGGTTTTGACAATATTCCCCTGAGTTCTTTTTTTGTTCCGCCGCTGTCCACTATAGAAGTACCCATGTTTACCCTTGGATCTGATTCGATGGAAACTCTGGTGAAAGTGATTGCGGGAGAACAAATCTCAAGGATCAAGCTGCACAAGACCAAACTTATCATCAGAAAATCTACCCTGAGAACGTAAATTTCACATTGACAAGATGGTCCAGTTGGTTTAAAACCGGGACGGTAAACGCTTACATTCGAGAGCCGCAAACGCGCCTCAGCCAGGAAGCTAATGAAGAGGTAAACGCTTACAAAGGCGGCAAAACGCATGTTTGTGAGTACTTATTGGCTTTTTCTGGTAAAGGTTTACCGGAAATCATTTTAACAAAACTACTCAGGAGGCTACAATGACAAGAAGAAAAAGTTATAACACATTCGAAATGAGCTACGATGAAGTGGCAGCCCACATGAAAGGCAATGACACCATCATCATACCTATGGGATCCAACGAAAAACATGGCTCTCACGTTATTCTCGGAACCGATACCGTCACTGCCATGGGCGTTGTTAAAGTTGCCGCTCCGCTGGCTGACACCCTGCATACGCCTGTCATACCGGTGGGATACTCCCCGCACCACATGGGCCGAATTGGAGAAGGGACTGGTACATTGACATTTTCCGGCTCAACCTACCGGAAAATTGTTTATGAACTTGGCATGTCTATGATTTACCATGGCTACAACAAACTCGTATTTGTGACCCATCATGGCAGCAACTCGAAGGTCGTTGACGAAGTACTCCGAAAACTCCGTTATGAAACAGGCTGCTTCTGCTGTTGGTTTAAAACACCAACAGAGCGCACCATGGCCATAGGCGGCCAGATCTGGACCGGCCCCCCGGAAGACACACCAGGCTGGCACGCCGGCGAGCTCGAGACGAGCACCGTCTGGGCATATGATGAATCCCTGATGGCAATGGATAAGGCCAGAAAAGACAAGACGCATGCACCCGCTTTTATGGGACCCAAATTTTCCAAAAAGGACGGCACCGGGCACGTTGAGTTCATGGGCGCAGAAAACACCTGGGTTCCCATGGAACATCATGAATACAACGACTGGGCCACCATTGGTGATCCCTTTGCCGGTTCGAAAGAAAAAGGTCAAAAATATTTTCAGGTGGCCGGAGAAGCTCTGGCGGCACTCATCGAAGAGGTCAAGAAATTTGACATCAAGGTTACCGAGGCCGGCAGAGAACGAGCCAGCCTGGCCAGAGTCTAATGGGTTAAAACCGCCTTGTCACCCCCGTCAAGGTCGGGCATGGATATCTGTGCATGACCGTTCTTGACGGGATTCAGGCAGAACACAACACAAGACCTCACGCGCTATGCCTGCTAAGAATATAGCCATTATCAGCACGCTGGATACCAAAATTGAGTCAGTTTCTTTCCTTGAGGAGATCGTCAAGGAGTTTGGACATAATCCGATACTCGTTGATGTTGGTGCCTTGACAGGGCCGGGAATCCAGGCTGAGTTTTCCAATGATTCGGTGGCACAGCGTGCTGGAGCAAACCTTGCCGACCTCGTCAAGGCTGGCAAACGTGATGAGATTATGACGGTCATGGGCAGCGGGGCTTCCGTCATTCTGAAAAAACTGTTGGAAAATAACAGGCTTGATGGGGTTATCGGAATAGGCGGCAACCAGGGAACTGCTATCGCAGCCATGGCAATGCGCAGCCTGCCTGTTGGTCTGCCGAAATCCCTCGTATCAACGGTTGCTTCAGGTAATATGAGGCCATACGTCGGTCATAAAGATATAAATGTTGTTTTTTCGGTAGCCGATCTTGTCGGTCAACCAAACGCGGTATCCCGCACCGTCCTCCGAAATGCCATCTGCGCTCTCATCGGCATGGTTGAGCACGGCTCGGCAATAAGCCGTGATGAGAATAAAAAGTCAATAGCCTTAAGCGCTCTTGGAAATACTGAACCGGCGGCGCACCGCATTTCTGAGTTGTTGACGGAAAACGGTTTTGAAGTAATTACCTTCCATGCCTCCGGTGCCGGAGGATCCGCGATGGAAGAGCTGATCGATGCCGGTGTTTTTTGCGGGATCATTGATCTAACACCGCATGAACTGTCCGAAGAAGTCATTGGTAAAGGAGCCTATGTTCCTGTTCTGCCCGGGCGAATGGAAGCAGCCGCACGAGCAGGCATCCCTCAAGTTATCTCAACAGGAGCTCTCGAATATCTCTGTTTCGGGCCATGGGAATCAATCCCGTCGTCTATGCGGAAAAGAAAAATTTATATGCATAACCCGTTTAATGCAAACGTCAAAATCACGCAAAAGGAGATGTCTGAAATCGGAAGGACTATGGCGCAGAGGATTAACAAATCGAAAGGCCCCGTGACCATCCTTGTTCCTTTGAAAGGATGGTCAACCTACGGCAGCGAGGGCGGCTTGTTTCATGATCCCAAAGGCTATGATCTTCTTTTAACCAGCCTGAAAAAGGAGCTTCGACCCGAAATAGAATACAACGAAGTCGATCTGAACATCAATGATCAGCTCTTTGCCGAGATGTGTGTCGCAGCTCTTTTACTACAGTTGAACAAGGGGCCGGGATGAGTGATATAGATGCTCTGAGAACACAACTGTCCGGGCTTTCCCGCCGGTCCCCAAAACGTCATCCGGCTGGAGGGATCGGAGGTGGTGTTGGCCTGAAACGAGCCCCTCGCGTGGAAGATTTCCTGCCGGTTTCATCTGCTCTGTGCTGTGTCGGCAGGTGGAAAATCACCGACTTGACCTTGCGCTGCTGCTGAAGGAGTACGGGATACTGGCCCTGGCGGTATGATTGTCTGCCGGCTGACCGGTATCGTTTTCCACAGAGCCCGTGTAAAGAGGTTGTACCGCCCCGGAAAGAGCAGAAAATTCAAGCTGGATGAATCGGTGCAACCTTGGTGATAGACTCCTGTGACGAGGGACTATCGGTAAAATAGTCTTTGCATGAAATAGGTTACTATGTAGTATGATTATTGAAGAAAACTCTTTTGATCAAATCGCCTGATGACGGACGATATTGGAACATAAACCGCTAAATTGCAGATGGAGGGAATATGGATAATTTTTCTATCTACCGTTACATGAAGCTGGGTATCGTCCACTTCAAGGCTTTTCCAGAAATCGTACGGGGCGAGGGGCCGATCGTTGAATCGTTGCGGACCCTTGTCGAGGATGACTTCTGGACTGCGGTTGAGGTAGGCTGGATCAAGGATATCCAGGTCCGAAACGAGGTCCGGCAACTGCTCGAGACCTCACACATGGAAGTGTGCTATGCCTGCCAGCCCCGTATGTTTTCCAATAAGCTGAACATCAATCACTTTGATCCTGTAGAAAGAGGAAAGGCGCTGAGCATGATGAAGAGCGGTATCGATGAAGCCTACGATATTGGCGCCTCCGTGGCCAGGGTCTTCTCTGGAAAACACCCCGGAGAAGAAAAAAAGGAAGATGCCAAAAAAATACTTGTCGACTCCCTGAAAGAGATCTGCGAGTTTACCAAGTCCCAGGGCGACATAAAACTCTATATGAAGGTGTTTGATTTCGATATCGACAAATGTTTCCTCATTGGACACTTTAAGGATGCTGCTGAGATAGCCGCTGAGGTCCGCAAGGATTTCGACAATTTCGGTGTGCTGGCGGACCTTTCTCATTTCCCGCTCCTCCGCGAAAAACCCGAAGATGCCATTCCGCTGGTCAAAGATTTTCCGATGCATTTTCATATTGGCAACTGCTCCTTTAAAGATAGAAGGCATCCGACCTATGGGGACAAACAGCCTCGCTTTGGCATGCCGGGAGGCGAAATAGACACGCCCGAGGTTCGAGACTATTTCAGGCTCCTTTTGGATCTCGGTCTGCTCAATCCTGACGACAGGCCGGTTATGAGTGCGGAGGTCAGGCCGCTGCTGGCCGGGGAAACCTCTAAAACGGTTATTGCCAATACAAAACGAGTAATCAAGGAAGCATGGGCGATGGTATAGCTATGCAGCACGATCAAGGTCAAGACATATCCGTCCGGATGTGAATGAGACGGAGTGACCAAAACTTCAACGAAGGGTAGGAGGTAGTAGACATGATGAGTAAAAAATCGATTTCTGCAGTACTCACAATCCTCATGGTTTTGAGCTTGGGTGGGAGCGCCATTGCCGCTGATTACCCGACGAAGCCGATTCAGATGCTGATACCATTCGGTGCCGGCGGATCCGCTGATTCTATGGGCAGGATGATCGCCAAGGCAACTGAACCGTTCCTGGGACAGCCCATCGTCGCGGTCAATAAACCTGGCGCCGGCGGTGGGATCATGCTCACCGCACTGAAAGACGCGAGAGCGGATGGGTATACTATCGGCTGGGGCTCGACCGGGATTTTAACGGTTACCAACATCGGAAACGTTCCCTTCATGCATGACGTGTTCACGCATGTGGCGAGAGTTGGTTACAGCACCATGCCAATCGTCGTCCGGGCCGACGCTCCCTGGAAGACTTTTCAGGAATTTGTCGATTACGCCAAGCAGAATCCAGATAAAGTTAAGATAGGCAATGCGGGAACCGGCAGTGCAACCCATTTGACCCCGATTTTCATGGAAAAGGCACTAGGGGTGACATTTATCCATGTTCCGCTGGGCGCAGAGCGACGGGTTCCCAGCCTGCTGGGTGGTGAGGTCGATGCCATCTGTTCGCCGCTTCCGGAAATCGTGGCACAGGTTGAGGCCGGCAAGGCCAGGATTCTTGCTATGCCAAGTGAGGAGAGAGATCCGGGCTTTCCGGATGTCCCGACAATGAAGGAGCTTGGCTACAACGTGGTCCTCGAACTCTTTCGGGGCATCAGTATACCAAAAGAAACTCCTGCAGACATTGTGAAAAAACTTGAAGAAGCCTTCAGGAAAGGCTCTGAAGACCCTGAGTTTGTCACGTACTGCAAGAATAACAGTTTTAATGTCAGTTTCATGGGACAGCAAGACTTTAACAACTACGTTGTTTCAATGAATGACGAAATTGCCACAGTCATGACTGAAGCAGGCTTGAAAAAATAAGTGATTTCCTCACAGGGAAGCATCCCGGCTTCAAGATGCTTCCCTCTATTTTCAGAAAAGCTCAGGGGTGACATGCGCGTCGCAAATATCATTATATCACTCGGTTTACTGGTTTTCGCCGGATTTTACGGGGTGTTGATTTTTAGACTTCCGGACCGTGATCTACCCCATACCCTCGGCGCGGCCTTCATGCCCTGGTTGTTGACCGGATTTCTCGTTTCCCTCAGCCTGCTGCTGCTATTCAGTGCCATTTACACTAAAAGTGACGACACTAAGATCTCTCTGCCGAAAAAAGACCTTCTTGGAATTGCCGGACTCTTGCTGCTGATTGTGCTGTATATCAAACTGATGAGCTATTTAGGCTTTGTTCCTGTTACTATTGTTTTCCTGGCCTGTCTGACTTGGGCTGCTGGATCCAGAAAAGTGGCTGGTATCGCCGTTTTTTCAATATCAACAACCATTATCGTGTATTTACTGTTCCAAAAATTTTTCAGTATTCAACTTCCTGCGGGAATCTTTTTTTAGATAGGGTCGAGCGATGGATATTGCATTGGCCGCTCTGGCCGACGTGTTGCAAGTACAGAACCTCATTGCCAATATGGTAGGAGTTTTTTTCGGGCTCTTTATTGGCGCAACACCGGGGTTGACCATCAGTTTGGGCATGGTGCTGTTGCTTCCCATGACTTTTTCGCTCAGTCCGGTTACCGCCTTTTGTCTACTCCTGGGGCTCTACTCCGCAGGCTTTACCGGCGGCTCCATATCCGCAATATTATTGAATATACCCGGAACTCCTTCGGCGGCTGCCACCGCTCTTGACGGACATGCAATGGCCAAGAATGGCCGGGCCGGCGAAGCTATCGGTACAGCCGTTACCGCTTCTTTTTTCGGCGGCACCTTCAGCCTGATCTGTCTGGTTCTGATAGCACCGACTATTGCCAAGCTCGCCCTGCGTTTCGGAGCTCCCGAATTATTCGCTCTGGTTCTTCTGGGCCTGACCCTGATCTGCAGTTTCGGCCAGAAGTCGATCGTCAAGGGATTAATTTCCGGCATCATCGGCCTCATTATCATGACGGTTGGCCTGGATCCCATGGTGGGAACACCCCGCTTTACCTTCGGCTCAGTAGATCTGCAGGGTGGGATTTCCTTTCTGCCGGCATTGATCGGTCTTTTTGCCATCCCTCAAATAATTAGCGGCATTATTTCCGGAGTCAGGGTTATTCCCCAGTACCACGCCAAGATCGCCGGCGTGTTCCCCAAATTGAAGAATCTGCTCAAATTAGTCAAGGCCATGACCTTAGGCGCAGTCGTCGGCACCGGCGTCGGAGCCGTCCCCGGCGCCGGCGGCCCCATTGCTGTGTTTTTAGCCTACGATTATACCAGACGGATATCAAAACATCAGGATGAGTTCGGAAAAGGACATCCTGAAGGCGTCGCCGCTCCGGAATCAGCCAATAACGGTGTAGCCGGGGGAGCGATGATCCCGATGCTCACCCTGGGCATTCCCGGTGATCCGATTACCGCAATTCTGCTCGGTGCCCTGATGATTCAGGGGTTGACGCCTGGCCCATTGCTGTTTGAAAATAACGGCCAGTTTGTCTACAGCATTTTCTGGGCGTTTTGTGTAGCAAACGTGCTGACCTTTTTCCTGACTTTTGCAACCATAAAGTTATGGGTAAGAATTCACCAGGTGCCATCCAGAATTCTCTTGCCTATCATCACCTTATTATGCATCATCGGTTCATATTCCCTGCGGAATAACTTCTTTGATACCGGGGTCATGCTGGCTTTCGGAGTCCTTGGCTATTTTATGAATAAATTCCGTTTTCCCATCGTGCCCTTATTGCTGGCCGTTATCCTCGGTCCAGCGCTTGAGGAGCACTTGCGTATGTCTCTGATCATTTCACAGGGGAGTTATTCAATATTTTTAAAGCAACCGATTAGTCTTGGCTTTCTGGTCCTTGCGGTTTTTTCATTTTTGCTGCCAATCGTCGGACCCCTGCTGAGTAAGAGAAGAAGAATGATGAAGTAGGGCCTGACAAGGTGATCGGCTTAGCCGGCAAGGTTAATTATAAGGATTTTTTGGAGGAATAACATGCAGGATACGCAAAGCAAGAACAGCTTCAAAGTACCCAAAACCATGAAGGCATGGGTACTCGATGACCCGGAACAGTTGAGATTGACAGAAAAACCGGTTCCGCAACCTGGACCTGCCGAAATACTCGTCAGAATTGATGCGGTCGCCATCTGTGGAACGGATCTTGAAATTCTATCCTACGGACTGCCGGCTATAGTTGAAGGAGGGTCTCCTTTTAACAAGAATTTCACGATCGGGCATGAATACATGGGAACGGTGGTCAAACTCGGCCGCGGCGTTGATGAATTCGAGATCGGCGATCGCGTTACGGCGGAGATTCATGCCGGTTGCGGACGCTGTGAGCGGTGCCGGGAAGGAATGTACACCTCATGCTCCAATTATGGCCTGAACTACGGTGATAAAGACAAGGGTCACCGGGCAAACGGATTTACCACAGACGGTGCCTTTGCAGAATACGCTGTCAACAATGTAAATACCCTTATCCGCGTCCCTGATGATATGAGCGATGAAGAAGCGACCCTCGTGGTGACTGCCGGAACTGCCATGTATGGCCTTGATGTCATGGCCGGCCTTATTGCCGGAAAATCGATTGCGGTTACCGGCCCCGGACCAATCGGCCTTATGGGAGTTGCTATAGCCAAAGCTCTCGGTGCGCAACCTGTAATCCTAACCGGTACCAGAGATAGTCGCCTGGAAATGGGAAAAAAACTGGGCGCAGATCATGTGATAAATGTTCGAAAAGACAAACCCGTTGAAAAAGTACGTGAAATAACAAAGGGAAAAGGCGTGCACTATGTGCTGGAGTGTTCAGGTGCCTCCAATGCATTAAACGAGGCTGCTCAGATGACAAACCGTGGAGGAAGGATCTGTCTTGCTGCCTTTCCCCATGAGCCGGTACCTGTCGACCTCGCTCATCTGGTAAGAAATAATATTTATGTCTATGGTATTCGGGGTGAAGGGCGAAGCGCAACTCATCGGGCCATGGCTTTCATGCAACAGAAAAGGTTTGATGCCACTGTAATTCATACCCATACATTCCCATTCACAGATCTGCCAACCGCAATTAAATATGCCAGGGAACGTATAGAAGATGCCATCAAGGTTGTCGTTAAGATAACCTGAACTGGGACGCGGCTCTTGTAACCAACTCGAATCACCTCCGTTGCGACAATGAACAATACCGATTTCAAGCCGTACAGCGCGGCGGGAACTCATGAGATCAGGAAGCAGAGTCGTCAGGCGCTGGCTGCACTAGCCCGGAAGGCTTATAAACGCCGGCTGACCGCAGGGACGAAAGGGGTTATCAGCATGAGGCTGTCGCCGCCGGGCCTGTTTCTGATTACACCACTTGAGACCAGCTTTGAACATATCAGCAGCGGGGATCCATACCTGATAGATGCAGCAGGTCGTCTCTTGGAGGGAGACAACACGTTTAATCTTCCTCCCGAGACTAAATTTCATCTGAAATCTTACAATGTAAGAACCGATATTAATGCCATTGCACATTTGTACCCGCCCTTTGCTTCTGTTTATTCGCTGTCGCTGCGGGGCAAGCCGTTTCACCTGGTCACGGACGCCGCAAGCCGTAAAACCAAGGAGGTTCTCAGGGTTCAGTGTTTTGACTGTATCTCGAGATTTTGCGGGCTTTGTTCCTGCAGGAGCGATATCAGGACCGGTTATGCAGGAGTTGACGTCCTGCTTCTTGAAGAAGACGGTATCGTTACCCTCGGAACCAGTCTTGAAGAAGCGCTGAATCTCGCGAGCCTGGCCGAACAGACGTCTCGGGAAGCGCTCTCCGCCGTTCCTGGCTCCACGCTCTGACCATATGATAAAACTGACGTTCTGCCGGCGTCATCGCAGCTATTCCCGGCGAAAAAGATAAAACTTTTCATTATAGATATTTTTCAGGAAATTATGAAATATGGCCTTGATTTTGGGACGAGTAATTCAGTCATTTTTTTCCCGATGCTGAAATTTTAGGGGTAAATGAAATGACGAGTATCGCACACGGACTCGGCTGGGCTTCTTAGCCAACCGGCTCTGAAAAAAGAGTTTTTCAGGTTTTCGCCAGTAACGGGTAAATATCATCGAGTTGTTCCTGCACACTGATATAGCCTTCCTGGATACAGTGTTCCACCTGGTCGAAATTCATCATCTTGAGGTCTCCCAGGCGAGGCTGAATGAGGATATCCGGCTGATCGACCGCCAGGTTGGTTCGCGTGATGCGCTCCTGCATGACACTGATGGAAGTCATTACGGTCTCAATGATGTCAGGGGCCATGGCCGCATCGCGGTGCAGAAACTCGCTTGTTTTATATCGTAAACTGTTTTCCACCCCTTCGTAGAATTCAGCCATCTTTCTCATCAGCTCATTGCGGCCGTGAGGCTCCGGCTCGGCCGATGAGGCCGCCGGTGTTGCACCCGTTTCTTCAGCGACTGCCATGGCGCGCTCCCGGCTGCGCGAGACGATTCTGTTGTTAAGATCCACGGCGATAATGACCTCTGCCCCCATGGCCCGGGCGACTCCTACCGGCACAGGATCAACCAGCCCGCCGTCCACAAGCCAACGATCGTTTACGCGGACCGGTGCGAAAAGGCCGGGATACGACATCGTCGCCCTCAGCGCCGTGATGATGCTGCCGGATTTCAGCACAACCTTTCGACCCCGCTCCAGATCGGTTGCCACCATTACCACCGGGATCTCGAGGTCTTCAAATGTCTGGGCATCCGTATGCATTGAAAAGAGTTCGCGTACCCGCTTGGAACCGTTCAGGAGTCCTGACCGTGGAAATATAACGTCAAAATAGGAAAAGATCTTCTGGCCGTCCATTCGCAGAAGAAACGCTTTCAGGTTGCCGAGGCTGCGGCTTGCGTAGAGGGCGCCAATATAGCCGCCGACACTGCATCCGGCGATAATGTTGATGGGAATTTTTGCCTCTTCAAGTGCTTCGATAACACCGATGTGTGCCCAGCCCCGTGACGCCCCGCAACCAAGAACGAGCCCGACGGTTTTTTGTGACTCCATGTTTCTCCCTCTCAGCATAATCCGGAAACAATGTGATCTGTGGTTTTCCGGTCGATTTTTCCCCGCCAGCAACACGGAAAACTAATATTCACCAGGAGCACATTGTTCAAACACGAGCTATAAGGCGTATTACCGTAAAAAGATGGCAGGGATTCCTACTGTATCTAATGCAGCACCTGCCACCATGGGGCCTCTCCCCTTATCAGGACAGATTTATACGATATAACAAAACTGTCCGGAGCCTTTCCGATCAGAAAATGCGCCTCCGTTTTGAGGGTCGGCGAGTTAATCGGTAGATAGAAGGCAGCAGTGCGCAAAAGACGCAGCCGCAAAAGAACCCCAGGGCGAACATGATCAAGCCATCAGCGGAGAAAATACTCTTGTCAGTTTCCCCGGCTAAAACCGGTTTTCCCTCTATTGAGATGCTGTCGTTACCGGGCTTGATTGGCTGTCTGTCGTCAGTTTTAGCAGGAATAGCTTTTGTTTCAGGTCGTGGTGGCACCAGCGCAAATCCCTTTGCCAGCAGCTCTGTGGCCTTCGCATCCCGGATTTTCCTGTCCTGACTCCCCAGCACCATGGCGATGATGCGGACACCATCTCTTCTGGCGGTCGCCACGATGGAAAAGCCTGCCGCCGTGAAGTAACCGGTTTTGAAACCATCGCAGCCGGCGACTGACTTCAGGAGATGATTATGGGTGCGCATGATAAATGCTCCATCCCGGAATTCCCGTTCCGTGGTGCCCGTGTACCTGAATGTCTCCTGGTTGCGCGCCAGCTCACGGCTTAAAATGGATAGATCAACAGCAGTGGTCCTGTCCGGCTGCTGACCTTCAGCCGGAGGCAGCCCGTGCACCGAGTGGAACTGTGTATCTTTCATGCCAAGTTCGGAAGCTCTCTGGTTCATCAGGTCAACAAAGCCCTGCACTGAACCTGAAACATGAACAGCCAGTGCCACCGCGGCATCATTTGCTGATTGAATCATCAATGCATACAGGAGGTCGTCGACGCTGAATGATTCCTTGGGGTCAAGGTACACCTGTGAGCCACCCATTCTTGAAGCCTCAGGGGTGATCTGGACCATTTCTTCCAGGCGGAGCTTTTCCTGTTCGACACGTTCGAGTACGACCAAAAGAACCATCAGCTTCAGCACCGAGGCAGGATAGATGATCGCATCGGCGTGATCCTCAAAGAGAATTTTTCCGCTGTCGGCCTCGACAACGAGAGCTGACACGTAAGGATCACCGACGATACTGTCGATCTGGGCACGAGCGGCCCATGAGCTCTGCGTGCATGCAACCATGACGATCAGTGAGAATATAATCCCCTTCATAACCTTCCTCCAATGCAACTGTGCTTCACTGTGTTAATAGTGCTGAGCGACCATGACCGGTAAGCTCTCTTCAGATCGAGACCATTTCCATCATCTATTATTGAGGATTTCTTCTATGCTCCTCCCTCCGACCTTGGCGGCAAAAATCTCCCTGATCAGTGGTTCCACATGCGGGTAATCTTCCTGGGAAATGAGAAACCCAGGGAGCGGCTTCGATGTCAGACAGCTCGTCTGGGCCAGTAAAATCCGTTTTTTGTTCTCTGGATATTTCGTGTCTTGCGTATCCCTGCTCTGCTGGGCAAGAAGATAGACGATATGCAGCATATTTCCCCAGTAGTGACGCTGACTCAGGTGCTCAATAATCTGGCTGACCGCGGTTACAGCCGTCAGGTAATGCGGCGAGATAACGGCACTGGATCCAGATATGCAAAGCTCCACCGAGGCAAAAGACCGACAGCTGAACGGCCTGGCTGGATATATCGAGCATTCACCATTTTCCAGAAAAGGGCAGACTCCATTGTTGGAGCCGGTTGCCGGGTCACGTTCGGTGCCTTCCAGACAACCATGCGCATATTCATTAGTTGTGCAGGAAGGCACGACCCCGGGCAGGTCACCGTCAAGTTTTGCAACCAGCCAGTTATCCATATGGTTGGTGAAAATGTAATCAATGACAACATCTCCTTCAACTGCGGTTGCCATGACATTCCGCGTGCAGCAGGCGGCACAGCCTCTCCGGCAGCCGAAAGTGAATTGTCCCGCCCAGGAATCAAAAATTCGATAGATGGATTGTAAAATCGTTTTCTTCATACTGAATTGTGAACCTTCACGTCGTCAATCCGACCACCAGATGATAATACCCACCTTGATGGTATGCGTCACGGATTTGTTTTCAACAGACAGCGGTTCACATAAAGTCCACATGCCTAAAGCCATTCCTGTTTCAGGCAAGGGTTGAGAAGGCAGCCCAGGCGACAAAAACATAGCGAAACGCTTTGCCTGTGATAACAAGGATTGAAAATATGTACGGATTTGTTTTCAGTATCCCGGCTGCAAGACAGAGCGGATCACCGATAACCGGAAGCCATGAAAAGAAAAGCGCCCAGACACCCCATTTATTAAATACCGTCTGGGCTTTGTCCGATGTTTCAGGACTGATGCGCAAAAGCTTTGAGATAAGGAATTCAGCCCCCCAGAGACCGATCAGGTAGGTCGTGCACGCTCCCAGGAAGTTCCCGATCGTTGCCGTCAGGACCGCAGGTACTACAGGGTGCCCATTGACGATCAACAGAGCAAGCAGCCACTCTGAGCCGAGCGGAAGTACGGTCGAGGCGGCAAAGGAAAGCAGAAAGAGCGTTGACAGTGAATGATCTGTTACCAACAGGTCCACGCTCAAACCGAAATACAGGAATCAGGATGCAGGAATAACATAGAAATATATGGAAAAAAAGTGACATAAAGAGCCTGCAATGACAAATACGTGCCAGATGGCATGCTGGAATGGCAGTGTTTTCCAGACATAAAAAATAACCCCGAACGAGTACAACATCCCCCCTGCCAGCAGGAGCACAACGCCATTGCCTGCAAGACTCCCCAGCAGCGGCTTTGCGGCTATCAGCATCAGCCAGCCGAGAGACAGATAAAGAGACACAGACAGCCAGCCTAACCGTTTTGTCATGGCCACGTCGATCAGGATTCCGGTCAGGGCGACACCCCAGACGACACCGAAGATGGACCAGCCCCACACCCCTTTCAGGATGACCAGGGTATAGGGAGTGTAGGTGCCCGCAATAAGAAGATAAATCATTGCATGATCGAGTTTCTGCAATACTTTTTTTGCCCGGCTGACCGGAACCATGTGATACAGTGTAGAAGCTCCAAACAAGAGGATCAGCGTTGCACCATACACAGCAGAACTGACAACATGGTAGGCATCTCCGTAGCGGGCGGAATAGACGACCATCAGGACCAGTGCCGATACGGAAAAGAGGGTGGCAGCAAGATGAGTTGCCCAGTTGGCAATTTCTTCCTTTCTTGAATAACCGCCGAGCGGAATATCGGTAATCATTTCTAAAAACTTTCAACCTCTGGTAAGCCTGATTATGGTTTCTGCAGGCAGGGAACAGCGGACAAACAGTTCGACCGTGTGCAGATGCCGGTTGACTGTCAATAGCCTAAGCCTAGAAGCTCCTCAGCCGGCCGGAGGCATAGCTCCTTTTCTTGTTTCACAGCCGGCACTGTTGTAGTATAAGTCGTAACCATTACAATTAACATACATCACTATACTATTTTGTCTTTATGGATTTTCTCAACCTCTCGCAGAAACGCTATGTTGTCTTCGGACTCGCCAACAAAAAGTCAATTGCCGCGGCAATTGCCAGGAATCTTGTTGAACAGGGTGCCGAGCTGATACTCATTGTCCGCTCCGAGGAGCGCCGTGCCACAGCCCGTAAACTTTTTCCGGCATGCCCGGTCTTTTTATGCGATGTGGAAGATGAAGCGCAGATCAGGAGGGCACGAGATGAGGTTGCCGCTCTGATTGGTTCTGAAAATGGAGGCCGGATAGACGGGCTGGTTCACTCCATTGCCTTTGCAAACTACTCGGACGGCTTGAAGCCATTTTACCAGACCAACAAACAGGACTTTCTGCAGGCAGTTGATATATCATGTTTTTCACTGATTTCAATTGCCAATCATTTCAAGGACCTTCTTGCATCTGAGGCCTCGGTGGTGACCATTTCCATCTCAACGACACGCATGGCCGCGGTCAACTACGGCTACATGGCCCCGATTAAAGCGGCGCTTGATTCTTCGCTTTGTTTTCTTGCCAAGAGCTTCTCAGCCTTCTCCCAGGTCCGCTTTAACGCAGTGGCCCCGGCATTGCTCAAAACCTCAGCTTCAGCAGGCATCCCCGGATATGTTGACAGCTACCTGTTTGCTGAAAAAGCTATTCTGCGGAAAAAGGCATTGACCACCGAGGAGGCCGCAAATACCGCACTTTTTCTGTTGTCCAACCGTTCTTCAGGAATTGTCTGTCAGACAATTGTTGTCGATGGCGGTATGTCAGTCAATTATTTTGATGAAACTATTATCAAAAAAACAGTTTCCTGACTGACCGTGCGTCCACTGCGAAAACCTGGCTATGCCGCTCCCCGGCTCCGGTTCATTAACAGGGCGGCCGGCGGTTTCCTTTCCTAGAAACTCAGCGGAATCTCGGAAGAAATCAGAAAGCCACTGCCGCTGCTTCCGCCGCAGCCGCCTTCATTTCCTTTTCTGAAACCGATCCTTATCGATTTACAATAGGCCATCAGCTTTTTGTCAATAATAAATGACAGGTTCTTATGGGCTATTTTCAGATCGTCGCCTCCCGCTTCATCGATGACAAGACCAAAGCCAGCCCCCTGTGCACCGCCCATGACAGCGATCCGGATGGCGGCGTGTTCATCTTCACCAGTCAGCAAATTGGCGAGATGCTCTTCTGCTTCAGCATCAATCTTCAGCATAAGCTCCTCCAGGGCAAGGCGTGTTATTCTGCTCTGTAAACTGTTGTTCTGTGTGTTTGCGGTCCAGAGGCCATTGTCAAACGGCGGGGAGCAATGAAACAAAAAAGGTCCGTAACGGAGAACCCCATCACGGACCTTTCGAGATATGTGCCATTTTATTCTACAGCAATGCGAGAAGCACCCCTGCAGCGACGGCGGAACCGATAACACCCGAGACATTTGCTCCCATCGCATGCATGATGAGATGGTTTTGAGGATTTGCCTCAAGGCCGACCTTGTTGACGACACGCGCCGCCATGGGTACCGCAGAGACTCCTGCCGCACCGATCAGCGGGTTTACCGGGGTTTTAGAGAGTTTATTCATCAACTTTGCCATCAATACCCCGCCGGCAGTACCAATAGAAAAAGCAATCATGCCCAGAACGAGGATTCCCAGTGTTTCCATATTGAGAAATTTGTCTGCTGAGAGCTTGCTGCCGACACCGAGGCCGAGAAAGATGGTGACCGTATACATCAGCGCTCCCTTGATATTGTCGGATAGGCGGTCTACGACCCCGCATTCCTTGGCAAGATTACCAAGCATAAACATACCGATCAACGGCGCAGCTGTGGGCAGCAGGAAGGCACAGATGCCGAGGACAAGCAGCGGCAGGATCATCTTCTCAAGCTTGGAAACGTGACGCATCTGCACCATCTTGATCTTGCGCTCCTCTTCCGTAGTAAGCCACTTCATGATCGGGGGCTGGATGATCGGCACCAGTGCCATGTACGAGTAAGCAGCAATGGCTATTGAGCCCAGGAGCCGGGGCGACAGCTGACTCGAAAGAAAGATTGCGGTAGGCCCGTCAGCACCGCCGATAATGCCGATTGAGGCCGCATCACTTAGAGAGAAACTGATACCGGGGACAAGATCGGAGAGCAGCAGCGCGCCGAGAAGGGTGACAAAAATACCGAGCTGAGCGGCGCCACCGAGTAAAATCGTTTTAGGGTTTGCGATCATCGGCCCAAAGTCGGTCAATGCCCCAACGCCCATAAAAATCAGCAGCGGAAAAATGCCGGTAACAATACCAATCTCGTAAATGTAATAGAGGATGCCACCCGGTTCGGCAATTCCTGCCAGCGGAATGTTTGCCAGGATGGCACCATAACCGATTGGAATCAGCAGGAGTGGTTCAAACTGTTTGAAGATACCCAGGTAGAGCAGTGTAAGTCCCACGAGGATCATCAGGATTCTGCCAATCCCCACGGTCCAGTCCTTGTCGATCTGGCCGTCTATAATACCGTAAATGCCGGTTGTTTTAAATAAATTTTTCACCAGAGTGGAAAGATTGGGAAGCTCTTCGGCAACAGTCTCCGCCGGACGGTCAGCAACGATCTGCGCCACCTCGATTGTTCCAAGTGAACTTCCTTCCGAGACCTTCCGGTAAGGGATCATGTTTACAGCGGAGACCGTGCCGGACACCCCTGCTTTGAGTATAATGGTTGCTCCGTCCTCGGTTTTCAGTATTGCCAGGGTATCGCCGCTGAACACTTTATCACCGACTTTGACATCAAGGCGGATAACCTTTGCATCAGCCGGAGCACTGATAGAAACAGTATCCTGGGCAGCCTCTGCAAAGGTATGAATACCGAGAGTCAGACTGAGCAGGATAAGGAAAAGAAACTTTATTTTCATAGCAATTCCATCATTCGATCGATGAATGAAGATGCGCCGGACAGACCAGCGCATCCATAGCACAAGCAGGCAGACAAAAATGCCTAGCCGATTGTAAAGAGCGGTTCAGACGCCTGAACAGTGTCTCCGGGTGATACATGGATGGCCACTATTTTACCATCGCAGGGAGACTTGACCTCAGATTCCATTTTCATTGCTTCCATTATCACCAGCGGCTGGTCTGTTTTGACCGTATCACCCTGTTTGACAAGAATCTTGACAATATTTCCAGGTGTCGGGGCATCTACCTCCGTACCCTCGGCTACCGGTGCAGCAGCTGGAGCGGCTTGTATGGGTACCGCCTGAACAGCCCCACCTCCCTCGGCTACGGTGACATCGTAGATGCGATTGTTAACTGTAATGGAGTAGGATCGCGGTCCTGAAACAGGCGCTGCTGCCGCTGCCGGCTTGGCACCCTTGGCCGGTGCTTTTGTCTCCTTGGCCTCAACATCAGATTTTTTTCGCACATTGACGATGGCATTGCCGAGCAGATAATCAAGCCCTTTCTGTTCACAGCTGGCAATAATGAAAATATTTTCGTCACTAACCTCAAGCTTGTTCTCTTCGAGAATTTTCGTTGCTTTCGGAATGCCGGGTTCAAGGATATCAAGCGGGTCTTCGGTGAAAATCGGTTTACCCAGCTGTTCAGATGCAATTTTGACAATTTCTGGATCAGGCGGTACCGGGGTCCTGCCGAAATAGCCGAGTACCATGTTGCCGTAACTTGGATTTATCTTCTTCCACTTGCCCTGGGTAACATTCAGGTACGCCTGCTGGAAATAGAACTGGGAAACCGGGGTTACCGATGATCCGAAACCACCAAGACGAACAACCTCCGCCATCTCTTTGATGACAGACGGGTAGAGGTGCAGGGTTCCGGTATCACGCATCATCATGGTGTTTGCCGTCAGTGCGCCGCCGGGCATCGGTGACAGAGTGATGGTCGGGGAGACCATCTTGGCCTCCGGTGGAATAAAGTAGTCGCTCATTGCCTGCTCAAACGCCTCTTCAGCGGCAAGGACCTTTTCATAGTCAAGGTCAAGCGTGAAATCAGTCCCCTTCAGGACATGCATCATGGAAAGGATATCAGGCTGGCAGGTACCACCGCAAACCGGGCTTTTCGCCAGGTCGATACCATCGGCACCACCCTCTATGGCCGCAAGGTTCTGTGAAATTCCAATACCGGCGGTGTCATGGGTGTGATACCAGAGAATAGTGTCTTCAGATACCATTTTTCGGGCACCTTTGAAGGTTTCATAAATTTTTCTCGGATTCGCCGTTCCTGATGCATCCTTGAAACAGATGGAATGAAATGGCAGGCCTGAGTCAAGAATCTGTTTCAGCCGATCAAGGTAAAATTCTGCAGTATGAGCGCCGGTGCACCCAGGAGGCAGGTCCATTACCGTTATGACCACCTGGTGATGAAGGCCGTGGTGGGCAATACGCTCGCCTGAATATTCCAGATTTCTGATATCATTGAGTGCGTCAAAGTTCCGAATTGTCGTCATGCCGTGTTTCTTGAACATCTTGGCATGCAGATCGATAATATCTCTGGGCTGCTGACTCAGGGCCACGACGTTGATTCCACGGGCAAGTGTCTGCAGATTCGCGTCCGGGCCGACTTCGGCGCGGAAACGATCCATCATGTCAAAAGCCGACTCCCCGCAATAAAAAAACAGGCTCTGGAAACGGGCACCGCCGCCTGCCTCCAGGTGCATGATTCCAGCATCAACACTTGCCTGCACGGCAGGCATGAAATCATCGGTCAATACCCGTGCGCCAAAAACCGACTGAAAGCCGTCTCTAAAAGACGTATCCATGAATTTGATTACTTTTTTACCCACAGCACTTCTCCTTGCTTTTTGTTGTGTCAGCTCGTGATCAGATGACGTGTAGTTTCCTGTTCTGCAATCATATGTCAAGCAGCAGCCTTTTGTGCCTCAAATGCAGCGATCGCTGCGGTGATGACAACAATATCCTCATCTCCATCGCCTGCCGCTGCTGCCAGTTTTTCCCGTTTCCTCTCCTGCTTTATTCGTTCCCGCTCAGCGTCTATCGCCTGCAGTTCTCTGGCCGTCACGCCCCTGGTCAGGTGAGCTACTAGCTGGATAAGCAAAATCATGAATGTAAGAAACAGCAGGACGGTTGTCATACCGACAACCATTAACTTCAAGCCTTCAATGATCATTGGATACCTACCTTGATTATTACATACTCGGCGTTATTTGTTATTCTTCGTAAACAGCATATTCCGTATCTTTGCCAAGAAGCAGATCAATCTCACTCTGAAGACTGATACGCTCCTCGTTTTTCAGCCAGTTTTCCCAGTCCCGCAGTGAACGCCAGGTTGAGATGACCATGCACTCATCAGGCTGGTCAATGCGTCGCAGTGTCTCCCCATAGATATAGCCAGGTTGGTTCAGGGTCAGGCTGCGTAATTTTTTGAGAAGAACCGTCAGTTCAATGATATTATCCTCAACGTTTTTTCTTTTTATGAAAATTTTTACAGACATGGTATACCCCCTTTACCCTTCTTGTTTGCCATGCATTGCAGAAGCTTTATTCCTCTGTGCAGCAGCGTGATATAACAGGGTGAGATTCACAAGATACCTCGAGCAACCGGCAGAAAATTGCTCCGTGTCGATTCTGTGACTGTCCTAACTTATAAGGCAGACTTTTTTTTGTAAAGATAAATTGAAATCAGTTTGACCTATCTGAAACATAAAAAATTATTAATATTATTAATTAAAATAACAAATCTGCCTTAAAGAGTTGAAATGTACAGAAAAAACATGCCTGGTAAGGTAGTATAACCAGTGCTGAACAGGCGTTTATCAGCATTGCTTTTGCAGGCTATCATTATTACTGATGCAATAACTGTCCAACAACAGCTCTGTCAAGTATTGTTACAGCTACAAATACTGATCAATTGGCGATTTAGATGAAATGGAAGCGAGACAAAAGAGAATGCGCCAGGAGTCGTAGTATCGTATTATCCGGGGTACCGGCTGCTGTCGAATGCCTGGTCAGGCCAGTGCCCTCAGCCATGCTTTCAGGCTGAATCTCCTGCAACCAGTTCCTGCCAGGACAAAAACAAAATAAATGGTATCATTTCAACACTATGAACCTTCTGGAAAATGAAGCCCTTGTGCAATTTATAAAGTATGGACTGGCAGGTGGTGTGGCGACACTGACCCATATCTGCATATTTCACCTTGTCGGCTGGAAACTTTTTCCCTGTCTGCAGGCCAAAGATCATGCCGTCCGGTTTTTCAAACTGAGTATTGAGCAGGTAGACGACCGGCGTCGGGCCGCGAATTCAATGTTTACCAATGGTATTGCTTTCCTGATTGCCAATATGGTTGCCTATATTCTCAACATCCTCTGGGTATTTGAACGGGGAAGGCATAATGTCATCGTGGAAATTTTCTTTTTCTACCTGGTATCAGGTGTCAGCACACTGATTGGTACCATGCTGATGGGAATGCTTATCAGGCGTTTCGGTGTGCTCACCACCCATGCCTTTGTCACCAACATCATTACCGCGGTGATGATCAATTACGCCATGCGAAAATTTTTCATTTTCCAGGGATAAAGAGGATCTCCCCTCACACTCTTATGGTATGGTAGTGAGTTGTTGCAGTATTCAGGTTCCGGGAAAATGCGCACCAACAAGTCAAAGGTAAAAAAGAGGAAGCCAAATGCCCAAAACAATCGCTTTGCGGGAGCGTATCATTGTTGCTCTTGATGTAGACCATCCGGATAAAGCAAAAGAGGTCGTCAGAAAATGCGAATCCCATACCGGGTTTTTCAAAGTCGGACTGCAGCTATTCATGGCCGACTGCTTCAACACGGTAGACTGGATCCTTGATCGTGGGCACAAGGTAATGCTGGACCTGAAATTTTTTGATATACCTGAAACGGTAAAACTGGCGGTAGAACAGGTAAACAACCGCGGAATCAGCCTGGCAACCATTCATGGTAATGAGCCGATAATCAGGGCTGCCGTGTCGGCACGGGGTGAACTGAAATTACTCGCGGTAACGGTTCTCACCAGTTTCGGGGAAGCCGATATGCGGGCAATGGGAATGACCGGGACAATTGCCGACCTGGTCTATCATCGAGCCCGCACTGCACTTGATCTGGGCTGCGACGGCGTCGTTTCCTCAGGCCTGGAAGCATCACGGCTGAGATCACAACTCGGTGACAAACTCTTGATTGTCACGCCCGGTATCAGGCCCGGAGCAAATATTTCCGAACCAGATGACCAGACACGTATCATGACCGCAGGCCGTGCGGTCAGTGCTGGCGCTGATCATCTGGTTGTCGGTCGCCCCATCACCCGGGCAGCTGATCCTGTAAAGGTGATAGAAGAGATGCAGGCGGAGATTGAAAATGGTTTGAAATCCTGATTGAAGGTTTGTGAGAGGAAGATATGAAGACGGAGCCTTTTGCAAAACGCCCTTTTCGCCCAACCTCCGCGTTATGCTAAAAATTTTATCCTCGGAATATCAATTATATGCCTGCGGTAAAATTTTTCGCATGCCTTGATTTTGAACGAAAATCATCATTTTGCAAGAGGCTCGACGATAAGACATTTCACCGTGATGCAGTCGCCTTGAGCATAAGAAATACCAATCCCGACCGGCAAATTTCCCTGACCGGGTTGCTCTCTATGATTCAAGCGGAAAACTGGTAGAACCGTACCGGGGAATCATCCCAGATTCTTGGGCCGCTGGGCTCGATACGATATGTTGTTTAAGAATCCGATACCTGTGGCGGGTCAGATGCAAATTTCGTGGTCACATGGAGCGCGGAATCCCTGGTCAACCCGCCAATAATAGAATCCGTCATGATTGGAACCCAGTCACAACGGGGGATTTCCTTCACCTCCCGAGGACAGGTTATCTTAGATTAAATATTGTTTCTCCCCATTGACAGTAGAAAAGGCGGCGTTACATTTAGTGAGGAATGAGAAAATTTTATTGCGAATAATCAGGCAGATGAACTTTTTCGACCTGTCTGGAGATAAAAAAGTGTTTAAGGAGGAAGAAATGAGATTTGTTTCACTTTTCATGGTTGGTCTAATGATGGTTATCATGTCGTCCTGTGCAGAGATGAACGGCATGAACAAGGGCCAGAAGGGAGCCATCGGGGGTGCCGCCGGCGGCGCACTGCTTGGCCAGGCTATCGGCCGCAACACTGAAGCAACGATAATCGGTGCTGCCGTCGGCACGGTGCTCGGCTATATTGTCGGCAACGAAATGGATAAAACCGACAAGCTGCAGTTGAACAATGCCTATGAGCGTGGTCCATCCGGGCAGCCCGTTGCCTGGGTAAACCCCGACTCGGGTAACAACTACCAGGTCATACCGCAGCCGGCCTATACACATCAGTCAACAAACCAGCTCTGCCGCGAAGCTGAGATTCTGGCGACAATTGACGGCCAGCCCCAGACAACAAAGACGACTGCCTGCAGAAATGACCAAGGCCAGTGGGTTCTGAGAAATTAAGCGTTTCAACGGGGGATGCGATTTTCGAATCCCCCGTTTTTTCTTCTCAGTCAAGTAAAATTGGTGAATTTCTCACCGCAATTTCCGTATCAAATCCGATTTTCCTGAGAGTATAGTCAAAAGCTTCAAGGGTCTGCTTCTCTCCATGAATGAGATAAACACGCTTCGGCTTTTCTTTAAATGCCGAAAGCCATCCAATCAGCTCTTCCCGGTCCGCATGGGCCGAGAATGATTCGATCCTGGCGATATCAGCCTTTACCACAAAGGTCTCACCCATCATCTTTATTTCCTCGGCGCCATCAAGCAAAAGACGCCCGAGCGTTCCCGGTGCCTGGTAACCGACAAAGAGCACGGTATTATTGGGATCCCAGACACCATGTTTCAGGTGATGACGGATCCGTCCTGCCGTGCACATTCCACTCCCGGCGATAATGATGGCCGGTTCCTTCATTCTATTGGCCTTGCGTGATTCCTCGACCGACGGAGTGCAGATAAGACCCGGAAAATCAAAGGGTTTATCTGTTCTCGCCCGGGCCTCTTCATCATAGATCTCGGGATGTTTTTTGAAAATCTCGGTTATTTTGATGGCCAGGGGACTGTCCAGGTAGACATCCATAGGCGGGAAATCAGCCATTTCATTTTTCAGTTCACTGAGGCAGTAGAGAATCTCCTGCGTTCTTTCAAGGGCAAAACAGGGAATCAGAAGCTTTCCGCCCTTGCGATAGGTGCTGATGATCTGCCTGTACAGCTGTTCTTTTCTTGAACCCAGCCGCAGATGGCTGCGGTCGCCATAGGTGGATTCCACAAAGACATAATCCGCATTCCATATATAGGTCGGATCTTCAATTATGGGTACATCCCACTGGCCGAGATCACCGGAGAAAACCGTTTTTATTTCACGTTCTCCCTCCCTGACATAGACCTCAACAATGGCTGAGCCGATGACATGACCGGCATCACGAAACCTGAAGGTAACCTCATCGCTTACCTTCATCGATCTATTGTAGCCCAGTGTCTCAATCAGTCCGGTTACCTGCTCAGCATCTTCTCTGTCGTATAACGGGTCACGGGGTGACTCTCCCCTCCGCTGCCTTCTTCTGTTTTCATGCTCCGTATCTTTCTCCTGGATATAGGCAGCATCGGCTAGCATGACGGGAAGCAGGTCAGCCGTTGCCGGACTTGCATAAACCGGACCGGTAAATCCATGTTTTTTCAGTTTCGGCAGCAGTCCGCAGTGATCAATATGTGCGTGTGTCGAAATGACGAAATCTATTGTCCGGGGATCAAACTGAAAAGGCTCGTAATTGATGCGGGTAGTCGTCTTGTTTCCCTGGAACATGCCGCAATCAATAAGAAATCTGCTTGAACTGGTTTCCACGAGATGGCATGACCCGGTAACGGTACCGGCAGCCCCATGACAGGTTACGTGCATGTGTCTACTCCTTATGGTTTCAGTAAAAAGAAAAGAATGCGGAACATTGCTACCACCTATAATAGCAGAAGACACAATGATCAACGAGATTCTTGAAATCGACCCCCGGGGCCAGAAACGATATCAACCGCTGAGTAATCCATGGGATATCGGGAATTATGCAGCCGACGGCGATCCATTTAATCTCTGCCGTGCGGTCGACAACCTTGCTTGCAATTGTCTGTATTCCAAAATGTGCCAGTGTGTTCGGCATACCGATCAGGGAAGATAGAAATGTTCAGAGTCAGCTGCTCTTTCAAGCTGAAGGTCCTCTTTAAAATAGCTGAGCCCCTCGTGATTTGTCAGGTCCAGGTGAATCGGTGTTGCCGATATATAGTTGCTTTCGATGGCATGAACATCAGTATCCGCGCCGACATCGAGCAAGGGTGTGCCCCCGCCTATCCAATAATGCGTGCGCCCGAAAGGGTCCGTTATTTCCTGGACTGCCTGCTTCCATATACGCCGCCCCTGCCGGGTAACCCGTATTCCCCTGATCTTCGTGCCATGGGGGATATTTATATTCATCAAAGTATTTGCCGGTAAACCGTGCTTCAGTGTTTTCGCTGCCAGGAACCTGACAATTTTCTCTGCCGTACCATAGGAGAAGGGATGTTTTCCGGCAAGAGAGACCGCCAGGGAAGGGACAGCGTACATGGTTCCTTCTATGGCTGCCGAAACGGTGCCGGAATAGGATATGTCGTCGCCCAGATTGGGGCCGGCGTTGATTCCTGAAACCAGCAGGTCAGGCCTTCGTCCAACCACTTTACTCAAGGCAACGATTACACAGTCTGTTGGTGTTCCGTTCAGGGAATAACTATGCTCCTCAAGCTGCTCAAGCAAAAGGGGCCGGTTCATGGTCAGGGCATGGGAGACGGCTGAATTGTCTCTGTCGGGGGCGACGGTTATCACCCTGCCCAGCGGTTTCAGGGCCGCCTTCAGGGCTGAAAGCCCCGGACTGTCGATACCGTCATCATTTGTTATCAGAATGGTTTTCATTGGCTCCTCGTGAGGTATAACGATTGATTATTTCCTGTTCAGCAATGTGCCAGAACGCCTGAACCACCGGCCCGCGCTTTAATGATCTGGTGGTGCAGGCGCCAACCGAGAAAGGCTCCAGAGCCGGCCTCAGCTCCAGCACCCTGACGCGGGCGCGAAGCGGACTGTTTTCAAGTACCAGCCGGGGAACAACGCCAATACCGCAGCCCATGGCAACCATTGCGATCATCGCCTCATTGCCGGCAACAGAGGAATAAACCGCAGGCGTCAGGTTTTTCTGCGCAAACCACTGCTCACACCGTTTTTTACTGAGTCCCCGTTTCGGCATGATAACCGGAACCTTGTCTAAATGAGCCAGGGAAAGCGACTGCCCCAGTTCTTCGGGGTTTCTGGGACCAATAAAAATAAGGGGAGTTTCCAGCATTTTCAGGAAAACGATATGTCTTGGGAGTCTCTCGGGCAATGCAGCAATGGTGACATCGGCCTCACCGCTCTCAAGACTGTGCAGGGCCATGGCTGCATCACCTGTCAGGAGATTGAGCTGGATCTCCGGATAAGCCTGCCGAAACGTATAATGATTCCTGGAAGAATTGACAGGATAGCGGTAACCGAGCAATAGAGTGACAGTTCTCCGCAGAGGTTGTGTTCGGCGGCCATCTGGGTCTGAAGGGTTCGATAGCGCCGAATGACATCAACGGCATACTCCTTGAAGAGATCACCTGCCCGGGACAGGGCAACCGTACGATTATCGCGGATGAACAGCTGTTCGCCGACCTCCTGTTCAAGCCGCTGGATAGCCCGGGTCAGGCCTGATCGTGTTATGTTGCAGGCCCTGCTCGTCTGACCATAGTGAAGGGTGCCTGTCAGGTGCAGGAAAAGATTGAGTTCTCTGATGTCCATTGTCGTCAATACGTTATTCGAATGAAACCTTGCGCAGCAGGCAAATCGTTTCAAAATCTGCAACACAGTATCACATATAAATCACTTGACGCAATAATGAATACTGCATATATGAGATCAGTAAATCAGCATGGCGAACTATTTAAACAGAAGATTATAAGAAAAAGGAGATACCTGATGGCAACAAATTACTTTAACTCACTGCCGCTGCGACTGCAGATCGAAGAGCTGGCGCAATGTCGTTTCATGGAAGCTGAAGAGTTTGACGCTGTTGAAGCCCTGAGGGGCAAGAAGATCGTCATCGTCGGCTGCGGCGCCCAGGGTTTGCACCAGGGACTGAACCTGCGCGATTCAGGCCTTGATGTCTCATATGCCCTCCGCGAAGAGGCGATCAGCAATAAGAGGCAGTCCTGGAAAAATGCCAGCGAACACGGTTTTACAGTCGGTACCTGCGAGGAGCTGATACCAGATGCTGATCTGGTTGTGAACCTTACCCCCGACAAACAGCACACCGATGCGGTCTCCTCTTTCATGCCGCTGATGAAGAAGGGGGCCTGTCTGTCATACTCCCATGGTTTCAATATTGTTGAAGAGGGCATGCAGATCCGAAAAGACATCACCGTCATTATGGTAGCACCCAAAGGCCCTGGAACCGAGTTGCGCGAAGAGTATGTAAGAGGATTCGGCATCCCCACACTGATCGCCGTTCATCGTGAAAATGATCCGAATGAAGACGGCCTGGAGATCGCCAAGGCCTACGCCTGCGGAACGGGAGGCGATCGTGCCGGTGTCCTGCAGTCATCCTTTATTGCCGAGGTCAAGTCGGACCTGATGGGGGAACAGACAATACTCTGCGGACTGCTGCAGACAGCAAGCCTGCTGTGCTACGACAAGATGCTGGAGAATGGCATTGATTCAGGTTATGCCTCCAAGCTTGTTCAGTATGGCTGGGAGGTTACCACTGAGGCGCTGAAACACGGCGGTATCACCAACATGATGGACCGGCTTTCAAATCCGGCAAAAATAAAAGCCTTTATTCTCTCGGAAGAGCTGAAGAATATCATGACCCCGCTTTTTGAAAAACATATGGATGACATCATGTCCGGAGCCTTCTCTGCTGCAATGATGCAGGACTGGGCCAACGGTGATGCCAACCTGCTCAAGTGGCGCAAAGAGACCGGGGAAACAGCTTTTGAGAAGGCCGAATCGATGAGTGCAGACATTCCCGAGCAGGAATACTTCGATCACGGTATCCTGATGATCGCCTTCGCCAAAGCAGGTGTGGAGCTGGCTTTCGATACGATGGTGTCCGCCGGAATCAAGGAAGAGTCCGCCTACTATGAGTCGCTTCACGAAGTACCCCTTATCGCCAACCTGATTGCCCGCAAGAAATTGTATGAAATGAACGTTGTCATCTCTGATACCGCTGAGTACGGCTGCTACCTTTTTGCCCACGAGGCTGTGCCGCTGCTGGCAGACTTCATGAAATCCATTGATGTCGACGTTATCGGCAAAGGGCTTGAGCTGAAAGACTGCGGAGTAGACAACCTTGATCTCATTGATGTCAATGAGGCTATTCGCTATACTGAGGTGGAGGTGATCGGCGAGGAACTGAGATCCTACATGAGCGCGATGAAACCGATACTATAAAAGACGTTGAAAATAGAGAATAAGCAGCCCGGCCAAAACAGGTGAACGGGCTGCTTATTCTGCTGGGTTCTTTATGAAATCTCAAAACTGTGACGCCCCCGGCACTAGCCGTTTCGGGGACTACCGTACAGGAAAAAAGCTGCCACTCATGTATATCTGTGTAGATTTTGATGGAACAATTGTTGACCACCGCTTCCCGGAAATCGGCCAGCCGGTGCCGGAGGCGATCAAGTGGCTGAAGCGGATACATAATGCAGGAGGCAAGCTCATTCTCTATACCATGAGATCTGATGGGAAAATGATGGGCAACCTGCTCAGCGACGCGGTAAACTACCTTCAGTCCGAAGGAGTTGAACTTTTCGGCGTCAACAAAAATCCCACCCAGGACTCTTGGACATCAAGCCCGAAAGCGTATGCAGAGATCTATATCGATGACGCCGCCTTCGGATGTCCGCTGATTAAACCCAAAGGCTTTGCCCGCCCCTGCGTTGACTGGAAAAAGGTAGGCCCCGAGGTTGAGCACGTGTGTCTGAACCAGCGTTGAGCGCTGCTCAGTCCGCCCTACTTGTCAAACAGGGATTTGTAACGCCCATACCCCTCCGACTCCAGCTGGTCTACCGGAATGAAGCGCAGCGCTGCGCTGTTAATACAGTAGCGCAGGTTTGTCGGCGCCGGCCCATCGTCAAAAAGATGACCAAGGTGAGAGTCACCATTGGTACTCCGTACCTCGGTTCGAACCATAAAGAGCGATACATCCCGATGCTCTGATATGTTTTCAGGATCCAACGGTTTTGTGAAACTCGGCCAGCCTGTCCCTGAATCAAATTTATCCATGGAACTAAAGAGCGGTTCACCAGAGACGATATCCACATAGATACCCTCTTTTTTGTTGTCCCAGTATTCATTTTCAAACGGTGGTTCCGTGCCATTTTTCTGGGTCACGTCATACTGCATGCTGCTGAGATTCTTTTTCAGCTCCTCGTCGTCTGGTTTCACAAAGCCCTCGCTTTTTATGTCTTGTCCGGCCCACACAGTGGTAATAAAAGCTTCCCTGCCCGAACCTTTTTTATAGAGATTATAGTGCTGCACATTTTTCCGGTAATAATCCTGGTGATATTCTTCTGCATCGTAAAAGGGCTGTGCCGGCAAGACAGCGGTTACGATGGGCCGGTCAAATATACCAGACTGCTGCAGCGCTTTCTTTGACTGCTCCGCGGCTGCTCTCTGTTCTTCCGAAGCATAGAAGATTGCTGTCTTGTAGTGTCTGCCGCGGTCGGCAAACTGGCCTCCGTCATCGGTAGGATCAATCTGTCTCCAGAAGATATCGAGCAGCAGACTATAGGAAACCTGCTGCGGATCATAGCGAACTCTGACCGACTCGATATGATCCGTCCTGCCGCTGCTCACCTGTTCATATGTTGCTTCGCGCTCGAGACCGCCGCTATAACCGGCAACCACATCTATAACCCCGGGCTGCTGTTCAAAAGGCGGCTCCATGCACCAGAAGCAGCCGCCGCCGAAAATGGCGGTCTGTTCACCTTCAACGGCCTGCAGTTCACCAGAAAAAGATATCACCAGAAGCAGGGCCATTATACTCGTCATCAGGAAATAGTTCATTATCAGCTCCCTTTAGGAATTATTCTTATCTACTATAATATTCATGCTCATCTCCGGTGACAAGCCGCCAGCGTCGCAAAAGAAAATTTAACCGGGAGAGCGGTTGCCTCCGGCACAAATAAGTTGTATAAAAGAGCGAACAAACTCACCTGATAATTCTTCCACGGAACCGGCATGAAAAAATCCAACACCAAGCGAACGAAATTTATTTTTATTACCGGCGGGGTCCTCTCATCTCTTGGTAAAGGACTTGCTGCCGCTTCTGTTGGCGCACTTCTTGAAAGCAGGGGTCTTACGGTAACGTTTCAAAAGCTCGATCCCTACATTAATGTCGATCCCGGAACCATGAACCCATTTCAGCACGGAGAAGTCTATGTGACCGATGATGGTGCCGAAACCGATCTCGACATGGGTCACTATGAGCGCTATACAAATGCGGTAATGGCACAGATCAATAACTACACGTCCGGCAGAATCTATTATTCAGTCATTACCAAGGAACGGCGAGGCGAATACCTTGGCGGCACCGTACAGGTAATTCCCCATATTACCGATGAAATAAAAGCTGCTGTGCTGCAGCTGGATGGCAGCGTTGATATTGCAATTATCGAGATTGGCGGGACAATAGGAGACATTGAGGGATTGCCGTTTGTCGAGGCCATCCGCCAGCTGCGAGGTGATCTGGGAAAGGAATACACATTGTACATCCACTTGACGCTCGTCCCCTACATCAAGGCGGCAGGAGAAGTTAAAACAAAGCCGACGCAGCATTCCGTCAAGGAGCTGCGTGCCGACGGGATTCAGCCTGACATTCTCGTCTGTCGAACAGAGATTCCGTTAACTCCCGAGCTCAAATCAAAAATTGCCCTCTTTTGCAATGTTTCAAAAGACGCGGTTATCACGGCAGTTGATGTTGACAATATCTACGAAGTTCCGCTCCACCTGCACGAAGAGGGGCTTGATTCCAAAATTCTGGAACTGCTCAACGTCTGGACTGGCCAACCCAACATCCGACCGTGGCAGCAGCTGGTGGAAAACCTGAATAACCCGAAACATTCGGTAACGATAGCGATTACCGGCAAATATGTTGACCTCACCGAATCATATAAGAGTCTCCATGAAGCACTTGTTCATGGTGGAATCGCCAATCGTGCCAAGGTTAATCTCCGCTACCTGAGCGCCGAGGATCTTGAAACAAAAGATCCTGACGAACTGCTTCAGGGATGTGACGGCATTCTTGTTCCCGGCGGTTTCGGCAAGAGAGGAGCGGAAGGAAAAATTAAAGCTATCACCTATGCGCGAGAAAATAAAATCCCGTTTTTTGGAATCTGTCTCGGCATGCAGCTGGCCGTTGTTGAATACAGCCGTTCTGTTGCCTCCATTCCAGGCGCAGACTCCTCAGAGTTCGATCCACAGGCCGCCGATCCGGTAATCTATCTCTGCAAGGAATGGTTCGATTACCGTAACAACAAAGTTCAGGTGCGCGATGAAACTTCCGAGATGGGAGGAACCCTGCGGCTGGGCGCCTATCCATGCGTTCTGGCCGAAGACAGTTTCGCCATGGAAGCCTACCGGAGCAAGGAAATATCAGAGCGCCACAGGCACCGTTTCGAATTCAACAATGACTATCGTCAGCGACTTGAGGACGCCGGCATGAAGGTATCCGGCACATCACCGGATAATAACCTCGTGGAAATCATTGAAATTGCAGATCATCCATGGTTTTTGGGATGCCAGTTTCACCCGGAGTTCAAATCCAAACCGATGAAGCCGCATCCACTGTTCAGGGAATTCATCAGAGCAGCTCTAACGTCCAAGAAATAGCAGGACACAATGCATGTAACTCCCGTATCAATCGAGCGTCCCAGCGGAACAGCAATTATGGTCGGCTCAGACCAGCCGTTGCTGCTCATTGCCGGCCCCTGTGTTCTTGAGTCAGCAGATCTTGCAAGACATGTTGCTGAAACCATGCAGGAAATTTGCAGCAGGCTGGGGATTTCCTATGTCTTCAAAGCCTCCTTTGATAAGGCAAACCGGACATCGATCAGCTCGTACAGAGGACCCGGCATAGACCAGGGGCTGGAAATACTGGGCAGGATCAGATCTGAACTGAACGTCCCCGTCGTCTCGGATATTCATGAACCACAGCAGGCCAAAGCTGCCTCTGAAGTGCTGGACATCATCCAGATACCTGCGTTTCTCTGCCGTCAGACTGACCTGCTGACTGCGGTCTCAAAGACCGGCAAACCAATTAACCTGAAAAAAGGCCAGTTCCTCTCACCATGGGATATGCAGAATGCCGTTTCCAAAATCCGTGAAAGCGGCAGCAGCCCGGTTATGCTCGTGGAAAGAGGCGCCTGCTTCGGCTATAACAACCTCGTCGTCGATATGCGCTCCCTGCCGGTATTGAGAAGTTTCAACTGTCCGGTCATCTATGATGCGACCCATTCCGTACAACTGCCTGGAGGTGCCGGCGAGTCATCGGGAGGGCAACGGGAATATATTGCTCCGCTGACCCGGGCAGCTGCGGCGGTGGGGATTGACGGCCTGTTCATGGAGGTTCATCCCGATCCTGAAAAGGCCCTTTGTGACGGCCCAAACTCCATAGCACTCGACGCTATTGAATCTGTTCTTGAACAAGTCGTCCGCATTCGCGCCTGTGTTTTTTAACACCAGCTATTTTCATGCCGATGAGCAGCCATTCTCCGCCAAACGATACTGATTCTCACCCGTCTGACTGTCAGATCCTTGAGAACTACCGTCATCGCTCGCAGCAGCGCAGCCGTCAGAAGGAGAGCCCGCAATACCAACTGCTGATGGCCAAGGCTGAACCGGTCAAACTCCTGCTTCTTGATGTGGACGGTGTGTTGACCGATGGCTGCCTTATCTATACTGATAATGGAATTGAAGGAAAATCCTTTAATACCCAGGATGGACTTGGTATACGACTCGTGCAGAAAAGCGGTGTCGAGGTGGGTCTGATAACGGCACGTCACTCCGAGCTTGTCAGGAGGCGAGCCGAAGAACTCGGGATGAAATACATCATGCAGGGTATCTCCAACAAGCTCGACGCCTTCAAAGAAGTACTGAAACGTTCAACCCTCAAACCATATCAGATCTGCTATATGGGGGATGACTGGATCGACCTGGCCCTGCTCAGCAGAGCAGGTTTTTCTGCCGCGCCGCTCAATGGTGTTCGCGAGGTTAAAGAGATCTGCCACTTCGTTTCCAGTCGGCCCGGCGGGGCAGGTGCGGTGCGCGAAATCTGCGACCTTATTATCGAGGCCAAAGGAATGCACGATATTCTTCTCCAACACTACATGAAATAATGCTGCATAGCCGCAATCTACTCTGGATTATCCCCCTGCTGCTGCTCGTCACCTTTCCTGCCTGGAGGCAGCCGCTGGCATCCTTCCTGGAGCCCCGGGGAGGATACGATCCGGATTTCGGCAAACAGGACCAAGACGTTCAGAACTTTATTTTGGAAAAGGTTGTAATCATCCAGGACCAGATGGGCACCAAAACCGCTGAAGTTCATGCAGAAAGCGCCTTCACAACTGATATCCCAAACGAATTCGAACTCGTAGTCGTTGATGCCGACCTCTTCGGCAAGGATGGGGAGCGGATTAATATAACGTCTGAAAAAGGTCTGTATAACACGGAGACCAGAAAACTTACCCTGCAGCGGGATGTTCGGGTTTCACGTGAGATGGAGAACCAGCATCTTTTCACGGACCTGTTATACTATAATGACAACGAGCAGACGATCCACTCGCCGGTGAGCACCCGCCTTGTCAGCGACAATCTCGAGATTAACGGCAGCAACCTTGATTACGATATTATTACCAATCAATACCAGATCGGAGGACGTGTTCACTGCATCATCGCCAACAGAAGCCAGTAGCAATTCCCTTGTTAATTGTTTTTGTCAGATAAGTTCTTCCGACAAAAACATAGCCCCCTGAGCTCGTCATGCCCCAAACTCCGGACCAGCCGACAACGACGCAAAAACAAAACAGACCAGAAAAATGGCCTGCTTCCATTGCCCACCAGTTTGGTAATTCTCTTCTCGGAGTCAAGGTGTTATTAGAGGATTTTTACGAGCGCTCCGAACTCTCTTCTGAAGACACTGAACTGCTTGATATCGCCATAAAAGAATGCAGCAGAATGCAAAGCATGATCGATGATATACAAAAATTTTGCGAAAATGGCGCCACAGATACCGCCCGGACATCCGAGCAGGAATGAGTGAAACCTGGCAGAATGCGTCTTCGGGCCATTTTCTACAAAAAAACAAACCTGCAGCGGAAAACTCAGGGAATCCCGGCTGCAACCTGCTCACAACGCTCAACCCTGCAGGTTGTTCCCGATATCTGCCAGCGGACATTGACGTCCCAGAAGGACATGCCAAAACCGCAACGCTGCGCTCTCTGGCTGGCAGGGCGCGGATCTGTTGCCAGGACTTCTCGAATCAGCGCCGCCAGAGGCCTGCCGCTTTGATGTTCATAAACGCGGCAAAATGTTTCAGCCCCTTCAGCGAAGACCACCTCAACTTTTTCAAACGGGGCCCGAAGCCAGCCGCTGGTCGCCCCGGGAACGCTGTCACTGTAGGGTATATAGGGCTTTATATCCAGTACCGGGGTACCGTCCAGCAGGTCAACTCCGCCAACCTCAAGAGTCACCCCGCTCCCTGTAACGATCAATTCCAGCAGCCTGACAGCTGAGAGCCCGATATGATTGGGTCGATGAGGGCTCCTCGTGGCAAAAACCCCAAAACGCTCTTTGCCGCCCAGACGGGGGGGGCGGACCGTTGCCTTCCACCCCTCTGAAAGCGATTGATGAAACAGAAACTGGACCCAGATATGACTGAATGTCTCGAGGCCGCGGACCATCTCCGGCCTGTTGAACGGGGCAAAGAGTTCAATTGCAGCCAGTGCTGAAGGTGCCAGACCGGCCTGCCGCGGGATACCGAATTTTTCAGGGAAACATGAATGGATGACGCCGATGACGTTCATCATCAATCGCTCCTGATCGACACCTCCCTGGTCACCATCCTGTCCATCCACCATGTCCCGATGATCTCCCGAAAAAGGTTGACACTGATTGTTTCAAACGCTATCGTAACACTAAAATCAAAAAGGTGTTACGATGCTCAAACGTTTTACCGTCTCCATGGGCGAAAAACTGCTTGCTGATTTTGATAACTACATCAGTCAGCGTAAGTATGTCAACCGCTCTGAGGCAATTCGAGATTTAATCCGCTCGGCTTTCGTGGAAAAAGAATGGCAGGCTGATGAGCAGGTCATGGGCGTCATATCGCTTGTCTACGATCACCATCAGCCAAAGCTCCAGGAAAAGCTGACGGAAATCCAGCATAACTATCACCACCAGGTGGTTTCAACAACTCATGTCCATATGGATCACTACAACTGCCTGGAGGTTGTCATTATCAGGGGAAAAGCCGACTCGGTCGTGGAACTGACCAATGATCTGCGATCGCTCAGAGGCGTGAGAAATTGTAATCTGGCCATGAGCACCACCGGAAAAAATATCCACTGAGAAGAGGACAGAATGCATATTTCAGAGGGAGTACTGACAATGCCTGTTCTCGTCGGCGGCGGGCTTATCGCTGCTGCCGGCACCATGATCGGTTTGAAAAAGATTGATTACGACCAGGTGATGACCGTCGGCCTGTTTTCATCGGCGTTCTTCATTGCCTCCTTTATCCACGTACCGATGGGACCGACATCCGTCCACCTGCTTCTCAACGGCCTGCTGGGGTTGATCCTTGGCTGGGCCGCATTTCCAGCTATTCTGGCGGCTCTATTTCTACAGGCTGTACTCTTTCAGTATGGCGGAATTATTGTGCTTGGCGCAAACACAGCGATCATCTGTCTTCCCGCGGTTCTCTTTGGCCTTCTGCTGAAACCGGGACTTCTGAGCAATGGCAAAAAACGTTTACTGCTCTCTTTTGCAGCCGGCTTTTTGTCGGTGACCGGCTCATCCCTTTTCATGGCGTTAAGCCTTATTATCTCTAACGAAGGGTTCCAGACAGCTTCATATCTCCTTGTTCTATGGAACCTGCCAATTGCCTTTCTTGAGGGAATTATCACCATGTTTACCGTCAGTTTTTTAGCTCGGGTAGAACCGGAAATACTCTCTTTTTCCCTGGACAGTCGGCCATGAACAGTAAACTGATCCAGGCGGTATTATTATTTTCCGTCTTTTTCATGCCCTTCCCATCATCTGCCCACAAACTCAACCTGTTTGTCTGGACAGAGAACAATACCATTACCGTTGAGAGTTCCCTGAGCGGAGGACGAACGCTGGTGCACGGAATGGTGACAGTGGTTGACACCAAGAGCGGAAAAACCGTTGTCTCCGGAGAAACAGATGCTGACGGCGTTTTCTCGTTCTCCCTTGCGGAGGAGACTCTCAAACAGTCGCTGCCGCTTGATATTATTGTCAGTGCCGGCGACGGTCACCAGGCGCACTGGCTGCTCAAGGGTGATGAATTCGATTCTGCTGCGGAAACGGCCGCCCCCCTGCTGCAACCGGAAAACCAGCTTTCCGCGCAGCAGGCTGATCAGAGCGACTGTTCCTGCCCCACTAAAGCAGAATTTGAACTCCTGCTGGATAAGGTTCTGGAACGGAAACTGGCACCAGTCAGAAAGAATATCGGCCGCCTCGTCGATCCTTCCCCATCCATCAGGGATATCGGCGCTGGAATAGGTTACCTGCTCGGATGTGCCGGCATGATCGCCTGGCTTCGAAGCCGCAAACCAAACAAACTCAACACGACGAAAGGAGAACAGTAAAATGAACGCTTTTCGGTTTCTGATAGAAAGACCACCATTCAATTATCTCATGATCACCGCAGTTTCCGTTTTCTTTCTGATGATCCCCGGGTCGCTGCCGGCAGAGGCACATTTCGGGATGCTCATTCCTTCATCGCCCCAGGTTAATCAGAAACAACCGGAAGTGGATGTTTTACTTGGCTTTGCTCATCCATTCGAAAACAGCAGCATGGATCATGAGTGGCCCCAGAACGTCTTTGTTTTTGGCAACAATGAAAAACAGGACCTCAAAGGAATCATGCTGGAAACGTCATTTCTGAATCACCGCGCCTGGAAGCTTACCTACAGGCCGCCCAGGCCGGGCCTCTACTGGATTGTAATGGAACCGACACCCTACTGGGAACCGGCCGAAGATATCTTTATAGCCCATTATACCAAAACTGCCATCTCTGCGTACGGGGGTGAACAGGGCTGGGACCTGCCGGTCGGACTGAAAACAGAGATCGTTCCTCTCGTCAGACCGTTTGGCAACTATGCCGGGAACATATTCTCCGGAAAGGTTCTTGTCGACAATACCCCAATGGCGGGAGTCGAGGTTGAAGTTGAACTGTACAACCAGGAGAAATGGGTTGCCCCGACGGAAGCTCACATAACCCAGGTGGTCAAGACCGATGAAAACGGTAATTTTTCTTTTGCCTGCCCGCTTCCCGGGTGGTGGGGGTTTTCTGCCCTTACCAGTGCGGAATACAGTCTCAAGGCAATAGACGGTGAAGAAAAGAAGGTCGAACTGGGAGCTGTAATCTGGGTATATTTTGACCCGAACCCGTTTCTCGGCAGCTGAAATGATAGAAGAGCCCTTTGCCGAAGGCGGAACCCCGCTTCACAGAATGAATGCCGCAGCAAAGGTGATTGCTGCCATTGTCCTCGTTCTGCCGACCGCAACGACGGACAGTTTTCTCGTGGCGGCGGGGTTTGGCATACTTTCCCTTGCTCTTGCGACAATTGCCAGGCTTCCTGTCCCGCGGGTGATCAAACGGCTGATCCTGGTCAACACCTTCACTTTTTTTCTGCTGCTGACCCTCCCACTTACCTACGGCGGTGAAAAGACCGTTCTTTTCTCTCTGATTCCGGTGAGTATAGAAGGAGCCAGGCTGGCGCTGCTGATTGCGGTAAAGACAAATACCATTCTGCTTGCCATGATCGCCCTGCTCAACACTTCGCACGTCTCGGCTCTCGGGTATGGGCTGGAAAAACTGAAGTTTCCGCTCAGGCTCTGTTACCTGATCCTCTTTACCTACCGCTACATTTTCGTGATCGAACAGGAATATCGAAGATTGAGGCGCGCGGCGCGTATGAGGTGCTTTGTTCCTTCAACCACCATTCATACCTACCGGACATTCGGCTATCTATTCGGAATGACCCTGGTGAAAAGCTGGGAGCAGGCACATCGTGTTCATCAGGCCATGATTCTGAGAGGTTTCAGCGGCAGGTTTATCCCACTGTCTCCGCCATCAATGGACGCCAGGAGTTACCTGCTCATATCGATGGTTTCACTCTACAGCCTGATACTAGTCTGGCTGGATTATTTTGCCTCGTGATCTCCCCACCGACATCCCAAACAGGAAAAACAGACTATGCACGCCTCACCACCACTTCTCGAGCTAAAAAACATTTCATTCTGTTTTCCGGGTCTGCCCATGGTAATCGAGAACTGCAGTTTTTCCATCGACAAGGAAAAAACCGGGCTCATAGGAGCAAACGGCTGCGGGAAAACCACACTTCTTCATTTGATGGTGGGGTTGCTCAACCCCGTGGAAGGGACAATCCTTTTCAATGGAGCGTTGGTGAAAAACCGAAACGACTACCGTCTCCTTCGAAAGTCGATCGGCTTTTTGTTTCAGAACTCGAACGACCAGCTCTTTTCACCAACCGTTATCGAAGATGTCTCCTTCGGTCCGCTCAACCTGGGCTGCTCGCCGGATGAAGCACGTGATCTCGCCCGCGCAGTACTGGGCAATCTCGGACTGAAAGATTTTGAAAACCGGGTTACACACCGTCTGTCAGGCGGGGAGAAAAAACTAGTGGCCCTGGCAACAATCCTTGTCATGAAGCCCCGGTTACTGCTTCTTGATGAACCGACAAACAACCTGGATCCGAAAACGAGAAATCAACTCATGGAAATACTCAAGGATCTTGACCTTGCACAGATCATCATTTCCCATGACTGGGACTTTCTCGAGGAAACGACGGAAGCCCTCTACACCATTGAACACGGCCATTTGCATCGCTGCACCGACGGTTTTATCCATGAACACAAGCATGTCCATGTTTACGGAGACAAGCCCCACCATCATGCCTGAAACGGATGGAAACAAAGACAGGCCCGGAGCAGCAAAAAGACGCTTAAAGCACAATCTCCACGGGGTCTGCCGACTCGTCGATAACCTGCCACTCCTCTCCCTCGAAATCAAACTCCGTGATCCTGGACAGATCCATTTTCAGGTAACGACCGCTGCCCTCCACCGCAACCGAATTATCAGCCAGCAGGATTTCGCCGGTCCCTTCAAATGTGCGCTTTTTGTCTCTGGTAACCCTGGCAATGACCCTGATCTCCTGGCCAAGCGGAACGGGTTGTCTGAATTTCATCGAAAAATCAACCGTGACGCCCCAGTAAGCAGAGGTGTTGTGTTTCATCACCGCCCGCCCGATCGTTTCATCAAGAATCGCGGCGGCGATTCCTCCATGCAATCGTCCCGGATAGCTCTGATGTTCATCAGAGGGGATAAACACAGCCATGATTTCATTATTGTCAAGCTCGTAAAAACGACTTTTCAAGCCAAAATCATTTTCAAGCCCACAGACAAAACACATTTTTGAGTTTGGTTGTTTACCGGTAACTTTCACTTTCACGAACACGTTCCTGTTGTCTGAACTCAATCATATCATCTATCACACGCCGCCAGGGCCAGGAAATCATGGCACCGTAGGCGGCCCGGCCTTGAGCATACCGGCAATTGTTATTCTCACCTTTGGAGCACGATTCTTTTTACCCTCCAGAAGATGCTGCTCAAGAGCGACCAGCCGCATCAACAGGGGGGTACGCTCCATCACCGGGGTTTTGAACTCGCTTCCCTGCCGGCCAACAAGCTCCTGGCAACGGAAACATCCCGGGAAGCTCAGCTTTTTTCCATCGGGTCGGGTCATTACCGCCGGCACTCCGTGGGTTCTGCAGACCATCAATCGGTATTTATAGAGAATGCAGCGCCCGTCTTCATTGAGCGGACACATGACCCGCGGTCTTTGCCCGCCGGTGAGCAGCTTTTCGCACTGTTCTTCATACATCTGAGCCCGGCTGAGAATTAGCTGTTGTTTTTCCCGGGACAGAAGGCTCATGCCAAACCAGAGATAACTCCACTCTATGTAAGTGAAGTGAAGAAAATACGAATCACAACAATTATCCGGACAATCCGCACAGCTGTGTCCAAGCGAAGCGGCAGTAGCGTCGTATGAGCGCTCCATTTCACCATAAAGTGTTTCAATGCGCTCAAGCATTTCCTGATCAAGCGTCACGATCATCGCCTCTCCTCCCTGAAAATCTGGACCTGGTAGGTGTATATATCAGGCTGTTCACGTTCCCA
This sequence comes from uncultured delta proteobacterium, assembly GCA_963696725.1. Classification (GTDB taxonomy): domain Bacteria; phylum Desulfobacterota; class Desulfobulbia; order Desulfobulbales; family Desulfocapsaceae; genus MADRE3. Next base: position 210,645 of record CAVOLI010000013.1, read on the forward strand.
CGCTGACCCGGGCAGGCCGGCTTTCAGGCAGAGATGCTCTAAAAATCTTTTTGCGTCCGGCAGCTGGCCCCAGACCTGGGGAAGAAATGTCGCTCCTTTACCGCCGTGGCGCAGGATAACCCCGTCAACCAAAGGTCTGAGCCTGGCTCTGAGGTCGGCCCCATCTCGGTACTCGAGACGTTCAGGTGTGCTCAGTATGGATATGTCAATCTCCACAGTCTCCAACTCTTCTGGCGTCAACGGCTGAAAACGATGATCATGGAATGCCGCCTGCAGCGCATTTCTTTCGATTGACTCGACAATTGGACCATCCGCCTCGAGGTTGCCGATACAGCCGCGCAGGGTATCATTGATTTTCAGGGTAACGAATGTGCCGCACTGCCGTTGCAGTGTTTTATCTTCAAGACCTTCCCGGCTCACCTCCGGTGAAATCCCCAGACGATGCTCCAGTGTTGAACGTGCGAGTTCAAGAAGCCGCCGTCCCTGGGGCAAACCGACCGGCTGATTCATCGTTGAGCTGTCCATACCATCACCACTCGATTCCCAGCATCATGCAGTTAATCCCGCTTCCAATACCAAGCATCGCCCCTTTCTGCCCCGGACCGAAAACATTCTGTTCTATTGCCATGGCCATGGTGATCGGCGCCGATACAGAGCCGACATTGCCGAGAAACGGCAATGTTTCAAAATTTCTGGACGGATCGAGCGCCAGCTGCTCAAAAAGCAGCCGGGCATGTGCGGTGCCCACCTGATGACAAAAAAAGCTATCGACATCGCCCGGTCTCCAGCCGCTCACCTGCATGAAATCATCCCAGGTCATACCGGCGGTTTCCACCCCCTGGACAAGAAGCTCTTCGGAATTGGTTGCCATCAGCGTATGCTCCGAACCTGTGGCCCCTCCCTGGCACAGGTCTGAGTGCGTTGTGTTTGCTCGCCAGGCACAATGAGTCAATCGCGGTCTGCTCCTCTCTCCCGACTCAGAGCGGCACATGTAAAGACCTACAGAACCTGAGCCGATGGTAAGCGAGGCAAAGGCGCTTTTAAAGCTTTTCCTGGTGAGCTGCTGATCTGCCAGCAATGTTTGAATCGTTGACTCCACGAGGTTTTCTGCCGTTTCTCCGGAAACGATCAGTCCGTTTTCTACCTGGCCAAGCTCAAGCATGTTGGCGAGCATCACCACTCCATCGAGAAATCCCAGACAGGCGTTGGAAATATCAAGCAACAGACAGTCTGACGGTAACCCAAGGACATTGTGAACAAAAGAGGCTGTCGCCGGCTCCATCATGTCCCGGGATACGGACGTAAAAATAAGACATTGTATCCTCTCAGGCGCAACACCTGCTGCCCCGAGCGCTTTGCGCCCAGCTTTTGCCGCCGCTTCACTTGGCCGTGTGCCTTCCGGCCACAACCTGCGTTCGGTAATCCCGCTCATCATTTCGAGCCTGCCGTTCGGCAGCTTCAAGCGTTTGTAAACGGTTTCCAGGCGCTTCTCAATTTCACTTGAAGTCAATATCCGGGGAGGAAGTTCATACCCGTAGGTATGGAGGCAGACATGGGAATAATGGGAAGACATAATTTTCTGAATAGCACCTTGAGCAGGTTATCCGGCATCACCCAGAGCAGATCTCAAGGACGGATTGCTGTTTGGGAAACGGCTGCGTTTATGGTCTGTTTTCTCGTCCAGAACGGTCCGGATATCGCCTGAAAAGAGAGGTTCGCCGACACCCGTCTATTTCTAGCCCCGCTGTTCTAACTGCTTTTTCAACTCTTCGACATCAATCGGCCTTTTAATAAATGAATCAACGCCGCTCTCTTTGTATTTCTTCTCCAGCCTCTCATCGGCATCACCGCTTTCAATGCCGAGAATCAGCGCGCGGCGCCCGGAGTATTCCTCGAGACGGCGAATGATTTTTGCCGTCTCTGCCCCGTCGCCCTGCACCATTGCCGTATCCAGAATGATGAGGTCAAACGGAGACAGCGATGCCTCGTACATTGCCGACCTGCCTGTTTCAGCGATCGTTACCCGCCACCCGGATTCGATTAAAAACTCGACCACCATCTGCTGGCTTCCCGGGTCACCATCGACGACGAGCGCCGTACTGGTCAGATAGCGCGTGAGGGTGTCAAACAGCTCCGTTTTTCCGAGCGGCTTTGTCAGATAGTCGTCCATCCCGGCCTGCAGACATTTTTCCCGATCACCATGCATGGCATGAGCCGTCAAGGCAATAACGGGCAGATGCCCGCCGTTCAGACGCTCGTGGTCTCTGATTTCCCGGGTTGCTTCAAGCCCGTCCATGACAGGCATCTGGACATCCATTAAAACCGCCTGATAATTGCCGCTCAGCGCTTTTTCCACAGCCTGTTTCCCATTTTCCACCGCATCAATCTGCAGTCCGGCCTGTTCCAGCAGTGTTTCAATCAATATTCTGCTGATGGGCTCATCTTCAGCCAGCAGAACTGAAGCGCCGTCCAGCATGAAGTTGATGCCCTGGCCCTGTTCTGCAGTGACAGTGGCCGCAGTGGTTTTAGCCGGCAGCAGATGCTCTCCGGACGGCTTTTTATATTTCCAGGTGAACCAGAATGTGGCGCCCTGACCCGGATTACTCTCGAGTCCAATTTCTCCGCCGGCCAGGCGAACAAGCTGTGCCGAAATGGTCAGCCCGAGCCCTCCCCCCCAGTATTTGGGGGAATAGGAGCTGTAGGTCTGGTGGAATGTTTCGGTAATGATCTTTTGTTTTTCAGGAGTAATACCGATCCCGGTGTCAACGACCGAAAGCTTGAGCGCCCCCCCGTCATCACTGTCCGGCTCCAGCCGTTCGATATTCACCGTGACCGTTCCTTTCTCGGTGAACTTAATCGCATTATTGACCAGGTTCACGATCACCTGAACCAGCCGGTCCGCATCACTGTTCAAATACTCGGGAACGTCGCGCCCCAGTCGATACTGCAGATCAATATTTTTCTGACGCGCCGTCAATTTCATCAGGTAGAGGTCACAATCAAGGCTCTCTGAAAGATTAAAATCCTCCGGGTTCAGCTTCAGTCTGCCGGATTCTATCAGCGTGTAATCGAGAATGTCGTTAACCACATCGAGAAGGCGTTCCGCCGAGGCGTTGACCAGCTCGAGATGACGCCGCTGTTCAGAACTGAGATCTGTTTCGAGAACCAGATTGGTCATCCCCATGATGCCGTTCATTGGAGTCCTGATTTCATGCCCCATGCTCATCAGAAACTCGCTTTTGGTTCGGCTCTCTTTTTCGACCTGCTCCAGAGCCGCTCTCAGTTTCTCGCAGCCGCTAACGGTATCCTCCCTGGTCGTTTCGTTATTCTGATACCCAGCAAGCCTTTTTTCCAGTTCGGAAATACGTTGGTTTTTCTCTCTTAGCTGTCGCTCAAGATCAGCACTCCCATTCTCTTTGCTCAACTCTGTTCCCCCTTCTCAGGCTTATTGGTGAACCCCCTTTGATGCTGGACTGCCGTGCTCAACGCCCTGCTCACGTTTTTCCCCTTTGCCCGCTGCTTCCAACCATTGTCTGCAACAAGCCGGGATGGGTGTTGATAGTATCATGATATCAATGAACTGGCAATTTATTGCGTCAGGAAAAAATCCTCGTTCAGGATACCGTTCTCCGGAATGAGAAAAAATGCTCTATCATCTGTGCCTGAACTCCCAGCACTGATGAATGCGGGACGACTGCTGAAAGTCCCGTGGTATGCTTTGTTTGCTGATGTTTTGGCAGGCATACTGGTCGGCAAGTCTTCCGTCCAGCGCAAATGATTTATAGTTTGTGGAAAAAATGAGCAGCCCGTTATCTCTGAGTCGCGACATGGCCAGGTTGAGCAGGAGAAAATGGTCTTTCTGCAGATCAAAAATCAGCGATTTTTTTCTGGTATTGGAAAACGTGGGCGGATCGACAAAAATGAGATCAAACAGATCATTATTCTCCTTGAGCCACTGAATACAGTCTGAGTGAACCAGGCGATGCCGGTCGGGGTGAATACCGTTTAAGGCGAAATTCATTTCAGCCCATTGCAGATAGGTTGCCGAGAGGTCAACCGTTGTAGATGAAACAGCACCTCCGACAATGGCATGAACCGTTGCCGTGCCCGTGTAGCCGAAGAGATTGAGGAATCGTTTTCCATCCGCCTGCTGTCCAATTCTGGTCCTGGTGTTTCTGTGATCCAGAAAAAGCCCGGTATCCAGGTAATCAGTAAAGTTGAGCAGAAAAGAACACCGCCCTTCCCTGACTTCGTAGAGTTTTCCTCTTTTTTTCGCATTTTTCTGATACTGAGTTTTGCCTCTCTGCCTCCTCCTGGTCTTGATGAACACCCGATCCCGTCCGGCACCGAGAACCTGGCGCACGCCGCTCAGAACAACACTGAACCTCTCAGCCGATACGCTTTCGCTGATTGACGCCGGCGCCGCATATTCCTGTACATGCACCCACTTGCCGTAGAGATCGATGGAAACATTGTACTCGGCCATATCACGGTCGTAGACCCGGAAACACTCGACTCCCTCCCTGTCTGCCCAGCCGATCATTTTTTTTGCATTTTTTCTTAACCGGTTGGCAAAATCACTGCTTTTCTCTTCCGGGTCCGGGGGGGCAACGGACCACTGGAAACTCCGGACCGACTGCCCGCCCACCTCGCCGACAAAGAGACGACAGGCTATCGGTCCATTAAATAGTTGATGCTTGTCATCCCAATGCAGGCCGGTGTAATCGGCCAGATCAGGATTTGATGTCAATAGGCCGACGCTCCAGCCCTGAAATGAGGTCCGTAACCGAGTCCCGATGAACCGGTAAAGATATTTAACCGTCTCTTTTTCAGAAAGCCGTTCTCCGTAAGGAGGATTGCAGACCAGACAGCCTTCATCCCCCGCTGGACTCAGTTCAAAGAGGTCCTTGCGGCTGACGGTAATTTTATCTTCAAGACCGGCGTTGGCAATATTGATCCGCGCCTGGCGGACTGCAAGCCTGCTGCCGTCATATCCCGTCAATTGCGGCCAGCTACGCTTGAACCCTTTTTCCTCCCGCTCGACAGCCTCCGATACCAGTCGATTCCAAAGGTCTTCATCATGCCCCTGCCACCCCAGCATACCGAAATAGGGCCGGTCCAATCCGGGTGCAGAATCACCGACAATCATCGCCGCCTCAATCAACAGCGTAGCCGAGCCGCAGAGCGGATCAAGCAGAGGACGGCGGCCATCCCAGCCGCTCAGGACGATAATTGCTGCCGCCAGTGTTTCCTTGAGCGGGGCTTCTCCTGTTTCGAGCCGGTAGCCCCGTTTGTGCAAACTCTCACCGGACAGGTCTATGGACAGAACTGTCCGGACACTGTCGGCATACACATTAATTCGTACACCAGGTCGGTTAACCTGGACATCAGGTCGGATACCGTTCAGCGCACGAAAATAATCAGCAATTCCGTCTTTTACCTTGAGAGCTGTGTATTTACTGTGATTAAACGGAGCTCCAGGCCCAAGGGAACAGTCAACCGCAAAGGTTGTTTTGCTGGTGAGGTGCTGCTGCCAGTCGATTTTTCTGACCCCGGCATAAAGATCTTCCTCGTCCCTGGACTCCAGCTGGGCGATCTCCAGCAGCACCCGTGAAGAAAATCGGGACCACAAACATGCCCGGTAGCCACTCTCAAGAGAACCTGACCAACAGACCGAACCACTGCCTGTTTTTATATCATTTCCCTGGAACGCTTTAACCTCTCCGGCGACAAGGTTTTCAAACCCTGTCCCGCAGGTCGCCGTAAAATTCATGTAATACTCCTAAAAACCTGAAGTTAGCCACTTCAAGAGCGGGAAAACTGCTCCTGCCCGCCTGTTTCATCAGGCCGCTCACTATACTCACAACACCCGCTCCCGGCAAACCCGTTTGTTTCTGCCTCAGTATACAGCTGACAGGACGATAAATCTCTTGACCTCTTTTGTTATAAGGATAGAATAGGTAATTACTTTTAATCAGGAGAGTAATCGTTGTTTTCACCCTCGGGTCCGAAGCCAAAACGTTATGACAACAATCATGGGAAAAGAAACGGTATGAAAAAAATCATTGTTCACTCCTTGCTCGCCGCAGTACTGACAGGATCGCTCGTCTTTTTCACCGGGGGCTGCACGAAAAAATCGGCTATACCCCCGACACCGGCAGGAACCGACGGTTCATCCGCAATACAGGGAAAAGATATCAACTATCCCCTGGCTGACGGCTCCTACTCCGAAAACAGCCTCCTGGCAGATGGAACGCTTGATGACAGCTCTCCGAACAACATCGAACATCTCGGCAGCCTGTCTCTGGACGCCACTCAAGGTGAGACAAGTGCCGCCTACAGGCAACAGCACGGCCGCTCCACCCAGGGCTTTCTTCCCATCTATTTCGATTTTGACCAGTCCGGAGTTCGACCCGATATGTCTGAGCGGATGATACAAAACGCCGAGCGGCTTCAACAGGTTGCCAACGCCGTCATTATCGAGGGCAACTGTGATGACAGGGGAACAAAGGAATATAACCTGGCCCTTGCAGAAAGAAGAGCAATCAACGTCAGAGATTACCTGGTCAACCTCGGTGTCAGTCCAACCCGCATCAGAACAGTCAGCTACGGCGAGGAACGTCCGCTCTTTTTCGAACAGGATGAGTTCTCCTGGAGCCAGAACAGACGGGCTGACTTTGTTCTGGAGTAACAGAACAGCGGTTCTTGTAAAAAACTCCCTTCTCTCGCCTAACGGTGTTCAGCAGGGAGTTTTTTCAGAAATGAGTGCAAGAAGATTTTTCAGCACCTGGTCAGCACTCGCACCAGTCGTATCGATATAGACGGCATCGGCTGCTCTTTTCAATGGCGCAACCGGCCGTTCGCTGTCGTTTTTATCTCTGGTCACCGTCATTTCCAGCAACGCTTTTTCATCAACATCCTCGCCCCGCTGCCGCAACTGATGCGCCCGCCGGGAAGCGCGCTCCCGGGGTGTGGCATCAAGGTAAAACTTATAGACTGCATCCGGAAAGACAACAGTGCCGGTGTCCCTGCCCTCGGCAACAACCCGCCCTTTGCTGCCGATACGCTGCTGCATGGCAGTCAGTTTCGCTCTCACCGGCACCAGGGCCGAAACCCGTGAGGCGAGCATGGAAATTTCCGGAGTCCTGAGCAGGTGACCGACGGCAATGCCGTTCAAAACAACCTCTACATCGCCATCTTTTCCAGCGGGGTGGAGTTCCATTGAGATATTTTCAAGCTCATCGGCAACTGCCTCGATATCAGAAATATCAACGTTTTTTGACTGCAGATGAAAGGCGACGGCACGATACATTGCCCCGGTATCAAGATAGGTAAAGCCAAGTTGCTCGGCAACCCTCCTGCTGATCGTTGATTTTCCGACTCCCGACGGGCCGTCAATGGTCACGATCAAAGATTTTTCACCTGACATAGCCGCACTCCTGAAGACTTTGTTTAAGTGCTGCCAGAAAACGTTCATTCTCGGCTGCTGTCCCCACATTGATGCGAATAAAATCCGGATAGCCATACGCTTTCATTGAACGGACGATAACCCCTTTTCTCAGCATTGACTCATAGAGCACGGTAGCATCGCCGCAGACATCAATCAGGAAAAAATTCGTCTGGGAGGGGTAGCTCCGGCAGCCGATTTTTTTCAGTTCCTCGCCGAGATAACGCTTTCCCTCCCTTGTGGAGGTGATTGTGCGTTCATAAAAAGCTTTGTCCTTGAGCGCCGCCTGAGCGCCGCAAAGAGCAATTGTATTGATGTTGAACGGTTGCCTCACCTTGTGCAGACAAGCCGCGATCTGATCGGGCATGATTCCAAAACCGATACGTATGCCCGCGAGCCCGTAGGCTTTTGAAAACGTCCTCAGTGACACCACTCCGCAACGCTGATCGGTATCATTAATCAGCGCCCTGATATCAGTCTGCAGTTCCCGGTCGGCGAAGTCCACATATGCCTCATCCAGGACGACGACAACCTCTTCAGGGATTCTTGCGAGAAAAGCGTGCAGGGCGTCTGGAGTCAGTATCGTGCCGGTCGGGTTGTTGGGGTTATCAAGAAAGATAAGACGTGTTTTTGCCGTTAGCCGTCCGCAGATCGCCTCAAGATCATGCATCATGGATCTCAGTGGTACAATGATATTTTTCCCGCCACGAACCTGGACAAACTTCTGGTACATTAAAAAAGAGGGTTGGCTGGTAATAACCTCGTCTCCTGCCTGCACAAAGGTTTTGACAAGAAACTCGATGATTTCATTTGAGCCGTTGCCGAGCACAATCTGTGCGGGATTAACCCGAAGGTGCTCAGCCAGTGCCTTGGTCAGGTAATAACCGGAGCCGTCTGGGTAACGATGCATTCCCGCAAGCGAGGCCTGCATGGCCTCAACAGCGAGAGGAGACGGCCCGAGCGGGTTCTCGTTTGATGCCAGCTTGATCGATCCGGTTATGCCATACTCCCGCTCAAGCTCATCAATGGGTTTACCGGGAGGATAGGGAGTAATGTCTTCTATGTTGTCAGGAATACGTAATTTCACGTTCGTTAATACCGTCTATGGTAGGGAGGGAATTCTTCTGTCAATACTCAGCCTTTTCTCAATATTATAGGCCGCCCGTAGCAAACTGCTCTCTTTGAAGTGGGGCCCCTGGAGCTGTATCCCTATGGGAAGCCCCGCCGAGCTGAATCCCCCGGGAACCGACATCCCGGGCAACCCTGCCAGATTTGTCGAAAGGGTCAGAATATCAGATAAGTAGAGGGCGAGCGGATCATCACTCTTTTCCCCTATTTTCCAGGCCGGTGTGGGGGTTACCGGAGACACCAGAAGGTCGCAGGAGCTCCAGGCCTTTTTAAAATCTTCAAGGATAAGGGTTCTAACCTGCGAGGCTTTCTTGTAATAGGCGTCATAATAGCCAGAGGATAAAGCGTAGGTTCCAATCAAGATTCTTCGTTTTACCTCCGGGCCGAACCCCCTGGACCGCGTATCCTTATACATACCCATCAAGGTATCCGCATTGAGATCGCGATAGCCGTATGCCACACCGTCAAAGCGGGCAAGGTTTGAACTCGCTTCAGCCGGAGCGATCAGATAATAGACCGCGACACAATAGTGCACATGGGGAATTGAGACATCGACAACCTCTGCGCCTGCATCGCGCAGCGCGGCAATCCCGTTCATCACGACCTTTTCCACTTCCGGGTCGAGGCCGGCGACGAAATATTCCCTGGGAATTCCAACCCGCACTCCGGCCATATTGCCGACAAGAGCCGAGGTGTAATCCTCTGTTGGCAGGTCAACTGCGGTTGAATCCTTCGGGTCATAGCCGCAGATACAGTTCATCATCAGGGCACAATCCCCCACATCACGGGTGAGCGGCCCAATCTGATCAAGAGAAGAGGCAAAGGCGACGAGCCCGTATCTGGAAACCCGGCCGTAGGTTGGTTTCATTCCGACGATGCCGCAAAGAGAAGCCGGCTGCCTGATGGATCCGCCGGTATCGGAACCAAGGGCTCCCAGCGCTTCCCCGGAGGCAACTGCAACCGCTGACCCGCCTGACGACCCACCCGCGATGTAATCGGTATTCCACGGGTTTCGAGGAGTACCAAAAGCACAAGTCTCAGAGGTTGAGCCCATGGCAAACTCATCCATGGTCGTCTTGCCGAGAATAATTCCCTCTTCCTCTTTTAGTTTTTCAATAACGGTTGCATCATAGGGGGGAATGAACTGCTCAAGCGTTTTTGACCCACAGGTCGTCCGTGTCCCCATGGTGCAGAGAAGATCTTTCACGGCCAACGGTATGCCGCCGAGGCGCCCTCTTTTTTCTTTTGCCCGCTGAGCGTCTCGTTCTCGAGCGATAACAAGAGCCTGCGCGGCATCATACGAAACAAAAGCCTGCACAGCTCCCTCTACCTTTTTTATTCTATCCAGACAACTCTGGACTAATTCCTGGCAACGCAGCTCACCCGACGACATGGATTTGAGTGCCTGAGAAATGGTCAGCTCATATGGTTCCATAAATCCCTCAATAAAACAAAACGCTAAATTACAGAACATTCAACGGGCAGTAAACGCTCGTGAATCAGATGACCCGGGGAACGATAAAGCTTTCCTGGTTTGTTTTGGGACCTTCAGCCAGGGCATCTTTTTGTGTCAGGGACGGTTTTACGATATCCTCCCTGAAAGCGTTGGTGATGGAGAATGCGTGAGTTGTCGGTGCAACTCCCGAGGTATCAAGCTCTTCCAGCTTTTCTACATAGGAAAGGATAGTATCAAGCTGAGCAGTCATCTGTTCCAGTTCTTCTTTATCCAAGTGGAGTCGAGCCAGGTTGGCCACATGCTCGACTTCTTCCTGCGTAATTTTCATCTCTTACCGCTTCAGTTTTCTTTCAGATAAATATGGTCCAGGTATTCGTCGGTAAAAACGCTGTCCTTGGGAAAAAAATCACTGATCGTCCGGGAAAACACTTCAACAATTGCCGGATCAAACTGGGTTCCTGAACAGCGGTCGAGTTCCTCGATCGCTTCGCTCATACTGAGATTTCTCCGATAGTTCCTCCGCGAGGTCATCGCATCGTAACTATCTACAACCGTAAGAATTTTAGTTAAATCATCAAGCTGGTCACCGACGAGACCGTCGGGGTACCCCTTGCCATCCATTCGTTCATGGTGATGCCTGATAATAAACTGTTCCCGCTCCATGAAACCGAGCGGTTTAATGATGTTTGCACCGACGCTCGGGTGTTTCTGTATCAGGGCCCACTCTTCGGCACTCAGCTTTCCCGGTTTCTGAATACAGGAAAGGTCTATAACCAGCTTACCGATATCGTGAAACTGTGCAGCCCTGCGAAGCACCACCTGATCCTGACCCTCGAGCCCCATGGCTCCGCCAAGCATTACGGCATACTCGGTAACCCGCATGGTATGCCCGGCTGTATAGTAATCTTTCTCCTCCATCGCATTCTGGAGACTGCTCATCAACTGGACGGTCGCGCTCTCAAGCGAATTGCTGTAGGAAAGCAGCAACTTGTTCTGTGCTTCAAGTTGAGCGGCTTTTTCCTGAATATCGTCCTCAAGGGCTTCTTTATACCTTCGTTCCCGGAGAACGTACATTCTTTTTTCTATGGCCCGACGAATTTTTACATTAAATATATCAAGATCTTCTATCGGTTTAGTCAGAAAATCATAGGCACCTGAATTTACTGCTTTGACCGCGTAGTCCATGGAGCCGGCACCGGTCAGAAAGAGAACGGGGATATCGTGTTCAAGCCTCTTGAGCTCGTCGATGGTTTCAAAACCGTTCATTTGCGGCATATTGATGTCGAGGATAATGACATCAAAAGAATCATCTATGAGGTTGACAGCCTCTCTGCCGTCAGCAGCAACAACAACATGATGGCCAAACATTTCAAGGATTTTTGACACTGTGCTGCGGACCATGAGATCATCGTCGGCAACCAGTATTTTTGATTGGTTTTCACTCACCCCGCAGAACCCCGTACAAAGATTAGTTTCAAGATGAAAACAGGTTAGGACCTTCCCTGAGTCTACATTTTCCAATATTTTTTTGCAACTTGACGGGCCTGTTCCATGGAACTGTGGGTGAGGTGCGCAGCAGCCAGTTCTTCGTGCTCCCTATCCGTCAGGTAATACTCTTTTCCTTCATCGAGCGGGCTGCCGAGCAGTTCAGAAAGGACAGCCAGGGCACCGTCCCGCTGGCCCTTGAGATTATAGCCCCCTTCAAGGGTAACCAGAATCCTGCCGCCGCAGACCGCTTCAGCCAGACGGACCAGTGAACGGGTCATATACGAAAAACCTGGTGTTCCGACAGACATGCCGCCCAGCGGATCGCCATGGTAAATATCAAACCCTGCTGACACCAGAATAAGTTGTGGGTCATACGCTTTTCCCACCGGAATGATGATATCATTAAAAATTGCCGCATAGTCGTTGTCGCCGAAACCTCCCGGCAGAGGGATATTAAGCGTATACCCTTCACCCTGACCGGTTCCAACCTCTTCAAGGGATCCGGTTCCTGGGTAGTACGGATATTGGTGAGTAGAAATATAGAGTATTTCCGTCGTGTCATAAAAAGAAAACTGGGTACCGTTTCCGTGATGCAGGTCCCAGTCAACAATCATCACCCTTTCGAGCCCATGTTTCCGACGGGCATGACAAGCGGCGATAGCGATATTATTGAACAGGCAAAACCCCATGGAACGGCTTCTTTCTGCGTGGTGTCCGGGCGGTCTGACCAACGCGAAACCATTGTCAATCTCGCCTTCCATCAGCAGGTCAACGCCTTTCAGGACTGATCCGGCTGCGTAACAGGCAGCCTCGTAGGAGCGCGGCGATGTTGCGGTGTCCTGGTCAAGAAAGTCAAACGACTTTCCGGCGGTGGCAGCGACCCGGTCAACGAGCGACCGGTCATGATTTCTTTCAATATGTTTTATCTCAGCCGGAGCAAAAGACGGAAAAACAAACTTTTCCTGAACATCCGCTCTTTCAATAAAGCTGTATATAACCCTGAGACGATCAATTCGTTCCGGGTGGTTTCTGCCGGGATCATGCATCAGGAACAGGTCATTCTTGAAAATAGCTGTTTTCCGCATACCTTTGTCTCCATAGCCCATAACGCGATTATCGGTTCCGGTACCACTACCTGATAATAGTTATTACCACAGAATTGCTTTCGTATAAAAAAAAAGCTGCATTATCCTTCGGGAAAATGCAGCCTGAGAAAAATTTTACGAGAGTATCAATTACATGGGGACGATTAACTTGTTGGTCTCCTCATTCCAGACGACAACAAGATACCAGGCCAGAACAAAAGCCGCGATCAAGAGAAGTGTTCCTCCATATCCCATCACATCAGGCAGATAAACAAAACTCCCAAGGACGCCGTCCGCCTCAAAATCGTTATCCCTGAACCACTTGGTTACAATTGAGGTGGAAACAGCAAAAAACGGTACGACTATCATCAGTTTTACCTGTCCCTCGCCAACGCGCCAGAGCGCTCCTGACCCGCAACCGCCGGCAAACATCGCACCAAGGCCGAAAAGAAAACCACCGAAAACGCCGCCCCAGCCAAAGGTTCCCCTCACATAATTAATGGGTGCAAGAACCGCCTCACCTTCCGCCCGAACCGGCACCGCATATTTTAAGACAGCGGCGCCAATTGCAACGATCAGTATCGACAGCATGACTGATTTTGCCATTGTGCAGTCGCCTGTCATATGTGGTTCGCGAAATCCCTGAACCATGCACCAGCGCCCTCTCTGCATGGTATACCCAAGCGCCGCCGCTATCAATATTACGCCGCCGAGCGAGGCAATATAGTCACTATCCTCATTTGCGGCATACCCATATGCTTTGAAAATTAAAAAAAGCACCCCGGCCAACCCGAACAGACCAACGGCAACAGTTGGAAACTCTATGGTTTTTGAACCACCTTCCCCCCAGGTTATATGCTCCATTTCAAGATAGAGAAGCTTAAGTCCCAGAACGACACCAAAAACAAGGCCGAGCATCATGGCAAAACCGCTTGCCGAAAGGTTCCCAATGGCATTGTAAAAACCGCCGACGTTGCAGCCGCCGGCAAGAGAAGCGCCAACGCCCATCAGGATGCCGGCGATGACGGCTTTGACCATTTCTCGATACGGCGGTATCCTCAGGGCAAACTCCTTGCCGACACACGCAGAGACAAAGGCGCCGACGACAAATCCTATGCCTATGACCGACCCGGAACTAATCAGAATCGACCGGGGAGCCTCTTCGTAATAGGCAAAAAAACCAACATCTGTCCCCAGCAGCGAGGTGATTCCATACATTATCCAGTCGCCCCAGTTTCTGATGGCTCCTACGGCACCCCAGGGGCGCCACCAGGCCATGATCATCACCGAAAAGAAGGCCACAACAATACCGGTTACCGTCGGGTTCCATTCGGTTTGACACATTGTTTTGTATAAGCCTTTAAACTTGCTGACAACAACGCTCTGCTCACTCATACGGACCTCCTGAAAATTCTGATAATAAAAAAGAATAAAGACTTTCTTGCTTTACCTTTGAGAACGCTTTTTGTCAATAGTGCGACATTGTAGGATATCATTGTTTTTTCATGTTTTTCTCAACTTTATTTCTGTTTGACATAACAATTTATTATGCTAAAAACTTGACTGGATATGGTAGAATGCTCTGCTGGTTGTTTTTTATAATGAAAAAGGACAGACAGCACCATTAACTTGTTCATTCGGTGTGTTTAATAAAAACTATTTGGAGGTTTTATCATGAGTGATCACAAAACTGTAGCAGCGGATGTTACCCCGAACAGTGTTCTCGACGCGAAAGGTTTGAGCTGCCCGATGCCCCTTCTCAGGACCAAAAAAGAGATAGGCAAACTGGCTTCAGGTGAAATTTTACAGGTTAACGGTACCGATCCGGGATCAAGAAATGATATTCCCGGCTGGTGCGAGCGTGCCGGCCATGAGTACCTCGGTGAAAAGGAAGAATCCGGCTACATCAGCTTCTTTATCAAAAAAGGTTGAGAAGAATCCCTTTCTTTTTTCAAAAGACATTTATTTTCCAGGAGGTCACCGATGGCAAAAAGTCTTGGTATTTTTGTAACTAACCCCGATAATCTCAAGCATGTCATAGGGGTAACAAAAGCCGCAAAGGCAAAAGGGTCCAAGGTCAAAGTTTTTTTCACCTGGACGGCAACACATAATTCAAAGGATAAAGATTTTCCTCTTCTCTGCGAACTGGCCGATGACGTATCTATCTGCGTGGACAGTTATGGAAAACAGGGTTATGACATAAACGATATTCCTGTAGGACTGACAGACAAAAAAATGGGTACCCAGGCTCAGCACGGAATCATCATCGAAGATTTCGACTGCTACCTGAGCTTCTAGAGGGGAGAATATTATGGAATACAAAAAAGTTTGTTTAATGTTCAGAAACAAAGATTATGCAGTGGACGGTATGCGCTCCGCACTGGGACTCGCGGTTGAAAACATGTACGCCTACGGAGTTGTCATGGATACCGAGATAGAGCAGCTTGACGACTACGCCTTGGAAAGTCTAGAGATGCTTCGAGATATGGAAGGAGAAATTTATTCCACCGTTCCGGCAAATGTAGAAAAAAACGGTTTTGAGCCTATAACGATAGAAGAGTTAGGCGAGAAATTAAGAGATATGTCTATTATTGTTCCTTACGGATTAAAATAGAACGGGAGGAGTCATGAAAGTTCTTAACGTTTATCGTTCGCAACCAGACGAGGTCGTCAAAAAACTCGTTGAAATAGTAAATAGAGATAGGGAATCGGACAGTTTTGATTTGACTGTCGACAGTCCCGATTATGACGCGCTTGTCGGCAAAATTTTTTCCGCAGACCAGACTATCTGCTGGTGGTAAAATAAAAGACCCCTCTTCTCACCCTGTCGTCAGGAGGGGGGTCTTTTGAATCCAAGCTGTTCGGCTATGTAGTCGTGGATTAACGGCCTCAGCTGTTTTATTCCTTCATTTTTTTCACCCCTTATTACCCTGTTCGTCAAGAGAACAACCACCAGTTTTTTTACCGGATCTATCCAGAAAGATGTTCCGGTAAACCCAAGGTGACCGATGCTTTGTTCAGAAAAATAATTTCCACTGCTTGACCCCTGCCTGGAAGGCATGCTAAAACCTGCTGTCCAATCGGAATCCCCATCTCTCAAACAGGCCATGTTTAGGGTCTGAGAGGAAAAAGGGAGATGATTTTTTTTATTGTTCAATGAAAAGAGCAACTCCTGACAAAGAGTAAGTACACCTGATGGTGTGCCAAACAACCCCGCATGACCACTTACGCCTCCCAGGGCCCGGCAGTTTTCATCATGAACGACTCCCGGCACGATTTTATCCTCAAGGGATGTCGCCACAAAACAATGCTCCCGGGTGGGAGAAAGAAGAGGGAAAAAAAGCTTTTTATCTATTCCAAGTGGTTTGGCAATGGTTTTCTTCCAGAAATCAGCCATATTCTGTCCGCTCTTTTCTTCAACAATAAAACCCAGCAGCATATAACCAAGATCACTATAAATGTGCTCTGCTCCTTTTTTATATGGTCTTTCTTCATTAATTATCTTGCTGACCATCCACAGCCTTCTCTTATGAAAAGGCATCGTTTCCAGCTCAGGCCAATACATTTTATGGGCTGGCAGTCCTGATGCATGGCAGAGCAGATGATAAATATCAAGATCCTTGCCGGATTCTGCAGAACATCCCGGAAAAAATGTGTCAACGCTATCAGACCAGGACAACTCCTTGTTCTCTATCAGGGTAAGAATACACAACAGGGTTACAAGAGGTTTGGTGAGTGAGGCGAGGTCAAAAAGGGAGTTTTTATCTGTTTTTACCCGTTTAAAAGCATCCGTTGTTCCGCAATAGACATGGAAATGATTGCCCGAATCGAAATCCTCACAAAAAAAAGCAACGCTTGAGGCAGAAAATAAACCTTTATTATAACTAGTTACCAGCAGTTCATCTAATCCTTTCAAAATTTTTTTCTGCGGGGGTGCGGACATTTTAACGTGCTATTATTTTATTGAATTTTTTCACTGTTTTTACTAGATTAGGCAGAACCGATGATAACTTATATGTCTTTGTTTTTTCGTTATAAAAAAACATTTTGTTCTTCTTTTTTTACACCAACTTTTCAACAACTATTCAACACCAAAATGATAATAAAATATGAAAAGACTGTTAATAGCATTGTTGAAAACTCGTTTTAAATAAAAAACAGAATTTGTAAGTATTCATGATGTTAGTTTTTTTTATATATAAAAAAACAACTTACTCTGTTTTTTCACAAATGAACGCAGTTAATAGTAACAAAAAAAGATATTTATTTATAAGAGAAAACCAAAATGCAGAGAAAGGAGTGTAAAGATGCCCTTGGAATGCACCGTCTTAAAACATGATCTACAGGAAGGTTTGAACAGCCTTCAAAATATTACAAACAAGAGAGGGACACTGGCAGTTCTCTCAAATGTTCTTATAGAAACCAACGGCAGTGAACTGATCATTACGGGCACTGATCTGGAAGTAGGCCTCAGGCTTTTTGTGCCTGCCCAGATAGCAAATACCGGCACGATAACGCTTCCTTCAAAAAAGATATTTGAAATCGTACGAGAATCCGGATCCGAAGAAATAATGATTGAGGAGACCGGCAACAGCTGGGTCCAGATAAAGGCGGGGTTAAGTACCTATAACCTGGCTGGTATAAAAAGTGATGAATTTCCATCATTTCCGGAATTTGATGAGGAAACCTTTACTTCTTTTGAATCCCATATTTTTCTGGATCTTATCGATAAGGTCATTTTCTCAATAGCCAACGAGCAGGAAAATATCTATTCGTTGACATCCGTACTTATTGAAAAAGAAAAAAGGGACGGCTTAAGCTATCTGAAAATGATTTCATCTGATGGGCATAGACTTTCTATCATGGAAAAAGACGTTGCCGTCGATGTTGATCCTTTTCGTTTGAATGAGGTTACGCTTATTCCCAAAAAAGGTATTCAGGAACTTAAAAAATTCTGCGAAAACAGGGATACGATAGATATTTCTTTTGAAAAAAAACAGATGATTGCCAGAGATGGGGATGCGGTTATGGTTATCCGTCTCAAGCAGGGTGAATTTCCCCAGTATAAATCGATAACGAATGCTGTATCACTTGAAAATTGCATTAAAATTGAGAGGATACCTTTTCTTGAATCACTGAAAAGAATCAATCTTTTTACCGAAGATATTTTCCATACGATCCAGCTGCAGCTAGAAGGTGAAACCATGATTCTTACCTCTCAGAATGCAGATCTGGGCAACGCCAAGGACGAAATGAAGATCCATTATTCTGGTGGTCCGCTTACTCTTGGATTTAATTGTCGTTATTTTATAGAAACCCTGCAGGTCATGGAGTGTGAAATTGTAGAGGCGTACATCAATTCAAACAACAGCCCTTGTCTGATGAAATCAGAAGATGATAAAGGCTTTTTAAGTATTATCATGCCCATGCAATTATAATTATTCATCTTTTACTTTTTTAAAGGATAGCGCGTGAGTGAAGAACTAAGAAATTATGATGCCGGCCAGATCAAAGTACTTGATGGCCTTGAGGCGGTTAGAAAAAGACCCGCCATGTATATAGGCAATACCTCCATAGAAGGATTGCATCACCTGATATGGGAAGTCGTCGACAATAGTATAGATGAAGCGCTGGCCGGATACTGTCAGCGGATCAGGGTTACCATACACGAAGATAACATGATCACCGTCGAGGACGATGGTCGGGGAATACCAGTCGATATCCATCCGACAGAAAATATATCCGCCCTTGAACTGGTGATGACGACCCTTCATGCCGGAGGTAAATTTGATCACTCCACCTATAAAGTATCAGGAGGATTGCATGGTGTCGGCGTTTCAGTTGTCAATGCCCTGTCTATTGAAGCTATAGCTCAGATTCGCCGGGATGGGAAAGTCTATCGTCAATCCTACAGGTATGGTGAAAAAGTAGGCGAACTCGAAATAGTGGGAACGAGTGAAAAAACGGGTACCATCATATCGTTTAAGGCAGATCCGGGAATATTTACCGAAACAACTACATACGATTATGAGCTGGTAAAAAACAGACTCCGTGAGCTTGCATTCTTGAATAAAGACGTTCGGATTTATCTCAAGGACGAGAGAAGCGGAGAAGCGGATAAATTTCACGCCTCGGGTGGTATCGCTTCCTATGTGGAATATCTGAACAGGAATCGCACGCCTGTTTTCAATGAGCCGATATTTTTGACCGCTGAGAGGGATATGGTGAAAGTAGAAATAGCCTTCCAGTATTTCGATGGGTATTCTGAACGGCTTTTCTCTTTTGTCAACAATATCAACACCAGAGAAGGTGGTACCCATGTTGCAGGTTTCAGGGCTGCATTGACCAAATGCATAAACCGTTATGCCAGTGACGATATTATTCCCAAAAATCTCAAGGAAAAAATGGGAGGTGACGATGTCCGTGAGGGACTGACCTGCGTCATTTCCGTTCATGTGCCAAATCCTCAGTTTGAGGGTCAAACGAAAACAAAGCTTGGAAACTCGGAAGTAAAATCCATCGTAGAGTCAGTATGTAGCGAGAAACTCACGCTCTTTCTCGAGCAAAATCCCCAGATAGCAAAACGAATACTGACAAAGGTTGTCGAAGCTGCACGAGCCCGCGAGGCGGCCAAAAAAGCCAGGGATTTATCGAGGAAAAAGGGTTCAACAAGCCTCTTGATGGCCGGAAAACTTGCCGAATGCCAGGAAAAAGACCCGTCCAAGCGAGAAATTTTTATCGTTGAGGGAGACTCTGCCGGCGGCTCTGCTAAACAGGGGCGAGACCGGTCCATCCAGGCAATACTTCCGCTTCGCGGCAAAATAATGAACGTCGAAAAAGCCCGTTTCGACAAGATTTTGAACAGTGAAGAGATAAAGCATCTGATTGCGGCCTTTGGCTGCGGGATAGGCAAGGATGAGTTTGATGTTGAAAAACTTCGCTATCACAAGATCATCATCATGACCGATGCAGATGTCGATGGGGCTCACATCCGGACATTGCTGTTGACATTTCTTTACAGACAAATGCTGCCGCTCGTTCAGGGGGGCTATATCTATATTGGCCAGCCGCCCCTGTACCGACTTGCCAAAGGTAAAAACGAAAAATATTTCCTGAACGAAGAGGAACTGAACAATTACCTTTTTACCCAGGCAAGTGAAAAAATAACGGTTATTTGTCAGGATGGTGATGAAAAAGAGCTGACCGGTGAAAGCCTGGTGCGTACGCTTAGGGAACTCTCTCTGTATCAAAAAATTGTTATATATCTGAGCAGAATGAATATCTGGGAAGATTTGCTTTTTAACCTGCTTAAAAGAGATATCCGTAAAGCGGACCAGTTTGCTGACAAGGCTCTAGTTGAAGCCATCATTGAAGATTTATCAGGCAACAAAGAGATGAAAGTCGGAGCCATAAGACCCTGCAGGTGGCGTGCGGACTGCTACGAGGTTGATGTGGCGATAAAAGGCAAGGCACAGATCATGACGACGCTTGGACCACAGATACCGCTTATTAATGAATACCGCTCGGCACTGCAGTTGTTTCCTGCAATAAAGCAGTATATTGATAAAAAATTTATCATACGGCAGGAATCAAAACCCGGAGAAATAACCGATATTGGCGTTGGGAACTGGAGTGATATGGTCGAAACAGTTCGCAATGAATCCTTCAAGGGAAGCCATCTGCAGCGCTATAAAGGGTTGGGCGAAATGAATCCTGACCAGCTCTGGGATACTACGATGAATCCGCAGAACCGGGTTTTATTGCAGGTAAACATTAAAGATGTTGAAGCTGCTGATGAAATGTTTACAACGCTGATGGGTGACAAGGTAGAACCGCGCCGTGAGTTCATTCAAAATCACGCCCTGGAAGTTACGGACCTGGATATATAAATAATTCAAATATAGATTGAACAACAATCATGACAAACGAGATAGATAACCAACTTTCACCTGAAGAATTTCCAACGATATCAATAGAAAAAGAGCTGAAAAAGTCATATCTCGACTATGCAATGAGTGTTATTGCCGGACGAGCGCTGCCGGATGTACGCGACGGCCTGAAACCTGTTCACCGGCGGGTACTTTTTGCAATGCGGGAACTTGGCGTTTTCTATAATAGACCGTATGTCAAATCGGCACGAATTGTTGGTGATGTTATCGGTAAATACCATCCTCACGGCGACACGGCGGCTTATGACACCCTGGTCAGGATGGCGCAGGATTTTTCCATGAGATACCCCCTTGTCAACGGGCAGGGTAACTTCGGGTCTCTGGACGGAGATTCACCGGCAGCAATGCGTTATACGGAAGCACGCATGACGCGAATAGATAGAGAAATAGTAGCCGATCTGGAAAAGGAAACGGTTGATCATGTTCCAAACTATGACAATTCCCTGACCGAACCGTCCGTGCTGCCCAGCAAAATACCCAACCTGCTGGTAAATGGTTCATCCGGTATCGCCGTCGGTATGGCGACCAATATCCCTCCCCATAATCTCGTTGAAATAATTGACGGCCTTATCGCTCTTATTGAGGACGCCAACATTGCAGTTCACCAGCTTTTTTCAATAATAAGCGGCCCGGATTTTCCCACGGGAGGCATTATCTGCGGTCGTGCCGGTATTCGAGAGGCTTATGAAACAGGGAGGGGCATAATCATTATGCGTGCCCGGACCCACATCGAAAAATCAAAAGATGGAAAAAAAGAGATCATTGTCGTAACGGAAATTCCCTATCAGCAGAACAAGGCAGTTCTTGTTGAGAAAATAGCTCACCTGATAAAAGACAAGAAGATTTCGGCAATATCTGAAGTACGTGACGAATCAGACCGGCAGGGTTTGAGAATCGTCATGGAACTGAAAAAAGATGAAATTGCAGAAGTGGTTATTAATCAGCTTTTTAAAATGACGCCAATGCAGAAATCCTTTGGCATCATTTTTCTTGCCATTGTCAACAACAAACCAGAAGTACTTAATTTAAAACAAATTCTCGAGCATTTCATTCAGCACAGAAGGGTTGTTATTTATCGGAGAACGGCTTTTGAGTTGAGGAAGGCCGAAGAAAGAGCCCATATTCTCGAAGGGCTGAATATAGCCATCAACAACCTCGATGATGTCGTCAAACTCATCAGGGCATCAAAAAACCCGGCGGAAGCCAAAGCGGAGCTGGTAAAAAGATATGAGTTAAGCGAGATACAGGCGCAAACTATTCTTGATATGCGACTGCAGCGACTTACCGGGCTGGAAAGAGAAAAAATAGCCTCAGACTATCAGGAAATTATTGAGTTGATAAAAAAACTCAAGGGCATCCTCAACGATGAAAGCCAGGTAATGGCCATCATTAAAGGTGAGTTTCTTGAAATCAGGGAAACCTATGGAGATGAGCGAAAAACAGAGATAATTGACGCTGTCGACGAAATATTGCCCGAAGACTTGATTGCCCCGGAAGATATGGCGGTGACGGTAACTCATTCGGGCTATATAAAACGTAATCCGGTAAGTCTCTACCGCTCTCAACACCGGGGCGGAAAGGGAGTCAAAGGAGTAATGAACATAGAGGAGGACTATGTTTCAAGCCTCTATGTTGCGTCCACCCTGGACACGTTTCTTTTTTTCACCAATCACGGCAAAGTTTTCTGGAGAAAGGTATACCAGTTGCCGCTGGTCGGCAGAACGGCGCGTGGAAAAGCCATTGTTAATCTTCTGGAGCTCACCGAGGGCGAAAAACTGGCAGCAATCCTGCCGATCAGTTCTTTCGAAGACAGTGATGACTCAAAAACCATTTTGATGGTTACCAAGTTTGGCCGTGTAAAAAAGACCAGTCTCTCTGATTTCAGAAGACCGCTCCGGAAAGGAAAACGCGCCCTTACTATAAATGAGGGCGACGAGATCATTTCAGCCCATATTCTCAGTGGAGACGACACGGTATTCATGGTTTCCCGAAACGGGATTTCGATACGTTTTCACGAGTCAGATGTGCGGGCCATGGGAAGGACAGCAGCAGGTGTAAGGGGCATGCGGCTAAATCCCGGAGATTACATTGTCGGTGCCAGTGTCATTGAGGCGGACAGTGACAAAACTATTTTGACCGTTACGGAAAACGGCTACGGAAAGCGCAGCCTGGCAGAGGACTACCGCATCCAGCGGCGCGGCGGCAAGGGCGTTTTTGCCATAAAACCAAGCGATAGAAACGGCAATATCGTCGGTTCTATGCTCGTTGAAGACGACCAGGAGGTTATTCTTATCGCCGACTCAGGAAAAATGATACGCATGGGACTCGATAATGTTCGGATCATCGGTCGTACTACCCAAGGGGTAACCCTGATCAACCTTGAGGATGGAGAACGTGTTGTGGCGATGGATATTTTAGCACAGGATGGTTCAGAAGAAGATGGAGGCCTGGATGAATAGGCTCGAGCAGCCCATAGCTGTGGTTGGAGCCGGCTCCTGGGGAACAGCTTTGGCACTGCTCCTGAGCAAAAAAAACTACGCTGTAAGGCTGTGGGATTTTGATCCCGAGCATATAGGAGCATTGAAAAAGGAGAGGGAAAACAAGCGTCACCTCCCTGGAATACTCTTTCCCGATACCCTTATTCCAACCGCAAATCTGCAGGAGGCGGTAACTGCTGCCCCGACGATCTGCATGGTTATCCCCTCCCATGGTTACCGGGCGGTGTTTCAGAGCCTTGTCGGTCATCTTGCAAATGATGCCGTGATTGTTTCTGCGACCAAGGGTATTGAAAACGATACCCTGCAGACAATGTCGCAGATTATGAATGATATTTTGAAGGATGTAAAAAATAAATCAAAACCTCAATGTGCTGTTTTGTCGGGGCCCTCTTTTGCCAAGGAAGTTGCCGAAGAAGTCCCGACAGCAATAACAATTGGCTGCAATAACGAAATCATAGCCCGGGAGCTGCAACAAATATTCAGTACAGGCTATTTTCGTGTTTACACAAGCTCCGATATTATCGGCCTTGAAGTGAGCGCTTCGCTTAAAAATGTTATCGCAATAGCGGCGGGTATCTGCGACGGGCTCAACTTCGGTATGAATGCTCGGGCCGCACTTATCACCCGCGGGCTGGCCGAAATTTCTCGTTTCGGCGTGACGCTTGGGGCTGACCCGGCTACCTTTTATGGGTTGAGTGGAATGGGCGATCTCGTTTTAACCTGCACCGGTGATCTCAGCAGAAACAGAACTGTAGGCCTCAAACTGGGAAGGGGCCAGACCCTCGATCAGATACTGGCTGAGATGTCCATGGTCGCAGAAGGTGTCAGAACGGCCAAATCTGTTTATCACCTGGCCAGGGAAAAACAGTTGGAAATGCCGATACTTGAGCAGGTTTACAAGATATTATACGAAAACAAAGACAGCAGGACAGCGGTGAATGACCTGCTCAACAGAGAGTTAAAACCTGAATAATACCCCCTACTCTGACCAGTCGTTTCCCTCAAACTGAGCATGATCAGGTTGCTCGGGCATTTCCTCCATGGTGCGTTGTTTCAGCCATTCCATGATTTTATCGAATTCAGCTTTCACTTGTGTTAAAACCTTGCCACGATGGCTTACCCTGTTTTTTTCTTCCATGGTGAGTTCGGCAAAAGTTTTTTTAAAAGGTTCATAATAAAAGATGGGATCATACCCGAAACCATTGTGCCCTCTCGGAGAATCAATAATTGTCCCATTGCAGGTTGCTTCATAGGTAAGTGCCGGGCCCGAGGGGATGGCGATAGAAAGAACACAGGTGAAAAAAGCCTCCCGATCTGTAATACCGCTCATCTTGTTCAGTAATTTCTCGCAATTTTGCCGATCAGTTGCACCATTTCCGGCATAACGGGCAGAGTAAACACCGGGGTCTCCACCTAAAGCCTTGACCGACAAACCGGAATCGTCAGCGATAGCAGGGATACCCAGGACTTTAGCAAAATGGTGTGCTTTTTTATAGGCATTTTCATCAAATGTTGTTCCATCCTCCACAATGGTTGGAAGCGGTCCGAAATCAGAAAGACATTTTATCTCTACAGGAAATCCAGCCAGCATTGCCCTGAATTCCTTGACTTTATTTTCATTACTGGTTGCTAATACCATGAGGTTAAACATTTATAACTTCCCCTTTTTCAGTCCTTTTTTGTATCTGTTGTCGTATCGTTCCTGTTCACTGTATATGCAGCCACAATACGGTTGTCGATACAAACCGCGGGAAACGGAGCCGTCAATCCCCTGCTGCCAACCTTCTCTGAAATCACGGTAAACAAAAGAAACAGCTTCATGGTCGGAAAGTTCTTCTCCCAGGGTTCTGATCAGTGTGTGATTCTGATATTTACTGTAAAGCAGTGTTGAAGAAAACGAATCAAACCCCCTCTTTTGGGCCATTGCAACCGTTTTTTCAAATCTCATCCGGTAGCACACGGTACATCGTTTTGTTTCATTGAAAACAATTTCCCTTAAAAACTCACGAAGGCCATAATCTCTATCAACGACAAGCGGGATCTGTCGTTCTTTACAGTAGTCAACCACCGTGTCCAGCCTCTTTCGAAATTCTTTATATGGGTGAATGTTCGGATTGTAAAAGTAGGCAGTAAAAGAAAGACCTTCACTGTTGAGCACTTGTTCAGGATAGAGGAGGCATGGTGCACAGCAGAGATGTAAAAGAAGAGACATGGGTTTATATTTTGTACTGCTTGGGATCGATATTGTACTGGTGAATTTTGTAGTTAACGATTCTCAAGCTGGTATCAAGAAACTTTGCCGTTTTGGTCTGGTTACCATTATTTTTTTTCAGCCCGTCAATAATAAGGTCTTTCTCGAAATTTTCTACCGCCGTGGTCAGAGACAGTGGTTTTCCGCTTGCTGCTGTCTCTGAGACCTGCAGGGTTGGAGGAAGGTGAACACCTTTTATGGACGAACCGTCACAGACAAGAACCGCGCGTTCCATGCAGTTCTGGAGTTCTCTTACGTTTCCAGGCCAATGGTATTGTATCAAAAGGTCGATTGCCGATGTCGAGATTCTGGTAATTTCTTTATGATTTTCCCTGCTGAATTTTTCCAGAAAAAACTCGGCTAACAGCAGTATATCTGTACGTCTTTCCCTGAGAGGAGGCATATAAATGGGAAAGACATTTAATCGGTAATAAAGATCCTCCCTGAAACTTCCCTCAGATACCGATTTTTCAAGGTCACGATTAGTGGCGGCAACCAGGCGGACATCACAGGAGATGGACCGCGCTGAACCGAGGCGCTGAAAACTTCTCTCCTGGACGACATTCAACAGTTTTACCTGCACAGAATGGCTGATTTCTCCGATTTCGTCGAGGAAAAGGGTTCCCCCTTCAGCCAGTTCAAAACGACCCGTCTTTCGCTCGTTTGCGCCGGTAAAAGCCCCCTTTTCATGACCGAACAGCTCACTTTCAAGCAGTGTCTCTGGAAGTGCTGAACAGTTGACAACCACAAACGGCTTATCCTTCCTCCTGCTGTTATAATGAAGCGCTTTTGCGACCAGGGTTTTTCCCGTTCCTGATTCCCCCCTCAGGAGTACCGTCGCATTTGAGTCTACAACGCGGTGAACCATCTCATAGACATCCTGCATCCGACTTGAGTTGCCTATGATATCATTAATTTTATTTTTTTCTGAAAGTTCCCTTTTCAACTTGAGATTTTCTGTCTTCAGGTTTTCTTTTTCACGATTGACGATCTGTACCCTGCGCACAGTCTGAGCGATTATACTTGATAAAATCGTCAAAAACTGAAGATCCTTGTGTGCCTGGTTACCAATTCCTTCTTTATATATTCTGTCGATGCTGAGCGCTCCTATTACCCTTTTTCCATCTTTTATCGGAACGCACAGGAACGAACGATTCTGCTCGTTGATATCTCCGCGGGACCTGGTTCTGTTTAAAAAAAGAGGTTCTTCGGCAATGTGCGGGACAATAATCGGCTCTCCGGAGGCAACAACTCTTCCGGTGATTCCCTCGCCGATTTTATATTTTCCGCGTTTTCTTCCCTCTGCCGTCAGTCCATGGGCAACTTCTATTTCCAGTTTTCCAGTAATCGGGTTGACAATTGTGACCGTCCCGTTTTCCATATCCTTTATTTCAAAGAGCAGTTTCATCGCCTTTTCAAGGCACTCGTTGAGCACAAAAGAGGAGGCGAGCTCTCTCGTGATTTCATAGAGACAAGTCAGATCCCGGAGCTGATTGTCAAGATCGGTTTTCGCCATATATCCTCGAAGAATAGAGAAAAGATTTCTGAACGATAGCAACAAGCCAAACCAAGTATTTTATCATATTTGTAGTTATTTTTCTACACAATATAACAATTATGTTTAATGGTTGGATCCGCTTCTTTTTCGTAGAGACATATCGTTGACAGAATAATTGTGAAATGGTACAAGGAAAAGCCTCTGGAGGGATGGCCGAGTGGTTTAAGGCGGCGGTCTTGAAAACCGTTGTACGAAAGTACCGTGGGTTCGAATCCTACTCCCTCCGCCAGAAAAATTCAGGAGAGATGACCGAGCTGGCCGATGGTGCTCGCCTGCTAAGCGAGTGTGGGGATAAAACTCCACCGAGGGTTCGAATCCCTCTCTCTCCGCCAAACAACAAAAGCTCAGGTCCCGGAAAGGACCTGAGCTTTTGTTGTTTGCAGCAGAAAATAAGATTCCTGCTGTCTTTACCAGCTAGAAACCCCAGAGCAGTGAACGTTTCACCCAGCCGGTTATGCCGCTTTCGTGTTTCACTTGTGCCCACCCCTTCTCCTGTTTTATGGTTTTAAAAACGACGCCATAATAGGCTTTGCCTACGATCTTATATTTGGTGCCCGGGCCGCTGCGGATATTTATTTTTTGGTTTTTGTCCTTGTTGACTTTGACGACCATATAACCGGTATCTGAAACGAGATTCTTGTGAAGCCATCCGCTGTCCTTTTCAAAATCCTCAACCATGACCCAATCACCCTGCTCTTTGATTACCTGGAGCGGCAGGCCGCTTCCATATTTCCATTTTATTGGGTATTGTGTTCCCGGTCCCGATCTCAAATTAACATCCTCTCCGGAAACCGATACCATACGAGCCAAAGCATACAAAGGAACGCACAACAGAGCAAGGCAAGTTGTTGAAATAATTACATATCTTTTGATCATAACATTTTTTCTTTTAGTTATTGGCAACGAGTGAGACAAGGCGTTCAAGATCATCAAGGGAATAGTATTCAATTTCGATCTTTCCCCTGCTCCCATTCGGGTGAATTGTTACTTTTGATTCTAATTTATTTGTAAGCTGATTTTCAAATGATTTTCGATAAGAAAGAGGTACAGTTTCAGTTTCATCTTTTGTTGATTTAACAGATTTATGAGAGTGCGCTGGCTGCCTTCTGTTGCGGCGGATCAGTTGTTCTGTCTGGCGAACAGAGAGTTTTTTTGAAATAATCTGATCACGAATATCTTTAAGGTTCGCAGGATCATCTGTTATTCTCAAAAGCGCCCTTGCATGGCCTTCTGAAAGCGTTTGCATTAAAAGGTCATCTTTTACATAATCGGGCAACAGGAGGAGACGGAGCGTGTTTGTTACCGTTGATCTGTTCTTACCAACCCGTTTCGCCGTTTCCTCCTGTGTATAGCCAAAACGCTCAATAAGATTTTTATAGGCAGTGGCTTCTTCGATGGCGTTGAGGTCTGTCCGTTGAATATTCTCAATAAGCGCGAGTTCTAGAAATGCCTCTTCTGAGTCCATTTTTTTCACAACGACCGGAACAGTATCCAACCCAGCAAGACGAGAAGCTCTGAGCCTTCGTTCACCAGCAACAAGCTCATAGGAGTTATTATCTTTCACATACGAGACGATAAGCGGCTGAATCACCCCGTTCTCCAGGATAGACTGAGTAAGCTCATCCAGTTCACCTTCATCAAAGTGAACTCTGGGTTGATGTTTGTTTGGAATAATTTTTTTAATATCACACTCAAAGTAACGCTCATCCTCGTCACTGGTCCCAAATAAAGCGCCGACACCCTGCCCCAATCCAGTTGTTTTTGCCACACCACTACCTCTGTCTTTTTAGAAATTCCGCAGCGAGTGCTGTATATGCCTGAGCTCCCGTTGATCGGTTATCGTACTGCATGATTGTTTGACCATGACTTGGACATTCACTCAAACGGACATTCCTGGGAATGATGGTTTTAAATACCTGACTGCCAAAATGGCGAGATATTTCATTCGATACCTGATGTGAAAGCTTATTCCTTGTGTCAAACATGGTCAGCAGCAAGCCTTCAATATAGAGTTGTTCATTAAACTTTTTTTTCACCTGGCGAATCGTATTGATAAGTTGCGCAAGCCCTTCCATCGCAAAATACTCACACTGCATTGGTATTAAAACAGAGCATGCTGCGGTGAGTGCATTGACTGTCAACAACCCAAGGGATGGAGGGCAGTCGATAAGAATGTAATCATAGTCATTTTTAACCTGGGAAAGAATTTTGTTCAGAAAATATTCCCGGCTGTTTTCATTAATGAGCTCCAACTCGGCTGCAACGAGATCGATATTTGAAGGCAAAATTTTGAGGTTTTTTATCTCAGTATCTACGATTACATCATTAATTGATGCCTGGGAGCAGAAAACATGATACAGGTGGTTGCCGAGCTGTTTGCTTTTTAAGCCGACATTACTGCTAGCATTCCCCTGGGGGTCGGAGTCAACAAGAAGAACTTTTTTTCTTTTAAGGGCAAGAGCACTGGCAAAATTCACAGCGGTAGTTGTTTTTCCGACACCTCCCTTCTGGTTTGCCACCGCAATAATAACACCATTTTCTGGTTTTCCCACAATGTTGTCTCCCTATCATTGAGTGTTTATATCTTATAATCGAGGTGAGGCATCAATCTCAAGGTTTATCTTTAAAAGCACCTTATTTTTGATTCTTTGGAGTCCAGTAGTATATATAGTATCACTTGTGGTGCCATTCATTGTATGAATGTTTCACGTGAAACAATTAACGGGGGAGCTTTGTGAAAACTGATTATCTGGTTATCGGCAGTGGAATTGCAGGATTGTCTTTCGCACTGCGTGTTTCGTTATGGGGTAAGGTAGTCGTCGTCACCAAAAAAAGGGATATCGATACGGCAACAAATCTAGCGCAGGGCGGTATCGCCGCTGTTATAGACGAACATGACAGTATTGAAGAACATGTTGCAGACACCTTGACATCAGGCGCTGGTCTCTGTGACACCGATATCGTCAGGCAGGTAGTGTCTGCAGGAAGAGAGCGTGTAGAGGATCTCGTGCATTATGGAGTTCCGTTTGTGCGGGATGTTGAGTCTGGAGAACTTAATCTGGGGAGAGAAGGGGGGCATTCCCGAAGAAGAGTTGCGCATGCCTATGATATGACAGGAAAAGAGATTGAACGAACACTCTTGGATAGGGTGAGAAAATCCCATAATATCAAGATGTTGGAGAATCATGTAGCCGTTGATTTGTTGATCCAGAAAGGCGAAGGAGAGCAGATATGTTTTGGTGCGTACGTAATGAGCAGCGACCGGGGGGTTGTGCCATATGTCTCAAAGGTAACAGTTCTCTGCACAGGTGGCGCAGGAAAGGTATATTTGTACACAAGTAACCCTGATATTGCTACGGGAGATGGTGTAGCCATGGCAGCAAGGGCAGGGGCCAAAATTGCAAATATGGAATTTGTACAGTTCCACCCTACCTGTTTGTACCATCCGCACGCCAAAAATTTCCTTATATCTGAGGCTGTTAGGGGGGAAGGGGCGCTCCTTGTCGATAAAAAAAGAAACCGGTTTATGGACAAATATGATGTCCGCGGAGAGTTGGCAACTCGCGATACAGTTGCCAGATCCATAGATAAAGAATTGAAAGAGAGTGGGGAGGACTGCGTTTTTCTGGATATTACACATAAAGATGAAGGTTTTGTAAGGGGGCGGTTTCCCGGTATCTATCAGAAATGTAAAGAATTTGGACTGGATATTACCAGGGAACCGATTCCTGTGGTGCCGGCCGCCCATTATCTGTGTGGCGGTGTATTGGTTGACAGCTATGGGAATTCCACTGTACACGGTTTAATGGCACTGGGAGAGACATCTTGTACCGGACTGCATGGGGCGAACAGGCTGGCCAGTAATTCCTTGCTCGAAGCGGTGGTTTTCGCAGAGCGGGCCGCTGGGTATTGTTTTGATAATCAGAAGAAAGATGAAAAACCTGAGCGCGGTGATGATGTTGATCCCTGGAGTGAAGGAGAGGCCGATTATCTTGAGGAAGAGATTATCATCAATCATGACTGGGATCTTATCAGAAGAACGATGTGGAATTATGTCGGAATCGTCAGGACAACCCAACGTCTGAAAATTGCTAAAAGGCGGTTAGTTGATATCGCTGAAGAAATAGAAAATCACTATAAAAAATATTATGTCTCATCAAATATGGTCGAATTGCGTAATATCGCTCATATAGCCTTAATGATCGTGGAGTCTGCCCTGGCCCGGAAGGAGTCCAGGGGGCTTCACTACAGCCTTGATTATCCAGAGCAGTCGGACGATGGCAAGCATTGGATCGTGCTCGAAAGAGCATTTGCTGAACCTCCCTGGAGTTACACGATAACAAAACAGTCTTTTACGGCAGATACCTGAAATACATCACTTAAGCTACTCCTCTTGAGCCAGATTCTGGGTGTTAAATCTTTCGAAAGAATGTAAGGAACTACGGCAGGTTTTCTTTTTCAATTGACCGGATTGTTGTTAATAGTGGAACGGAGAAAAAATGGCAACAGTTGCGCAGGTAATGGCTGAAACACTCAAGGAACTCGCAGTCAGATATGTGTTTGGAGTACCGAGTGGCAACTGGGTTGATTATATGGCCGCCATTGAGGAAGTTGATGGGCTGGATTTCATACTGATCAGTAATGAGGGCAGCGGTGGCTTTATGGCCGATATCCGCTGGAGGCTTACCGGTAAAATCGCCGCGTGCTTCGGTACCTTTGGTCCGGGAGCCTGTAACCAGACAACTGGTGTGTGTGGCGGATATCTGGATCGTTCACCGATGATCGCTTTTTCTGATGAGATGAATGACATGATGCTGCCGAGAATCACCCAGATGAATATCGATCATCAAACGCTGTTCAAACCGATTACCAAGTGGAGTGCACGTCTTGAAGCAGGCAAAGTCAGGAGAACGCTCCACAAAGCAGTGTCGATTGCCACTTCCGAGGTGCCGGGACCGGTGCATATCGGTCTGCCGGCTGGTATCGGAGGGGATGAGTCTGCTGCTGAAACTGTGGAAACAGCGGCTGCAGAAAAACCTCCAAGAGCGGGTGGCCCGTTGCTTGAGCGTATGGTGGAAGTTTTTTCCAGTTCCCGGAAGCCGGTCGTTGCACTGGGAATAACCTCGATCAGGGCGGATATCCGTGACCTGGTAATTAAATTTCTGGAAAAATTTCAGCTGCCGGCTGTCTTGACTCCGATGGCAAAAGGTATGGTCCCTGAGTCTCACCCATACTATGCCGGAGTCCTGGCTCATGCGCTTGGTGACCAGGTCGGGGTAACGCATCAGCAGGCCGATCTGGTAATAGGCATTGGCTTTGATCCGGTTGAACTGAACTATGAGGACTAGATCCCGAATGTTCCACTGATTCACATAGATACAACTCCGGCAGATCTCGATCTGAAAAACTATTCACTCGCCTGCGATGTGGTGGGAGAGTTGCGATACTCCCTGGAGCATTTGCTCGGCTCAGGATGCAGTGAAAAAAAATGGGATATCAACGCTCTTGTAAAGCGCAAGCAAGAGATGTTTAAACGCTTGGCGCCACCTGACGGAAAACTCGGGGCCAGGAGAGTGCTCGATAGCCTGCGGGCGATATTGCCGGAGGATGGCATTATGGCCTGTGACGTTGGAGCACATCTGCATCTTATCGGTCAGCAGTGGATGACGCCGTCTCCTGAATGCCAGTTGATGACTAATGGCGGCTCCTCAATGGGTTTTGCCATTCCTGCGGCCATTGCGGCGAAACTCAGTTGTCCGGATCGGCAGGTCTGTTGTGTCGTGGGGGATGGGGGCTACATGATGATGGCCGGAGAGATGGCAACGGCAATGCGCCTTGAGAAAAATATCGTCTTCGTCGTTGTCAATGACCGCCTTCTGTCACTGATCAGCATCAAAAAAGAGAGAAAAGGTCATGGATGGAAGGGGACAGAACTCTATGGGGACGTTGTTATCAAGGCAACTGAGAGTATGTTCGGGGTACCGGTAATCTCTGTGGGTGATGCCCGGGAATACGATCAGGCTCTGGAGCAGGCTTTTGCTCAGGCCGGCCCGGTTATTGTTGAAGTATGTATCGGTATTGAAGATTACCAGGAACTCGTTTTGAGGGGGAACAGGTGATGGACCGTGTCAGGATTATCATCTGCGGCTGCTGAGGGGTAGGTAAAGAGTTTTTACAGCTGATAGCTGATCGTTACAGGGATTTGCGGCAAAAATAAGGTTTGGACCTGGTCGTTGCCGCAGCTGTCGACTACCGGGGTGCGGCTATCGCAGATGCCCGGAAGGCGTGCCGGTGGCACAGTTAGTTGATTATCTTCGGAATAGCAAGGAGGTCCAGACATTTCGCACCTATGGGCAGGAAAACATTTCCGGGGTGGAAGTTATCGAACGGGTAGAAGCGGAGGTGATGGTCGAGGTGACACCAACCGGCCTGACTGAAAGATCTCATCAATGCCTGTAAATGACAGTTGGGGCCGCATAGTATTCGGAATGGGATAGTGCAGAGGAGGCTTTATTCACATGATAAACGAAAAAACAGGCGAACAGAACAGGATCGAGTGGGAGAGCACCGATAATTGGACACTGCCCATAGGATTCTATTTCTCAAAAAAGGACACAAGATGGCTGGTTCCCCGCCTTACTCCGGCACTTGGCTGGACATTCAACCTTGGAAACAAGAAAGGTGCCCTGGCAATGCTGCTCTCTTTTCTCATTCCTATCTTGCTGTTAACAGGGGTTCTTCTCGTCTTCGTATTGCTGGCAATGCGTAACTGTTAGCATGAGTTCGGCAAAACCAACAGGCACGTACATGAAGGCCGCACACCATCCGTTCCTGAAGTGCAATGTACTTGAAAAGTTTGGTCAGAATCCGGCACCTATCTTACTGTCATGAGTTAAAATGTTTGCCTTTTGGCAAGTAAATAAAAGCGAGAACCGCTGCCAGGAGATACAACATGCCAGCAGAGGCGAAGACCATTCGCATTCCAAAAAAACTTGAAATGGCAAAGCCCAGCAACGGGCCGATCATCCTGGCTCCTGCGTTCACTGAACTGTCCATTCCATAGACTGTTCCTTCATCGCCCTTCTCTGTGAAAACAGCAAGTAACGCACTTATTGATGTAATGACACCGCCAAGCAGTGCACCATAAAACAGCTGCAGGATGATGAGCTGCCAGCTACTTTGAACCAGGCTTTGAAGAATAAATGCCAGGCCGGCACCAAATAAACAGATCATTATCACCGGCTGGTGACTGAACCGGTCGCCGAGTCGACCAATTGTTACTGAAAAAATGGCAGTTGATGCAGAGGCAACACTTATGACGATTCCGGTATAGCTGTTGATCTGATCCTGATCGTCGATCAGGGAAAGGAGAAACAAGGGTAGAATGGGGTAATAGATGATTCTTCCTGATTGGTTGATAAAACGCAGCAGATAGAGCACGCCAACCCCAGGTGTGCGCAGGACCCTCATCCAGGCGCCGAGAATGCTGTTCTGCCTTTTTTCTTCAGATCTTCTCGGGACAAACTGCTCATCGACAAAGTGCCAAACGATAATGCCCGATATCAGGAGAAGGGGTGCCGTGAAATAGAATACTGACTGATAGTCAAACAGATCGGCAATCACCCCACCGAGCAGAGGACCTAAAGCAAAGCCCAGTCCCATGGAAACCTGCATGAGTCCCATTGCAAAGCCTGATTTAATCCGTGGCACGGATGCCGCCACTAGCGCATTGGCAGCACCAAACACACCGGTCACGGCTCCCTGAAGCATTCGTAACAGGACAAGCTCCTCCGCAGAACGAGGAAAAGCCATGAGCAGCAAAACAATGGCTCCTCCGAAGGTCGCCCGCTCGACCATAACTTTTCGGCCATATCTATCAGCAAGGTAACCCCAAAGAGGAGATACGATCATCATGGTGAAAGCCTGACCTGAATAGACGAGAGCAGTGCATAACGCTTCGCTCATCGATGTAACTGTTCCGAGTTCGTGTACATAGAGCGGAAGAAAGGGAATAACACAGGAAAACCCAACCACAGACAGCATCTGGACGACGAACATTATCGAGAGAACTACTTTCCAGTTTTTTCCCGATAAGTCAGCTGGTTGTGAAGACATTTTGTAATGTTCTCGTTAACAGGCCAATAGAGGTTATCTCACAGAAGCTCCATCGGAAGGCCGACGTTGAGCAGTTTGGCTTTCTTGATACAAGGTACTTGTTCGCGTCCAATCTGGCCAGCGACAACAGCGTGCAGCCAGAAATACAGGACATGCTGCGGCATCGCCCGCTTATGACAGCTGGGCGACAGTATACAGGGAGAAACCCGTGAGGTAGTGGAATGCGTGCCCGGCGCTGGCAGAAATCCAGGGCAAGCCCTTTGAAAATCCTTTCAAGAACAAAACAGGCACGTAACGATGACCGCTAAGTGCCTGTTTTTATATGGCGTTCCCACCAGACTTTTCAACCGGTGTTGCCGGTATGAAAGGCCTTTGAGTTACTCTGTAATGCCTTGCGCTGCAGGGTTGAGCCTAATAATACAATCACATCTTACCCTTCCAGGGGACCACCTTGCGTTCGATCAAGCGCATGAGCAGATCGAAGAGGTAGGCAATTGCGGCAATCACGATAATCCCCATGATGACCACCGCCGTCTGTAAAAACTGCGAAGCGGAAAGGACCATGTAGCCGATGCCCTTGGTTGCTGCGACCATCTCGGCTGCCACCAGCGTCGTCCAGCCGAAACCGATGCCGATTCGCATTGCCGTGAGAATTTCTGGCATGGCCGCCGGCAGGATGACGTGGCGCAGCACCTGCCAGCGCGTTGCCCCGAAGGAGTAAGCGGCATGAATCTGCTCGATCGCAGCAGAGCGGACACCAGACCGTGCTCCCAGTGCAACCGGGGCAAACACTGAAAGAAATATCAGCAGCACCTTCGAAGTCTCGCCGATGCCGAACCAGATGATCATCAGCGGCAGATAGGCCAGAGGCGGGATCGGCCGGTAAAATTCGATGGGCGGATCGAAGATGCCACGTATCATAGGGCTCATACCCATGGCAAGGCCGAGCGGGATGCCGATTGCACAGGCCAACAGGAACGCGCCAAACACCCGGCCGGCTGAAATCAGTATGTGGACCCAAAGCGGGGAGCCGGTAAATCCGCTATCCCAGACTTGTACAAATTTCATGACGATACTCTGTGGCGACGGAACAAAGAGTGGTTTTACCCAACCCAGCGCAGTGATAAGCCACCACACGAACACCAGGATACAGATCGTGGCCATGCTGAGCACCATAGTGTCTCCGGAACCGGGAACCCCATATGTCTCGCCGGGCCGTGTGGGTCGTTCCCGCATCAGCCTGGCGAGCAAACCACGCGGAGGTAACGGAGCTTTGCTCTCGGCTTCGTTTTTTTGACCGCTCATGACGCCTCCTCATCTGCAAAAATGATCGCCAGTACTTCCTCGCGGATTTCGATAAATTCCGGCGACGCTTTAACCGTCCGGGCACTGGTGCCATCGAGAAATTTTTTCGAAAACGGTAGGTTGAATTCATGGGTGATCCGGCCAGGCCGAGGTGACATGACGACCAGCCGGGTTCCCATGAACAGGGCCTCCTCAACGCTGTGAGTGATGAAGAAAACAGACTTGCCGGTATTATGCCAGAGCTGCAGGATAAGCTCCTGCGCCTTTTCCCGCGTCAGCGCATCGAGCGCTCCCAGCGGCTCGTCCATAAGCAGCAGTTTGGGGTCGCAGGTTAGCGCCCGGGCAATGCCGACACGCTGCTGCATGCCGCCGGAAAGTGCATAAACTGGCGAGTCTTCAAAGCCGCTCAAACCGAGAAGTTGGATGAATCGATCAGCAACGTGGCGTCGATCCTGCTTGGTGTTTCCCTGCAGCATCAGGCCAAACTCTATGTTGTCACGGACATTAAGCCAGGGCAGCAGAGCATGTTTCTGGAAAACCACAGAGCGATCGGCGCCGGGTCCTTCCACAATGGCTCCATCAAGCATGATTCGACCCTCCGTCGGGGCCAGAAACCCGGCAATCAAATTGAGCAATGTCGACTTTCCACAGCCGGAGGCCCCAATTGCCACAACGAAATCACCTTCGTTCATGGTTAGATTGATCTGCTGCAGTGCTTCTGTCGGAAGCCTCCCCTCTACAGCAGGATAGATGAC
Source organism: uncultured delta proteobacterium (assembly GCA_963696725.1). Classification (GTDB taxonomy): domain Bacteria; phylum Desulfobacterota; class Desulfobulbia; order Desulfobulbales; family Desulfocapsaceae; genus MADRE3. Next base: position 247,680 of record CAVOLI010000013.1, read on the forward strand.
GGTTGCGTTTTCAATGTGCAGGCTCATGCGGATTGCCCTCTACCTTGTCTTATGACTGTCCCGCCCTCGCAGTGAGAACGGGATCAGTCCCGAATTGAATTTCGCCGATCATTGAACGGCGGCTTTTAGATATTCCAGGTTTACGGATTTCGAATAATCATCGGAAACCTGGTCGATACGTCCAGCCGCTTTCAGGAATGCTGCCGTATCCTTCACCGCCTTGGCAATACCACCACCCATCCAGGCCGGCTCGAGCTGTTCCGCCAGGGGCAAGAATTTATAGCCCTCGAGGGTTACCGGAACCGCATTCGGGTCAGCGCCCGTCTGGGCGGCGATCGATTTGATTTCGGCACTTTCTGCGGTCCAGGCGGCCTTGTTCTTGAGATAGTCGAGATTGGCGGTATCAACCGCTTTCATGAAGGCGATCAAGGCGTCCTTGTTGGCTGCCGCGAAATTCTTGTTAACGACCCAGACATTAAAGGTCGGGTAGCCCCATTCGGCCACCTTATCAGCGCCGACCAGGCGGGTGCCGGTCTTGAGCAGTTCTGTCTGCGCGGGCGGCCAGATGAAGGCGGCATCGATGGCTTCCTGTTGCCAGGCAGCAGTAATCTGGTCCGGCGGCATACCCATAATAGTCAGATCATTTTCATCGATACCGGCATGCTTCAGGGCACCCATCAGGGAAAAATGTGCTGTCGAGCCGATTGGTGTCGCAACACGTTTACCCTTTAAATCTGCCAATGAATTAACGCCTGCGCCATTGCGTACGATCAGGGATTCCGACTCACCGATGACGTAATCGAGCATGAAGGCCTCGAAATCAACGCCTTGGGTTGCGCCGATTGCAAACGGCGAAGATCCCAGTTCTGCCAGCAGGACGTCGCCGGAGGCCATGGCCGCAATCACATCAGTGCCCGACGCGAATTTGCGCCAATCGATGTCCCAGCCGGTGGCAGCCGCCAGTTTACCGTCATGCGCAGCCATCTGAACAGGCACCGGGTCGCCGAATGTTCCTATGATCACCTTGTCGGCAGCGTGCGCCGCCAACGTCATCATCCCAGAGAAAATCAAACTGCTGAACAACACTTTCAGACCTTTACTCTTCATAGTTTTTCTCCATTGTTTATGTTTTAAGTGTTTAAAGCCAGAAGCTGCGCCAATTCGCAGCCCTGTCTTATTGTCGAGGCACCCTTGCAGGTGACCCCGCTCTTGGTGTCATGATGTGTTCTCAATAACAACCTCTGAATATGGTGGCATACGTTTCCTTGATGATCTCCAGCCCACTTTCAATATTGACAGCAATGGTCCTTTTAAGTTCTTCGAGGTCTTGATTTTTTAGCGCTTCGATAATCAGACCATGCTCTTTATTGAATTTCATGCAGTGCTCTTTTTCACGTCGATAAATATTGAGCAAACTCTCCACTGACCCCCTCAATATTCTGGCGATATTGCAGAGGTGAGGAAGATTTGAAGCATCATAAATGAGAAAATGAAAATTGTTGTCTATGTGGTAATGATCACTTGGGAACTGCTGCATGGCCAGATGGAGTTCCTCAAGTTTAAGAATATCAGTATCTGTTATGTTTCCCATTGCTTCAACAACAAGTTTAACCTCTAGATTTATACGCAGATCGTAAATGTGAAAGATTTCCTTCTGGGTGGGAGGCGTGCCCACAATAGCGCCTTTATATGGAATGTTTTTTATCAGCCCGGTACGATCAAGCCTCATCAAGGCTTCTCTGACGGGGCCACGGCCGATCTTCAGTTCATTTTCCAGATCAGAGAGGATTAGACGAGAACCCGGGGAGTTTTTCCCCCCTCAGGATCATATCTCGTATGATCTCATAAGCTTTTAGAGATTTCATTGAAGACTTGTCGTTTCCACTGACATACCTTTTTAACATTTCAGCATGGCTGATGGTTCCATTTTACAGTCTTTAATTGCTGTCGTTTCACTCTCTGGTAAATCCCGGAGAATTAGAATAACTCTAGCGGCAGACACAGGGTCAGCAACTACCTTGTGTGCTGCAAAGAATGTGGTGGCCGGATAATTCATGACAACAATACAGACTGGGCGACACTTCTTATGATGTGGAGAATTGTCTCACAATCGTCCTCATTAAAGGTGAGTGGAATGCGCATATCGCACATGGTACTGAGAATACGATCTGTATTTGGAAGAGAAGGGAGTTCGCCAAAATATTTCCAGCTTGAATAGGCGCTGGTAAACCCGACAGGTTCTCTGTTGCCGAACCATTTGAGTTCAACCCCCCGATCCATGCAGTTCCGGAGAAACAATTTTATGGTCTCTTCATCCCTGTCATTCAGGGAAAACTGGATGAAGCTCCACATACGATTCCCTTGGGTCTCTCTCCGGGCAGCTTCTCCCGTCAATAGCATTGATCCCCTCCTCGAGAATCCGGTATCGCTTGTTCCATCGTGCCGGCTCATTGCTCATCAAGCTCCCGCAGTTGAGGCCTCAGTATGGCGGCCCGCAGATTGTCCATGCGGCATGAATAGTTCGGTACCATGGTCTTGAGAAGCTTTTACAAACGTCCAGAGCAGGGCGTGCTGTATGGCGATCATAGAGCATGTAGGAGCCCGGAAAGAATAATGGCTCTGCTGATTACATCGGGATCATCGGTAACAAGCAGCCCACCTTCCCCTGAGTTGATATGCTTATAGGTCTGAGTGGAAAAGCAGCTCACCATGCCGAAAGACCCGGATTTCCTGCCGTTCCATGATGCCCCCATG
>CAVOLI010000014.1:0-403574 GCA_963696725.1 uncultured delta proteobacterium
AATATCACACCATTACCGTTACGGCAGAGTATAGATGTTTCCTGTTTCTCGCAAGGGTGACGTGCCCCGCTGAGTCACTCTTCGAAACGTCAACCTAAAATTGACCACCTGTGATAACCCAATTTTGACCACCCCACATTTTTATTAAAAGTACCAATAGTGGTTTCCTTTCATTTCCAGCATCTCCGGTCGCCCTGCGGGCTCCCCTCCGATGCTGGGGCCGAGCAAACCGTCTTCTTCAATTTCCTCACTTTTTGGAGCTTGCAAGGCTCTGATTCAATCCTCGATTTCCCAAGTTGTCGCCGTGATCAGTCGTGTAGATAATCCTGGCATTCTCTTCGGGCCCCAATTCCTTCAGCATCGCCAAAACTTCATATAAGGCTTAATTACAGTTAGTTAAGTTGCTTTTATTGTGTAATATTGTAAATAACATTAATATAATGATATTAATGTTGACCTGACAAATTGTCCGTGTTATAAAAAAAATAATGCTGATTTCAAAAAAAACAGATTTTGCCAATATATACTCGAAATACGTTAAATTTTAATTATATGTAGATCAATGATTGGTTAATTATCACAAGGGTTTTAGGCGTTGTGGCGATGAAAAATTGGTTAATTATCTCTTTTAGTCTGTTAATATCATGATGTTTACGCTGACTATTTGTGTGTTCCTCAGTTCTTTGTCTTTAATGAGGTTGTGTAAGGACCTGCTTTTTATGAGCATATTTTAGTTCCAACCAAGGATGATATTTATATAAATATATGATTATATTGATTAATAATGAACGTTTGGCATTGCTGTATTAGTTGGGTAATGGCTTCTTGCTTGATAGGTTGCTGATTGGGGTAATGTTAATTATCTTAGTTATGTTATATAGTTATGTTTAATATAGCTATGTTTAGTTTTGAATAGATTGGTGTGAACACATGTATTCAACTGTGTTACGAAAATAACATGTTATGTGATTTTTTTTGATTTTTAGAGAGATAAAAGATCAGCAAAGAGGAGGGTGACAGTGCAAAATCAAAATGATGTTCACGCGGGCAAAATTTTACGTGTGGACCTGACAACTGGAAAGATTACCAAAGAGATACTTCCATCAGAATTAATGAGATTATATTTGGGTGGAGCAGGAATTGGATCTTATTACCTGCAAAAAGAAGTCCCGGCAGGTGTGGAATGGGATAACCCTGAGAATAGGATTATTTTTAGTTCCGGTCCATTCGGTGGGACAAAAATACCAGGAGCCGGCACTTTTTCGCTGTCTACGAAAGGTTCCATGGTCAACGGTGCAGTTACAACACAGGCCAACGGATTCTGGGGAGCCTATCTTCGGTTCGCAGGCTATGACTCCATAATTGTTCAAGGGCGGTCTCCTGATTGGGTTTATCTCAAAATCGATAAAGACGAAGTGAGGCTTGTCGATGCAGCCTCTCTGATTGGAAAAGATACCAGGGAGATTGAGACGCTAATACGAGAAGAGACTGGGGAAAAAGGGATTAGCGTTTTTGGTATCGGCCCTGCTGGTGAAAATCTTGTGCGATACGCCGTTGTTGCTGGGGATAGGGGCCATGTTGCCTCTAAGAACGGATGCGGTTGCGTCATGGGGGCTAAGAGGCTTAAGGCAATAGCTATCTCGCGATCTCGCCAAGAGATTCCTCTTGTTGATCCAGAAGGTGTTTCAGCTATGGCAAAGGCTATGAATGAGAACGCCAAGAAGACTGATTTGTACAAATACGGCACAGCAGTCAGTGTTTCTCCTTTTTATCGTGATGGGATTTTACCGGTCCGCAACTACACCACAAACATTTTCCCAGAGCATGAACTGATTAACGGCGAGTATATAAAAAACAATTTCGAACCACGCCCCAAGCCGTGTTGGATGTGTGCGCATCCACACGTAAAGATGGTGAAAGTTACTAAAGGCCCATATGCCGGTCTTGAAGGAGAGCAGCCGGAATATGAGAGTTTGTCTGGTTGGGGTTCTAATGTAGGGAATGATGACGCGGGTGCAATCATTATGCTCGCTGATCTGACTGATAGGCTTGGTCTCGACGTAAATGAAGCTTCCTGGACAGTTTCCTGGGTTATGGAGTGTTATGAAAAAGGAATTTTCTCAAGTGAAGACCTAGACGGACTTGAAATGAATTGGGGGAATGTCGAAAATATTCGAACTCTGCTATTAAAAATCAGCAGCCGCGAAGGTGTAGGGAACTTGTTAGCAGATGGGGTTAAAAGGGCAGCAGAAACAGTAGGCGGAGAAGCCTTAAAAATGGCGGTTTATGTGGAGAAGGGTACTACTCCAAGAGGTCATGATCATCGGGGAAGATGGGGAGAGCTTGTTGGACACGTGCGTGTCAGCGACGAGTACTCTTCAATCAAGTGCTTTTCTGCTTCCCGTGTTGGACGAGTTCGGTTTGCCGCCGGTAAATAAAAGTTCACCATGGGAGGTTGCTGCATCAAACGCAAAAATGGATGGTTGGTTTGTTTTTCTAGATTGCCTGGGAGTTTGTCGATTTACAGCTTGTAATCCCAAGTTGGTTCTAGGTGCTCTAAAAAGTATAACTGGGATTGATTTGTCATTGAAACAAGCAATGGAAATAGGACGCAGAACGATCAATGTATTGCGCGTTTTTAATCATTGCCACGGTCTGGACTCAACCAAAGAAGTTCCTTCCTTCCGATACGGCTCTACTCCTAAAAACGGTCCTGCCGAAGGAAAATCGATAATGCCTTATTTTGAATTTATGAAGAGCCTCTATTTTGAGCTCAATGGATGGGATCCGGATACAGGTGTTCCTTTGCCTCATACGCTTGAAGGCACTTGGCCTGGGAGAGTTTGTCAATGATTTGCCTGGCAGAAGACTAATTTGCACGTAATCAGCTACATTGCTGTTGAAATCTATGAATAATAGAAACAGGAGGGAATAAATAACATGAGTAAAAATGTTGGTTTTATAGGCTTGGGAATGATGGGGCTGCACATGGCAAAAAATCTAATCAAAGCTGGGAATAATGTAACAGTTTTTGATGTAAGCCAGGCAGCATTGGATATGATTGACGATAAGGAAGCACGAAAAGCGTCAACACCTGCTGAATTAGCCTCAGAGTCCGAAATCATTATTAGCATGGTGACTTCTACCGCAAATGTTCAAGAGATCGTTACAGGTGAAAACGGAATTTTAAAAGGGATGCAGCCAGGTTCCGTCTACATTGATATGAGTACGATCCTGCCCACGGTTACCAAGCAGCTTGCACAAACAATTAAAGAAGCCGGTTTTGCGATGTTAGACGCCCCGGTCAGCAGAGGGCAAGTCGCCGCTATTAATGGTACCTTGAGCATTATGGTTGGAGGGGAGAAGAAGGTGTATGAGCAGTGCCTGCCTATTCTTAAGCAAATGGGAACTGATGTCTACTATTGTGGACAAAGTGGTAATGGAGCCGCTGTAAAACTCGTTAACAATCATTTGGTGGGAATCATGGTCCCAGCAATTGCGGAAGCTCTCGTGTTAGGGGTCAAGGGAGGGCTTAAGTTAGAAACTATTCTTGAAGTTGTGCAGGGGAGTTCAGGAACGTGCTGGATGATGGAAAACTATTTTCCTAATCAGGTCTTTAAAGGCAATTTTAAACCTGGTTTCAGAGCGGATCTTATGAAAAAAGACCTGACTTTAGTGAATGAATTTGCATCAGATGTTGGGTTACCTTTGGCATTAGGAGCAGCAGCAAAACAAATATTTGAAGATGTCCACAATGAAGGATTGGGAGACCTCGATCAGACAGTTACAACAAGACGATTGGAGGAATTGGTGAATGTGAAAGTTAGGTATGCTGCCAATATGGAAGACTGACAACGGTAAACAAAAAACTACAGATATGGAGGTGAGGAAACAGAAAACCTGGATTATCTATGGGGGCATTCTATCATTGTTGGACTAAGCGAAGTTATTCAAATTTTGGAATTATTTTATACTGGAGTGCCCTTAACAATGGAGCAGAAGACAAGAATGATGGAGGATGAAATGATACAGAAAAAAATCGATCGTGGAGCATCAAAATTATCTATTGCTATTCTGGCATTCGCAATTGTTTACGCAGGTTTTGGTTTGACGAGTGTCTTTGCAGAAGCAAAATTTGTAATGAAAGGGGGTACGTCTGTTTCTCAACAAGTTTGGCACAATATTCTCGCAGAGAAATGGGCCGAGATGATTACAGAAAGGTCCAATGGAGAGGTAGAAGTACAAAGCAATTGTTGTGCAGTACTGGGTAGCGACAATGAAATGGGCGAAAAAACAATGATGGGAGGCTTGCAGTGGTACTATACCAGTACTTCAAACTTGGCGAGATTCATACAGGAAATGTTTGCATTTGAATTGCCCTACCTCATTCAGGAACTTGATGATAATTACAAAATATTCTATGAAAATGGGACTCTAGGTGGGCCAATTACTGAAGCTATTCAAGAACAACTGGCTAAAAAGAATTTGCACATGCTGTGGGTCTCGGGGGCAAATTTCAGGGCTACCATCAATAGCAAGCGAGAGATTAGACTTCCAAAAGATACCGAAGGATTAAAGCTCAGAGTTACTGCATCCGCCGTTGAAAGAGAAGATGTCGCTTCATGGGGTGGAAGTCCAGTCCCCATGGCATATGGAGAAGTCTATACAGCTCTGCAGCAGGGGACAATCGATGGATTGGGGATCGGTCTGGCAGAGGCATATCCCATGAAATTCTATGAAGTATGTAAATACGCAGTAAAAAACTACTATAATGCCTATGCACCTGTCATTCTGGTAAACTTGGAATATTGGAATAAACTTCCAGAAGAATACCAGAAATTGATACGACAAGCTTCAGACGATATTGTCAAGTGGGGTTCTGAGCACATGCCGGCAGAATATAATGATTTATATGAGCAGAAGCTTGCAGAGACAGGAATGAAGGTTTATACCCCTACTGAAGATGAAATGAAGATCTGGAGAGACACCACGATAAATGCAGTCTGGCCGCAATTTGTCGGGAAAGATATCAGCCAGGAGTGGTTAGACCTTTGGAAATCGAGGCTTGGCCGTTAAATAGATGTATCTTGATAGGCTCGTTTTCGAGATATCCATTAACGAATTTAGGATTCTCTTAACCATTCTTTTTACAAGCTGTTAGAGCAATCTGCCATGAATAATTTCCTCATTACCTGGAATAGTTGAGATTATTCATGGCGATTACTCATGGCTACTTTTTTTGAAACAAGCAATATACAATCAATCAATAACTTTTAACATTGATAACAAATATTTTATGTTGACGTCACGGTTTTTGCTTAAATACCGTTAATGAAAGAATTCATATTCAAATTTAAGTTAAATAAACTTTCTTTCAAAAAATAGTCATGATGAAAAAAATATTGTTTTTTTTGAAACATTTCGAAGAAATTATTGCTGGAATTCTTTTTATAGCAATGGTTATTGTTATTAATGTCGAAGTATTTAATAGGTACTTTCTATTATCTCCTGGAGCATACTCAGAAGAAATAGCAAAATACTTATTTATTTGGTCTGTATTTTTTGCAATGGTATATGCAGTAAAAGAGAATGCTCATATAATAACAGATGTAATACCAGAAAAAACACCAAAATATATTCAAAATTTAATAGATATTGCTAGTATTGTTATTTTTATATTGTTTTCAATATTTATGATTTACTATGGATATATATATACAGTCAAAATGTATCAATTTGAAAGGTTGACTGAAGCAATGGGTGCACCTTTATATTATTTTTGCGTTTCCGTACCTGTGGGGTTTAGTTTGGTTTTGCTGAGACTAGTGCAACAGCTTGTTAAAAAAATAAATGTTTCTAGAAAGTTATAGTGTATGGCAGATATGTACTCGCCATTAATACAGGGGGCCAATTAAATGCAAGTCTTTCCATATCTCGCCTTTCTATTAGTGCTTCTTTTAGTAAGAGTGCCTGTGATTATTGCAACTGGAATTATTACGGCATTGTACATCGCACTGGAGACACAACAACAACTGGGCTATATCGCAGTTGTTGTTTTTCAGTCATTGGACAAATTTACTCTGTTGGCAATACCATTGTTTATTTTGGCAGGCTCATTTATGAGTTCCGGAGGGATTGCTAAACATTTAATTAACTTGGCAGATGAAATTGTTGGTGACTTTCCTGGTGGGCTAGCTTTGACCACAATTGTATCATGTTTCTTTATTGCTGACTTGACAGGATCAGGACCCGCTACTGTTGCTGCTGTGGGAAGTATAACAATTCCGGCCATGATAGAAAGAGGCTATGGAGCTGGGTTTGCTTGTGCAGTTGCAGCCTGTGCTGGAACTCTGGGTGTTATTATCCCACCTAGCAATCCTATGATTATTTATGGTGTCGCAGGTGATGTGTCAATTGGCAGGCTCTTTCTCGCGGGGTTTCTTCCAGGAACTCTTCTCGCCATAAGTATGATGTTGCCAGTGTACATTATTTCAAAAAGAAGAGGTTATAGGGGAAACGATAAGAAAGGCAGTTTGAAAGATATCCTTAGAGCAGCATGGCAAGCAAAATGGGCAATTTTAGTACCTGTTATAATATTGGGCGGGATCTATAGTGGAGTATTTACTCCTACAGAGTCAGCTGCCGTAGCTTGTGTTTATGCTTTTATTATTGGATTGTTTGTTTATCGAGACTTTAAATTCCGAGATTTGCCCGCAATACTCAGTAGAACGCTTTTGCTAACTGGAGCAATTCTACCCATTATCGCTTTTGCTACAGCATTTGGGCAAGTAATTACCCTTGATCAAGTGCCGATGAGTCTGGCAAAAATGGTAAGTCAAAACATCGATTCGTTATGGAAACTCTTGTTAATTCTAAACCTGTTTTTAATTTTTGTGGGATGTTTTATGGAGGCATTAGCTGGTATTGTTTTGCTGACTCCTCTACTGCTCCCAATGGTGGAAGCGTTTGGCATGAATCCAGTCCATTTTGGCATCATGATGATAGTAAACCTTGCCATTGGTTTCATGTCCCCACCATTAGGTTTGAATCTTTTTGTGGCACAGTCTATTGCTAACGCAAAGATTACAGATATTTTTGCATCTTCAATACCTATACTTGTTTCAATGCTGGTAGCTTTAGGATTAATTACCTATATACCGTGGATTTCAATGGTTTTACCAAATTTATTTTATGATTGATAGGATATATTATTCATCAATAATGATAAAAGAAATTTTATAATCCATTTATGTATTAGTATATAAATAATTATTATGTCTAATAATATAAATTTATTTAATAAAAATATGTATCAAGAAATTGAAAAAAATACAAAAGTATCAGATGGAATTATTGAACAAATCAGAAATTCTATTCTTAAAGGTGAACTTAAACCTGGTGATAAACTTGCATCTGAAAAAGAATTAGTAGATCAATTTAAAGTAAGTAAATCTTCTATGCGAGAAGCGTTAAGAGCACTAGAGGTTTTAGGTTTAATAGATGTAAAAAAGGGTATTAATGGCGGTACATTTGTATCAAAGGTTGATACAAATACTACTATTTTAGCATGATTAATTTTTTACATTTCCATCCTTTTACAATAAAAGATATTACAATGGTTAGATATCTAATCGAGCCACCAGTTGCACATGATGCAGCATTAAGGAGAACTGATAAAGATATTGAAAGCTTGAAAATAATTATCGAAAATTATAATCCCAAAATGAGCGAGCAAAAGGGAGTGAAAGGGTTTGAGTTTCATTCATACCTGGCACGAATTGCAGGAAACCCGATTTTGTCGCTGTTAATTGATTTCGTAGGTAATGTGCTGGAAACATTAAAAATAAAGTATGGTTTGCATACTGAGTTCTTTGAACAAGCAAATAAAGCACACAATATAATTTTGGAATGTTTAATTCAGCAAGATCCCAAAGCCGCTGAAATAGCAATTGCGAACGATATCTTATGCGTTGGACAATACATGTCTGAGAAAACAAATACACCTCATTTTAACCCGAGTAGCCTTGAAAATAGCAGGTTTGATATTGCCTTGGGAGGGAGGTCACAATGCTCAAGTGGTCAGGGAAGGCGATCCCCTGCTTAAGAAAAGTGGTGCATACTCAAAACGTGTCGGCACAAGCAATTTACATATCGTGTTTGAGGTAGAATGAGATAATGCCTGTTAGCTCGCAAGAAACCTGTAAGAGTTTGGTAATCAATATCTATTTTGTTTCAAGGTTTTTCATGCCAGCCTGCGTATGCAGTTAATATCTGAAAAACATTGTTTTCAAACAGATATATCTATTCGAATTTAAAATATTTTAAATGCTCCAAAATATCATAATCAATAATATGCATAGGTACATGTAATGAAAACAATTATAACAGGCGTTATTGGTATGGACGCCCATATTGTCGGCAACAGAATTTTGCAAAGAGTATTGGAAAAAGAAGGATTTAAAGTTGTTCCATTAGGTGCATTAACTCCACCAGATGAATTTATTAAAGCAGCTGTCGAAACAAATGCTGACGCAATTGTAATATCATCTCTTATACGGACATGCAGAAATTGATTGTCAAGATTTTGGTAATAAATGTATAGAATCAGGATTACAAGATGTTTTATTATATATTGGTGGTAATTTATCAGTAGGGACGAGTGATTTTGAAAAAACAAAAAAAATATTCAATGATATGGGATTCAATCGTGTATATCCTCCAGAAGTAAAATTAGAAGATTTTATTTCTGATATAAAAAATGATTTAGGAATTGATAGTGAATATATAAGAATAAATATATTCTTGCAGTTGATTTTGGTAGTACATATACAAAAGTAGTTGCAGTTGATATTATTAATGAAGAAATTATTAAAATTGCTCGAAGTCCAACAACCGTTGAGACTAATATTATGGACGGGTATCACTCGGCTATCAATGAATTAGGATACGATTTTAAAAGAAATCAAAGGTTTTATCAAAAGATAGCGTGCAGCAGTGCAGCCGGTGGCCTGCGTATGATCACGATCGGATTAATTCCTGATCTTACTGCTACTGCCGCCAAAAATGCAGCCTTGGGTGCTGGGGCAAAAGTTGAAAAAGTTTATGCTGGAACTCTCAATAAAAATGAGGTTCTTGAAATTCAATCACTAGATCCAGACATTATTCTTTTATGCGGTGGGACTGATGGTGGAAACGACAAGGTTGTCTGTGATAATGCAAAAACGATTGCATCTTCAAAAATTGATTCAAATTTTGTTTTTGCTGGAAATAAAGTTGTCGTGGACTTTGTGACATCTGAATTTCTTTCACACGGTAAAAAAATTGACGTTGCTGAAAATGTGATGCCGGAAATTGGTGTGCTAAACATTGAGAGTGTTCAGTCAAAAATCAGAGAGATATTCTTGGATAATATTATCCAGGCAAAAGGGATAGAAAGCACAGGTAAAGATCTAGACAGTGTGCTCATGCCGACTCCCATGTCTATTTTGAACGCTACCAAACTCATAGCTGATGGAACCAAAAAACAAAAAGGAATGGGAAGTTCATTGGTTGTAGATCTCGGTGGAGCGACTACAGATATTCATTCAGCCGCAGATGGAGAGCCATCTAGAACAAATGTAACTCGAAAAGGATTGCCTGAACCCTATCTAAAGCGCACGGTAGAGGGTGATATCGGTATGAGATATAGCATAGAGGGAATAATAAATGGTGAAGGACTTGATATCGTTGTAAAGGATTGTGGTTTTGAAAAAGAGAAGGTTGAAAATTACTGCTCTCTGGTAAAAAAAAATCCAGCCCATTTACCTGTATCTATGGAGGAGAGAAGAATTGAACGAAGTTTAGCCAAGGTTGCTGTTGAAATCGCCATACATAGACATGCAGGAACTCTTAAGAATATTTATACTCCTATGGGGGAAGTATTTGTTCAATCAGGAAAAGATCTTAGTGATCTTTCTATGGTAATTGGTACAGGTGGAGCAATTGTTGAAAGTGATTCACCTATTGAGATATTGAAAAAAATCGCAGTTAACCCATCTGAGCCATTTTCTCTGAGACCCCAAACTCCGACATATTATCTGGATAGGGACTATATCCTTTTCGCGGTTGGCCTTTTAAATGAAATCGACCCAGATATTGCCTATAGAATCGCACAAAAATCGTTAGCACATATAAAACAATAAAATATATGTGTCTCATTTCGATCGTTCTGGAGAGTATATGTCAAGTATATATGTGAAAAACGAGAAATTAGGTGAGAGTGAATTTTTTGATATTCGACAGGAGATTGTGTCAAAATGGCCCACACTCAATGAGGTGAATCTTCAAGAAGCTATTAGTTATCATAAAAATATCCCTGGTGAAAAAAATTTATTTGATCTGATAAGTGACGCAAAAAAAAGTGGTGAAACAATAATTTACCCTCGAGGTGGTGTCGCTCTGGTCGATGATCAAATAGATCTTTTGTTACACTTACAAAATTATGGTGGTGCTGATTATCTTCCCACTACTGTTGATAGCTATACACGCAACGAATTCTTTGATAGTGCCAGGAAAGGAATTGAGCAAAGCATAAAAAATGGCCGTTCAATGTTAAACGGGTTTCCAGTGGTAAATCACGGAGTTTCTAGCTGCAGAAAAATTATCGAAGCCATAAAAGTGCCCGCCATGCTCCTCCCTGGAACACCTTCTCCTTGCACTGCGGCAGAGATTGCTTTTGCTGGAGGATATACAGGTCTTCTCGGGGGGGGGATATCAGATACGATCAGGTTTACAAAAAAAATGCCTCTTAATGAAGGTATTAAAAATTATCAATATGTTGACAGGCTTGTTTCTTATTATGGTGAGAGAGGAGTAAAAATACATCGTGAGCATACGGGTTTTCTAACTGGAACATTAATCCCTCCTGCTATAGCAATTTCAATTATCGTACTCGACTGTTTGTTGGCCGCAAAGCAGGGTGTAAAACAATATAGCCTTGGTATTGGTCAAAATTTAAATATTGTGCAAGATGTTGCTGCCCTGAAAGCAGTTCCATTAATATGTACAAAATATCTTCATCGTTTTGGCATTGAAGATATGGAACTTCCGGTTGGTTTACATCAATGGATGGGGGCATTTCCGCCGAATGAAGCAGAGGCCGTTTCTGTTATTTGTCTTGCAGCCGTAATCGGTTTGCTAGGAAATGCCACCCATATGACCACAAAAACAAGTCATGAAGCAGTAGGGATTCCATCAATGGAGTCTAATGCTTTTGGTTTGAGGGCTACGAAAAAAATAATCAAACTGTTAGGTAATTTTTCATACCCATCAGACCCGCGAGTAGATGAGGAAATGTATTGGATAAAGCGTGAAGCGGAAAGCATATTGGATAGAGTCCTCGAGATTGGTGATGGCGACCCTGCGGTTGGCGCCAACAGGGGTTTCGAAGCAGGAATACTAGATGTTCCCTGGGCACCAAATCTCTGTGTTGCCAACAAGGTACTACCTGCTAGAGATAGTTCTGGTGCAGTTCGCTACCTGGATACTGGTGATTTACCATTCCCACAGGACATAAAAGAATTTCACCTCTCTAAATTAAAAGAGCGAGCCAGAAAAGAGAATACAGAAGTCGATATCGATTTAGCCATTCACGACGTGACTGATATTGCTCGATCAATCATACATTAAAATGTAGTTCTCATTTGCATACTAGAGGGTCTAGACCAATGTTAATGCAAATATCTACATAATCAAGTAACTTAGTTATTAAAATATATATATTCATATTGAATAGATAATCGACAGAATAATATCTATGAAATGAACTGATATTATAAAATGAAATTATAAAAGTTTAATGAGTAGATTGTATGAAAATAAAAGATTGCACAATATTTTTAGTGAATATTCCTCTTATTGAGCCGTATCATTTATCATTCTCTGATATCGATTCATTCAATACCATTATTACAATAGTTAGAGACGAAAATAATGTGCTAGGAATTGGAGAATCAACCGCATTACCAGGATATTCTTCAGAAACGCTTGAAGATATGTGGGAATTTGCAATCAAATGGGGAAAACATTTTCCTGGCTCAGAAATTGAAGATATTATAGAACAAATTAAACCATATTGTAGAAAATTGCCCTTCTGTGTAACAACATTACTTACCCCTCTTGAAATGATAAAGTTTACCCCAGACTACTCTATCCCTGAAGATGGTATATCTTTCAATTTGCTGGGAGCTATTAATTCGTTACAAAAGGAAAACATTAAAGAAGAAATTGAGATCCTGATAGAAAAAGGGTTCAAAACTTTGAAATTGAAAGTGGGTTGGGAAGTAGAAAAAGATATTGCGAGAACTCGATATGTTCAGGATGTCATCTCTGGTAGAGCCGAGTTAAGGATTGACGCAAATCAGGGTTACTCGTTTGCAGAGGCAAGGGATTATGTGCTTGGAATATCAAAAGATAATGTTGAATTATTTGAACAACCCTTTGGTGTCAACAACTGGGTAGAGATGTCAAATTTACAGAAAATTTCTCCTCTCCCCCTTATGCTGGATGAATCAATACATACAACAGCTGATATCGAGAGAACGTTCAAATCAAGATGCGCCCAATACGTCAAGTTTAAATTAATGAAAGCCGGAAGCATGGAAAGATTAAAGAAGTTAATAAATCAAGCCTTGAAGAATGGTTTGAAAGTTGTCGTGGGAAACGGTGTCGCTGGCGAAATCGGGTGTGTACAGGAAGCTTTGATATCACAAAAATTGATCAATAACGCCGGGGAGATGAACGGTTTCGCTAGACAAAAAGAAAATATATTCAGCAATGATATTGTTTTGAAAAATGGACGTATGTCGGTCCCAACTGGTTATTTTGACAACTTAAACTTTGATCGAATGGAACAATATGTAAAGGAGAAGAGACGTTGGGAATAGAAGATGAATAGCTCATTGTCTTGAGATGCAGGAAAGGGTCTCACGATCGAGTTATGACGCATATTATCATTCGCAAAGGGCATTCTGACAAAGCAAAGCAGTCATTTGATAAAAAGGTTACTGGAAATCTTTTAGGTGATTCAGGTATTGGATCCTGTCAACTTTTTAAATTTCGATGACTGAAAACCACGACAGCCATTGGTCTTTTCGTCGATGGTTTGGCTCAGTTCATGATTTAGCTCGGATTTTTAGAGAAGATTGTTCAGTCAATCTGTTTTACAGATTTGTTGTCATGCCGCAACAAGGTAGTAAGTCATTCATTATGAAAACTAATAATTTTGCAAATAACCATGCACTGGCAGCGGTTGAGCTAGAACTTCGAGAACGAATAAAAAAAGAAGAGGTTGAACACATTCAGGAAAACAAGCTTTCGGATAGTCTTTGGGGGCATTCTGAACGTGTGGCATTGATTGCAGAACGACTTGGTTTGGCTGAAGGAATAGATCTTACAGCCTGCAGGTTGGCTGGCCTTTTTCACGATGCTGGGAAGTTCGGCGGAGGCAGCTACCATAAGGGGGATAAGCCAGAGGAAGAAAGGTCCGTTTCAGTTTTTCGAAAGCTCACAGGAGGCAAAGGGTTCGCCACCGATCTAATCGACCAAGTGGAAGAATCAATTCTCCAGCTTTATAGGAACGATCCAGAGCAAACACTTCTAACCAAGGTACTTTTCGATGCAGATAATCTTGATAAACTCGGCCTCCTTGGTATTGCCAATTATTTCATCAAAACGGGGCTTCGTGGTGATGGGCTATCTGCATCTGTCCTTTACAGGGCAACCGTAGAGCTAACTTACGCACGGCATGCCCCAGCTTGCCTCACCACAAAAACAGGGCGAGAAATTGCCCGGAAACGGGCACCAAAAACCATCGCCTTTTTTCAAGAGTTGCTGGATTCGCTTCGAGAAGATGGGTTATTTGATTTTCGTATAAATGAAGTGATTTTTAATAAACTGTCATTGGATGTTGTGACACCTGCTGCATGCAATTGCGGTGAACAATTTTCTCTGAAAATATCAGAGGTTCCAGGTATTAAATGCTCTGAAATTCATCTAGTGCATATCTGCCAGTCTTGCCAAACGAAACATCAACTTCGTTTTTGCCGCCCAAGGCTTACAGTATAGATTTATTTTATAGTGATTGAAAAGCAACCATGACAAATCAAAGAACTGCAGCATATCGCTGCTAATAAAATTGACATTCAATACATGTTGGAGATATCTATGATTGACTTTGATAAGCAACAACTTGAAATTAAAAATAATAAAAAATTAGCAACTAATAATGCTGAGAGGCTGTCCCATAAAATTATAATAGATGGAAAACTCGTATCGGCACTCTCGACGGAAACTATTCCGGTTATCAATCCTTCTACTGGTGGGTTGATAGGGCAAGCTCCTCGATGTAGATCAAAAGATGTAGATAGGGCTGTTACGTCATCCGAAAAAGCATTTTTGTCTTGGAAAAAAATTCCTGCTCGAGAAAGAGGAAAAATAATGATGCGAGCAGCAAACCGTCTAGAGGAGCGAAGAAAAGAAATTGAAACTCTTTTGTCATTAGATACCGGTAATGCTATACGAACCCAGGCAATTCCTGAAACTTCTTCTGCAATAGAGCTTTTTTATATGTTTGCTGGTCTTGCGGGAGAGCTGAAAGGTGAAAACTTTCCTCCCAATATGGAACATGTTTTACATTATACAACGAGAGATCCTATAGGTATTGTTGGAGCAATTATTCCTTGGAATGCACCATTGTTCTTAATGGTAGCAAAAATTGCTCCTGCAATAGTTGCTGGTAATACCGTTGTTTTAAAAACTGCAGAGCAAGCCCCTTTATGTGTGTTGTTATTTGCTGAAATCTTGCAAGAAGAGCTACCTTCTGGTGTGTTAAATGTTATCTCAGGGTATGGCAAAGAAGCAGGTGAACCACTTGTGATTCATCCTAAAGTAAGGAAAATCACATTCACCGGGTCGTATGAGGTTGGTAAAGAAATAATGATTAGAGCAGCCTCTAAATTATGTCCTGTCACTTTAGAGCTTGGAGGAAAAAATCCGAACATTCTTCTCAGTGATGCTGATTTAGATATTGCTATTCCAGGAGTCATTGAAGGCATGCGATATACCCGTCAAGGACAAGCGTGCACAGCAGGTTCCCGAATTTATATTCATGAGAACATCTACGACAAAGTAATTGACGGCGTGGTGAAAAGATTAAGTGAATTAAAAATGGGGGATGCTCTTGATGAACAATCTGATATTGGAGCCATTATTTCTGAAGAACAGCTAAACAGGACCCTTCATTATATGGACTTAGCCATAAAATCTCCATCAGTTAACGTTTTGCATGGAGGATATAGGCCTGATGATCCTATGCTAAGAAATGGTTACTTCTATGAACCAACATTGATAGAGGGATTACCTATGGAATCTCCAGTATGCCAGGAAGAAATTTTTGGTCCTGTTGCTGTTGCGTTTTCTTTTAGCGACTTTGATACAATGATGCAGAGTGCAAACGACACACCTTTTGGGCTGTCTGCAACGTTATGGACAGAAAGTTTATCGAGAGCGTTACAATTTGTTGAGGAGATTGAAGCTGGATTTGTTCAGGTTAATCAGTGTGTGGCCCCAAGAGCAAATGTTTCATACGGTGGTTTGAAAATGAGTGGACTAGGAAAAGAATATGCCATAGACAGTATGATAAATCATTTCACTCAAAGCAAAACGATCTTAATCAACAGAGGGAAATAATGATATTCCGTAATTTCCCAAATAAGAACTAAAGCAGAATTAAAAGATTACTTTGAGCCTGATTTTAAATCAATTTCAGTTAGAAGTGTCGAATCAATATCGGGACTTATTTCATGTCATATAGGGTTGTACAATAGAGAGGAATAAAAACGAGTACGCTATGACCTTGTGGACAGACCAGGAGTCTCTTATACATTTTGCTGGAGAAGAATGAAGTAACGCGATTATTCTACATATCAGCAATGGGAAAATATCTTACGTTTTTCTCGGTTGAGCATTTCCTTGTTAAGAGGAGATCATCTGGCAAGCCTTAAATTATTGTGTGCAACACATTTTGAGGTTTCCCCTGTGAGGGTATAATCGGATATTTCACTGGAATTGCTAAGAAATGGAGCAACTGGAACGCAGAGCTTACCAAAGATCAGGTAATTTCTGCACCTGATCTTTGAACTTAACATTGCCAAGTCCAAGATATCAATCTCGTACCTTTCTCACGGGTTAACGTTATTCCTGTGAACCTCCAAACTACCCACCTATTTTTGATTCACAAGTTTCCATACCCTTGCTGAGAAGGTGCACAGTTAACAGGGTTGTTACGTATACAAACTGTGAAGGTACCTATTGATGGAGTTTGGGTGATTTGCTTTAACCCCTTTGCCGTGGTAAAGAATTGCGGTGAGCGTTAAACAGGAGTTTATCCAAAAAAGCCTTTCACGGCATGAGTATTTCTATTGATATCAGCACTATTACGTCCTGTTTTAGCGTAGGCCCCTTCTCCGACCTCCAAAATTAACAACTTTTTTCAATTATTTTCATATTGTTGCCTTATTTTTTCTTGACTTTGTGAGCCCCTACTATTATAGTGCGAACATGGCACACATACATAAGAAAATGAAAAAAGGAAGACCCTATTACTACATCCGGGAAACGGCCAGGGTCGACGGCAAGCCCAGGGTCGTCAACCAGGTCTACCTGGGAAGCCTTGAAAAAATCATGGAAATGGCCACCAGGGGCGGTGGGCTGCCGGACAAGATACAGGTGCAGGAGTTTGGCGCACTGTGGCTGGCGAACCTGGTTGAACAGGAGATCGGCATTGCTGATCTTATCAACAAAATAGTAGCGCCCGAAAAGGATGAAACGGGAACATCGGTGGGCGACTATTTTCTCTATGCAATCTATAACCGGATGATCGACGCCTGTTCAAAGCGGGCCATGCCTGATTGGTATAAGAACACGGCAATACAAAGTATCAGGCCGGTAAAGGTGGAGAACCTGACCTCCCAGCTGTTCTGGAAGAAATGGGACACGGTCAGCGAGAAGCAGATACAGCACATTGCCAAGGAATTTCTGGGCCGTGTTGCAGAACTTGAACAATCATCTTCAGACTGTTTCATGTTCGACACAACCAACTATTACACCTTCATGTCCGGCAATACCGAGTCTGAACTGGCCCAGAGAGGGAAGAACAAAGAAGGCCGCCACTGGCTGCGCCAGATAGGGGTTGCCCTGCTTGTCAGCAGGGACAAACGTATTCCTCTATACTACAAGGAATATGAAGGAAATCGGCATGACTCCAAAGTGTTTCTGCAGGTTATTGAAGATCTCTTTGCAGCAATGAAAGCTGATGCCGGCGACAAAGCCAGGATGACCGTTGTCTTTGACAAGGGGATGAACGCTGAAGATAATATTGCAGCTCTTGATGCCCAGGAACAGATCAACTTCATCACCACCTACTCAACCTATTACAGTGAAGATCTTATCCATGTGAGCCTGGACCGGTTTACGCCGGTTGCTACTGAAAAAAATGCCAGACTGATCGAAAAGAAACGGGGTGATGATCAACTGGTTGCCTGGAGAACCGAGGGGGAGTACTGGGGGAAACTCCGTACCGTTGTGGTTACCTATAATCCGCTGACAGCGACAAAACAGCGTTATAATTTTGAGAAGAAGCTGCTCCGCCTGCAGGACCAGCTCTTCGACTTTCAGACAAAAGTAAACGGTCAGGCAGTACAGTGGCGGAAGAAATCCACTATAATCAAGCGCTACAAAGACCTTTGCGCTGAGCTTCATATCCCATCAGATCTCTATACTGTTGAGGTGACTGATCACGGTAATACGTTACGGATGAATTTCCGCAAAAACCATTATCGTATCGGCCGCTACATTGACCGCTTCGGCAAAAATATCATTATTACCGATATCAGGGACTGGACAACGGACGAGATTGTTACGGCCAGCCTTGATCGCTGGACGGTTGAGGATGGCTTTCGCCAATCAAAAGATGATGACCTGGTGGCGATGATGCCGATTCGCCACTGGACAGACAGCAAGATCAGGTGCCATATTTTTACCTGTGTCGCAGCACTTGCTCTGTTGCGTATCATTGAAATCAGATTGCGGCGTGCCGGGCTGAGCATTACTGCCAAATCAGCTATGCGGCAGATGCACCATCTTCACTCGTGCCTTACCTGGTTGCCGGGCAAGAGAAAAGCTGTCAGAATGCTTGAGGAGCCTGACGACACTCAGGCTGATATACTCAGGGCCTTTGGTTGGAAAATCGTCGGTGGGGTCTTACAGAAAATTAGTGCTTAATATACTGTTATTGCATTGTATTATTCAGTTTAGCAGTGTTTTTCGGATAAACTCCTGTTAAAGAAAAGGTCTGATACCTGAAACCTAAACAATGATATAAACAAAGTTACTTGCGTCATCTCTATGGGGTGGAACCAAAACCGGGTCCTTAGGGCATGGATCTTTACTTTAGTGCGTCAGCGCATATAACAGATAATTGATCCCAAGTTGATATGAGAGGTTAGCGTACTTCGTAGGGTAAATCTCGTCGTAGGTATGTTCCCAACCATCTCCCATATCTGAATTCCAGTTGATCAAAATCATAATCCGTCCCGTACCATCAAGAATAGCCCAATTTTCTGGATTCATATGGTCATATGGTGCGTTCCCATGTAGAAAATAAATACCGGGGATCCTTTGGGCGCCATCGATATCATAATAGATATGGTAAATAGTGTGATTTGGATCTAATTTAATCCATTGGCTATCTGGAAAGATTTCTTGAAAGACCTGACGAAAAACCTGCCATCCTGTCTCACCTTTAAAGTCATCAATTAATAAAAAACCACCGCGCAGGAGATACTCTCGTAAATTTTCAACCTCCCTTTCTGAAAAATCCGGGCCACCGTCTAAGCCAATTTCTACCAGGTATAAAAAAGGGAACTCAAAAATCCGGTCATCATCCAATCTCAAAACCGTGGGATCGGCATGAATGTGAATCCTTGACAATCGGCTGACGCCGCGTAAAAAATTAGTTTCCGCCTCAGGATAATCATGTGCCCATGCACCACTCCCCCAGCCCTGTCTCTTAGAATCATATTGTATTCGAATAAAAGTAAATTCATCTCCCGCCGAACCGATTTGTGCAAAGTTCTCTTGAGCAGAGGCACTAACGGCAAAAAAACAGCAGGCGAGGATTGTTCCATAAAATCGTAGCAAAAGATAATTCCTTTTCACATTGCCAATTAAATATCTCGGAAATTATACAAAAAATTGATTTTAATTGTTCATTATGAGCAGTTCTTTGCGGAAAAAAGGATAGCGCCGCCAATGTGCATGAGGTTTGGTGAAGCAATGGGTTGTGTTAGATTTTTTGTCAACTTACACTCTTCGATTGTAAAGAAATATAGGAGCAAAATGGACCCAAAGAACAATAAAAAAATCACTAGATTATGTACCCAGTGCATTTTCTTGCTGATATTCGATATTGCGGTATTGTGTTCGCTGAGTAAAAAAGGAGGCTATCTTTTTACCACACGATAAAGAATCAAAAGGATGATAGCACCACCGACAGCTATAAAGAGACTCCCAAGATTAAATCCTGTAAATGCCCCTAGTCCTAAAAAGGACCCAATATACCCACCCACAAAAGCACCCGCTATTCCTATCAAGATGGTAACAATAAATCCTCCGGGGTCTTTGCCCGGCATGATAAATTTTGCGAGCACACCTACGATTAGCCCCATTAAGATCCAAGATAGAATGCCCATTGTCATTATCCTTTGTTAGATTTATGGTGATTCCAAAGTCAACATATTTCCTCTCAGTCTTTCCAGGTCGATAGGAGATATATAGACTTTTCGAGTTCTGTAATTGTACGATAGAAATGCCAAACCTGTAAATCAAGTTATTTACTTGTTTCCACCGGAAAATTGAAGATTCAGCCCTTCAACTCGGCGCTTTTTTTGTCAGTGATGCCAACCATTTTCTCAGACTCATTTTTCATTGCGAGCATTGCAGACATGGTTTTCTCCACCAAGGCTCTCACCATATCAAAATTGATCCGGATATCAACCTCAGTCGCTTCCGGGAACTTGTATCGTAGGAAATGACCGACCATGTGCGAGTAGAAGTACGACTCAGTTAAGGAAATGGTGGAACAGTTAGATCAACCTATCTACCGATCCAATTTTGAATTGGTTAACTATACCGATGCCAAAGGCGAAAGAAGGCAGATTTACCTCCCCGACGTCGAAGGAACTCTGATGCTTATTGTCGGTTATTGTACCGCTGTACGGCGGCAACGAAACTCCCCGCGGGCTGTGAGAGACCAGTAAACATTGCTCTACCAATACCTCTACTGCAGAGGGAGTAGATCAGGCAGCAGAGGAAATCCTAAGAGGAACCACATCGGGTGAATTGTTGCCCTCTGAAGCCACATTGCTCGCAAATCTGATTGAGAAACGAAGAGCTTGTATTGAGACACATGAGCTTGAGAGACGCATCACCGAGTTGGAGAAGACGATTGAAAAGAGCAGAACATAGGATCAGACGGCTTGAGAGAAGAATAGGGACCAGTGACGGCATAGCACGATATTTAAATGCTATTGATGGTATCTCCAAAGCTCCACCATCGCTCCAAAAGCCAATTTCCCCGAAGAAGCAGGTAGAGATTGATGAAGCAATTTCCGTGCTAACCGAAGAGGAAGTGAAGGAGCTTATGGATATTTGCAGCCCTTCTTTTTAAATTCACAGGAGCATACGTAACATATTCCACCGCCACAATGTTCCATTTACATGATAGGTATAGTAACTATTTTCTTTTGATAACAGCTTTTTCTAAGACCGCTTCACAGATTTAAACTGGTGATTTTCTGGCATCACTGCTCAGTTTATTCCCAGTTTTTCTCAATATTTATTTTAAATCAAAGGAAAAATATTGACAAAGCCACAGGGGCGGGATACGTGTAGAATACCTATGGTATACAATTTACTAACGCTTATGTTCAGTCGATAATTATGAAAAAAGAAGAAATTCTCATAGATTTGCGTGACAGCATACTTCTGGGCAAGCTGAGTCCGGGACAATGGCTCGTTGAGCGTGAACTGTGCGACCAGTATCAAATATCGAGGACTCCCATCAGAGAAACCCTCAGAAATCTTGCAAGCCTGGGGGTTATCGGGCTGGAGCCCGCTAGAGGTTATCGAGTAAAAGAATTAAATGTAGAGGAAATTGTTGAGATATTCCAAGCGAGAGAAGCGTTTGAAGGGGAATGCGCTCGGCTAGCGTGTTTAAAATATTCACCTGATTTCCTTGATAAAATTGATGCATTAAAGCACCAACTTAAGGAAGTAGATGTTCTCGCAGATGCTACAAAGGGAACTGCGATAGGGAAGGATATTCATGATCTTGTAGTTAAAACAGCAAACAATAGATATCTGTCAGAAGTACATGAAAAACTAAGTTGTATGGCAGCTCTAACTAGAAATATGACCCAAAAATCTCCGAAAATCGAGGAAAATTCGAAGAAAGATCATCTCAAATTATTGGATGCTTTAAGTAAAAAAGATGCTGCACTTAGCGAAAAGTGCATGAGGGAACATCTTCATTCCACCTGCAAAGCATTGGTGGAAAGCTATCTCAACTTACCGAAAGATTTTTGATTTATGACCAAGCTATAAAAAGGAGAAGTTATTCATAACATGATATGTCGTGCAATGTCACCGACCGGGACAATAGTGTCTTGCGAGGTGAATTGCCTAGTTCTGTAATTGATACAGCTCAATTCTGGAGGTGCGAAAATGAACAGAGGGGTGATTACGTTTGGATTGATTTTTCTCTTTATTGTCTCTTTTGCTGTAGTCAAAGATACGGAGGCAAAAGACCCTGAATTTCAGCTTCGATTTGGACATGTCCAAACAAGTGAAGATCTTTTCCACAAAGCTTATGAAAAATGGGGCAAAGCTGTTGCTGAAAAAACTGATGGAAATCTTGTAATTGAGGTATTTCCTAGTGCACAATTAGGAGTTGAAGAAGACGTTCTTGAGCAAATGAGAATGGGTTCAAATGTGGGATGGCAGACTGATCCTGCTCGACTCGGCAACTATGTTAAAGAATTTTCTGTACTCTACGCACCGTTTCTTCTTTCCAACTTGGATGAAGTCAAGCAACTGCTGACCTCTGAAACGATTGCAGATTGGTCCAAGCAACTTGAGGAAAAACATAACCTCAAAGTTGTGTCATATGCATGGGTTCAGGGATTTAGGAATGTTTTTTCCAATAAAATGGGCAAGAGTCCGGAAGAGTTTAAAGGGATGTTGATAAGAACAGCACCTGCTCCCATGTGGGTAGCTACAGTCAATTCCCTTGGTTGTAAAGCTGTCGCCCTTGCTTATGGCGAATTGTACAATGGTATTCAAACAAAAATTGTGGATGGTTGCGAGCTTCCCTATGCGGCAGCGGCTAAGCTTAAAGTATTTGAAGTTGCAAAGAATATCATAGAAACACAGCATATCTTTCAGTTGAATGTACAAGTAGTGAGCGCTGCTTGGTTCAATAAACTTCCGGAAGACTATCAGAAAATTCTCATCGATGAATGCAATAAGGCAGGTCTTGAGGTATCTGAGCTGCTGCAGAAGAATGCTGACAGTGATAGAGAATTTATGATCAGTAAAGGAATGACGTATATTCCTCATAAAGACCTTGATATGGATGCATTCAAGAAGGCTGGCCAAGCTGCGTATAAAGAAATGAATCTTGAAGATGCAAAAAATGCGATCTACAAGGAACTCGGAAAACAATAGGCAGGTAATCGGACTTTCGACGGCGCATATCACTTGTATATGCGCTGTCGAGTAGATAGTGGATCACAACATGATTCTAAAAGTAATCAAGGATTTGTATAAACAGATTTGTAAAGTAGAGGTGATGATTGCCATTGTCTTTCTGTTGATAACAGTTTTTGTGATTTTCACTGCAGCAGTTAGCCGGACTCTAGGAGTTCCTCTCAATTGGGCTCTAGACATCGCTTTGTTACTTTTTACATGGGGAGTCTTTCTCGGAGCTGATTATGCCTATCGGGAAAACAAATTCGTAAATGTAGACATATTTTTTCTCAAATTACCAAATAAACTTCAGTGCATAATTGCATTTGTTATGTACCTGATAATTTTTAGTTTCCTGATAACCATGATATATCAGGGATGGATATTGTCGATTTTTACCTGGCATCGTTCATTCCAAGGCATCCCGTCACTCAGTTACACCTGGGTTACCTTGAGTGTTCCAATCTGTTCAATGCTAATGGTTATCACAACAGCAATTAAGTTCTATCAGAAATTTTTGTGCAAGAATCCCGGCACTCCGACGGAATCTAACATCTGACATACTGTGTGTAGGAAGCGTTTCTCTGTCGATCTGTAAAATATGATAGTATGAAAGGGCCGCAATGTTACTTGTAATGGTCACATTCTTGTTGTTGTTGATAATTGGAACACCAGTTGGTTTCTCTATCGGTATATCCGGAGTTGTATTCTTCTTGAATAATAGCGAACTCCCGCTTGTAACAATCGTTCAACTGCCTATTTCCCAAACGCAAAACGTGACCCTACTGGCTGTGCCCTTGTTTATTTTTGCGGGTAATCTGATGAATGCTAGCGGAATTACTGCGCGGTTGGTCAAACTATCAATGTTGCTTGCTGGCAATATGAAGGGTGGCATGGCACAAGTCAGTGTCGTACTGAGCACGTTTATGGGCGGATGCTCCGGTTCATCAAATGCCGATGCGGCCATGGAATCAAGGATTTTAGGCCCTGAGATGGAAAGGCAGAATTATCCCAAAGGTTATACCGCTGTCGTGATCGGTTTCACCTCTCTTATAACCTCAACAATACCTCCAAGTGTAGGGATGATACTGTATGGCACTGTTGGTGAAGTGTCTATTGGGAGGTTGTTCTCTGCCGGTATCGTCGCCGGTCTCATAATGATGTGTGCCCTTATGATCACTGTATGGGTTACGGCAAATCTACGAGGTTTCAAAAGAGCACGAGATACAAGAGCTACATTAAGAGAAATTTTTAGCTCGCTGAAAGAAACAATTTGGGCAATCATGTTCCCTTTTGTCCTTTTGGGAAGTCTACGCCTTGGGGTGTTCACCCCGACGGAGGTAGGCTCGTTTGCCTGCGTTTATGCTTTAATCGTTGGTTTTTTTGTTTACAAAGATCTCACGTTCAAATCTCTTACCAAAACGCTCCATGAATCAATAAAGGATATGGGAGCGATAATGTATATGATCTCTATGGCCGGTATTTTTGGATACGGCATACCGTTGGAGAGAATCCCTCAGAAAATGACAGCACTTATTACTGCTTTTTCTAGTAACTCTCTGATAATCATGGCACTCGTTATTTTTTTTCTCATACTCTTTGGAATGTTTATGGAGGGCTCTATAATCATCCTGCTCCTTACTCCTATTCTTTTACCCTTGATTCTAAGTATCGGGGTGGACCCGGTACTTTTCGGAGTAATTATGTGCGTGGTGGTTACAATGGGAATTCTCACTCCGCCTGTTGGAATAGCAATGTATATCGTTTGCGGAACCTTGGGATGTAATATGCAGGATTACTTAAAAGAATGTCCTCCATTCATTTTCACGATTATATGTGTGGTTTCGTTATATCTGCTGTTCCCCGGCCTCATTCTTTATCTACCTAACCTCATTTATGGATAGTGTGTTCTTAGCGCAGACAGAAGTAATAAAAAAATACGTCTTATGACAAATTTCAGAAAGGGAGAAATAGTTCCGGATGCGATATAAAAAACTTGGTAAGGCTGAAGCAGAGATTTCTATTATTTCACTGGGGGGGCATGAGTACCTGCCTGACAAACGATCTCGTGGATTTAATGAAGATTTCCAGAAGGCAATTACGCCGGGCCATTTTTTCGACGGATTTGGACAGGACAATAGAAAGAGGGTTCTGAAAACAGCATTTGACAATGGGATTAATCTTTTTGATGTAACAATGGATTCCGAGAAGGAGGCCCTTGGCAGGAATTTACAGGAAATCCCACCGCCGTATCCCATCTATATCCAAACCCGGCCCGAAGGTTTTGTATATATGTATGATGAAAACAATGTGAAAATGGCCAATTATGATCTCTTGAAAGCAGAAGTAGTTAGAATTTTAGGATTGTTGCAGCGAGAACAAATAGAGTTTTTCAATATTGCTTTTATGAAAGACGCCTTGGAGCACGATGCAGAATATCTGGATAAGGTTGGATCAAATATTCAAAAACTTAAACAAGAAGGACTCATTCAGTTTGCTTGTGCGGATACTTTTTCCGGAGAAAAAACATACATCAGCCAGATAGAATCAAAGTGTTTTGATGCTGTATATATAAATTTTAACTTTGGAGATTATGGCTGTACTAGAAAAGTTTTCCCTCATGCCTCTTATAATGAACTTGGTGTTATTGGTCGCGAAGCATTTATGAAAGGCCAGTTATTCGCGATGGCCAAGGAGGCCGGGATTCGTGATAATACGAAGATTGCATCAGCAGCATTAAAATGGTGCTTTTCTCATCCAGAAGTTACTACGGTTGTTTATGGAACTGGCAACACAAATCACCTACTAAGTGCACTTCGAGTTGTTGATAATCTCCAATTGACTCAAGAAGAAGCAGATCTTATTGAGCAAGTTAAGACAACAGAAACATATAAAAAATTCGAGATGGAGAAAACTGAGTTGTTTTTCCAAATGTGATTTCCAATACAGGACAACCTAAATGAATACTACAATCTTTGAAGGTATCATCCCCCCCCTTGTCACCCCTTTCTTGGACAGTGGGTTAGTTGATGAAGATGCGCTTCGTAGAGTTATCCGCTATGTTCTCCATGGGGGTGTCCACGGGATATTCATAGCCGGAAGTACTGGTGAGGCATACTCGATGGATAATAAAGCCCGAACTCGGGCTTTTGAAGTTGCATTAGATGAAGTAAATGGGGCAGTCCCTGTTTTTGCAGGAACCGCTCATATTACTACATCAGAAACCATTGAATGCACTAAAATTGCAGAATCGATTGGAGTTGACGCGGTTTCCATAGTCACACCGTATTTTATTACGCCAAATCAGTCTGAAATATACGAGCATTATTGTTCAATAGCTGAATCCACTAACTTGCCTGTGATTCTATATAATAATCCTGACAGGACAGGCGTAAATATCTCTATTGATACTACTAAGCGTCTTTCTGAGATTGATAATATCGTTGGAATAAAGGACTCCAGTGGGGACATGTCTTATGTCATAGAAATTATCAATAATACAAATGATTCATTCAGTTTTTTCTGTGGAAAAGATACGATAATCTACTCGACCCTCGTGACCGGTGGGAAAGGAGCAGTGCCTGCGTCTGGAAATGTGGCCCCAGCGCTGATAGTTGAACTCTATAATGCCGTTAAGAAAAATGATTTAGACGAGGCTAGATCAATCCAGTTCAAGCTTTCTCAGCTTCGAAACGCATTCTCCTTAGGAAGTTTTCCAGTTGTTTTAAAAGAAGCGCTTAATCTTATTGGTGTTAATGTCGGTACGACTCGGTTACCAATCAAGCCACTTTCAACAGAGAATAGAACCAAGCTGAAAACAATTCTGGAAAATATGGGGTTAATTGCCTAAATTCGATACAAATCGGTTGTTTACTATATCGAGAACCGACTGACATAGGCGCTGGGTATCGGCGACTTACTCTTTTATATTTTTCATACTACGGGTGACCTTTCCTACCAATTATCGTGTCCCGCGAAAAGCACCTAGCCATTGTTAATCTTACGAAAGGAGTTTTTGCATGAGTAATAAAAACATGCTTGTGGTCAGTGCTCATGCGGCAGATTATTGTACTCGTGCCGGTGGAACAATTGCTCGATATAAACAGGAAGGATGGAGGATTCACATCCTCACACTCACACATGGTGCACGGGGTGAATCAGGTAATTATTGGAAGGAACATCCAGGCGGAACTGTTGAGGAATGTGAAGCGATTCGAAAAAATGAATCGACCAATGCGGCTCATCATCTAGGTGCAGAAATAGAGTTTCTTGGAATTATGGATTACCCGTTGATAATTTCGGACGAGACTCTCCGATACTTAACAAAGCGTGTTCTGGATATCCGGCCGGAGATTATCTTGACCCATTGGATTGTTGACCCGTTGAACCTAGATCATGAAGTTACGGGTCATGCAGTAGTGAGAGCTGTAAGTTCTGCTGCTCAACTAGGCGCTTTCCCTAATACACCGGCTCACTATTTTCCCGAACTTTATTGCTTTGAGAGTACCGTACCCCATTCCGAATTTAATGATTTCAAGCCCGATACATTCATCGATATAGGCGAGACATTTCATATTAAAATGGAAGCGATTCACCTATTTGAGTGCCAGCCACAACTTCAGGATTATTATACGCATTTTGCCACTCATCGTGGGTTTCAGGCTACTGATTGGGCAAAGAGGCCAATCAGGTACGCTGAAGCATACAAAAGATACTTCCCATATGTCGGCACTACATTCGACCATGGTGT
Organism: uncultured delta proteobacterium; assembly: GCA_963696725.1. Lineage (GTDB taxonomy): Bacteria > Desulfobacterota > Desulfobulbia > Desulfobulbales > Desulfocapsaceae > MADRE3. Next base: position 27,593 of record CAVOLI010000014.1, read on the forward strand.
ATAATTGTCGACAGGCAAATTGTGAAAACAGTCCCTCCACTACTCATTAGAAAAAATACTCTTTATTGAGAAGTGATTGATGGCATTCTCTATAAATACGAGTTGTCTGTCAGATTGAGGTGGATTATGAAAATTTTGAGCCACAGTTCATCAACCAAATCGTGCTTCAAGAGCGTCTGTATCAAGTTGCCGCTTCCCCAAACGTGCAGGTTGGGGCCGCCCTCACTTTTAAGTTTCTTCACCTTTTCGGCAACGTTGCCAGAAAGAAGCACAGAATTCTCCCAATCAAGCTTGAGCGATGAGTCGTGAGACGCAACATACTTTTTTACTTCGTTGATGCCAGGCCAACCAACAGCGTGGTGCGGCCAGTATCCTGCGAAGATTTCGTAAGTCTTCCGGCCAAGAAGCAGCTCAGATCGCTCTAACGACATCTGCTGCCTCATCACCTTGCCCGAAAAGTCGTCCAGGTAGGACCCACCCACCCGCCGTAATTGAAGCCTTTCGTAGTATCTTCCTCGGAGCCTCCAGGCGCCTGGATCACGCCGTCGAGGGTTATGAATAATACGGCAATAAGTTTTCTCATAATTTCAAATCTTTAATCATAATTAATGATGGCCTGCCTTATCGCTAAGGACGGGCACGATAGCGACTGTCTCACTTGAACGAAGTGTTTAGGCCTAGAGATAAATGCTAAATGTTTAAAGCTTACTGCATGGAGTATAGGTCGATCATATTGCCTTCCGTATCGTGCACCAGATCAAACAATCGAAAAATTACCAAGGTAAATCTCCTTGACTTTGTGTTACAATTTTATCTCTGATAATCTAGAAGCAACTTCTAAAGCAATCCAGGCATTTACAGAAGGCTAAAAATTGTCTGACTGGTTCTATTTCATTCCTGTATATTGTTACTTTATTTTCAACCATCCTTAGCTGTAAATATATGAAATTATTAACCTGAATTTACATTAAAAAATCGGGATGATGGTAGCCGGAATCGACGTTTACACAATTGCTCTTGTTTTGCTCGGGGCTTTATTGGCTGGTGTCACCACTGGAATGGCAGGATTTGGTACTGCACTTGTCGCATCTGGCCTCTGGTATCATGTTCTACCGGCGGTTATGGTTCCTCCGTTAGTAGCTCTAACAGGGGTGGTTGGGCAATTGATAGGATTGTTTTCTATCAAAAAGTCGTATAGTTGGGATGAAGCAAAGTCCTATTTAATCGGTGGCCTGCTCGGAGTACCTCTCGGGGTATTAACCTTAACTATTGCCTCACCGGCCAATTTGCATATCGTTGTTGGTGGGTTCCTCACTCTATATGCCTCTTTTCAGCTTCTTGGCGTCTCAAAAATGCGTTTTAATATAAATGCTGGCAAGAACGCTAACGGCGCAATTGGCTTTGGTGGTGGTTTCCTTGGAGGTTTTGCAGGTCTTTCCGGTCCACTGCCTATCATTTGGCTTCAACTCCAAGGAAAAACAAGTTTATCTCAAAGAGCAATATATCAGCCCTTCAACCTCGTTGTGCTCAGCCTTGCCTTGGTTGGTATGGTACTTAAGGGGTTCGTGACAAAGCAAGTGTTGATTCTTTTTGTTCTATGCCTCCCAATTACAGTCATAGGAACTATGGCTGGATTATATTTTTACAGCAAGATGAGTGATAAGATATTCCGCAATACAATTCTGGCGTTACTACTGCTGTCCGGATTATGGTTATTTATCCAGAGTATGTTGGCATAACCAGCTAGGACAAATATTAAAACCATAACAAATGCTTAAACCCGACGTGTTTCTCGGCTACGCAACGAAAACCGCAGGTAGTATAATGTTAGTATTGACATCTCGAAGGTCATATTATTCCAACACCGCTTCAAGTTTAAACTAATCATTAATCTTTAAAGAATGCGAGTAATTTCTAAGACTTGGGAGTTTCCTGTGAAGTTACCAATTGATAGGGGCTAGAAGATTTGCTGACAGAAAACCTGGATGAAACAGGAAGAATCTCCAATCAACCTTACAAGGAGTCTTGTCTGGATAATTAGTGATCTATTTGTTGGTAAGCATAAAGATATGAATCGAGTGTCCTTTGGTGTAAGAAAAAAGCCAGGCTCAGGTTTATCCGAATCTCAATGTAAAAGTCAGTTCAGGAAAGTATTATCTAAATCAAGGCGTGAACTGAGTTAACATCCGCAGGGTTTCAACCTTCAGACCGTCCTCCCGCATCGCTTTCTTGCCCTCCTCCGACTGCAGAAATTCTTGGAATTTGGCCATATCGGGTATCTCCGCTAGGATGCCTGTCGTATTGGGATTTTCAGGATCGCGAAAAGTTTGGCATTTGACCCCAAGTTTTCCGAACATTTCATGTCGGCTTCCAGGTCCTTTCTTCCAAGCTTTGGCCCAGACTGCACCATCCTGAACTTCGTGAAATATTGCTGCAGTTATCATTTTTGATTCCTTTTGTTATTTGTTACCGGTTGGGTTGCTGAATTTCTACCTTTGGTACAAATCTTAGAAATATATGTATCGAAGTGTGGTACATGGGGATAGATCTGAATTTCTAAACAACAACTACTGTCAAGAGGTACATTATGACACATTGTGGTATATTTCAAGATATGAAATTTGAGGAGATGTATAGTTTCAGCGGGAATTGGAAATTTCTATGAAAAAGAAGCGTTACAATTAGCGTGGCGTGGAAAAGGTCGCCATTCTCAAGCGGCACTGCAGCCACTGGTATAGTTAGAAAGGGAGCCAGGGACAAGAAGACAAGGCGAATCGAGAATCCGGAGAGAGACCTTCAAACCAAGAATGAAGTGCTCTCCGGGTTGATGGAGGGGCACATCAAACGAAAAAAATCTTGGGGAACTTTGAAAGGGGTATGGATACCCCACGATACGCGGGACACGATCGTTGATTTTCGATCTTCTCTTCTACCGCCCAGTTGCTTTGGGACCTTGTCCTGAGAAAATTATTGTTGGCCCGTAGTGCGTCTTCCCTCTGCTCTCAGTACTTTTTTACCCAGGAATTGATTGTCGATCTGCCGACTCCGTTTGCCTGGCAGATCATCCGACCAGATTATTGTTCTTGCAGGAACATCTTGACCACTTTCAGGCTAATTCGAACGGGTAGGAGCTTGGTTGATTTACCTTGCTTCGTCTTTTCTTTTTTGCTGTTACCCCTTTTTCCAGAACTTACCTGCTCATCATCTGGTAATTAGGACAGTTATTTCCTATACCTTGGCGACAAATGAGGGCTTGAAAAGCAAATTAAATCGACATTTACGTTGTACATTTATCCTTTTATTTCAAGGAAAAAACAAAACTAGGAGAGTTTGATAATGAAATGGATGTACGCGAGGTCGAGCTCCTTGAAACTTGCAAAATGAGTATACTAATGTGCCAACGTGACATCACCCAGAACTGTTTTAGCTTTCTTCACACGGTCAACATATTTACGATTTGCATGAGGTATCAGATCTCAGGATGACTTTCGAAGCCTATTCGATAGAATGTGCCTGCGACAGAATTACTGCGGAAGGAATAAGAAAGCTAGAGGAAACTCACAGCCGGGCAGCTTAGTTTTTCCGCACCCCTTTTCCAAGGTTAGACAGACAGGAAATAATCGTCACTCATCGGCATGGTGAAGGCACTCGGCTGTATTAGACATCGGGGTAACCGATTCACCTCCCTATTTATTGGTTTTCCGTCCTTTTTCGGCTCTTTGCGCCTGAAACTCTTCAAAGGTCGGTTTATGTATCTCAAATTGATTATCCGAGACGATATAATTGTCGGCATGAAGGCGGGCAATAGGATGGTACACATCGCTATTGACATATAAAGTGTTCGGGTCGATACAATCATCGCGAACCAGCATATGAACAACACGCCCAAGGATGATTGACCGTCCGACGTACTCAATTGTTTTTTCGAGGCGGCATTCCATTGCAACCGGTGCTTCGACAATGCGTCCAGGTTTGACCTTTATGCTCGGGGCAAGATGGAGGCCGGTTTCGGAAATTTCATTTACCTCCGGGGAAAAATCGACGCTGCATTCTACCATTGCCTGCTCTAATGACCTATCCACCATGTGGGTGACGAATTCTCCGGTATCCTTGATGTTTTTCGTCGTATCCTTTGGCCTTCCGTCGGGGCGATCCTGAATTCCAAGTATGATAATTGGTGGTTCGTCTCCAAATACATTGAAGAAACTGAACGGAGCCGCATTGGGGATACCATCCGTTGATAGTGTCGTAACCAGTGCAATGGGTCTTGGGGCGACGAAGGCGCACAACAGTTTATACCGTGACTCCTTTTCCAAAACGTCAAAATCGAATTCCATTTCTTTCTCCTTCCTGCAGGAATCAATACACCATATCTGCTCACCAAAGGGAGGCGACCAGCGAAAGGTTCCTAAATCGGCAGATTTTTATTATTTGTCAGGTTGCCTCACATGCTATTTGGATGCAACCTCGTACCATAGCAGATGGTATGGCAACTATATTGTAACGGTATCGTAGGTGGGATGTATATTTGTTTGACATATGCAGGCAGTCGCCAGTGACATCGAGTCCGATCTCAAAATACTACAGACGGAAGAGAACTTGTGGCAGATACGTAGCCGTCCACGGAATAATCATGACAACCAGCAATGTCAGTAATTGCATGACAACAAACGGTGTCACTCCCCAATACATATCCTTGTAGCTGAAATCATCAGGAGCGATACTTCTCAGAAAAAAGATGGACGGTGCCATCGGCGGTGTCAGATATGAGGTCTGCAAGGTGACACAGACCATAACACCAAACCATATCGGATCAATTCCTGCCTGCCGGATAAGGGGATCAAAAATTGGAATCGTCACTAAAACAACGGAAATCCAATCGAGAATAAATCCCAGCAGGAAGATGATGGCGAGAAACAATGCGATCATTCCCATCGAGTTCAGGTCGAAGATGCTCACCATCTGATTAACCAGTTCCTTGCCTCCACCGACGACAAAGATACTTGAAAAAAGTGTCCCTCCAGCGATTATCAGAATAACCATTGAGGTGATAAGAACCGTCTGGCGGAGGGCCTGTATGAGTATTGGTATGGAAAACTCCCGATATGCGATTGACAACAGAACCGACCCGAGAGCCCCAACAGCTGCTGCTTCTGTTGGTGAAGCAATGCCGGCAAAAATGCTGCCGAGAACGGCGATGATTAATAAAGTACACGGAACCAGAGCGGTAAACGCCAGCCATAGCTTTTGAGTGATTGGAATATTTAATTCATCTGCAGGAATGGGTGGAGCAATTTCAGGGTTAAACCAACAGCGGATCAGGATGTAAATGAGAAATAATCCAACCATTACCGCTCCTGGAATCATAATTCCTGCAAACAGGTCCCCCACTGACATCTCAGCAATTGATGCGTAAATAACGACTACAATTGAGGGAGGAATGATTGTCCCCAGCGCCCCTCCAGCACAAATGGTACCAGATATAAGGCCCTTGCCATATCCGGCTGAGACCATGGCCGGAATCGCCATAAGGCCGACAACTATTTCAACTGCTCCAATGACACCCGATGTTGCGGCAAATATCGCACACATAATTATTGAAGTTACGGCCAGGCCGCCGGGAAGTCGTCCCAGCCAGATACGTGTGGCAACAAACAAGCGCTTGGCGATTCCGGAACTCTGCAATATGGCCCCCATAAACACAAAGAGGGGGATGGCAGCCAGAATGAGATTTGAACTGATATCTAAAATGCGACCGTAAAGCTGGGCACCAAGAGCGGGCCCGAACATTTCATAGCCGAAGATTAATGATATGGAAAAAAGGCTGAATGCCACAGGAAAGCCCATGAATACCATAAAGAACAGGGCTGGAAACATCCAGACCACAACGGAGATTTCAATCATGCCTAGGCTCCGCCAGGGTCACTGGCAACGAGCGCCAGGGTTGTTGGATGAAAGATACCTATCAGATGTCGAATGGCCTGAACACTGCTTTGTAGAAATAAAACTGATAAGCCGATGGAAATCGCTGTGTAATAGGGCCAGATTATTGGCGCCCAGGGGCTGACACGTTCGACCTGGCCGGTAATAAAAGCCTCATAGGCATCGCCAATGGCGGCGTCGCAGATGATGAACATTACAGGCAGGAAAAGAGCAGTATAAAAGATAAAATTAACAATATGTTGCATGCGTAAAGGCAGCCGTGCTGAGAAAAAGTCGATTCGAACGTGCTGGTTCTGCAGGAGGGCGAACCCGGCAGCACCAAGGAAAATTGCGCCGTTGATCATATATGACAGGTCAAAAGCCCAGAGAGTGGGCGAATCGAATATGCGCCGGGAAACGACCTCGAAAAGCATCGCACCTACCAGGGCAACAACCAGTGCCATGGAGATATTTGCCAAGACCTTTGATAATCGGTCGACCAAGACCAACAGAATGTTCAACCTTGAATGAATGTTCATATTCAGCTCATTACGGTCAAGAGGCAGCGGGATCCTGTGCCAGGATTCCGCTGCCTCTAGTTCAAGCTCGTGCGCGTCCTTCGGCCGCTATTTATCTCCCAATCGGTAGTCACCGTATTTTACCCACTTATCGAGAAAATCGTAGTAGGATGTCGAAACATCTTCCATCCAGGGATTTCCTTTCTTCGTTTGTTCAGCCGCTTTGTCCTCTGACCATTTACGGGCAATTACACGGACCTTATCGATTAATTCGGGCGACAGGGTGACAAACTCGTTATTGCCCTTTTGCAGTTCGGCGATTGCGTCCAGATCAGCCATCCCGGTCTTGAGGAAACCGGTGAGGGTCGCCATGCGACCGGCCATTGTCAATTTGGCCTTGAGTTCATCAGAAAGACCGTCCCAGACGTCTTTTTTCCACAAGGCTTCATAGGCGAAACTCGGTGAATGAACACCTGGAATAATGATATACTTGGCGATGTTCTGGTATCCCAGTTTGATATTGGTACTGGGGGTGGCAAATTCAGTCGCATCGATGATTCCACGTTCAAGTGAAGGATAGATTTCGGTGATTTGAAGAACCGTCGGGGAGGCCCCGAGTTCCGTAAGCAGGTCAGCCCATGCACCGGCAGTACGGACCTTTAATCCCTTCAGGTCTTCCTCTGTGCGGACTGCTTTATTAGAATTAAGGAAAATTTCTGTCGGGCCGATTCCGCTGATAACTGGATGAAGATTCATGGTTGCGTGCCGATGGTCAACCCACAGCTTTTCTCCGCCACCCTCATAGATCCAGTGAAACATAGCTTCAGCTGAGAGTCCACCGGGCATCCCTGTAAATAGAGCATTTACTGGATCTGAGTTAACTAAAAAAGCCGGGTAAAAAAAGGCGATATCAGCAACCCCATCCTGAACTGCCTTTGGTCCTTCGAAAGCATTGGCTAGAACACCAACTCCGTATCCCTTAATTTCCACCTCACCATTGGTCAACTGATGGACATAGTCGATAAATACACTGACGAAATCCCTGTAGGTACCGCTGTTTTCAGTTACAAAGGTTGTCAGTTTCCATTTATATTTTGCCTCCGCATGGACCGAAGTAACCCACGTAGATAAGGCAAATACCCCAACTACGAATGCTGTCAGCAGCATTCTCGTCTTTCTGTGTTTATTCATGGAACCCTCCTTGTCTCAATTGTTTGAATTAAAGTACAGCTTTCATGGAGCACTCAGGTCTTAATATACTGTTTCATTCCTGTGATGTTGCGAATCGACTGGTTTGAGAGCAAGACCATTGCTGAGCCCCGTTAAACAACTTGTTGACTGTTACGGCTGTCCAGAACATCGAAATAATGTGTACTGAACTAGGATTTGTAGTATACTTGAATTTTTATTATTGTACACAATAAAATTATGTGGCGAAAACCAGGGGTCCGTTTGCATTTCCTTCAGCTTCTCTATGGTGTACCTTGGTGCACGAAAATCAACGGATCAATACTATTGCCGACATCTCGTCAGGCATCGCATATCGTATATGCGAAATTTTATTCACTGGCTTATCGAGAATACAATAACACTAACTCTTGATTACAAAATTACATCATAGGGGCATTTTCATGACGACAAGTCAGATTGAAGAAAAGAAATCACGCGTTGAAGTTGCCTACCTCTCTCTGCGTTATGCCATTATTGAGCAGGCGCTGGAGCCTGGGACCAAACTGCCCGAAGATGCGATCGGTTCCGCCTTCGAGATGAGCCGGACACTCGCTCGAGAGGTTCTGACAAAACTTCAATACGATGGCTTGGTCGAGGTTAAAAGAAAACGCACCGCAACAGTCGCCCGTCCCAGTTTGGCTGAGGCTCAGGAGGTGTTCGGAGTACGTAAGTGCCTGGAGCGGCAGGTTATTCGCCAGATCTGCCAATGCTGGAGCAAGGAGATGGAGAAGAAGCTTGAGAGTCATGTAAGAGCTGAAGATGAGGCTGTTGAAGCGAACAATAATGCCCTGTCAATTCGTCTTGCCGGCGAGTTTCATACCCGTTTGGCAGAGCTCTCCGGAAATAGCCTGCTCAAGAAATTTGTCGACGAAGTCGTGGGCCGCTGTTCATTAATTCTTGCCCTGCATGATCGCCCACACTCATCGCAATGTGCGGTAACTGAACATCGTGAGTTGATTAAAGCCATCTCCGCCAATGATGTTACCAAGGCACTCGAGTTAATGGATGAGCACCTTGGGTCGGTCGAACAACGGGCGATGATAAGCGGAGTAGGGATGACGAAAATGAATTTGAGCGATGTGATTCAAAAATACGCCAGGACAATTAATGGTGTGTCGTGAGGGGCACCTTATCGAACCCGACGCTAAGTGATATAATTCTTTAATGAATCCCAGGAGCGTGTCGGAGAAATACAGTTTTGGTTCAGATCGGGGCGTTGAAAGAAAATCAAGCGGAGCCATATACATAGTATTGCGAGCATTGATTTTCTTTCAATAACAATGATATGTCTGGTATCCATGCCCACAGTGTTTTGTCTCAGATAATACTTTCGAACTGATCGTGAACAGAATCTTTTTAAGTGAAACTGGCAATGGTTTTAAGATTTTCCAAATAGTTTCAGCAAAATTGCGTTCTGAGCATGCATTCTGTTCTCTGCTTCGTCAAAGACGATTGATGCGCTTGATTCGACGACGGAATCAGTGGTTTCAACACCGCGCTCAACCGGGAGACAATGCATGAAAAGACTCTTTCTGCCGGTGGCTGCCATCAGCTCGTCATTGACCTGGAACCCTGCGAACTGAGCTTTACGAGCTTCAGCTTCATCCTTTTGTCCCATAGAGGCCCAGACATCGGTGTAGACGATGTCTGCATCCTTAACCGCGGCTATTGGCTCATGGCTGATTTCCACCAGAGAAAGACCAGCTTGTCGGGCTGCTTCAACGGTGGCCGCATCAGGCTGATAATTATCTGGACAGGCACAGACAAAATTGAGAGGAAGACGCTGAGCCATACGCAGCCATGAGTGGACGATATTATTGCCATCACCGACATATACCACCTTCAGATCATTGAGATGGCCGCGATGCTCGAGGATTGTAAACATGTCTGCCATGATCTGGCAAGGGTGGTTATAATCGGTCAGACCGTTCACCACCGGAACAGACGAATATTCGGCAAGTTCCAGAATATGATCATGTGTAAAGAGACGAGCCATAATGACATCATTATAGCGTGCAATGACCCGGGCAATATCCTTAACAGCCTCACGCTTGCCGATGGATATATCGCTTGGTCCGAGGTAGAGTGCATGACCGCCCATTCTGTAGAACCCGGTTTCAAAAGAAATACGGGTTCGGGCTGACGGCTTGGCGAAAATCATCGCCATGCTGAAATTCTTAAACGGCTTAAAATCTTCACGATTTTTAAAACGAGCCTTGACCTCTTTTGCCAGGGCAAATGTTTCATGGATTTCGTCTGCGGTAAAATCGGTAATGTGCAGAAAATCACGTTTCATAGATGTTCCTCTAAATTGGCCGCCTGGTGATTGAATTGAAGGAGATTACTTCTCTGTTACAGTAAAACAGCAAGGCAATTGTTTCTGCCCTGCCACTTTCTTTAACACGGTGCATACCCTGGGGCCCTGGGAAAGGGGATTACTTCCCTGATGTTTGACATACCGGTAACGTACTGAACAAGACGCTCAAATCCAAGGCCGAAACCTGCATGGGGAACGGATCCATACTTTCGCAGGTCCAGATACCAGCCATATTCCTCTGTATCAATGCCGGCTTCAACCATGCGTTGATGGAGAACATCGTGACGTTCTTCCCTCTGGCTTCCACCTATGATTTCACCGATTCCGGGTACGAGTACGTCCATTGCTGCAACCGTCTTCTGGTCGTCGTTTACTCTCATATAAAACGGTTTGATTGCAGACGGGTAGTTGGTGACAATCAGTGGTTTCTTATATACCTCCTCAGTGAGGTATCTTTCATGTTCGGCCTGCAGGTCAATTCCCCAACTTACCGGGAACTCAAAGGTTTTATCTGCCTGGAGCAGTATGTCTATTGCTTCTGTGTAGGTAATCCTGCCGAAAGAATTGTTAACGACCGATTGTAACTTGTCAATTACCCCGTTAGCGATAAATTTATCAAAAAGAAGCATATCATCGTTACAATGTTCAAGGACGTCACTGAGCAGGTACCTGAGCAGGTCCTCGGCAATCTGCATATTCCTGTTCAGGTCACAAAAAGCCATTTCAGGCTCAAGCATCCAGAATTCGGCGAGGTGCCTGCTGGTATTGGAGTTCTCGGCTCGAAATGTTGGGCCAAACGTGTAGACGTCACCCAACGCCAGTGCGTACACTTCAGCCTGAAGCTGTCCACTTACGGTCAGCCCGGCAGTTTTTCCAAAGAACTTTTCAGCATCGTGATCTGTCACCGTTCTTTTCAGTTGAAACGGTAAACATCTCTCCGGCACCTTCGCAATCGCTTGTCGTGATAATAGGTGTGTGCACTTGATGAAAACCACGCTGATGGAAATATTGATGGACGCTGTAGGAAAGGCGCGATCTGACTCTGGCGACTGCCCCCAGAGCATTTGTCCTGGGCCTCAGGTGGGTAATTCCTCTCAAGAATTCAAATGAATGTCTTTTCTTTTGCAGGGGGTATTCAGTTGGATCAGCCCAGCCAATCACCTCAACCTTGTTGGCGTGCAGTTCAATTGACTGGCCTTTTGCTGGAGACTCTTTGAGTGTGCCGGAAATGGTCACGGCACATCCGGTTGAAAGCTTTTTTAATTCTTCTCGGTAGTTAGGTAGTTTTTCATCTATGATAACCTGAAGGTTTGTAAGGGTTGAACCGTCATTAATTTCAAGAAAAGAGAAAGATCCAGCATCTCTTCGTGTTCGTATCCAGCCGTTAATCGCTACGTTGCCGCCGGCTTTTCCATCTTTGAGTAATTGTTTAATTCTCATATCTATTGCCTGTTCCACGGAGTTGGGCCGGGTGATGCGCGGCCATTGAAAAAAAGATTGTACATGCTTGAGTACAAAAGCATCCTGGAGGTTACTTCAGTTTCGCTGCGAACCAGTCTTCGTCCATGCTGAGATAACGGCCTTGGTTACAGTGCTTTTCCAGGGGCCGGCTCAGCTGCTCAAGGGTAAGCGGGAAGCTATACCGTCTTACGGTTTTCTAGAAAAGGAGCGAATACCTCACTGAGATCTGCCGGTTTAGTCTTCCTTTTATAATTGAGAACCTGCTCGATTTCTTTAAGGTGCTGATCCATGAGATCCTGCGCTTTTTCTACTTCTCTTTCTGCAATGAGTTTTACAAGTTCAGTATGATGCCACTCCTGACAAGTCTGATCGTTGTGGGTTTTAAATTTTTCCAGGATCAGTGAACTGCGTGCGATCAATTGTTCAAGAAAGTCGAGAAGAACTGAGTTGCCTGCAATTTCGGCAAGTAATACATGGAATTTGCCGGTGGCCCGGATCAACTCAAAATGATCATGATTCTCACGTGCCTGACGTTCAACTTCAAGGTGATCACGGAGAATCTGTATATTCTCAGGTGTGCAGCGCTCAGAGACGTGGTGGATAACTTCTCTTTCTATGCAGCGTCTGGCAGCAAATACCTCATGTGCCTCAGCTTTTGAAGGTTCAGCAACGACCGCTCCTTTGTTCTGAATAATCTTGACAAGCTTTCGTTGAGCAAGAAGCAACAGAGCCTGGCGCGCATTGGCGCGACTAGTTGACAGTGCTTTTGCAAGCTGCGATTCAACCAGGCGGGTATTTGGTTCCAGTCGGCGCTCGAAAATAGCCTGGTAAATCGCATTGCAAACTCTTTCAATTTCCGTATGAGCTGTATCTTTCATAGATTCGGTTTATAAAATGAATAGTGAGTTCTCAAACTAACATCAAGTGGGAAAATTACGTGGCCATCCTACTTAATGCAATGACTTTAAACAACGATTTTTATGGTATAGCCACAACAAAAAAGCTCCACATTGACAACAATAGAGTGGGTAAAATGTGTCAACCTGAAGCTCAACGTACATCAATAGTATCGGCCAGTGTTGCTGGAAATACACTCCTTATTTGTTGTGAAAAGCCGATACGCCTGCTTCTGTTACCAGCATCTTCTCTCAGGTTTCGCTGCCCTGCAGGTCAAGGATGCACCTTTCTCCATTCTTGAAGTAACGTTCTTGACAATTGTCACCGTCACCGCCCCGATCAACGACAACAAAATCCTGATCATGTTCGCCCAGAACCAAGCAGGGGAAAATGCCAGACGCCTCTGCTATAATTGACTCCCTGAAAGCCGCTGGTTATAAAGGCTACGAGGTTTTCCGGCCTGACACTCTGGCCTGGCGGGGCAACGACAATAACAAAGGGCGAACGATGCAGAGGGATAAACGCCTGGCTGCCAAGCGGATGCTGCTCCATCATGTGTATTGTCAGTGGTAATGGCCGAGGCCTGCCGCGAAAGATATTGATCAGCGGCCGACCTCCAGCGCTGCTGACGTCTACATCTGCCAGGTCATGATAGCGGGTTGCGTATCCGTCGTTGATGATTTTTGATTCACATCTCCCGCTGACCTCTATGATCTCCCCAAAGGGTTTAAAATCAATATGGTTCAGCGGGGTAACGATCAGTTTGTTATCCAATGTCATGCCTCTCTTGGGTTCTGGTTGTATGATCAATCAGATTCTTCAAAAAGTGAGACAAGCAGTGCATGAGTGGCATGGTGTGTCTCACGGATCATATCATGTTTTATCCGGTATTATATGGGTGCCTGTTTCTCCATACAGAGCGGGCATGGCCTCATTAAGGTGAGCAATTATTGCCCGCTTGCCGCCGCCATCGATAAATTTGATGGCAGCCTCGATTTTGGGGCCCATGCTGCCGGCAGGGAAATGACCGTCATTCAGATACTCACGTACTTCTGAAACTGTAACCACATCAAGTTCACGCTGATCAGGTTTGCCAAAATTGATCGCAACTCGAGATACCGCTGTAAGGATCATCATCTCTTCCACACCAAGCACATTAGCCATATGGGCAGAGGTCAGATCTTTGTCAATGACCGCTTCAACACCTTTTCTTACCCCACGTGAATCCCTGATAACAGGGACACCGCCGCCACCACCTGCAATTACAACATTACCGAGTTTGGCCAGGCCATCGACAAGGGAGATGTCGCAGATATGTTGAGGGGAAGGAGAGGCCACAACCATGCGCCATCCCCGTCCCTGCATCTTCACGCATTGTCCAGCCCAGTTGAGCAGATAGCCTTTTTGCGTCTTCCTCTTTGTAAAAATAGCCGACTGGTTTGGTCGGATTTTTAAACCCCGGATCATTCGGATCTACTTCAACCTGGGTAACAAGGCCGACCACGTGCCGCTGGATTTCCAATTTCCCGTAGTGCGTTCTCAAACGCCTGCACAAGAAGGTATGCTGTTACTCCCTGGGTATTGGCAACACAGATGTCCAGGGACATGGGGGCGACCGCTTCACTGGCAAGGGCCTGGCGCATCAACACTTTACCGACTCCAGGACCGTTGCCGTGAGTGATGATCAATTCGTTGTCCAGGCTTAGCAACGGCAGTAAAGCCTGGGCAGTAGTCCGCCGCTATGGCAACCTGCTCTTCTGAAGTACCCTTGATGCCTGACGGGTGTATTGCATTTCCGCCAATTGCGATAATGATGCGGCGGGGAATGTCTCGTTTTTCAGTCATGATGAAAACTCCTTAAACGTCTCTCGTCTATTGAGAGGTTTTGAGAATAATTTAGATGAGATAATCATCAGCACACCCATTCCTGAGACAGCGATCCTTAACGGCTGGTGATTGTAAAGAACGGGTCAGGACAAAAAAGGAGTCATAGTACTTTGCCTGGCGGCACCAGGCGAGCTGCATGGCCATCCGTACGGAGGGGTGGCCATGCAGGCCGCCTGCGGGAACGGATGTTAAATGCCGCAGATATTGACGAGCAGTGACATCCGAACAGGTATTGAAAAGCCAATCGCCTTGAAATATACCTGATGAGCTGTCTTGTCGATGGCAAAATCAAACTCTCCTGCGTTTCTGGGCAGCGAGTGGGAGATGCCGACTGTTTTCCCGGTCTTCTTCTCAATATTCTGCAGTCCCTCGGCAGTGAAATAAAATTCGGCCATCTTTTTCAGGAAGTCATCGCGACCAGGGTCTCCTTTTTTCACCGAACAGCCTGGCAGGTATACGTAATCAACTTGTTCATCTACAATCAATTCCTCCTGCTGGCTGATGGTCAGATCGTTGACCTCGGTGAAGTTTGCATTCATTGCGGTGAGCTTGTCACGCACCACCTGTGGTGTTTCCAGGCCTGTGGTTCCTGAATAAATGACTCTGGCACCCATTCGGGCCAGGCCGAGGGCAAACGACTGCCCGGAGCGTGGCACGGGACAGATCAGGAGTGGCTATCATAACAGTCATTTTGGTGAAATCGCCTCCGAGAGCACGATACACTGCGTACATGTCTAACAGTCCCTGAGTCGGATGAGTTACATCGCCGTAGCCACCACTTATAATCGGCGCGGCATCACTGCCCAACTCGTTGATAACATCGATAACCCCCTCATCAGGATGCCGAAAAACGATTACATTGGCATATTGTGAGGTTACTCGGAGAGAGTCATATAATGATTCGCCTTTGGCCGCCGATGAACTGACGAGCGGATTGGATTCAGTAATTACGTCTCCGCCGAGCCGATGCATGGCGGTTTCCATGCTGAACCTTGTACGGGTGCTCGGCTGGAAGAACTGCAGGCACATCACCTTTCCCTGAAGCAGGGGAATGCGACTTCTCCAGAACGGTTCAATCATCAGAGCCGTCTTGAAAACGTTATCTAGTTCTTCCGGTGAAAGATCGTCGATAAAACTGAAATGACGTCCTTTTATATTTGTTTTTTCAACCTGTGCGTAAATATCCAGAGGTGCAAAATCGTTTGTCAAAGCCATGGTTAAATCTCCTCGTTGTTCATATCTTTTTATTTAAATATCTGCGTCTCGATTCATATCTTTACTGTATATGTACCAGAAGGGCTCACGGCCGGTTGCGTAGGTACCCTGCTGGGTAAATGGTCCGAACCAGATAAAATCTTCAGTCTTCAACTGCAACCAGTCTTCTCCGAGCAGGTACATTCCCTGTCCTCCGAGAATGTATGCACCATGTTCCTGAACATGTGTCTCCACAAAGGGATGTGATCCTGCGGGCAAGAACTTCAGGGTATGCATATTCATGTCGAAGGCCAGATCGTTTGGCAACAAATCCCGAAGGAAGACATTTTCCATTCCGTCGTAAACAGCTTCCTCTATCTTGTTGATGTCACCGAAGACAATCCACGGCTTCAGGTCGCCGAGAGGCACGTAGCGTTGTTTGTACAATAATATCCGAACTGGCTTGGAAGAAATGTTCTCAAATGATATCCCCTCATCGGGCGGTGCAAAGGCATAGCCGCCCGCTTTCAGCGTTTCGGTCTGGTCGCCGACCGAAACCTGAAGGCTACCGTCACCATCCATGACATAGAGAAATGATTCGACATCCGGGATCGTCAATAAATGGTACTGTGGTTTTACCACCAGGCTCTACTGTACCGACGTACTGGACAAAACTTGCCCCGTGTTTCGGTGAGGCGATAATGGTAAGCCGGCACCCTGAGAAACCAGGAATGGAGTTAATGACCCTGCCTTCAGGCGGAATCAAAGTATAAATACCCGGCTTAATCACCGCACGAGTTTCAAGAAATCCCTTTGGATATGGCATTGTGTGTGCTCCTCTTTTGATTTGTTAATTTATGCATTGATATAGCGAGTCCTCTAACCTATTCAAAGATACAATAGAAAAGTGCTGCGATATTGTCAACTTTATATTTCGTTATTGTTTACATTTTCATGCTTATTCTGGCACCTTCGCTCTTTGTTTTGCACGATCAACGTCATACCTGGTTTCTCTGGTGATCTCCGTAAGTGATAGATATTCCATGCTCTCAGGCCGGAGCCGGGTCTGTTACTACATGGAATCCAGACCTCCTTCAGTGCAACCTGAGATTGCAATCGCTTTACTGTGTTTTATATTTATGGATGACGGTCGGAATCTGGACACTTGTAATAACTCTCACAAGAGGTCCAGGGCTCCCTTAACAGGCCGTTAAAACATCCGGGAAGCCTCTAATTAATTGGGTTCGAAAGAGTTTTCAAGCTGATGAAGATGATCTCAAGCAAGGCTTGCATCTTCATAGTGATTATCGTAGCGCCGTGCAGATCTAGAGGTGAGGTTGGTCAGCAGAGTGTGAAATCAACTTTTCTATCATCTCAAGAAGGAATTGCCGCAACGTATCAGAAAACTCATTCATAACGCAGATTCCCTGTAGGCTTGCAATATATTATCTCTTCAACCTGATCGATCTGCTTAGTTTGAGGGTAAATATATCCGAATATTTCATTTAAGTATTAGGCAATTTGCGTTGTTTTTTTAATGACCATAGTTGACATAAGTTATGGGTGTCAATTACAGTTGCGGTCATGTCGATGGTCCATGGCGGGTTGTTATCAAAAAATGAAAATAATTGTTGACAATTATTTTTTACAATCTAACATGGAAACAAGAGTAAGGGCCACGAGCGGCTCTGCACCTGGCTCCTTGTCTGAGGAGCTTCAACAAAAATCACCAGAACTAAAAGGAGAATAGCATGTACAGAAAAACGTTGCTTAAAGCGGTTTCGGTTGTAGCGATACTGGCCTGCTCGGCGTTGATCAGTTCAACAGGTTTGGCTGCCAACAAGGTGCTCAAAATTGGTTTTGTAGGGGTAACGAGCGGCCCGGCAGCCGCATGGGGAATTTCAAACGTACGCTCCATGCAAACCCGTGCGGCTTGGATTAACGAAACGGGAGGAGTGAAAATTGGCGATACGACCTATGATGTAGAAATTGTAACCTTTGATGACCAGAAAGACCCGAAGCGTGCCATTGCCGGGATGGAAAAAATGGCCCAGGAAGGCATCCATTACGTTGTCGGACCAAATGTCGATGATGGTGCGGCGGCAGTTCGTCCGGTTGCAGAACGCAACGGAATTATCTATTTCCCTTACGCGTTCCCCAAAGAGCTCTACACTGCACCAGCATCACATGCCGTTCTTGGCATGGTTGCCAGCTACCAGTCTGGGCCGGCTATCTACAAATATCTTAAAGAGAATAATGGTGTTAAATCAATCGCCTTTGTCTCGGCCAACGAATCTGATCCCCTGAGTCAGCGTGAGGGCGGTATTGCTGCGGCAAAAGCCCTGGGGCTCGATGTCGTGTCATCAAATGTCACCTTTCAGGTCGATACCATAGACTTTACCCCGGTGCTGACCCCGGTCATGCGGACAAAACCTGACCTCCTGGTCCTGTCCGGCGTCTCTCCTGCCAACGCGCCGCAGCTGATCCGCTCGGCTCGCGAGTTGGGTTTTAAAGGTCTTATCTCCACAGAAACAGCACAGGATGCAACCGTATTAAAAGAAGGCGCCGGCGATTTGGCAAATGGATTCATTTCGGTTGGCGGGGCCTCTACTCCGGAAATTTCTTCTGAGATGATGGTTGAATTTGTCGACCGCTACACCAAGATGTTCGGTGAGTATAATGACGAGTCCAACACCAAGGTCTATGCTCTTGAGTATATCCTGGAGACACTGAAGGTAAATCCGGCAGCGATCACCGATGTTGAGGCATTCAAGAAAACAATGGATAGCTTTGAAGTCTCCAACCCCTACATGAAGGGTGATGCGACCCTGAAATATGTGGGCACTACCTCTTTTGGGCAAAAGCGACAGCTGATGGTGCCGCTGGTTGTTAATGTTTACAAGAACGGCACATTTGAAACATTGTTTGTTGCTGAAGTCGACTAAACTCCCCAATCCTGACTAGCGTGCGATGTCCCGGGCCTGTTATGTGCCCGGGACACGTCAAAAAAAGAGGTGTTCGAATGGAACAGGTAATCGTGAATGCGCTCTATCTGGGCTCCCAGTACGCCATGATAGCCTTAGGCCTTACCCTCATTTTCGCCTTGATGAATGTTCTGAACTTTGCCCATGGTCAAATGTATGTTCTGGGTGGATTTGTCACCTACACGATATACGGAAAGCTTGGATTACCCTTTGTTGTTGCGCTTGCCGGAACCGCTGTAACGTTGGCCATTGTTGGTGCACTCATCGAATATTTCCTGTTTCGTCCGGTTATCAGACGATCCGTGCGGGAAGAGAGTACCATGCTTCTCGCCGCAGGCATTGCCTTTCTACTGGATGCAATCATTCTCCTGGTGTTTGGCGAAAAGCAGAGGGGCGTTCCGAAGATCCTTGACGGGGTATTGAATTGGGATTTCAGGATCATTTTACCGTATGACAGGGTCCTGGTTTGTGCCCTGGCTATCATGAGCATCGCCGGATTTATCGCCTTCATGCAGTACAGCAAAACAGGCAGAGCACTGCGGGCCTTTGCTCAAGATCGTACGGCAGCCGAACTCATGGGCGTCAACGTTGACCGCTACTCCATGATCGGTTTCGCACTCGGCGCCATGCTGGCCGGGCTTGTCGGTGGACTGCTGGTGACGATTACCGGGGTAAATCTCGGTATGGGAGGTCCTGTTTCAATCAAGGCCTTTATGATGGTCATGATCGGCGGCGCCGGTGTTATTTCCGGGGCGATCGCCGGCGGCTTCATTCTGGGTGCTCTCGAAGCGGTTGGTTTGTCAGTGCTCTCGCAATATGGCGATATCACCTATCTTCTCATTTTCGCTTCGCTGATGGTCTTCTTGTCGTTTCGGCCGCAAGGCCTCATGGGCAAACCCTGGGGGTAACAGTCATGAAAACAGTCAAAATAAATCAAATCATCGGCGTGGCGATATTTCTCTTTGTTGTTTTTGTTGCGGTGCCATACGCCATTGCGGCCTCCGGTCGCTGGGATTTCTATTACACCCTGACATCAGTAGCACTCCTGTCGATAGCAAGCGCCGGCGTCTGGCTGACATTCTATATTGGTCGGATCAACATTGGCCAGGGTGCTTTTGCACTCATCGGCGGATATGTTTCCGCCATCCTCGTCACCAAGGCGGGTTTATCCTTCTGGCTGACGCTGCCCCTGGCAGGGCCTGTTCTGTGCCGGTGTTGCCGTTCTCGATCGGTTTGCCGATCTTGCGTCTGAGGGGCGTTTACTTTGCAATGATAACGCTGGTTCTTACCGAAGTGTCCCGCTTAACAATGCTGGCACTGCCTATCACCAATGGCGCCAAGGGAATTGTTTCAATTCCGCGGCCAGGCGCACTGTCACTTTTCGGCCTGACGTTAATCCCCGACTTTTCACATGCTCGAGAATGACAAACTGGCCTTTTATTATGTGGCTTGCGCGCTGATGGTCATCTGTTTTGCCTGCATGTACCGTCTGGTAAATTCCCGTTTCGGGCATCTGTGCCGCTCATTACAGCAAAACGAGGAGCTAGCCTCATCAATCGGGGTAAATATCGCTTATTTACGCATCATCGTCTTTGCCATTTCCTCTTTTCTTGGCGGAATCGGTGGAGCGATGTTTGTGGCAATTTCCCAATCGATTTATCCCTCCAGCTTCCAGGTCACAGACTCAATTAACTTTATGCTTAATTGCTTTCTCGGGCGGGCTCGGATATGTCTTCGGGCCGATGCTTGGCACCCTTACCCTCTATTTTGGCTGGAGTCTTCTTTTTGAGCTCGGTAAATATCAGTTGTTGGTCTACTCCAGTCTACTGATTTTTCTGATGCTGGTTCTACCCAATGGCCTGCTCAGTATACGCTTCTCCAAAATGAAGGGGGTGCGAAAATGAACCCGCTGCTGCAAGTCAGAAACGTCACAAAGAAGTTCGGAGGCCTGACAGCAAATAACGACGTATCCTTCGATGTTGAAGAGAAAACTATCCTCTCAGTAATCGGTCCCAACGGGGCAGGCAAATCAACTCTCTTCAAGATGATCACCTCTTTTCTGCCGACAACTTCCGGCGAGGTGCTTTTCAGGGGTGAAAAGATTTCGAACCTTTCCCCGCACCTGGTGGCACGCAAGGGGGTTGTGCGAACTTTTCAGGAGACGACGATCTTTAAAAGTATGACCACCCATGAGAACGTAATTGTTTCCCAGCATCTGCGGGCAAAAGCAACCCTGGCAGGATATTTTTTCGGTAGCAAAGCCGCCAGGGAAGACGTCAGGAAATTCAGCGCTACCGCCGATGAAATTCTTGCATTCCTCGGACTTGAGGGCATTCGAGATGAAATCGCCAGTAACCTGCCGCAAGGTCATTTGCGGGCATTGGGCATTGCTATCGGCCTGGCAACTGACCCGACAATATTATTGCTGGATGAACCATTCGCCGGCATGAACCACGATGAGACCATGCACACTGTCGAGTTGGTGCGGAAGGTGCGGGACAGCGGTGTGACGGTACTGCTCGTGGAACACGACATGTCGGCTGTAATGGCAATATCCGATAGAATCGTTGTCCTGAATTTTGGAGAGAAAATCGCCGAAGGTACTCCGCAAGAGATACAAAACAATGACAAAGTGATCGAAGCGTATCTTGGAAGCGAAGACATAACGATTGGGATCTAGCCATGAATGAGATGCTGAGATTTGATGATGTTGAACTTTATTACGACAATATTTATGCCCTGAAAAAAGTTTCGATCAACCTGATGGAAGGCGAAACCGTTGCCTTGATCGGTGCAAACGGTGCAGGAAAGTCATCAATTCTGCGGGCCATTACCGGGCTGAGACAAATATCGTCCGGCTCCATTTATTTTCAGGGTCAACGTCTTGACGGGCGTTCTGCCTCGATGATCGTACGGGATGGAATTGCCATGGTTCCGGAGGGCCGGCGAGTTTTTCCATTCATGTCGGTTAAAGACAACCTGATGATGGGAGCTTTCACACGTAATGACAAAAAAGACATTGCCCAGTCACTGGACAGTGTTCTCGGACGTTTTCCCCGCCTGAAAGAGCGCTATTCCCAGGCAGCCGGTACCCTGAGCGGCGGGGAGCAGCAGATGCTCGTTATTGGCCGCGCCCTGATGGCCAAACCAAGGCTATTGCTGCTCGATGAGCCATCATTGGGGATTGCCCCAAAACTTGTTCAGGATATTGCCCGCTCTATAGTTGCTATCAATCGGGATGAAGGCGTTTCAGTAATTCTGGTTGAGCAAAATTCCCGAATGGCTCTGAGTATCTCCCATCGAGCTTATGCCATGACTACCGGCAGCATAGTTATCAGCGGTAACTCCAAGGAGTTGCTTCACGATGACCGGATCAAGGCAGCCTATCTTGGCGGGGATGTTTAGGAAGGAAGCAGTTGTCTGTCGTCAGATTCAGGACGGCAGCCGGTAACCAAGGAGATGGCGACCGGTTGAAGGAGTAACAGCCCGGTATTGCCTACCCCGGGTTCTGTTACTCCGTTACTCTTTGTTGTTTATTTATTTTTTCTGGAAAGGTGTTGGAACCGACCGGTAAAACATTTGGCAGGGGGGTAAGCCAGGTCTCCATATTTACTTGTTCCCAGGCCAAGGCTCACCAGTGATTCAGCCAGTTTGACTGCGGCAGTCACGCCTTCTACAATTGGCAGACCCACCTCTTCTTCTATCTGTTTTTTCAAGTCTGCCATGCCCCCACAGCCAAGTACGATGGAGCCGATATTGTCTTCTGCTTTTGCTCGAAGACATTCTTCGATAATCAGGTTCAGAGCCGAATCACTGTCATCTTCAAGTTCAAGTACCGGTATCTCGGCTGCCCGCACCCGTCTGCAGTGATGGGAGAAGCCGTATAACTGGAGAAGATGTTCGGCGATAATACCGGTGCGGCCCAGGGTTGTAACGATTGAGAATCGAGTGGATATCAATGTTGCCAGATGAAAAGCCGCTTCTGCAATACCGAGGACCGGCGCAGAAGTAAGTTCGCGCGCTGCCAGCAGGCCAGGGTCACCGAAACAGGCGATAATGTATGCGTCTGTGTCTTCAGTCTCGCCTGCAAGGATTTCTTCGCTAACACCAACAGCGCTGATTACCTCGTCAAAGTGACTCTCGATTGAAACCGGCCCACTTGCAGGACTTACTGCAACGATGACGGTGCCGGGCGAGGCAACCCTGCGGGCAGACGTCACCTATTTTTTCGGTCATGCTGATGGTTGTATTTGGATTTATCACTCGTATTTTCATGAAAATACTCCTGTTAGGTCAGAGGGCAGCGCGAATCTTGGCGCGATATATTCCTGCTACGTGCTGGTGCACTACTCGTTATCCCTGCCGTTATTGGAGATAACGCGCTTGCTTCATTTTTTAGAAATATGATATGGCAAAGCATAAAACATCTGTTTACATATTTACAATAATTTGTATAATTGTAAACAAAATAAAGATTAATGTTTTCCACTTTGCGATAAAGAATTCAGGTATTTCCCCAACCTTTGCGCTATACAAGCATCAACTCAACAAGAAAGGAGCGTGTCGTGAATCAGGAATATGACAGAAATTTAGTAGGTTATGGACAATTTCCACCTGACCCCAAATGGCCTGGTGAGGCACGAATTGCGGTTTCTTTTGTATTGAATTACGAGGAGGGCGGTGAACGCTGCATATTGCATGGCGATAAGGAGTCGGAAGCGTTTCTGTCTGAAATGATCGGAACTCCCCCACTTGCCGGTGTTCGCCATATGAGCATGGAATCTCTCTATGAATACGGCAGTCGTGCCGGGGTCTGGCGTGTGCTGAGATTATTCAGGGAATGCGGTGTCCCGCTGACGATTTTTGCTGTAGCAATGGCCCTGGAACGGCACCCGGAAGTCGCCATAGCGATGATCAGTGATGGTCATGAAATCTGCAGTCACGGGTATCGCTGGATAGATTATCAGTATATGGAAGAGAGTGAAGAGCGCAGGCATCTGCACAAAGCAATTGAGATCATAAAGAAGGTTACCGGCGAGAGACCTCTTGGCTGGTATACCGGCAGAACGAGCCCAAACACCCGTCGGCTGGTGGCGGAAGAAGGTGGTTTTTTATATGAGTGTGATACATATGATGATGATCTGCCCTACTGGAGTGAATTTGGAGAGCATCACCTGCTGACAATACCGTACACCCTTGATACAAACGATATGCGGTTTGCTACCAACCAGGGGTTCAATTGTGGCGATCAGTTTTTCACGTATCTCAAGGATGCTTTTGACACCTTGTATGCCGAGGGGGGTGAACAGCCGAAAATGTTGTCCATTGGGCTTCACTGCCGCCTGGTTGGGCGCCCTGCACGCACTGCCGCGCTGAAACGCTTTATCGAGTATGTACAGCAGCATGAAAAAGTCTGGTTATGCCGCCGGGTCGATATTGCCCGTCATTGGCACGAGTATCATCCTTTCCAGAAGCGGTGAGGGGCAGGACACTGCTTAGCCATTTATACCCTATAAGTCTGGAATGCTCTTCGTCTGATGGGTATGTCAACCTTCCTGATGAGGGTGGATACTGTCTATCGGGCTCATATGGGCAAAGCTGAAGAACTGGAAACGATAATAAAGACGAGTACATACAATGGTACACGCATGCTTAGTGTTGATAATTATGTGCTCGAAGCAGTCTGTTATGCAGGTCCTAACATTTTCAAATACCAGTCGCCGTCAGAATCTCTCGTAGGGTAGGGCTGAAAATGCTGCGTATGCAGAAGGGGAAAAATTTTTATGAAAAACAAATATAAGGAGTTGACGGGAAAACTTCATCAATGTATAAGTCAAGTGTAAACAAAAAAATAATATATTGAGTGCAATATTTTCCCTTAATGTTTCTAATCAAAAAAAAGAAAATTGAAACCATAAAGAACTACGAACCATGTTTTAGAATACAATATTGGCGATGTGGTGATATTTATATTCATTCTTAATTTATAGTAATTCCGGTTTATTCAATTTATTCGAGATCAGCACTTTTTTATACTTTAAATCCTTAATGGTTTTGCTCTATTCGCTGTAATTATATTTGCTGGTGACTGACAGATAACAGATATCTATCACGAGCAAGAAGACATCCCAGGCGTTTATGAGGCCGGTTGATACCTGGCCTGGGTCGCTACAAACCTCTTCATAAGGAGATTGCCATGAAAATTCTCTCAAAGATCGGAATTGCACTAGCTGTTGTGTGCATCAGTTCAACGATGGTCACCGGAAAGACGTTGCGGATGTCGGATTCAACCGATATTGCTGCAATGGATCCACATTCAATGACTGAGAGCAACACTATCGGTTTCCTGCACAATGTGTACGAACCTCTGGTTCGTTATAATGACCAACTGGAAGTTGAACCGGCGCTTGCCGCCTCATGGGAAGTGATTGAACCCCTCCGCTGGCGTTTTCACCTGCGGGAAGGGGTGAAATTCCATAACGGTAATCCGTTCACTGCGGATGACGTTGTGGCCTCAATAATGCGCGCCATCGACCCTGATTCACCAGTCAAAAGCAACCTGCCTGCAGTCGTTGTGGCTGAAAAAGTTGATGATATGACGGTAGACCTGGTTCTCAACGGCACCGATCCAATTCTTCTCAATTACCTGACTAATATATACATCCTGGACAAGGAGTGGATGACCGAGCATGATGCACTTGCCCCGGCAGATGTTCGAAAAGGTAAAGAGAACTATGCAGTTGCAAACTCCAACGGCACCGGGCCATTCATTCTTGAAAGCCGCCAGCCTGATGCCAAGACCATTCTTGTGGTTAACCCTGACTGGTGGGATACACCGAAACACAACCTGACCCGAATCGAGTTCTCCCCGATCGGTTCTGACGCAACTCGAATTGCTGCTTTGCTCTCGGGCGAACTGGACTTCGTATTTCCGGCTCCCCTGCAGGATATCGATCGAATCAATCGTGCAGACGGAGTTTCCGTCATCACCGGCCCAGAGCTGAGGACCATCATGCTTGGCCTTAACTATAGTGATCAGCTTCATAACTCGAACATTAAAGACAAAAATCCACTGACCGATGTAAGGGTTCGTCGTGCCTTGAACCTGGCGATTAATATGGATCTGATCCACGAAAAAGTGATGCGTGGCATGTCCCGAAATGCAGGTATCCTGGTGGCCCCTCCGGTTCCAGGATACGATGCAGAGCTGGATAAGAGAGACCCGTCGGATCTTGACGGCGCTAAAAAGCTGCTGGCCGAAGCCGGGTATCCGGACGGGTTCGAGGTTGGATTTGATTGCCCGAACGACCGCTATGTCAATGACGAGGAAATCTGTCAGGCTGTTACGGCAATGTGGGCCCGGCTTGGAGTGAAGGCAAACCTTACGGCTCAAACGAAAAGCAAACATTTTGAGAAAGCTTTAGCGGGAGGTTCAGACATTTTCTTGCTTGGCTGGGCAACACTGCCCATGCTTGACACGTACAGTGTCCTGTCTGCTCTGCTGCATACCCCTAACGACCGGATGGGTGCCTGGAACCCCGGCAAATATTCCAATCCCGAAATTGACCGACTCACCGACGCAGTAGCTATAGAGCTTGACTCTGAAAAGCGGACGGCGATGATGACAGAAGCATTAGCCATCGCTAAAGATGATGTGGCGATAATTCCCCTGCACCAGCAGCCGCTCGTATGGGCAGTGCGTGACGGAGTCAGTATGAAAGTGACCCCGGACAATAAACCACGTCTCTGGTACGTCAATATTGCAGACTAAGCTGTAGCATCTCAGACGCCGGTCGGCATTGTTTTTCAACCACGCCGGCCGGCTTTTATAGGTACTCCTTTCCAGCACCAGGAGGTCGCCCCGTGTTTGCCTTTATTTTACGACGTCTGTTCCAGTCCGTCATGGTAATGCTGGCTGTTGCTCTGATCTCTTTTTTCATGTTCCGTTTCGTCGGTGACCCGGTCAACAGCATGCTTCCCGAGAATGCTTCAACCGAGGACCGTTTGAAACTGAGGGGTCAGCTGGGACTTGATGACCCGGTAGCGACACAGCTCTGGAACTTCGTCAGCGGGACAGTCCAGGGCGAATTCGGGATCTCCTATCGAAATAAACGGCCGGTTAAAGATCTGATAGCCGAGCGCCTTCCTGCAACCATCGAGCTGGTTTTCGTTGCCGCTCTCTTCGCTCTGGCGGTCGGGGTGCCGATGGGGGTCTATTCAGCCCTGCATCGGCGGGGAATTGCCAGCAACTTGCTGCAGGTGGCATCGTTGATCGGCATATCGGTACCCACGTTTGTAACCGGTATTCTGTTGATCCTCGTTTTTTCAGTATGGCTTAACTGGCTGCCGTCATTTGGTCGAGGCGAAATTGTCAGGATCGGCTGGTGGACAACCGGACTTATTACAATCAGCGGCATAAAGTCTCTGATATTACCGGCAGCCATGCTCGGTTTATTTCAGGTCACCCTGATCATGCGCCTTGTCCGTTCGGAAATGCTTGAAATACTTCGTTCTGATTTTATTCGTTTTGCCAGGGCGCGAGGTCTTACCGATCGGGCAGTCCACTTCGGCCATGCATTCCGCAACACCTTAATGCCGGTCGTTACCATAGTGGGACTGCAGCTTGGATCGATGTTCGCTTTTGCCATCATCACCGAAACAGTGTTTCAGTGGCCGGGCATGGGGCTGTTATTTATCCAGGCGGTTAATTTTGCCGATATTCCAGTGATGTCCGCATATCTCATCCTGGTCGCCTTTGTCTTCGTGCTGATTAACATGACCGTGGACCTTCTTTACTTTGCCGTCGATCCGCGATTGTCCCTGGATGGCGGGCGGAACAGCTGACAGGGGGAATAAATGAACATCTACAGTCTGTTTTCTGTTAAGACAATGACGGATGTCTGGGACAGTGACCTGGTTTACAGTTTCAAGAAGTCACGGGTAACGGTTATTGCCGCAGCTGTAACCTTGGTGATCATTGCCGCATCCCTGATGGCACCGTGGATTGCGCCGCATGATCCCTTTAACGTTGCTACGCTGAGCCTTATGGACAGTGAGTTGCCTCCAGCCTGGGCGGAAGGAGGTGATCCGCGCTTTCTGCTCGGCACCGACAACCAGGGACGGGACGTGTTTTCGGTAATCCTCTACGGTTCACGTATTTCACTGGCAGTCGGATTTATCAGTGTCGTGCTGGCGATGGCTTTTGGCATCTGCTTCGGCCTGCTGAGCGGTTACTTTGGAGGTGTGATCGATGCGGTATTCATGCGCATCGCAGATGTCATGCTGAGTTTTCCCACTATCCTTGTCGCCCTGCTTGTAAGTGGTATTGTCCGTGGCGTTCTCCCTCGCGAAATGCATGAGAATGCTGCCCTGATGGTTTTGATCTTCGCCATTGCGGTGACAACCTGGGTGCAGTATGCCCGTACCGTTCGCGGTTCGACAATGGTGGAGCGTAATCGTGAGTATGTCATGGCAGCCCGGCTGGTCGGACGCAATTCGTTTGCAATTATTTTTCGTCATATCTTTCCGAATGTCCTTGGCCCGGTATTGGTAATTGCTACAATTAACCTGGCGATGGCGATCCTGATAGAAGCAACCCTCTCGTTTCTGGGGGTTGGGATGCCGCCGACAAATCCCTCTCTTGGCACCCTGATTCGTGTCGGCAATGAGTTTCTGTTTTCCGGGGTATGGTGGGTTGTGATTTTTCCGTCTCTGACCCTTGTTATGCTTGTATTGGCGGTCAACCTGCTTGGTGACTGGCTGCGTGACGCCCTGAACCCCAAGCTTCGCTGAAGGTATTCACATGATGAATAATCGTAAGACAGTTGCCGCCCCTCTGCTGGAAGTCAAGGACCTGTCGATTGCTTTTGACACGCGCCACGGTCTTCTCCGTGCCATTGACAGTATCTCGTTCAATCTGGTGCCCGGAGAAATTTTAGGAGTGGTTGGTGAATCAGGCGCTGGAAAATCCCTGACCGGGGCCGCAATCATAGGTCTGCTTGAGCCACCCGGCCATGTTTCCGGCGGGCAAATTTGCTTTGAGGGAAAGCGCATCGATAACTTATCCAGTGAACAGATGCGGCGGATGAGAGGAAAAAAAATCGGGGCAATTTTCCAGGACCCGCTGACGAGCCTGAACCCTCTTTTTACCATTGAGCGACAGCTGGTTGAAACCATTCAAACGCATCTGGATTTTGACCGTGGAGAAGCCCGGCAGAGGGCAATAGAGCTTCTGGCAGAGGTTGGTATTCCCGCCCCCGAGAAACGGATAGACCATTATCCGCATCAATTTTCAGGTGGTATGCGTCAGCGGGTGGTGATAGCCTTGGCAATTTGTGCCCAGCCAAAACTTATTATTGCCGATGAGCCGACCACAGCGCTGGACGTGTCAATCCAGGCCCAGATTATTGCCCTGCTGAAAAAGATGTGTCGAGAACATGGAACGGCAGTCATGCTGATCACTCATGACATGGGTGTTATCGCTGAGACATGTGATCGTGTAGCCGTGATGTACTCAGGACGACTGGCAGAAATCGGACCTGTTTACGGGGTCGTAAAAGAACCACGCCACCCCTATACGATAGGCTTGATGGGCTCGATCCCGACAATTGGTACGGGCAGTGAACGCTTGACGCAAATCAAGGGGTCAATGCCCAGATTGAAAGATATTCCGTCCGGCTGTGCATTTCATCCCCGCTGCAGTGAGGTGATGGAGAGATGTTCATTGGTCAAACCGGCCCCTATCCACATTAACGGCAGCGAGGTCGCCTGTCTGCTTTATGAAAAAGGAATGTGATGAACGATTCGATGCGAGAAAATACCGGCGTGCCGCTACTGTCTGTGCGAGGAGTAAAAAAGTACTTTGATATTTCACCGCCCTTTCTGAACAGGGTTTTGGAAGGCAAGCCGGTCCAGCATCTCAGAGCAGTTGACGGGTTGGATCTTGACATCCCGCGTGGCACGACCTTCAGCCTTGTTGGCGAGTCGGGCTGCGGCAAATCGACCGTTGCAAAACTGGTTGTCGGCCTCTATCGGGCAACGGAGGGCAGTATCAGTTTTGAAGGGGTCGATGTCACCGGCATGCCGGCTGGGAAGCCGCTTGCGCTCCGCCAACGGATGCAGATGATTTTTCAGGACCCATATGCGAGCCTCAACCCGCGATGGCGTGTACGTGATATCATCGCTGAGCCGCTGCGCAGTTTTGGCTTACGCAGGAGCCGAAGTGAAGAATTGCATGAAGTCGGGCGCTTGCTGGATCTTGTTGGGATGAGCGCACAAGATGGAGAGAAATACCCGCATGAGTTTTCAGGTGGCCAACGCCAGCGAATTTCTATAGCCCGGGCAATCGCTTCGAACCCGGATTTTCTTGTTTGCGATGAACCGACATCAGCGCTGGACGTTTCTGTTCAGGCGCAGATACTGAACCTGATGAAAGATCTGCAAAGAGAACTTGGGTTGACATACCTGTTTATCAGCCATGATCTGGCAGTGGTTAACTTCATGTCGGAGTGGATTGGTGTCATGTATCTGGGTCGGATTGTGGAGGTGGGGTTGGCACGACATGTTTTCGCCGGGCCACAGCACCCATACACCCAGCTGTTGCTCAATACAATACCTGATATTTCCATGGAAAAAAGAGATCGGGAGCCGGTCGCAGGCGAGGTGCCCAACCCCATTAACCCGCCATCAGGCTGCACGTTCCATCCACGGTGCCCGCATGCAAATGAGCGCTGCCGAAGCGAATTGCCGGCATTGGCACCCGGAGCTTCAGGTGTACAGGTTGCCTGCCATGCGGTGCATGAAGGGCGATTATCTGTCGACGGCGCACGTTAATGCTGTTCAGCGCAACTGTTATTCGCAGAAGGATGAATAAAGACATGCCATTTCTGTCTCCACAGGTTAACGGCGAATTATTTAAAGGCCGCCACGTTTCAATATAATCATGTTGAGCGGCTGAAAACGTAGAAATAACATTTAATTATCCCACCATGAAAAACAATTTGATCATCAAAAATGTTAGACCCCTTGGCGCTGACCTGTCGGATATCATGATATGCGAAGGCCGTATTGTCAGTATCGCCCCGGACATCAAGGCGGATGAAGGCATGCCCGTTGAAGAAGGTGGCGGTGCTATCGCGCTTCCCGGACTCGTGGAGGCCCATACCCATCTTGATAAATCCCTGCTCGGTATGGGGTGGCGTCCGCATCAGGCCGGGCCAAGCCTTAGAGACAAAATTGAGACAGAGCGCCGCCTTAAAAAGGAATGGAATATCGATCCGGTACGTCAATCCGCTCGCCAGGTGGCACAATCCCTCGCTCGTGGGTCGACAATTATTCGAAGCCATGTAGATATTGACACCGAAATTGGTCTCTGGGGTTTTCAGGGAGTGGCAGAGACA
Organism: uncultured delta proteobacterium; assembly: GCA_963696725.1. Lineage (GTDB taxonomy): Bacteria > Desulfobacterota > Desulfobulbia > Desulfobulbales > Desulfocapsaceae > MADRE3. Next base: position 58,401 of record CAVOLI010000014.1, read on the forward strand.
CGGAATACTTATCAACAGGCAATTGATATAGAGATTGTCGTATTTCCTCAATCAGGACTCATGAGCCGACCCGGTACGCTTGAACTGATGGACGAAGCCCTCAGTAACGGCGCGGATGTGATTGGCGGTCTCGATCCTTGTGGCATTGATCGTGATCCAAAAGGCCAGCTTGATGCCATTTTTAAACTTGCAGAGAAGCATGCGAAGCCGATCGATATACACCTTCACGAGGCAGACGAGTTAGGAGCCTTTTCAATGGAGATGATTATCGATCGCACCCACGCTCATGGGATGCAGGGAAAGGTTGCGATCAGCCATGCTTTTTGCCTCGGAATGGCCGATCGGGCACGTGCGCATGGTCTGGTGGAGCGGCTGGCCGAGGAGAACATTGCTATTGCTACCGTCGCCACTCCTTCTCGGCCGGTTCCTGCAGCGGCAGAATTGCGTAAGGCTGGAGTTGTCTTGTGTGCAGGCTCCGACGGCATTCGAGATACTTGGGCACCATATGGCAATGGCGACATGCTTGAACGAGCCATGCTCTTGGGACTCCGCAACAATTTCCGAAATGACAGTGAATTGGAATACGCACTCTGGGTCTGTACGTATGGTGGAGCAAAAATGATGGCCGTGAAGGACTATGGCCTTGCTGAAGGTTGTGCAGGTGATGTTGTGCTGGTTGAGGCGGAAACAGTAGCCCAGGCTGTTGTTGATCGGCCACCCCGCAGGCTTGTGGTTAAAGGCGGCCTGGTTGTTGCACGAAATGGCATTGCACAGATTGAGGTGCCTTGATGGACGACGTGGTCACTGGTCCGACAATGCTTACAGCCCGATGGGTTGTTGGTCATGTTGATGGTCACCATGTCCTTTACGAAAATGGCGAGGTGGTTTTCAATGGTGACCAGATACTCTTCGTTGGTCATGGATATTCCGGCGAGAGAGGGCGGCAGACAGATTATGGTAACGCCTTGATAGGTCCCGGTTTTATCGACCTGGATGCACTTTCAGACCTTGATACAACCGTACTCGCTTTTGATAACCAGCCCGCCTGGCGCAAGGGGCGTGTCTGGCCCGAAACTTACATGAATGCCGGACCGCGGGAAATGTACACCCCGGAAGAGCTTGGGGCTCAGAAACGCTATGCTTTTTCCAGGTTGATTCGCAATGGCATAACAACCGCTCTGCCGATCGCCTCCCTATTCTACCGTGAATGGGGAGAAACGTGGGAGGAATTTGTCGCAGCAGCAGGGGCAGCAGAGGAGCTTGGGCTAAGAGTCTATCTCGGTCCCGCTTATCGAACCGGCAACACCCTTGTCAGAGACGACGGCTCTCTGGATTTTTATTTCAATGAAGAACGTGGTTTTAACGGACTGTCCGATGCTGTCAAGTTTTGTCAAGTATTTGAGGGGCAATCAGGTGGATTGATACGTACAATGTTATCTCCCGATAGGATCGAAACCTGTACGCCCGAGCTCCTGCGTCGCTCTGCCGCCGCGGCTATTGAACTTGATGTTCCAATCAGACTGCATTGTTGTCAATCACTCTTTGAATATGAAACAGTGTTAAAACTGCACGGAATGAGTCCTCCGGAATGGCTGTTGAGCCTCGGTTTTCTCTCTGAACGCACGATCTTGCCGCATGTAACTGTTGTATCAGGTGTTACTGGCGTAATAGGGGATGCGCCGGACCTGCAGATCATCTCTGATTCCGGAGCCAGCATAGCACATTGTCCACTCGTCATGGCTCGCCACGGTATTGCTTTGAATTCGTTCAGAAAGTATAGAGAGCTTGGGATCAACATAGGCATGGGTACTGATACCCACCCCCCCGATATGATCCTTAATATGCAGCTCGGTCTTTTGCTCAGCCGTGTTGTCGAGGCCAATGCAGAAGCCTGTCGTGCTGAAGACTTTTTTGATGCTGCAACCCTGGGTGGGGCAGCGGCACTTGGAAGAAAAGATCTTGGCCGCTTGTCACCGGGAGCAAAAGCCGATCTTATTGTTGTTGACTTCGATGACCCGGCAATGGGGCAGAATATAGATCCAATACAAACGCTCATGTTGAACGGTTCAGGCCGCGAAATAAACACTGTAGTAATCAACGGGCGGTTCGTTATGGAGGATGGCCACATCAAGGGCATTGATGACCGCGCCTTACGTTGTCAAATGCAGGAACAGTTTGATGGCCTCGTCTCCCAATATCCTGACAGAACCTTTGGGCACGCACCTGTCCAGCAGATTTTTTCGACAAGTTATGCACGTATTAGGAGTTCAAAATGATAGATATTTTGATTCGCAACGTAACAGCAGTCACCATGGATGCTGCTCGGCGTGTTATGAGCAATGCCTGCATTGCCATCACAGCAGATCAAATCGTCTCGGTTGGGCCTGGATCGGCTGTCGAGGCTGAATACAGCAGTGCAAGGAGGGTAATTGATGGAAGCGGCATGGTGGCAATTCCAGGCCTAATCGACTGCCACTCACATGCAGGACATGGGCTGGTTCGATCGCTTGGGGCAGGTGACGGTAAGGCATGGTTCAATGCCTGCGCTGATATTTATGCTCATCATTCAACCGTAGCGTTCTGGCGGGCAGAAGCACGGCTTGCTCAACTGGAAAGGCTCAAAGCAGGGGTTACGACGAGCCTGACTCTTTTGGGAGGTGGTGCCGATGTTTATCGTACTGATGATCCTGTCTTCGGAGATGTTCACTGCGAGGCAACACTTGAGTCAGGTCTTCGAACCATCCTTGCCGTCGGCCCGGGAAAACGCCCTTTTCCACGGCGATTCAGCAGAGTTACAGATGATGGTTCACAGGAGTATGCCATTTCATTTTCCCGACAACTTGAGGTGAGTGATATACTGATTCAGCGATGGAATGATGTGCGTAACCGACGGACTGGTATTTGTTTGATTTTGCCGGTCTATAATGCTGACGATATGGCAAAGGAACCTGGTGCACGTTCTGATATAGAAATGATGTCGCATGAAATATCAGCATTGCGGTCGAAACATAATGTTCTGTTTACCCAGGATGGCCATTCCAGCGGTTCAATAAAAATCGCCGGTGATCTTGGCTTGCTCGGACCGTTCGCGCTCCTCTCTCATAGTGTCAACCTGACAGACGAGGACATCGCGGCTCTGAAGGATTCTGGTGCCAATGTTGTTCACAATCCCAGCGCTATCATGTCCGTTTATGGCCGCTGTCCTGCTCCAGAGTTGATAGGTGAGGGGGTAAACGTGTGCATCGGCTCGGATGCCGGGGCACCGGATCGAGGATTTGACATGTTTAAACATATGGCTCAGTGCATGCATTATCACCGCCGCCATTTTCGTGATCCGGCCTGGATGCCCCCTGGAAAGGTATTGGAGATGACCACAATAGATGCTGCAAAGGCTCTCGGTCTGGATGATACGATAGGGTCGATTGAGGTTGGGAAAAAAGCTGATATTGTCTTGGTTAATATGCGTAAGCCACACCTCTACCCCCCAAATATGCCGGTAACACGGTTGGCACATTTTGCTAATGCAGCAGATGTTGACACGGTCATTGTTGATGGCAAAGTATTGCTCTTTCAACGGATTTTGAAAAATGTCGATGAAAACGAGATACTTGACACTGCAAATACTGAATTATTGCTGGCGCTTGAACGAAGTGGACTTAAACATTTAACAACTGAACCGCCAGATTTCTGGGGGGTAAATCGGCGGGATGCTGGAGACTATCCGGTTAAGAAATAAAAGGTGGTGAGGGATTTGATTGCTTCGTAATTTTATCATGATCATCTCTGAACTATCGAGGAAGCGTGGAAGCGATACTCAATCGTCCTGCGTGAATCTGGTAATCCTGGTGAACAGATTTATTGTACTAGAACTAATAGTCAGTCAAGGACAATAAAAGAAAACAGAAAGTGTGTGCATAAAACCATGGGCTTGGAATGTTGCAGATGATCCGCCATAGATGTTTAATCGGTTTTTGTATGTGCACCAAGTCTGTAACGTCGCATTGCGACAATAGTAAACTTCTCTTCGCCTAAAGGCGAGGGGTTTAAACCATCCCCGATGGGGACACTAGAAGGAGGAATACTGTCATGAGTGGCTATAACGTCGTATTAGCAAGAAATACGGAAAATGCTCCAAAAGGTATAGGTCCATATTCACAAACGGTAGCTTTCTCTCATTACAATAATATTTCAGCTCAATTACCTATCGATCCAAAATCTGGTAAAATGGTAGCTGGTGGTGTAAAGGAGCAGGCTGGGCAGTGCTTCAAGAATATCAAGGCAATTGTAGAAAGTATCGGCCATGTTATGGACGATGTTGTTAGAATCACTATATTCCTTAAGAATATCTCAGATATTGACGCTGTTGACGAAGTTTATACAACATTCTTCACAAGCTATGTTCCTACACTGACGACAGTCGCAGTTGCAGCTTTACCTATGGATGCTTTGATACAAGTTGAAGCACTTGTTTCAAACGGTGAAGGTACAATTCCGGGAGCACCACAGGCCGGCGACCTCATAAAGGTTGCAAGAAACACGGAAAATGCACCAAAAAGCAAAAGCTCTACACAAACGGTAGCTTTTTCTCATTACAATAATATTTCAGCTCAATTACCTATCGATCCAAAAACTGGTGAAATTGTAGCTGGTGGTGTAAAAGAGCAGGCTGGGCAGTGCTTAAAGAATATCAAGGCAATTTTAGAAAGTATCGACGTTCCTATGGACGATATTGTTAAAATAAGTATCTTCCTTAAAAAACTCTCTGATATTGAAGCCGTAAACGAAGTATATACAACATTTTTCCCACACGCGGCTATCGCCAGGGCCGCAGCCTATGTTCCCGCACGGACAACAGTTGCAGCTTCAGCTTTACCTATGGATGCTTTGGTACAAATTGAAGCAGTTGTGTCACACGGAGACGGTACACCCCCACAAGCTCGTGAAGACAGGCATGGAATCGTCATAGAAGCAAACAATACGGAAAATGCACCAAAAGGTCCATACTCACAAACGGTAGCTTTTTCTCATTACAATCATATTTCAGCTCAATTACCTATCGATCCAAAAACTGGTGAAATGGTAGCTGGTGGTGTAAAAGAGCAGGCTGGGCAGTGCTTAAAGAATATCAAAGCAATTGTAGAAAGTGTCGATCACGTTATGGACGATGTAGTTAAAGTAAATATCTTCCTTAAAAATATCGCAGATATTGATGCTGTAGACCAAGTTTACACAACATTCTTTCCAAGCGGCGTTCCCGCACGAAGAACAGTTGGCGTAACTGCTTTAACCAAAGACGCTTTAGTCCAAATCGAAGCAGTTGTGTCAAACGCTGAAGGAACACCTCCAGAAGCCTAACCGGCATTTGATTGTAAATACTGGAACTGTCAAAGTTACTTATTGATGCCGCCGGTGAATGCCAAATCGCACGCCTGAGCATGGAAAAGGGAGCTGAGAGTGTTTGTTAAGCTCCCTTTTCGCTCAACCTCCGCGTTATGCTAAAAAATTTTATCCTCCAAATATCAATTATATGCCTGCGGTAAAATTTTTCGCATGCCTTGATTTTGAACGAAAATCATCATTTTGCAAGAGGCTCAATTAATTGCGATAAATCGCTTGGTAATTAAGGTACGACAAAGTCCCTTGGTGTTAACAAGGTAAGATGTATCAGTCTCGACTTGATTTGACAGGCAGCCTGAAAATATGGTAACTGTCGGATCAGGTCGAAACAAATTCACTTCATATATTTCATGCTGCTGCCACATGGACATCGATCATTGCGGCCGAAAGAGCCCGCTTTTTCTTTGCAGGATTTGGGGCTGGGATGGCTTTGTTTAACAGAGGCGGAGGCATCAATCCGTGAGGTTTAGCGGATAATGAGCCAGCTCCGGAGTGAGGTCTTATGACTACCATTGAAAAGCAACCTTTTGGCAATACCGGGCATTCAAGCAGTCGAGCAATTTTCGGATCGTTCTGTGTAGGACGTGTCAATCAGAAAGCTGCAGATGGAGTGCTGGATAAACTTCTCGAGTACGATATTAATCATATTGATACTGCGCCGGCATACGATGATGCGGAGCTTCGCGTGGGGAACTGGATGCAGCGGCACCGCGATCATTTTTTTCTCGCGACCAAAACCAACGAACGCTCATATCAGGGTGCCAGGGAGCAATTTTACCGGTCCCTGGAGCGACTCAAAGTGAGTCATGTCGATTTACTGCAGATGCACAATCTTACCGATGTTGTCTATCGTGAATATGCGATGGGTTCAGGCGGTGCACTGGACTTCTTGATCGAAGCCCGGGAAGAGGGGTTGACGCGATTTATCGGAATTACCGGCCACGGAATACTTGCACCCAAAATGCACCTGCAGAGCCTGCAGCGATTCGCCTTTGATACCGTTCTTGTACCGTGCAATTACTTGTTGATGCAGCTGCCGCACTACCGCAGTGACTTCAATCGCCTGATCGTCTATTGCCGGGAGCACAACATTGCAGTTCAGACCATAAAATCAGCCGCTCGTGGCTTATGGAACAATAAGCCTCACAGCCATGACACCTGGTATGAACCGCTGAGTGATGAAAACTCGATCAGAAAGTCGGTACATTGGGTCATGGGACAACCCGGTATTTTTTTAATAACCACCGGAGATACGCAGGTTCTGCCCAAATTTTTAGCCTCTGCAGCCGATTTCACAGTACCCCCGACTGACGATCAAATGGAGATTCTGGTGGCGGAAGAGGGGATGCAGCCACTCTTTGATCAGTAATTCCTGCTCGCTTTTCCTGGTACTGTAATCCCAGAGAAACAGGGGACAAAGCTCGGTTTATGCTTGAGGTCGATATGATTTGACCGCCCAGCAGCAAAGTTAAGCGGTGGCGTATATAAAGAAACTAAGGTTTCCTTATGGTTTAAAGGTGTGAATGACGTGTAGGGTTTTAATGAACACTTTTTTAAGAGTGAATTGTTCATCACTCTAGAGGTGTTCAGTGATCAAACAAAACGATGCGTATACAGCAAAACCTGCCACCTCTCTGGAAGGAATCCCAGGCTGGAATTACTGATACATTTCAGGCAGGGCAAGGACAGAATAATTCTCACGATATGGTGTGTAAAAATCAGTTTCCTCAGCCCATATTTTACTCACCCTGCGAGGTCTTTTTGTCAAAGCACGCTAAACTAAAAATGGTGGACATAGCGTAACAGGTAACGCTGACCTTCAGACCTGTTTTCAGCACTGGTTTCGAAGTAGGCGTTGAAAAACAAGTGGTTGTTCTGAGAAAATGACCACAATGCCCCGGGACCTATGGCAAAAACCTCTTCTCTGCTGTCGTTCACATCCTGTCCATCCACTTCGCTATCTGTGATCTGTTTTAGATAGTAGCCGTTGATCCCCAGGCGCAGGCTATTGGGAATGACGGCATATGAGGTGGCAAAATTCAGATGTATTGCCTGCCCAGCCGTGCTTTTCTCTGCACCGCCGATAGCATCGCTGTTTTCTGCGTTCCACAGGTAGTGCACTCTGGTTGATGCGGTCCAACTCGGAGTCAGAAACAGGGTGCCGGACCAATAGGGGTTAAAAGAGAAAAAATTGCTGCCCGGATTCAGAGCTTTATCTTCATCATACTTACCGGTGGGGAAAATCATCTGTAACTCGATCCGGTGCATAAAAAACGGCCTTCCATCTTTCATTACAGGCCCCCACTGGAGGAATGGACCGACCAGGATATCTCCCAGACCGGTGCCGTTATCCTGGGGAAATGGCCCGGCAGCACTGTAGGACAAATCGAGCCCAACGATGGGAACGATAACATCCAGTCCCCATTTCCCTCCCCACAGAAGCTCCTGATCAGACTGGTAGATCCCCTGGGAAAGGCTGACCCAGGCTTCAAGATCAGGATCCGGGAATGGAATGGCATTGCCGCTGCCGTCATTTAGTTGGTCAGCAGTATAATATTGCAGGTACTGGGTGAAGTAATACCCGGGACCGGCAGGTGGACCACCGTCTACAAAGCTTGTGAATCCGAGGTTTACAGCAGGCAGATCATAGGCTGCAGCTGATCCGGGAATGACAATAAGCAGGAACAGGGTCAAGATCGCTTTAACGCACCGATGTTTCATGTTAGCTCCATAATTTAAGGTGAAAAATAGAACGCCAGCTGTCATATATCAAGAGACATCACTTTATACGAAGATGATGGACACCAGGTTTTACGTTTTCTGTCCCCCTGTTATGCCCGGCCCGGAGGGAGGCAGTGGTTAGCCGCCCATGCCATAGGATCTAACGATTTTCAGGTTTCCATCTCCAATCCTCATAGTAATCCCAACTCACCATGGAATTGAGTTGTTTCAGCTCTGAATCTTTTTCATGGATGACGCATTTCATGACGTCCCCACCCGAGACCAGACCGATAGATGTTGCCGTCTTCTTCGATAAGCAGATGTCTGATCCGGAGCCCCAGAAATTTGTCCATGAGATTAAAGACCGTATCGGTGTGGGGCGCAGACATCAGAAGGGTGGTCATGTAATCTTCTATCAATGCGCTTTTGAGATCAAAGCCCTCTTGGATGACATCCTGCATGAGATCTCTTTCCGTCCATATACCGATGATTTTTTCGTCTCTGGTGACAAGAATGGCACCCACTTTTTTCTGATTCATTTTTTCAAGTGTGGCAAAAAGAGTTGTACCCACGGGAACCGACACGATCTTCCGCCCCTTGTCTGCAACCATGTTTTTGGCTGTTTCCATATTATTCTCCATTCCATTTATTTCGGATCAGCAATTGCGATACGCGTTTTCCCCTAGCTTTTTAAGGGTTAACCTTCAACACGTGAAGGTGATAAGCAATGCTTTGCGAGACTAACCCAACATTTACACACAATCTTCCTCTTCTTGAGCACATCCTACCAACCTATTTGCTTTTTGCCGATTTTTCCATAAAAATTAACACAAATTCAGGCTCTGCTGTAAATCAGAGAAAATATGCCATCTCAATCTGGTTATACATCAAGCTGAACGAACCTTTTAACGCTACCTGACAGCCATCAGGTGTACCCTGAGAACAAACAGAGTACTCTTGATCGGTGTCCTCTTTTATCGTGTAAGGTCTGACGGGGTAGGTTCCGGTAACGGTATTTTCTTGACATTTTTTACAATGTGCTGAAACAGTTTGCATTATGAATCCGCTCAACTTGACTCCACCGAACCCCGCCACGGACAGGTCGTCATGATATGCTGCCGGCAAACGACTACCGGACTTCCAACCACAGAAGGGGGCGCTGAGCCGCAGTGAAACCCGGGAGCAGTAAACCTTCCTCCGTCGGCAGACCAACACGTGTCTATAGATGGTTTCGTGATGATTTCTTCGGCATCGTCCTGGAAATGCGCTGGAGCTATGTCCCGCCCCTGATGGTCTATCTGGCGGCCGGAATTTCGGGCTTCACCGGAATCATAGAGAGCTTCTACGTCAAGGAGGAACTGGGCCTCTCGGCCGAATTTCTCGCCGGGCTGGGGTTCTGGGCCGGATTGCCGTGGGCCCTTAAAATGCCGCTCGGGCACCTGGTAGATCTCTTCTGGCGACAGAAAGCCCTGTTCGTCTATCTCGGTGCCGCACTGATGGCTGTGAGCCTGCTCATCATGGTTGGACTCACCGGCCATCCGGACGCCATGACCAGATTTTTTGATGCGGGCTTATGGTATGTCATTGCCAGCCTCCTTTCACCGGTCGGTTTCGTGCTGCAGGACGTGGTGGCAGATGCGATGACAGTCGAAGCCGTGCCGAGGTATGGCGAAGACGGCCGGGAAATAGCGGAGGAAGAAATCAAGCGTATGCACATCACCATGCAGACGCTCGGCCGAATCGCCATCATAGGGGGCAGTGCCCTGGTCGCCGGTCTTGGAGGGTGGCTGGCGATGACCTTGTCGTACCAGGTTATGTATCAGTACGCCCTGATTATTCCGGTGATCTCGGTTCTGGGCGTTTCGCTCGGCTCGGTATCCAGCCGAATGCGACTGCGCCGGCTCAAGCAGTTGGGCGTTGGATTGTCGGAGATGGTGGGTACGGCAGAAGACCTCGCCCCGAACTGGTACATACTTGGGGGCAGCGGCGCCTTTGTCATACTGAGCCTGCTGCTTGGTCTCTCCGACCTGGCTGTCAAGAAAGAGGCCATTTTCCTCGGATCACTCGGGGTGATCGTCTACCTGATGCACATCATACTCAGAGATCTTGACCGGGAGAAGCGTCTGGAAATAATCGGTATCGCCATCATCGTCTTCGTTTTCAGGGCAATCCCCGGATCTGGCGCAGGAGCCAGCTGGTGGCAAATCGACGTGCTCGGCTTTGACGAGTCTTTTCTGGGCACGCTTCGGCAAATTTCCGCGCTGCTGGCAATCATCGGTCTGTTCGCCCTGCGGGGCTGGATGAGCAAGCATCCGATACCGTATCTCATCCTGTTCCTGTCAATTTACAACACCATAATGATGCTTCCCTACATCGGGATGTTCTACGGTATTCATGAGTGGACGGCCGAGCATCTTGGCTTCGGCGCCAGGAGCATTGCCATCATCGATACCATGGCCGACTCCCCGCTGGGGCAGGTAGCAATGGTGCCGATGCTCGCCTGGATCGCGCGGGAGGCGCCCGCCAAGCAGAAAGCAACCTACTTCGCGGTCATGGCGGCGTTCACGAATCTTGCCCTGTCAGCGGCCCAACTCGGAACCGCCTACGTAAACAAGCTGTTCGTGATTGAACGGGGTGACTACAGCCAGCTCGGCGGTCTGTTTATCACCGTGGCACTGCTTGGCCTGGTGCTGCCGATTGCCACAGTTCTGATCGTCAACGCGAGGAAGCCCGGAGCTGCGGGGCAAACTCGAGCCTGATCCTGTCAAAGAGACAGGACCTCCGGTCTTTTTACGCAAGATAAAACCGGACCGATTTAACGGAGGGAGACCATAGTATAGAAGCTGGAAGCTCTTTTATTTCAGCGCAGAATTTAACAGGTGAGCATTTTGAGCATATTTCTTTACGGCTCATACGTCCATCCGCAGTCATCGTGATACACCATCAGTTTTGTCATGCCACCATCCACGATAATGTTCTGCCCCGTGATAAAGCTACTTTTATCATCGCACAGGAACATGACGGCATGGACAACGTCAGACGGTCTGCCTACCCTGCCTGCGGGGTGCTGAGCTGCATCGGCAGCTTCGAATTGTCTTCCTGTGGTGTCGATCCATCCAGGGGAAATGGAATTAACACGCGCTTTTCCGGCGAGGGTGATAGCCATTGCGTGTGTCAGGGCCGTGATGCCGCCTTTGGCCGCACTATAGCTTTCGGTATCAGCCTGACTCATCAGGTGGCGGGTGGAGGAAATATTCACGATACTTGCCGGTGCGTTAAAGTAATCCATGAATAGCTGGGTCAGCAGAAAGGGCGCCGTGATTCCCACCCGCAGCACGTAATTGAAGTCGTCACAGGAACAGGTGTTGAGACCCCTCCGGGAGACACAGGCGTTATTGATTAGACAGTCAACTGAACCATATTCGCCGATGACCTTCGACGCAAAGGCCCGAAGAATCTTTTCATCGGCGATATCTCCAACAAAGTAGTCGTTCTCCAGCAGGTCAATGGTGCAGACAGAGAATCCCTGGGTGACAAATGCCTCGCAAATTGCCTTGCCGATTCCCCTTGCCCCGCCGGTGACAACAGCGACCTTCGTCTTGTCCATGGTTAGATCTCCTTTCTCTTTGATGATTCGCTAAGGTGACAATAATGTTATACATCGGCTGTTGGAATTGGGCCGTTTTTTAAGCTGGCCCAGGCCGTACTCGAGATTGAATGGGAAAACACGGGATGAAATGAAGGATTGATGCGCCCATGATTCAAAACGCACTATAACAAAAAAGGCGGGGATTCCACTTAAAAACGGCGGAATGTTTTTTAAGCGATTGGTTACACCTCAGCAAAGAGAAATTTAATACCGGGCTCTTGATGTATGACTGCGAATAAAAGACTGCTCGTAGTGGGTGGAACAGGCAGAGATGTGGGGAAAACCGAATTTATCTGTCGACTGATAGAGCGGACAGCCAGGGTAAATCCCATATATGCCCTTAAAGTTTCTGTTGTTTATCCGGATGAGGAACTGTTCCATGGCAGCCATAGAGTCGGGGATGTCAAAGGCCATCTTTTTGAGGAACAAATAGCATCCAAATCCAAAGACACCTCCAGGATGCTGCTGGCTGGTGCTAAAAAGGCGTTTTATCTGAGAAGCGGTGATGACGGAATTCTGGATGGATACAATGCATTTCAAAATCAAATACCTGATGAGTCGGTAGTGATTTGTGAATCCAATAGTCTCGGGCAAGTCATTGAGCCGGCACTCTCTATAGTCATAAGACTATCAAATAATAAAATTAAATCAAGAGCATATGCGTTGCTGGAAAGTGCCGATCTGGTGGTAGTTTCTGATGGTGTATCAGGCTTTTCCGAATTGGATGCAGTCGAGTATTTGGAAGGAATCGGCTGGAGATTAAAAAAAATCCAAGGAATCACTGGTGGTATTAAGCAACAAAGATCCTGAGGCAACAGACATCAATTCTCGTCCGGGCAGGCGACAATAGTTCTTTGAACCTTGTCTGTGCGAAATTAGACAGCCGACTGTTGCGATTAGCATTGCAGATGAGCATCTCAGAGGAGTGGAGAACGGATATTTCTTCTCAGGGGCGCCTTCAAATGTGATATACGCTATGATCTTGCAGGTTCATTTTTTATACAAACAGAAGTATTTTTCTTCCCAGCATCAGGATTGCCACTATCAGGATCGAACCAAGAATCTTCTGCATGGTGCGGACCTCAAAACGGCCTGCTCCCATCAGGCTTCCCGCCACCCCGCCCAAAACGGCACCGAAAACAAGCGGCAGATAGGGGACAAGGTCGATTTCGTTGAACTGTAGTCGGGCGAGCAGTCCGGAAACAGAATTAACCCAGATAAAGAATGCGCCGCAGGCGGCCGCCTCCTTCGCGGTTCCCAGACCGAGAAGGATAACAAGCGGAACCAGATACACGCCGCCGCCGATACCGGTAATGCCGGCCACCAGCCCAAGTATTGCACCTCCTCCCAGGGCAAACAGAATTTTTTCACGTTTCTCCAGCTTCAGAGGTTTGCTGGTAGTTGGAAAATAGATCCGTGCCGCAGCCAGGCACAGTGCTGCCATCAGCAGGATATAGAATGCTGTTTTCGGCAAGTGCAGCGTTCCTCCAAGATAAGCCATCGGGACCGATGCAATAATAAACGGTGCAATGAGTCTCAATCGAGCATGGCCGTGGAGCAGAAACACGATGCTGCCGAATGTTGTCACCAGAATATTCAGGGTCAACGACACCATCGGTATCGTCACCGTGCTCACCCCGGCTATCGCCAGCAGCGCGGTATATGATGAACCCCCTCCAAGCCCGACCGAAGCATAAAAAAAAGCAACGACTGCAAAGATACACGCGAGCGCAGCAACAGGAATCAGGAGATCTGCCATATCAATTTCTCTGTTCTCTCAGCTTTTGCCAAATTTACCGTCGAACCTACCCGTTGATAGGGTGTTCGAATTCCTGCAGGGATGTTTCAGGCGGGGGCGATTCGTTGCTCATATCAGCCTGCATAACCCAGGAGACAGGATTTTCAAGAGAAAGTGATTTCCTCTTGCAGAATGATACGCACAATCCGCAACCGCTGCAAAGTGTATTGTCAAATCTGAGTTCTTTTTGTCCGGCGATTCGATCAACCCTGATTGCCCCGGTAGGGCAGATACCCGTGCACAAAGGGCACAGGTTGCATGTGCCGCTTACAGCCAGACGATGATCAATCAGAGCGGATACGGATTCTGCCTGTTTCGGCTCAAGATGCTCGATCAGATTTTTTTTCAAACGAACCCGTGCTGGAATCCTCCTGCTTGTTCTTGCCGTCTGCCTCGGACTATCAAACGAGAGGCTGAACTGGGCGCCGATCGTGGTCAACAGGTTATCCTTCAGGCTGGAGAGAAATAAACGCCTGACCGGCGGCTCAAGGGATTTGACCTGCTGTTTATCTGTGATGACGATACATTTTCTCTTGAACAAAGAACCAGCTTTTTCCTCCGCCCACGCCAGCGCGCGCAGGAAGCGCCTTACCCCGTGGCTGTTTTCGCAGTCAGTACAAGATGATACGTTGAACACTGTGACAGCCGTGCCGGTTGAATCAAGGGCAAATGCCAGCAGGTGTTCAATGGTGATGCCCCCAAGGCATGGAATAAGCCGTTCTTCCTGATATAGTTTGCTCTGTCTCGGGCACGATATAACGGTGAGCTCTGCTGCCTCTTTCAAAAAGCCCGGCGAACCGGGGTCAAACCCTGAAAACGTGAAGGCATCATTCGGACAGGTTGTTGTACAGAGCATGCAACCGGTGCATGCATCTGAGTCAAAGCTGATATTACGGTCTCTAAGCGATATTGCGCCTGCAGCGCAAATGTCAATACAGCGCAGGCAATCAAAGCAGTTAAGGCGTTTTCTCAGACACCGTTCCTGCACGAAAACAGCTGTCTGCTGATTAACGTGTGAAGCGAGTTTTTCGAGCAGGCTTAATGGGGGCATAGAGCGAACCTTTGTTATCTCTCATACAGGGGTTGCCGAACGTGTTCCATAGCATCGCTCGCAGGCTGCCATAAACCGGGCCAGACAATCTGCAAGAGACCGATAGAACGGACTCTTCGTTCCTGTTCGTATCGTGTCACACAAGCTCGGCACCCATGATAAATATGAGTGATAAAAATCTCTTTGCCAACCGAGGAACTTCTCAGCATCGGAGGCCTTTCCTTCTGCTCTTGACTCGGCCTCCCTGATGCAGAGATACGACATGAACTCAAGCTCAATTGCGACATGATCGGGTGGTTCTTTCTCATCGACAGACAGTCCTGCCTCCTGGTAGATCTTCAGGACGGCAATGGTTGTGTCTCCCATGAGCTGCCGGTTCTTTTCAAGATAAACAGATCCATAGGGTGCTGCGATCAAATTGAAAGGCCCGAGAAAAAGTTCTGCATGATCGATGCTCAGTTGCTCCTGCGCAGTGTCTGACAGGGCAAGTTCCATGTTCGAGGCAGCTTTTGCGGCCCCGGACGCCCAGCCGTCGAGGAGCTCTCGCAGGCTCTTGCAGAGCTGTTCTTCGACAAACAGGTCTTTTTCAGGCTCATAGAAACAGGCAGAAAGTAATTTAAAACAATTACCGCGAGTTATCGCATCATTTTGAGAAATCATAAGATAATCCGCCAGATGTCATAGCCGGGACCCGCGGGCACCTTCCCCCACGAGTCCCGGCTGGTTTGGAATTGTCTTATCGGGCTGAATAATCCCTGATATAGTAGACGTTCGGCTTGGTACCTTCATCGGGCAGCAGTACGAAGTGCTTGTACTTTTCCAGCAGTTTTGCTGCCTCGCTGTTACTGTCCTCGATGTCTCCAATAACCCTGGCCCCGGAGGGACAGGCGTCGACACAGGCCGCCGGTTCACTGTTCTTCAGGCGGTGGTCACAGAGAATGCATTTCTCAACAACGTTGTCCCGACGCACACTTTCGTAGTCAGGGTGGGAGTACTTGGTCTGGTGTGGCGGGCTTGCACCCGTTAGCGAGGCCAGTTCCGAACCGGAGGTAGTACCGTTGGGGATCAACTCGGTCTTGTCAGTAAAGAACCGCTGGGTTGGTTCACCCTCCTCGTTGTAACTGATAACACTGTATTCGCCATGGGCGCCGTCTTTTTTGACTTCGTCCATACTATAGGGGCACGCTTCCTGGCAGGCCCTGCAGCCGATGCACCGTTCGTCGTTGTGCATCGTGATGCCATCCTCGGTCTTGAACATCGCCTTCGGTTCGACCGGGCAGGCTTCGACACAGGCAGCCTCACTGCAGTGGTTGCAGAGAACGGGAAGTGTGCGATACCCGGTATTGGGAAACGTACCGCTGGTCTCGTGAATGAAGTCGGCCCAATTGTAGGTTTGGCCGTTGCGTCTCAGTGCAGTGTTGTTCTCGGTCTTACAGGCAAGAGCACAGGCACCGCAGCCAACACATTTTCTCAAGTCAATTACCATTGCATATTGTGTCATTCGATTGTCCTCCTCTTACCTATATCTTTTCGATACGGACGGCTGCATGGCCACCATTCCTGGCGTTGGAACCGGAAAGTCGTTCAAGCTCCCAGGGGATGATGGTATTGTTGTTTACTCCTCGCGTGGCACTCATGGCAAAATCATCCGTGGCCGTCCGCCCGTAAGCCCAGTGCCCCTGGCCATACGATTTGCTCACCGTGCCGGGCCGCACCCCTTCCCATACCCTGGCGACACATTCCCCGGAAGCAACCGTTGAGGTAATCCTCACCTTGTCACCGTCCTTGATGCCGATTTTCGCTGCATCAACAGGGTTGATCCTCAGGGTATCCTGTCCCCCGACATCGCCTGGATCGACATGCTTGAATTCGTAATACCATGGAGCATTCTGGCTTCTTCCTTCCCGGTTAAGCCGGGACTTGTAATCGATAAAGTCAAA
Organism: uncultured delta proteobacterium; assembly: GCA_963696725.1. Classification (GTDB taxonomy): domain Bacteria; phylum Desulfobacterota; class Desulfobulbia; order Desulfobulbales; family Desulfocapsaceae; genus MADRE3. The sequence continues at coordinate 74,957 of CAVOLI010000014.1, forward strand.
CGGATACTCATCCTTGCCCCCGTGACGCAGCGGCGGCTCATGGTGGGGAACGAAAGCCATTTCTCCGCGGGCAGTGTAATTGCATTTTTCCAGGACAGTGTCCACATCAACCTTGTGCTTTTCGGCATGGTCGCCAAGAACCTTTTTCAGGGTCTCGCTGTAAAATTCGAATTTCTTGGTTTCAGTACTGAAATTTCCGCCCCAGTGCTTTTTGTACTCATATGGTTCAGAATTCCACATGCCGCGTTCAAGCATTTCCTGCCAGCCGTTGATCTTGTCACCGTGGGTGTCTTTTTTGCCATCCCAGAGCGGCTTGGTATAGTATTTCAGCGCATAGACCGACAATTCTTTGGAATTATTTGCTTTCGCGCCAGTCTCAGGATCTGAATACATCTCGGTCAGGCAGTCATAGAGATTGCTGAAACCGCGCTCCTTGAGCTTTTCAGCTATCAGGAACGGAAACTCGGTTTCATCCTGGATCACATCCCAGAGCGGGGCGATAACGGGTTGCAGCAGGGTACAGGTTGAGTAGCGGTTTGCCTTGGTTTTCACATATCCATAGCGTTCAAACATGTTTACCGTGCAGGGCAGAATAATGTCGGCAAACATCGTGAACTCGGATGCGTTTGTGGTCAGGTGTACGGTAAAGGGTACCGAAGCCAGGGCCTTCTCCCAGAGCTCGGTTCCGTTACAGGAAAACACAAAGTTGTTCATGTAACCGACCAGGACCTTGATGTCGTAGGGATCCTTGTTCAGGATTCCGTTTGCGGCATTGTTGGTCGAAACTCCGCCGCCTGATTTTTTATTGAGTGCGGGCAGCTCGAGTCTGCCGCGCTGGTCTATTTTTTCTTTCTTGGAATGTTTTTGGGCGAGATCATCCTGGTACTTCTTCAGGATATCGTCATCCATGCTGTTGACCGGGATCTTGGCAGTCTGCAGCGTTCCTCCCTCGTTGTCAATACCGCCAACCAATCCACCAAGGGCGTGAACTGCCATGGCCGAGTATGCGCCCCGGGCCTGCATCGCGGCTCCCGGACCCATCCAGACGGCTACGTTCGGCGCTGCGGCAGCCATACCGGTAGCGACACGCTCGATCTGGTCGGCAGGCACACCGCTCAGCTCGGCGGCTGTAGCTGCCGGCATGTCCTTGACGGCGAGATTCCACCACTTGACGATACCGTGGCTTTCCTTTTCGACAAAATCGGCCTCATCGACCATCGCTCCGGGCTTGAATTTGTTTTCACCATCCTTGAAGTCCCCGACAAAATCCTTGTACCACAGACCTTGTGTGAGGATAACATGGGCAATACCAAGTGCGAGTGCACCGTCTGTGCCAGGCATCAGTGGCAGCCACTCGTTGGCTTTGGCCGCACTGGTGGTCAGGCGGGGGTCTACTGCCGCCACGGTCGCACGGTCCAGGGCATCACCAAGCCGCTGGATGGTGGCCGGGACCATCCGGTTGCTGGCTACCGGGTCACAGCCCCAGATAAGGATATATTTAGAGTTGCTGAGGTCATAGTCACGGTAATCCCAGTAACCTTCAGTATAATAGGAACCAAATTTCTCGGCTTCGGCACAGGTCGAGCTGTGTGAAATATTGTTGGGAGAACCAAAAACTTTAGTGGTGACATCATAGATAAGATCGCGCATGTAGGTATACCGACCGCGCATGAGGCAGTACTTTTCAGGTTCCTCGTTCTTGCGAAGTTCCATCATCTTGTCGGCGACAGTGTTTAACGCTTCATCCCAGCTGATCGGGACGAATTTCGGGTCCTGCCCCCTGCCTTTTTGCGGGTTGGTCCGCTTCATCGGGACCTTGATCCGGTCAGGGTCATAGACCTGCTGGAGGGAAAGGTGTCCCCTCGGACAGACCTTGCCGTCATTCTGTTTCGAATAGCGGTTGCCTCTCACTTTGACCGCCCTGCCATCCTGGATAAAGACCTCAGCCGGACACCAGGTCGTGCACCCCTGGCAGGTGGTCGCTTTCCATTCACCCGGCATTACCCCAATCTTTGCTCCCTCATGACTCGCAGCCAATGCATTCAAGCTTTCCTCGCTCCTCATACCACTCAGTGCTGCTGTTGCACCTGCAGCAGCGGTAAGTTTTAGAAAGTCCCTCCTTTTTATCTTCATAGCTTCCTCCATATACCCGGTTTTTCGTTAACCTGATTACTGATACACGTTGCGTGTAGCAATCGTAATAGCATTATCTGTGCCATGCTTGTGGAGAGCCTATAGAGCGGTCCAATGTTACGCTGACGTAACGCAGGCGCGGCCAAAAAAGAAATAAGAATTATAATTACAGATAGTTAAAGTGTTCTGTTTCCGAGAAGGGGAGGGGTAAATAAGCGAAAACCAGATGTCGATTTCTTTATCGTTTAAAATCAATAATCTAGGTGAGTTCACTTGAAATCGACTGTTACATTGTCGTAACATGGAAGGGTATCGAGAAAGCGTTGCCGGTGGCTCAGATGTCCAGTTGATGAAGGTTGATCTTCTCCCAGAGTGTTTTCCTGCTGATCCCAAGAATTTCTGAAGCTTTTGAGCGGTTTCCCCTGGTGAGATTCAGGATACGCCTGATGTGTTCCCGTTCGGCTTCGGCGGTTATCTCCTGCAACGTTGAAAGCACGGTTTTATCCTGGCGTAATTTAGAGATATGGATCGGAAGGTCGGCAGGCTGCACAACCCCGTTGTCTGTGAGGGCAACACATCGTTCAATCACGTTGAGTAGTTCACGCACGTTGCCGGGAAAGGAGTAACTCATCAGTGCATCAACAGCCTCAGGCGAAAAGGAGACAGCCTTACCCATCTGGTCATTGAGCTTTCTGATGAAAACATCAACAAGCAGGGGTATATCCTCTTTTCTTTTGCGCAGTGGAGGGAGTTCAACCGGGATAACATTTAACCGGTAATAGAGGTCTTCTCGGAATGTGCCTCTCTGCACCTCCTTTTCAAGATTTTTATGGGTTGCCGTGATTATCCTGACGTCTGCTGCAATCGAAGCGGTGCCGCCGAGCCGGTCGAATGTTCTCTCCTCCAGAACGCGCAGTATTTTGGTCTGGGTCAAGGCGGGCAGGTCGCCAATTTCGTCCAGGAAAATTGACCCGCCTTCCGCCATTTCAAACCTGCCGGGCTTCCTGGAGGCTGCGCCGGTAAAGGCTCCTTTTTCGTAACCGAACAGCTCACTCTCAATCAAGTCATCCGGAAGTGCTGCACAGTTGATCCGGATGATCGGTTTGTCCTTTCTTTCACTCTGGAAATGTATGGTCGAAGCGACGAGCTCCTTGCCGGTGCCTGATTCACCAAGAATCAGAACCGTTGATTCGGTCCTCCTGATTTTATCAAGCAGGCCGAAAACCGCCTGCATGGGTTTGCTTTCGCCGATTATTTGAGGTGCTCCGTAATAGGTACTCAGCTCCTTTCTCATCTGGATATTTTCTTCCGTGATTTTATGCACATTCAGAGCTCGAACCACCGTCATGAGCATCTCGTCGAGATCAAACGGTTTGGTGATGTAGTCAAAGGCACCAATCCGCATCGCCTCAACTGCATCTTTTATTTTCCCGTAGGCTGTCATTATGATCACCGGCGTTGCGGGCGACTCCGACAGGCTTTTTCTGAGTATTTCTATCCCACCCGCGCCGGGGAGGCGGATATCGGTAATGACCAGTGAAAATTGCCCGTTCTCGAGGGCCAGAAGGGCGTCATTGCCGTCTTCGACAGCAAGTACGGTATGACCTTCTGTCTTGAGGGCGTCAACCAGTGACACTCTGACAATTTTCTCGTCTTCGACGACAAGAATGGAATCATTCATAACACCTCCGGAATAATGATCGTCACTTTCGTGCCACTGCCCACCTGGCTCGAGACAAAGATTTCACCTTTGTATTTTTTTACCAGTTCATAACTCATCCACATTCCGAGTCCGGTTCCTTCTCCGGCCTTTTTAGTGGAATAGAAGAGGTCGAAGACGTTATCAATTTTGTCTTCAGGAATACCGATCCCGGTATCTTCTATACTTATCACTGCCTGAGAATCGGATCGATGGGCTTTGATCCAAAGCCGGCCACCCGATTCCATTGCCTGGATGGCGTTGATCGTGATGTTCAGGAATAGTTCTTCCAGATCATGCGGAGCAACCGGCAGAACCAGGTCGTCTTCCACGTCCTGCTGGTAATCGATCCCCTGTCTCTTCAGCCGGTAGTCCAGGTAGCTGAGCACGCTTGAAAGCACCGATAGCAACCGGGTCCGCTTCTCCTCACCCTCCCGGCGTCCGGCGGTCCACAATAGCTGCCCTATCGTCTGTTTGATACTTTCCAGCCCCTCTTCAATCAAATCGAGATATTTTGCCCGGAATACCTGGTCACCTCCCTTTTTGCGCAGGAGGCCGACACAATTGAACAATCCGCCTAACGGATTGTTGATCCGGTGAGCAATGCTTGAGGATAAAACGCCCAGGGTAGCGAGTTTTTCTGACTGCAGCAGCTTCTCGTGAGTACGTTTCATATCCTCGTTCGCCTTTGTGATGCGTCCGACCATTTCGTTGAAACTTCGGGTGAGCAGGGCAAGTTCATCGTTTCCCTTCACTGGTATGGACTTTTCAATCATCTCAACCTCGACCTCACCCATGGCCTGGGACAGGTCTATGATCGGCTTGATAAAGTGCCTGCTCAAAAGGTAAATCAGAAGGAACAAGGCAGACAAAGCCAAAACTGAATGGGTAACTGTCTGTAAGATCATTGCCCTGATCTCTTCTTCTACATCAGCAAGAGAAAGCGAGAAGAGCAATACTCCCCAATGTTTTCCTGCGATCGAAAGCGGCGCAGCAAATTCCAGTGCAGCGTGTTTCGCCCCGCGGGTCAGAGATCTTACCATGACCCGATCTGATTCTCTGGCCTGCCTGATCAAAGAATCGTCGTATGTCTTGCCGTACTCCAGAAAATCACTATGGGAGATGACTCGAAAGGTGGTATCGAGTACCGCGACATAATTCAGGTCGAGCTCGGGGTGCTGGCTGAGGTCTGCCATGTAATTATCGATGAGTGCCCCTTCCTCGACCAGCCCTAATTTTTCATATATCAACTGGTTTATGATCAGGGTGCTTACGGTCTCAGCAAGCATCCGGCCCTGGCGTTCCGAAGCGCCGTAAAGAGCAGAGCGCGTCTTGACCGCGGTAAGAATGCTGATTGCCACTGTTATTGCAAATACGGACAGGAACGCTACGAGAATAAATTTTTTCTGCAGAGAAATTCCCATGAAACTCCTCGATTAGAATATCACCTTGGGATGGCACCCCTTCCCACAGCCTGTGGGAACGGCGTTTATCATCTGCCGTATGCTTATATAATCGGTATCCGATGCCGCCACGAATCCCCCCTGAAGATCCGGATCCAGTTTGGCAAGTATTTTCTTCCCCGCTTCATCTTCGCTCATGTTCAGCAGCGCTTTTTGAACCTTCTGTACCATGTGATAAGGAGTATGGGGCGACACCACCACCGGGCCGGTTGGAATGGGATCAGAGGTGGCGACGATTTTTAATCCGTATGGCTTGTATCGTTCAGCTGCAGAAAGACGCATCGACCCAGCATCGAACTCATTGCTGATTACCTTTTTGGCTACCGTATCGTGGTAGTTGAAATGGTGATAGAGTTCCAGGTTGTCAAGATGGATTCCCGCCCAGGCAAGCATATACCTGGGTACCAAATTACCTGAGGTAGACCAGAGGGATGAAAAAGCAAATTTCTTGTCCACCAGCTGAGATACTTCTTCGATTGATCCGTCCATACCGGTGACGATCACACTTCTGTAAAACGCTTCCCCTCGAGCATTCCTGCTCCTGGCAATTGGCGATGCATCAAAGCGCTTGTATGCATCCAGATAGGTCAGGGGCCCGAGCAGGGCAAAAGACATGTTGCCCTGGCCCAGTTTGTTGACAACATCCGGGTAGCTTTTTTCAAGGTTGAGTTCAATTTCCAGTCCGGTCACGTCAGAAAGGTAATCAACCAGTGGCTGGTAACGCTCATACGCAATGATGGGATTGTCTCTTGGCAGCACCCCGAAGAGCACAGTCTTATTTACAGACTTGGAGTTTTCCCGGACATCCTGGTCAGCTGCCTCAGGAGTGCTCTTGTTGTTTGCAATAAAAGCCCGCATCGCCCTGATTCCATCGTAGTTACTGTCGGCGACCTCGACAAAACGTTCGATTCTCATTGCATCAAGAATTGCTTTGCCTTCCGGATCCATGTGCATGTCGAGGAAAATCGAGAGCAGCGCGTGCTTCAGGTACTGCGAAGTATCAGGGTGTACGACGACAGGTGGGATGCCAAAGGACGGTGAGCGGTGTATGATTCGAGTCTGCCCGGCATATGGTGAGTTTGTGTTCACCATGTAGTCGTAGACGATTGAGTCAACTGCTGCCCCGTCGGCTCGTTTCTTGGCCACGATCTCAACGGATTTGTTGTGGCTGTAGCTATATTGGAAGGAACTGAAAAAACTCTCTGGAGTTTCGTTGCGCTTTGCCAGAACAAATGTGGGGTAAAGTCGCCCACTGTTGGACTTCGGGTCGACAAAGACGAAGGTTTTCCCCCTGAGCTGCTCAAGCTCAGTTATCGGGCTGTCCTTGTGAACGATAATGTTGGAATGATACGTAACTGCGCCGCTAACCTGCGGGGCAACGAGTAGTTCAGCACCAAATTTCTGGTTGTCGAGTACATAGGGTGAAGAACAGATGAAGGCGAGATCGACCTCCTGGTTTTCCAGCATCACATCAATCTCGTCATAGGTGGTTCGGTGTACCATTTCTGCGGGAATACCGAGCCTTTTGCCGAGGTATTCAACCACCTGCTGGTAATATTTAACGGCACTGACGGGAGTGATCATGCTCGCCACGCCAACCTGTATGGTCGGTTGGGCCCATGTGTTTGCAGATAGAAAAAATGTCCCGAGAAGCAGAATCACCAGTAATGTGTTTTTACGTTTCATAAGGCCCCCTCAGTTGCCGTTACGTACAGGTCCTTATATTCTTTGCAATTATCAGTCCATCTCCCTCACCCCCCAATATACACGAGAAGTGATGGACAACCTAGCATGATGTTACAAAATCGTAACACTTTCGCCGGAGTGTTTTGCACTGCAAATCAAATAATCGATAATTCCAGTAATTCCGTACTAATTCCGGGACAGTATACCTAATTGGGAAATGGACTTTGGGAAACCTTTATCTGTTAACTGCATAACGTATTGTAATGTTTTCGAGTTTAAGATAAAAATTGATTGCATAGATAGGAGGGGTACTATTTGGGATGGAATTTAAGAAATAGAAAGATTGGAGATGGGTAGGTTGCCCTGAGTTGAGCGTTTGCGGGGTTGTCCCCACAATCCGACTTGAACGACTGGTCATATTTTTTCTTTTACTCTTTTTTTCATGTAATAAAGCAACGTTCCAATCGGTCGATCTTCAAGGACACCAAAAACTTCATAGCCTTGTTTTGTATAAAAATTTTTAGTCTCAATCGGTTTCGAAAAAGCAAGGACTGCACCATTCTTCTTTTTTGCCAATACCCTTTGACCGTTGACCTTCAAGAACCCAAAGAGAGTTTCATTTGGCATGACAGCCTTCTGACTAGGCACCGCAGCAGTTTTTTCATTTCGCTTGAAGTAATGACCGCTGTCAAAGGATAGGTTTGCTAAGTTTGAAGGTGAACAGGTTGGACATGGGTGGGGCAAGATCCCCAAGTGCGTCCTGAGAAAAGCGCATACCACTTGATTGTACTTCTGTCAAAATCCTCTGAAAAAGATATTTCTTTATTCGTTATGCTTAAAAGTCTGCACGCCAAACATTGAGTAATTTAAATGTAAGCAATACAACTGATACGCTTAACGCGCAAAACATCAATGAGCCTATGTGATAACCGCCCCTTACCAGCCGGATTTTTAGACGCTTGGCAAGGCGCTGTTTTTGTTTGTCAGGTTTCGGGGGGACGTAGGGGAAAACGGATAGCAAAAGTGAACAGATGAGCGACCACAGCACACCAACTAAGCTTGGAATGATATAGACCTCTTTATCTGCGCCTTCCTCTATGAGCACCACGTAGCCAAACAAAATGAGTGCAGCGGCAGTCGTAGTGAAAAACAATGGTTTCAACCAAAGAACTTTTTTTGAAAACGCACTTAAATGGTCAATCATGAGTTGAATTTTTCATTGAGGCAACAGCTAATAGACGGCAGCCGTTTTATAGCTAGGTTAGCTGGCATACTTTTCTTTCTATCATTCTCCGTTTTTCTAGTTTAGCTCTTCCATTTCTCAATATTGGTATGGTTTAAGTTTAATATCCGGTCTCAGGAGTTATAAATTTATCCATAAAAATAACATTTGTCATGGTTAACCTTGATCCTGTCAGTAAATCGTCAAGTCCCAATGAATCTGACGCTTCCCGGGGAATGTATGAAATCGCCTATTGATTGCAATGATTAGAAATTGAGAAGGGTAATCATGTGAAAGGCAGAGACTGGCGGAGGTACCGAAGCTCAACCAGTCTCTGCATGTGGAGATCGTCAAAGTTTTTGCAGGAACAAGGACAGATTCTCCAAATTTTTCTCAGAGCTAACTACTACGTCTAGCTATTTAGCATACTCGAAACTGGATGACAATCGGTAGAAATACTTAGTGTGTAATAGGTGTTTTTACTCATAAATTTAATTAATTGTGCAATAATAGAGAGAAAATCAGGGTCTTCTTTTATTCAAGTTTTATTTTCTAAGCCTTTTTGTTGAATGTGGTCCTGAATCTCAATTGAAATAGGAAGCAGTGCTGTAAACCCTGAAGTTTTCAGGAGAGCGTTTCAATTAACAGCGCTCTAACCATGCACTGCCACAGGTTTTTTATTTTGCTCGAGACAATGTCCGTTGTCTCTGGAAAAGGTCGCTTGATGAGAAGGAGTATAGGCTGAACATCGACGGGGCATGGCGAACAATTTCTAGGCAAGCAAGAGACGACAAAAAAATGTATGGATTGAAAGGCTAAACCAAGATAGGTTGTCAAAAATTGATTAATGACTTGTGCTTTCTTGCGGGAAAAGCAGGGAAGGGCTAAAAAGCGATATCCTTCGATGCCATAGAACGGCAGCTTGCCTTTGTCGAGCGCAACAGCGTAGAGCGACAGACAAGTCTGCCGAGTTTTTGCCGGGGCATCGCAAAATGATGGCGGCTCGGGCTGACTTTCTCGCTTGGCGCAAGGAAAATGACGGGTCAGGCAGAATGGTTCGTATGGAAGGTAGCTTTGTGAAATATACCACCGCATCACCTTTTAAGGTTTGATATCTCGATATTGATGATGCATCAGAACGCCGAACTTACCACCGTGTTGATGCCGGATGGGTACATTCAGTTTGAGTGGGCCTCCCCGGCCTCCATTCAGCTCAATCAACGCAGCCACCTTCTGCAGAATGACATCATGGCGCGTTCCATCGCTGAGCCGGACGGCTGGCTCTTCTTTCTGGGGTTCAGCTCCAAAAGCATTCCCCTGTCGCCATCGCTCAGCTTCTGGCGTACATTCTCCGGCCTTTATATTCAAAAACTCAAGCTCACCCCTGAGCTGGAGGAGCTGCGCGCCAATGTGGTCATTCCTTTTGCCGATGAGGAACGCGCCCAGCTACTTGAATCCGCGCCCCCGATGGCCGGTGGCGAATACCTCGCCGCTGAAACGCTTGTGGCTTTGTGGGAGGGGCTACAAAAGACATATTACCGGCAGATTGAGGCCCACGCGGGAACGCTCGCAGATTTCTTCAAGGAATACAGCCCGGACGTCCATATTGCCGGCCGCATCTACTTCCATCTTGTCGAAAACAAAGACCATGAATCCCCATTCGCATTTCTCGCGACTTATTCCACCCGCCTGAGCGAGGAAGGCGAGTCCCGTCATCTGCCTTTGAAATACGCCCTTGAAGAGTACAAGAACAACCACGGAAAACTGCTCAGACTTCTAGTCACCGTCGATGAGGCGGCGCAGAAAAGTGAGTTGGTGGCGAACTTGCGTGACAGCGGGGAGCTGTTTTCTCCCTTGGCCTGGTCATCTAAAGAGGCCTTTGTTTTTCTGCAGGAGATCCCCATTTATGAAGAGGCTGGCATCCTCTGCCGCATTCCCAACTGGTGGAAGAAAAGGACCTCCAGCATAACCATTCAGGTGAGTATCGGCGAAAAGCCCCCCTCAATGGTGGGCATGGATGCCCTGCTTGATTTTTCCCCTCGCTTGATGATCGGGGATACGGAAATCTCGGAGGAGGAGGCACGCCGGCTGCTTGGTGAGTCGGAAGGGCTGGCTTTTCTGAAAAACAAATGGGTCGCGGTCGATCCGGAAAAACTGCGGCAGACTTTGGAGGCTTTTGAAAAGACCAATACGCTGGTTTCGGAAGATGGGATCTCTTTTGTTGAGAGCCTGCGTTTGTCTATGAATCCGCAGAAATTTCTGGGCGATTCGGCTGCGGAGATTGCCGGCGTCTCCCACGGTGAGTGGCTGCGGACGGTATTTGGGCAACTGCAGCGCCCCGAGACCATGGCCAGAGTCAAGACCAGTCGGGCGTTTACGGCCAGACTGCGACGTTATCAACAGGATGGCCTCAACTGGCTTTTTTGTTTGCATCGAATGAGACTCGGCGCTTGTCTCGCCGATGACATGGGCCTTGGCAAGACCGTTCAGATTCTGGCCTTTCTCGACGTACTCAAGGCTGAGACAAAGAAAGTCAAAAAGACGGCTGCATCGCTTCTGGTAATTCCCGCCTCACTGCTTGCCAACTGGGCCGGAGAAAAGGAGGCCTTTGCCCCAACGCTCTGCTTTTTTTTCGCCCATCCCGATTCCCACCGGCCGGCATCGGTTCCGGCACTTTCGGCAAAAGAGCTGGACACCATTGACCTGGTCATTACCACCTATGCCCTGGTACAGAGGTACGAATGGCTCCAGGATTACACCTGGAACTATGTCATCCTCGATGAGGCCCAGGCCATCAAAAATCCCGGCACCAGGCAGACCAAAGCGGTGAAGAGTCTTTCCGCCGCCAACCGGATCATCATGACCGGAACCCCGGTGGAAAACAGATTATCCGATCTCTGGAGCCTGTTTGATTTTATCAACCCCGGCCTGCTGGGCAATGCCAGGGAGTTTGGTGATTTCACAAAGAAACTTGTCAACAATTCAAATGGTTATGCTGGTCTGCGCCGGGTGGTCAGCCCCTTTATTCTCCGGCGCTTGAAGACCGACAAGTCGATCATATCCGATCTGCCAGACAAGGTGGAGGTCAAAACCTGGGCCGCTCTGAGCAAGAAACAGACGGTGCTTTACAAAGAGGTTGTTTCCGGGATCCGGGAGGCTCTCGAACACATGGAAGGCATACAGCGCAGAGGACTCATTCTGTCGGCGCTCATTAAATTCAAACAGCTCTGCAACCATCCGTCACAGTATCTGGGACAGGATCATTTCGACGAACAGGAGAGTGGTAAATTCGAGCGGCTGCGGGAAATTTGTGAAACGATCCATGAAAAAAGGGAGCGGGTGCTGGTCTTCACACAGTTCAAGGAGCTGACAGGCCCGCTCTCTAGGTTTCTGGCAACCATATTCAACCGAGAGGGTCTGGTTCTGCATGGCAGCGTACCGGTAGGAAAACGTAAGAAGCTGGTCGAAGCATTTCAAGGTCGCGATTATGTCCCATTTTTTGTATTGTCTCTCAAGGCGGGTGGGGTTGGTTTGAATCTAACGGCAGCCAGCCATGTCATCCACTTTGACCGTTGGTGGAACCCGGCGGTGGAAAACCAGGCAACAGATCGGGCCTTCCGTATCGGCCAGAAGAAGAATGTCATGGTCCACAAGTTTTTAACCAAGGGAACCATTGAGGAGAAAATCGACCAGATGCTGACAGAGAAGGCAAAACTCTCGGACGAGGTGGTTGCCGCCTCCGGCGAAAATTGGCTCACCGAAATGAACAACGATGAATTGTATGAACTGTTCTCCCTGCAACCATAAAGAAGGATGGCTATGAGATACTGGGGATATCCAAAATACGTCACGGTAGCCGAGAAAAAGGCCAGAGTTGAGAAGAAACTGCAACAACTAAAGAAAAAAAGACCGGGCATTGCTCCGGTCGTCATCACTGGCAATACATTAGCTCGCAACTGGTGGGGCAAATCCTGGAACAGGAATCTGGAACGCTATGCCGATTACAGCAACCGCATCGGCAGGGGTAAGAGCTATGTGCGGCACGGTGCCGTCCTGGACCTCAGGATCGCGGGTGGACAGGTGAGCGCCCTGGTTCAGGGGAGCAAGGCCAAACCGTATGAAGTGGTTATCCGTATTGCCCCGGTTAAAAAGGTTGACTGGGCCCAAATCAGGAAACAGTGCCAGAGTGAGCTACGCTCGCTGCCAGATCTCCTGACCGGTAAATTCCCCAAAGCGCTCGCTGATATCTTTATGGCCGAAGGTAAGGGACTGTTTCCGACTCCCAAGGAGATCAACTTCGACTGCTCCTGTCCGGATTGGGCCGTAATGTGCAAGCATGTGGCTGCCACTCTCTACGGCATTGGTGCCCGGCTCGATGAGGACCCGCTCCTGTTCTTCACCTTGCGGCAGGCCGATACCGAAGAACTTGTCGCCCAGGCCGTAAAAGACAAAACAGGAGAACTGCTGGCTCGAGCGGAAAAAAAGAGTTCGAGGGCTCTTGATGATGCTGACCTCTCAGGGCTCTTTGGCATTGACATGGATGTAATGCCGGATTCTGCCGAAATCGCCAGGATCGCAACGCCCAAGCGGCCTTACCGTGTGAAAAAGGGTGCGCCGGCTCCGCCCGCCCCGGTAGCCGGTCCTGCCATAGGTACAAAACAACCTCTAAACGCCACCGCCTTGATCGAGGAGATCGTCAGGCGGAACCCGGAAGGTGTCAATGTCGCCATGCTGGAAGACACCACCGGTTTCAGTCGCACCAGAATTTATGCTATTACCAGCAGGCTCAGACAACAGGGCCGGATATGCTATGTGGCCCAAGGCGTTTATGGCCCACCGTAACTCGCCTCCGAAAGCGAACCCTATTTATGACCCCTTTTAAACGGCGGGTATTTTCCAGTTGCTGCACTTTTTGAAAACCTTTACAATCATCTGTATGCGAATCTTTTCATTTATCCTGCTTGCCGCCACGCTCCTGCTCTTTCCTCCGGCCGGGTCTGCTGGCGATATCCTGGCCTTGCCTGATTCAATCGGGGCGAACCCGGTCCTTACAAGAATCGAAGGGCCGACGCTTTGGCCTCCCGACACCATGTACGAGCATGTCAACGGCGAGGCTGAGCTTCTCAAGCGATACGGTGTGATCAGCCTCACCTATGCTGCCTACGAGAGTGAGGGTGGTGACTACCTGTCTGCAGATGTCCTTGACATGGGAGCGTCGCTCAACGCCTATGGTTTGTACAGCCTTTACGCCGGTTGTGGCGGTGACGAATACAACGCTTTTGGCGCCACTGTTCTCTCAGGGGACTTTACCTTTTATGCGATGCTGGGCCGCTATTTCATCAGGATCGATTTTGAGGTCGATGGAGACGGCGAGGCAGGAAAAAAGCTCGTCGATGATTTTCTGTCGACACTCCAGAAAATTATGCCACGTTCTCAAGCGCTTCCAGAAACTGTTGGTCTTCTGAAAAAAATTGCCAGAGAGCCGTGTGAGGTTGGTTATCACCCGGAGCATCTGGACTATGATCTGGAAACCGGACCGGGGTTCCTCTGGACCGGACCGGACGGCGAAAAGTATTTCCTCAGGTTGCTCCAGTCCCAGGACGCGGCCGAACGATACGCTGCTGCCCTGAGAAATAAGGGTGTCTTGTCAGTCCTGAGCAGCAACAACGCGGTGTTTTGGTCGCATCTCCCTGCTGAAGAGACGACAAGCTACTTGAATGAAGTTCTGAGAACCGTGGTGGAGCAATAATAAAAGCCGGATTTTCAGGATACCCACAAGCATTTCATTCACGTCTTTTTTATAGACGTAGAAAAGAGGGGATCTCATGCAGATCAAAAGACGAGATTTTCTGAAAGGAGCGATCGCCTCAATCGGTGCGGGACTTCTGCCGAGCCGAACTATCGCCGCTCAGCCCGAAGAGATGCCGACAAGAATCCTCGGCAGGACTGGTTTGGAGGTGTCAGTGCTTGGCTATGGAGCCATGCAGTGCTCGGATCCTGAGACTATCCGGTACGGCCTTGACCAGGGGATCAACTATATCGACACGGCAGATTGCTATATGGGCGGACGAAACGAAAAGATTGTCGGGCAATCCATCTCTGGAATCAGAGACCGGCTGGTTATCGCAACCAAGGTTCACATATCAGGGGAGTCGAGGATGCGAAAATCAGTGGAGCGAAGCCTTTCGTCTCTCGGGGTTGACAGGGTGGATCTCATGCAGCTGCACAGCATGAATTCCAGGGACCAGATTCTCAACGGGGACGTCAAGCAGGCCATGAAGGCCATGAGGGATGAGGGGAAGTTCAGATTTGCCGCTGTCACAACGCATAGCAACCAGATAGAAGTGCTTGAGGCAGTTGTGGAGGATGGCTTTTATGACGCTGTTCTCGTCGCTGTCAACTTTCGTTCTCCTGCCACCCTGTTCGAGGCTATTGAAAAGGCTGCTGCCGCAGGAGTGGGTATCATCGCAATGAAAACCCAGAATGGGGGGTACGAGGATAGCCGGATTCCTGAGCTCACCCCCCATCAGGCAGCTCTTCGTTTCGTAGTCGAAAAACCCGGTGTGCATCTTGCCGTTCCGGGCATGGTGAGCCGGAAGATGGTAGAGGAGAATCTCTCAGCTGTAAGAGGCAAGACAGGACTCGCTGACATCCTGCGGCTTGATTCCTACAAATTGGTACTGGACGGAAAGTCATGCTCCTTCTGTTCTCAGTGTATCAGCCAGTGCAGGTTCGGTACTGGTGGTCTGGATGCGGTTCGTATTGCCATGTATTCCGAGGGCTATGGTGATGAGCGCCTGGCTGCGGAAAGGGCCGTCGAAGTTGCCTTGGCCGTGAAAACCTGCAGCCAGTGCAGGGAGTGCACGGCCCGATGCAGCCAAGGGATCGATATACAGGCTGCGGCCAGGCGGGCATCGCTCTTTTTGGCCTGAACGTGCCTGATATCAGTCTTTTTTGATCAGGGGGTGGATGTCGGGGTGATTCCTGATCAATTTCAAGAACAGCTCGGTGCGCATGTCCAGACGGCTTCTCAATATATGCAGCAGCCGGTGCATAAATCTATACCCCATGCTGTGATCCTGTTCTATCATTTCAAACAGGGTTCTGGCCCTGATTCTCAGTACCTCACAAGGCTCACCGCAGACGGTGTCCAGCGTGAATTCCTTATCTCCCAGCATTGATGACCAGCCGAAAGAGAAACCCGGTTTTACGGTCCCCATCGAGATGGTGACTTTTTCCGAAATCCGCTGTTCAAGCAGAATCTTGCCGCGTTTGAGCATATAAAACATATCAGCCGGATCGCCGCTGTGAAAAATGATCTCCCCCTCGGCAAAGCGGAAAAGTTCTATTTCCGGCAAGAGCCTCTGGATCATCTCTTCTGTAAGATAACTAAGGATTACTATATTCTCTACATCGACACGTGATACCATCTGTCTTTCTCCACAAAGTATACATACGCCTGAAGTTACAAATCAATGCATCAATCACCGGATTGCTGGGTCAGGGTAAATATGTACCTGTATTCTGGTACGAAAACTGCGTCCACCCTTCAGTTAATGCAAAACGTACAATGCACACAACAGCAATCCCACTCCCGCCACACTGATGCCAATGGGAACGGCACCTTCCTTGAACAGCGTGTTGATGCGACCACTTATCTGGGTTTTCCTGTCGTCCGATAGTCGCATAACCTTCCATATCGGGAGCATCAGTATCAGCAGCAGGCCGGCGGCACCGTTTTCCGCCCATGCTGCCAGCTTACCGGTAAATTTTTGAATAAAAACAGTTTCACATACGCGGTTTAATGTATTCAAAATTGTGTCGGATACCTTGTAAAGCCGGAGTGAAAGTGTTCGGTAAAACCAGTCCGTATCCAGATTGATTGCCCGCATTTCAGCCGGATAATATCCGGAAAGGATCAGCAGGCAAAATGCAAGTGCCCCAAACATGAGCAGCTGCAGCTGACCGACGACATGGGCTCCGGTATAGGGTATATAATCCACCGGGTAGGGCAGAATTGCGTAGAGGGGCTGCGGGTAAACGCCCAAAAGTATGCAGACGAAGGCCCCAAGCCCCATGGCAATCAGCATGTTCAGCGGTGGTTCCTTTGCACGTATTCCGGAATCGTGGCCAAAAAACATGAAAAACGGAACCTTGATGCCGGCATGATGAAATACCCCGGCAGATGCAAACTGCAGAATCAGCCAGACGATGATGAGTTTGTCGTGTGCGGCGGCGCTGATGATCATCGATTTACTGACAAAACCACTGAACAGCGGAAAAGCGGATATGGAGGCTGCTCCGACGATGCAAAAAAGGCAGGTCAGCGGCATTGTCTTGTAGAGCCCACCCAGGTCAGTACAGCGGATTTTCCCGGTAACGTGCAGGACAGAACCTGCCGCCATGAACAGGAGTGCTTTGTAGAGGATATGGCAGAAGGCATGAGACACGGTTCCGTTGATGGCAAGGGCTGTTCCTATCCCGATACCGCACATCATAAAGCCTACCTGGTTGATGAGGCTGTAGGCCAGTACCCGGCGGATATCGTTCTCCAGTACCGCATAAAATATCGGAATTGTCGTCATGCCGGCTCCCAGCCAGATAAGGAGCTCTGTTCCAGGAAACATCCTGGCCATGAGATAAACAGCGCTTTTGGTAGTAAAGGCACTCAGGAAAACGGCGCCGGTCACGGTTGCCTCCGGGTAGGCGTCGCTGAGCCAGGGATGAAGCGGCGGAATGGCAGCATTGACGGCAATGCCGAAAAAGATCAGATATGAATCGATTCCGGAGAGATGCATCAGTCCAAATGATGTCGATCCGGTACGCTGCACGTAGAGTATTATTCCGGCAAGCAGGCATAGTCCGCCAAAGATGTGGACCAGTATATAGCGCATTGCAGCCGTCCGGGCGGCCCTGGTCCGCCTTGCAACAATCAGGAAGGTGGAGGCAATGGCCATGATCTCCCAGAAGATATAAAGAGAAAAAATATCTCCTGCGAAGCTGACTCCCAATGCACCGCCGGCATAGACGTAAGCGGCGCAAAATTGGAGATCATCATCAATGTTGAGGGCAAAAATGACCCCCAGAAATGTTACAATGCAGAAGATATAACCAAAGACCCGGCTTAACGCATCAACCTTGTTGAGAAACAGGTCGTAGCCAAGCGCCTGAAAGCCCCAGTGGCTGCCGTCAGGTGTATTGGCAATAGAGATCAGGGCCAGAACCGGCAGTGCCAGCATGAATCCTGGTTTAATTTTTCCACCCAGAAATGGAATCAACAGGGCTCCAGCAATAAAAAGCAATGCCGGCGGAAATCCGTTTATCAGTAGTGAGAGGTCCATTCTCATTCCCTATGACGGTTACCCATAATAATTTTCATCGCGCCTAACCCAGAGGCGCAGCAGCTTTGCAATAAATATCAGTGCCACACATGAAACAAACCCATAGGCGGCAAAGAAGCCCGGAACGTCTTCCCAGCCAAAATCACCATGTTTGTGGATAAAAGGATCAATCAGCAGCAGAGCGAAAAGACACCCGTAGAAGAGGTACAGAAAGCCTTTGACATTCTTTGGCTTATCAAACAGAGTCAGTTCCTTTTTCATTTCGCATCCCCCTTCAAGCCTCTACAGACAGCTTCAGAAAAGAACCCGGATAAAAAGAATGGCCAGGTAAATAACCCCGACCGCCAGGGCGATATAAAAAGCCGTGCGATAACCGGGCAACGGTTTATGACTGAGTATCATTTTTTCCTGTTTTTCCTGCATGTAAGCTTATCCTCCGATAATCCCCTGAACTGCAATCCGGGCCAGTCTTAAAAACGGCTGGGGATAAAAAAAGAGTGCAATGGACAGGCCTGCGGTCAGCAATGGGGGAAGCAGGCACCAGAGCGGTGCTTCAGCCATTGGACCGTCAAACATGCCTTCTTCCGGGTGGTAGAAAAAAGAGTGGTAGACAATCGGTAAAAAATAGGCCGCATTCAGCAGTGAACTGACCAGAAGGATCGCCAGCATGGCGTACTGACCTGCTTCCACCGTTCCTATCGCCAGGTGCCATTTGCTGATAAATCCACCGCAGGGGGGCAACCCGATAACACTCAGGGCCCCGATAAAAAATGCAGACATGGTGAGTGGCATTCGTCTGCCGATCCCGACCATCTGGGTGATATTTTTAACGCCTGTTGCGACGAAAATGGCGCCGGCACAGAAAAACAGCGTGATCTTGCCGAATGCGTGCATGGCGATATGCAGCAGCCCTCCGGTCATGGAGCTTTTAGAGAGCAGTGCCATCCCCAGGACAATATAGGAAAGCTGACCTATTGTGGAAAAGGCCAGTCTGCGCTTTAAGTCATCCTGAGAGAGCGCGATCAAAGAAGACAAAAGGATGGTAACAGCGGCAACGATGCAGAGAATCGTCGAAAGCTCCAACAAAGCCAGGAGCCCAGTACCGAAAATGTGGGTTATCACCCTGGCAATACAGAATACGCCAACTTTTACAACAGCTACGGCATGCAGCAGGGCGCTTACAGGGGTCGGCGCCACCATCGCTGCGGGGAGCCAGGCATGGAAGGGCATGATGGCGGCCTTGGCAAAACCAAAAACCAAGAGAAGCAGAAGTACTGCAACTGCCTGGGGATCTATTTTGTCTGAAATGATCCCCTGGGAGCTAAATTCCAGTGTACCTGTTTTGACTGCAATAAAAATCATTGCCGGCAACACCATGCCGATGGAGGTTCCCAGGATAAAAAAGAGGTACTTCCTACCCGAACTGCGGGCTTGCTTATCCTGGTGATGGGTTACAAGCGGGTACGTGGAAAGCGAGAGCATTTCATAGAAAAGGTAGAGCGTCAGCAGGTTTGCCGAGAAGGCGACACCGATGGTTGCAGACAAGGAAAGTGAGAAAAAACAAAAATATCGTGTTTGGGAATGCTCCTGCAAACCGCGCATGTATCCGATGGAATAGAGGGATGTAATAATCCAGAGAAACGAAGATACCAGGGCAAAGAGCATCCCCATCGCGTCAACACGCAATTGAAGAGCGAAGTCAGGCAATACCTGGGCAATGGTGTATTCAACCCGTGATCCTGAAAGGATGGGCGGCAGCAGTGAGACCACCATGACAAGCTTCAGGCCGGCTGCCGCAAAGGTCCAGGCTTCTCGCAAATTCGGTTTCCGCCTCGACAGGATAATACATGGTACAACAAGAAGTGAAGCCAGGATGGCTATCAGGGGCTTTATCGAGACAATCGTTTGAGGTGTCATAGTTTAAACGTCACACTCTGATTACCTATATACCTGCAAGCCGTTGAACTCGTCAAAAACGCACTTGCAATATGGCCATATCACTCAAGATGTGGCGGCTTAGCTAATGGTTGCTGGAATCGCATACACAATGACCCTTGTTACAATCTCTCCTGAGAGGATACCCAGCACTATCAGGAGTATTGCGGTCATAACAAGAGGTACAAGCAAATCCACCGGTGCCTCTGCTCTTGTTCCGGAACGACGGTAATAGCTGCTATGGTCATTCTGACCGTGTCTTTTTAGCTGCTCGAATGGCAGAAAGTAGCCAATTTCAAATAGTCGAAAAAACAATATGGTATTGACCAGGCTGCTGAAAATTAATGCCGCGACAAAAGGATACTGACCGGCAGAGATCCCGCCAGAGATCAGATACCATTTGGAAAAAAAACCGCAGGTGGGAGGTACGCCGATAAGCGACAGTCCACCGACTACCATAGCTGCCATGGTAACGGGCATTTTTCGAAAAATTCCTTTCATTCTGGAAAGCCGGTCATCTTCAAGCTTATGAACGATTGCCCCGGCTGCCATGAAGACACACAGCGTCATGACGGCGTCGTTAATGATATGCAAAACAGCACCGCTCATGCCAGCCCTGTTGCCAAGCCAGAAGCCGCCTACCATGTAGCCGACTTCTGCCACAACGATAAAGGCGAGCATCTTTTTCAGGCGTCTTTGTGAAAGAGCCATCAGCGAGCCGACCACGATTGCCGCAATGGCAAGCCAGATGATGGGCAGGCGAACAGCGATACTGTTGAAAGCAAAATCAGAGGTGAAAATTGTCAGCGTCACCCGGAACATCGCATAGATCATCACCTTGGTTGTCAGTGGAGCAACGAGACTGCTCACCACAGATGGCGAGTAGGCATAGGCATTGGGCAGCCAGGCGTGCAGCGGAAAAAGGGCCATCTTCACAAAAAGTCCACTCAGGCAAAGGAGAAAGGCCAATAAAACCACGTTAGACGGCATGACAGTGGGAAGAATTCGGGCGATATCGGTCATATTGAGGGATCCGGTCACCAGGTAGAGGCAGCCAATTCCCAGGAGATACAGGCTGGCACCGATCGTTCCCATGAACAGGTAATTAAGGCCGGACAGCGAGGCGCGTCCCGACCCCATTCCAATGAGCGCATAACCAGTTAAAGAAGCAATCTCCAGCAGGACATAGAGGTTAAAAGCATCTCCGGTAATGAGAATTCCGAGAAGGCCTGTAGTAAAGAGCAGATACAGGGCATAAAAGGCGCCGATCTTGTCCCGGAATTCTTTTTCCGCAATGGTTCTGGAGCCTACCAGATTCAGCAGGGAAACCAGGGAGACGGCGACAAGAACAAGGCCGTTGAGGTGATCTATCCGATAAACGATGCCAAAGGGAGGGGGCCAGCCTCCCAAACGGTATTCAATTACACCGCTGGACAAAACGTCTAGAAACAGACCCACGGAAGCCGCCAGGGAAACAGCCCCTGCAAAAATTGAAATCGGGAAGCAAAGCCTTTTATCAAACAACCACAGTGCGGTTATGATAAGGGCCCCAAAGAGGGGAACAGTCACAATAATAACGGGGAAATGTGCTGTCATATCCTCTGCCTTTAAGGGTTGAACGGTCCTGCCAAGCAACCGGAGCAGCGAATGTTTGTCGAGCGACAACCAGGTGTCTAATGGTACCCGGGTTCCGATTCCATCAATTTTTCCTGAATCTCATCTTCCTCGAGTGTTCCGTAGCGAGCATAAATTTTCATGCTCAGGGCCAGCGCCACACCAAGGGTGGCTACAGAGACGACAATGGCGGTGAGCATAAGCACATGTGGAAGAGGATTAATATAATCCGCGGCCTGAACTGCATGGTTCAAATTGTCATGACCGTGAATAATAATAGGTATTGTTGCACCTTTCTTTGAACCAATAGAGACATAAAACAAAATGATCGCGGTCTGGAAAATGTTCATCCCAATAATTTTTTTGACTATATTCTGCTTGGCAATCATGGCATAGAACCCGATGAGAAGCAGGACAATTACCGCCCAGAAGTTATATTTTGCTATGATTAAGCTGCCAATTCCGTCCATGCTATAACCCTTCGTCCTGTCTGCCTGCTGAAGAAAGAATATAGTAAATCCATACCATTACTGCCGTTACGGCGATAGCTACCCCAATCTCGACGATAAGGATGCCGTGCGATCTTGCAGTTACCGGGTCAACACCCAAAAAAGATGTCAATGCCCGGTAATTAAGAAAGCCGGCCCCCAGAAATATACAAAGCATCCCGGTACCGGCATAGGTCATGACGCCCAGTGAGCTGAGCAGGGTCGTTGCTTTCTCGCTCATTCTTCTCAGTGATTGTCTCAGGTTGTTGGAAATGGCAAAAAGGATGATTGCCGCGCCGAAAATAACACCCCCCTGAAACCCTCCCCCTGGGCTGTGATGGCCGTGAGCAATCACATAGAGCGCGAACAGCTGGATAAAAGGTACAACCAGGCGGCAGGTCATCCTGATGATGACGTCATAGGGCACCCAGACACTGTCGATTCTCTCAAACTCTCCCGTACTCTCAGGAAGGCGGCCTCCCTTTTCTATTCGAAAGGTAATTCCGGTCGACAGGTGACGGTAAAACCGGGCGGTCGGCGCCTGTCGCTCGCCAACCCGCAGCAGAAAAAAACAGGCAAGGCCGGCAGAAAAAATTACCGCAGTCTCAAACAGGGTGTCATAACTTCGATAATCCGCCAGAATTGCAGTGACGATATTGGGAACCGAGGTGTCTTCCATTGTGTGTTCGATGTAATAGGGTGACACGTGTTGACTGGCCGGTGACGTACCATCCCCCCAATGGGGAAAATCGAAGGAGATGTAAAAAAGAAGCCCTCCGAAGCAGAAAGCGGTAATAAGCCCCAATGCTTTCAATCTTTTGTCCTCCGTGATGTCCGAAAAACTGCGGCGACAAAGAACACCGTACTCACCCCGGCACCAACCGAAGCTTCTGTAAAAGCAACATCAACAGCCCCCATGATGGACCAGAGCAGACACATCATAAAACTGTAGGCACCAAACATGATCGCAGCCCCTAGTAGATCCCTGATTGAGATGGCGGCGATACCGCAGATAATAACGATCGAAAGAATAATAATATCGAGTTGCCAGATCATCTGTTCTCTTCTTGTTTTGTAACTGTCCATGGTAACAGACCCGCCCGAACACCTGCATCCAGGATGGCATGCGCCGCGGTAGGGCTGGTGATGAAAACAAAAACAACAATCAACATTATTTTTAAGGCGGTGAGTGTGGCGGCAAGAGAAAAATCTTGAACGGTATAAAGCGCCATGCCTGTCATGCTCATCAGTAGTCCCATTGTGTCAAGCTTGCCTGCAGGATGCAGCCTGGAATAAAAATCGGGAAACCTCAAGATGCCGATTGACCCGCCGGTAAAGAAAAAAAGTCCCAGAACGATAAAAATAACAGCCAGTGTTGCCATGGTTCCCAACCTTTTAGTACTATTTCAGGTGCTCTCTCTCACTAGTGACTCTCGTCATACAGCCCCTTTCTTTTTTGGAAGTATCTGGAAGCCGCCAGGACTGCGATAAAATTCAGGCAGGCATATGCCAGGGCGATGTCGACGAACATCTCAACACGCTGGTAAATGATGCCGATCAATATCAAAAGAGCGGTGGTCTTGCTGCCGATTGCATTGACTCCGATCATGCGATCGAGAACTGTGGGGCCAAAAACAGCTCTATAGAGTGATAGCAGCATGATCAAACAGAGATAAGCGGCTGCATATAAGAAAAATTGTTCCATTATTCACCCATCAGACGGGCAACCCGTTCTTCCATCTCACCGGGAAGCGCCGTACCAGACTGTTCATCGATCACGTGCACGGTATAGTCACCGTTTATCGACACATAAACGGTTATCGTGCCGGGGGTCAGCGTAATCGAATTGGCAAATATAAACAGGGACATGGGTTTTTTTAATCTGCTTTTGAAGCGCATGATTCTCGGATCGATCAACTCAATCATGCGCGGGTGAAATACCAGGTACATGACATGCAGGTTGGCAAGGAAAACCTGATACAGGAGCCAGGGAGTATAAGCGATAAATCCAAGCCATCGACGAGGCAGATGAGCAAGCCCTCTTCGTGATATGAGAATTGTGTCGGAGAGAGATGACACGATCCCGCAGGCGATCAACCCCAAACCGATATGGAAAGCATCAAATCGACCGGACAGGACAATCCAGGTGGCAAAACAGATCAAAAAAGTCAAGCAGAAGGGGACAACCTTTTTTGTTCTGCGGGACAGGGCAGAAAAACCCGTCTTTTCTCTTGAGACGGTATTTCCGGGTGACAGGTTATCAGCGCTCACTGTTCACGGTCTCCAATTCGGCAGTCTTTTCTGACCGCTTTAATTGCCCGATGCAAGCAGACCTGCTACTAACACTGCACGTTTCGTTACGACGGCAGCTGGGTTGATATACCAATTATACTAATAGATTATTCCGTAAAAGCTAGCGCTAAGTGTCCATCCAGCTTCACCCCTGTTCTCATGCAGGTAATGTCTTTGACTGGGAAATGAAATCGTTGCCTCAATGGTATTTATAAGTTAGGTTTGTCTGATGACGGATGCTTATCTGACCGGGCAGTGGAAGGGTTCACTGCTTCTGTCATCAAGCTTCCTTGTAAACCTGATGGAGGTAATTATGACTGTGATAACCATAGCCAGGCAGTTCGGTGCCGGCGGAAAGACATTGGGGCTGCTGGTTGCGGAAAAACTCGGCTACGCGGTTATCGATGAACAAATCGTTGAGATGGTAGCTCAAGAGGCTGATGTCTCACCGGAATGGGTGGACGCAATTGTGAAGCAGACGGGGAGTGAGGGGTTTATAACACGCCTGGTTCGCAGGTTTGGACCGTTCAGCAAAGGGTATGTCGAAACTGCGATGGAAGAAAGACCTGGGTATATGGACGGTGATCTTTATATTTCTCTTTTGCACAAAATTATTCCCAGCATTGCCGACCAGGATAATGTCGTGATCATCGGTCGAGGTGGACAGTATATTCTCGCCGATCGCCCTGACTCATTTCATTTTCTGATGATTGCAAATATTGAGAATCGGATAAAATTCATGATAGAACACTACGATATTAATAGAAAAGAGGCTCAGTTCGTCATAGAGAAAAAAAGCCGAGAAAGGATCAACCTCTATCGTAACTTCGGCAGGACTGATTACGAGAACCCCGAACTCTATCACATGGTATTTAACATGAATTTCCTGAAGATGAAAAATGCTGTTCAAACGGTCTGCCAATTCGTGACCGATCAGACTGGTTCTTCAGAATGAGCCATGACGCACAAACCCTGCTGAAGGCTGTTTTGCTGCGTTATGGCCGGATGATACTCTGTCTGCAATCCGTACTATACATCTGCACCTACCTTTCTACCAGTCCCGTCAGTATCGTCACGCCGCCTGTTGCGAAATTGGAGAAATCTGAGACAGCAGTGTTGCCTTCAGGAGAATCAAACGTGGTATTGAGCTGCTTTTCATCAGCGAAATACAGTTCCGCCATTCGATAATAGGTCGGAATAACACCGTCTGAACCCGGAACAAAGCGGGTAAGTTCGAGTCGCTCAACACCTTTCATTTTGGCGGCAAGAGGGAGATGGGTCTCCTTGTAATATTGCTCAAATGTTTCTGGATCTTTCGGCTGGCCATAGAGAATTGTGACTTTTATCATTGGTACCTCCTTCGTTAAAAAATCCGGATTTGCCTTTGACAGTGAGTGCATTCAATCTTGACATCGAAATACGGTTTGCCATGCATCTCAATATAATACCATTCCTGCTCCATTAAAAAAGGAATTGAGAAAATTACGAACGCTCAATGATCGTTTAATTCAATGATTTCATGATAGCCACGATTTCGCCTGGTTCCGGCCTAATGGTATGGTCGGGATGCACCTCGGTGCTTCTGACAATACCCTTGCTGTCGATGATAAATCTCCCGGGCATAGGCAGTTTCCAGGAATCATTGCCATTGAATCGCGGGAGATCAATGCCGAAACTGTTGTACACTTCCTGCAGTTTTTTCGAAAGGGTGAAGACCAGACCGAATTTTCCAGCAACGTTGTTATCTGCATCGTTCAGTACCGGAAAGGAGAGTTCATGCTTTTTCACGACCTGTTTCGTATATTTATTCAATTGGGGGGATATGGCGATGATTGAACCTCCCAGTTCCTTCACCTGGCTGTAGACTTCCTGCAGAGCTTCCAGCTCCAGATTGCAGTAGGGTCACCAGACACCACGATAAAAACTGACGGCAAGAGGTCCTGTTTCAAGAACATCCCTTGAACTGACGAATTTACCTTTTTCGTCGGGAAGGGTAAACTCGGGAAGCGTCTCACCAATTTTTATCGCCTTGCCAGCGATTCCTGATTGTACCAGTTTTTCGATCTCTTCCATTAAAACTGCAACGACTTCAGGCGGCCTCTTCCCTGCAGACTCCTTTTTCATTGCGTTGAGTTTTTCCTGCAATTTCATAATGACCTCCTGATTATTCGCGTTATGTCAAGGTTCCTTCGATTAACGGTTAGCGTTTCTTACACAGGTGTATGCAGCTTTTCTGCTATAATAGTATCCCGCAGCGTTAGACCCTATCAGCCGATCCGTGTTGCTGTTATAGACGGGACTTCCTGATATGCGATGTCGTGGAATGGCAGCCGGTTAATCCTGAAAAACTGGCGAACTGATATGCCGGTTCAGGGCCATCTCCGGATGAGGCCGACATTTATTGTTCAATCAACTCGGTTCATACCTGTCTATAGACACTAACTGATTGTGCACGAATAAGCGAGCTTAAGTGATTGAAAACCACTGTGGGCAGAGCTGAGCGTATGCGTTACGGATTGCCTGAGGGTTTGCCCTGGCTTCCCAGGGAATACTATGACAAAGCGCTCCGGCTGTAGGATGTCAGCGGGACTGATTTCGTGTAGTATCGACACTGTATGTCTTTGTGCATGTTATTCGGGGTTCAAACAGGAACCAGCAGACGAAGGCACAGGGGGATGTATGGACAATGTCAAAGGATTCTTTTTTTGATGTCGGGGGAACCGTGTTCGATTGGAAAAACACGGCTCGACAGAGGATTCAGGAATTGGCCGATGCCAGGGACGACGATATCGACAGTGAGGCCTTCGCCATCGACTGGCGTGATGAAATGTTCAGGATTCACACCCTGGTGAGGTATGGCAACCTGCCATGGATCAATTCCAATCAGATGCAGCTGCAGGCTTTAGAAAATCTCTCGGCTACCTATCCCATTCTGGCCGCGGTTGACTGCATGTCTCTTGTAAAATCGACATGGCACAACTTGAACGTTTTTACCGGTACTGCTGAAGCGATCAATCGGCTGCGAACCAGATATATGGTTGTCGTGCTCACGATCCTGAGCTGGGAAGCTATCCCGATGTCTTGGAGGGCTTATTCCTGCTGATTTTTCGCATGTTGTCTCAGAAATGTATCGAGGTGGTTGGCAAAGGATTGCCGATGTCGCGGCGTCAGTGCTGACGGCCCACCTGTTTCTATCCCGCTGTCCCGGAGATTTTCCATGAAATCTCTGCCGGCAAGCTGCTCTCTGATATTTTCAGTCGAATAAAAAGCCCCTCGCGGGTTTAATGCATGACCTCCTTTTTCAATAACCCTCGCAGCTAAAGGAATATCTCCGGTTATGACGAGATCACCGGCGCTGAGATCAGCAACAATTTTACTGTCTGCGACATCACGGCCGGATGAAACCTGGATAAAATTTATCTGAGTGGACGGTGGCACTCTCAGTGGACGATTGGCAACAAGAGTCAATTGCACGCAGGTACGTTCCGCTGCCTTGTACAGGATATCTTTAATTACAGAAGGACAGGCGTCTGCGTCTACCCATATTTTCATTTTTCGCTCATTTACGTGAACCGCTGTGATTTTATATCTAATCAGGCAATTCGACTGAAGACAAATCGTGATTACATATAAGCATGGGTTACCTTCAACATTCGTTGTGAAATTGTCCAGGCAGCATCACTATCACAATGACCGCACAATTTGGCCAAAGTATCAAAAATAGTGGAACTGCGGGAGTTTTAGGAGTTTTAATGGGTGTATCTGAACAATGCGTCTGTAAGTGACAGGTCGGCCCGAACGCTCAGAACTTGTAGAGATAATTGTCTGAAAGGGGGAGGTTTAAAATGGCAAAAGCAAAAGATTTGCCCATTACCAGACGCTCACTCTTCTCCTGGGTCCTCAAAGGGAAGATATCACTCCAACTTACACTCCTTGCCGTTATTGTAATAATTGTATTTTTACGGGTCCTCCCCCTTGAAATTCAGAAACGGATTGTCAATGATGTACTTTCGTTGAAGGATACGTCCCTTCTTTTGGTTTATTGTCTGATATACTTTTTTGCTGTATCCCTGGCAAGCGGATTGAAGTTTATCATCAACTGGCTGCAGACAATCATAGGTCAGCGGGCAATGACCGAGATTCGCCAGCAGGTGTACAGCCATATTCTCCGGCTTCCACTTTCATTTTTTCGCAAGACCCAGGCCGGGACGGTAAGTTCGTCACTCGTTGTGGAACTTGCGCCAACTGCAGATTTTATCGGTATGGCAATAGCTGTACCCGTGAGCAATATTTTAACCCTTCTCGCTTTTGCTGCATACCTGGTGTGGCTCAACCCTTTACTGGGCATTATCACCCTGTCGATATATCCAGTCGCCCTTTTTGTTATTCCCCGACTGCAGCGGGGAGTCAACACGGCAAACAAACAGCGTCTTGATGGAACCCAGAAGGTTACCAACCAGATTACCGAATCGATTTCCGGGATCCATGAGGTTCACGGCCATGGCTCGTTCTGGCTGGAGGAACAAAAATTTAACAAGCTCGTTAAAAAGTTACTCAAAATCCGTATCGCCTGGATGCTCTATCGCTACGGAGTGAAGGTGATAAACAATCTTTTTATCGGACTTGGCCCCGTGCTCGTTTTTGTCCTTGGAGGATATCTGGTAATCAAGGGGGAAATTGCCCTTGGCGTTATTGTCGCGTTTCTCTCTGCCCAGGAAAAACTCTACGATCCCTGGAAAGAGCTCATCGACTTTTATCAGACCTACCAGGATGCTTCAGTACGCTATAAAAATGTCATGCAGACGTTTTCTGAAGAGACAGAATTCACCCTGGAGCAAGGTAGTCATGCAGATAGAGAAATTGCTGGTCGACTCGAGGTTAAAAATTTGGATTTTGCCACTGCATCAGGAATAAAATTAATCGACAACGTCAACCTGACGGTACAAGCAGGTGAGCACCTGGCACTGGTTGGCTTTTCGGGTTCCGGCAAGTCAACATTGGCAAAATGCATAGCCCAATTGGTTAGCTATACAAGGGGGGAAGTACTCCTTGATGGTTTCTCCGTATCTGATCTCTCCAAGGAAGAAGTCGTCAGAAATGTTGGTTTTATTGCACAAGATTCATTTATCAATTCCGGTACGGTTGATGAAAACCTGCTCTATGCCGTTCGAGCAATGAACAGTTACAACGCAAACGATACATCGATGAACGAACCAAGCCTGGATGACAAAATCACCGTCCTCCAACAGACGGGTCTGTTTATAGATATCCTCCGGTTCGGCTTGAACACCACCCTTGACAAAGATCAACATACAGATCTCAAGGAAAAGATATTGAGGATGCGGCAGAATTTCCAGACAAATTTCGGCCAGGAATTGGCGGGAAATGTTGAATTCTATCATGATGACAAATACCTGTATCATTCAAGTGTTGCCGAGAACATCATCTTTGGGACTCCATTGCAAAAAGATTATGATCTTGAAAACTTGGGAGATAACAAAGCGTTTCAGGGCTTTCTTGATACCTGTAATTTACGGCAACCGCTTCTTGAAACAGGAGTCGAACTGATTCGACAGACCGTTGATATTATTGGAGATGTGCCGAAAGAGGAATTCTTCTTTGCACAGACGCCTGTCAGACTCAAGGATTACGATCGCTGTATTCCACTTACAGAGAAACTCCGGTCGATGTCAATGTCCCGACTTGATGAAGATGAAAACGTTCTGATCATTGATACTGCACTCCGCTTCATTCCAGCTCTTCATAAAATTATTGTCCTGCAGCCTCTTTTAGAGAGGTTGGTATTGAACGGCAGGCATGAATTTCGTGGGTGGTGTAGTAAGAATGTTCCGGATGGAGTCTCTTTCTTTTCTCACACCGATTATTTAGGCTCACAATCTATTCTGAACAATATATTTTTCGGCAATCTGATTTCCAATACGCCTGCGGTTGAAGATCGTCTAAACCAGTGTATTGTCTTTCTGCTGGTAGAAGAAGACCTGTTGGAGACCGTGTCAGCGATAGGGATGGACTTTGATGTGGGAAGCAAGGGTGACAAATTATCTGGTGGCCAGCGTCAGAAACTTGCCATTGCCCGGGTTCTCCTGAAGCAGCCGAGGGTGTTGATCATGGATGAGGCCACTTCAGGCCTTGATAATAAATCCCAGGGCAGAATTCAAAAGCTGCTGGAACTGTTGCGAGGGAATTTTACTGTGATATCTGTAATTCACCGCCTAGACATGCTGCCCTCATATGACAAGGTTGCAGTTATGAAAGCCGGTAAAATTGTCGAGTGGGGCAAGCCCGACGAATTACTTTTAAACAAAGGGGTATTGTATGAGCTTACCTACGGAAAAACCCAGTGAACAAGGTTTGAATACGTCTGGTTTCCAGCAGGATCTTGAGCATCTCAGGCAGATACCAATGCTGAGTGGCCTTGAGCATGGATGTTTAAAATTGCTTGCAATGCTCTGTCGGAATATCGTTTTTCACACCGGTGAGCAGCTGATCGATCAGGGAGAAGATAATGATTTTGCCTATTTTATCATCTCCGGGCGCTTAGCGGCAAGCTATACAGAAGATGAAACACGTCATGTTGTTCGTGAATTTAATTCGGGACAATTAATCTGTGGCGCTGCTCTTCTCGGGAGTGAACCTGCGCTGTTCGGGCTGCAGGCAATGGAAGAAACCAAGGTCCTGTGTCTGCGCCGCGAGGAATTTCACAAAGCGATGCAAAAGTTCCCAAATGGCATTTCTCGTATGGCAGACAGTCTTTTCTCTGACCTGGTGAGGTGGGACCGCAGCATGCTGGCGATGCAACGAAAAAGGGGAGAGCCAGATTATAGCAGCGTTGGCGTTTCTTTATTGTAGAATGGAGACGATGACTAAAAATAGAAACAACTCATTAGACGACCGAAACCTTATCTGGAACCGGACTGTGGAATTCAAAATTGCCAACTCTTCCAGAGGATTGGACGATCTCAAGGAATCCCTGGAGCGTGCCATTCACTCCTGGAGCCTACCGGCAAAAATGATGCTGGAGCTCAATTTGATCCTCGAGGAGCTCTGTGTAAATCACGTTGAACATTCAGGAGAACTGGAAGCCGGTTACATCGAGATTGATCTGTCTATTGATGATGAAAAATGCATCACGGTAACTGTTAAAGACAGCGGGCCACCATTCAATCCAGTTGATTTCCCGCCTCCAGACATTAATCTGTCGATCGAGCAAAGGAGTGAAGGGGGCTTAGGCTTGCATTTTGTAAGGCATTACACTGATAGTTTGGCCTATTCACGAGATGGCAACAAAAATGTTGTGACCATGACAAAGAAATTAAAAGATACATAGGAGACGGCTATGGACATTTCGATTGCCAGTAAAGATAACTCCAGCGTAGTCACCATAACCGGAAGGCTGGACTCAATAACATCATCCGGATTGGAAGAGTGGGCAAGCGAATATACGACTTCTCCTGAAGGCGATATAATAATGGATTTTTCACAACTTGAATATATCTCGAGTGCAGGTTTAAGGGTAATATTGAATATCTCAAAGGTTATGCGAAAGCACTCCTATAAATTTTCGATTTGCAGCGCCCAGGACCATGTAAGGGAGGTTTTTGAAATTTCAGGTTTTGATACGATCATACCCCTTTATAACTCTATCGAAGAGTGCTGTTTCCGTGGGAAATGATCCTGCTGGAAAAGATATTACCGGAAGGTCGCAGCCAATATGGTAAAGTCGTCTTCAAAACCATCCCTGACTGTTTATGCTTTGAACATACTGGTGAAGGTTATCTAACAGCGATAGTCCCGTTTGTCTTTCATTTTTCATAAAATCAATAAATTCGGATAATTGCCACATTGAACCATCTGCTTTTTCGATTTCATAAACGCCGTCTGAGAAAATATATAGCGTTCGCATTTTCTTCAACGAGATGGGTGTTCTTCTTATAACTTACATCCGGCATTGCCCCAATTGCAGCATTGGCTGTCTTCAATAGAACAAATCTGGAATCGATTCTCCTGACCATTATCAATAAAAATTGCCGGCGGATGGCCACCACTTGCATAGACCAGTTCACGGGAGTTTTTGTTGTAGACGCCGTACCATATCGTGAAAAACATAGAGTTGTTTTCTTCACCGGGAAATGCCTCGTTTAGCGAAGCCAGTACTTGCGCAGGGTCTTTGAAATCGGTATCTGGCAGAGATTGGGAACGTAACGCATTGATGACGGAAACCGACAACAGAGCGGCGCCCACTCCATGGCCGCTTACATCTATCAAATAGATCACAAAGTGGTCTTCATCCAGCCATTGATAGCCAAATGCATCACCCCCCAGTGATGTTGAGGGTATAAATTTCCAATCAACGTTAATTTCCACCTTTTGCAGAGGGGAGGGAAGTATATTTTTCACATACTCCGCGGCTTCTGATAACTCCTGGCGAGAAGGGAAAATGCCTGTTTTCTTTCTTCTAACGCATCTTCCAGATCCTTTTCACGTTGCTTCAGATCGCTGATGTCTGAGTAGATTGCAACAGTTCCCCCATCCCCAGTCTTTACGCTCAGTTATCAAAATCCATTGACCACCGCTGCGTCGTTGGATATGTGGTTCACCTGGATCCTTATGAAGGGCCAGGCGATCTTCAACCCATTCGTCGATTCGGCCTTCGGCATCAAGAATATGTCCATTTTCGGCCACCGCCCGGATAATCTTGTCAAAACTGGTCCCTGGTTCGATTTTGATATCGGTGTCGGGATGAAGCAACTGTTGAAATCTGGTGTTGCAGATGACCATTCGGTCTTCGTGGTCGAAGAACACAAAACCTTCCGAGGAATTTTCAATGGCATCCACCAGCCTTCTGCGTGCTGTTTCGATATCGCGTAAATTTTTTTCTTCCACTTCAATTGCAGTGTCGCGAAAAACAACCAAAGCTTCTGTCATTCCGCCAATCTCGTCATTGCTTCCTGGATCTGGCAATGACGCTCTAAGATCACCCCCTGCTATCGCCAGCATGCTATTGCTGAGAGCTGTTAGCCTGGCAATCAGGTTGCGCCCCACATAAAGCCACACAATGAGCATTGAACTGACAAGACTCATAGCAACAACTCCGATGAGGATATTTCTGTTCACGACCTGTATCGTTTTGGCTCGCTGATTCGCAGTTTCAATTTCGTCATATGCCTCTGTTACGAGAATATCTACGTTTTCGGTTAATGTTTTTGATAAATTCACATTTTCCTTCAGGAGGTCCCGCGCTTTTTCCAGTATTTTCAACTCCTGCTTTCTGATCTCTGAAATGCTGTTTTGACCTATAATCAGCTCTTCAATGATGGTGATCTGCTTTTTCAGACGTTCCTTTCCTGATATCGAGATTGCCAATGTTAATTCAGATAGTTCCTGAAGCGATTTCTTTAGCGGAAAGATCAATACATCGATTCGTTCCGCACTGCCTGCATCAGCGATTCTGAGAAGATTGCCATGAATAGAGTCAACGAGAAGCGTGGCCCGTTGCTGCGGGATTAGCTCGATGATGGATGAGGCAAGATCCAATCCGGTAATGGACGAATCTTCACCATTGGCCGCAGCGTCATTTCTGTTCCAAGCCGCGAGTTGGGACCCAAGGATGCGTTCCCCGGGCGCGAACATCCTCTGGGCAAGATTTTTGGCTGTTGTCAGTTCGCGGAGCCGTTTTTCCTGCTGAGCGGTAACTTGGAGTCTCTCTTTAACGAGTTCATCCAAGTTTATAAGATTCTCAGTCAAGTTGGAAATGTGCTTATCGACGACCAATAATTTGTTGTTTGCGTTCTCTGCCTCAGACACGCGGTTGTCTTGAAGCAACGGTTTGAGTTCGTCGATTTGCAGGAAAATTTCATGGGACACTGCCCTACGTGAGTTGTCACTGTTCACCACTAATAAAGCTGGGGCAGCTCGAACAACACTTTCGACTTTCCTGGACAGTTCGAGAAGCGCCAGTGTTTCCGGTACCTGTTGATCGGTGATAACCGCCAAGGCTCCTCTGACCCGGGAAAGAGAATATAATCCGGAAGCAGCCGCCACCAGTGAAAACATGGAGATTCCAAGAAATGCAAGCAGCAGTCGTCCTCGAACACCAATTGCGGTTTTTTGGGTTAAGCCGTTCATGGGCAACGATTAGGTCGATAGGTGAGAATTTGCACTAAACGTTACAACCGGCTCATTTCGGCATATCTGCTTCTTCCGCCGGTAGATAGTTCTTGTCTCCAAAGACATACCAAACAAACGGGCTCATACCGGTTACATCACCTTTTTCGTCAAAGCCGATCTGTCCTAAAACGGTGACGAAGGTCGCTGATTTAAGGGTATCGATCACAGGTCCAGTTTCTACCGTTCCTGCTTTCTTTACGGCCTGTGCCCACGCCTGTACCGCTCCGTAGCTGTAGAGCGTATATCCTTCAGGTTCATAATCGTAATTTTTCCGAAATGCCGAGACAACCGCTTCCGCTGTCGGGTTTTTACGCATGTCCTGTCCAAAGGTGAAATAGGTACCGACCCCGGCATCACCTGCAATTACAAGGAACTCTGCATGCGCAAGTGAATCTCCGGAGACCAGGCGAATATCTGGCAAGACGTTCTGGGCTTGACGAAGGATGATGCCGATGTCTGCAAGATAACCGCCTGCATAGACGACATCGATCTGGCTCTCGGCGAGCTTGTTGACGAGTGGGCCGTAATTCGCCTGGTCTCGCTGATAGTCTGCATAAACCTTTTCACTGATGCCGCGCTTATTCAATTGTTTCTTCGCGTAGCCTGCCAGTCCGCTGCCATAGGGCTCGCCGTCGTGAATGATCGCGATATTCCTGTCCCTGTAATGGTTGGCGAGATAATCTCCAGCGATGGCCCCCTGATTGTCGTCACGTCCGATGACCCTGAAGATATTCGGTCCGCCCTCATCGGTAACTCGGGGATTGGTGGAAGCGGGTGTCATCATAATGATGTTCGCCTCCTGGTAAATTCTACTCACAGCCAGGGAACAGCCTGAGCAGAGATGGCCTATGACGATATCCACGTTTTCGCTGATCATTTGCCTGGCTACGGCTCTTGCCTGATCAGCATCGCAGGCGTCATCAACTGAAATAGCAATAACCTCTTGCCCAAGCAGACCGCCTTGATCGTTAAGATGATCAATTGCCATCAGCGCGCCCATCTCCTGCTGCTCCCCGATTGTCATAGTGCTGCCTGACAGGGGGCCGGCAATGCCAACTTTTATCTCAGTGTGACCCCAGGCTGGAGAGAGGAGAATAGCGAGAAACAGAGTAAGGAGTATGACAGTTCTTCTGTTGATCATTACAACCTCCGCAGATACTGTCGAAATCAGTAATAATGATAACCACTGACAACCGTTTCAAGGCAGTGGAAGCAGCGACGTCTGATTATTATGCTAAAGTTAAGCATCTTACGAAGAAAATCTCTTCTTGATTGATTGAAATTAGATTTAAAAGGTTCCTTGTTTATCCTCATAGAATGGCTTTATCAATAATTGTAAGATATTCTGAGTGTTACAAACTGATCTTGCAACAATAAAGTGGAGTCCCAGTTAAGCCCATTTTTGCCTGGCTGATGAGAATATCTGCTTTTTTGAGATTGGCAGTGAGTCATCAGGATGATAACATTTTTGGCTATGACCTTACTCATTACCCTCCTGGTAATTTATCTCAGTTACATAATATGATTTTAGACCAATTCCCGAACGCAGGTCATTGTTCAGCTACCGTGAAGAATAATGGAAAATTGTCAGAATTGATTGAGACACAGCAATGTAATGTGTCAGGCCTGATCCACGTTTTTACAACTTATAGCTGCTGTATTTTAACCCCTTCATTAGTCTCATGTGATTTTTACGATTACCAGGGTGATGTCATCCTTGTTTTCAACTCCTGAGGTGAAAGTGCGGTGCTCATGAAAAACCTTTTCGAGAATTTCTCCAGCAGTCCTGCCTGAGTTTTCCCGAATAATTTTTTTCAGGCGATCTTTGCCGAACATTTCGCGATTCTGATTGCACTCCTCCCAGATGCCGTCAGTTATCAAGGCTATTATCTGGTTAGGCTTCATGTCGTTCTGTTGCTGAGAGCTGAAAATGAACTCTTTTTCAACCCCTAATGCCAGGCCGGGGCCTCTGAGCTCATCGAACTGGTCGGTCAGCGGATCATAAACCAGAGCAGGGTCATGGCCGGCACGGACCCATTCGATGCTGTTTTTTTCACGATCGACACTGAGATAAAACAGGGTCATGAATCTTCCGGATTTCCCGACATCTTCGCTCAGATGTCGGTTCAGGGTTGCGACAATATCCCGGCTTGTACCCGAGTGTAACGCACGCATGCGAAGACAGGCCCTGGCACTTGACATCAACAGTGCTGAGTCGACACCGTGACCTGATATATCCCCGACGACCACCGCAATCCTCTCATTATTACTGCCGGGGGC
This sequence comes from uncultured delta proteobacterium, assembly GCA_963696725.1. GTDB lineage: Bacteria > Desulfobacterota > Desulfobulbia > Desulfobulbales > Desulfocapsaceae > MADRE3. The sequence continues at coordinate 111,298 of CAVOLI010000014.1, forward strand.
CAGTAGATAATCAAAATAATCGCCACCAACTTCATCGCAGGGCAGACTCTGTCCTGCGATATCAAGCCCCGTCATCGATGGTGCTTTCTCTGGCAGCAGACCTTTCTGTACTTCTGCCGCCAGCTGAAGGGCTTTCTTCTGTGCAGTCATATCAGTTACAAATGCCATGTTGCCTATTATCTCATGATTATCAGAGCGCAAGGTGTTTGCATGGACCAAAACGGGAACTGTGCGCCCGTCACCGGTTGTTAAATTACATTCAAACTCTCGATATTGTGGAGTATTGGAAATATCTTTCGCATCGGACCAGTATTGACGATAGAGCTCCGGGCCCAAATTGAATGGCCGGCTGCCAATCAAGTCTGCCCGGCACCCAGTGACCATCATGGCATACGCTGAATTGATGTCTATAACCCTGAAGGATTCGTCCATCAGGATAAAGCCTTCCCCGGCGGTTTCAACAATGCGCCGGTACTTTTCCTCACTGTCACGGAGTTTGATTTCAATTATCTTTTGTTCATGAATATCAATTACAATTCCTTGGTGGTATCTCAGACCGGTATCCGGTTCCTCATATATTGAAGTGCGATCCTCCACCCAGCGTGCCTCTCCCTGGCTGGTCACGATACGATAGGTCTGTGAATAAATCTCGATACCCTGCTCGACATAGGCCCGTATTTCAGAGAGGGTTCTGGCAGAATCCTCAGGGTAAACAATATCGCGGAACATGAGGCGGCCGCTCAAAAAATCTTCGGCTTGGTAGCCAAAACGGGAAATGTTCGGAGACACGTAGACCATCGCACGTTCTTCAGGGTTATCTGCTGCGAGTCGGCGGAACAGGACAGCTGGACTGCTGTCAATAATCAGTTCAGCCAGCCGCAATGCCTGTGAACTTTCGCTTGCCCTGTGTTTTTTTTCAAGTTGTCTTTTCAGTGAATCAATTTCAATTCGCAGGGACGTATTTTCCCGTTCCAGCTCATGTGGGTCCATTTGCGGTTTCTCTTTTATCGATTGCACCTTGATTTTCCAGGCGGCCTGGCGGATCAAAAGCACAGAGTCTCCTGCAGGCCGATCCAGAAGACTCTTTCCTCAACCGCTCAAGGCGACAGTGGCAATGGTCCTGTTTTACTACTCGTTGCTCAGGACAATTCGATACCTGGCTTGACCGCTGCGCAAGTGAGCAATTGCCTCGTTGACCTGGTCGAAGCGGAATTTCTCTATGATCGGTTTGATATCGTGCCGGGCGGCAAATTCCAGCATCCGGCTGATATTTGCCGGGCTTCCGACAGGCGAGGAGGAGACTGAACGCTGGCCCATCAGCATCGGGAAGAGCTGAAGGTCGAGCGGTTCAAGGGTGGCGCCAACAAGGTGCAGGCGACCCCGGGTCTTCAAGGTCTCCAGGTATTTGTTCCAGTCCAGCTTGACGTTGACGGTGGACAGTACCAGGTCAAACTCGCCTGCAGCGGACTCCAATGCCTCAGGGTCGCGGGAGTTTATGGTCCGGTCAGCCCCCATTTCGAGGGCCTCTTTGGTCTTACTTTCACTGGATGTAAAGGCGGTCACCCGGCAACCCCAGGCCTTGAGAAACTGCAACGCCATGTGCCCGAGTCCACCGATGCCGATCACTGCAACACTATCTGTCGGCTTGATCCCGAACTGGATCAACGGGTTAAAAACAGTGATGCCGCCGCAGAACAGTGGGCCGGCGCTTTGCAGATCAAGTCCCTCCGGCAACCTGACAACACTTGCCGCCTGGGCGTGAACCTTGTCGGCAAATCCACCGTGGTGATTGACGATGGTCGACTCTGCATTCGCGCACATGTTGTGGTCACCTTCCATGCAGTTCCTGCAAGTCATGCAGTAACCGGCATGCCATCCGAGGCCGACCGTGTCGCCGACGCCAAGACTGGTTACATGTTCGCCCAGCGAAGCGACCGTTCCGACAATTTCATGTCCGGGTACCAGCGGGTATTTTGCTATACCCCACTCGTTATCAATCATGCTCAGGTCCGAGTGACAAATTCCACAGAAAGCCACATCGATTTCCACGTCGTTATGACGCAGTTTTCCGGGATCGTATTCAAATGGCCGAAGTTCACCTCCAGCCTCAAATGCTGCATATGCCTGTATCATATCGTTTCCTCTGTTTGTACATAAAAGTGATGCGTGATTTTGAACATGCTAAAGATGACTAATGCCACCATGTGGTAATAATCATTTAGTGATAACTACGTTATGTTCTCATGTCAAAGAGGCCAGTTGTCGTGAAATACCTCAGGTCTTGCCGTATCAACCGTGACACCCATTAAAATTGTGCTGACCTGTTTGCGCATTTTGAAAAAAGAAAGAGCAGAAAAAGATCAAAAAATGGTGCTCGTACCAGGCTTTCGGCTGCTTCATTTGTGCGGCCCGGTAAATAAATTGTTATATGCCCACCAGAGGATTTTTTAAAACACGCTGCCTGCATCCGCTCTGCTGAAAAGCAACATGGAGATTTGAACAAAAATTATCGTAATATTAGTTTCTTGAGGCAAATACGGTAATAAATAGTAATTGCTGTAATAAATTTTCCTTGGTAATGTGAAACCTAGTAAAAAAAAGCAGTGGGATCCACATTGTTGCTGGGTTGCGCAGGATAGACATTCGTAACCATAACTTCTCGATAACTCAATTATGTAACAGCACGCTCCTATCTACTCGGGTCGATTTTACCAAAGAGGTGATCGTCATGAACTGGGGCAAATTTGATCTCTTTACCATCCTGGCGTGCACCTTCTCCGCCGCTTTATTGACGCTAGGCCCCAATCGGGCCCTATCCTCCGAGCCCATTCTGAGGGTCGATGTTGGAACACACAATGCGGGCATTTACAGTATCGCCATGGATCCATCCAACCGCATCCTGGTGACAGGTTCCGGGGACAAGACGGTCCGGGTTTGGGATATCACGGATGAAGGGGAACTCCTGCGTACCCTTCGTCCTCCTGTTAGCGAGGGGGAGCAAGGGCAGATCTTTGCGGTGGCCCTTTCCCCTGATTCCCAGACCGTGGCTTGTGGGGGAAGAACCGGTTCTCCACAACAAGGCGATGCCTGCGTCTACCTGTTCGACCGGGATACAGGAGCGCTCACTCGCCGGCTAGGCGGATTGCCCGGATGGATTCAGCACCTGGCATACACTTCAGATGGCCGTTTTCTGGTGGCCGTAACGGGCGAGGGAGATGGTAAGTCAAGCTGGGCCAGTTTGAGGATATACCAATTACCGGACTATACCGTCGTAGCTGAAGACAGAGACTACGCTGATTTTATCAAATGGGCAGAGAGCGATCCCTCCGGATCTCGACTGGCCACCTCCAGCTATGATGGATTCATACGCCTCTACGATCTGTCTGACCTGGCGGTCAAAGGTTCCTCTCCACTTGGGTCCATCGCGCCGGTATCCAAGATCCGGTCGCCGAGGGGGCAGCAGCCGTGGGGACTTGCCTTCTCGCCCGATGGCACCCGCCTGGCAGTCGGGTTTCGTCATGAACCTACCGTGGATGTGCTGGATGTTAAGGGCAATACCCTGGAGTATGCCTACTCGCCCGACATGACGGGGGTTAAAGGGGGCCAACTGACAGACCTCAGATCGGTTGCCTGGTCATCAGAGGGCGACTTTCTTTACGCAGGTGGGAGCTACCGTCGAAAAAGAGTTAGTCAGATCCGCAAGTGGTATGATGGGAACCGGAACAAGTCCATGGATCTGTCGCTTGGTGTTGATCATACCGATCTTCCATCTCCTGCCTCTCAAGGCGGGTGGAGTGATTTTCTGCTCTTATGATGGATCTTTCGGGCTGCTCAACAATCGGGATGAGGTCAAACCTCTGGGGCCACAGTCTATACCCATCTATGCTGCCGATCCCGAACTATTTCTGTTGTCCCCGGACGGCTCGGAGATCCAGTTCTCCTATGAGCGCTCCGGCACGTCACTTGCGATTTTTTCAGTAAAAGAGCGAAGTCTTAATGAATCAGCCTCAATTCAATGGGCTGGCCTGAAGTCACGCTTCACCCTTCAGGCACCCATAACCGAAGGTTTACAGTTGGGCGACTGGAGAAATTCAACCTCACCCAAGTTGAATGGCAAACCACTCAAGGGGGTGCACAATCCGATAAAAAGCCTGGCCATCAAGCCGGACGGCTCCGGGTTTCTCCTGGGAAGCACCTCTCATCTTCATCTGTTTGATTCTAAAGGAATACCGCTATGGCGGTTCAGAATGCCGGGCACGGTATGGGCAGTAAACACCAACGGCCAGGTTGCCGTGGCCGCGCTTTCAGACGGGACTATCCGATGGTACCGCCTGACGGATGGCGATGAGATCCTGGCGCTTTTCCCGCATCCTGATCGAAAGCGATGGGTCCTCTGGACCCCAACCGGCTATTATGACGCCTCTCCGGGTGGGGAAGATTTTATCGGCTGGCACGTCAACAATGGGAAGGAAAGCGCTGCCGACTTCTTTCCTGCCTCCCGGTTTCGCTCTACGTTCAATCGCCCGGATGTTGTTGACCGGGTGCTGAAGACCCTGGACGAGGCCCAGGCTCTTCAGCAGACGAACGAAGAGTCCGGCCGGAAACCGGCAGCCGAGGTCTCAGTGCGAGACAGACTCCCGCCGGTGATCACCATCTCCTCGCCTGCTGATGGTGGAGAGGTTTCCACGACTCCGGTAAAGGTGAGCTACTCTGCGCGGAGCCATGAGCCCCTCACCAGGTTGAAGGTTCTCGTGGATGGACGGCCCGTCTCTGCCGAAGGTGCGGGGCAGCCGATGAAAGAGAGCGGAGAGCTTTTGGTAGCGATTCCATCCCGGGACTGCGAGGTGTCAATCATTGCTGAAAACAGTCGAGCAGTGAGCGAACCGGCCACGGTTCGGCTCCGCTGGAAGGGAGCTCCTGAGCCCAGAGAAGCGTTCCAGATCAAACCCAAACTCTATGTTCTGGCAGTAGGAATCAGTCAGTACCAGGATGCTGAATTGAAACTCGGTCTGGCGGCCAAGGATGCCCTGGATTTCAGCTCGATCTGGACCGAACAGAAAGGACAACTCTACAGCGGTGTGGAGACCAGAGTCCTATCCGATGCGCAGGCCACCAAAGGGAACATCCTTGATGGGCTGGAGTGGATCCAGCGACAGGTGACCCAAATGGATGTTGCGGTCTTGTTTTTTGCAGGTCATGGCATCAATGATTCCAACGGCATGTTCTATTTCCTCCCGGTGGAAGCAGATCTGGAGCGCCTGAAGCGAACCGGCATCTCACAGTCGGATATTACCTCCACGGTGACGATGATCGCAGGTAAGGTGCTGGTCTTCATGGACGCCTGTCATTCAGGGAATCTATTGGGGCAGTCTAAGCGCCGCGGCTTGGTGATCAGCAGCGCGGTCGTGAACGAACTGTCGAGCGCAGAGAACGGTGCTATTGTCTTCTCCTCGTCCACCGGGCGTCAGTATTCCCAGGAGAAACCCGAGTGGGGAAATGGGGCTTTCACCAAAGGGCTGGTGGAGGGGCTCTCGGGCAAGGCTGACTTCAAGGGGACGGGCCGTATTACCGTTAACATGCTTGATCTTTATGCTTCTGAGCGTGTAAAGGAACTGACCATGGGGCAGCAAACCACCTCGACGGTAAAACCCCCCAATGTCCCGGATTTCCCGATCGTTGCAAAGTAGTGATGGCCGATAAATTTCAAGGAGCGAGCAATTCTGGTGATATTTGAGCCTCTTGCGCTTCCGTTAGACAAACGACATAAACAATGACCGTGAACATGAGCAGAGCTTTGACATTGCTGTGATGCCTGTGCATTTGCTTATCCGCAATTGTCTTTGCAGACAAGACTACATTCGACAAACTAGGACTGTCTCTAGACCACAGCGGTCTAGCGGCATCCTCTGACAGCTGGAGGGTACTCGAAGAGCATAAGGGCACTGGGTTGTTTATATAATTCTACAGGTTGGTTAAAAAATGAAAAATTCAAAACATTCAAGAATTATATTTTATAATTTTATTATTATTATTATTATTTTAGTTAATTCATCACTTTCATATTCTGATTTTACTAATAAAAATAATAATATTATATTTAATTGGTCTTTTGTAGCATTGATTGGACCAGAAAATAACAAAAATTTAATTAATGTTAATGAAAAAAATACACTTAAAACAGGTGATCAGCTAAAAATAATGATAAATAATAAAAGCGAATGTTTCATATATATTTTGTATCATGGATCAAATGGTGAAATTATGAGCTTGTATCCAGTCAATACCAAAAAGATTCAAATAATAATATTGATGAAAAATATTATATTCCTGCAGGAAACTTATGGTTCTCTCTGGATGAACACACTGGTAAGAGAAACCTTTTATTTGATAGCATCAAAAGAAAGACTCAACAACCTTGAAATTTTGATCAATAAATATCAAGGAGTCGGGTTTTGAAGAAAAATCGAATATCGCTTCACAAATTGTTGAGGAAATAAAAAACGTTAAAAGAAAACATAAAAAATTTACAGCCAAAGCAGAGCGCCCAATTCAAATTGGTGGAAGCATCAGGGGATCAAAAGATCAGCCCCCATCTGGTTATGACATCTCTGATTTTGAAGTTGAGATAACTGCAACCGATTTTTACAGCCGGACATTTACTATTGAACATAAATAGGAAAAATAAAATAAAATACCCATTTATCATTGTAGCCTGCGCTTTTCTGGCGGCCCATCTATTGACATGGCTTACACCGGGTATTTTTGATGTACTGAATTCACGTGTTATTGATCAATTCTTCAAGTATCGGTATCAATTGAAAGTATTTTCGTCCTCATTACGATGAAACCATTGTCCATGTCGACCTGAACAACGCCAGCATAAATCAGTTGAACCAATTTTATCTAAACCGTTCCCATCATGCCAAGGTAGTTTCAAATTTATCAAGCATGAAAGTGGCCTTTCAACTTTATGATTTCATCTTTGCAGCACCCTCAAATACAGAAGAAGATAATTCATTAATTAAGGCTGTTTCGGATGCCAAGAATGTCTACTTTGGGCTTGCTTTTGAGATGGACCGTGCAGGAAAAACAGAAACGGACACCTCTTATTTTTCTCCGGAAAAACGATATCTTGAAAAAACCAAATGGGATGTTGAGGCTAAAAATGAAGCTCCATTTTTTTTTACGGGCAATGACCCGCTTATTACCTTTACAAAACTTGCATCGGTTTCACGGGGGCTGGGCTTTTTGAATATTCAACCCGACCGGGATGGCGTGTTTCGCCGCATGCCACTTCTGGTAAAGTATGGCAATGCGTTTTACCCCAGTTTGCCGTTTCGAGTTATCTGTGACTACCTCAACGTCAGCCCTGATAATATTATTGTTGATCCTGGTAAGAATATCATCCTGAAAAAGTCCCAAAAGAAAAATAATCAAGAGAAAGATGATATTATTATACCGATAGATAAATATGGTAATTTAACAGTAAACTTTATTGGGCCATGGGAAGCTTTTAATCATTATAATTTTTCAGATATTTTAAAAGCGTCTGATGATGAAAGACGATATGGAATTATGGTCTGAAGAACTTTCAAAAAAAATTGTTATCGTATCAGAGATAACCACTGGTTCATCAGATATTGGCCCTGTTCCAACTGATACAAGTTATCCTTTAAGTGGTATAATTTCAAATGTTATGAATAGTATTATTACAAAATCATTTTTAAAAGAAATTTCTTATCTACAAATGATTTTAATTGAAATATTTATTATATTTTTAATTATCATACTATGCAATTAGAACTTCATATACATTTTTTACATATATATATCTAATCATTATATTCGGTTACTTTGTCATCAGTGCTCTTTTCTTTTTGTATGGCAGCATAGTGTTGAACATTGTCAGACCTGTTTTAATGCTATTTATCGCATTCATCAGTATCCAGATACTCAGAATAATTGAAAGTGCTCGTATTATCCGTGAAACAGAAAAAGCAAAGTATCTTGCTGAACATGAACTGGAAATCGGACACCAAATTCAGTCTGGTTTCTTCCCTGAATCATTACCTGATCCGGCGGGTTGGGAGATTGCAGCTCATTTTAAGCCGGCCCGCCAGGTAGCGGGAGATTTTTACGATGTGTTCCCGCTTCAAGATGGAAAACGGGTCGGATTTGTTATTGCCGACATCTGCGACAAGGGCGTCGGCGCAGCTCTTTTTATGGCCCTGATTCGAAGTCTTATCCGGGCTATTTTAATGCAAAATATTAATACTTACATAGGTAAAGATGATCCTGTTGGTTTTGAAATCTATAGTTCGCTGGAAAAAACTATAAATTTTACGAATAATTACCTGGCGCAAACCCATGGCCAGAGCAATATGTTTGCGACAGTCTTTATAGGAGTGATCGATCTAAAAAGTGGAAAGCTTTATTATATCAACTGTGGCCATGAGCCACCTGTTATCATCAACGGAAGCTGCAATACGATATTTTTAAAACCTACCGGTGCGGCAATCGGTGTGATACCCGATCTGGATTACATTCATAAGCAGCTTCAGATAAATTCAGGCGATGTTTTTTTTGCATACACGGATGGCGTGACAGATGCCCAGAATCATACTGGTGAATTCTTTTCCAAGGAGCAGTTACTATCCGTTTTGAAAAATGGGATTACATCAGCAGACGATTTGGTCACTATCATCAGTGAGAAAGTTTACGATCATATTTCTCAGACTGAGCAGTTTGATGACATAACTATGATAGCGATCAAGAGAATGAATTAACATGGATTGGCGGAAGTGGCCCCGCTTTCCAAACCGGTGAGCCGATCACCTGGTTTGTGCTGCATCGCTCCAGTTGCGGTGAAATTGTACTGTGCAGAATAACAGGTGATACTTGCTGATACATTTTCTGTCCGGATGGTGTGACGGTGCGGATTGCGCTATTTGGGCAGTGCTTTTAACCCACAGATTCACCATGAGCAACTGATCCGTCGAATGGCAGAAAGTGTCAATATGGAGGATTTCGTCCAGGCGATAGAAAGAATTATCGCCGGACATGAAAAGCGGAACCGGCTCCTTAATCCTAAAGAGCGTGAAATAGTTGCCTTTCATGAAATGGGGCATGCGATAATCGCCTTGGCTTTGCCCGGCAGTGATCCGGTTCAAAAGTTCCTATCAAAATCGATAGTAGATACTATTTACACTCAAACAATCGATCTTCTTGAAAAAAATAGAGAAGTAGTCAACTATTGTGCCAAGGAACTGCTGAAAAAAGAAACGTTGGATGAACATCTATTGCTCGAAATGACAAAGAACATGCACCGACTTAGTGCTTTTTGAGAGGTTTCTATTAAATACACATTAGCCATTGATTGCTTATGGATTCCTTGACGCAAGCAGCACTTGGTGCCGCAGTCGGCCATCTCTGCTGGCAGGATAAATTAGGGCGAAAAGCATTTATTGCTGGCGCGTTATTGGGAACACTTCCTGATCTTGATGTTCTGATATACCCGTTTCTTGATGAGGTCCAGCGGCTCTACTGGCATCGCGGAGAGTCTCACTCCGTTTGGTTTATGATCCTGGGGGCAATGGGCTTCGGCTGGCTCCTGACACGATTGTCTGCCACAAAGTCATTAAGTTATTATCAGGCCGGAATTGGATCGTTTTTTATCTTTAGTTCTCATGTTCTTATAGATCTGTTCAATGTATATGGTACACAGCTGCTAGCCCCAATCTTACGCAAAGGATTTGCTCTCGATAATTTGTTTATCATTGATCCGTTATTCACCATTCCGCTGCTTATTGGAACAGTAGGTAGCTACTGTTTAAAAAAACAAACACTTGCTCCAAAGCTAAACGAGATCTGTCTGGTGCTGGTATCATTATATGTCGTCTGGTCGTTTTCGGCACAATCGATAGCACATAAAAAATTCCGTCTGGTTCTGGCAGAGCAAAATAATAACGTCAGCCGTCAGATTACCTCAGCAGGCTCTTTCACTACTCTTTTGTGGCGGCACATTGCTGAAACTCCCGACGGGTTCCTGCTCGCTTACTGGTCCTGGTTTGACGATGCCAACAAGCCGATAAAATTTCATTATATCCCGCGCAATGATTCAATCATAAAGCAGATCAAGAATGTACGTACTTTTAGGACCGTTGACTGGTTCTCTCAAGGATGGTGGTTTGTGGCAGAAAGTGATGGGAAATTTGCCAGGGTGGTGGACGTGCGGTTTGGGGAAATTCCCTCAGCCACAGGCCAGGAAACCAAGCAATGGGAATGGCCGTTTGCCTGGAAATTTTATTTAACGGAAAAAGACGAAATCCAACTCAAGGCAGTTCGGCCCGTATTGAAAGATCCACTTTTGTCATTCAGTCTCCTCTTCAGGAGGATCCTGGGACAGAAAGAATGGCTTACACCAATCGACTGAGCGCATTGTACATTATGCTCGTTTTTTATCTAACCGACGTATGATCATTTTCTCAATCTCCACCAGAACAAAAACGCTAAAAGTAAAGCTAATCAAACGTATCCAGTCTCCAGCAGGTATCGCAGCAGACCCAAACACCTTCTGCAACAGCGGCATATAGGTGAAGAGCATCTGCATAAATAGTATTCCGGCAACCGACAAGAGCACGGCCGGATTGCCAAGCAATCCCGAACGTGAGAGCACCGATACTTTCAGATAACGAGCATTGAAAAGATAAAATATCTGGAAGAAGATAAGCGTATTGACTGCTGTCGTGCGCGCCATTTCCAAAGTTTCGCCATGGTGCTGGTCCCAAAGAAAGAGGCCCAGAGTGCCCATAACCATGATGGCTGAAATGAAGACTATTCTCCATGAAAGAAACTGATTGAGCAGCGGCTCCTTCGGTGAAAGCGGCGGCCGGTGCATGACGTCTCCCTCCGGTGGTTCAAATGCCAGGGAAAGCCCAAGTGTTACCGCGGTAATCATGTTTATCCAGAGGATTTGCAATGGAGTTATAGGCAGGGCGATCCCCATCATCACCGAGGCAATAATAATCCCGGCCTGTGCGCCATTGGTGGGAAGAATAAAAGCCAGTGTCTTTCTGATGTTGTCGTATACGGTCCGGCCCTCTCTCACAGCGTGGACAATAGAAGCGAAATTGTCATCGGCAAGTACCATTTCCGAAGCTTCTTTGGCTGCTTCAGTTCCCTTCATGCCCATGGCTACGCCGACATCGGCTCGTTTGAGAGCAGGTGCATCATTTATGCCATCACCGGTCATGGCAGTTATCTGCCCACTGGCTTGCAGGGCTGTAACCAGTCTCAGCTTGTGTTCAGGACTCACCCGGGCAAAGATATTTGTTTTCTGGGCGATAAATTCCAGCTCTTCATTGTCCATTGTTTCAAGTTCCTGACCAGTTACCGCCTTGTTTGTCACATCAAGGCCTATCTGTTCTCCTATCGACGTGGCCGTGAGGGCGTGGTCACCGGTGATCATCTTGACTTTGATTCCTGCTTCCAGACAGCTTTTTACGGCAGCGATAGCTTCATCGCGGGGCGGGTCAATAATGCCAAAAAGGCCAAGCAGGGTCATATCGTTTTTCAACTCATTGATCGATATTGTCTCCTTGTCACCTGCATCAAGGGCGGCTACAGCCAGGGTGCGTTGACCGAGTCGAGCTATAGCTTCGATTTGCTCTCGCCAATAGGAAATTTTGATGGGCTTGTCTCCTCCAGCGTGGCGCTCCCGACTGCACATCTCCAGGACCCGCTCAGGTGCTCCCTTGAGATAAACTATGCTTTTACCGCCAGAATCATGGTGAAGTGTTGCCATGAATTTATGGTCGGATTCAAACGGTATGATATCTTTTCTGGGTAATTCCTCGTTACACTGCTGTGAGTTAAGACCAGCCTTGAGAGCAAGGGTGACAAGGGCTCCATCGGTTGGATCTCCCTGGACGCTCCAAATGCCTTCTTTTTGGGATATCGATCCATCGTTGCACAATAGGCCGGCCCGTATGAGTTCGATCAATACGTGGTCTTTACCCGGTTCCAATGTGCTGCCGTCCAGCGTGAAAAGAACCCTGAGGCTGGTAACCGGCACCATCTACCTGATACGCTCTGTCAGCTCTTAATATGGTGGTCACCGTCATTTCGTTACGAGTAAGTGTTCCGGTCTTGTCCGAGCAGATTACGGTCACCGAACCAAGCGTTTCGACAGCGGGCAAGCGGCGGATTATGGCTTTTTGACGTGCCATTCGCTGTACCCCGAGAGCTAGGGTAATGGTAATGATTGCCGGCAACCCTTCAGGAATGGCAGCAACGGCCAGGGCAACACCGGCAAAAAATAATTCTGTAAATGAGTAATCGCGAAGTGCCATACCAAATAACATGGTACCCGCAGCCAGGATGAGAATTGCACCTGTCAGCCACTTGCTGAACTCATCGATGCGTTGCGTAAGTCGCGTCTTGAGGGTTTCCACGCCTGCAAGCATGGCACTGACCTTGCCTAACTCCGTATCCTCGCCCGTTGCCACAACAACACCGATAGCCTGCCCAAAGCTTACCATTGTTCCGGAAAATGCCATGCAGCTGCGATCCCCCAGAGCGGCATCCAGGCTCACGGGACCAGTTGACTTGTCAACGGGAACTGATTCACCGGTGAGCAGCGCTTCTTCCACACGCAGATCTTTGCTCTCAATAAGGCGCAGATCAGCTGGCACCTTGTCTCCTGAGTGAAGGAAAACGATATCCCCAGGCACCAACTCCTCAACCTGAATGGAGATTTTGTCACGATCACGAAGGACAAGTGCCTCATGGCTGAGTATATCGCGAATCGCATCAACAGCCTTTTCAGCTTTTCCCTCCTGTATGAAACCGATTATGGCATTGATGAGAACGACACCGACGATGACCCCGGCATCAACCCAATCTGCAAGAAGCGATGTAACCACTGCGGCACCGAGAAGTACATATATCAAAACGTTGTTGAACTGGCTGAGAAACTGAATATACGGACTTCGCTTGGGTGGGGCGGGCAGGCGATTTAGCCCATATTTCTTCCGCCTGAGCTCAACCTCTTCGGAGCCTAATCCAGCCTCTGAGCTTGACAAGCTACCCAGGACGCGTGCGACTGAAAGCGTGTGCCACTGACAATGCCTTTCGTCTGTCTTGTCATTGTTTGGTGCTGAATTCATAAGATTATGACCTCACGTGACATTTGTTTTGGTGTGTATTGTGATCATCAGGGCACAGCATACTTCTTGTCTGCTCGCTTTGCTAATCTGATCGAGGGCCTTTCATCCATAGCAGTCTGTTTTACCACGCAGCAGGCCTCGTTTTTTCCCCTAAAATGCTGAAAATATAAATCCATAATGAAATATTACCAGATTGCAGGAGTCCCTTGCGCCTGATCAGGCAGCACTAATTGAGGTTTGGAGCGCTTACTAGAGAAGCGATGTCTCGCACCAGCACAGGTGTTTAAGTCACGCCGACAGAGACCTGCCTGCAGTGAAAACCCAGGCTCACGACTTTTTTATCGTTTTGAGAACGAGGTTAACATTCCGTAAGATCTCAAGAAAGTATTTAATTTGAACAAAACAGCTGCGGGTAATGTCATGCAGATGGGCTATCATGTTTTTCAAAACTCTTCTTGAGTGCCTGCTCTTCTGCAGGAATGCGAATAAAATATAAAAGTGCACCATTGAAAATCGAAAAAATAATCGCCGTATACCAGGCTCCGATGAAAGACGGAACGAAAGCAATCTCGAGGACTACAGCCAGGTAATTGGGGTGTTTGAAAAAATGATAGGGACCGGTTTTCACGAGAGGCTGCGATGTGCTCACCACGATTCGTGTGTTCCATTGTCGTCCGAGCGTCGCAATGGTCCAATAGCGAAGCAGCTGGGCGGCAAGAATCAGCACGCAAGCAGAATTGGCCAGATTTTGGGAATCATCGGCTTTCGCAGAAACCATTCGAGATTAAATGAAACTATCCACAGCGAATGCAAGACGAAAAATAACCAATAATGATCAGCTCCATACTCCCTGCCCCCCCTGTTGCAGGGCCCATCGGTAATTTCTTTTGGAAACAGCAAGCTCAGATAATCGCTGGATGACAATAAAAGCGGTCAGGCAGGCAAGCAGTATCATGAAACTTTCAGCAGCAGCTGGTCCGAACTGAAACCGGGTCCCAAAGCCGACATCAGTGCATATCCAGTTTCAAGCCGCTCCTTTCGAAGCATGTGTTCCAGAACAAATAAGATGGAGGCAGATGACATATTCCCATATGCGCGCAAAATTTCGTGAGCAGAAGAAAGCACCGTCTGCGGTTTTCCAATGACGTCCGCAAAAGCCTCGAGAACTTTAGCCCCGCCAGGATGGGTGATGTATGAATGAATTTCATCAGGTGATATACACCATTGCTGACAAGCATCGGCGATGACCTTCGGCAGATGATGGCGAACGAAGGATGGAATATCTCGAGAAAATCGCACTTTCATCCCCGAATCGATAATATCCCACCCCATGATATCATAGGTATCAGGAAACAGCTGATGAAATGATCCGACGATCTCGGGTCCTTCGCCTCCGCTTCCAACGATTACAGCAGCAGCACCGTCACCAAAGATACTTGTGCCGATGAGATTTGATTTCGAGGTATCATTTTTCTGAAAGGTTGCACTGCAGATTTCAACAGCAACAAAGAGGACCGGTGCGCCATTGCAGGCAGAACTTAATTCTGCTGCCCGTGCCAGTCCTGTGACTCCCCCGGCACATCCCAAACCAACTATTGGTATACGTATCGAGGTCAGGGGGATGTTGAGTTGTTGTATCAACATGGCATCAAGGCTCGGGGTCATCATGCCGGTCGAGGTGACAGCAACCACTCCACCCACGCTGGCAGCGGCGATACCTGACTGTGCCAGAGCAATGCGTGCTGCTTTGCCTGAGAGTTCGATTGCTGTTGTGCTAAAAACCTCATTTAATTCACCAAATCCATGATCCAATGCATACCACTGAGGTTCGCGAGCAAAATGCCTGCGTTCTATATGAAGGTGATCGAAAACCCTGAGAAGACGGTCTAAATTATCAATACGCTCCTGAAACAGACCCTTGACTACCTGCCTAACCTGTTTCTGATGATAAACATGTCGTGGCACGGCGGTACCTACACCTTTGATACGTATAACAGTCATGGCGAAACATCCTTTTATGCTAAAGTAGATTGAAAAAGGGAGTAAACGACGACGCGTTTTAGGCGTGGCATTATTTCCAGGCCTAGTCCAGAGGTAGCCGTGCACGGCAGGCAGCTAAAAGCACGTGGCCAATTTCAACGAGCAGTGTGATCCGTCGGCTCAGCAGACGGCTTTACTGATTTATGGTAAAAGCGCGGCGCATACTCAAACAATACAATTTTACCAGTCTCAATCCCGAAAACTCGAATAATAAAAGCGCTATGAAAACCAATGCACAGTGATCACAGGCTACGCCATTTTTGAAATGGATCAGACGATTATATCCGATTTATTGCTGTTCAGAGCCTCCCTCGAATGGGTGAAATCACTCTATAATAACAAGGACTTCATTGTGTTTTAGAAAAGGAATTGTCCAAGGCGGGTCATATCCTGCAGAAAATGGCTCGCCTATCGGTTGCAGTCCTTTCTCCCTGACGATATCCATGAGCTCTTTAGCTTTGGTATTGTACTTTTTTTCTCGTAAGTTACCGCTATAACTGATTGCCGCGGCTCTGTACCCAGGGGTCTTGACAAGTTTCACCTCGGGGGCGAGAGGCTCCGGCGGCTGTTCCGTGTTATATTTTGACGGGAGTACAAACTCAATTATCCAGCTTTTTCCTTTCTTTTGCTGGATTACAGGTCCGGTCATTGCAATTTTCTCACCCTTCTCCTGTTGAATGACTGGGCCAGTCATAGCAATTTTTTCCTGCTGTTTATTGTTTCCGGAAATGTAATTAAACAGCAACCGAAAGCCTTTACTGGTGCTTTCTCGATAATCACCTTCAATCTCCGTTCGGACTGCCCAGTACTCTTCATATTGACGAATATCGAAGGAGCCCTCTTTTTCCAGAACCTGATAGTCCAACATCTCAACGGTGCGGATACCGAATACAGAGCAGCCTTGAAGAAAAACTGTCGTCATTATAAGAAAAAATGTCTTCATACGAGTGCACCTCCAAACTTGAATTAATCAGAAAGAATAGAAACCTGTGATCGACTGCCAATGGTATCCTGCACAATAATCTCCAAAGAGCAAAGAGTGAGCCGGCTGGGTAGAATTAAGTATAAACGGTCCAGAAAACCTGTTTCTCTGGATGGACACCAAATCAATCATATGAATTTTTTCATTCGCATCTATTGCCAGCACCTTCCCGCCTTGAGAATGGTTTCAGCTGTTATGAAAGCTTACAGCATTATTGAAGGTGTCACCTTCTTTTTTCGTGGCGATAAAGGTCAAGGAAGTGCAGGGGGTCGAGACAATTAGCACCGCCGGTCTGAGAAAAAGTAGTCATTATAGCATTCTGATCAACAGATCAAGAGCTCTATATAAGCTGTGAAACGCGCGTTGATTTCACTCTATTGCTCTGTTTTCTGCTATGGGCAGCGATATGCACGGAGAATGCGTGTTTTGTTTTTCATAAGCCATGGTGGATTGGGCACGTTTGGTACCTTCGCCGGGGGATGGTACCAGACGGCAGGAACAGATCTCACATTTGCCTGGAGTACCTTCCCTTGTATCGCTCTCTGCAAATGGTTGCGTAAGTGTGATTTTGTGTTTTGATGCGATTGCTTCGAAAAGCAGTCTGCATAATATTCAAACTAAAACTGGTACGAACCCTCATAAGGAGTGGATTTTTGCAGATTGTGATTATTCTCTTGCATAGAATTTATTACCACCAAAAGCATAGATTACCTCAAGGCAGGACAAATGGTTAAACTCAATATAAATGGAAAAGATTATCAAGTAGACGCCGAAAAAGACGAGCTCCTGGTGTGGGTTATCCACGAAAAAGTTGGCTTGACTAAAACAAGATTCGGCTGTGGTATGCAAATGTGCGGGTCGTGCAAGGTCCTGATTAATGGAGAGATAACCTTTACTTGTAATGTGAAAGTGGCGGATGTACTCGGCCAGAAAATCACCACCAAAGAAGGTTTACCAGATGACCACCCGCTTGTCTCCGGTGTAATACCGAGACAGTTGAACTGAAAAGCTGAAATCTCGATAGCATAGAGACACAAAAACGCACAGATTCAGCAGGAGCAACTGATTTATCGAATGGCAGGATAAGCCTTCAATAGATTCTCAACCTGCCATTCAAGATTATGTTTGAGCCTTTTGCAAAACGGTCTTTTCGCTCAACCGCCGCGTTATGCTAAAAAATTTTATCCTCGGAATATCAATTATATGCCTGCGGTGAAATTTTTCGCATGCCTTGATTTTGAACGAAAATCATCATTTTGCAAGAGGTTCTGTTTTATACATTTTGATGTGAATCACTTTTCTCCGCAGTTTCAAAAGTATAATTCAACCCATCGGTCACGCCTTCAATTTCTACGTGATAGCTATGTATCAGCCTGTTTCCAAGCATTCTTGCCAGCCTTCTGTAAAATCTCATACCGTTTGCCGGGTCGGCGTCGGTAACACTTTGAACAAACTCTTTCGCAAAGATCATGATCATGGATTCCTTTGCACATACAGCTGAGGCTGAATACTTTGGCATACCGACAAGGCCTGACCAGCCAAAGGCCTCTCCGGCATGCTCAACAAGATAGGTTGTCTTGTCCAGCTCACCCACGCTTAGCCGAATACTCCCCTTCATCAGGATAAAGAAGTTATCAGCAGGGTCCCCGGCGCTGAACAGCTTATACCCTTCGGGGTAGGTCTTTTTCATTGCAGATTCAATAAATTCTTTAATGAAATGATTATCTAATCCCCAGAGTAATTCCGACTGTTTTATATACATGATGCCCCTCCTATGTTTTGCCCGCCAGGTACTTCCAGGAAGCCTTTCCAACAAAGGACTAAATGTATTTAAATGCAGATGTGAAATGCCCTGAACTGTCCAGCGGGGTTAGTGGCATTGTGATTGAGTAACCCTGACAAATGGTGAGCCAGGCTATCTCTGTTCAGTTCTCTGTTCGAATTATAATTTTAACAGGTCCACCTTCCAACTATCAGGAAACACTCTCCAAAAAAAAGCCGGATCACCTTGTACAAGGCAACCCGGCTGTCTATTCAGATCCGTGGCTTTCCGACCCACCATTTGGCAGGCGTGGCTTTATCCTGTATCAATATTGCTGTTCATTGACATAAGGAAAATATATTAATCTTCAGGATAAAGTCAATTGCTCGCACTCTTTATGAAAAATTTTACCTTTGAGATACGTCTCCCGATCCGTGGGTTGTCAGTGACAGCCCTCCATAGAGACTTTGCAGTATCTGTAAATCAGAATTATTGCCGAAATGATGTTAGGTTGATGATGCTTTCACTTGCTGATACATGAATTGCATAAACGCTTTCACGCGGGCAGTATCTCGCAGGTCCGGATGGGTAAGAATCCAGACGTTTCTGTGACAATGCTCGGGCAGTTCCATGATTTCCACCATCTGCCCGTCAGATTGACCAACATAATGAGGAAGGGCGGCGATTCCCAGATCCTGTTGAGCAAACTTGAACAGCGTGGACAATTTGTCGCTTGCTGCAGCCATGCAGTGATTCGGGACATGCTTTTTCAGCCACTGGCTTGCCGGCAGTCTGGCCAGGGATTCGTTGGGCACCAGGAAACGGTGAACCGAAAAATCCTTAACTGTTTCAGGTAACCCGAACCGTTCTATATATGTCCTCGAGGCATAGAGGCGGAAATAGATCTTGGTGAGTTTTCTTCCCACCATATAGTCAGGCTGCATGTTGACGGCAGGTATCACGACATCCGCCTCCCGTTTGGTGAGGTTCGTGAAACTGATCTGGATATCGAGATCGATGAATATTTCAGGATAGTGTTCTTTGAAATCCCTGATGTATTGCGGCAGCCAGTAGTACCCGATGGTGTCAGTCGTGGAGATCTTCAGATTGCCGCTCAGTCGAATGTCTTTACCCAGCAGTTCACGCCGAATAGCAAATATCTGGTCTTCTATCTGCCGGGCCCTGCCCAGAATTTCCTCTCCCGCCTCAGTCAGGTTGTAACCTTGTCTGGAGCGTTCGAACAGTCGGACACCCAACCGATCTTCAAGGCTATTGATGCGGCGAAATACCGTTGAATGGTTGACTCCCAGTGCACGGGCTGCAGAGGTGATATTCCCTGAATCGGCGACCTTGAGAAAGTATTGAAACTGATTCCAATCCATTGTTTTTGCAAAATTGCAAATGAAGTTTGCATTATTGAGCCATTGATTTGCATATAATCAATACAAACAGTAAGAGTCAAGGACATTTCAGTTCATAGTCTTGACATCCCTTGAACCTGTTGTGCCCGATTTTCAACCAACAATAATTCAGGAATAGCTGCCGACCAGACGGGCAAAAGCGCTATTTCAAAGCTAAACGGAGAGACAAACATGAAAATAAAACAGCTTTTGGCGATCACCGCAGTTCTGACGATCTTTTGGGCAACCTCCGCTTTCAGTGCCGCCAGATCCTGGGAATTGGACAAGGCTCACTCCAATGTCTATTTCAGCGTCGATCATATTTTTTCCAAAGTGAACGGGCATTTCAATGAATTCAAAACCGATATTGCCTTCGATCCGGCAGATCTTGCCGGCAGCAGGTTCGTTTTTGAGATTCAGGTCGACTCCATCGACACCAATATCGGTAAGAGGGACAAGCATCTGCAGTCTGATGACTTCTTCGATGCAGGCACATTCCCTACTATGACGTTTACGTCATCGGAAATATCGGATGAAGGGAATGGCATGTACAATGTAAAAGGGAAGCTTAATATCAAAGGGAAAGATTATGATTTTACACTCCCGCTGAAACTTGAAGGGGTGAAAGAGCATCCTACCAAGAAAGGGACCGATGTGGCAGGATTCAATGGTAGAATTACGATTGACCGGCTTGCTCATGAGGTCGGCACAGGCAAGTTCTACGAGATGGGCATCGTCGGCAAGGATGTTGACATCTTTGTGAGCCTCGAGCTGTTTGGCAACTGATGGACATACGCATCGGAATTGGCTGGATTGATCACGGTCTGGCAGGGTGGCTGAATGGGGCAGACAGTTGGATTGCCGGCGCCATGTTCACGAGGCGTCCGGTACCGGGCAAGACGAACCCCCGACACTGATCGCATCTCTGAACCGGTGTAATCGCATGTCCTGCCAATCTTTTCGACTGTGTTTTTTTTTATTCCTGCTGATTTCAGTCAACGGCTGCGCCCCGGTGCCGCAGCGACCGCCAGCTGACACACTGCTCGCCTATACCGTCGAAGGTGATAGTCTCCTGCAGGGCCACAGCCCGGTATTTCTGGTCGAAGAACACCAGAGAGCTTACAACCGCATAGGCATGGCCCGGCTCGAGACGACCTCCGATACTGAGACGCACGTCATCGTCGACCCGGCAAAGCCTGCCGTTTATGCAGAAAGCAGAACCTGGTGGGCTGATGATCAGACCTATACAAACCTGATCTACCGTATTCACTTTCCACAGATACCGATGCGGATAGTTCCGTTTTATCTCGGCGCCGGCAAGAATACCGGGCTTTTAGTAATCGTAACGCTTGACCCGCAGAGCGGCGGAGCGCTTCTCTATACGACTGTCCATACCTGCGGCTGCTATCTCGCTTTTATCCCGACCTCGCTCCTCCCTGACAGCTTTTTTCCGCCCGGATGGGAAAAAGAGCGTCAGTACGTCTACGGCGAATCACTTCCTGCCATCCTGGCCTATCCGGCCGGCCAGGTTCCTGATGACAGGCTCACTATCCTGCTGCGGCGTGATACTCACCGGATAAAAGATGTCTGGTTTGCGCCGAGGACTGATCTGGAAAGCTATCCGTCTGTTCCAATGGAGATCCTTCCTCTGGATGCGCTCTCCAACCTTTCCGGGGATGACAACTCACAGGGTTCATTTTTCGAGACCGATGGCAAGCGGAAAGATTATGTGGTGGACAGCGAAAAATTCTATGAACGGCTGCTGATCAGCTGGTGGGCTCTCGATTGGCATGTTGGCGAGGACAAACGGCTGGGTCGTGACAAAAACGACGGAATAACCTTCTATACCAGCTT
Organism: uncultured delta proteobacterium; assembly: GCA_963696725.1. Taxonomy (GTDB): domain Bacteria; phylum Desulfobacterota; class Desulfobulbia; order Desulfobulbales; family Desulfocapsaceae; genus MADRE3. Next base: position 132,502 of record CAVOLI010000014.1, read on the forward strand.
GAAACCATGGGCCAGGGATGATTCCGACCTGCGCGATTTTGCTTCTTTTCTGCACTTTTGGGGCTGGCGGTTCAAATGAGCGGGGCGGGCTGCCATCATGAAAAAGAAGCTTCCTGTCTCGACCAAAGACTTAGAAAACCTTCATTACGATTGCACCAATTGTCACTGTAACTATTGATGCGTATCGCACGCGAGTAAACGGTTCTTTCAACAAGAAGGCTGCGATGATCGCCGCAAAAACCACGGACGTTTCCCGAAGGGCTGCAACGAGGGCAATAGGTGCATGCGTCATCGCCCAGAGTACCAGGCTGTATGCTGCCAAACTGCACCCTCCTCCAAGAAGGCCTATGCTCCAGCTTGTTCTGATGCTCTTGTACATTTCCCTTCTTTGAACAGTAAAGGCGATAGCCAGCAATAATATGGCGGTCATGAGAAACATCCATCCCGTATAACTCAATGCATTCCCGGAAAGCCGTACTCCTTGCCCATCAATCATGGTATAGGCAACGATAACGCCAGTATTTGCCAGAGCAAACATCGTTGATGAAACCTCAAAAGTTCCGAAACGCAACGAATCGCCAGTTAAGACGATTATACCGCAGGATATAAGCAGAACCCCTATCCAACCGCCCAGCGAGGGAAGTTCTTTTATCAGTATTGTCGCGGCAATCATTGATAGCACAGGGGCGACCCCCCGCATCAAAGGGTAGATCAGGCTGAGTTGTCCGCTTCGGTAAGAAAGCGCAACAAGGGTAAAATATACCACGTGTATACACACAGACGCGGCTAAATACAGCCAGCTCTCAACGGCGGGAAAGGGAAGTATCGGCAGAAAGAAGAGCGTCCAGACAGCTGCTCCAAGAACAATCAGAACCGTATCATGAAATTTGTTGAGAGAAGCACGAATAAGCGCATTCCAGCTGGCATGAAGCACAGCTGAAAATAGTACGATTATCATGACCTCGAGTGACAATGCTTATCTCACTTTCTCGGAAGCTGTAAATAGTCGTTAGGGGTTTCAAGCCGGAAAAACTTCCATCAGCAACCATAACCGTATTGCATGTGATGCACATCAATTTTCTCCTGAGCAGGGGGCAATCTATCTGTACAGGCGAATTGATCTTTTTCTTGTGAAGATACCGATTGCTAAAGACTGGATGATCTTGCAACAATAAAGTGGAGTCCCCGTTAAGCCCATTGTCTCTTCTCCCGCCATCCTGTTCAAAGAGAGCGGGTGCCTTTATTTGTTCGTTGAATGTTTTTTCCTCCGGTTAAAATAAACCTCAATATAGTTGAGCAAGGAACACTCATGTTTTCCTCCTGCCAATCTGTTTCATATTGAATTAACTGGGACTCCACTCTTTTCAGCAAGATCAGAATGGCTGTAATCAGTCAACCCAGATCCCACTGCTCAAAAATACGAGGTAAAATAGTTTTTCACATCACGCTTAATGCTTACAGTAAACCGGAGAACAATCTTTTAGAAAAGATGTTGCTAGCCAATGTATTTCCCGGGGTCAGGAGCCAATGACAGTCTGATCCTGCAGCCGTTATAGTGTGTAATGGAACCATATTGTCATGATGGTAAACGTATGACGGAGTTACCATGAATCCAAGCAGGCTGAAATCAAAACTGAGCTTATGTCTCTTAGGGGTGCTTGTGCTCTTGCAAGGGTGTTTGAAACCCAATATCCAGATGCCTGAAACTCCACCATCGATTGTCAAGGCGCATGACCATATGGTTATCTATGGTGGTAGTACCAGGCTGAGAAAAACCGAAGTATTTTTGAATGAAGGAGACTTATTTTCAGTTATAGCAACCGGTGGTATCAACTTCTGTCCAAAGTCTAATAATTGTGAGTTCAATAACAAAAATTTAGCCAAACCGGACCATTTTCTAACGGCACGGATAGGTGATACAGCTTTATTCTCAACCGGTTCTCTGGGAGACGGAGGGCTAACCAGGAGCTTATGGTCAGGGAATCTTTATTTCGGGTACTCTACAAAATATCCGGAGGATGATACCGGGGCTTTCAATATTGATATTATCGTGTGGTCGGAGGAAAATTATGGGGCAATAGCAGATTTTTACTCTTTGCTGCAGCAGCGAAACCCGGAAGAGACGCAATTACGCCTGGCGAGTAACAGGATTGAAGCTCAGAGAAAATTGGCTCAGGCGAGTCAGGAGATCAAAAAGACTCAGCTGGAAATAGAAACCCTGACAAAAGAGATTTCAAATACCACCGAACAGACAGAAGCACTTTATCAGCCAAAGCAGCCAGATGGTAAAATTCCCAAGCCCGTCGATGAACGGGAATTTAAAATCGCCCAGCTTGAGTTGAAGCTTGAACAGCTTGAAGGTCTGGTAGCGAAAATGGAGGAGATGAAGAAAGGTTTGGAGGAGGAAAAGTCAAAATCTACCGAGCTCTCCAGGAATCTTGAACAAAAGGAAAAGAGGGAACAAGAGTTACTGGCCAGACTGAGGAGTGGACCTTCTGTACCGCCAGTGATCGTTGTCGCGAGCCCCGAAGATAACAGCAATGTTGAAATGAAAACAGTTACATTAAACGGTGTCGTGGAGGATGTTCAGGGAATTGTCCTCTTTGAGATTTTCATCAACGATATGCCTGTCTCTCTAGAAAATACTCGTGGCATAAGAACGACGCCAGTAAAACCTCTCGTTCGATACGATTTCATGGAGCGCATCCAGCTTCGAGCAGGCGATAATATCGTCCGGATTGTTGCTGGAAACAAGGCTGGTCTTACTGTCGAAAAATCGTTGAGGATTCAATTTTCAAAAGGAAAAAACAACATATGGGCCGTTATTATCGGAATAGATCGCTACCCGAAAGGACGTAACCTGAAGTACGCTGTAAACGATGCCAGGGCAATGTATAATTACCTTGTAGAGTATAGTCAGATACCCAGTGAGAATGTTGTCCTGTTAGTCGACAGCGATGCCACGCTGACGAGACTTAGAAGCGAATTGGGGACCCACCTGAAGAACAAGGCAAGTCCGGATGATATGGTTATCATCTTTTTTGCTGGCCATGGGGCTACTGAAAAAGACATGACGAGCCCTGACGGTGATGGTCTTGAAAAATACCTTCTTCCTTATGATGCAGACCCCAAGGATTTATATGCCACAGCCCTGCCAATGGGGGAGATTTCTCGGATTTTCAACCGCATAAGGTCTGACCGGCTGTTGTTTATTGCAGATTCTTGCTATAGCGGTGCGAGTGGCGGAAGGACTATCGGGATCGAGGGGATCAGGGCTAATCTTTCTGATAGCTTTTTTGATCGGGTTACAAGTGGAAAAGGCCGGCTGATCATTTCTGCCAGCGGAGCGAACGAGGTAAGCTCCGAAAGCGACATCTTTCAACAAGGAGTCTTTACCTACTATTTTCTGCAAGGACTCAGAGGTGCTGCAGACATTGACAAAGACACTTTGGTAACTGTGGACGAGGCATTTCGGTATGTATCTTATCATGTGCCTGAAGCAACAGATCAGGAACAGCACCCTTTAAGAAAAGGTACGGTTACCGGCAATTTCATCATCGGAGTACAAAATTAGATTTTCTATATGATGGAGCCTCTTGCAAAATGATGATTTTCGTTCAAAATCAAGGCATGCGAAAAATTTTATCGCAGGCATATAATTGATATTCCGAGGATAAAATTTTTTAGCATAACGCGGAGGATGAACGAAAAGGGCGTTTTGCAAAAGGCTCAAAACCATTAGCATTAAAGGACTGATGAGCATTTGAGATAATTAAATCCTCGGAGTGGCAATATAAAAGTGAGGCGCATTGTCAATGTTCAAATTGATATTTCATGCTGTTAAGAAGCTCTAATTGCAACCACCGTCATATCATCAAACTGTGGAAGGTGCTTTTGATGTTGCATGACTGCATTGAAGAGTCCGTCGCATATATTTGATACAGATTGATCTGGCATGGTACATATCGTGCGTAGTATCCCTTGCCGGCCAAACATTTGGTTTTGTCGATTTATGGCGTCAGATATTCCATCTGTGTAAAGCACCATTATGCTGTTATCCAGGAGATCAATAATTTGCTCGTCCAGAATAACCATATCGAAAACCCCCAATGCCTGACCTTTCCCTTTGCATATCTTCTTCACAGAACCCTTAGAGTCGATCAAAATTGGTAACTCATGACCTGCACGTGTGTAGGTGAATTGGTGTTTTCTTTTGTTCAAGATGCCGAGAAGAATTGTCACAAAAATACCTTTATCGTTCAACTCCAACAAGTGACCATTAACCAGTTCAAGCACTTTTTTTGGTGATACCTCGGGATTGACTTCTGCACGGAGAAAACTGCGAACCATCGCCATAAACAGCGCGGCCGGAACGCCTTTGTCAGCAACGTCGCCTATCGCAATTGCAAGCGACTCGTCACCTAAGGGTATAAACTCATAAAAGTCTCCCCCCACAGTTTTTGCTGGAATCAAATTTGCATAAATTTCATATCCTTCCAGATGTGGAATTGATCTCGGCAACATGCTTTTCTGGATATCGCTTGCGACCTTTAGCTCATGTTCCAGTTTGGCGAATTGCTCAAGTTGAGCAACCTGCTCTGCTACTCTATACTCAAGCTTCTCATTCCATTGCGCAAGTTCATCCGACTGTTCTTTCAACTTGCGGCTTTTATCATTGATTTCATTAAAAAGTCTGACGTTTTCGATTGCAATGGATGCCTGATCTGCAAAAGCCGTTAATAGTTCCAGCTGTTTATCTGTAATCGGCTTTACCTCGAAACGGCGGATGAGAATTGCACCTATTGCCACATTTTCACGTATTAGTGGAACGACACAGACACTACGGTGGCCATGTTTCTTCGCAATAGCAAAACCTTCAGGAAATTCGAATTCAAGAGCCTGCAAATCCAGCAGGCGAATTGTTTTACAATCCTTTACGGCACGGCCTGTTACCCAATCTCTGTTAATCCGTTTTTTCCTGCCTATCGGCCATAATTGTGTCTGTCCAAATTTTGCGACCATTTTGAGATCATCACCTACGACTTGAAAGATCGCAACGTCTTTTGCTTCGCAAAGCCGAGCGGCATTCTCGGCCACTGTATCCAGCAGGGATTCTAAATCGGAAGGAGAATCTGAGATTGCGCGAAGAATTTCGGTGATGGCCCTTTTCTGTTGTATTGCTTCTGCTAATTTATGTCCCTGTGTTTCAACGTCAGCGAGAATAGTCTCAAATACTTTTTTTGTTGAATCACTTGCTTGAGGTAATAACTCCTTCAATTCACACATTCGCAATTCAAGTAAGCTGCTTGGTTCAGTAGTTTTAAACCTGACCGCATAGGGTATATCACCAAACTCAATACCACCGAAATATTCTCCGAGCTCATATTTAGCGAGTAACGCTTCTCCACCTTCAGGAGCGATTGCACAAGCCTCTACCCGACCCTTGAGGATTAAATATAACAATTCACATCCATGCGGATTATTGAGAACTATACTATCACTGGGGTAAGAACGGGTCATGCCGGTTTGCGCGATTTTATGAGATTCCTCAGTGGTAAATCCCAAATCAACCAGCATGGTTTCAGAATCTTTCGCCATCTTCTACTCTCTACGTAAAGATTCCCGATATTCTAACCGATGATGAAAAGACCTTTTTGATGAATGCCAATAATGATGGTCGAGATTTACCATGCCACCAAAAAGCACCAACAAGTGGTTAGAAGCAATACTAACAAAATTATAGACGAAAAGCAATCCAATCAAATTTTAAAGTCTAAACCATTGAGCCTTTTGCAAAATGACGATTCTCGTTCAAAATCAAGGCATGCGAAAAATTTTACCGCAGGCATATAACTGATATTCCGAGGATAAAATTTTTTAACATAACGCGGAGGTTGAGCGAAAAGGGTGTTTTGCAAAAGGCTCCATTGTTGGATCAAGTCGTGAGGAATCCTCCTGCTATCTGAGCTAAGAATAATATACGATGCCTGCACGCGTTATAATTCTTTATTCAAATTGGCTCTCTATTAACCCAATGTTTCATGGCTAGCATTTCAGGTTAAGATGCTTGCTGCACATGACAGTTCCGAAATGTACAGGAACCGTCTCAACCGTACGAAATTTGGACTCGTTTCACCTTGGCAGTTCTAAGCTTTAGTATTCGGCCAGTTAAACAAGAGAGCCTTGGGGCAACCGCTGATGTGATAATGTACACCTTTGATCCAGTGGTTTAACATCGATTTCCCGGGCCAAACGGTTTTAACCAAACCAGCAGTTGCGGCAAGAGGGTCAAAGAGGCAATTAGTGCGATAAGCATTGCAAGACCGGTAAAGAGACCGAAATAGATCGTTGGCAGGAAATTAGAGAGTATCAGGATGGAAAAGCCGACAATAATGATCATGGAGGTGTAGTACATGGCATGTCCGATCGAGTTATGGCAGCGGTGAAGAGAACCGTAATAATCGCCGTCTATTTTGATTTCCTCAATAAAACGATGGATATAATGGATAGTGTTATCGACTGCGATACCAATGCTGATGGCTGCAATAGTGATGGTCATCATATCCAGCGGGATATCCAGCCATCCCATCACACCCAGTACGGCACCTGCTGACAGTAGATTGGGGAATAAAGCAATAAGTGCGATTTTCAACGACCGGAACAAAACCAGAAACATTATCAGCAAGGCGAAAGCCACAGCACCCAATGTCTTGATTTGGGAAGCAAAAAGGCTCTGGAGCATATTGTTGTATAGGACCATTGTCCCGGACAAATGGACTTTGGTTTCATCGAGTTCGAGTTGGTGAACGAGATCGTGTTTGAGTTCCTTGAGCAGGATATTTCTCTGCAGTGACTTCAGCGAATCCTTAATCCTTACCGTAAAGCGGACCTCGTTATCGTCGAAAGAGACGTACGGAGACAAGAGCAACTCTTTATATTCTTCAGGCAGTTTTGTATACAGAACCGCCATATCCAGACTGTCCAAAGATTTTCCGTCATTGAGTCTGCCGGCCGATTTTTAGAAGGGTTCCCAGCGACAGCACTTTTCCGATCTCCGGTCTGCTGTCAAGATAGTCGTGTACCTTTTCGATTACTTCCAGACGATGGTCCATAAACCAATATTTTCTGTCATCATCCTCTGCTGCCCCTTTTGTCGGGTCGACGAAAAAATCTTCTTCTATCTTGAACTCATCAAATTCTTCATCTTCGCTGTCACTCTCCTCGACGGTTTCAAATTGGACAATGACATCCAGAGGGTGTGGTACCTCCGAGCTTCTGGTCGATGATTTTCATGCCCTGGTAGATTTCGGTCGATTCCTTGAAATAATCGATAAAACTGTTTTCGACCCGCAACCTGGATACGCCTATGACCGTTATGATAGTGAAAATCACGGTCAAAATTAGGATCGCTGTACCGTAGGCTTCTGTTATACGTCCCAGAAATCGGGTCAATGAAAATTTGAGAATTCTATTTTGCGAAGGCGGCTTTGGCTTTTTAAGGAGCATCGCACCGGCGGGGAAAAGCACAAAGGTCAGTGCCAGTGATAACAGAATACCGATACTCATCATCCAGCCAAAATGAATTACAGGTTTTATATCGCAGAGCATAAGCGAGGTAAATCCAGCAATGGTCGTAAGCGTCGCGAACAGGCATGGTACGAATTTGGATTGAATGGTTTTTCGTACGAGGGTGCGGTTATCCGCTTCGGGTAGGGTCACTTGATATTCACGAAAACGTACAATCAGATGGACTGAAATGGCTAGGGTTATTATCAGCTGCAAGGATATGAAATTAGAAGAGATAACGGTAACATCCCAGCCAAAGGTGCCCAAAACCCCCATCATCGCAATTACAGATAGAAAACAGCAGAGCATTGGTAAGATAATCCATCGTTTACTCTTGAAAAATAGTCCAAGCATCAGAACCAGCAACAAAAACACGCCCAAGCCGAATATTCTCAGATCATTCTTGATATAGGTGATCATATCATCTGCTATCATGCTGATACCGCCGAGAAAAAGCTGGCCGTTGTCACGGTTCGCATCCATAATGGCTCTTACCGCCAGGATATTTTCGTGTTGCTCTCGTATTCAAAGATACCTGCTGAGTCCGTATTTCATCGACGATGCGTGCATATTCAGCGGCCTCTGTCGGAGACAGTTGCTCCTGGGCTTGTTTGTCCGAGAATTCATTTCTGGCGGTGATAAGTTTGTTATAGGCGGAATCGGTTTTGAGGTTAACGATAATCGCGGTGGTTTTTATATCTCGGCTGACCAGGAGGTCCCGATAAAAGTGACTCTCGGATAATTCTGTTTTCGCCAGGTTTTTATCTGTGGCAGGTGATTCCAGGGACGGAATTTCGTTTTGTGAAAGTTGTTTAAATGAGACCGGCGGGCTTTCCAACAGCGGAACATCAAGAATGGTGAGCACAGACTCCACGGCTTCAAGGCGGCTAAGAGAATCACGCAACCCCGCGATAGTCGCAAGATTGACCTGGTCAAGAAGCTCGCCTGATTTTGGGGTAAAAGTAATCAGTAAAAAGTCCTGAATTCCGTACCGTTTGTATATTTCGCGGGCATAGCGCAAGTCTTTATCGTTTTCCAGCAACAACGTTTCTGTTGATGCGTCGATTCTGAAATTTCTACTCTGGTACCCAAGCAGGCCAACCACCAGGATGAGAATTGCGATAGTCCAAATAGGCCGATTGAGAACCCAGGCTGTATACCAGTGGGTGAACTTACCTTCATTATTATCCATGAAAACCTGCGGTCTGTAATTTATTCCATTATGTTATATGTCTAGATAATCAGCAATGTTACTGTCACTGAATCTTGACCCAAGCATCCCAGTCTGTCTCTTTAGCAGACTTTATGTATTATTTCACCTGAATCGAGTTCCCGAAGCCTCTCTGCAGAAGCATTTATTCAAAGGTCTCCTTTCTAAACAAGTCTTTCATCTTGTTTTTGAAACAGCCCATTGCGTCAGGCCTGATATACCGCAACCCACATTGCTCATGTAAGTAAACCACACAAAAACATCCATAATATGAAGCTGAACTTAGTAAAGGTGGAGATACTATGCTACACCAAAATACATATCAGATAACATGTGGGGTTAGTGGATACAGGAATTGCCTTAAATTATGGATGTATCAAGCTGATCAAGCTTGCCATCGGAACAGCTGATCCGTCATCACATGCATGAAAAATACTGCAAAGTGGTGGTGCATTATGTTATGTTCTCTTTTCCTTATTAATCAGTCGGTACCCACCCGAAATTTTCTAATGTTCGATTTTGGGCTAAATTTAGGTTTTTGTCGAAGCAATAAAAGTTATATCAGCTGAAAATAGTACAAAGCTGGTATTTTTAATGGTTGCATAGATAACAAAGAGAGACCCAATAGCTTGGGAAGGGTCTTTGAGATGGTCGGTCTTATCATGCAATAGAAATCATTTGAAACAACGGTTTTTAACTTGTTATTTTCTAAACCTATTCGATCAGCTCTTTTTGTACCAGGTACTCGCCTTGACAGAGTTCCAAAAGCATTGGCAACAGATGCGGATGTTGTGATCATAGATCTTGAGGATGCGGTATCTCCCAAACTCAAGGATAAAGCACGTTCGGAAGTAGTTCAATTGTTGATGACAACAAAGCATGAAAACCTGGTCGTACGGGTTAATGGAACTGAAACCAAATATTTTGATGCAGACATCAGCGCAATAGTGGGCACTGGTGTTCTGCTAGTCATTGTCCCTAAGGTAGAAACAGCCCTGGATATAGAGCTAATCAACACTGCCCTGCTGAAAGCAGAAGATTCAAGAAAAATTGATCGTGGCTCGACCCCGGTAATCGCCCTGATTGAAAGTGCAGCTGGAGTCGAAAATATCTCAGAAATCACAAAGGCAGAAACGATTCCGTCCAGACTCTACACGGTCGCCTTTGGTGCCGCCGACTACACGCTTGATATGGGTATTGAAATGACCCCGGACGGTACCGAGCTGTTGTACGCACGAAGCCGACTGCCCATCGCCTGCAAGGCGGCTGGCCTGGCACCACCACTAGACACTCCTTTCATGCTCGACCTCAAAGATCTCGATGCGCTGCAGAAAGACGTATCAGCAGCAAAGCAGCTGGGCTTCCAGGGGAAGCTCTGTATTCATCCAAATCAGGTCGCAATTGTCAATCAAACCTTTTCGCCAACACCGGAGAAGATTGAGTGGGCTAAAAAGATTGTCGAGGCATTTGAAGAAGCTGAATCTGCAGGGCAAAGTGCACTACAGATAGACGGGAAATTTGTTGACACTCCGGTGGTAATGCAAGCCCGTAGAATTTTAAAACTTTCATCTGCGTGAGAAGATTAAAACTATTGTTCTGATTTGCAGGTCAGTTCGTTTTTAACAGACGGTCTGTGACGTGAATCTCTGAAGTTGGTAGTCATAACTGCAGTCTAATTAAAAAGGAGGTACTACATGCAAAAAAAACTGAAGGGCTTAACTGCTGTGGCGATCGTCGCCGGACTGTTACTCGGATTTCTGGCATCCGTGGGGGCTTCATCAGCACTGGCAGCCAAGATTACGCTGAACCTCGCCCACCCGTTCCCTGACAAACTGGTCACCCTGACATCCTGGGAGATCTGGTTTGCGGAGGAAGTTGAAAAACGGACCAACGGAGATGTTAAAATCAAAATCTTTTGGGCACAGAGTCTTGGCAAAACCAGCGACTTGCCCGACCTCGTACAGTCTGGCGGAGCTGACATGACCATGCTGGTTCCCGGTTATTATCCAGCTCGGTTTCCTCTGGCCATGGCAACCAATCAGCTCTGGTTTGTGAACCTGACCAATGAAGAGGCATTCGCGGTAGGAAAAGCGCTCTATTGGGTCGACCCGATTAAAAGCGAACTGGAAAAACAGAACATGAAGCTGTTATACGTTCAGGTTTTACCGAAATACCAGTTATGGAACTGGGCAGGATTAACAAACCTGGGGGACTTGAAAGGCAAGAAAATTCGTTCCTGGGGCCCGTATATGCCGCGATTGTACAGTGCAGTTGATGCGGTAGGAGTCGATCTGGTGCAGGCAGACTGGTTTGAAGCCATGCAGAAGCAGATGATTGACGGTGGTTTCTTTTCAGTTTCAATGGGACTTGCATCCAAAGTTGAGGAAGTAGCAAAAAGCATAACCATGGTTGACCTTGGGATTAACACCGGGCCCATGTGTATCATGAATATGGATAAATGGAACAGCCTTCCGCCTGAAGTGAAGAAGGTTTTCGAGGAGTTGATGGCGGAGATGCCGGAAAAAGGCAAGCAGTTGACCATCGACGCCGAAAACGCCGGTATCGAGAAAGCAAAATCGCTCGGTATCAACCTGATTCCTTTTCCCGATCGTGACAACTGGATCAAGTCTCTTCCTGATATCAGGGCCGAATGGGCCGAAGACATGGCCAAAGAAGGTCTTGGCGATGAGGCACAGGAAATGATAAAGCTGTGGGATGCGGCCTTGAAAGAGACCAGGGGTAAATAGTATCGTTGAGCATATCCAGATCCTGAAAAACCTTGGCGGTCTACAGTGCATCCCCTTTTTGACCGACGGGATGCACTGTAGTATTCTGGTCTGGATTCATTTATTCGAATCAGAGGAATGGTCCTGTCTATGAAGTCCTGGAATATCATGAGTAGGCTCGCGGGGATACTCAGCGCTATAGGTGCACTGGCAATATTAATTATTTTGGTGGTAACGGTGGCCGATGTGGTCATGAACAAGATTTTCAATTCGCCATTCCCGGGAGCAACTGAAATAATCACCTCAATGATGCCAATTTCAGTATTTGGTTTCCTGTTGAGCACTCAGATCAAAAAGAGGCACATCACCATCGACGCCGTTACCGTTCGACTGACTGCGAACTGGCAAACATTCGTCAAGTCATTAGGGCTGGGAATAGGTGTCTATCTGTTTGGCCTGCTCACCTATCTCAATATTCCTATGGCCATCCATAGTTTTAAAATCGGGGATCATACGGGTGGTACTATTGCAGTGCCCCTCTATCCGGCCAAAATCATTATTCCTATCGCCACAGGTCTTGTTGCCATACAACTGCTGATTGAACTCTCCCGCAGTGTGAGAACGTTGCTGGTGAAACAATCGGTGAATTCCGCACCGGTCAACTCCGATGGCATCAGGTAAGAGGCAGCACAAATGATTTGGTTTCTCCCCCTTATGGCCTGCGTGTTACTGGGCGTTCCAGTGGCGATTGCCCTGGGAATCGTCGGCTTTGTTGGTTTAATAGACACATTAAATTTTACGGCTGCATGTTCTCAAATCAAAGTTATTCTTTTCGGTGCAACAAACAGTTACGCACTTTCATGCGTTCCCATGTTCATCCTGATGGGTGAGCTCAGCTTCCAGGCCGGCATCAGTACAGATCTTTTTCAAGCCGCTAATAAATGGGTGGGCAGACTCCCCGGTGGATTGGCTATTGCGACCAATTTCGCATGTGCTGCCTTTGGTGCCTGCTCCGGTTCTACAATTGCCAGTTCCTCGGTGTTCACGAAGATCGCGTTGCCGGAAATGCTTGAGAAGGGATACGACAAAAGATTAAGTACCGGCGCAATAGCCAGTGCCGGCGCCCTGGCCTGCATGATTCCGCCAAGTATCCTGATGGTGATCTATGGATTGATCACCTCTCAACCCATCAACAAACTTCTCGTGGCAGGTTTTGTCCCTGGTTTAATGACTGCGTTTGCCTACGGTTTTGGTATTTTTTTCGCTGCCAAGTTTTTTCCGAGCCTGGTACCGGCACTTACTGATGAAAAGATAAGCTGGACTGAAAAATTTCAATCCCTCAAAGGAATTCTTCCCATTGTCTTTTTGTTTACTCTTGTCATGGGGGGGCTTTTTCTCGGCTGGTTTACTTCCACCGCAGCCGGCGCAATTGGCTCGGCCGGGGCATTGTTCATCCTCGTTCTGCGGAGGCGATTTACCTGGAAAGTATTTTTCAACACATTGGAACAGACAGGTGTTTTGTCCTGTTCTCTTTTGATTATCATCACTTTCGGCAACCTTTTCTCTTTTGTTCTCAGTTCGTCTGGAGCAATAGATAATTTCACCGCCTTTGTCATCGGGCTGCAGATATCGCCATTGGCGGTTCTGCTGATGATTATTGCTCTTTACATGGTGATCGGCTGCATGGTTGATCCAGTGTCGATGCTGATCATCACCCTGCCTGCGGTAATGCCGGTAGCTGAAGCAATGGGGTATAATCCGATCTGGTTTGGAATTATTGTAATAACGATGCTGGAAGTCGGGGTAATCACGCCGCCTGTGGGAATGAACGCATATACGGTAAAAGCGGTGGCAGGTGACACCGTTACAACCGGCGAAATTTTTACCGGTATATCATATTTTCTGTTTTTACAGGCTATAGTGCTGGCCATAATCATTGCCTTTCCGTCTATTGTCACGTTTCTACCGGCGTTGATGATCGATTAATGAAAATCAGGCTCAGATTGCTCCTAATAGGGAAGGTGTTTTATTGAGGATTGTTTGAACACTTTAATAGTGAGAAACAGTACGTTGACAGATATTGCCAATGTCTAAAACTACAGTGAGGGCAAAACATGCAGGACGACAGTTACACTGGACAGATGCTCTGGGTTGATCTCGATTCTGGAAAAACTGAAATCAAACAAACGCCCAGGGACGATTTAAAACGATTTATCGGGGGGCGGGGACTGGGTATCAAGCTTCTCTGGGATCTGGCACCTCGAGGCGTCGATCCCCTGGCACCGGAAAACCCGCTGATCATATCGACTGGTCCCTATACAGGATCCGGGGTGTTCTCTGCCTTTTTCAACGTCACCAGCAAGTCACCTCTGACAGATATTGCCCTGAGCAGCCATTGCGGCGGCTACTGGGGACCTCGTTTAAAAAAATCCGGGTTTGACAGTATTGTCATTACCGGCGCGGCCGAGGCTCCCTGTTATCTGGTTATCGACGAAGGAAGTGCAGAGCTGAGATCAGCTCAGGATTTGTGGGGCAGAGGCGTATTTGAGACAGAACAAATGATTATTGAGCGCGAAGGGAAGGTGGACGTTCTTGCCATCGGGCCAGCTGGGGAGAATCTCGTACGCTATGCATCCATCATGAATAATCATCGGGCGGCAGGCCGAGGAGGTGGAGGCGCGGTAATGGGCAGCAAGAATTTAAAGGCGATTGCCGTCAAGGGTAACTTGCCAATTACCACTGCAGAGCCTGAAAAAGTAAAATCAATTTCCCGGAATGGGGGAAAACTTGCCATGCAGGTTGGTGCAGCGTTTGCCAAGTATGGATCCTCAATTGCGTTTAATGTCTTTAATGAAAAAAACACATTGCCCACCAGGAATTTTCGCAGCGGACATTACACCAACAACGATCAGATTGACGCCGAGGCGTTAAAGTCAGGTTATTTTACCAAAAACCATGGGTGTTCCACCTGTCCCCTTAAATGCGGCAATTTCCACTCGGTAAAAGAAGGTTCCTACCAGGTGGAGGAAGTAGAGGGACCGGAATATGAAACAATCATGTCATTTGGTTCCAATTGCGATAATGCAGATCCTCAATCGATCCTCAAATTCAATTACCTGTGCAATGACCTGGGGATGGATACCATCAGCTGCGGTAACCTCTTTGCCTGGCTGATGGATCTCTACGATTCCGGGATTATCGATCAAGACTACCTGGATGGAGTATCGATGAACTGGGGAGAGCACGAATCGATTCACCAACTGATTCCTAAAATTGCTTCTCGAGAGGGCGTTGGCGACCTCCTTGCCGAGGGTTCTTACCGAGTGGGCGAGAAGTGGGGGCCAGCTGCACTGGAGAGGGTAATTCACGAGAAAAAACAGGAATATCCAGGGTATGAACCGCGCCGCAGCTTTGGTACCGGTTTCTCTTTGGTGACCAGCAACCGCGGCGCCTGTCACTTGCGGGCAGCCTTGTACGTAAACGAGATTTTTGCAGGGGAATTTGAAGAAGACGGTTTTGAAAGTCATATGTCAACCCTGCTTGAAAAAGAACACTATATGGCACTTGCAGACGCCTTTCTCACCTGCAAGTTTGGCATGCGTCACGCTCAATATACCGTCCCGGTGCTTACAGAACTCTACCAGGCATTGACAGGCATATCATTAACCGAAGAAGAATTGCTTCTTGCCGGTGAGCGTATCTGGAACCTGGAGCGTTTATTTAATTTACGCGAGGGAATAGGAGAAGACCTGCCTGCACCGAGGTTCTTCAGCGAAGATCTGCAGGACGATAAAGCCGGCGGTGAAGCCCTGAGCATGGACCGCTTCCTTAATGCCCGCTCCCTTTATTACCGGTCCAGGGGCTGGGATGAAGCTGGGGTGCCATCAGCTGCTAAACTCGAGGAGTTGGGGCTTGTAAGCGATTAAACGGCCGCCATCCCATCGCAGCTATTATGGAGCATGAAAAGGGTTCACTATAGGATATCATGGAACGCATCTCCGATAAAAGAACAGTTGAAGACAACCGTTCATTAATCTATGGATACCTGCTCATTCTGGGGATGACTATCTTCTGGGGAGTAAGCTGGCCCATAATGAAAATCGCCCTGGTTGAAATCCCTCCCTGGACCTTTCGGACCATCTCTCTTGTCTGCGGTGGGTTCGGTATCATGGCTTTGGCTAAAATAGGCGGATTGAGCCTTTCTGTTCCCAGAAAAGAGTGGCTGCCCCTGTTAATCGTATCCCTGTTCAATATTACGGGCTGGCATTTGGGCTCGGCTCATGGGATCAGCCTGATGATGGCAGGGCGTGCGGCTATAATTGGCTTCACCATGCCGTTGTGGGCAACCGTAATAAGCTATTATGTTCTGGGTGAAAAAATCGGGAGGCAGAAGGTTATCGCCCTGCTTCTTGGTTTGACCGGGCTTTGCATTCTGCTGGCGCCGCAGCTGGCGGTTATCGGTGACAAACCGACGGGCGCAATTTACATGTTAATTGCCGCAGTCTCCTGGGGCACAGGAACTGTGCTCATCAAGCGTTTCAATTGGTCTATACCTACGCTGGTACTTACAGGCTGGCAGTTGTCAATCGGAAGCCTGCCGGTGATTCTTGGTACGTTCTATTTTGAACCTCTTCCGATGATTTCGCAACTTTCTGTAAAAGCCCTGCTGTCAATGACTTATGTGGTCGTTTTTCCAATGCTTTTTTGTCACTGGGCCTGGTTCAGTGTCGTGAAGATTTTTCCCGCAAGCGTTGCCGCTATCAGTACCATGGCGATTCCAATTATTGGTGTATTGAGCAGCTCTGTCCTTATCGGTGAGCAAATCGGGCTTCTTGAAATCACCGCACTGGTCCTGATCACCTCGGCGGTAGGAATCGTACTGCTCTGGCGCAGATAAGCTGATCAGGAACAGAAAACGGGAATGAGTATCTAAATAATCAACAAGAGAAGGACGCGCTATGTCAGATTTATTTGAAAAAAGTACAATTAACGGGATGACACTCAGGAATAAATTTATCCGTTCCGCCACCTGGGAAGGCATGGCCGACAATGACGGGAATTGCACTCCTGAACTGGTAGACATGTATGTCAGCCTTGCCCGCGGCGGCATCGGCATGATCATCAGCAGTCATACGTATATTCGCAGGGATGGAATGGGCTCGCCTCGGCAACTGGGATTGTCAGATGACAAATATATACCGGGCCTGCATAAACTTACCGATGCTGTTCATCAGCATAACTGTCCCATTGCCGTCGAACTCTCCCATGCCGGAATATTATCGAATCCTGCTGTCTCGGGGCTCACTCCGCTGATTATCTCTAAGGTCGAGGGTTTTCCGGGCTCTGCAGGCAAGGAGATGAGTGTTGAGGATATCAAACAAATCAGCACTGATTTTGGCGATGCTGCCCGTCGTGCTAAAGAGGCTGGTTTCGATGCAATTCAAGTACATGGTGCTCACGGCTTTCTCTTGAACCAGATGCTCTCACCGGCGTTTAATAAGCGCACTGACGAATACGGCGGATCGATCGAGAACAGAACACGGGCGATTATTGAAATACTTTCGAGTATCCGGCGCAGCGTCGGTGGTGATTTCCCGGTCCTGATAAAAATGAATTCAGAGGACCTGATTGACGATGGATTGAAGCCGGAAGACTCAGTTGCCGCGGCCTTGATGATTGAAGCGGCTGGAATAGACGCCATCGAATTAAGCGGAGGAACGGTGATAACGGGAGCTCACTGTCCACAGAATATAGATACTGAGGATAAAGAAGCGTGTTGGAAAAAATCGGCACAATTGTTCAAGGCAAAACTGAGTGTGCCTATCATCCTGGTTGGCGGGATACGATCGTTGCCGGTCTGTGAAAAACTCCACGCCGGCGGATACGCTGATTATTTTTCCTTGAGCCGCCCGTTGATCCGTGAACCCGGCCTTATCGGGCGCTGGGCAGCAGGTGATACGAGCAGAGCAACGTGCCTCTCGGACACTCTCTGCCGCGGGCCGCTGATGGAGGGTAAAGGAATCTATTGTGTGGTTGATGAAAACCGGACATGAGTAAAAATGCGAAGCGCGCGGCCTGATTCAACGGGCCGCGCGAAACGCCGGCTAAGCTGTGATTGCTAAAATTTAATCTATTCAGGAAGGCCTTTTCTTCGGGGTGATCGTTTACCTATCCTGGTATTTTTCTTTCCCATCTCGATAAAGATCATTTCCCTCTATATCGTTAATCACTATAACCGGGAAATCTTCTACCTCGAGCTTGTGAATCGCCTCAGTACCAAGGTCTTCATAGGCGACAACCTGACAGGTTTTTACAGTTTTTGAAAGAAGCGCCGCGACCCCGCCTGTGGCAGCGAAATAGGCCGCTTTGTATTTTTTAATGGCACTGATTACCTCATCGCCCCTTGGTCCCTTGCCAATCATGCCCTTCAGCCCATTCTCGAGCAGTTTAGGAGTATAGGGATCCATCCGATAGCTGGTTGTCGGCCCGGCAGACCCTATCACCATGCCAGGTTTTGGGGGGGTCGGGCCGGAATAATAAATTATTTGACCCTGCAGCTCCACCGGCAACGAATCTCCACGTTCCAGCAGGTCAACCAGCCGTTTATGAGCAGCATCCCGTGCGGTGTAGATGGTCCCGCTTATCAAAACCTTATCACCCGCCTTCAAAGTCAGCAGGGCCTCATCTGAGATTGGGGTTGATAGACAAATAGTCCGCATGTAACTCATCCTCTCTGAGAGTTTATATGAACTGCTCTTTATGGCGGTGACAGTGACACTGCAAATTAACAGCTACTGGCAGGCTGCCTATATGCGTTGGATATGTCTCAATATGTACATCAAGAGCGGTAACAGACCCACCCAGGCCCTGAGGGCCGATACCCAGCTTGTTGATCTCGGTGAGAATATCTTCTTCAATTTGGGCAATTTCAGGATCGGGGTGCCTCTCTCCCAGCGGACGTAACAGCGATTTTTTTGCAATGAGAGCGGCTTTTTCCAGGTTTCCACCCAAACCAATACCGACAATTACCGGCGGACATGCATTTGCACCTGCTTTTGCTACTTTTTCAACCACAAAACGTTTTATGCCATCTATGCCGGTCGCCGGTGGAAACAAGACCACCTCACTCATGTTTTCAGCGCCGAAACCCTTGGTTGCGACAGAAATCTTCAGTTTATCTCCGGGGACTATCTCAATATGGATAATTGCAGGGGTGTTGTCTCCAAAGTTCTCCCTTTTCACGGGGTCCAGAGACGATTTCCGCAGATAACCGTTTATATATCCTCGGCGAACTCCCTCATTCACAGCAGTTTCGAAATCTCCTCCAACCAGGTGCACATCCTGCCCAAGTTCGACAAACACAACAGCAAGGCCAGTGTCCTGGCATAACGGCAGCTTTTGATCACGAGCAAGTGCCGCATTTTCTAGAAATTGACAGAGAACCTCTTTCCCGACCTCAGATGTTTCCTGTTTGTGTGCCTGCCGAATGGCATCCAGCACGTCATCACCTAACATCGTGTTGGAGTCAATGCATAATTTTTCGATAACACTCGTAATATCATCAGTCGAAATTTCTCTCATCTCTGACCTGCTCCCGTGTAATAATCAGACGAATAATTTTCTTTATCGCTATCCTGCTGTCGGATTTGACCATACTGACACGTCTATGACATAATCCTTGACTCCTGGAACATTATTAATAATCTGAGGTATTTTCTCTTTATCTGTTTCTGACACAGAAATTCCTGATATTTTAACGACATGATCTTCTTCTATTTCTATATTTAGTGATGACAAATCAATATGATCATGGATCATCGCGATTTGAATTTTTTTCAGGAGTGCGCGTCGTTCCATAGCCTGGTAAGCATCCCATGTACACTCAGTCAGCTCCTCGAGAGCCATCGCATCTGAGATAATTTTGACAACCGATGCCGTACTGAGTTTTTTATTGTTGATTATCAAATCATAATTTCCAGGATCGTCCATATTGAAATTAAACGCATATTCCAAAAAGCTCTGTTGTTGGGAATCCATCTTATTGACAAGAAATTGAGCAGATTTTTCCTCTAAATTTTGTTGAGCCATAATCATTTTTGTTCTTTCAAGTGGGCCGGCGTGAATTTTGACATGGAAAGCACACTCAAAATCTCGCAGTAGAAATGGGCTTCCATGCCCGATAATGACCCCATTTCCTCTTTCGGCAATCTGGTGAATAACCTTTTCCATAACATCTAGATAGCTTTTAGGCTGGTTGCTGAGTAGTCGAGTTAGAAGACCAGGGGCCTTTTCATCATACTCTTGCAAATCTATCGTAGTTAATCCAAGATCGAGAGCCATTTGCTGTAATTTGTCATTATCGTAAAAATCAACGCCCAGATGTTTAGCCACCTTATTTCCAATAGATTCTCCATCGCATCCGATGTTATAGGTAATTGTTACCAGAGACATATTATGGTGTTCCTCCTTGGGTGAACTCAAATTTCTCGTGTTTAACAATCTTGTGATTGCTTGATATTGAAGGTCAATACAGTGAAAAAGGTTTGCAGTTGACCTGGCACGCAACTTTCTCGTCTCTGAAAAGTCACGAGCCACTTCTGGAATATTTAGCCTGAGAAGCATTTTCTTCCAAAGCTATTTACAACATTTCTGTATATTTCGCTCCTCACACAAAAATGATAGTAACCACTCTTTTTTTACAAATGCTGTTTTATAAAGCAAAATCAATTCAGATGGTCAGAAAGAACATTTAACATCCTGGAATACATTAAACCTGGGTTGTTCCTGATCACGCAGTCTCGGCGACTGAGCATTGAATTTAGCATTGCTAGGTCGTAGGTAATACGTTCTGTCTTTGCCTTCTGCTCAAGGTGCTCCCTTCTCACTCTGGTTCCCTGTCAACAATTGGTGCAGTACCCATTATTCGGCCCCTTCACAGGAAATGTATCAACACGATAAACACCGAGATGATCTGACCCTTGCCTTGCCACTTATATTAGTTAATCGAGCGATTGTTTCACCATTTCCTGCAAATTATAGCTTGTTAATCGATAACGATATATTACTTTCTACTGACAATTAACTAATTTGAATTTGTTGAAAAGAAAGGATCTCGTAATCACGTTCATCATCCTGATGTTAACACATTAATAAGGAGCATCAACATGGACAGTTTTAAAGCCTATAGAATTCATGACAGGGATGGAAAAATAGACGCACGTTTCGATGAGGTGAGCTTGGATCAGATCGGGAGTGGTAATGTTGTCATAAGGGTTGTTTACTCAACCATCAATTACAAAGATGCGCTTGCTGCCACGGGTTCCGCACGAATAATGAAGCGCTTTCCGCTTGTTGGGGGTATTGACCTGGCCGGCTATGTGCACTCCTCGGATGATCCTCGTTTCAAAGCAGGGGAACCGGTGATCGTCGTGGGCTGCGGTCTGGGAGAGGAGCACGATGGCGGCTATTCCGAATACGCTCAAGTTGAGGGTGATTGGATTGTTCCTCTCCCCAATGGTTTGAAGCTAAATGAGACTATGGCCATCGGCACAGCCGGATTTACTGCTGCCATGGCAATTCAACGTATGGAAGATAACGGGCAGCATCCTGATAATGGGCCGGTATTGGTCACCGGTGCTTCTGGCGGTGTCGGCAGTACTGCGATCTCCATGCTCTCTGGCCTGGGATACGAGGTGACGGCGCTCTCCAGAACAGGGCAGGATGAGTATCTCAGATCAATAGGTGCCACAGAAGTGATAGATAGAACCTCTCTTGAAATGGGAGAACGTCCCCTCGAAAGAGGACTCTGGGCTGGCGCAATCGATGCGGTCGGGGGGAAAACCCTGGGCTGGATTACACGAACCATGCACCCGCTCGGGAACATTGCCAGTATAGGCCTGGCTGGAGGGTATGAACTTGTTACCACTGTAATGCCTTTTATCCTCAGGGGAGTCAACTTGCTGGGTATCAATTCTACTTATTGCCCAGTTCCCCTCAGAGAGAAAGTCTGGGAAAGGCTGGCTGGAGACCTCAAGCCTGCAGCACTGGATATCATTGCCAGGCGTACAGTGAAATTTGAGGAAATTCCCGATCTTTTCGATGACTATGTCCAAGGCAGGGTAACAGGACGCACCGTTGTAAAAATCAGCGACGAGTAGTATCTCCGCATGACCTACTGGACAGACGTGGCTATCTAACGTTGGATAGCCACTTGGAATTTTATGCCAGTTGTATTGTGAGCTTTTCGAGAGGTGATTTCAACAGCAATGCCTTGAATGCCGTAATAATGATGAGATATCCGGGTTAAGCCGGCAACCCCTACGGGTATGACGGCATACCAGGCGGGCAATTTCAAAATATCTTGTGCAATTTCGTGACAAGCAATGGGGTCAGAAATATCACCAGCATTCCAATTGCCAGGAAATTACCTTTCCGCACATCAAAATCAGCGGCAATTCTTCCCCAGGAGTAATGAAAGACGAATCGGCCAAAGGCAATGTCAAACGCGAGCATCAGCAGCAGCCACACGAGACCCAACAGCAAACATTCGCGGTAGCTGTCGGGTCCAATCCAGGGAACAGCAATCCATCCGATAAGAAGAATTACTAAAGAACCTGAAATCAAGGCGAATTGCCGTGCTCGGTGAGAGCCCACCTTTCTGCTCAAGTAGTGAACTCGAAAAATCCCGTTGATCGTTTCCCCAACTGCAATAATCACCCACACAAGAATAGCTTTAAGGATCATTTTTCTTCAGGCGTTCTGTTTGAATGTAATAAATAGACAGGGCGCTGCGAACCGCTTTTCGTACTATTTTTTTTAGGCAGGCAGATTATTAATCACCCAGCCAGCGTAGATCATAGAGGTCGTTTCTCCGGCTCTCAGCATTGCGGACGCTGCCCTGAGAACGTAATTCTTTTATCAAATCCAGGTCCAGATCAGTTATAAGCGTTGTTTCAATACCTGGGGTTGCTTCCGAAGCTATGGCATCGTGAGGAAAAGAGAAATCCGAAGGAGTGAAAATGGCAGCCTGCGAATATTGGATACCCATGGTTTCTACTTTCGGTATGTTGCCCACACTTCCTGAAATCGCAACAAAGCATTCATTCTCGATAGCTCGTGCCTGGGCGCAGCGCCGTACTCGCAGATAGCCGGTTTTTGTGTCAGTCCAGAACGGAACCAGGAGTATCTTCATCCCTTTCATCGCCTGCAGTCGGGCAAGTTCGGGAAACTCAATGTCATAGCAGATCAAGACCCCGATTTTTCCGACATCGGTTTCAAATACCTTGAGATTTTGCCCCCCGGTAAATTTCCATAAGACATCTTCCTCGGGGGTGATGTGCAGCTTGGTCTGACTGTCCCAGGTTCCATCCCGGCGACAGAGGAAACTGACGTTATACAACTTGCCGTCTTCACGAAGTAAAGGCAGGCTTCCTGTCACGATATTGATATTGTAAATCAACGCCATTTCAGTCATTGCCTGGCGCAGTTCATCAGTATAGCCGGCAAGCATCCGCATGGCATCGGCGGGATTGTTTCCTTCATACGTGTGAATAAGCGGTGCGTTAAAGAGCTCTGGGAAGAGGACTATATCAGCCTTGTAGTTACTGACGGTATCGACAAAGAACTCAACCTGCTGCATGAGATCATCAAAAGAGTTAAACCGTCTCATCTGCCACTGGACAACCCCGAGGCGGGCAATAGACTTTGTCCTGCCGATCAGTTTGGTTTTCTTCTGGTAATAGATATTGATCCATTCCAGCAGTACGGCATTCCCACGGGATTGATGGTCCCGGGGCCAATAGTCATCAATGAGGGTCCGGACGTGATAGTCATTTGACAGCTGGAAGGTGAGTACCGGATCGAATAACTCTTTGTTTTTGACCTTGACAATGTACTGCTGGGGGGTCATCTGATCGGTATATTTATGATAGCCCGAGATTCTTCCCCCCAGAAGAATGCCCTTCAGGTTGAGATTTTCCGTCAGCTCTCTTCGAGTGTCATAGAGCCGTCTTCCAAGCCGCATTCCCTGGTAATCCGGGTCGACCGAAACCTCAATACCATAGAGATAGTCTCCTTCCGGATCGTGAGACCTGAATGTTCCATTGCCGACAATTTGATAGTAGGTATGCTGCTCGCCGTAGAGGCTAAAGTCAATAATTAATGAGAGCGCGATGGCGACAGCTTTTCCATTATCCTCAACACAAACCTGGCCCTCGGGGAACAACGTGATCAATGTCCTGATTTGCTCTTCAGTCCAGGGGGAGTCAACGCCTTTGTAGACCCGTTCTGATATATCACGGAGCGCCTTGTAATCGTCTGTACGCAGGTGTCTGATTTTTAGCTTGTGCTCTATTTCTTCAGTCATTTTAAACCACCACAGCCGTTTATTTGAGTAAGAAAATTGTGCTCTAATATCCGTCCAAATTCTTACAGATGCTGGCTGTGTTTATATATTTGAATCAGAAAAACACAAGGGAATTATCGTCATCAGCCAACAAATATACGGGGGCGGGTGGGATCCTTCGTCTGCTGAGCACGCCGAGCAGTATCTTCGGAGACGAAACGACAGATATATCCGTCCTGAAAAAAACCTGATGGCGGCAGCACTGTTAAGATCGGAATAAACCACTCAAACGGACGGCTTAACGAAACGATCCCTGGAGTGAACGCTGATGAGGAGGAATCGGAAGAGAGTTCCTTATTTCAGTGGCCAGCGAATCGAGAGGATTTCGGAAAATTTCAATTACGTTGGATGACATAAGGCAGGTCCAGTTGGCAAAAGCAGCGCTCTCGGCAGGCATAAAGCTGCTGATGCAGTACGCGGGATTTGAATGTGTTGACCGGATGGTTCTGACCGGGGCGTTTGGGGCACGATTCAACTGGCGAAATGGTGTTGCAATCGGGATGCTGCCAGCATTTTCTGAGGGTGTGCAGGTGGAGATACTGGAGAATGGTGCGGGGCAGGGAGCAATCAGTGCGCTCATAAACAGAACACTGAGAGAAGAAAAAGACCAGATCGCCCGACAGGTTAAAAAGGTTGAGCTCTCGAGCGAGCCTGAATTTATCGATGCCTTTACTCTGGCGATTAATTTTCCAGGACAAAGAAACTGATTTTTGTGTTACTTTCTATTGACCAGTTTTTCCCGTTTAGTGTACTGTCTCAATGTCATTAGATGGGTTGCGTTATAGTTACAGGTTTGGAGGATAGCAAACACCAACAGAGAAAATCAATAAAACTTCAGGTGCCTTATATAAGGCTTAATTGGGAATTCCGTGAAAATCGGAAACGGTCCCGCCGCTGTAATCCTTTCTCTTAGGAGAAACCCTTCAGATGTTTTATGCCACTGTGGAAGCGTTCCATGGGAAGGTAATCTGAACGGGGAGGAAAGTCAGAAGACCGATCTGGAGTTTGACAGCACTATTTCGTGGGCTATTGCTTGCTGTCAGATCGCGAGGTAACAGGGTATTCCCCGGATCATTCAATTTGAAATGGTCCGGGGATTTTTTTTCGGACCGAAACTCTCATTCAGTAAAAGGGGATAAGGAGGATTATGAAAACTGTTGCTCGTGAATCGTATGAACATGCTGTGGTTCCAAAAGAAAAAATTCGAAAAAGAGGGTGTCGAAGATTACTTCACCGGTATGCACCCGTGGCAGCTTCCCTGATGATTGTCGGGGTGGCCGGCGGTCAGGAAGTTTTTGCAGCTGACAGTGACGTACCGCTGATGGATGAAGTAGTCGTTACCGCCACGCGGCAGGAGGAAAAGCTTGCATCGGTTCCCGCTAACGTAACGGTGATTACTGAACAGCAGATAGCAGAATCACCAGCGGAAACAGTGCCGGAGCTCTTGAGAACGACCCCGGGTATTGTTGTTAATGATATAACCGGAAATGGCCGCAATATTACCGTAGACTTGAGAGGGTTCGGTGAGACATCAGGCTTGAACACGCTGCTCCTGATAGATGGCCGAAGGGTTAATCAGGCTGATTTAAGCGGTGTCGACTGGACATTAATTCCCAAGGACAGAATCCAGCAGATTGAGATCGTTCATGGGGGGCGGGGCGGTGTTCTTTATGGGGATAACGCCAGTGGTGGTGTTGTTAATATAATCACCAAGAAAGGTGAGGCTTTTAGCCTTTCGGGTGGAGCGTTGGTAGGCAGCTACGAATCGCTCATGGCTCATGCAGGTTTGAGTGGCTCGACAGAGAAGCTCAGTTATTCACTCAACGGAAATTTTAGAACAACTGATGGATATCGCGATAACAGTGGCACCGACGCCCAGGATGTCGGGCTTAACCTGGAGTATTTTGCAACAGACCAGTTCAGTATTGCTTTGTCCGGCGGTTACCATCAGGATGATACGGAAGTTCCGGGAGCACTCCTGCTCAGTGAGCTGGACAGCGGAGTTTCACGAACCTCCACGAAGACACCAGACGACTATGCCGATACGGATGACTACTATCTGCAAGTGACTCCACGGGTATACTTTTCAGATACCAGCTACTTCAAATTTGATGCATCCGTCAGACAAAAAAATAATGATGCGTTCTTCTCGTTTATTGGCGGTTCATACAATGCTCAAACCGGAATTGACACGATAGCGCTTTCCCCACAGCTGATAATCAATGAAGCTATCCATGGTCTTCAATCCAAGATCATCGTTGGGTTGGATTACAGCAAAAACAAAGAAGACATTGAGAATGAGTCAGTGTTTTTTGGTTTTCCGACGACTGCCGCCTATGACCTCTCGAAAGAAAACGTTGCAGGCTATGGAAATGCAGAAGTTTCAGTCACCGAAAAGGTCGCTTTGTCGGCTGGCTTACGTTTTGACCAGGCAGACTATACCGCTTCTTCGGGGGGAGTCGAAGACAGTGTCGATCTGGATGAAACCGCATATAATCTTGGAGCAACCTATCAGATAGGTGATCTCGGATCAGCATATATCAGCTACTCACGAAGTTTCAGGTATCCCGTGCTCGATGAAATGTATAGCTTTTTCACCAATGCCTTTGACAGCTCGCTTGTGCCGCAAACGACTGACGACATAGAGGTAGGGGCACGATTTCAACTGGGTCATGGGGTTAATCTGGGTGTCAACCTTTTCAGGTTGGAGACTGACAATGAACTGTTTTTTAATCCGCTCAGTTTTACAAATGAGAACTTTGACGGAGATACAGTCCGACAGGGCGTAGAGCTCAAAGTTCGAAAGAACTTCTCCAGAGGACTGGTATACGGTAGTTATACGCTCAGGGATACGGAAATAAGTGGTGGAATATACGATGGAAATGAAATTCCCAATGTTCCAAAACATCAATTCACCATTGGCGGCGAAGCACAACTGGCCGAAAAAATCCGGATGAATATTGATGGCTCATACATCGGAGAGCGGCCCTATATATCCGATTTTGCCAATGCGGTAGAGTATCAGGACAGCTATTTCTATGCCGCTGCCAAGCTCTCGTATTTATTTGAAAAGGGCTCAGCGTACCTGACCGTGAAAAACCTCTTTGATGTTGAATACGCGGAATATGGAGGGCTCAACTTCGCAGCAGAGCCGGGAGTACAACCTTCCCCGGGAATTAATTTTCTTATTGGGGTAACCTTCCAACTCTAGATGGGTGAGCAGTGGATATGGCTTGGGGAGTTAACACCAGCCGAACATTCATTCAATGTTTTGGATCGTTAATTCTCTGAGCATTAACGTCGTTATGTTTAATGGAGATTGATGTGTTTGAATTATTTCAGAAAGGCGGCATCGTCATGTATCCACTGCTTGTCTGTTCTTTTTGTGTAATGACGATCATTATTGAAAGAGCTATTTTCTGGGTCATCCTCAACAAAAGACACAATCGACAATTATTGGATGAGGTCCTGGAATTTTGCCGCAAGGGAGATTGGGAGGGGGTAAAGGAAAGGGCGACAGGGTCCAAAGATTATGTCATGCGCGTATTGGTGAGCGGTATTCTGCACAGGCAATTCTCGATGACGAAGGCAATGGAAGTCGGAGCTATCCACGAGGTCGTGAGAATGCGACGAGGCATGGGATTTCTGGATACGATGATAACGGTTGCCCCATTGCTCGGTATACTCGGTACGGTAATTGGTATTATTTTCTCTTTTGACATGCTGGCCCAGGAAGGAATTGAAAACCCTCAGGTGGTCACCGGGGGTATTGCTCAGGCTCTCATTACCACCGCAGCGGGCCTTACGATTGCCATATTAGCTGTGATTCCATTTAATTATTTCAATGCAAAGGTGGAGCATGCCATCCAGATAATTGAACAATACGCGACGAGTCTTGAAATTGTGTATGAAAAACTGTCCCCTGACTTATCAAAAGGAGACGACCAGTGAAGCTCAAGACCAGCCAGCCAAGAAAAGCTCGGATCGAAATGCTGCCATTAATTGACATTGTTTTTCTGCTCCTTGTTTTTTTTATCTATGCCATGTTGTCCATGGCTGTGCATCGGGCGTTGCCTGTTGCTCTGCCAACGTCTGATTCAGCAGAAATCGAACAGGGTGAACGGTTGGCAATATCCGTCAGGGAAGATGGCAACATTTTTATCGACGAGCACCCTGTTGCCTTGAGTGATTTACAGAAAGTGCTTGAAAGCAGGGCCAGGACGGAAAATCTTGAAGGTGTTCAGGTATTCGGAGACCGTCATGTAGAGTATCAACAGTTGTTCACGGTACTTGACAGTATCAAAAAGGCTGGAATTTCAGAGATATCACTGCAGGCACAGAAAAATGAATGAGATTCAGAGATTTGTCATTCCAGCATTCCTCGCTCTTCTTCTCCATGGCATTCTTGCAAATTTCACGCTCCAGAAACAACCGCTCCTGGTCCCGAAACAAAAAGGTATTCCAATTTCAGTAAGCATTGACTCAGCACCTCCGGATGTATCACCAGAGGTCCTGCCGGCTGTTGAAAAAGAGGAGATTACACCAGAACCAGCCCAGCCAGAAGTGCTTGTAGAGCAGATCAAGCCAGAACCGGTCCAGCCAGAAGCTATTGTAGAGCAGATAAAACCAGAACCGGTTCAGCCAGAGGCTATCGCAGAACAGATCAGACATCCCTCCATACCAACTATCGAACCAGCCCAAAGAAAAAGAATAGTAAAGCCTGATGACATCAAAGAGAACCCGGTGCCTCAAGAAGTGTCGGCGATAAAAAATAGAGATCAAGAGTTACCTTCTGCGAGTAGGAATATCAAACTGAAACAAGATGTCAGTCATCATGCATTCATGGATGACCTTGTCTCGGACCGTCGGCCGAAAAAAGAGAACTCAGCTGTTCTGCTGGATCAAAAGGCGATTCCAGCCTATAGACAAAATGAACAGCCACAATATCCCGTCATGGCAAAACGCAGGGGGTATCAGGGGGAAGTGGTGTTACATGTTCTGGTAGACAGCCGGGGCAGTGTCTCCGAAATTGAGATAAAAGCAACCAGCGGGCATGGCATCCTGGATAAGGCCGCCTTGGCGACAGTAAAAAGATGGCAATTTTTCCCAGCGACCATAGGTGGAAAACCTGTGGCCATGTGGGTTGATGTACCCATAGATTTTCGCTTGCAACAGTAATGTAATGCATATCAATGTGCAGGTAATTGTGAACGCAAAAACACTCGAATTGGTCTTGATGGTACAAGTTCTTTTTTTAGCATTACTCGTTCCAGCGAATGCCAGGACGGTGGTCGATCAGACCGGGGCGGAAATGGAGATAGAGGGGAACCCTGGACGAGTCATATCGCTTGCGCCGAGCATAACGGAGATGGTTTTTTCGTTACAGGCGGAGGATCAGCTGGTGGCTGCAACTCGGTTTAGCAATTATCCTGCTGCAGCAGAGAATTTACCCAGGATAGGATCCTACGTTCAGCTCGATTTAGAAAAAATAGTCGCTATAAAACCTGATTTATGTTTGGCCATAAAAGACGGAAACCCGCGACGCAGCATAGATGTTTTAAAATCGTTGGGTATTCCTGTTTTTGCAATTGATCCGCGGAATATTGATGAGATCCTGGAAGCATTTCTGCTGATCGGAAACATACTCGGGGTTCCTGAAAGATCAGAAAAACTGGTGTCAGAGCTGAAAAACAGGCTTGCTCTGGTGGAAAAGAAGGTTGCAACTGTTGTGCATACGCCGGGGGTTTTTTTTCAGATCGCCGACACGCCGATCGTATCGGCAGGCAAGGACAGCTATATTGACAAGGTAATCATGCTGGCCGGCGGCAGAAACCTTGCCGGTGAGATGCAGGGTTATCCGAAATTCTCATGGGAAAACATACTCACAATGCAACCGGAGGTCATACTGATCAGCTCAATGGCTGGGGAAAAACAACCTGAAGCCCTCAAATCTTCCTGGCAGCAATGGACTGATATCCCCGCGGTAAAGAACAGGCAGATTCATGTGGTCGATGCCGATTTGTTCAATCGGCCGACAGCTCGTCTCATTTCAGGTCTGGAGCTGCTGGTCGATATACTTCATCCTGAACTTTCTGGAGTCCCGGGTGTTGAATAAATTGAGGCAACGCCAGGCTGTCCCTGCCATGAAGAGATTTTTCCTTGTCTGTTCAATTCTCAGTATAATTTTTTTGATAAGTGTCCTTGTCGGGATACTAAACGGTTCGTCCTCGATACCGGTCAGGGAACTGTTTTCGTCCCTGGCAGGAGATAATGCTGAGGCGACGGTTAATACGATACTCTGGAAAATTCGTCTTCCCCGTGTTTTGTTGGCCGCACTTGCGGGAGCAGCGCTCTCTCTGGGTGGAATGGTTTTCCAGGCCATATTGCGCAATCCTCTTGCTGAACCATACATATTGGGAATTTCCGGCGGTTCTGCTGTTGGTGCTATCAGCGGTATTCTCCTCGGTCTGTCATTCTTCCCTGGAGTAACATTTTTTTCATTTCTGGGCTCGATGCTCGTTCTCGGCGCGGTCTTGCTGATGGCAGGCGATCAGGTTTCCACCCGGAAAGATTTTTTACTTCTTGGCGGCGTCATGATGAATGTTTTTTGCGGAGCGTTCATCATGTTTTTGATTTCTGTCAGCCAGGGCCCGGAGGTCAAGCAAATTATTTTTTGGCTGATGGGAGATCTGTCCCTGGCCAATAGCGGGAATTTAGTGCTCCTGTTGCTTTGTTTCCCATGTTTCGGGGTGATACTCATTTTTTCCAGACCGCTGAATATCATCCTGACCGGCAGAGAATCGGCCACGGCAATGGGAATAAACGTTCGTCTGGTATCAACAACGCTACTCGTCACCACATCAGTGATGGTCAGCCTGGTTGTCTGCCAATCCGGCCTCATTGGCTTTGTCGGACTATTGATCCCTCATTTCTTCAGGATGGCTATCGGTGCTGACCATCGTCTTCTTGGACCATGTTGTATTTTGGGAGGCAGCAGTTTTCTGATCATCTGTGATCTTCTGGCAAGAACATTGCCGGAACATGGCGAGATACCCGTCGGTATCGTTACCGCACTGATAGGTGCCCCATTATTTATATTTTTGCTCTGGAGATCGAGAAAATGAGGGCCCTAAAAGTCGAGGGGGTATCACTCTCTTATGGGGGTAAAAACGTCCTTGACCACGTATCGTTTTCAGTCGATGAAGGAGAATTTTTCATGATTCTCGGGCCAAATGGGGCAGGTAAATCTTCATTGCTTAAACTGATAACAGGGATCGAGAGACTTCATTTAGGTGAGATGGACATCTTTGGCAGGCCAAAAAAAGAGTATTCAGCCAGAGAACTCGCAAAAGTTGTGGCCATTGTTTCACAGCATGCTCCTGCCGATTTCCCCTTTTCGGTTGCCGAGACAGTTCTGATGGGAAGAGCACCACATCTTGGCCTGCTGGAATATGAAAGTGACCATGATTTCAAGCTTGCAGAAGAATCGATGGCTTTTACCGATGTTGGGCAATTTGCAGACAGGCGCCTGGACCAGCTCTCAGGAGGCGAACGGCAGCGCGTAATGATAGCAAGAGCGATATGCCAGGAGCCGAAGATTATGTTACTGGATGAACCAACGACAGCGCTTGACCCGGCTCATCAGCTTAAAATTATGGACCTGATGGAGAAGTTCAGACAGGACAAAAAAACGACCATTGTCATGGTATCGCATGACTTAAACCTGGCTGCAATGTATGCCGATCGCCTGTTGCTGTTGAGAGATGGTAAAACGATTGTCACAGGTGCTCCTTCCGAGGTTTTTACCCGGGAACATCTTGCGAAAAGTTATGATTGTGAGCTATTAATAGACGAGAACCCCATCGGCAAGGTTCCCAGGGTGATGCTTTGCCCTGAAAAATATAAAATATGAGACAGGTAGAATGGTTTGATATGACGGCGTTTGCTCAAAGCAATCGAGTTTTTTCGGTAATTCGCATTAACCGCTAAGAGGAAAGGATTTAGGTATTGTCAGCAATGAGTTGAGAATGCTACACTGTAGGTGGAAAAAGTAATTCAAAAATGGCAACAGTCCGTAAACGCTGCCCAAAAAGGCCGCCGTACTTTATTTGTAATCCTTCAAAATAGAGTAATAATATGGCTGTCGAACGTAAATCTGATGGTTGATGAAGTGTATTATCACTGGTTTCTTTTGACCAAATAGAGAGGCGCTTATGGGAATTAAGAAAAAGATTTTGATTGTTGACGATGACACCATTATACATGAATCAATTGCTGCTGTCCTCTCAACTGACGAGTTTGAGATACTCCATGCCTATGACGGTCATGACATCCTGGTACGGATTAAAAATGAAAAACCAGAGCTCATTATTCTGGATATCATGATGCCTGTCGGAGATGGGCGAGACATATGCAGAGATATTAGAGCAAATCCAGGGATGAAGAACATAAAGATACTGATGCTCTCTGCCAAGAAAGAGCACCATGAAAGGATCCTGGGATTAGAACTTGGAGCCGATGATTATGTTACAAAGCCTTTTAACCCTGTATTTATGGGCAACAAGATCAGAAGTATGTGTGGAGTTACGTTTAAACCCAAGATGCAGGCGGGTTGAATCATCTTCATGCGATTGAACGTGCCCCTGTTGATTTTTATTCCTTAAGTTTCTCCCCAGCTCTAGGGCGCTACTTGTGTCCAGCCTCGGCCACGCCCCTCAGGTGTTAAAAAAATACAAGGTGCTACTGGGAGTGAAGAGGAGCGGTGTACAACATCGATACCCGCTCCTTACCGGAAACAAGTAATATGCATATATTTACAATCCTGGGAATCGCTGTGGCTCTGGCCATGGATGCCTTTGCCGTTGCCATTGCCACGGGTGTCTGCCTGAAAAAAGTCAGCGCTCGGCAGACCTTCCGGCTCTCCTGGCACTTTGGAC
Organism: uncultured delta proteobacterium; assembly: GCA_963696725.1. Lineage (GTDB taxonomy): Bacteria > Desulfobacterota > Desulfobulbia > Desulfobulbales > Desulfocapsaceae > MADRE3. The sequence continues at coordinate 165,343 of CAVOLI010000014.1, forward strand.
TCTTTCAGGCACTGATGCCGGTCGCCGGCTGGGCAATTGGCACCTCCATCAAAGGATATGTTGACGCCTATGCCCATTGGGTTGCATTCTTCCTGCTCTCTCTCATTGGGCTTAATATGCTCAAAGAAGCTGTAAAGGCCAGTGATGACGAAGCCGCATGTGCGCCCAGAAAGGATGCCACCAAAGGCATGACCATGGTCATGCTTTCGGTGGCAACCAGCATTGATGCCCTGGCGGTAGGCCTATCCATGTCAATGTTGCGTGTATCGATATTCTACCCGGCTGTCATAATCGGCATAGTAGCCGGTTTTTTCACCATCGTCGGCCTGCATTTGGGCAAAAGGGTCTCACGTATTACCTGGCTTTCCACGTCGGCCGAAATAGTCGGCGGGCTTGTACTCCTGCTTATCGGTTTAAATATTCTGCGTGAAAATGGGGTCTTCAGCACGTTATTTTAAGAAATCGGTGTGGCAACGCCATAAGCTTCCATGGAAACACGCTTGGCAATTACCAAGAGACTTGCCCGGGAAGAAGAGCTTGACGACTGAGAATGATGACCGGGGAAACGAATATTAAAAGTAAAAGCTGGAGGCATTCGTTTGGAGGAAACAGCCAATGAGCCGACGGAGTGAAAAAATCCTGGCCAGGCCGTTTGGCTTCACAAAATCATCAGAGCTGATGACATTAGCCGACGGCGGGCGCCTTTGAGGTTATCTCTTTGATCTGATCCAATTTTTCGTTTGTCAGATAGCAGTACCGGTTCATCCAGACCCGTCCTCCTGAGGAATGCCAGGCGGCTTCCAGCCGGGCGCCCACATCTGCCAGAGGACCATAGCCATGGGCAAGCGCGGTCACCGGAATGTCGCCGGCTTCTTGTCGTGCCTGGCGGATTTTGCGGGCAATCGAACCGGTACCGACGGGATGGACCTCGTCCGGTTCAGGATAGTGGTAATCGCTGAGGTGCGGGAGGCCATCGTCGTCGGCGATATCCAGGAAGCGCACCAGGGCTTTCACCAGCAATGAATCGGAGAGCCTTGGGTTGGCGGTCATGATGGCGTCTCCATAGAATCTAAGAATGGTCGGCCAGTGCATGGTGTAGAATTTGGGCTGGACCGAATCGATGACGCCAGACAAACGATGGGGAGATAATCCTGACGGTATGGAGAATGGCGGCGGGAAGGCCTGGGCAATCAATTCGGTCTTGGGGCCTGAGGCAGCAGTGATGGTTTGGCGGAAACCTTGCAGCAGTTCGGTTGACAGTGTCGATTTGAGGTAGAGCCAATCGGCGATTCCCGGTCCGGCTGAGATCGTTTGAAGGATTCGATGGCGCCCACCGTCATGTTCCAACGCGTCGGCGAGCATGGTGTCGGTAAGGCCGCTGAGCAATGTATTGCGAAGGGCTCCAACATCGCGGCGCATCCGCTTGAAATCGAGTCCCAGCCGCTCGGCTGCCTTGGCGGCGTGCTCGCTGAAATCTAAAAACACGCCGTCCAGCGTATAGGGCGGGTATTCGGGCCAGTCGACCCGGAAACCGTCGATATTCGGGTAAGCCTGGCAGAGATCCCGGATAAAGGCATTTTCGTAGGCAATCAGGTTGGGGCTGGCCAGGCTGCCGTTACTGTCGATACGGACCTTGGGAAGGCTGCCGTCGGGCAGGCGCGGCATGATCGTCTTCGACCAGGCTACAGAACTGGACACGATAGGCGGGCGGGCTGGCGGCCATGATCTGGAAATAGACCTTGAAGCCAGCCTCCTTTGCTGCCCGCACGAACTCCCCGACCAGGCTGCCCTCGCGGCGTGTCAAGTCGCCAACGGGGTCGGGCTGGTAGCGCAAACCGGCATAGAACCGACAAATCATGTTCCCAACTGGGTTCGGTGCGTACATAGAGGGCATTTTGACCCCAGAGCGGGCGGTCGAGCAGGCGTACGACGCCTTTTTCGGCATCGCCGGGAGGTTCACGGCTGCCGGTTTCTGCAGTGGCTGGTTCCATCACGTATGGTGACGTGGATACAGCCGTTGCTCCCGCGCGTTTCAGGCTGTTGAGGATACTGTCGATTCCCTCGGCCTGGATGTATTCGGGCAGGATGGTCAGGCCGACACAGCGCTCAACCGTCATGATTGCGTCTCCTCGTCCAGCCAATTGTCTTCTTCCAACAGTTTCCAGCGGTGGCAGTCGGGCGGCAGGACCGATCGGCTCCAGGATTTCAGCAGTTCCTTGGATTCGCGCTTGGCCGCCATATCGGCGATGATCGCCTCCGGTTTCCAATTGGCCAGGATTTTGGCGCTCAAACCGTCGCGGATATCACGGTAGCTCGGGTCGTCGGCGAGATCGTTGATTTCGCGCGGATCAGCTTCCAGGTCGAACAATTGGGATTGATAGCCATGATAATAAATCAGCTTCCATTTGCCGAACCGGATCATGCGCTGCTGTACCGGAACCGGGGTGGTCCAGGGAGCCATGCCGTCCGTACAGTATTCCGAGTAGGTTTCGTTCAGCCAAAGCCGGGACGGGTCTCGGGCGACCTGAAGGAAGCTGCGGCCGTCGCTGTCCGGCAGAGCGGGGGCTTCGCAGGCATCCAGGATGGTTGCCGCCAGATCAGTCAGGTTGACAACCTGGTTGCGGCTTTCCCCTTCAGGAATAATGCCCGGCCAGGTCATGATCAGTGGAATCTTGACCGATTCGTCGTAAAAGGTCTGCTTCCACCACAATCCCCGCTCGCCCAACTGATCACCGTGGTCCGAGCAATAGATCACCAGTGTGTTTTCATCGAGGCCGGTTGCCTCCAGCTTGTCGAGGATGCGGCCGATCATGGCGTCCATTTCCTCGACGAGCGCATAGTAGGCAGTGCGCGCCTTGAGGATATCGTCTTCAGCCAGGTCCGTAGTGTCGGTAAATTCCCGCCACTCTCTGAGATACGGATGTTCCCTGTTAAGGTCCTCGACCCCCACACCAGGCATGCCTACCCGGCCCTCGTAGCGGTCATAGAAAGCCTTTCGCGCTACATAGGGCTGGTGGGGCAGAAGATAGCCGACCGTCACGGCGAAAGGTTCAGCGTTGCCAGCCTTGCGGGCTTTGGCCAGTTCATCCAGAACGCTCAGCGTACTCTTCGTTACATCGTCATCATGGCACTCGTAGGCCGATTGGCCGGACCCGGATTTGTCGATACTGACCCGATATGGGTCATTGGTCTTGGAGAGAATGCCAAGCGAATGGGGCACACCTCCGACCCAGTTGGTGGAATGATCACCTACTTCACGACGCACATAGCCGCGCATTTGATCCACACCAATGGAATGTAGACGGCCCACCAGTATGGGTTTGTATCCGGCAGCGCCGAGCGCATGGGCCGTCGTCGGCATATCGGACGGCAGGACGTCCGAATTGGTCCAGCAACTTTGGCGACAGGGGTGCCGACCGGTCAGGAAGGACATCCGCGCAGGTACACAAAGCGGTGACGGTGTATAGGCGTTGTCGAAACGAACACCATGGGCTGCCAGCCGGTCTAAATTTGGCGTTGAGACGATGGTGTCACCATAACAGCCGGTGATCCGCTGGGTGTGCTGATCAGACATGATGAGAAGAATGTTGGGCCGCGTGTTCGCCATGGAAAGTCCTCCCTGTAATTGCCCTAATGTACTCAATATTATTACATTGATATCTCCTGCGCAAGAAGGTATTTTATAATCTTCCGCAGGTCGAGAAGTGCAAGCGTTATGAGATTAATTGAAGTGTTCCGGCTACTGTCAGGTCAATAAGAAATCTTGGCAGCAACAGCGGTCCGGAGCGCTGAACATTGTGTTCAAACTCTGGTTTAAGGGGAGGCGGCGGTGGTTCTCGGTATTGATTTCCGTTGTCTCAGAACATAGGCACATTCAATAAGGGGAGAAACGCGATGAAACACGGATTGACAGCACTATGGATTGCTGCAGCATTGGCAGTATTTGTCGCCGGCCCGGTCCTGGCGGCATGGCCGGAAAAACCAGTCAAAATTATCGTTCCGTTTAAGCCCGGTGGCTCGAGCGACCAGACGGCACGCATCTTCCAAAAGGCGATCGAAGACAATGACCTCATGCCGCAGAAATTGACCGTCGTAAACGTCGGTGAACACTACACCATCGGCTCACGCCAGGCCATGGAAGCAAAACCCGACGGCTATACCTTCCTGTTGATTCACAAGGCCCTGATGGGTGCACAGGGCGGCGGTATGATCGATTTTGGCCATGCGGATTTCGAACCGGTTGCCGAGACATCAGAATTTTGCCTGATGCCTGTGGTGCGCGAGGACGATCAGCGTTTTCCCGATGTCCAAAGCCTGATGAAGAAAGCAACCGACAACCCCGACAGCCTGATTTTTGGTTGCAATCTTGGTGCGCTGAACCATATGGCCGGGATTCAATTGGAAAACACAACACCGGGCGCCAAGTTCCGTTTTGTCCAGATCGGCGGCGGCACGGCCAACTTTACGGCTCTTATCGGCAAGCAGACCGACATGTCGGTACTGTCCATGGCTGAGTATCTCAACTTCAAGGTCAAGGGCGTGAAAGGGCTTTGCTATATGAACCCGACCCGTGCCCCGGAAGCCCCGGAAGTGCAGACCTGCGAAGAAGCCGGCCTGGGTAACCTGGTCTATTGTGTCGGCAGCTGGTGGTTTGCGCCCAAGGGCACGCCTCAGGAAGCCATTGACGGCCTGGCTGATGTCCTCGAAAAAGCGATGGAGACCGACTACGTCAAGGAAACCCTAAAGAAACAGGCAATCGCGCCCACGTTCACACGCGGGGAAGCCTTCGCCAAGAAACTGGACGCCGAATACAAGGTTGTCGAACCCGTTGCGAAACAAGCGGGTAAAAAATAATAACGCCCCATTCTTGAGGCTTATTTAGGATTTGCCCCGACCAGGCATTTTCGTGTGCTTGCGTCGGGGTGGTTTTCCTCACGTCGGAGAGAAATACTGTGAATCCAATTATTGCCAAACGCGATATCGGCCTGATGATTTTCATCATTGGTGTCTGCATCGCGGTTCTCGTGGAAAGTTGGGATCTGCCGCCGGGAACGTTTGAGCCGCTGGGATCGGCTCCTATTCCACAGGCTATCGCCTTTGTCATCATCGGGCTGTGCCTGATTATTCTGGTGCGTGCGTTCATCACGCTGGCCAGGAACAACGGTGTGCAGAAAACCGAGGAAGAGATCATTCTGGAGACCGAGGAAAAAGCAACCGGGTTCCGCCCCAGACCCTGGTCGGCGGCGGCGGTTTTGTTCTTTTCCGGGCTCTATGTCACCATTCTCTATTTCGGGATCATGGGGTTTGGAATCGTCACGGTCTTCTTTTTGTTCGGCATCATTTTGTTCTTGCTCGGCGTGGAGCCGGTGCGCGCCTTTGGGCGCCTGATTACCACCTTTGATCGGGCGCACCTGGCTGCAGCGAGACCGGTTATCATTGCCGCAGTGATTGCGCTGATCATGGGATTCGGCTGCGAGTTTGTCTTTACCGAGATCTTCTACGTCGATCTGCCGACGGGGTAATGGTATGGAAGCGCTATTTGAAGGGTTCTATCAGATTCTGACGCCCGTTCCTTTTCTGCTGGTCCTGTTGGGAACATCACTGGGCATTGTTGGCGGTGCGATTCCCGGCATTACCGGCGCGATGATGATTGCGCTGACGCTGCCGCTTACCTTCAACATGGTGCCAGGTAATGCCCTGGCCCTTTTGATCGGCATGTATGTGGGCGCTATCAGTGGCGGTTTGATTACCGCGACATTGATGCGCATGCCCGGTACACCGGCGTCCGTGATGACCACCTTCGACGGTTATCCCATGGCCCGGGACGGGAGACCGGGCCGCGCGCTTGGCTTCGGCATCGCGGCGTCGTTCGTGGGCGGCCTGGTCTCGTGGGTTTTCCTGGTCCTCGTCTCAGAACCGTTGAGCGATCTGGCGACACGTTTCGGACCGTTCGAATATTTCACCCTGGTGGTGATGGCGATGGTGCTGATTGCCTCCGTGAGCCAGGGATCGATGGTCAAGGGCTTGCTTTCCGGCGCCCTGGGGATGCTTGTTGCCATGCCGGGGGTTGATCCGGCGGCGGGCGGTTTTCCCCGGATCACCTGGGATATTATGTACCTGAACGGTGGCCTGGGCCTGCTGCCTGTGTTGATTGGAGTATTTGCGGTCAGCCAGTTGATTGCCGATATCAGCGATATCGAACGCAAGGTGGAACGGACCAAGTTCTCCACAAAGGGCATCCTGATGTCGCTCAAGGACTGGAAAGATCAGACCTGGAACATGATCCGCTCCTCCGTGATCGGCACATGGGTCGGTATTTTGCCGGGAATCGGTGCCAACATCGGCTCCATCATTGCCTACACGACAGCCAAGAACATGTCCAAGACGCCGGAAAAGTTCGGAACCGGATCCGAAGAAGGAATTGTCGCTTCAGAAGCAGCCAACAACGCGACTGTCGGCGGTGCGCTGATTCCGCTGATCGCCATGGGCATCCCCGGCTCCGTCATCGACGCCATCCTGATTGGCGCGTTGATGATCCACGGTATTCAGCCCGGCCCCACGCTGTTCCTGAACAACCCGGAAATCGTCTATGCAATGATCTCGGCGTGTCTGCTGGCCAACATCCTGATGTACGTGGTCATGACCAGTTCGGTGGGTAAAATTTCGGAGCTCATGTTTACACCCAGGGCCTATGTGCTGCCACCAATTCTGGTTTTCTGTGTTATCGGCGCATTTGCTATCAACAACCTGTTCTTTGATGTCTGGGTCATGTTGGGATTTGGTGTCTTCGGATACTTTCTTGAACGTTCCAAGGTGCCATTGGGGCCGTTCGTGATCGGCTTTGTTTTGGCGCCAATTGCCGAGAGCAAGCTGCGTTCGGGCCTGATGATGACGGCAGGAGACTTCTCGCCTATCATTACCCGACCGTTGCCGGCGTTTTTCATGGTTATTTCCGTCATTTTGCTGGTCTGGCCGTTCTATCAGGCATGGAGAAACAAGAAGAGAAGCACTGGTACAGCACCGTCAAGCTGATAGTTTTGAGGTGCCACTCGGCCTCCTGTCTTTGGATCTTTGAATACCGACGGTGCTCTATTGAGCCGGATTTGAGGAAGGGGAGGGAACAATGACCACGCACACGCTCAAAGACATCCGGGTCGAACTGTTTCGTTTTCCGCTGGCGCGGCCAATGCAGTCGCCCTTTGGACGGCTGGCGGCACGGCATAACCTGATCGTCATTGCCGAACTGGACAACGGCGTGAAAGGGTTGGGTGAGATCTGGGCCAATTTCCCGTTCTGGGGCTGTACGGAAAAAATAGCCCTTTTCAACGAAGTGGTGCGGCCTCTGCTGGTCGGTGAAGCCCTGGATAATCCGGCCCGCCTCTATAACCTGATGCAGGACAAGATGAGGTTGTTGGCGATCCAATGGGGCGCAAAGGGACCGGTGCAGCAGGTGATAGCGGGAACCGATTGTGCCCTCTGGGATGCCTTTGCACGCGCAGAGCGACTGCCGCTGGGTGAGTTGTTGCGCGGTGCACCGATCGCCAGGACATACCCCGTCTATGCCAGCGGTCTTGGCGGCGGTGATGTTGCCTCTGAAATTGCCAAAGCGCGATCCGAAGGCCATCGACGATTCAAGTTCCGCATCAGCTTCGGCCACGAACGCAATATCGAAATCCTGACTCAGGCCCGTGCGGCCGCAGGCGATGTGCCGGTGATGGCGGATGCCAATCAGACGCTGACGCCTTCGACCCTGAAGGCGCTCGCTTCGGTTGTGGATAACGCGCAACTGGACTGGCTGGAAGAACCCTTCCCTGCCGACGATGCAGCGTCGTTTGACGGCTGGCCCTACGGGGTAAGCGCCCCATTGGCTTTCGGTGAAAACATCTATGGCCGGGATGCAATCATGGCGGCGGTAGCACGTTGGAAGCCCGCGGTCGTACAGCCGGATATCACCAAGTGCGGAGGCGTAACAGAGGGGCTTGCCATCACCCGAGACGTGGTGGCGGCGGGGAAACGACTGTGCCTGCACAACTACGGCTGCGCGGTGGGCCTCTATGTGAGCGCCCATGTCATGGCTGCCGTTGACGGTGCGGATTGGCTGGAGATGGATGCCAACCCAAACCCCTCATTCGAAACCACCCTGACGATTCGCCCCCAGGTGGAGGACGGTGCCCTCGTTTTACCGCAAGGACCGGGTTTGGGCATCGAACTGAACGAAGAGGCTTTAGCCGATGGCGTGTGGGGTAGGTTACGCGAACGCATCTCACGCACATAACCGGTCTTGGCCGGAACATCTCCGGTCAGGATGATCGGAGGTTGTGTCGAGCGTTTTAGAAACTATCCGGTGTCAGATCCAATCCCAGGCCCGGCTCATCACCCATACTGATATAGCCGTTCTCGATAGTCCAGCCACCATCCGGGGCGTGATCGAACAGCCATTGATGCAGCATGTGATATTCGACCGAATCGCAGTTGGACAGGCCCGCAGCAAGATGAAGGTTGGCCGCCATACAGACAACCGAGGCGGCGTGATGAAGGGTGACGGGCAGGTGCCAGGCCTCGGCGAGCGCGGCGATCCGTCTGCCTTCGGTCAGGCCGCCCAGAATCAGCACGTCGAACTGGATGAAGCGCGCCGCGTCTTTGGTGATCAGTTCGCGGAAGTGGGTCCTGTCATAGGCGTTTTCGTTGGCCGACACCGGAATGGGACTGCGCTGGTTGACGGTGGCAAGTCCCCGGATATCATCGGCCTTCACCGGCTGTTCAAACCAGTAGATGTCATATTGTTCGACGGCGGCGGCAAAGCGCATCGCCTGACTGGGTGTCATGGTGCAAAGGGCATCAATCATCAGGCGTCTATCGGGGCCGATGGCCTCGCGCACGGCCTTAACGCGTGCAACGTCTTCGTCGAACGGTGCGCCGCCGATCTTCATCTTGACACCTTCAAAGCCTCTGGCGACGTAGTCGGCCATTTCCTGGCCCTGGTCGTCCGGTGTCTTGCCCGGCGCATAGAGACCGGCGCTTGCATAGGGGAACACGCGGTCCGTAAATCCGCCCAGCAGCTTCCAGACCGGCAATCCCGCAGCTTTGCCCATGATATCCCAAAGGGCGATATCGATACCAGCAATTGCCGCGCGCAAAATACCCTGCCGGGCACTGATATGGGCCAATTTGTTCGTGCCTTCCCATGCCTTCCCAATGGCAAGCGGATCGGCACCGATCAAGCAGGGTGCAACATCGTTTTCCAGGGTGGCCACAAGAGCACGCGGATCGGCCCCCGATGCCCAGCATTCTCCGACACCGACCGTGCCGTCGTCACAGATAACGAAAACCAGGACCACATGCTTATGGGTCCAGGTCATGACCGGATTGCGAAAACCGCCGTCCATTTCCCACGACAGAACGCGTGGGATGATTTCTTTTATTTTCATGGCACCATCCTTGATTTCGACTGCGATCATAAACCAATTGGTTGCCGGGGTCAAGATGGGTAGCCTGGGATCGCTGGAAAATGTCAGAGCTTAGCAGACCATTCAAAACATTGTTTTCGACCCTTTTGCCGTTGACAAGCGAATTGTCGTGATGCATGTAGTAGATAATTAGTTAAATGTTAAAATGCCCAGGTAAACCATCTGTAAACCTGAAAAAAGCTGGGAATGTTCATTTGGAGGGAACAGCCAATGACACGACGGAGTGAAAAAATTCTGGCCAGGCCGGAATGGAGCATCAACAGGGCTTATTACAAGTGTATGGGATACTCCGATGAAAGTCTTGATAAACCCATAATTGGAATTGCAAATGCCTGGAGCACAACAGTGCCGGGTCACTATAATCTCCGCGATGTTGCTGAAGCTGTCAAAACCGGAATCCTGGCCAATGGCGGCACTCCTGTTGAGTTCGGGGTCATAGGCGCCTGTGACGGGATTGCTGAAGGTCATGAAGGAATGCGCTATATCCTGCCGACGAGGGATGTGATTGCCCATAGCATTGAATTAATGGTTCAGGCCCATCGTTATGACGCGATTGTTCTTCTGGGCTCCTGCGACAAGATCGTTCCCGGCATGCTCATGGCCGCTGCAAGAATAGACATTCCTGCAATACTGGTGAATGGCGGGCCGATGCTTGGAGGCCCGGTCATTCACAACCGCAAGTCAGATACCACCTCAATCATCGAGGGTTTGGGCAGACTCAAAAAAGGCGAGATTGAGGAGAGCTATCTCCAGGAGATGGAAAATGTCTGTGCCCCGACATGCGGGTCCTGTTCTTTTCTGGGCACAGCCAACACCATGTGCTGTATTGCTGAAGCGCTCGGTATGTCCTTGACCGGAAGCGCGATGATTCCGGCGATTCAGGCAAAACGGCTGCATGTATCCCAGCAGAGCGGCAAGGCAATTGTCGATCTTGTCAGAAGCGGTACCAATGCACGGAAAATTATAACTCGGGATTCCCTGGAAAACGCAGTCAGGCTCACCTCGGCTATCGGGGGGTCCACCAATGCTGCCCTGCATATCCCGGCAATTGCCCGGGAGGCAGACATAGATTTCGACATAGATCTCTTTGACAGAATTGCCCGCTCAACTCCGCTTATTGCGAAGATGAATCCTTCTGCTTCGGCCAACGTAATCGATTTTTACGAATCCGGCGGGGTTCCTGCTGTAATGAGCGAACTGAGAACGCTCATCAACCTGGATGCCCTGACCGTTTCAGGTACGACAATGAGAGAAAACCTGGTCGGGTGGAGCTCTCCGAACAATGAGGTAATTAAGACCTTTGACGCTCCATTCAGCACCAGCGGAGGGCTGGCAGTGCTTTACGGCAATCTGGCACCCGAATCGGCGATTACAAAACCGGCCGCTATTGCTCCGGAAATGTTGACGTTTTCCGGACCAGCAAAGGTTTACGACAGTGAGCAGGTGGCCAATGAAGCGATTATAAACGGCGAGGTGGCGGCTGGCGACGTTGTTGTTATCCGCTACGAGGGTCCGAAAGGGGGACCCGGGATGCCCGAAATGTTCAAGGCCATGAAGTTGCTGCACGGCCTCGGTCTTGCGAAGAAAGTGGCACTGATTACCGATGGTCGGTTCTCGGGAACAAATAATGGTTGTTTTATCGGCCATATATCGCCCGAGGCCATGGAAGGTGGTCCGATAGCCTTTATCGAAGATGGGGACCTGGTTCATATAGATATTCCCGGCAAGTCGCTGAAGGTGGACCTCTCAGGTGATGAGTTTGCGGCGAGAAAAGCTGTCTGGCAATGCCCTCCACCCAGGGTCAGTGGCGGTTACCTGAGCCTCTACGCCAAGCTGGCCTCATCTGCCGCTAAAGGTGCTGTTCTTGAAATCTAACAAACAGAGTCCAGGGAGCAGTGATCAGAGGACGAAAGCAGGCTTGAATTGAGCTGTTCTATAGGCAGTAACACTTTGATATTTGATTGAATAACAATCTTAACAGGAGATCACGAAATGACAAGAAAGAAACCCTCTATTTTCGACCTTTATCAGATGAAAGCCAAGGGTGAGAAAATTACCTGGTTAACCTCATACGATTTTCCCACAGCACAATTTGCCCAGGAAGCCGGCATGGAGATGATTCTTGTCGGAGACAGCCTCGGAATGTGTGTCTATGGGTACAATGGAACCGTTCCGGTCACCATGGATCAGTGTATAGCCCATACCGAAGCGGTTCGTCGCGGCGCCCCGAAATGTTTTATCGTTGGCGACATGCCGCTGGGATCGTACCAGGCCTCGGATGAACAGGCGGTAAATAATGCGGTTCGATTTCTCAAGGAAGCCGATGTCGATGCAATCAAGCTCGAAGGCGGTGTCCGGGTGGCGAGCAGGATCCAGGCGATAACGGACGCTGGGATCAATGTGATCGGTCATATCGGCCTCACCCCCCAGTCCTCGGGTCAGCTTGGTGGCCACAAAGCCCAGGGCCGCACTGCCGAAACAGCCAAACTGGTTGTTGAAGATGCACTCGCTGTGGAGGCTGCAGGGGCAAAGATGCTGCTGGTGGAGGGCGTGCCCCCCGAGGTCATGAAATATATCTGGGAGGCACTTGAAATTCCGGTCCTGTCAATTGGTGCCGGTCCTCACTGTGACGGCCAGCTGCTGATTGTCAGTGATCTCATCGGCCAGTTCCAGGCATTCACGCCAAAATTCGTCAAGAAATACTGCAATGTTGCAGAAGTCATAACCAATGCCATGAAAGAGTATGTCGCCGAGGTCAAGGGCGGCGTGTTTCCCGATGAGGATCGTTACTGCTATCATATGGTTGAGGGCGAAGAAAAAAAATTCCTCAAGCTGATGGGCAAATAATAATCCAGATAGAAATCGAGGGGAAGACCTGTCACGCCCATGTGTTCGCTAACACGGGCAGTTCTTCCAGACCGCATGCGCAAATATTTCACGCATACCCCGATGTCGAAGGAAGAGCCTGATTATTCAAGATAGCCAATCTATGGCAAGGAGATGACATGAAACCGTTACCGAAAAATCCTCTTGGTTCTGCTCGTCTTGACGTCTCCACAATCTGCCTGGGCGGATGGCCTCTGGGCGGGGGAATGGGTGCCATTGATGAGGAACAGGCGATTCGCGTCGTTCATGCCGCACTTGATAATGGGATTAACTTTATCGATACGGCTGAAGGCTACCGGACCAGTGAGCGTATAATCGGGAAGGCTCTGGATGGGCGCAGAGACCGTGTTCTGCTGGCAACAAAACTGTCCGGCGAACACTCGGTGACGCACATCAGGGCAGCGATCGAAAATAGCCTGAACCAGCTGCGCACCGACTACATCGATCTCTACCAGATCCACTATCCGAGTTCGACCTGGCCCATTGCTGAGACAATGGCTGAGCTTACGAAGCTGAAGGAGGAGGGTAAAATCAGAAGCATCGGGGTTACCAATTTTTCCACCAGGCAGCTCGAAGAGGCTGCAAGTCATGGTCCGATAACTTCCGCCCAGCCTCAATACTCCATGCTTTTCCGGGGAGTGGAGCAGGATTTGTTCCCGTATTGTCTCACCAAGGGGATCGGGACCATGATATACGGACCGATCGCCCGGGGATTGCTTTCGGGAAAGTATTCGACGTCACATCTTTTTTCGACCGATGATGACAGGGCTACGCATCGCTCGCTGACCAGGGCTGTGAGGGAAGCTGCCGTGGAAATCTGCTCACGTCTGGGGCCATGGGCACGGGATCATGGATACACTCTGGCCCAGCTGGCGATCGCGTGGGCCCTGGCCCATCCGGCGGTGACCACTGCAATCTGCGGTGCAAAGACTCCGGAGCAGGTCATAGAGAACTGCGAGGCGGGTCGGTGGCAGTTAACCAACGACGAGATGAAAGAGATTAATGCCCGGATTGAGGGACTCTCTCCCGGCGACTGACCGGGCCGGGATGATGAACGTTGTCCGCCCCTTGTCCTGGACACCCCAGCCGCCTGCAACGGGGAAAGTGATGTTTTTTTACCGTCTAGCTGCTATAATCCAACGGATCTTGTTTAAATCCCTACAGAAAAAGGACATTTTGAGATGGAAAACCTGAAAATCATCGATGCGCATCATCATTTCTGGGATCCAATTACAAATTACTATCCCTGGCTAAGAGACGAGCCGATGCTCCCGTTTCGATATGGTGATTATTCCTCGCTTAAAAAGGTGTTTATGCCCAAGGATTATTTCGCAGCGGCTAAAGGACACCGGGTCGTCAAGACCGTCACCATGGAGGGAGAGTGGAACCCCGCTGACCCGGTCGGTGAAACCATGTGGCTTCAGTCGGTAGCAGAAGAACATGGGTTTCCCCATGCCCATGTCGCCCAGGCCTGGCTGGACGCGGATAATGTCGCCGAGGTTCTGGCCGCGCAGGCAAAAATCGAGCTGGTCAGAAGTGTCCGCCACAAGCCCAAGGCTGCTCCTGCACCCGAGCAGGTCGTCAAGGGGGCTCCAGGATCAATGCACGATCCGAAATGGAGAGCCGGGTATGCGATGCTGGAGACATATGGGCTTCATTTCGACCTGCAGACACCATGGTGGCACTTATCCGAAGCCGCGGAACTGCTCAAGGATTTTCCAAATACCTTAATGATACTCAATCATACCGGTTTGCCGGCTGATCGCAGCGAAGCAGGGTTGTCGGGCTGGCGTGCGGCAATGAGGACGCTCGCCCAATCACCGAATGTGGTCGTAAAGGTTTCGGGCCTGGGGCTGCCGGGAAAACGATGGGACGTTAGGGATAACGGTCCGATCATAAGGGAGACCATAGCGATCTTTGGTATTGAGCGCTGCATGTTCGCGAGTAATTTCCCGGTGGACGGTCTGGTGGCAGACCTGGACACCCTCATTTCCGGATACAAGGAGGCGCTGGCAGATCTCTCAGTGGAAGACCAGAGCAAATTTTTCCACGACAATGCGCTAAGGGTCTACAACCTATAGCCCGCCTTGCCGAAAAACCATATCCGCAGGAAGCTCGTACCGGACAGTGTGCAGCGCTTGGTGCCCCGCAGTTCCTCTCATACGGGTGCACTCCTGTAAGCGATACCACCCGTCACTGTGCCGGAGCTGCCAATCAGCCAATGGCTGGCTTCGCCCTTACGCACTCCCCTGGGTGCCGGCCATGTTCCTGAGAACCTCAATGAGACGCGCCGCGTCCGCGTTCTCCATGCCCTGGGCCACCCCCATGTTGAAATAGTGAGCGGTCGCAAAAGACACCAGAAGCGGCAGGTTGTGTTCGCGAGCCGTGGTCACGACAATGTTCACATCTTTCCACAATTGGCCCAGCCCGCCCGGAGAGGCGGATTTGTCCAGGATAGCGCTCGACAGCAGGCGGAAATAGTCGTTACCGGCAATACCGCTCCCCACCACCTCACAGACCTGCTTCGGGTCCGCACCGGTTTTCTCGGCCAGGGTGATGAGTTCCATGGTGGCGGCATGAATGGCGGTTACCAGGAGTTGATTGCAGTATTTTACCGCCTGCCCCATGCCCGGTTTGTCTCCCACCAGGGTAATCTTGCCCATGACTTCCAGGTAAGGCCTCGCCTTTTCGATTATATCGGCAGGGGCCGCTCCAATAATAGTCAAGGTGCCGGTGACAACCCTGCCCGGGCCCCCGGTAAAGGGGCAGTCTGCAAACCCAACCCCTTTTTCCGCACATCGCTCGGCAACCATTTCGAGGTTGTTTCGATTGATCGTACTCATGCCGATGACGGTCGAGCCGGGAGACGCCCCCGCCAGTATCCCGTCAGCGCCGGTCACGACATCTATTACCTGTTTGTCATTGAGGACGAGAACGATGACGGTATCCGCGCTTGCCGCGACTTTTTGCGGGTTGTCAACGTGGATACCTCCGAGCCTCTGGAATTCATCAATAACTTCCGAGCGGCGGGCATAACCGAAAACCTGGTATCCCTCACTCATGAATTTTTCTGCCGCAACCATCCCGACCCTTCCAAGACCGACTATGCCAACACGTTTTTCCATTTCCTTTTCTCCTCTATTCTAAAATCCACTTTTGACCGTGTAAGTCATTTTACGAGGCGAGTCGTTTACAGCCTCAAGAATACTCAAATTATTCGGTTATCTTCAACAGTTGTGTCCGGCAGAAACCTGATTTTATTTTTTACCTGAGAGGCTTATGCCACTCAGGGTTTCAAGCGTTTTACAAACAGCAGAGAAATCAAGTTTTCCCAATCCCTGGCTGCTTGCTGCAAGGTACATCTGGTAGGCGGCTGCCCCGATCGGTGTCGGAACTCCCATCGCCTGTGCCATGGAGATGCCGATGCCCAGATCCTTTTTCTTGAGATCCAGATAAAAACCAGGCTTGAAATCGCCTTTCAAAATATGCTCTTTCACGCGGCTCTGGAAAAGTGTGGAATTCCCCGAACTGACACTGATGACCCGGTGCAGTATATCGGGATCTGCACCGGCTTTAATTCCCAGGGTCAAAGCCTCGGCGATGGCGGTCATCGTTATTCCACCGATAAACTGATTGGCCATCTTCACTGTCTGTCCGGTTCCCACCGCTCCTGCGTGGAAAATATTCTCCTGCTTTCCTATTGCCTTAAAGATATCAAGGCAACGCTGGAAATCTGCTTCGTCTCCTCCCGCGATGATGGTAAGCGTGCCGCCTATAGCACCGATTTCTCCTCCGCTCACCGGGGCATCCATAAAATGAACATCCTTTTTTGCGGCGGCATCGGCGATCTCACGGGCGGTCAATGGCGAAACGGTACTCATGTCGACAATCAGTTTTCCCGCAGAAGCACCTGCCAATACGCCCTTGTCATCCAACATGACTTCACGCAGCTGGGGGTCCGCGGTCACGATGGTGATGATGATGTCTGCTGATTGCGCAACTAATCTGGGAGAGGACAGTGACGTGGCACCGACGAGTTGCATCTCGGCAATAACTTCAGGCCTGCGTGCATAGAACACAAGAGGGTAGCCGGCTTTCAGCAGGTTATGAGCCATGGGTTTTCCCATAATGCCCAGGCCGATAAATCCGATTTTTTCCATATCTTCAACTCCTTAAGAAATTGTGCTGTGACATCTTAATTGCAGCCCGGCCAGATGGTCGGGGCCATCGACTTGCTATTAGCGCCTGCTACCAGCCTATTCTCTTATTCCACTCAGCTCCTGCAATTGACCGCTGTAGTCTGCTCCTGTGCGCTAGCGTATCATTTTCGGTATATAGAGGACTACCTCAGGGAAATAGGTAATCAGGATCAACGTCGCCAATAACGGAATGTAGAAGGGCACCATAGCCTTTAACACATCACGCATCGAGACCTCTGCAATGTCGGTGATCAGGAATAGCGCAAGTCCCATGGGCGGTGTGACCAGCCCGAGCATCAGGTTGAAGATGGCGACGATGCCGAGATGCACCGGATCAACGCCAGCCATGTGAAGTGGAGCTGCAATGATCGGAATGACCAGCAGGGTCGCTGTGGTGCTGTCCAGGAACATACCGACCACGAGCAGGATCAGGTTAGCGATCAGCAACAGGACCATCGGATCGCGGCTCAACGTCAGCAGGTTCTTGGTGAACAGCTGGGGAATTTGCTCAACCGCGAGAATCCAGCCGAACAGGGATGCAGCAGAGACGATAATCAGAATTGCGGATGTGCTTTTTGCTGTCTCAAAGGCTGAATAGATAATATGGGTCCATTTGAGCTCGCGATACACGATACCTGAGATCAGCAGCACGTAGATCACGGTTACCGAGGCGGCCTCGGTAGGGGTGAAAAACCCGAACAGCATCCCCGCAACAAGTATCGCCGGGGCGAGCAGGGCCGGCAGTGCCGGAAACAGATCACGAATGACTTCACCGAATCTGGGCCAGCGGGCCGAGCGCGGGTAATTACGGCGAATGGCAAGGACTCCGGTGGTTATCATCAGCATGATGACACAGATAATTGCCGGGATAATCCCCCCCAACAGCAGCTGAACGATCGATACGCTTGTGATTGAACCGTATATGATCAGGGGTATCGACGGTGGAAAGATCGGGCCGACGATGGCTGATGCACAGGTTATGGCTGCGGCGAAATCACTCTTGAAGCCGCGCTCCTTCATCGCCTTGACTTCGATCCGGCCGAGGCCGCCGACGTCGGCCAGAGCCGCCCCGGACATGCCTGAAAAAATCAGACTTGAGAAAATATTGACTTGAGCCAGGCCGCCAGGAGTGCGGCCGACCAGGGTGTCGGCGAAGCGGAAAATACGGCGTGTGATACCCGCCTGGTTCATAAGGTTCCCGACAAAAATAAAAATAGGTACTGCGACGAGAGGAAAGCTGTCCAGTGCGTAAACCATGCGCTGTGAAATCAGTTCGATCGGAAAATCGGAAAAGACGATATAGGTGACCGCCGGGATCAGGATCGCCAGGGCGACCGGAAACCCGAAAATGAACAACAGGGCAAAGGCGAGAATAATCAGAAATCCCATCGGTCAAAACGCTCCTTGTTAAACGACAGAGATACCCGCATGCTTAAAGCTCCGTCAATTCGTCGGGAGGACGCTCGGCTTCAAACTTGACGTAAAGGGGTCGGTTGGTGATGGCTTTGTAGGCCTGGACACCGCATTCAAAAGCGGTCATCAGACATCCGAGAAACGTGGCGGAAAAAAATATAAAATAGGGGATGCCCAGCGTCGGGGTAGCATTATTGAGGTTGCTGATAGTTGCAATGTAGGTTGAATAGACGATGAAACCAAAGATGACGGTGCCCAGAAACGGGATAACCGGTCTCAGGAAGCGTATGACCGCTTTCGGCATGGCCAGCTGGATCTCTTCCATTCTGATATTGGCCCCTGAGGAGACCACATAAGGAAAGGCGATAAAAACGGTGCAGATCAGCATGAATCGGGCCAGTTCCGCCGCTCCTATGAATGGCGTCTGGGTCACTTCCCGCAGGAAAATCTGCAGGCCGGGCAGCGAGATCACCAGGGCAAGCAGGGCAATACTGAGCAGGCGAAAGGCTTTTCGAACCGGTTCTGCGATCCGGTCTATGCGGTATTTCGAAATGTCCTGAAACTCACCGTTGACGGATTTAGTCCCGTCTGCCATAGCCTCTCCCCCTTACCAGCATTTTCACAGGCGGCGGTTATGCACGGGCTGCCGAAGTTACCATGTTCGCCGGCATCCCGTGCAATATTATTCCCTAACGATAGCGAAGATACCTTTACATCCCGATTTTGGCAATCTTCTCGTAGTACGGCGGCCAATCGGGGAAGTCCAGTGTTACCTGCTTGAGCACGCCCTCGCGGAATACGTCACTCTTGAGACCCTCTTTCTCGGTAATAAAGGTCATGCCCTTTTGGGTCAGTTCACCAACCAGATCTTTCTCTGCTTTTTTGGCCATCTCAAGTGTTTCCTGGCCAAGAGCCGCGGCGCCTTTGAGTATTGCCTCCTGGTCGGCTGCAGAGATCTTCTGCCATTCCTTCTCATTAATGAAAATCGGCAGCACGTTCTGCATGTGACCGGTCATCATGACGTAGGACTGCACTTCGTACAACTTGTTGGCATTGATCATGGTCAGCGGATTCTCCTGGCCAACGACCATACCGGTCATCAGTGCGGTCGGCAGTTCGCTCACCTCAACTGGAGTCGGTATCGCACCCATGCCTTTTACCATGGTGGTCCACAACGGGATCGGAACACCGCGGAAAGGCTTGCCGGCGAGGTCTTCCGGCCCATAGACCGGAAACTTGCAGGTCATCTGGCGCGCGCCTCGAAACAAGGTCCCGATCACCCGCATGCCGCCTTCCTTGATCAGCTGCTCGTTGAATTCCTCCAGTACCGGAGAGCCCGGGCTGGATGCCAGCATTGCATGGTCACCATCACGATAGACAAAGGGGCCGTCAAACACGGCTATGTTTTTTACCAGACGCCCAAGCGACGAGAACTGGTGGTGACCCATCGACAAAGAGCCGCTTTTTACCCCGTCTATCAGTTCCTGCACGCCGCCCATCTGCGAATTCGGAAACACGGTGACGGTCACTCTGCCACCTGTCCATTCCGGGGCCCGCTTGCCAAATTCATTACCGTACCAGTACTGGATGTCACCTTCAGAGCCGACATGAGCATAGCGAAGGTTGATGTCGGCGGCCAGGGCAGTCCCCGAGAGTACCAATACAAAAACAGTAAAAGCTACCAGCCTTAGAAAACTACGTTGCAGTCTTTCTCTCATTTCCCAATCCTCCATGTCTGATTTAACTTCCTGCCGGACGGATATCTGTCCGAAGAACGCTGCGATCTATCATCACATGCGAACGATAACGCTTCAGTGATTTCCCTTTCCACACATCCCGAATATGCGCCGGCCGGGAACCCCTGTTCGCTTCAAACACTATTTACCAGAATTATTGCATTCCGGTATGCCAGGATACAAGCCTGTATCAGCTGTGTTATGCTATGTCAAACTCCATGGCCTGCAGGTTTGGCCCGTTTTTTCGTTTCGCCGGTAACTTAGACATCAGCTGCCACCACTAACAATAAGCATGAAATCCAGGCTAGGCTGTCCGGGCCGCTATCTCTTCAATTATTTCTCCGGCGCGGGCCGGATTAAAGACACCGCAGATACAGCACTTGGCAAGCTTTTTACCGGCTTTATCACCACTGATCTTCCCTTTTGCAACTTTTCTGGCAAGTGTATTGATGAGATCAAAAGATACCAGGTGGTGTCCACACATGGTGGCTACCTCAAGAACACCGGGGTCGGGCAGTTTGTCCATTTTTCCCATTACACCAAGAGACTGAACGATGGTGTGAGGTGTGACGGCAGCCCTGCTGCAGCAATCTTCAAGGCTGCCGACAAGGCCGCCGATTGTCACCGAAAGCCCAAGGTCAGCTTTTTTCAGGTCTACCAGTACATTGATAAGCTGCTCCTTGGTGCGGTAGACGGCGTGAACAAGTTCGTTTTCCACCAGGATATCTTTAACAGCTCCGTCGCTTCCCAGGGAAAACCTGCTTCCCCCTTTGGAATCGCCGATGTTTACGGGGTCGTATTTAAGAAATATATCCAGCGCTTTCGCAAGTTTCGGGAGGGAGCCGGCGGAATTGAACCCACTGGACGGCATGGCCAAAATAGTAAAGTCAGTGGCCAGCGATTCCTCTCTGCCCTGTCGGTGCAGTGTGTGCGTCATGGAAGTGCTCCTTCTATGGTATCAGTGGCTTTCCCAGCCCAATATTGACTTTTGCATTTGGTCGGAAATAGATTTCCGCGCCCGACAACAGCGCTTCACCCTCCCATCTTCCATCCTCACCGGGACGACTGGCAACATCTACGCTGATTACGGTATCCATCGTCTCAGAAATCTTCCTGATTGTCTGAATCACCTCCAGAAAGTTCGCTCTCGGCACTGCGATCTCGATGATCGCTGACAATACCTTTTCATTTAAAATGTCGGCGGGAAGTTTGCCGGATGCCGGATCGATTAGCCCTGTCAGCGGATTTTTGGGCTCAAATACCACGCTTTTCATCTGGGCCAAAGCTACGGACATCTTCTCGAGTTCGCGAAGCCTGGAACCAACCCCGGGCCGGCCCACCTCAATGGCAACCCCGATAGTGCCGGATTTGAAACGGCCGGTAACATCGTTTGTCTTGATTTCTTCTGTCCCGCGTCCTGCCAGACCGGTTTCCTTGTGGACATTCAATGGATCGCTGTAGACTGCGCGTACGGAGCGCGGCCAGGCAAGGGGCTGCTGCACGAAAGCGTCTTCCTGACAGACCCCGACTCGATAGCAGACATTGCATTCAACGCATTCATCCAGGTCAACTGAAGCTTTTTTATCGTGAAAGATAATCGCTTTGGCCGTGCAATAGGGAATGCATTGCTTGCATCCTACGCATTTCTCTTTATCGATCAGCATACAATCTCCTGTTCGAGTTCGACATATTCGTATTAATTCTCGTGTCCTGCTGTTTTATAATCGGTATTTGGAGGATAGCTGGGCCATAAGGAATACCGGTATACCAGTATGCCGGAACGTTAGCATGCACCACCGCTTCTGTCAACTGGTATTTACCGTTTTTCCATTAAAGTAGTTACAGGCAACTAATAGATATTATTATATAATATTCGACAATCAACAAATCCCTGGAGCGCTGGTCAAAACAATAACTAGCAGAACTGCAGCAATCGTTGACTTTTCTGCGGTTCGCGGAATTTTTTGATGACAGGTGAGCAGAGGATTTTATCGCAAACATACGGCTGTATGCCAGCGGATAAAGGGGTCAAGCAGATAACGTGGAAGAGACGCAGATTATCGGTGGTTCAGCTATTCTCGAGGAATTTATGCGCATAGGCGATAACATCTGATTTTGCATTCTCGACATGTTTTCCAATGAGTTCTGCAGCCTTTTTTGCATCCCGCGATTCAAGATACGATATCAGCATGTCGTGTTCTTTCCAGGCTTTTTGCCAGGCACTGTATTCCCTCACACCGAGGGATCGCATATGAAGGACGATACTCTTGAGTTTATTTATGATCTGGATCAGGAAAGGGTTTTTTGTGGAAACGTAGATGATATCGTGAAAATCGGTATTTAGTTTGATTAACTGTCTGATTTTATTTTCTTTATCAAGAGTTTCAGAGCTGATAACCTCCAGTGCGGCCGCTTTAATCTGTTTTAGACTGAGGATATCTTCGACGGATATGTTCTCACAAGCCAAGCGGACCGCATAGGGCTCCAGAAGGCCCCTGATACCGAATATCTGGTTGACGGCGACAACGGTGAAAGGTTTGAGACGCATGCCTCCCTGGGGCAGCCGTTCCAACAGACCTTCATGCTCCAATCGCTGGAAAGCCTCTCGCACGGGTGTGCGACTCGCATTCAATTCTTTGGCGACACGCCATTCGACAAGCCGATCAGCAGAGGTAACGTCGCCATTCTGGATTTTTTCGAATAAGTGCTTGAAAATTTGATCCGAAATCGATTCTGGAGGTTTGAAATCCAAGGTTTCACCTTTGGTTTTTGTGTGCATCCATAAAGAAAAACAAGCCACTGGTATACCAGTATGCAATGATATTTTGGATAGTCATCCCTTCCTTGTCAAGTTCTTTCTGCCACAACAGCAAAGAGTAAGGAAACCTTTCGTGCTTGCAGCAATTACTCTGTGTGGCCACGTCTGCAACGAGGTGAGTCTATGACCAGGGCAGATGGTTCCCGGAAAACCGACAACTGTTAGCCGTTCCAGCGCTTGTGAACACAGGCAGGACAGATCAGGCCAGCAAAAATGAATCGACTGAAATCCTCAAGCTAGACTCGATCAACGATCCAGGTGAATTCGACGATCAGGCCGCCCTTGAGGACCATATACTGGATCTTGTTGCCCCTGTTGGGACCGGCGTCGACGGTAATCTGCTCACCGACCCTGGTGCAGCCAAAGGCGAGTGCTTCCCTGGTGGCGATATCAATGTCCTCGACATTGATCGACAGGTGCCAGTGGCCGACATCGACAGGGCGCGGTGTGTATATCTTGCGGTCATCGGGACCGTTGTATTGCAAGAGCTCGATTGTGTGCCCGCCACCTCTGACGTAGGCAATTTCGACATGGCAGCCGGCAACGCCGGTAGCCTTCTCATGGTTTGCCAATCCACGCGGAGCACGCTCTCCGATAACCTCATAGCCAAGAATATCAGTGAAAAATTTAACGGTATAATCAAGATCCTGGACCGTGATCCCGGTATGATTCGTTTCCAGAACGTTAACCACTGCCATGTTTATCTCCTTGAGCGTTGAGGGCCCACACCTTGAAGTAGATGACGATGAGTGCCAGCAGCAATGTCACACTGTTGGCAATGATCACCGGCCACAGACTGAGCATGATGCCATAGATCAGCCAGAGCAAAAGCCCCGTCGTGAAGAGCAGGTACATCCACAGCGAGATGGCGTGGGTGTCACGGGTGCGCAGGACTCGGAAAACTTGAGGAACAAAGGAGACGGTGGTCAGGAAGGCCGCCAGAATGCCGATTGCAGATGAAATTGTCATGGTGATGTCAAACACTCTACGAATTAAGCGCTTCAGCCGCTGATCATGGCTGGTAATAGTATATAAGGGTGTCATGACCTTACCGTGTCCAGCGGCATCTCGCAATCGAGATTCTTGCTATCGGCATGCAGAATTACAGGGAGCCGGTATATGAGCGTTAAAGAAATAAAACTCAAAATTCGACAATGGCTCCGGCTCTCCGAATCAAGGTGGAAATGGGCGAGATTTTTTTTGATCTGATTGTTTTGAGTTCCCCCTTGAGCAAAAAAAGATTTTGGAAAAAACGGTAAAAACAACATAGGCTGGTTGAAGAGAAGAGATTGGAAGAAATTATCGGGCAAGCATCAAATTCCCATTTGGAATTGTGAATTTGGTGCCAACACCACGGAGTGGGTCAAAGGAACCGTGGATATCTATGAAGACCCCCAATTCGGCATCAGCGGCTGGATATACTAACCCTGGAAGCGTGTGGGCGAACAAGAATCGAAACGCTGGGCTGGGCTCATGGAAATTCCAAAATCACCGAACTGGGATAAGGCCCGTTTGTGGATTGGCGCCCTCTTTGGATTGGCAGCAAAACCTTCGCGAAATGAAGCCCTTAAAGGGATGTGTGAACTCATTCAAACGTCAGGTACGCATAATCTGGTTGTGAACTCTCAGATGGCCAGGTCTCTGCGGGTGAAACCGGCAAGAACCGAAGAAAATCCTGACACCTTGGTTTCGATCCAGGCCGTGTGTGATGCAAGCCAAGGACTCAAAGGCGGTCTCCAACCCCAGTGATTCCGGCTGCGCCACAAACCGCGCTCATGAACTGAGCAGAGTATTTGCTCTATTTATCACGGCATCAGGGAGGTTCAATCTCGCCAATCGGTAATTCTCCAGAAGCGTTGCGTTATGATTAACTTGCCATACAGTGTATGCGAGTCGGAAGTACCTCTGGCTGGACGATGTCATTTTGAGATAAATAGAAATTACAATGGAGAAAGATATGAAAGCTATCGTTGCAAAAAGCGGGAGCGACGCAAAGGACGCAGGTGCCTTTACACTGCAAGAACAGCCAATACCGGAGCCGGGAACACAGGAGCTTCTGGTCCGGGTCATTGCCATCGGCATGAATCCTGTGGACGCGAAGTTTCGCAAACGGATGGATAAAGATGGCGTACTTGGCTGGGACGTCTGTGGGGTTGTTGAAAAAACCGGCGGGGGCGTGGACGGATTTCAAGCGGGGGATAAGGTCTTTTATGCAGGTGATATAACCCGGCCAGGGTGCAACAGCGAATATCATCTGGTGGACCAGCGGATAGCAGCGCTCGCTCCCAAAAAACTCCGACCTGAAGATGGTGCGGCGATGCCTCTGACATCAATAACTGCCTGGGAGGGGTTGTTTGTCAGGCTGGGCTTTGTTCCGGAAGCAGGCGCTAACAGTGGTAAATCCGTTCTGATAATCGGTGGTGCGGGAGGAGTCGGTTCCGTGGCAATACAGCTTGCCCGCTGGGCAGGACTCAAGGTGTTTGCAACAGCATCGCGGACGGAAACAGTCGAGTGGTGCAGGAAATTGGGCGCTGATACCATCCTTAACCACCGCAAGAGTCTCTATGAAGAGCTGAAGGCAGCTGGCTCAGGTTCAGTTGACGCCATCTTCTGCACGACCCAGATGGAAAAGCACTGGAAGGCAATGGCTGAATGCATCCGTCCTCAAGGCCGTATCGTTTTTATCGATGACCCGGTGGAATCAGTCGACATCACCGCCTTTAAACTAAAAAGTGTAACCCTGTCCTGGGAATTCATGTACACCAGATCAATGTTTGAAACAGATGACATGGCCGAGCAGGGGAAATTACTCTCGACTGTGGCCGGACTGCTGGACGCAGGCACCCTTGTTACAACTCGACAGCAGACCTTTACCGGTCTGACGCCTGAGAATATCCAGGCAATGCACATCAAACAGGAGAGTGGAACG
The DNA here is from genome assembly GCA_963696725.1 of uncultured delta proteobacterium. Classification (GTDB taxonomy): domain Bacteria; phylum Desulfobacterota; class Desulfobulbia; order Desulfobulbales; family Desulfocapsaceae; genus MADRE3. The sequence goes on from CAVOLI010000014.1 coordinate 190,791, forward strand.
ATGATGGGCAAACAGGTTCTTGTTTTTTAGTCTTCCTTGGCCGCCCCTGGCCCGAGCAGGATCAGGGGTGGCTTTTTCCTTGTTTAGGCCATTCCACATAACATCAAACTGGAGCGAATTCTGTTGACAAGGTCAGGCACAGGGAACACCGCCTGCCTCATATAGAGTAATATCGTGTTAAGATTGATGTCTTTTTGGGGATCATCTTTGTCAACTTAACTGTTGACAAAGATGTCGACAATATGGTTGTGTATTTGGAAAATTGAGGGAAATACGTTAAAGATTATTTGCCCGCCTTCGCAAGACGTTATCAGCTTTTCGGAACCAAACTACCCAGAATTATGGGATTAGTTGTTATTCTTCACACGGTAAAAAACATTTTGGTAACTGGACTTTAGTCCTGTCGTGCAAAGCGGCCTGGCTAATAATAAGCAGGGTCCTTCGTCCCGTTCGGCGACGGTCTTGGAACACGCACTTAAGCGATAACATTATGAGGAGAGATGAGAATGAAACTCACTAAAAGATTGCTGATGTTTGCTGCAGCGTTTCTGGTTACTATTAATGCCACCGGTATGGTGCATGCCGAGGGGTATGCACCTGGCGACAAGATTAATGTCCTGATCGGGTTCAAACCCGGTGGTGGGTCTGACAATCTTGCCCAGTTGGTTGAGCCGTTTCTTGCCAAGGCGATGAATGTGACGTTCGTAAACCAGTACATTCCGGGCGCAGCCGGTGCCATTGCCTGGAGTAAGCTGGGAAATTCCACAAAGCAATGACGGATACACGATAAGCATCACTAATTCGCCGATGATCGTAGCCAACTACCTCCTTAATTCGGAAATTAAATACAACGTCAAACAGTTTGAGCCGCTCGCCAACGTCGTCACCGACCCCGGTATCCTGGTCGTCGGCAAAGACAGCCCCTACAAAACTGCCGAAGAGTTTTTTGCGGCGGCCAAGGCCAATCCTGACACGCTCACGGTCGGTAATTCGGGTATTGGCGGCGATGATTTCTTCTCGTGTATTTTCTTGGAGCGCCTGACAGGCATCTCCCTGAAAAAAGTTCCCTTCAATGGTGACGGTCCGTCGATGACCGCAGCAATGGGCGGCAAGATCGATGCCAGCTCTAACAACCTGGGCACCGTCTTTCAGCAGATCGAGGCAGGCAACCTGCGGGCGCTCGCCATCTATTCCGCCAAGCGTAATCCCCAGCTGCCCGACGTTCCGACAATGAAAGAACTCGGCTATGACCTGGACAACGGCTCTTCGCGCGGTTTCAGTGCCCCGATGGGCATCCCCGCCGACAAACGCGCAGCCCTGATCGCCGGTTTTGAAAAAGTCCTGGCCGATCCGGAATTCCTGGCCGAGGCCGAACGTCGGGCTCAAGCCATTAATCCGGTCATTGGAGACGACTACAAGAAGATGCTTTTCGACATGGAAGTGGAATACAAGCCCATCGTCGACAGCGTCAAGTAACCACACTTTTCTGGTGTAATTCTACGTTAACTCTACGTTTGTTTCGATCCGGGACGGCCTTAAAGCAGGACCGCCCCGGATCGGACAGGGGTACTATGCCATGCCTTACATTCTCGTTGCGTTAGGCGCCTGGGCCTTGTCGGCACTGTTCTACAAAACATCACTGACCATGCCGCCTGCGGCCTACCACATGCCGCAGATTCTCGCAGTTTTTGTATCTGTTCTGGCGGCTCTGATGGTCGCCGATGTCTTCCTGTTCAAGCGGCGCAAACAAAACGAGGAAGCCGTGGACGCCGCTGCGGATATTACGGCCCCGTATATCGGAGGCTTTTTTGATGGCGTGAATGTGCTTCGGACGGGCACCTTCGTCTCAATGATTGTTCTCTATATTCTGCTACTCGAATCGGTGGGGTATTTCATCATGACCCCGTTGTTCCTGATCGGGGCACTATCCCTTCTGCGGGCCTCCCGACCGTGGATCATTCTAGCGATTAGCGTTGTAGCCCCCATGATTGTCTATTCGATTTTTGTTACCTTTCTTGACCTGCCGATGCCAATGGGATTGATGAAATGATTGAAAATATTCTTATCGGGTTGAACAACGTCCTTTCCATTCAAAACATTCTCGCCATTTTCGGCGGGACGATTCTCGGCCTTTTTGTCGGCGCCATGCCGGGGCTTTCGGCCACCATGGCCATCGCCTTGTTGCTGCCGCTGACCTTCAGCATGGTACCGGCGACGGGCATTAGTATGCTGGCGTCGCTCTATTTGGCGGCCATGTATGGCGGTTCCATTGCCGCCATCCTACTGCGGACGCCGGGAACTCCGGCGGCGGCAGCGACGATCATGGATGGTTATCCGCTAGCCGCTCAGGGCAAGGCGGGTAAGGCCCTCGGCGTCTCTTTGGTCTCATCCTTCATCGGCGGCACCCTAAGCGCTATCGGGTTGATGACTATTGCGCCGACTTTGGGCATGATCGTGCTGGAATTCGGGCCCGTCGAGATGTTCTCGGTCGCCGTCCTCGGTATTACCATTATCGCTTCCCTTTCCCAGGGCTCAACTATCCGCGGCCTGTTCTCCGGCAGCCTCGGGTTGCTGCTGGCCATGGTTGGCATGGACGTGACAACGGGCACCCCCCGCTTCACCTACGGTATGTTGAATTTGTTTGAGGGCGTCCCCTTTACCGTCGCTTTGATTGGGCTCTTTTCCATCCCCCAGGTGATCCGGCTCATTCAGGCTGACGAAGAGGCCAAGAAGCTGGTCAGCAAGGTGACGGACCGCATGCTGCCCACCCTGGCCGAATTCAGGCACCTTCTGCCCAACATTCTCCGCTCCGGCGTGATCGGCATGTTCACCGGCCTGATTCCTGGTGCCGGGGGTGATACTGCCTGCTGGTTTGCCTACAACGAGGCCAAGCGGTTCTCTAAACACCCTGAAAAATTTGGAACTGGATGCCTTGACGGAATCGCCGCGCCGGAGGCCGCCAACAATGCGGTGGTGGGTGGAGCGCTCGTGCCGACCATTTCCCTTGGAATTCCCGGCAGTTCATCGACGGCCGTACTCATGGGGGCCCTGATGGTGCACGGCATCCTGCCGGGGCCGACCTTGATGACCGAATATGCGGACGTGACTTATACACTGATCTGGGCGGTGTTTTTTGCCAACTTTTCTCTGCTTTTCGTGGGTTTGGCCTTCACCCGTGTCAGTGTCTATGTGACGCAGATCCCCAACCGGGTGATTGCTCCAATCATCGTCGTGCTCTGCGTCATTGGTTCTTTTGCCATCAACAATAGCGTGTTCGACGTCGGCCTTATGCTGATCTTCGGGCTTGTTGGTTATGTGTTTGACCGGTTGCGTATTCCCACGGCACCCATGGTGCTCGGATTGATCCTCGGGCCGTTGCTTGACGGAAGCCTGCACCAGTCCCTTATGATCGGTGATGGAAGCTACCTCATTTTCCTTAAGAGCCCGATTTCTGCCTGCTTGCTTGCCGTTGCCTTGTTCTCTATCATTCAGTCAACGCCCGCCGGGTTTTGGCTGGGACGTCTCTTTCGCGCCGTTTTCAGGCGTAAGACGAGTGGGACCCACAGAATAGGGCCACGAGTTACGTTGTAAAATGCCGTATAGTTCCCTGGTCTAGAAAAAGTGAGGAATTATGAATAAATACCGACATACTTGAAATTATATACTTCAGACCCATATGCAAGTGATCCAGCCAACATTGGAATGCAGGCCGTTATATCAGTCAGCACCTGAGGATTTGAATGGGGGAACAGATGGAAAAGATAGGATTTGTCGGGCTCGGAACCATGGGGAAATGGATGGCTCTGAACATGATGAAAGCAGGCTACGAACTGATGGTTACCGATACCACTCCTCAAGCGGTACAATTTCTGGCGGATCAGGGTGCCGCCGTGGCCACTGCGCCTGCAGAAATGGCTGCACAGGTTGACTGGATCTTTCTCAGTGTCCCCGATACAGGTGTTGTCGAGTCAGTGGTTCTTGGGTGAAAATGGCATTCTTGATGGTGCCAAGGACGGTTTGGTGGTGGTCGATTTGAGCACGATAGGCTATCTGGCGACCCTGGAGATTGAAAAACAACTAAAGCAAAAAGGTGTGATTTTTTCAGACGCACCGATTTCCGGGATGGAAACCAGAGCTCAGGAAGCAACTCTGACCGTTATGTTCGGTGGCAGGAAAGATACCTTCGAAGTGGTGCTGCCAGCACTTGAAGCGATTGGCAACAAAATTATTTACATGGGCGAAATCGGATGCGGTCAATTGACCAAGTTGATTAACCAGCTGCTTTTTAATATCAGTGCAGCTGGCATCGCTGAGGTCATGCCCATGGCTGCGAGGCTTGGGCTTGATCCTGAAAAGGTGACCCAGGTAGTGACAACAGGCACTGGCCGCAGTTTTGCCGCTGAATTCTTCTTACCGCTAGCACTTGAAAATCGTTTTGATCAGGGATATCCCTTGAAAAGCGCTTATAAGGATATGATCAGTGCCGCTGAAATATCCGCTCACGAGAAGATACCGTTACCGATGGTTCAGGCTGCCACGACGACATTTCAGATGGCACTGGCCAATGGTCTCGGTTCGGAAAGTAAAGGCGCGTTGATAAAGGTATTCGAAAAACTTCTGGGAATCGAATTTAGAAAAACAGAGAAGTCGGAATGAACGAACATCGGGGGCTACTCTCCCCTCTGCAGCTTTGGAATAGCGTGCGATAATGTGCTGAATTTCATTGTTGTGGAATATCAAGGTTAAAACGATGGGTGCTCAGCAAAAACCACAGACAAAGGTTCAGATAGTCGTCCGTGCTCTTGAGGTCGACATCGTGCTGGGTCGTCTCTATCCGCGTGAGCGGCTGGTGGAAGAAACACTGGCCAGACGCTTTGAGACAACGCGCCATGTTATCCGTCAGGCTCTGAATGAGCTTGAAAGTGCAGGACTGCTCGTACGTGAGGCAAATAAAGGTACCACGGTCTGCGAGTACAGTGCTGAAGAGGTCAGCCAGCTTTATCAGATGCGCGATTATCTGGAGCGACAGGCAGCGCTGCTCATTCCTCTGCCTGTCAATGACGAAGATTATTCAAAACTGAAAAGTCTCTGTGATGAGCATTCAACAGCAATTGTCCAGGAAGATATGCTGTGCGTGATCGCTGCCAACAAGGAGTTTCACCAGGCACTGTTCCGATTGTGTGGAAATATTTTTCTGGCCAATGTGATTGACGAGATGGCAAAAAAAGCAAACCTTATCCGTTTTGCCTCGAGCATCGACCTGAACCTGCTGAAACAGGCGCGTGATGAACATTTTCAGATACTTGATGCCCTGCGTGTCAATGATAACATCACTCTGTCGGAAATCTGTGTGAGTCATCTGCAGCCATCTCGTCAGAAGTATCTGGAAAAACGGGGACATCTTTTCTAGCCGTGTAAACCGACAATAAAATCCAATAGAAGAGCCATATGAATGAATACATCAAAGTTTATGAGCGGTTTGCTGTCGCCTCTGAAAACTCCTTTTTGACGAGCACCTGAACCCGGATACGTCCGCCGTTGACACAACTCACCGCTGGAGTGCGGTGTTCATTTAGCATATCATTGGATGACGCAGGTTCTGCAATGACAAGACTTGGAAAAGATAATGGTTGAGAAGAAAGAGAAGAAAATGAGTGGTGCGGTTATTCGACTTCACCCAGATGACAATGTTGCTATTGCGTTAGAAGAGATTAATGCTGGGGATACAATTCCCGGCGAGAATATCACCAGCCTGCACAAGATATCAGCTGGCCATAAGATTGCTACGCATCCTATAAAAAAAGGCGAGCCGCTCCGCAAGTACAATACAGTTATCGGCTTTGCCGGAATAGATATAGAGCCTGGCTCGTCAGTCCATAATCACAATGTGATTTTCCGCGACATTGACCGCGATTATGCGTATGCAAGTGAATACCGGCCGACGGAATTTGTTTCAGAAAAGGAGCGGGCTACGTTTCAGGGAATTGTCAGGGAAGACGGCAGGGTGGCCACCCGTAATTATATCGGTATCTGCTCAACGGTTAATTGTTCGGCAACAGTTGTTCGAAAAATCGCCGACTGGTTTACTCCGGAAAAACTAGCCGACTATCCCAATGTTGATGGTGTCGTCGCCTTCAGCCACCCGCTCGGGTGTGGCTGCGAGATGACCGGTGACGCGATGGACCAGCTGCGCCGGACAATCGCCGGTTTTGCAACGCATGTGAATCTAGCGGCGACACTGGTTGTGGGCCTCGGATGTGAGCGAAACCAGATATCGGATCTGCTTGATGCGCATGATCTTAAAGCTGGCCCGAAATTAGTGACGTTCACGATGCAGGAAGAAGGTGGCACGCGAAAGACCATAGAGGCCGGTGTTGCCGCGGTCAACAAGCTGTTGCCTGAGGCGAATCAGGTCAAACGTGAAACGGTGCCGGTGAGCCATCTAATCGTAGGTTTGCAGTGCGGAGGATCTGATGGCTTTTCCTCGATCACTGCAAATCCCGCGCTTGGTAAAGCTGTTGATATTCTGGTGAGCCACGGCAGTACTGCAATTCTCAGTGAGACACCTGAAGTTTACGGTGCAGAGCACACGCTCACCAGGCGCGCTGTTTCTGTGGAGGTGGGTAAAAAGCTTATCGATCGAATCCGCTGGTGGAAAGATGTCTATGCTGTTGGGCGCGATGTGCAGATCAATGGTGTCGTCAGCCCCGGCAACCAGGTTGGGGGGTTGGCAAATATCCTTGAAAAATCCCTGGGATCTGCGATGAAAGGTGGCACCGGGCCATTGCAAGAGGTGTATAAGTACGCTGAAAAGGTAGACACCAGGGGGCTGGTCTTCATGGACTCACCGGGATATGACCCTCCTTCGGTAACTGGTGAGATTGCCGGCGGGGCAACACTGATTGCCTTTACAACCGGTCGTGGCTCAATGTTTGGCTCAAAGCCATCGCCGTGCATCAAGCTGGCCACGAATACCCCTATGTACCTGGCACTGGAAGAGGATATGGATATAAATTGCGGAGAAATTCTCGATGGCAGTAAAACACTTGAAGAGATGGGGCAGGCTATCTTTGAATATATGATTGCAACCGCATCTGGCCAGAAGAGTAAAAGCGAATTGCTTGGTCTTGGAGACAACGAGTTTGCCATCTGGGATATCGGCATCATGGGCTGACAGCCCATGTAATAGTATCAGCCATACATGTATCCAGGGCTCAGGCAGTAAAATGACCCTGCAGGTGGTATTAAGCGACTTTTTTCTGGCCGGCAGATCCATAGCCATTTCACCTTTGGGCTCGTCCCTGCCCCGGAATAAAAGGTTGTTTCTCTTTATTTGCTTGTAAATCCCAAAATAACAATTATACTAAGCGGAGTTTGAATTTATTAAAGCAGAAGCACACTCCTTCGCGTTTTCCTGTCAGCGTTGTTTTTTCCCACACCGTTTGCCATCGTAGAAGTTTTTTGCAGATTGCCTCAATTCAGGAGTAGAGATTGGAAATATATGTTGGTAACTTTGGCTACAGCACGACCGAACGAGAGCTGGAAAAGCTCTTTTCCGTTCATGGCACAGTAGACACGGTCCACATAGTTACTGATCACTACACCAGGCAATCGAAGTGTTTCGGCTATATTGAGATGCAACGAACGAGAGATGCTGAAAAGGCAATAAAAATGCTCCATGGCAGTATTTTTACCGAAAACAGACTGGTTGTAAAAAAAGTCAGTCCGCTTCCGTGCAGAGAGCCGCAGCAACCCCTGACAAGCTGAGTCTGTCTAATTTATCCCGTAAAGACGTTTATTATACCCTCCAACGGATACCCAGAGCCACTCCCCTCGTCGGTAATTCACCCAATTATTTAAACTTTCAAACATTTACACTATTTTAACATTTATAATCAAAAGCGGCGATAACGCTGTTTTACGGGGCATGGATCAAAAACATTTCGAAATGATCCCATGTTCACATAGCAATCAAAAGGAGTTTTAATGAGTTTTAAAAATTTTCAATTTCATGACCGGATTCAGACAGCCCTTGATAGTTGTGGGTACCAAACACCGACACCTATCCAGGAACAGGCTATCCGTCCGGTTTTAGAGGGACGTGACCTGATGGGCCTGGCCCAGACCGGTACCGGGAAAACGGCAGCATTCGTGCTTCCTATCCTGCAGCGTCTCTGTGCAGGCCCCAGAAACAAAGTTCGGGCCCTGATTATTTCCCCAACCAGGGAACTGGCCGAGCAGACACACAGCTACATCGGCAAACTGGCCAAAGGTACAAATCTTCGCAGTGTCGTCGTCTACGGCGGTGTCAGCAAACAGGCGCAGATCAACACGATCCGCAGGGGTGTAGAGATTGTTGTCGCCTGCCCGGGGCGTCTTCTTGATCTGGTAAATGACCGGGCGGTGAACCTCTCCGGAGTTGAGATGCTGGTCCTTGATGAAGCCGACCACATGTTCGACCAGGGGTTTCTTCCCGATATTCGCCGGATCATAAAAAATGTACCGGTAAAGCGTCAGACTCTGGTTTTTTCCGCTACCATGCCCAAAGAGATCAGGTCTCTGGTTGAGGACATACTGGTCAATCCGGTTACCGTACAGGTTGATCATGAAAAGTCCATCGCAACGATCTCCCATGTTCTCTATCGGGTCGATCAGACGCAGAAGACGACTCTGCTCAAGAGCCTCCTGCGGGATGAAAAAATAGCAACTGCTATTGTTTTCACCAGGACCAAACACAAGGCCAGGAGCCTGGCTCTGTATTTGGAGAAGAGTGGCCACAAAGCCACGGCACTCCAGGGAAATATGTCACAGCAGAAACGACAGCAATCCCTCGATGGTTTCAAGAACGGCACCTATACTATCATGGTAGCAACCGATATTGCCGCTCGCGGCATTGATGTGTCTAACATTTCCCATGTCATAAATTTCGATATGCCGGAAAATGCTGAAGTATACACCCATCGTACCGGTCGTACCGGCCGGGCCAGCCGGAATGGTGAAGCGTTGACTTTTGCCACGCCGGATAACGAGAAAATGATCAAAGCCCTTGACCGGGCGCTTGGTTCACGCCTGACCTTCGGGAAGTCAGCTTTTTCAGCAGTGCCCGCAACATCATCCCAGCAGAGGGAGAAACCAATCTCCTTCCGTGCTGGATATAGTGATAAAATAGAGAATCGGCCGACTTCCCCCAGAAATGGCAGGAACAAGAGTCATACCCGCGGTAAAAAATCATCTCAGCGCAGCCGCGCAGCAGCATTTGATTTTGGTATTTCAGCAAGGTCGTAATACCGCAATAACCGTTTTGGCAACAAAACGATTTTACCGGCCCCAATAGTGGAAGGCCGGTTTATTAAAAAATGGTTTCCAAAGGAAACCGACACAAAGTGAGGTAGTACAAAATGGTAGAAGGAACAGTAAAGTGGTTTAACGATGCCAAAGGTTTTGGATTTATTGCTCAGACAGACGGTGACGATGTTTTTGTCCACCACTCAGCAATCCAGTCCCAGGGATTCAAATCTCTGGACGAAGGCGCCCGCGTATCGTTTGAAATAACCGACGGTCCCAAAGGACCGGCAGCTGCCAATGTCGTTCAACTGTAAGAGCTGGACACATAGGCTGTAACCATTTCGTGGTTGCGGCATAGCGAAAAAGGCCTGTGGTGATCTTCACTGCAGGCCTTTTTTATTTTAAACCCTAAAACCTGGCCCTGAAGGCAAGGTCAGATATGCAGGGCTCGGCCAGCCTGAATATGATAGATTCGTCTTACATTTGGTCAATACGGGCTGGGAGGCTGTATCAATTACGTCATTTCTGTCATCTGTAAACGTGCCCCATTGACTGGCCAGACAATTCGGGCAATTGAGTTGTATCCGAACTGTGCTTATAAGCGAACTGAAGAGGCAGTAAACGATCTTGACTCTGTTTTTGACAAACACTCGAACCACCCCTGGACATAAAAAATGAATAAGAAACACCAGCACAGAACATTGTACATCTCTCATGGAGGCGGGCCATTGCCCCTGTTAGGTGATGCCGGCCATCATGAATTGATAACCCTCCTGCAGCGGATTGGATCAGAACTGGCAAGACCCTCTGCAATCCTGCTCATAAGTGCCCACTGGGAAGAGAAGCAGCCAACTGTTACCGGCAGCGCGCATCCTGGATTAATCTATGACTACTATGGATTTCCAGACGAAGCCTATGATGTCGAATATCCCGCACCAGGAGAGCCTCGTCTTGCCCAGGAGGTTTCCAGCCTCCTGGAAGCCAGGGGACTGCAGCCAGTATTCGATGATTCCAGAGGTTTTGATCATGGCATGTTTGTCCCGCTGAAGCTCATGTACCCGGAGGCAGGCATTCCCTGTGTGCAGCTTTCGCTTGTTAACAATCTGGACCCTGGCCTGCATATCCAAATCGGAGAAGCTCTGGCGGGTATCCAGCATGAAAATTTACTCATTATCGGCTCAGGGTTTTCGTTTCATAACATGAAGGCGTTCTTCTCATCCGGCAACGACCGGGACAAGGCTATGAACGACGCATTTGAAACGTGGCTGACTAAAACATGCTGCAGCGAAGATATGGATGAAGCTGTTCGAAATCAATTGCTCATAAACTGGGAGGAGGCCCCTTATGCCAGGTTCTGCCATCCAAGAGAAGAGCACCTGTTACCCTTGTATGTCTGCTATGGGGTGAACACGTGTGCGAGCCGCGAGTCCTTCAGGCTCAAAATACTGGGGAAAAGCGCAAGCTGTTACCTTTGGTAGAGGAACTTTGAAGAATGGTTATTGTGACTCTTATTGAAGTCTTTGTTGTGAGAAAGGCCGTCCGCTCAAGTACATGGCGAACAGTGAAGGGCGGTTGTTCTCTGTCCTTGATCAAACAAGAGATGCCAGGGCGGTTATTGTAATTGCCGGAATGGAGGGAGCCCTTGCTTCCATCATAGCAGGACTTATCGAAATTCCAATAATTGCGGTTCCAACCAGTGTCGGGTATGGTGCTAATTTCGGTGGCCTTTCAGCGTTACTCGCTATGCTCACATCCTGCGCTAATGGGGTTACCGTCGTCAACATTGATAATGGATTTGGGGCAGCTTTTGCAGCAAGCCAGATAAACCGCCTGGGAGGCGATCGAGAAAATAAAATCCATCAAGATCAAATTGATAGTTCGCAGTAAATTTAGAATGAATGATTACAATTAGATAGGAAAATACCATGAGTGAAATGGCTTTTCAGGAGTACTACCCGGATGATTATGCTCATTGTTACGGTTGCGGCCGTCTTAATGAGAAGGGGCACCAGATTAAAAGTTTCTGGGATGGCGATGAGGGTGTTTGCCGCCTTGTGCCGGCAAACCATTTTACCGGGGGTATGAAGAATATCCTTTACGGAGGGATGATCGCATCCCTGATGGATTGCCACGGTGCAGGCACTGCAGCCGCAGCAAAAGCCCGGGAGCTTAAAATAGAGATGAAGCCGGGAGCCATGCCCCGATTTGTCACCGCATCCCTTAAAGTTGATTACCTGACACCCACACCTGTGGGCACGGAGGTGGAGTTGCGGGCAAGGGTGGAGGAGATCAAGGGACGCAAGGTGACCGTCAGTGTCACCCTGTCGACAGAAGGCACGGTCCATGCCAGGGGACAGCTGATCATGGTGCAGATCAGGGAGGAATAAAAGAGTCCTGTTCCAGCTCTTCTGCATAAAGTGAAAGGAAGTTTTGCTTTTTTAGGTCAACTCCGCAGATCCTGCGAGCTTTTGATCCCGAAATATTTGTAGATTCCCTCGTTAAACTCTTTTACCCTCCACACCTTGGTGTCCATAATTTGCGGGAAGTTACAGGAGCCGGATTCAATCTCATTCATCTTCTTTGAGAGCATGGCACCGATCTGCTGGCTGTATCTCCAGCGTGCAAGCCGCCTGAGCTAGGCATCCTGCCGGCCGTTTATCCATTTGCGAACGTATTGATAGACACTTTTCGAGGGTTTGGCATTGTTTTTTGCTTTGAGCTCACCGATAGCGCAATTTCGTTTGCCGATTACTTCCAGAGTACAGCGTTCAGGATAAAAAACTTTATAAATGTATCTGTTTTTAAAGAGAATTTTGTCCTTGTAGGTGGCAACGCAATTGTTCATGATCTCACCTTCATGCTTTAATTCCAGGAAAGTAGTAATTGGGACTATGTATTGGTTTCCGGGAATTGGTGGTTCAGGGAATCCTGCTTTTATTATTTTCTTTCGGCGCTCTTCCTCTGCTCTTCTGCGCTCCCTCCTTGCCTGCCTTTTTCTCTCTTTTTCCGCCTCTATTGCCAGGTTCAGCATCTCGGTGGCTTCCTGCTCCCGGCAAAACGCAGCTTGCTGTTCTTGCAGTCGTTTGTTGTACCTGCCATGCCATCTTTCTTCTAGCGACGTCACTTCTGACAGTGTTTTACAGTTACGCAAATTATGTTTCACGTTGGCGAGTCCGGCCTTCCGCCCGATCTGCAGACAGCTTTCACACATGGTTTTAGCCAGCATGAGCTGAAATTTGGAACTGTTGGGATTGGCTATTTCATTCTGAATGCAGGGAATCGTTAGAATATCAGGGGAATCGAGTACTATTTCAACCCAGGGAAGCACTATCTGTGGAAGGTGCCGGAGATTATTCTGGAGATCGTTGTCCTTCAAGATTCGGTTGAGGATGCGCAATTCCTTTCTGCAATAAGTAACGGCTGTGATCTTGCTCATGAGATTTACATGCTTTCTCGTGCTGTCAGCTCGAATTGTCCTGATGATATCCAGGTGTTTGCCTTTCAGTACATTCACCGCGTGATCGAGTGAAATTCTGTTGGAAAGGACATCACAGGCTATGAGCCAGAGAAGAGCCGGTGCTTTTTTCATCAACTCTGTGGCGGCTGTTTCTCCATGGCGAAACAGCTGCATTGCCTGCAGCTGTGCATGTGAAATCGGGGTGACGAGCTCCTTTATCCCCGTTGGAATCTTTGAGGCGAACAGAGCAATGCAATCAGCCCATTTATGCCTTTGAGCCGCCTGCTGAGGTGAAAATAACGTCAGATTAACCTGGGTGCTGCGGGTCAAGAGTCCTTCCTGTCTGGACAATGAGAAACCATTTTCCCATGAATCGAGACGAAATATACTGTCATTTTTGGCATATGTTTCTATCAATAAGGCATCAGCTTCAGAGTGAAGTGAAATATTTTTGATAGAGTGATTTTCAATTAGCATGATTTGGCAAAGTCCTTTCCTGGGCGATCATTTATTTGAGGCGATTGCCACCTATCGATGAAGATCCTGTCTCTGCAATCTTCGTCTAGCATCATTGATTAATGAGGTTCTGTTGGATGGTTGTCCATACTCTGCCGCCAAACTTCCCGGAGTGTAACGGTGGGAATTGAGGCGGCCAGATGTTTCGTTACGTTGAGAACAAACCAATCAGGCCGGATCATCCTCAAAGGGTGTGAAAAGATCTGGTGATATGATTTAATATATCGTTATCATTGCAAATAATAACAAAAATACAGCTGTTCTCATCACTACAATTTGCCATAAACGAGTCGAGTTGAAAAGGGTTTTCAAAAAGCAGATAAGCGGATTCTTTAACGGTGGGAGGAACAGTCCTGATGGCAACCGCGTTTTGCGATGAAGCTGGACACGATCAGAACTTACTTTGCCCGGGTGTCGACAGCCCCGACATCCGAGCAATTATTGAAAAGGCTAGACCGGGAAGTGGTCCCATACGTTGGACAGCATACTGTCGTTTTTGAGAGGTTATCCCTTGGCGCCTGTATCAAGTAAAGGAACATTTTCCGGCGCTGGCTCTGCAGCTAAAGACATTTTTCTATGTTATTCCAGGACCCTGACTTCACCCAACTATATTTTTCTTTAAAAAGGTTGTCAGTCTTGTAAAAGTCCTTCTTTGCTTTTCGTTTGAGAAATTTGTCATACTGCTTGGGGCCGCCGTTGTACATGGCGTAAACGAGCTGAGCAAGTGTTTCTTCATCAGAAAGGATACTTGCTTTTGACTTGGCCAGGGCGTATTTCTGCAGATACAGGTCAATAATCTCAGATCCTGCAACTGCGTTATATTTTATGTCCCACCTCAGCCGCTGCGTATCATAGATACCCCGCCATACGCGCTCGTTGACCTGCATTATCCCGATCGAACTTTTGTTGTAGGAGAGCAGGTAGGTAAGCTTTTTGTCGACCACGACAAATTGTCTGAAACAGCTTTCCTGCCACGCTACTGCGGGTACCAGAGTGTGATAGAGGGACTGTATTTTAGCCGGCAGATTTTTTTTTATGACAAGGGATGTTGATGCAAATTTTAAAACGTCCCTCACCCTGTCCAGATATTCTGCCAGGTCATTGGCGGGAACCTGCCATGCCTGGATCTCTTTAAAGGTGGGAAGCGAATTTGCGTAGGCTGAAGGAAGCAGATACGCTCGAGCACGATGGAAAAAGAGCGTCAAAAGAGTGTCTTTTATCCTCCCATGCTCTTGCGGGGGGGCGATTCGCGAAGATCCTCCTGGTTTTTGGGCCGGGTCGAATTCAAACAGCAATTGCAATGTTCTGTTAATTTCCGGGGAATAGATAAGCTCAAGTGATTCCCCGCCGAGAATCCTGGCAAGCCGAATGAGTCCATTCCGGGAAATTTCAATGCCAAAGTTCGGGCCCAGTTCGTCGAGGATCATTAAGGCATCAGCTGCCGTTATGAATGATAGATAGCCCAGTCCGCTACCTGGTGGATTTTGAATAAAGTGTTTTCGAAATATTTGCGACAGTTGAATCCATCCCTCAATAAACTGATCTCTGACAAAGTCTTTTTCCACGGTGGGCTCATTAATCTGTGCTACAAACTCATAGCGGGTATCCAGAATGAGATCTACCAGGATCCTTTTTTCGGATTCTGTGAGTTTCTGTTCCGACAGGAGCGAAACGAGATATATCAGCAGGGAGTCCCATGTTTCCCAGAGCTCAAGAAATGATTCCAGCTCTGCTTCTGTCAGTACCTCAAAGTCCTCTCCGTCTTCAGGAGCTTCCATTTCGACGGCATCGGCAACTATGGTGGCAACCAGTCCGCTTTCATCAGCGGTAACAGCGCCGGGCTTTATACTGTTCAGAAGCATTTCTGCTTCCACCTGGGCATCGGGCGCGA
The DNA here is from genome assembly GCA_963696725.1 of uncultured delta proteobacterium. Classification (GTDB taxonomy): domain Bacteria; phylum Desulfobacterota; class Desulfobulbia; order Desulfobulbales; family Desulfocapsaceae; genus MADRE3. The sequence goes on from CAVOLI010000014.1 coordinate 205,940, forward strand.
AAAGCGGCAGGATGAAGTTTTTCAGATCTTGTACAGGGGGAGCCAGTTTGATCGAGAACCCCTGCGCGTACGAATTAATGATCGGCAACATCTGATCAAAAACCAGATTAAGGCTCTTGAGCGGTTTGTGATCAGAGGAATAGAATTTTGTCTCCACCGTTTCAAAGGTGAGCTCCCATGTTTCACTATTGAGCCGTGGAATCTGGACAATCTCAATTGCCCCCTCCCATTTGAATGGCATGAGACAGTTCCCACCCACCGGTGTTCCAGCATGCAGATAGACATCAGATGAAAAATTGACAACCTCATCACCTCCAGAAAAACCGGGTTCCGATAAAATCAAGGCAATACAGCCATCACCCTCGTTAATGAGGTGTGCGGTTCCATCCGGACCTGTATATGAAGACTGGGCTATCAAGGTTCTCAGCAGTTGATAATCCAGTGAAATGGGAATCCTGACCTCTTTGGCGCTGCAGAGTGGTGAAGAGAGGAACAGGCCGGAGATGATAATGGCTGTCAATATTATCTGTCGCATGGATACACGTTAATGATTGATGAATTAATCGTTAGGTTACGGTGTGCCAGGAGTTAGGATACAGGGGAACTATACCAGCCTAATTCATAATGATCAGCAGTAAAAAAGAGTCATGAACTATCTTCAATCGGTAATAGTGCACTACGCTGCCGCCAAACAGGGACTTTCCGGTGATTGGTAACGCTATGAAAGTGTAGATAAAATAGAGCCGACATTAAAGGTACTGGCCGGATAAATTATATGTAGAAATCGAGATCCTATCTGATAGATTCTGTTTTTGAGCTTTGACCAGTTCTGAAATCTTGATGTGCGGTAAAGCTTTCTATGCCTACTGTGAAAGTAGAACAAGTTCAACGGAGCCATTCATAATGGAGCAGTTTTTATCAGTCTTTGAAAGCTGTTCTTACTTGATATAGCGATACGAACATAACAGGAAGCATATAATATTGGAGTAAAATAAAAATTTATCTATATATGATTTGGCAACCTTAAATTTGTTGCCAAATTTTCATATCTTCTCAGATCATGGTGTTCAGAAAAAGCGCTCACCTTGGAGTTTTGCTCAATTGGTTATTATAGTCAACGTGTATCCTTACTCACCTCAACGATGCACCAATTGAGCAAAATCTGCGGTGAAACTATGATACCTGCAGCGTTCATAGTGGTTTATTCTACTGCTACGGTAACTTTACTTATTTTACCTGTGAAACGGGTTTCTTCAGGACCGTAGCCAATACCCTCAGCAACTGGTGTTTGGTTGTCAAGGCCCACATCAGCCGTCTCATCAGCAGAGAATATATTAGGTTGTGTTTTCTCAACACGCGCTTTGGCAACGGCTTTTTCATTAACTAATATGGTAGCCTCTCCACCCTTACCAAGACCTCCACCATCATAAACAAAATCAAGCTTAACGGTGACAGGACCATTAGGAAGTTTTTCAGAACTTGACACAACATATCGATCAAGTCCAAGGAAGTTGTAGGTAAATTCTGGTTTACCTTCCTTCATATAGAGTGACCAACCACCAAAACGACCACCTTGGGACAAGATAGCACCATTGGCACCGTCACTGGGAATCTCGAGCTGAGCCGTAATTGAAAATGACCTGTTCTTTATATTTATGAAAGTATTCTCCATCATACCTTCCATACCTTCATAGAGTGTAAGTGATGTTCTGTCACCTAACAGGTCAGGGCGTCCAGCAAGAGCTGCATTCGTTCTTTCAATGGTTCTGTCATCAATTGGCAACACGTGGTGTTTTTGTGCCTGCCACATAAACAGGCTTTCCATTTCCTTTAATTTCTCTGGATATTTTGCTGCCAGATTGTTGGTTAAACTAAAATCCTCCTTTATGTGGTATAGATCCCACACGTCTGTGTTTAGCGGCGGTAAATTGCTTGTCTGCCAAGGCGCCCTGTGAATAGTGCGTGCAAACCAGCCATTATTATAGATTGCCCGGTTACCAAACATTTCGAAATATTGAATGGTATGGCGTTCAGCAGCCTGGGCATCATTAAAAGAATATGCCAAGCTGGTACCTTCAATAGGTATTTGAGGTACGCCATTTACAACCTTAGGCTCCGGTAGCCCAGCTACCTCTAAAATCGTGGGGGCGATATCAATAGCATGTGTGAACTGGGTACGAACTCCATTTTTCTCTTTGATGCCTTTCGGATAATGTATAATCATGCCGTTGCGGGTGCCACCAAAATCTGAGGCAACCTGCTTGGTCCATTTGAAAGGCGCATCAAAAGCTACCGCCCAACCTGCTGCCATGTGTGGGAAGGTCGCCGGACCACCCCATTCGTCCATCAATGGAATGAGATCTTCGACTTTTTCGACCACTCCGTTGAAGTAGGTCATCTCATTGTACATCCCGACGAATCCACCCTCAGCGCTGGTACCATTATCACCTGCAATAAAGATAAAAAGCGTATTGTCCAATTCGCCAATTTCCTCAACGGCATCCAGAAGCCGTCCAACCTCGAAATCTGTCATTTCCATAAAACCGGCGAAAACTTCAGCCTGACGTGCAAAGAGCTTTCGATTATTCTCCGGCAATGCATTCCAATCTTTAATATCTTCAGGTTTGGGTGCCAATTTGGTCTCTTCGGGGATAATCCCCATCTTCTTCTGATTTTTTACAGTTTCTTCTCTTACTGTATCCCATCCTGTGTCAAACTTACCTTTATACTTATCAGACCACTCTTTAGACACATGATGGGGGGCGTGCACCGCTCCTGTTGCAAAATAGACAAAGAAGGGTTTATCTGGCGTCATCGATTGCTGGGCCTTTATCCAGTTGATAGCCTGGTTGGTCATATCCGTTGTAAAATGATAATTTTCCATTTTAGGTGGATTAACTTTTTTAAGTCCATCATAGATGAGAGGAGCCCATTGATCGGTCTCACCGCCAATAAAGCCATAGAATTTATCAAAACCCTGGTGTGTTGGCCAACGGTCGAATGGTCCAGACACACTGGTTTCCCAAGCAGCGGTTTCATGCCACTTGCCAAATGCACCGGTGCTATAACCGTTAAGTCTTAGCATCTCTGCTAATGGGGCGACACTTTGCGGAAGCGATCCTGTATTGCCAGGATATGCAGTAGCCGATTCCATAATCGACCCCGTATTTGCAGTATGATGGTTTCTGCCGGTTTTAATCGCCATTCTTGTAGGAGAACAAAGCGCCGTAGTGTGGAAATTATTATAGCGCAAGCCATTCTCTGCAAGTTTATCCATCGTTGGTGTTTCGATTGGTCCACCGAATGTACTGGTAGCTCCAAATCCCAGATCGTCTATCAACACTATTACGACATTGGGAGCATCTTGAGGTGCTGTTACATTAAAGGGCTCAGGTGGTTTTGTGTTTCGAACATCCAATTCTGTATAAGTTTGAGGTTCCGGAGCAACCACGGGGAGAATCTCCCGATTGAAAAATTCCTGAGCTTGTAAATTCGTCAAGCCAAGAAAACAGAAAAGAATTGTAAGCGTCGTAATTTTGATTTTCATGCTCCCTCCTATTTTAAGATAGGTGATAAGAAATCGCCTTCTTAGGACGTGAGAAAATGCAATAACCTAAACCGAATAGATTGGAACTTGTAAAATGCTTAAATAGTAACTTTACGAAATTAATTTTCTGCCATAAAAATACTGAAAACAATTTCTTAGGTATCAAATATCTAACCACGATTTGAATTGTGGCCATGCTTTTTTAAGACGAAGCCAGGATTTATTACATGGACTCTGTATTGAAATCTCCCTAATCTTTCGGGTTGTTCGATAGCCAGAGTTGGATTCAAGTAAAGGAAAGATGCCCAAACCAAGAAACCTTACTTTCTGTTCTCGCCCAAAAATCACAAATAATTTTCTCTTGACATCGCATCGGAAATTAGTGATCATACCTGCGTAGTGTATATATTATAAATTATAAAATACACAGGAGGAGCACATGAAGAACAGAATCGGTTTATTCTTGTTAGTTGCATTGGTCAGTGTGGCGCTCTTGGCAGGCCCTAATGAAGGTCAGGCAGCCAGCGATCAAAAGGTTATCAAATGGAAACTCCAATCATGGGCCCCTGCCGGCGATGCGACCTATGAGGCAGCTGTCAACTTTGCAAAACTTATTAAAGAGGCCTCCGGCGGGCGTTTGATTATTACTCCTTTTAATGCGGGTGCAATTATCCCCGCCGGAAAAGAGTTTGACTCGGTTCTGTCAGGTTCGGTTGAAGCTATTCATGGAGCCCCGGGCTGGTCGCTTGGGTATTTCCCAGCCGCTATATTCTATAACAACACGGTCGGCGGCCTCACTGCCAACCAGCAGAGAATGTGGCTTGAGTACGAAGGTCTTGAACTTGCCCGGAAGAATTACTCGAAACTGGGCGCTTTTTATGTTGGACCGTTGACTCCGCATAATGCAGAGGTATTTGCTCACAGCACCAAAGAACTCAATAGCGTTGAGGATCTCAAAGGTTTCAAGGTGCGTATGGGCTCAGCAGCGCTCAACGAAATCTTTGCGCGAATGGGTGCTGCTCCGGTATTTATGCCGGGCGGGGAAGTATACGAGGCCACGCAACGAGGTGTTATCGATGGGTTTGAGTATGTAACTCCTTCGGTTAACTGGGGAATGGGATTTCAGGAAGTTACCCCTTATATGTATCTTTCCACCTCCCGCGCACCCACCGATGCCCAGGCGCTTTTCGTAAATCAGAAGGAATGGGATAAACTTCCGGCTGACCTTCAGGCAATCGTCTCCACGGCAACTTTTATGGTCGCGGACCAATACTATGTGGAAGAGATTGTCCGTGATGCCGAGGCCCTGAAAAAGTTTGAAGAATATGGAACGAAGATTTCTGCCGTACCTGAGGATATTGAAGCACTTCTCTACGAGACTGCCCTGGCTTATTACGAAGAGCAGGCAGCCTCAGATCCTGCTTTCAAGGAAATATATGATTCCGTGAAAAAATGGCAGGTAATCTGCAAACAATTCAACATCCAGTAATCTTTAATCCTTATGGTGCCGTGGCGAACTAATTTGTCGCGGCACCATCACTGAGGAGAGAAGCGCCATGTTTTCATCGGCATTAAGGAAAATCACCATAGCTATCGACAGGATGAGTGACGTTGTTGCATACTTCGTTAAATACCTGATCCTTGTGTTGATTTTCGTTCTTATTTACGAAGTGGCTGCCCGCTACATTTTTAATAAACCGACAATCTGGGCTCTTGAAACGTCGCAGATGGTTTTTGGATCAATTGGCGCCCTTTGCTGGGGATATACACTAAAAATCGGCGGCCACGTTCGAGTCGATGTCTTTTATACGATGCTTTCCAAGAAGAAGAAAGCGATCGTGGACGTTGTCATGACCTTTATTTTCCTTTTCCCGATCCAATATATTCTGATTCACTCTGGGATAAAGTGGACGCTGTTCGCCTTGAAAACAGGTGAAAAAATGGTTGATAGCAGCTGGCTTCCACCTTCCTGGCCGTTTCGTCTGGTCTTAACAGTCGGATTCATCCTATTTTTTATTCAGACCCTCTCAGAACTCACTAAAAACATCTATTTCATTATGAATGGTGACGACCTTATCGAGGCGCAATCGGAATACATTAAGGAAGGGCTGGTGTGACATGGACATTTCGATGACCCCGGAGTTTGTAACGATAGGGATGTTCCTGGTCCTGTTCTTTGGTGTGTTGACGGGTTTTCCTCTGGCCGCTCCCATTGGAGGAGCCGGCGTCATCTTTGGGTTCCTGATGTTCGGAGATACCGTCTTCGATATGGTATACGCCAGAGTTTACGCTCAGTTGACCAACACCGGTTTTATGGCTGTCCCGCTCTTTGTTTTTATGGGCGGAATGCTCGAACGTTCCGGAATCGCCAAGAGAATGTACGAGAGTCTGTACGTCTGTTTCGGTAGCTTCCGAGGTGGACTGGCGATCGTCAGCATTTTGATAGGCACCATAATGGCTGCCTGTATCGGGGTGATCGCCGCTTCAATTTCAATGCTTACCCTGGTTGCCTTGCCGGTAATGATACAGCGCGGATATGACAAAGGGTTGGCCACCGGGAGCATCTGTGCAGGCGGTACACTGGGTATTCTGATTCCGCCGAGCATCATGCTTATCGTCTATGGACCTGCGGCCTGGATCTCGGTTGGTAAGCTGTTCATGGCTGCTTTTGGACCGGGACTGATGCTGTCGGTTCTGTATATGATTTATATCGCCGTCAGAGCCTTTCTGCAGCCATCGGTGGCCCCGTCTGTAAGCGCAGAAGAGCAGGGCAATTTCACGGCCTTACAGAAACTCAAAATGGTGGTGATCTCATTGGTTCCCACCCTGCTTCTTATACTCTCTGTTCTGGGAGCAATTTACTCAGGAATTGCCGCTCCAACCGAAGCAGCAGCTGTCGGTGCGGTAGTTTCGATCATATTGACGGCATGTTACGGACAGTTCAGCTGGAAAGACCTTATGGAGGTATCGCAAAGTACGATCAAGCTGACCTGTATGGTGCTGCTTATCGCGGCCTGTTCCACCGCCTTTGTCAGCGTTTTTCTAGCCGGCGGCGGAGGTCAAATAGTCGAGTCGTTTATCCTCGATTTTCCTGGCGGGAAATGGGCGGTCTTTGCTGCTATCATGGCCATAACTTTTGTCCTGGGAGCATTCATTGACTGGGTTGGGATTATTTTCGTACTTGTCCCGATCCTCTCCCCGATCATCCCGAGACTCGGATTCGATCCACTCTGGTTTGCGATGATGATCATCGTTAACCTGCAGATGTCTTTTCTGACACCACCTTTTGCCTATGCAATGTTCTTCCTCAAGGGTGCTGCCGACCCTGCTCTCGGGATTGAGACCAAGGACATCATTCGCGGAATGCTCCCTTTCGTCGGTATCGTTGCGGTTGGTCTGGTATTTCTCATCATCTTTCCACAGATCGTAACCTGGCTGCCGAGCACCATGTAGGAGCGAAACTATGAAGCAAATAGTGACTGATAAAGCACCTGCGGCTTTTGGGCCATTCTCTCAAGCCATAGTGGCCAACGGTATGGTATTTACCTCAGGTGCGTTACCTATTGCCCCTGAAACAGGTGCGCTGGTCGATGGCGGCATAGAGAAACAGACGCATCAAACCTTGAAAAACCTGCAAGCCGTCGTAGAAGCAGCTGGGACATCAATGGAAAATATCGTCCAGGTTGTGATCTATCTTACTGATATGAAAGATTTTAACAAAATGAACGGAGTGTATGCATCCTATTTCCATGAGCATCTCCCCGCCAGAGCTACGGTTGGAGTTGCTGCCTTAGCCAAAGGAGCGCTGGTGGAAATACAGGCTATAGCCGCCATTTGAACGCGCAATTCTAGAGGTGATGTCCCTGATTCTTTTCCCTTCGGCTTGGCTAAGATAACTCTTCCAGTTTTCTTAGTATTGATTGTAACGCTATGTATTACCATTCTATGGCATTGACGAAGAACTCATGGATATCTTTCTGCCTTTATAACGATCGATTCAGAGATTCTTAGATACTGAACCCAAGCAAGAAAGGACGACCTTCACATATGGTATTCAAGAGCTTAAATGAAGCAGCTTACTCGATCATCCGAGAGAAAATTCTGCATGGGGGGTTCCAACTCGGCGGCCGAATAAGAGAAGATGCCCTTGCTGAAGAGATATCGATAAGCCGAACACCGGTAAGAGAAGCAATAAACCGACTTGTCGCAGATGGAATTATAATCAAAAAATCTCAACAAGGTTTGTATCTTATTGATCCGGATCCTGAGCAGATAAAGGACAATATTGATATCCGAATTTCCCTGGAAAAACTGGCGATTGAGAAATGCATTGAACGTTCGACAGATGAGGATATTGCAGCAATTGGCAATTCATTAAAAGCGTTTGAAAATGCATTTAAACAAAAAGAATACGATGCATGTAACAAACTTGATGGTGAGTTTCATTTTCTGATCGCTCAAAAGTCAAAAAACATTCGCTTAATGAGTTTATTAAACGAATTATCGGCTTTTTTTCAGTTGGTAAGAAATAAAGAAAAGAAAAGTCATCCTGAAAAAAAGAATATACTTACGCTCAAGGAACATAGGCGTATTGCAAAGGCGATTAAAAACAGAGATATTTCAGCCGCAAAAGAAGCCGTGGAAGCTAATATCCAAACAATGCGCACCAACCTTTTCAATTGAACCAAGCCAGGAGGTAGCCTGACGGCGAGGGAGACCAACTCTTCCCAATGGCCTCCTCCACTCTAAACCGATCCAGGTTTATGATAAGTATTTGATATTGAGCGAGATAAACTCAAATCAATTGCAAATCACCCCACATCAACCTTCCTGTATCTCTCCGGATTCTTGTCAGCAAATCCTCCATCCCCTATCAATCGGTATCTTCATAGTGAAAACCGCCAGGTACGGTCTCGATTCCTACAAATTGTAAGCAACAATACGGAATTTATATTCTGGGTATCAAATGCCTGCAGAGAAAATACCAATCCATAATTGTGATCAATTCACTTGGAAAAAAGAACATTGTCAGGAAAAAAGAGGTTCAAAAAAAACATAAATACGCTAAGATAACAGTCGAAATACCTCTTCTGATAATGACGGGTACCGCACATCTTCATTAGTTCTAAGGAGGGTTTTATGACAGGGAAAAAAACGATCAAGCAGGCAATCAGAAGGACATTCCCGACAATCAGCCCTGACGATTCACTTGAGGCTGCTGTCAAAAAAATGACTGAAAACAATGTCTCGGTGCTTGCGGTAAAAACCGGGGAAGAGCTCACCGGCCTGGTTACCGTATCTGATGTGATGTTCAGTCTCTCTAGAGGAGATAGCCTGAAAGAGACGAAGATATCTTCATTTCTGACAAAATGCGACTTCAGCGTTTCGGGGGCGACACGAAATCCATGCGTCCAGCTGGATGAAGATGTGAATGCAATGTCAGCGATCAAGCTCATGTATGAAGCGGGTGTCAATCATCTGGTTGTCACGGGAGTAGGGGGAGAAGCTGTGGGTATTGTTTCAAGCCTTGAAATTGTGAAACTCTTTGGTGAAGATGTTACTTGATATCGCCCGCGGAAAAAAGAGCATTACAGTCCAGGTTTGCCATCTCGGGAGTACCAGCTTGAGTGCGCGTAAAGGTACCACCCCCTGCCTTGATTAACCTTTCAGCCTGAGGGCAACCGTTTGAACCTGCACCTTGATCTTCCGGGATTGTTTTACTAGTCGCCTGCGTCCAGTCTTTTTGTCCAAATGTTGGTATCTCAATATTTTTCAAATGTCATTTCGTTAAATCGCAGATAATAGTAATATGGGGCAAAACAATTGAGTTTCCGGTATAACAGATTCTCCGGTTATTGTGCCGTGAACGTAAATGTTTGCCTGACTGTTGAAACAAGCATACTGATGATATCTCAGGCTTGGAGCCCCTCTTTTTCTTGAAACGTAAATGGGCAGGGTTGGTTCGGGTCTGTTATATTGCTTTTTGAATCCGGAGAAAACAGTATCGCTGAGTCATGAAGAGACTGGATAAACAATAAATCATCGATAAGGAGAAAACATGTCAGTCAAAATTTTGATCAGAAGAAAATTTAAAAAAGATGCTCTCAATAATGCCTCTGCCATGTTGATCAAAGCACGAACCAATGCAATGGGGAATGAAGGCTATATTTCTACTGAAACATTAGTCAATTATGATGACCCTCAATCTGTTCTCATTATCTCCATGTGGCAAAAGAAAGAAGACTGGGATAGATACAAGAACAGTGCAGCGCGGAAGGAACATGAAGAGAAGTACCTGGCAATGTTCGAAGGTTCGACGGAATATGAAATGTATAAGGTTGGAATGTAATAGTGACGCAGGGTAATTCCTGCAGTGTTGATGTGTTATTTTCGCTCGCACCATGAACCTGGGAACGCGGGATGTCGGGAGTCACATTTCAGGAAAAAAGAACCGGGCAGACATTCGAACAACTGCTCCCGGTGCCAATTAAGAGGAATCTGCGTATGAAGACCAAGGATATTCTTGCTGAAAAGGGAACACGGGTCATTACCGTCCGGGAGACACTCCTGCTAGTAGATGTCGTCTCCATGTTTTTTGCCGATCGTATAGGATCGGTGGTGGTGGTGAACGATCATAACGAAGTAATCGGCATCGTTGCGCCGAACGACGTACTCAGGGCCATACATCACCATCCGGAATATATCACCACCATCACGGTAAGCGAAATAATGACCAGGAACATCATTGTCGTGACCCCTGAAGATGATATTGATAAACTGATGGCGATCATGACCAAGAACAGGATTCGCCATCTGCCGGTGATCGACAAGGGCAGCCTGACCGGTCTGGTATCGATTGGTGACGTGGTCAAGGCCCAAACCAGCATGCAGGAGGTCAAAATCAGCTACCTCACGGATTATATTGAAGGCAAATATCCCGGTTGAGCGCATTGCGGGCAACGGACACTCCTGTAGCCTTCAACATTTCCTCTTGGAGAAGCAACGATCTGCCAGACCTGCATATGCCGGGCGCGGAAACCCCCGGCAAGGGAGAGGAGGTAGTAACGCCACATCCTGAAAAAGTTCTGTGGGTACGCTGCTTTGATCCTGTTCCAGTTGTTCTCGAAGTTCTGATACCAGGCCATCAGTGTTTTGTCGTAATCAACTCCGAGATTGTGCCAGTCCTCCATGACAAAAATCCCTTCAAGTGCCGAGCCAACCTGGACGATGGCAGGCAACCTGCCGTTTGGGAAAATATACTTATCGAACCAGCGGTCACAGCTTACTTGAGCTCGGTTCGAGCCGATTGTCTGGAGGAGAAAAAGTCCATTTCCGTGCAGGCAGCGCCTGACAACCTTCATAAAGGTGCGGTAGTTTTTATATCCGACATGCTCAAACATCCCCACGGAGGCAACGGCGTCAAATTGCCCGCTGAGGTCCCTGTAATCCTGCAGCACGATCTTGACCGGAAGGCCGGAGCAGCGTTTTTCGGCAAGGCTCGCCTGCTCTTTTGAGACAGTGATTCCGACAGCCTCGACACCATAGTATCGCGCCGCATGATGCACCAGGCCTCCCCAGCCGCAACCGATATCAAGCAGGCGCATTCCTTTTGAGAGTCTCAGCTTCTTACAGATAATATCCAGTTTGTCTTGCTGGGCCTGCTCAAGCGTGTCTGCCTGGCTCCAGTATCCGCAGCTATAGGCCATTGTACTGTCGAGCATGATTTCGAACAGGTCGTTCCCTGCATCATAATGTTTTTTACCTACCTGAAAGGCACGTCTTCGGCTTTGACGGTTGAGGATCCGTGCCTTGAGCATCTTGAAGAAATCAGGGAGGTTCGCCACGGCTTTGCTGCGCAGGTCTGCCTGGAGAATTCTAAAGAAGAGCTGATCGAGAGCCTCGCAGTCCCAGGCGCCTTCAACATATGACTCGCCAAGCCCCAGGGATCCCTGGAGGATGACACGCGGGTAGAAAGCGTTGTTCTTCACCTGGATATCCCAGGGTCTGTCACCGTTTATGATAACATCAGCCTGGCGAAAGAGCTTTTTGACATAGTCCTCTGCAGATTTTCCCAAGAATTTTTTCATAGGAGCATCGCTTTGTTGGCAGTAACTGATAAGGATTGTTTCCACAACGGGGAGTCTGAAAAAAGGATAAGAAAACAACAGCGTCGACGAGGGAGTCGACAAGGCTTTTCGCCACCTTAACGGTTACTGCGTTTTTATCGTTAGCAGATAAAGCTGGGATGGATAAGCGGATATAGGCAGGGTAACGTGCACAGACATTATCTGTTGGATTTTCCAGAAATTCAAAGGGATATGTGAATGGTAGACTATCGTGCCACATTGCTTGAAACCTGCGGGACATTACCACGCGATCTATTGTGAAAAGTCACTCACCAGAGACATTAGCCGATAGTGTCCCTAATGATTTTCTTCTTCCCACATAGTTATCCTCTCGCTCAATAAACTATATTCTATCGCTCTTTAAAAGTCAATCAAATTCTTTTCTGTCATTTCTAATATCCTGCAGCAGGGCAATGGCTTTTGTTTCTTCGGTCGGCAAAAAGACACTGCCCTCTTCTTCTCCGTAGCGCTCTTTTAATCTGTTTTCAAGTTCCAGATTGAGATCAAAAATTCCGAACCCTTTCATGCGCCACTGGCTGAACAAAGGTTTGTCAACCTGGCGAAAACTCACCAGTTTGATATCCCGGTGCCTCGGGTCCGCGACTATTCGGAAGAAGGTTGAGTTGACATCGTCAAAATCACCTTCAAGAAACTGGAGGAAATACGAACTGGTGGCGATTAATGCGCCGTTTACCCCGTCGGCGCGATTTTTCTCCAGGCTCGTGTAGAGGATGTCTCGAAGGTTCTCCTTGCTGATCGATCCTGCGGACCTGCTTTTATATATGAGTCTGTACATCGCCGTTGACATGTTTGATCACCCGCAGGGCTTTCACAATTCTGCTTTTCCCTGCAAATTATTTGTTTCCTACCATACTACCTGAATCTGATCTGTTCTGAAAGTCGTGTTGTCTTCTCTATGTAAAAAAAAAGCATGGTTTGCCCTATTAAATAGGTTGATATACGGATAGTTGCAGATTATCAGTACCAATTTGATGCCGAGTTTGTGCGTCGTGCACTAACCATTTATACAAGAGGGTGATATGACCTATTTTCGCTTCACTTATCATCGTGATCTTTCTCTGTTTCCTGTTGTTTTCAGCCGCAAGCTCTTTGGCCCAGCAGCAGCAGGGCCAGGACCGTCCCGACCACCCACCGGGTGGTCAAGTTTTGTCCGAGGCGGCAGCGGTCTACCAGTTTGATGCGGACCTGGATGAAGGGGGCAGCTACGATGTCAGCACGATTTACTATTCAGGCCGGACACGGCTATGCCTGGGACCCGCGCACCACGGCGTCTCTGGCACTTGGCTACAGTTATGACGGCTATTCATTTTCCCGTGGCAGCGGTATTGCCGCAGCAGCCCCATGGGAAGACGTGCATTCTCTTTCCCTGGGTGTGCCGATGCGCAAGGGAATCGGTGATGACTGGTCGGCATTTTTGATACCGTCAGTTCAGTCAAGCGGGGAGAGCGGCTCAAGTTTTGACGATACCATCACCGGCGGGGTCTTGACAGGGTTTGCCTATCGCTTCGGGGAACACTTGACTATCGGGCCGGGATCGGTGTTGTTTCACAGCTGGAAGACTCTGCAACCGTCTTTCCCATTCTCATCATCGACTGGAAGATCACCGACAAACTCAGCCTTGAGACCGGACGGGGCCTTGGAGCGACACAGGGGCCGGGTTTGACGCTCAACTATCAGGCTAATCGGCTGTGGAGTTTTACCCTTGGAGGCCGCTATGAAAAATTACGTTTTCGTCTCGATGAGCAGGGTGCTGTTCCCGGCGGTATCGGTGAAGATACATCGTTCCCCCTGTTTGCCGGCTGCACCTACAGCTACAGTCCTCAAGATACAGATCAGCCTTGTCGGCGGAGTTGAGTTCGGGACTGAACTTGTTCTTGAGGATAGTGACGGTAAGCGAATCATGAAGGAATCATCTGATCCGGGAGGTTTTCTGGGAATTACGTTCAGTTTCAGAAGATAGTGCTGAAACTGCAGGAACGTGCGGCACACGTACGTACCCGGAAAATATTAAATCAAATAGAGGCAGAATGTGAACTGGCTAAAGAACATGACCACGTCGGAGCTTTTTCGATTTTTATCAGAGAGACGAACGGAGAAAAAACAGGAGAAATACGAAAGGAATAAAGTAAAAAAGATCAAAGAATTCTCCAAAAAGCATGGGATCAGGAAATTTGGTGAGTACGACTTTGGCTCTGATGAGCGGAAAAACGTCTATCTTGACGACTTAAAAAACAGGATAATACAAGAAAAAGTGTCTATGCTCGGTGCGCACAAGCTTGATACGCTCCGCTATTGCACGGAGGATTGTTTAAAGAACGGGGTGCATGGAGATCTTATTGAAACAGGGGTGTGGAAGGGCGGTGCAACCATCTATCTAGCCGGTATCCTCAAGGCAAACGGTAATTCAGATAAGAACGTATATGTCGCTGACTCGTTTGCTGGCCTGCCGCCGCCCGATGAGGAAAAATATCCTCTTGACAAAGGGGCGACGCATCACACGCTGAGACATCTGGCAATCAGCCTCGAGCAGGTTCAGGACAATTTCAGGGCCTTTGATCTTCTCGGTGACAATGTGATCTTCGTCAAAGGCTTTTTTGAAGATTCCCTGAAAACTGCGGATATCGGGAAGCTCTCTGTTCTCAGACTCGATGGAGACATGTATGGTTCGACGATGACCGTTCTCAAACAATTGTACCATCAATTGGAGGTCGGCGGTTATCTGATCCTCGACGACTGGCTGCTGAAAGGTGCCAGGGAAGCTCTGTTGGATTTCAGGGCGAAAATGGGCATCAAGGAGGTCATGTACGAAGATTTTTCAGGAATTTTCTGGAAAAAGACCATGGCGACCGAGGAACCCGACTGGTAGAAGCTGGGTGGAAGAAGCCGCGCTAGCCGTTCCCTGGCGAAAGGGGAGCAGAAGAATGGTAATATCAACAGGCACCCATGCACAAACCAGTAACCTTGAGAAGCGAGTACCGGGCGGATATTGATGGTCTACGCTCCATCGCCGTGCTCTCAGTCTTTCTTTTCCATCTCCAGCCACACCTGCTTCCGGGAGGGTTTCTTGGCGTAGATGTCTTTTTTGTCATTTCCGGTTACCTGATCAGCGGCATCATCCTGCGCGAACACCATCTTCGAAGTTTCTCTTTTATTCATTTTTATGCGCGTCGAATCAAGCGGATTTTTCCGGCGCTCTTCGTTGTTCTCGCCCTGTCTGCGGTTGTCGCTCTCTTGCTGCTTGATTCCCAAGACCTATGTGAACTTCATGCAGTCCGCCCGTTATGCGGCCGCTCAACTGGCGAATTTCTTCTTTTCCCAGAAGGTAGATTATTTCAGTGAGGGGTTCTGCCGGGCAACCGCTGCTGCATACCTGGTCGCTCGGCGTCGAAGAGCAGTTTTACCTTTTCTGGCCGTTACTGATTTTCATCTGTTTTCGTTTATTCAGTAACAGCGAAGCTGCCAACAGCAGCCAAATCCGGGTTACGTCGCCGTCGGCCTCTTCTCCGGATGCTCAGCTGTCCGTTATGCTCATCAACCGTAAAACAGCTGCTATCCTGCTCCTGATCGCGGTGATCTCAGGCTGGGCCTGTTATGTTCTGGCAGCCTCGAGCTACAATCTTGCCTTCTATATGTTTTACACGAGAGCTATTGAATTCTGTATCGGCGGATTTGTCGCTCTTGAGATTGTCAAAAGCTCAGACACAGGGCTGGCGAGCCGGCTCACAGGCCTGTTGGGTATAGTGACTGCTCGGTTTCAGTTTTTTTTTCGTTAAAGAAGAGTTTCTGGGGAGGTCTTTTTTACAGGGGGGTGTTTTGATACCATGTATCGGCAGCGCCCTGATTCTCAACGCCGGCAGCCGAGACGGTTTGGTCAACAGGATGCTAGCAGCAAAACTGCCGGTATCGATAGGCAGAATATCATATTCGCTTTATCTGTATCACTGGCCGATTATTATTTTCTATAAAATATACAGCGACAACAGTGAGATCGGATTGTCGGCGTCTGTTGGAATAATATCCATATCATTTGTCCTGTCCATTCTGAGCTAC
Source organism: uncultured delta proteobacterium (assembly GCA_963696725.1). Classification (GTDB taxonomy): domain Bacteria; phylum Desulfobacterota; class Desulfobulbia; order Desulfobulbales; family Desulfocapsaceae; genus MADRE3. The sequence continues at coordinate 221,684 of CAVOLI010000014.1, forward strand.
CTGTATGTGGAGCAGCCTGCCAGAAAAACCGGGCTTGGTGATTACCGGGTAATTGGCGTGGCAGCCCTTGTCATTGTCATTTTTTCTCTGGCATTCAAGAATCTTGAAGAGTATGACACGGCTTCATGGCGGATCAGCCGCTACGACGGGGCAGCAGACACGGACATGCCCAGTATGCAGATTGATGAGGGGTGCAGGAAAAGAAGAGAAGACGATCTCTGGTTTTTTCGCTGCGGGCAGACTCCTGAACAGGAAACTCCGATCATTGCGCTGGTCGGCGACAGCCATGCCCCTCACTACATTCTGGCCGTCACCTCCTGGGCTGCCGATAACGGTTATGACGTTATCTACCTTGCCCGGCCTGGATGCCCCATGCTTCTCGGTGATATAAAGATCGAACAGCACATGTTTGCTGACAAGTATCTCAGGCAGTGTGAGGATTCCTTGCCACTCCTGCAGTCACGGATTGTGGATGATCCACGGGTGGCGTATGTCTTGGTTGCGCAGCGGTTTGATCTTCTTTATGACGGCAAGGGTGCATAGCAGTGATTCCAGGATGATGTTTTTCAAGGATCCGGATGGTATAATTGTCGACGATCATACTCGTTATTACCGGGAGCAGCTGGAGTACACGCTCGAGAAGATTCGGGAGGCCGGCAAGGAAATGGTGATTCTGAAGCAGGTCCCGGTCTTCTCCGATATCGATGCCTGCAACTGGCAACCACTTATAAGCAGACTCTTTGCACGGGAGCGGCGCTGCGAGTATGACCCAGCTTTTATCAGTAAATGGCAGAAGCCAAGTGAAGATTTTATTGATGATTTCGCCTTGACCCACCAGGTGGAGCTCTTTGATCCGGAGACCCTTTTTTGATACGCCACTGCAGGATGGTATAAATACTTACCACGATAGCGACCATCTGAGTGAGCATGGCGTTCGATTTATCGTACCCCACTTCGCAAGAGGAATGGACGAAATCACCCGGCCGTAAATACGCTTTAGGCAGACTCGCGCGTACTCTGTTTCTAGGTTTTTTTATTAACAAGCGATGAGGGATAGTTCCGTTAATAATGCTTGACAAAAATGCTCAGACATTGAATGTGTCACATTCGTATGAGAGCGGGTGTATCATTGCGCAGAAAGTTGATTGCACGGTCCCTGTGGACGGCTTAATCCGTATCAGATGTGTTGTCCGGTAGGTATCCATGAAAATACTCATTGATTGTGGGGCCAGCAATGGCTCTGCTATTAAGGAACTTGATAATAAATACGGGACGTTCGACAAGATATACGCAATTGAACCGAATCCCGAAAATGTTCGACAGATCAATACGGAAAATTCCAGAATAGTTACGCTCGAGATCGCCATATCAACAGCGTATGGAAGATTAAAACTCTATCTCAGCGAACGGTTCGATGGGTCGACCCTCTATCCTGAAAAACAGTCCAACCGGATCAGCGTCGATCGTTTTATCGAGGTCGAGACAATTGACTTTGAGACTGGCTCGCGAAACATGTCAGCCGGGATGACTATGTCGTCTGCAAGATGGATGTCGAGGGTGCCGAGTTTGATGTCCTAGAACATCTTCTCAGAACGAAGCAGATAGACCTGATAGACGTGCTTTTAGTTGAATGGCATGTTTCCCGTTTTCCAAATCCATGGAAACTGCGTTATCGTCGTTTCCTGATAAAGCTGAGGCTCCTCTTTCGGCCAATTGTTGTTGAGAACTGGCGCTGACTGTCAGGGCAAGGTTTGTCCCCGGTGTTGAAAGCACTCACTATTCGGGAGTGATTGCCGGCTGCAGCTCCTCCATTATTTTTTGGGCAGCCAGGCGGGAAGAGAGCCTTGTCAGGTGACAGGAATCCCAGGCAAACGGCTCGTATTCGTTCTGATCTTTTACGGATGACAGGCAGGCACCGTTTTCACAAAACAGGTCCAGAATAGAGATGAAGGTTATGTGATTTGACTGAGCAATCTCCTTCAGCACCATATCCAGTTCGAAAACTTCCGAATACCGCTGCGAACTGAGCAGAGCCATGTCCTGAAGCCTGCTTCCATTTTTAATCAGCTGCACCGGCAGACTTGGGTCCCATTGCGGCACGCCCCCGAGCAGGACAATCCGCGACTCCGGTGACGCTGTTAATGCAGATGAGACCGTATTGGTTATCAAATTATCAAGATTGTCCTGAAACCTGTATGCTATCCAGTTAGCGTGCAGAAAGAGCAGTTTTGGCTGCAGGGAAGCGATTTTTTCAAGCGCAAGAGTATTAATGTCGTAACAGTTCGGACGTGAGGCTTTTCTGTAATCCTTGAGTGGAGGGCAGGCTGATGCAGATATCTGGGTGAGTTCTCCCAGGCTGCTCCTGAGCCCGTATGAAAGTGCCGCTGCATGGGAGTCACCCCAGATCATCGTGCCTCCCGGCGCAAAACACTGGTCTTCAAGTTCTGAGTAACCCTGTTCTTCCTGCAGGAAACATGACCCTTCCCGGTACGGCCCGGATCTGTCATAATGAAGGTAGCGCAAAATATGTTCTTGTTCCTCGCTTAACAGGATCATCCTCTCATTCTGGTAATATCCTGTGATACCGAAGGTAATAAATGCCGCAGAGATAATGGCGGCACCCCTAAACACCTGTGCTCCGGACAAGTTTTTTCTGTTTCTGAAGGGTGCTTCAACAAATCTCCAGGTGAAGTAGGCGAGTATCAACGAAACGGAGATGAGAATAAGATAGCTTTCCGAAGTCAGGGTGCCTTCACGCAGCCGGGCAAATGCGAACAGGGGCTGATGCCAGAGGTAGGTGCTGTAGCTGATCAGGCCCAGTCCCCAAAGCGGTTTAAAGCAGAGAATTTTCCCTGTTATATTGGTCGGATTGCCATACGCGATGATTAAGGCGGTTCCCAAAACCGGCACTAGGGTAATAAATCCGGGAAACACCACGTCTTTATCCACGGAAAATACCGAGTATATGATCATTGTCAGCCCGAGAAGGGATGCCCAGGCCGACAAAGATGGTCGAGCTTTATTGCGCCCGGGAAGGTTTATGGCCAGAATAGCACCGATACCCAGTTCCCAGGCACGGGAGGGTAGGAGATAGAAATTCGCCGAGGGGTCGAGTACGCCAATATACTCGGCAAACCCAAGACTGGTTAGCGTTACGGCAAACAGCAGCACTGTCAGATTTTTGGTAGTTAACCCGCGAAAGAGCAGGAGGAAGAGCGGGAAAAACAGGTAGAACTGTTCTTCTACTGCAATGGACCAGGTGTGAAGCAGCGGTTTTAACTCGGCAGCTGCCTCAAAATAGCCGCTCTCCTGCCAGAAAAGAATGTTTGAGGAAAAAAGATTTACTGCTGCAAGGCTCTTGGAAAAGGCCTTGAAGTCGTCCGGCAGCAGCAACAGCAAAGCAACGGGAATACAGGCCAGGCAAACCAGAAATAACGCCGGCAGGATTCGGCGAATACGCCGCTCATAAAACCTGGAAATGGAGAATGAATCATTCTTTATATCAGGGTGGATAATGGAAGTTATCAGGTAACCGCTTATGACAAAGAAGACGTCAACACCAACAAAACCCCCTTTGAAGGCAGGAAATCCGGCATGAAAGAAAAGAACGGGCAGGACTGCAACTGCTCTTAGTCCATCGATCTCGGGGCGATACTTCATAAATATGGCCTGCTGTTGAGGTCAGTTAATTATATCCTTTCACCGTTTTCCTGAAAGCACTTTCTTGTAATCGATAGCCGTGCTTCTGGCAATAGAGGAGAGGTTTGTCCTGAAAATTTCACTTTGCATCCTGCGTTTTGGTAAATCAAATCGGTATTACACAGAATCTAAAACGTTTGAGCCTTTTGCAAAACGCCCTTTTCGCTCAACCTCCGCGTTATGCTAAAAAATTTTATCCTCGGAATATCAATTATATGCCTGCGGTAAAATTTTTCGCATGCCTTGATTTTGAACGAAAATCATCATTCTGCAAGAGACTCGTTTATCTTCAATTTGCACTGGTTTGGATTTCAAAAAAAAGGCGGGTGCTCCACTTGACAACAGCGTTGAATGACGCATTATAAAAGTGTATGCGCTGATTTAAATCAAATTGCGAGCGCGTTAAAAGTTCCGCTAAAACGATACGTGAAACCACCGCTTTAGCAGGTGGTTTTTTTTTTGCTCTTGAGATAAAGGGATGCCATATGAAAAAAGTCGTTTTTCTCTATTCCGGTGAGGGAACAAAAAACAGTCAAAGCAGCCTGAAGATCGTGAAAACATCTCCCCGCTGGTCAGAGATAACAGAAATTCTTCAAAACAAACTGGCCATCGACCTTGAGGAAATCTGGGATGGTGACAAGGACAGGCACCGCTGCCCCTACAGCCCGATAGTGACGGTTGCAGCCGAGATCTGCCTGTCTGATATATGGATTCGCTGGGGTTACAGGCCAGACGTTGTTGTCGGCCACAGCGTCGGTGAGTTGACCGCCGCCTATCAGGCCGGAATCTATTCGCTGGAAGACATCCTTCTGCTCACCCATGAGATTGGGCAGGTGGCTGGAAAACTGGAAGGAACCATGCTGCATGGTTTCATGACCGAAGAACAAATAGCTGGGCTCGATGTTTCGCTCTCCTCCCGAAATTTTCTCTCAGGCGACCGCGTCCATATAACGGTCAGCGGAAACGCGGAGGAGATGCAGGATTTTCTTGATCGTCACGAAGGCTTTGTCAAAATGAAGCCTGCCCATCCCTGGCACCACCCGCTCTACCGAAACTATCTTTCAGGGCTGACGACCGTGCCTTCAACGAATGCCGGTTCTGCGCTCTTTGTGTCCGGGGTCACCGGGCAGTTCGAAGATAATCTGGCGGAGGAGCACTGGCAGAGCTGGCTGTCGAAGCCGATAGATTTTATTTCTTCGCTGGCGGCAATCAAAAAGAGATTCGCTGGAGATGATATCTCGGTTATCGAGATCGGTTTTCATCCGGTGCTGAAAAAATGCTGCGACGTCTTTGCTGAGTACCGCTATGCTTCTTCGATGTACCGAGGTGAAGATGAAGCGGGATGGATACTGTTCCAGCGCAAAAAGCTGGACCGGGCCAATATCATTGCTGAACTGAGAAAGGTGACCGAGTCGTTCAGGCCGGGCCTTGATTTTAACCTCCCGCTCGCCTACCAGGAGTTTACCTCTCTTGTTTTTGTTGAGTTCGCAGCGTTGTTGCAGCCGTATTTTCCGTTTCTGGCGCCACAGGATTTTTATCGCTACAAGAGCGTTGAGCAGTTGATCGACCAGTTTGGATCGTCTCCGGAGAAAAAGATTGAAACGAACCGCCAGTACCGGAGAAACCGGGTTGTCATTTCAGCAATGAGCTGCAGGTTTCCGTCTTCGGTCGAAAACCTGCCACAATACTGGAGCAGCCTGAACAGCGGCGAGGACCAGGTTGGAAGTGATCCGCTGCGGGGTGACTTTGAGGCCGGTTTTCTCGATTCCGTTGTGTCCCGTTTTGACCATCGTTATTTCAACATCTCCGAAGCTGAAGCACGGAGCATGGACCCCCAGCAGGTCCTGGCGCTTGAGCTGACAGAGATGCTCTTCAGGGACAGCACCATCGACATTGCAAAACTGGATAAAAACAGGGTCGGCGTCTATATCGGGGCCTGGAATGAGGAGTATTTTGGAAACAAGGATTCCGTCTATTATCCAACCGGTACGAACCCGAGCATAATCGCTTCCCGGATCAGTTATCACTACGACCTGCGGGGCCCCAGCTGGGTTGCCAATACAGCCTGCTCCTCATCTCTGCTCGCCGTGCATTATGCCTGCAAGGATATTGAAGCGGGCAGGGTGGATTATGCCATCGCCGGCGGTGTAAACATGATACTTGGAAATGGGTTTACCCACAGCATGCGGGATTCCGGTTTCCTCTCCAAAGACCAGCGCTGCAAGGCCTTCGATGATTCGGCTAACGGCTATGTGCGCGCCGAGGGCGGCGGCCTGGTGCTCCTGGTCAACCGGGACCTGGCGGAAAAATACTATGCAGAAGTCCTCGGTTCATCAATCAACCAGAATGGTGCCAGGCCCCAGGTAATTACCGCCCCTCACCCGGCGGCACAGGAGGACCTTATTCTCGAGGCCTGCAGGGATGCGGATGTCAAGCCGACGGATATCGCCTATGTGGAATGTCACGGGACCGGCACAAAGATCGGAGACCCGATAGAAATCTCGGCAATCCAGAATACTGTGGCTAAAAACAGGAAAACCACCTGTTACCTGGGGTCGGTAAAGTCAAACATGGGTCATCTTGAATCAGCAGCCGGAATAGCCGGCTTGCTGAAGGCCACTCTTGCTCTCAACCAGGGGAGCATTCCCGGGAACATACATTTTGACACGCCGAACAAATTTATTGATTTTGATTCGTACATGCTCAGCGTGGTTGATAAACCGACCCCTGTCGATCCCCAGGCGCTTGCCGGCATAAGCAGTTTCGGTTTCGGCGGAGCGAACGCCCATATCATTATCCGCGGCGCGGAACCTTCAGCCAGGAAAGAGATGAGTGCGCTGGACAGTCCCTTTGATCGCAGACGCGGTGCCCCACTGCAGGATTATTATCAATTGGCTCGTGAAAATGCGGAGGTACCGGAAGAGAACAGCGCTGTGCCCGAAACCTCAGGCGTACGTGAGCTTGTCGTTAAAACGTTCTACGAACTTACCGGTGTCGAGACCATAGAAGCCGATATCGGGCTGACCGACCAGGGGCTGGATTCCCTCAGTGCGACCGACTTCCTCGGAACGCTGCAGAAAAAGCTCAATGTTGACCTGGATGAAGATTTGCTTTTCGACTATCCGCTCCTGGATTCTCTTGTCGCGGTTCTGGAAGAACGGTGTGGAGTGGTGCAGGCTGATAGATCTGACGGCAGTGTCAGCAGCAGGGAAGATCTCGGCATGATGATCGCCGAACTATTCCGGGAACTTACCAATGTCAGTGAGATTGATCCCGACATTGAATTGACCGATCAGGGGCTCGATTCCCTGGGTGCGACACAGATGCTGTCGCAGCTGGAAGCAAGACTGTCAATAGAGATCGATACGGACATCCTTTTTGAGCATCCCCTCTATGACCAGTTCGTCGATGAAATCCACCGTATGCTTGCAAAAGCACGCCTGCCTGCCTAAAGCATGCTCGGCTTGCGGAGAAACTGCTACAATTTTTTCTCTGCAAGCCGGGCGCCGTCGACCAGGGACTGCAGTTTGAGCCAGGCGACTTCTCCTGAAACGGAGGTTGCCGAGGCGGTTGAGGCAAAACCGCAGTCTGTTGAGCCGACCACCCGCTCCGGACCAAGTATGTTTATAAAATTCAGCAGCCGCTGGGCGACAAGTTCAGGGTGTTCGACGGTATTGGAGGTGGTGTCGATGACGCCGGGCATCAGGATTTTGTCTGCCGGGAACGTGTACGTCTCGAAGAGTCGGTATTCATGGGCATGGCGATGGTTGCACGATTCAAGGGAGATGTATTGCGGCTTCAGCCGCATGATCTCATTGAAAATTGCAGCAAGCTCAACATCGCAGTGATGGGTTCCGGGGTAATTGCCCCAGCAGATATGGGCCCTGCACTGCTCCTGCCCGATATTTTCAAGCGCCTTGTTGAGTATGGCGATGTTGGTTTCAATCAGGGAGAGAAACTGGTTGTCGTTGAGATGTTTGTAGCGTGTGTGCCTCCCCATCGCAAGGTCTGGGCAATCGATCTGCAGGGAGATGCCGTAGGAGGCAATAATTTCATACTCTTTCTGCAGTACGACACCCAGATGCTGCAGGTACGTTTCGTAATCCGGGTAGTACTGGTTTTCCAGAAACAGGGCGACGGTTCCCGGTGAAGGGGCGGTAAAAAAGAGTGATGAACCGGTCTTTTCCGCTCCGTCGTTGGCTTCATGGAAAGCCCCGGTCATCATTTCCAGCTCCTTGAGGAGCGTCGTCTCGCCGGTATAAGATACAGCTTCCGAGCAGGCCGGCAGCTGTATCGGCGCTTTCGGGTTAAGCATGATCAGGCCGTTTCTGCCGCTGAACCGTCTGGCGTATTCCGGAAGCTCCTCGAGGTCCCTGGGAAGCGGTGCGGTGCATGTCCGGTTAAATCCACTGATTCTTTCAACGGTTGAAGATATGTAGTCAGCCCGGGGCAGCTCCCCGTTATTGATACATGTCAGCCCGAGAGATAACTGCCGCTCAATCAGCTCCCGGACATATGTTTTCAGATCGTCATCAGAGAGCAGTTCCTTCCTGAGCTGTTTGGTGATCATTGGGGCGGGGCGGGGGAGCGAACCGACATGGGTTGTTCTAATCATAGTTTGACGCCTCTGGCTAAAAGCATGTTGAACGTATGCTTGTATTGATAAATAAAAATCAGATAACGAGATGAGAGTGAGCCATCTGGGTGCACCTGACATTCAGCTGTGATGCTTTTTACACTTTTTCTCCTCAAACGTCTGCTCGAAAAGACAATACTCCCTTGCCGTTATCGCAAAATCCAGCGAATTTGAATTGACAGGTGATGAGCTGAAATGTAAAGGTTAAAACCCATCTTTGCAAATCGAAAGATAAGACCACGATCTGCTGGATTTCCATCCGCTGTTAGCAAATACCTGGCGTTTACCCATGCGGCTTGCCATGGGAACAGGCCGGTGTTCGGCATGAAAGGGAGGGGCAATACGATTGCTCCTTCGCTACACTAATCAAAAAAAGGAGAAATCGGTATGTTAAAGAAAATAATGACGGCAACAGCGATACTGCTCATTATTGCTTCTTCTGCCCAGGCAGAGAAAGTATTGCGTCTGACGCTGCAGCTCCCGGCAACGCATCACCTTGGCAAGAACGTTCAGGCTTTTGCCGACGAGGTTGCTGACAAAACCGGTGGAGAGGTTAAACTGGAGATTTACCCTTCAGCCCAGTTGTACAAGGACAGTGAAGTTCCCCAGGCCGTCGCCTCAGGTGCGGTGGAAATGGGTGTTGCTTCGGTCAGCCAGTTTGCCGGGACCATCCCGGCGGTCGATCTTTTCTACGTGCCCTTTCTCTTTTCCAGCCAGGATGCTCTGAACAAAGCGGTGGCCAAGGGCAGCCCGGTTCGTCAGCCGCTCGATGACGCCATATTGGCTACCGGTGCTCGTGTCATGTGGTGGCAGGCATACGGTGGATCGGTCATCCTGAGCAAAGGCGCTCCCGTGATTGTCCCTGATGATCTCAAGGGCAAGAAAGTAAGGGTGTTCTCCAAAACCCTGGGAGAACTGATTAATGCTGCAGGCGGCGCTCCCACTTCAATTTCCGGATCCGAGCAATTCCTCGCCTATCAGAGGGGAACGGTTGATGTTGGCCTTACCGGGGTTACCGCAGTAAAAAGCCGTAAGCTTTTCCAGGTGATGGATAATCTTACCGCCACCGAATCCATGGTTGACATAGAATTCATTGTAATCATCAACGAAAAGGCCTGGCAGGAGTTGACCGAAGAACAAAAGGGCATCATGGAAGCAGCTGCCCAGAAAGTGGAGAAGGAACTGCGCGACGAGATGGCTGCACTTGAAGCCGAGGCCTTTGACTTCGTCAAGGACAAGATCAATGTGGTGAAACTGACCGACGACCAGCTGGCCCAGTGGCAGCAGCTTTCCACTCCTGTTGTCGAGGCCTTTGTTAAAAGTGCCGGCCCTCTCGGCCAGCAGGTAGTTGATGCGGCCCGCGCCATAAAGTAATACCATTATAAGGAATGGCGGGCTGCTGCCGGCGGCCCGCCTAGAAAGTATCGATGCTTGCATTCATTTCCAAAATCAGCAGCGCTTGCGGCAGGGTTGCAGCCTGGTTATACTTTGCCATCGGCTGCATCATTATTTTCGAAGTGGTGGCGCGCTATGTCTTCATCAAGCCAACCATCTGGGTTGAGGAGATGTCACGGTTTCTGCAGATCTGGGCAACCTATCTGGCAGCGGCATATGTTCTGAAAAACAGGCATCTCATTGCCATCCAGGTTATTCGTGATCGACTGCCGGGACCTTTCCGCATTGTCAGCGAGGTTTTTTCTCTTACGATGATCGCTGTATTTTGTCTGGTTGCTATCTGGTTCGGCAGCGCCACTGTTTTCGAATCTATCCGCATCGGACGGGCATCATCAACCATGCTTGGTGTACCCCTCTGGATGACTGAACTGGCTATCCCCATAGGTTTCAGTCTGCTGTTGCTCCAGGTACTTGTGGAAATGGTACGGACGTTTTACGGGCCGTCAGTTATCTGCGAGGATGGAGGGAAGAAATGACCGCGGGTTTGATTCTGGTCGTTCTCCTGGCCCTGCTGTTTTTTGGTGTACCGGTGGCCTTTGCCCTTGGCGGTCTGGGTCTTGCCATGCTGTGGCTTGCCGACATCTCCATGGTGATGGTGCCTCAGGCCCTGTATTCCACCACAGACAGTTTTGTTCTGCTGGCAGTCCCGTTGTTTTTGCTCATGTCCAACATTCTCCTGAAAGGAGGGGTTGGCCGCGACCTGTTCAATGCCGTACAGTGCTGGGTTGGTCACTGGCCCGGAGGGCTTGGTATCGCAACAATTATCAGCTGCGGTATTTTCTCTGCAATTTCAGGATCTTCGGTTGCTACCGCCGCAACTATTGCCACCGTGGCCATTCCGGAGATGACAGAACGGGGCTATAATCGGTCGTTTGTCCTCGGTCTTCTTGCCGCAGGCGGCACCCTGGGTATCCTGATCCCGCCTTCAATTCCTCTGATCCTTTACGGGGTAATCACCGAGGAGTCTATTGTAGACCTGTTTATGGCCGGTATCGGCCCAGGGCTGCTGTTGATGGTATTTTTTATTGTTTACTGTCTTGGTTATGCTCGATTCGGCAGCGGTTATCGGCCGAGCCCGAAATCAAGCTGGCCTGAGCGCAGAAAGGCGAGCATTCGGGCTTTGCCTACGCTTCTCCTTGCAGCCATTGTGATCGGTGGCATTTATCTTGGTGTCTTTACACCGACGGAATCGGCGGCAGTGGGGTTTGTCGTCTCAATAGTGATAGTCTACAGCCTGCGAACCATGACCTGGTCCAAATTGAAGGTGGCGGTTATGGAGTCGATGGCAACCACCGTGACTATTTTCCTCATTATTGCCGGGGCCAAGGTTTTTGGCAAAGCCATAACCCTCTATCGCATACCCCAGGAAATTTCCCTGGCGATAACGAATAATATTGGTGATACCGGAACTTTTATTGCGGTTGTGTGCCTGGTTCTGCTGATCATCGGGTTTTTTCTGGAATCGATATCGATGCTCCTGATAATGGTGCCGGTTCTTTTCCCGGCTCTCAGTCCCATGATGATAGACCCAATCTGGTTTGGAGTACTTTTTGTGGTGATGATCGAGTGCGCCCTGATTACTCCGCCGGTGGGTATGAACCTCTTTGTCATTCAGGCGGTCGGCAAGGTGAAACTGAACGAAGTTGTCCGTGGCGTCTGGCCCTTTATTCTCATCATGTTTGGCACGATCGTCGCCATTTACCTGGTACCGGACATCGTCCTCTATATACCCTTTAAACTGTAGTCAAACCATGAATTCACCGACCAAGCAGCTGCGCGAATTACTGGCGAATCCCGCCATTATCACCATGCCGTGCTGCTATGATGCCCTTTCTGCAAAGATGATTGAGCGAGCGGGGTTTCCACTCACCTTCATGAGTGGTTTTGCGGTATCAGCGGCCAGACTTGCACTGCCTGATACCGGATTGATCAGTTTTGGGGAAATGCTGGATCAGGCGAGAACGATCACCAGGGCTGTTTCCATCCCCGTAATTGGAGACGGCGACACCGGCTACGGCAATGTCCTCAACGTCAAGCGCACGGTAAGAGAATATGCCGCTGCAGGCCTGGCCTGTGTGATGATAGAAGACCAGGTGGCACCGAAGCGTTGCGGCCATACCCGCGGCAAAGAGGTCGTGAGTTTTGCTGATGGTTGCAGACGAATGCAGGCTGCCGTCGATGCAAGGGAGGAGGGTGCGGATATCCTGATCATGGCTCGTACCGATGCCCGTGCCACCGACGGCCTGGCCGAGGCCATCCGGCGGATGCAGGCCTTTCGCCGGATCGGTGCTGATATTCTCTTTCTGGAAGCCCCGGAATCGAAAGAGGAGATGGGTGAGTTCTGCAGCTGCACCGATGGCCCCAAAATGGCTAATATGCTGGAGCACGGGAAAACGCCGATTCTTTCACCAGGCATGCTGGAGGAGATCGGATTCAAAATAGCGGCATACCCTCTGACGCTGCTGCTGGCTGTTCTGCCGGCGATTGAACAAACTCTGGCCGCGTTGAGTCGGGGTGAGACACCAGTCGGTCTTGCCGATTTTGAACACCTGAAAGATGTCGTTGGATTTCCACTCTACTATCGGGAGGAAGAACGCTATCGTAGCATGCGGTGATCTCTATCCCGCTTGTGTTTCTATGAACTATCGCATGAAGGGGCGGAAAATGGTGTGTCCTGTCCCCGAATCTTTTAAAAGCAGATTAATAAGAGAGCCTCTTGCAAAGTGATGATTTTCGTTCAAAATCAAGGCAAGCGAAAAATTTTACCGCAGGCATATAATTGATATTCCGAGGATAAAATTTTTTAGCATAACGCGGAGGTTGAGCGAAAAGACCGTTTTGCAAAAGGCTCAAGAACCTCAGATAAATGGTGAAACCGTGACTGAAACGATTGTCAACCCCCTTCTTTCTCAACCAAGAATTGTCAACTTCAGCACCATAGATCTTTCCGGTGATCGCATCATCCCGATCAACGGCGATGACAGTGCCGCCGTTGTTGCCAGGGTCAGGCAGTACAGTGATGCGCCTCAGGTATATGTTGTCGCCGGCGAGCGAGTCCGACTTGTCTCCGAGGTACTCGCCTCATTGCAGGCCATCAGGTCAACGTGTTATCCCCATGCGCTTTTTGTTGTTGACGGTGATTTTTCAGCCCTGGCGAGCCCATATCTCGATATTGTGCCCGTGGACAGGCCCACGGCAGCTGATATCTTCGCGCAGGTGGACCGCTATGGCCGGCAGCGATTTTCATTTGAAAAGGGCGATCTGGATAACAGCAACAGCATGGACCTGCCGGAGCAGGTCGACGTCATGATCGTCGGGGCGGGAATTACCGGCCTTTACGCGGCCCATCGCCTGGCCAGGGAGGGGGTGTCGTTCTGCGTGGTTGAAGAGCGGGATATCGCCGGGGGGATCTGGACAAAATACGCCAACGCCACCTCACAGGTTAACACTTCGGAAGGCGCTTACCGCTTGCTTGAAAAAAAGATACGGGCGAACCGGGATCACTCCACCACCGCCGAGATCCTCAAGGATCTGCATCAGCTCTTCACCGAGGTATCCGCTCATCTCTACACAAGGACTCGCGCGGAACGGATCGAAGGAGCGGCGGGGCAGTACCGGGTCAGAGTGGTCAGAAACGGCAAAGCTGAAACCGTTTCCTGCAAAGGCATCATACTCGCAGTCAATGATCGGATCGGTAGTCCCAGGATTACCACCTGGGAAAATCAGCACCTGTTCAGGGGTGTAGTCACCTCGGGTATATCAGATGAAGCACTCGATGTCCAGTGGCGGGGCAAAAAGGTCGTCATCGTCGGTATGGGTGCCTTTGCCGTAGAAAACAGTCGTACCGCCCTTGAAAATGGCGCAGAGCACGTAACGGTGGTCTGTCGCCGGCATGGTACGGTATGCCCGAAGATCATCGATTATCTCAATTTTGCCACACCCTATGACGAAAACTTTCAGCACGACAGAAAAAGTAATATCAGGAACATGATGCTCTGGAAAAAGCTATACGACCGCAGCAGAGCAGCCCAGCCGGAATGCTGGATGGGCAAAATCAAGCACGAAGGCCACACCATCAGTGTCTCAGACATCTGGTTTATCGCTCATTTCCTCGACATGCTGAACACCGTTACCGGCAGCGTCACCGGCCTCTATGAACAGGGCGTGATCGTCAATCACGACCGGCGTATCGAGGCTGATGTCGTTGTCAACTGTATCGGCTTTCACCGCAATGCGACGGTGGTCCGCAGCATGTGTGACTACAACGAGATGTATAACAACAATTATATCGATAAGGACCTGATGTACCTGGCCGATGCCTATATTGATGATGACGTCTTCAATTCATTTTTCGGGTCAAGCGTTCTGGAAATGACCAAATTCTATATGAATGTTTTCATCGACTTCTTTGACAGTCCGGAATTCGAGACCATGATCCAGACGGATGGAATCGAGAAAATAGCCATTGACGACAGGAGATGGTCGCACTACATCGCCGGGGCAGAGGCCCTGATCAAAAGATTTCCACGGTTTTACGATGCAGCCCGCAGACAGATAGACGAAAGGACCGGGAATTTTCTTGAGATGCATGATCTCAACACCTATGTTGCAGCCAACCGGAGAGAGTGGTTCGATCTGCACCGAATGCTGAGCGGCAGGCCGATGAGAGAAGAAGAGTGTCTTCCCTATGTGTTTGACAAGCTTGTGGAGAAAAAGGTCTGACGAGACAAAGCGGGGCATCATCGAAACATTCACCTCTGGCCACAAGGAGACAGTTTGAAGCGTGTGGGAAAATGGGCGGCGATATATCCGGTCATCATGACACTGCCTTCCTCTGTTGCCGGCATTTCGGGACTGGAAAAAACAAAGAAGCTCAGTATCTATGCCCGCCAGGCCCTTGAGCGTTCTGCGCAGCGAAGCGGCATTGAAGGTTATGAGCCCCTAAAAGATTCATCGGGAACTCCCCGGCCAACCGCAGGCCTGTACTGGTCTCTCTCCCATTCAAGCAGGTGTGTCGCAGCAGTTGTCGCCCCCTATACTGTCGGAATCGATATTGAAGAGATACGAGATGTCCCCGATGTACTGAAAAACCAGGTTGCTTCGGAGCCGGAGTGGCAGCTGGCCCCTGTGTACGATTCCGAATTGTTTTTCCGTTATTGGACCGCCAAGGAGGCGGTGTTGAAAGCCGCTGGTCACGGTCTGCCGGGCCTTGCCGGCTGCAGGATCGCGAATATTTATGACCAGGCCAGAATCCAGTTGAGGTACCAGGGTGAAAGCTGGCTTGTGCTGCAGCAACGACTACCGGCGAACGAATCGGCTGACCTGCCGACCATTATGGCTGCAATTACTTCAGGGAGATGCGATGTTGTCTGGCAGATCGTTGATGCAGCCACTAAATAGTGATGACAACGCTTTCTCTGCCAGGGTTGTATTGATTTTTCAATCATTTAGTTGTAGGAACAAGGCACGCACGTTTGAAAGTTTCAACGGTGAATAAAAGGAAACTATCGGCAGGTAAATCAATTAAGACTAGGTGGGCAGGGTATGAACTATAAAATAGCATTAATACCGGGTGATGGAATAGGCAGAGAGGTTATACCTGAGGGCGTCAGGGTCCTGGATGTTTTGGCTTCAAAATTCAATTTCACCGTTTCGTACACAGAATTTCCCTTTTCCTGTGAATACTATCGTGAACATGGTGGGATGATGCCGGAAGACGGCCTTGAGCAGCTCAGGCCCTTTGATGTGATCCTGCTCGGCGCTGTCGGGGATCCTATTGTGCCCGATCATGTTTCACTCTGGGGACTGCTGCTGCCGATTCGACGCCAGTTTGATCAATATGTTAACCTGAGACCGGTGAGACTTCTCAGAGGGGTTTCCTCACCGCTTGCCGACAGGAACAGCAGTGATATTGACTTTATGGTGGTCAGGGAGAATACTGAGGGTGAGTATTCAGAAATCGGCGGACGACTCTTTGAGGGCAGTGAGCGGGAGGTTGTGGTTCAGGAAACCGTTTTTACCAGGACCGGGGTTGACCGAATACCTCACGTTCGCCTGTGATCTTGCCCAGAAAAGGCCAGCCAAGCATATTACCTCGGCAACCAAATCAAACGGTATCCGCTACACCATGCCGTTCTGGGACGAGCGATTCAAGGCGGTAACCGCAGCCTTCCCTGATTTAACCTGTGACCAGTTTCATATTGATATTCTTACAGCCAATTTTGTCCAGCATCCTGACTGGTTCGATGTTGTCGTCGGCAGTAATCTTTTCGGCGATATTCTTTCCGATCTCGGGCCGGCGATAGCTGGCGGTATTGGTATCGCACCGTCAGCCAATATCAATGTGTCGAAACAATATCCTTCAATGTTTGAGCCGGTCCATGGTTCCGCCCCGGATATCGCCGGAAAAGGCATAGCGAACCCGATTGCAACGTTCTGGTCGGTCCAGATGATGCTTGATTTTCTCGGCGAGCAAACGGCTGGCGATGCGTTGATGGAGGCCGTTGAGACGGTCACTTCAGAGGGGCTTTCAACTCCTGATCTTGGTGGTAATGAAACAACGACTTCGTTTACTGACCATGTGATTGCTGCTCTTTAAACCTGCAGACCCCACCAGGGCTTAGCATGGTTCCAGATGAGCGCCGAATCAAGCGCTAGGAGCCTGTCGGAGAATAGGGGTTTTTCGACAGGCTCCCGGAGTGTCTGATAACATCGCAGCTTCTCTTGAAACCTTAAGCCCTTGTTGAATAAGAGACTCTGGTGGATTGTTCAATTGCAATCCATTCGCGTCTGCTTTGTCTTTTTTTCTCCATTTTTGAAGATGCAGTTTCGAATTGCATGATAATCTGTAATAATCTTGAACTATGGTGACATTATAACCAGAGTGGACAGTGATAAATAATGCAGAACATGCATATTGTTGAACGGAATCATATACCCCCTGGTGCCTGTTATGTCGGCGAGTCTACGCCGTTAATCCTAAAAGCTTGTCTGGGTACGTGTGTCGGGGTGGCTCTCTTTGATCATCAAACGAACATCGGTGGGCTGATTCATCTGCTGCTGGACAGGCCTCCGGCGCACTCAGAAAACTTTCAGCAGAAGAAATATGCCACGACCGGACTGCCCGTTTTCCTGGAAGAACTGATTGAACGGGGAGCCTCAGTCAAGAATATGAGCGCCTGGGTTGCCGGTGGAGCACTTGTCGGCCCGCTGGAAGAAGGTGATCTGGAGTTTGACATCGGCGGGCGAACAACCGATAGCGTAATGGATTTTCTCCATACTCATCAAATAAAGATATCAAAATCTGAAACCGGAGGTTTTTTTACCTGTATCATGAACCTCGATATGCAGTCAGGTGAATGCACGATTGAGCCGGCCGGATTTGAAAAATACGGATCAAACAAACCTGTCAAGGCATCAGCCGCCGAGGAAATTATCAACTCGATTAGTAACCTCCGGCCAGTTCCTCAGGTTGCACTCAAGGTCCTGAGACTGATCAGTGAGGACAGCTATGAGATCGGGGCGTTAAGCGAAGAAATGCGGAAGGACCAGATCCTCAGTGCCCGCACGATACAATTATGCAACTCGGTATTTTTCAAGAAAAATAATACAATAGAATCGATGGACCACGCCCTGGTTTACCTGGGGCAGAAAAACCTGATGAAGTTTATAATCTCAGCGGCCATAAGCGCTTTTTTCAGCCAGGCGGGCAGGGGATATTCCCTGTGTAAAGGGGGCATGTATCACCATGCCGTCGGTTCGGCAATCATTGCTGAAAAAATAGCTGAATTTACTTCAAAAGTTGATGCAGCCCTGGCATACACGGCAGGGTTGCTTCACGATATCGGCAAGGTGGTTCTCGATCAGTTTGTGGAAGATGCCTCACCGCTTTTTTACAGACACTTATTTGAAGAAGGGGCGAACTCAGTTGTTGCGGAAAAATCTATCTTCGGAATTGATCACAGGGAGGCAGGAGAAATTCTTGCCCAACAGTGGTCTTTTCCGGAGTCGCTGGGCGAGTCGATAAAATTTCACCACAGTCCAGAGGATGCGTTTCAACACAAAGACCTCGTTCACATCGTTTATCTGGCCGATCTACTCATGTCGAGGTTCCAGGTTGGATTGGAGCTTGAGCGATTAAACACCGATAGTTTGCGTCAGAGGCTTGAGATACTTGGTTTGTCGATTCAATCTCTTGCAGAAATTGTCGATATGATTCCTCTTGCTGCCTTTCAATCCTCACCCCAGATGATGATGGACGAATGATATGCTTGCCAGTCAAAACCTCTGTTCATGGATTATGGATACAATGATTCCAGGATATGACCTGAGCCTGCGCCGACTCTTTTCCCTAGCCCTGTTGATTGTCTTGTTCTTGTCAGCCCCCGACACAGCGATTACCGGTCGACTTTCATCAGATAAGGTATTGAAAATTGGAATGAATAAGGACTTTGCACCTTTTGAATTCACCAACAAGGCCGGAGAACCTGATGGATACAATTACGATCTGATGAGTGCGGTTGCTGAGACAATGGGGCTGCATATCGAATTTGTGCCCGATACCTGGAAGAATACCCTCGAAGCTCTCAAAGACAGTAAAATCGATGCGGTTACCGGGATGATGTACTCATGGGAAAGAGATCGTATCTTTGATTTTTCCATACCGAATCTGATTGTTCCCTATGCGCTTTTTAAACGAAAGGAGACACCGATCAGGTCTCTTCCTGACGTGATGAATAAAGACTACGAGATCATTATCGTTGACCATGTTTTCGCCTACGAGTGGCTGAAGGAAAATACTATTTTGAATCCGATTATTGCCGTGAGTTCTCCCACCGAAGCCCTGCAGCTTCTGGCCTCCGGCAAACATGATTGTGTTATCATGCCCCGGCTGCATGGCCTCAATCTTCTGGACGATCTTAAAATAGACAATGTTGAGACGATCGGGCCGCCGGTCCTTGGACAAAAATTTTCTTTTGCTGTCACTCAGGGCAATTCTGACCTCCTGGCTGAATTGAATGAAGGCATCTTTTTATTACAGCAATCAGGAGAATATGACGAAATATATCTCAAATGGTTCTCGGTTGATAAGCACAGCAAAAATGATAAACAATTCCTGTCCTATGCATTGTTTTTCCTGGCAGCAGTTGTTCTGCTGCTGCTGGCGATCTTGTTTTGGAACTGGTTCCTGAAGCGGGCAGTGCGCCTCAAAACCATAGAGATAAGACGGAGTGAGGCGAAGTTGAAGCAGATTATCGACGGAATTCCAATTGCCACGTTTGTGATTGATGAAAATCGTCGGGTGACGCACTGGAACAGGGCCTGCGAGCTATTAAGCGGTGAAAAAGCTGAAAAGATCATCGGTACAAAGGATTATTGCAAAGCCCTCTGCGATGAAGAATCATACTCAATCGTTGATCTCCTCATGGACAATGTCCTCACCGGAAGGGTCCAGAGGTATGATAGTTCGGTATACCGGAAATCGGCATTATTGGAAGGTGCCTATGAGACACAAATTTATCGTGGTTCTCTCGGTCTCAGCGGCAGATGGCTTTATGGATCGGCAATAGTGCTCAGAGATGAAACCGGAAAAATGATTGGTGGAATTGAAACGTGGCAGGACTTTACCGAGTTGAAACAACTGGAGCGTCAGCTGATACAGTCACAAAAAATGGAGGCGGTTGGAACGCTGGCGGGCGGTATTGCCCATGATTTCAACAATATTATAACGGCGGTCATCGGGCACGCAGAGCTTGCCTTAACTAAATTGTCCCAAGAGTCAGGTTTAAGGATTAATCTGGAACAAATTCTGGCTGCCGGTAAACGTGCTAACAATCTGTTAAAGCAGTTACTTACGTTCAGCTACCGGGCTAAGGTTGAGCCTGAGCCGGTTCAGGTGAGTGCGCTTGTAAAAGAAGCACTCACATTGATTGGGGCCTCGCTGCCGGCGAACATTGCCATAGAACAGGATATACAAACCGATGCCCTGGTTTCTGCCGATGAGACTCATATTCATCAGGTTGTCATGAATCTGTGCGCAAATGCAAGCCATGCAATGTCAAAGTCCGGTGGAGTCATCGGAGTTCAATTGTCAGCGGTGTCGATAGGTGAGAGTGAAGCCGGTCACGAAACTGGCCTGAAGCCGGGTGATTTTGTCATGATTACGGTAAGTGATACCGGTGAAGGTATCCCGCTCGAAATCCAGAATCAGGTCTTAGACCCTTTTTTTACAACGAAAAGCAGGGGAGAAGGGACCGGTATGGGGCTGTCTGTTACTCACGGGATTGTAAAAAAATATGGCGGCATGCTTACATTTAACAGCCAGCCGGGTAAGGGCTCGATATTTGAAGTTTATCTGCCGGTTTTAGAGGGTGATATTCCCCCTAAAATCATTAAAGATTAATGTTGGTCTGGTATGGATGATCTTGTCAATAGTTAAACGAAGTGTTTGTCAGAGGAGCCTCTTGCAATGGGCTCAGAGGAATGCGAAATGAAAGAGATACGGTTCCATGGAAGAGGTGGACAGGGCGCTGTTACCGCTGCCGAGCTGTTTGCCCAGGCTGCGATTGCAAGCGACCTCTATGCCCAGGGATTTCCTAATTTTGGCGCCGAGCGGAGAGGTGCCCCGGTAATGGCCTTCCTGCGGGTATCTGATTCCCAGATATTTTTAAGGGAACGGATAGAAAAACCCGATGTGGTTGTGGTACTTGATTCAACCCTGATCAGGCTGCCCGAAGTTACCGAGGGGCTTGCTCCCGGTAAAACGCTGATCGTCAATACCTCTGGGCATAACCGGGAGCAATTCAAGACTTTTGAGGAGAACTATGTCGTCTGCCTTGTTGACGCCAGCCGGATTGCCATGGAGACAATCGGCCTGCCGATCACCAACACCGCCATTATCGGATCTCTGGTTAGAGCCACCGGGCTGATCAGCCTTGAGTCACTGGATGAGCCGTTTCATAAACGTTTTGGCAGGCTTTCTGCAAAAAATCTTGAAGCGATGCGCAGGGCATATGAGCAGACGGATGTCATCGAGTATAACTCGCTTGAAAGCAAAGACCACCCAGTAATCGAGGTGGATTATCAGGGATATATAAAGACAGAAGCCCTGTACCCCTGGACAGAAGTTGAAATCGGCTGCGATGTCCACCTGCCCGGAAGCAGCAGGGATTTCTTGACGGGAAACTGGCGAACAGGCAGTTACCCACTGATGGATCGTGATGCATGTATTGACTGCGGCATCTGCTGGATCATGTGCCCGGAAATGGCCTTTATGAAGGCGGAAGATGGAAGTTATAGCTGGAACGGCGACTACTGCAAAGGGTGTGGGATCTGTGTCACAACCTGTCCGAAGGGTGCATTGTCAATGGAGGAGGAACGATGAGTAGACGTATCGGTATAGAGGTTTCCCATGCGGCTGCGGAAGCGGTGGCCCTCGCAGATGTCGAGGTAATCGCGGCCTATCCGATTACCCCCCAGACCCATATTGTCGAGGACCTGGCGGAAATGGTCAACAGCGGGAGCCTGGATGCGGAATATATTCCGGTGGAGTCCGAACATTCAGCAATCAGCGCCTGCCTGGGGGCATCAGCCGTCGGAGCTCGGACGTTTACCGCCGCTGCATCCCAGGGGCTGGCCCTGATGCACGAAATTCTTTTTGCCGCCTCAAGCCTTCGGCTGCCGATGGTGATGGCTGTTGCCAACAGGGCGTTGTCGGCACCGATCAATATTTGGGCGGATCATTCCGATATCATGCCCCAGCGAGATACCGGCTGGGTGCAGCTTTTTGCTGAAAACGGCCAGGATGTGTTCGATTTGCTGCTCCACGCCTTCCAGCTATCCGAGGACAGCAGGATACTGCTGCCGGTTCTGGTCTGCATGGATGGTTTTACGTTGTCACACGTGATGGAACCTGTTTCAATACTGAGCAAGCAGGAGGTCGATACCTTCCTGCCTCCCGTGTCTTTCAGGGAGCGGCTTGATGTGAGACATCCCCGGAGCATCGGCCCCCTTGGAACACAGAACGTCTATACGGAAATAAAACAGCAGCAGGAGATGGCCCTGTTGGAGGCTGAGGTGGTTCTCGAGGAGATCTGGTCCGATTTCGATAGACGCTTCGGACGGCGCTACAATCCCGTCGAGGCCTATCGTACCGATGATGCTGAAGTGGTTCTGGTAACCATGGGTGCAATCGGTGAAACGGCGCGGACGGCGGTGGATGAAATGCGTGAAACCGGAATTTCCGTCGGCCTTGCCCGGATACGATTATGGAGGCCTCTTCCGTGCGAACAGCTAGTGGCGATCCTTGAAAATGCTGCAGTGGTTGCAGTAATCGATCGAATGATGACGCCGGGGGCACCCGGCGGGCCGGTTGCCCTTGAGTTGAGAAGTCTTTTTTATGACCGGGAAAGACGGCCGAAGATCATAGATTTTATTGCCGGACTCGGCGGCCGGGAAATCAACCGTAAAACCTTCAAAGAGGCGGTGAAGCAGGCGCAGACGCTTGAGAAACAGCGGCGCAGCTATACCCTGATCGATGTGAGGTCCTTATAATGAGCGCAGCAATTGAAAAGATAAAGGCAAAAAGTATCCCTGAATTTGAAGCGCTGGCTTCAGGCCATCGCGGCTGCCAGGGATGCGGCGAAGTTTTGGCCATGCGCCTGGCTTTAAAGGCAATCGGTGAGGATATGATCGTTGTCAATGCGACCGGCTGCATGGAGGTTATAACCTCCCCGTTTCCGCAGACCGCCTGGAATGTACCGTGGATACACGTTGCTTTCGAGAATGCCGGTGCGGTGGGCAGCGGTGTCGCCTCGGCCCTGAAAGTATTGAAGAGAAAGGGACGATACCGGGGGAAAGATACCAAGGTTGTAATAATCGGCGGTGACGGTGGCACCTCTGATATCGGCTTTCAGTCGCTTTCCGGGGCACTGGAGCGGAATCATGATTTTGTCTATATATGCTTTGACAACGAGGCCTATATGAACACCGGCATCCAGCGCTCTTCAGCGACTCCGAGCGGTGCCTGGACGACGACATCTCCAATCGGCAGCTGCAGCGAGGGGAAGCGCGACCCGAAGAAGGACCTGGTGGCCATCGTCGCCGACCACGGTGTGCCGTATGTGGCAACGGCCACTCCAGCACATCATCTCGATTTGATGAACAAGGTGAGGCGGGCGGCCTACACGCCCGGTCCAGCTTTTGTCCATGTGTTTTCTCCATGCCCCACTGGCTGGAAAATGGTGACGTCGGCAGCGATCGAGGTCTGCAAACTGGCAGTCAAGACCAACATGTATCCGCTCTTTGAAATAGTAGACGGAAAATATGTGCTGGGCACGATCAATAAAAAACCGTTGCCGGTATCTGAGTATCTCAAAGTCCAGGGACGTTTCAAGCATCTTTCTGAGAACCAGGTGGCGGGCATCCAGCATGATGTCGAAAGACGGTATCGGCGCCTTGTTGAGCTGGCCTCCGACGAGTAGCGTGCAGCAGGGGTATACAGTCCGGCAGCGGTGAAGCTAAGAAGGTGTGAATTACCGCATTCTCAGCCTCTACCGATTTCTGCCTCTGTACTAAATGGTGTGGTCTCGCGTTTCCTGGCTCCTCACATATAGCGGGGAAGCACCTCAAAAAGACGATCTATCTCAGCTTTGTCATTATAAACATGGGGGGCAAGGCGGATACTTCGGCCCCGGATGTTGATGTAAACCTTGTCTTTCTGAAGTGCGGTTGCAAGTTCGGGTGAGACGTCAGGGGAGAGGGTGACACCGACCATATTGTCGGAACAGTGAGCCGCGGCTGTATGGGTAAATCCACAGGATTGAGCTTTATCCATGATATAACGAACGAGTGAGCTGTTATACGCGGTAACCGATTCCATGCCCCACTCAAGCAGCTGCTCCAGCGCGGCAATCGCCATGCCCAGTGAAACAGGATTTGCCCGTTCACCAAAATCATAGCGGCGGGCGCCTTTCTGGTATTCCGACTGGTAATTGGTAAGGTTCGCAAATTCATTGCTTTTGGCACGATTCAGCCACCCCTGTTCAAGCGCTGTGCCTTCGCGCCATTCTTCAGCTACATAGACAAAACAAAGGCCATAGGGACCGAGCAACCCTTTGTAACCGGTGTTAATGAGAAAATCAGGCTGGATCGACGAGGCGTCAAATGATGAGGCGCCAAGAGACTGCGAGGCATCGACAACCAGGGCTGCGCCAACCGCTCGTGTTTTTTTCCTGATTTCATTTAAATCTATCTTAGCACCGGTAATCCAGTGGATCTGCGGTAATGAAACAATAGCCGTTTCCGCTCCTATGGAGGCAATAACCGCACTCGTCAGGTTATCACCGTCCGGGTAGGGAACGCGGATCAGGGTTGCCTTGTTTTCTGCGGCAAGGACTTCCCAAGGGTAGACGTTTGAGGGAAACTGTTCTTTCAGGATCACGATTGACTGCCCTGCTTCTATGGGAAGGTTTACGGCGGCCAAACCAACGCCATAGCTCACCGACGGGGCGAGTGCCACACCATCGGCCTCACCTTTGATCAGTTCGGCAAACAGCCTGCGGACCTTCTCCGCCGGTTCAAAGAAATCAGGAGGCGTAATCGCCCATGGTTCCAGGCGCCGGTGAATCCCGGCTACAGCTGCAGCTTCTACACTTTTTAACAGCGGAGACATGTACGAGCAGTTCATGTAACAGACACCTTCAGGGATTAAAAAGGCATCGCGGCGGCAGGTCAGTGAATTGGTCATCTCCTGTTCCCGAATTGATGATTGATAATGATCCCCTAAGGTCGGGGACGAAGAAAATAGACGTCGGTGGTGAATCTACTACTGATTAACTACCGGGACAAGATGAATTAGGGCACGCTGCAAAATCGATTTAGAGGCAGACTGTTTCCTGTCGAAGCAGATGGGATACCGCCTTATTTATCAACTGCAAGCGTCTCTGGAATTCAGGTTTTCTGGATCAGCCAGAGACTGACCACTAAACCGATGCAACCAAGGATACGAGGTGTGTTGATCGGGTAGCGGTCAAGCCCCAGCAGGCCAAAATGATCGAGCAAAATCGAGACGATCAACTGGCCGACAATAGTAGCAACAAGCGTGCTGGCAATTCCGATTTTGGGCGTGACCACAAGGATGGCAGTGACAAAGATTACTCCGTAAAGTCCTCCGGTGAAATTCAGGATCGGAGTTGTTTTCAGGGTGGCCAGAGATGGTATTTCCGGACGAACGAGCGCCAGGTAGAGAACAATGGCAACCAGTGCCCCCAGAAATGAGATGAACGATGCCTGCATGGGGTGGTTGAGGGCCTTGGCAAGTTGTGAATTAATTGCACCCTGGATGGGAAGCAGTCCGCCGGCACAAAGCGCCATCGTCAGCAACAGCAGATTCTTCATGTATGGTATCCTTGAGGTTTTGTGTTATCCGGACAAAAAAGCTGCCCGTTCCGTTCACAGAAGCAGTCTCTGCTGTCGAGGTTGAGGTATGCACACCATTGCAGGGTTACCTGTCCAGCAGGGACTTTTTGGTTTGCAGCCAGTCACCCACCCGATTGGAAATTATCCTGCCGAGTGAAATCCTGGAACCTCTCGTGTACAGGGTTGCCGGCTGGCCATCCATCACTTTTTCAGTTACCGCTGCCGGCAGCTCCACATAAAGTTTGAACCGCGGCGTAAACAATTCAAAACGGTAGCGTTGCTCCATGTCTTTCCCAACCGTCCCGATAGCTTGCTGCCGGACATCAAGGGGCCCCCCGTGTACCGCCCCCAATGCCGGATGGATCAATTCGGTTGTCGCTGTTGGGGACACCTGCCTGAGTGTGCCTGTAAAGGTGCCAAGCCCAGCGGAGCGCATATCTACTTCCAGGGGATGGTTTACGAGTGCCCGGAACTGTTCGATGTCATCCTGGGAGGCGCTTGCGGTGATTTGTTTCTGTTTAGGGCTGACTATCCAGAAAACCTCCTGCCCCCTGAAAAGATAGGTTCCTTCAAGTGCTTCCAGGCCGGTGCCGACGATGACACCATCACCCTGAGCGCGGACCTTGAACGCTCTGAGGTCCGCCTCGAGACCCTGCAGTTTTCCTGACAGGTTCTGCTGCTGCTCCTCCAGGATCTGCAGTTTGGTGAGTTGGCCGTTGGACTGGGCCAGGCGGCTTTCCAGTTCCACTTGCCGAATCTGCAACTGCAGGTCACGAGCAGTGTATGACAGTTCATCGTTTTCCAGGCTCAGCAGCAGGGCTCCCTGGTGCACCTGCTGGCCGGCCGCGACGTGGACAATGCTGACAAAACCTTCGGTTTCAGGCCGTACGCTGAACTGACGCTGGTATTCAACTACTGCGGGAGCCTGGATTCTCTGCTCCCAGCTGATCAGGCGACCGCCAAAGGCGATGACCAGCAGGGTTATGACCAGATGCAGCAGCAGGTGGCGCATGGCATGAGGATTCTGCTGCCGGTAAAACGGCAACCGCTTGAAAAACTGGTAGAGAGGTGTCCCGAGCCAGACAACTGCAGCGCCGATCGTTGCCAGGATGCCGAAGCCTCCGGCCATGGTGCTGGCGATGTAGCCAAGGGAAACAAGAATGAATAAACGCCAGAGGTAGATGGCGATACCATAGAGCCTGATAAACCATAATTTCGGGCCGTTCTGCCAGGCAGCGGCAGAGGGGATACCGAGAAACCAGCGCGCGCCAATGGACTTGATAAACTGCAGACCGTGGCTGTAAAGATTTGGGATGCCGATCAGGTCGGAAAGGACGTAATAACCGTCAAAACGCATGAGTGGATTGGCATTGAAGAGCAGGGAGCTGACCGAGGCGATGATAACCGTGTTATGGGCAATGAATCCCGTCGTGGTGTTCGGCTGTCCAGACCAGACCAGCAGCGCCGCCCAAGCGATACCGAGTTCGATGAACATGCCGGCGACGGCTACATGAATGCGCTGCCATTTTGAAGGAAAGTTCCATGATGATGTGGCATTGACATAGGTAAGCGGAATAAAGAGGATAAACAGGATGCCGGCCTCATATACTCTGCCGCCGTAACGGCGGCAGACCAAGGCGTGAAATAATTCATGAAAAAGTTTGAGTAAAAACCAGATAAGCCAGATAAAAAGCACATTGCCGGTTGAAAAAAAACCGACTGCCTGACTGCTGAACTCCTGCCATTTTGAAAAAAGAATACCGAGCGCCGAGACGGCAAGGATCAGCCAGAGTAATGCAAACCACCTGCCGGTCAGCCAGGTAAGTTTTGGGCTCAGGTAGTTCAGCAGAGGGTCCGGGTTGAACAGCGGCACCTTGATGGTAATAATATTGAGCCGGCTGAAGCGCCGGGCGGTTTTCTGTTTTTTTTCAAGTTCCAGTGCCTGGACAAGGGGGGCGGCATCATCTACCTGTAGGAGCTGCCTGGCTGCCAGCCAGTTCAGTATGGCCTGGGCCTGCTCGGCGTTCAGGCGCGTATCGCCGGTTTGGGCTACACTCTCCAGTAATTGCTCAAGTCCGGAGGCCTGGTTCAGCCTGCTGATAAACAGATACTCCTCGAGGCCGATCCGGTAAAAGGTATTACGAACGGGATCTTCCAGGATGTACTGTATCCGGTTGCCTTCTTTGACTGGGGAAAAGCGGAGTTCGGAGCGGAGTCTCGGCAGGGATGATTCGGCGTTTGGCATAATGGTCTAGAAAAGCAAATCCTTCAATTGCAGCAAGGTATACCAGGGTTTATGAAAAATAATCCAGCCAAGCGGTTTGGAGCCGGCCTGGATAACGGCTTTTCCCTGCATACCGGGCCTGAGCCTTCCGTCCGGGTTGTCGAATTCGAGCTCAGCGATAAAGACATTGCGATTCTCCCTGATTTCTGATTTCGGGTTAATCTTTTTAATGGATCCGACCCAGGCGGCGTCGGGATAGGCGTCGAAGCGCACCCGTACGTCCAAGTCCGGCTTCAGGTAGGTGATATGGTTTTCGCGCACAGCAAGCTCAACAATCATCTCTTTCAATGGCGACACTTCAAACAGACTCTGGCCTTTACTCACCGGGCTGCCGAGCGCCCTCTTGAGGTCGCCGGAGAGCACGATGCCGTCAACCGGGCTGAGCAGGATGAGGTGTTTCTCCTGCTCGAGCAGCAGGCTGAGCTGCTCTTCGAGCCGTTGCTCCTCGAGTCTGGCAATCTGGGCCCCGGCAGTATTGCCGAGCGCCAGGTGGTGATCCCGCATTTTCTGGGCCTTGTTGCGTTCTGCGGTCACCGCCGCCCGGGTAATTTCATTCTCCCGGCCATCGAGGATAGCCAGGGTATCACCGTCCTGAACCTCGTCTCCGGGCTGTACCAGGACTTCCTGAAGAATTCCATCGAATCTGGCAACCACGAACCTGGTTGAAACCGGCTGCACCAGGCATTGCGTACTCAGGCGAAAGGGCAGCGGCGCCATCCCGACTGCCACCAGCAGCGCTATGGCCGCAAATACCAGCAGATATCTGCCGAAACGGCGCGTTTTGCCTGCTCCCCGGTGTTTCTTGGCAGCGGAAACAGCAGTTCCGGCCTTTTCCTGCATGACGGAAAGACATGAGGCCAGCACACCCCTGCCTGCAGCAAGGGATGAAATAAGCCCCTGCCGCTCTCCCGGCTTGTTCCAGAGAAAAATGACCGCACCTGTCATGGTGCCATGCGAGTCGCTGAGTGAAAGCCCGACAGCCTGACTGTTTGAACTGATGTTCAGCAGCTCCTGGAAAAGAGGTGAACTCTGTTCCAAGGTCTCGCTGATTGCCGGCAAAACGAGAATGTCCGGTTGAACAGCGCATTCATTGAGCGCTTTGGTAAAGATCCGCGATTGTTCGCTGCGCTGGTCCACGGAGGTGATGTGGGACAGCGAACTGAGAATCATCCGTCCGGAAGCTGTCATCGTGCCGATTGCCACCTGCTCGCAGTCTGACCATGAACGCAGCCGGGCGTTGAGCTGTAACAGGGATTCCGGCTGGTAGCGGTATTCAAGAGTAGTGGCAACAAGACCAACCAACTGTCGCAACAGGTCCCTTTCACTGCCGACCGGGGGAGTGCTCCTTTCGAGAAAAGTGTTGAGCAGGGTGGTCAGCAGCTGAATGATAACCAGGAAAGATTCGATAGGCTGATCACCGGTGAGGATAATAAAAGACAGACAACCGGTATACTGGTTATCATATCCTGCCGGGCAGGAAAGCAGCTGGGCGGCGGGAAATTCTTCAAGCGTGCTGAATTGCGCCCGGCCGCTGGTCAAGGCGCGGTGCGCGTTCTGCCGCATGCAGTCGACAACGTCTGAAGACCAGGAAAGGGCCTGTCGGGAGAGCAGCTGCTGTTCGACTGCAAGATCGCCGTCCTGGTTCCGGGTAAAATAGATCACCCCTGCGGCATTGACCAGACCGATGGCTGCCTGCAGGAAGTCCAGGACAAGCCGATGCCGATTTCCCGCCTGGTTCGCAAGCCGGAGAAACTGGCTGGATAGCTGGTGAATATCCGGGCGGCGGATGACGGCGCTGCCCTGGACGGAGCGGGTTGAAGGTGTATCGCTCAACAGTACGATTTGCTGTTAGTTAACGTCCGAGAGCTTTGCCTGCGCAGCGGCAGGGATCTTTGCAGCATCGGCACCCTGTTTGCTCAGGATGTTTCCCAGCACTCCATGCAGGCGTCTGGCACCATTGATCGTCATGGCCATCCGGGTATGGACCGGGAGGACAGACTCCCCGCCGGCTGGATCGGTGATCGGTCCTGACGAAAAATTTATGATCAGGTCTTCGCCGCTGGTGTTGACAATAAACTGGGAGGCATAGAGGGCCGATGTCTCATTATAGCGAACCTTGATCTGCTGTTGTTTTTTTGCGTCGTCTGTCATGAAATGTATCTCCGTGAAATTACTGTTTGCTGAAAGTGCAGCGACTGCCGCTTATCAGATTGTTATCCGGGTTGGCAATTGTGACACGCACCTCGACGGTACCGCTTTGGGCATTGATGACCGGTGAGATAAAATCAATTTCGCCGGTGACAGCGGTTCCGCCACTATCCAGGGGGAATCCTGTTCCTTTCTCCAGGTCCCGCGCAATTTCAGGGGGCACATGAAAAATGGCCAGCAGCGGGTCGAGCTGGACAACGGTCATAAATGGTTCCCCGTCACTGCCGCCGATTAACTCCGCCTGCTGCTTGGAAATTTTGACCACAACACCGTCAACGGGACTGTGCAGTTTTCGTTCTTCTATCTGGGCGCGGATGATGCCGGCTTCAAGTTTTTTCAATGTCCTGTCATCCAGGGCACTCTGCAATTGAGCGCGGGCCATGACCAGGTCGGTGTGAGCCTTTACCAGTTCCTGCGGACGGGCGTTGCCGCTTTTTTCAAGGTCCTGCAGCATCTTGTAGCGGTCCTCCTGCATGCTGACCAGGGCTTTTGCGGAGTCGATGCGACCCTTAAACGAAGCTGCTGTCTCAGCAGAATCAAGTGTTGCCCTGAGAACCTGGCTGTCGAGTTCGGCAAGGAGCTGCCCGGCCTTGACCCGATCACCGATACCGACATGAATATCGGTAATGCGGTTTCGAAAAGGCGAAGAAATGTCGACAATCTGGCTGGGTTCAAGAAACGTGTCAAAGGTTTGAGAAAGGCCCGGTTCGGCCTGGAAAAGTAACGAGGCGACGATAAGCAGATAAAAACCGGCATGAAAGCTCGCTGCACCATGTTTCCAGGTTCTAATGAACGTGGTGCAGCGAGCTCCTTTACTGACGAACATGGATTGCCGGCAATGTATCGCCATCTTCGGGTTTTTCCTCGGTGAAGGTGATGTTGTTTGTACTGACCAGGATTCCCATGGCCCGGTGGAGGTTAAAGGGGAGTAGTTGTAGGTCAGTTCGCTTTTGGCAAACAGCTCTTCCGATTCGGTCAGCCGCTCACTGGCATCCATCAGCCGGTATAACACATCACCATAAGGCTCGCTGTTGGCCAGCAGATAATCAACCCGGGAGAGAAGGGCTTTCACCTCTTCATCATCCGATCGCATGATCTGGTAACTCTGTACCATGGAACGGTAGTTCTTTTCAAGTTCCCGATAGGAAACCTGGGCTTCCAGCAGAACGTTTTCAACGGTGGTGTCAAGCTGGTGCAGAAGCTGACGAATCTCCAGTTTTTTCCTGAGGTTTCGGGCTTCGGCGCCATTGTTTCCAAGCGGATATTCAAAGCGCAGGCCGGCAACATAGCTGGGTCCGCCATCATTAAACTGGTTGGAGTAGGCATCGCCGTATTCGTAATCACCTTCGAGCCCCTTCACGTATGTCTGAAAAAAAAGATCAAGATCGGGGCGCAGTTCGCTTTTAGTCCGTTCCAGCCGGAGATAGGCCGCCTGGATATGTTTTATGGCCTGAGCCACTTCGGGGCGATTGTTCAGGGTGGTCTGCAGTGCCTGGTCAAAATTGGTATTAAACAAGGTGTTTTGCGGCAGCTGGCTGGTGATCATTTCCAGGCCGGCCGCGGAGAGGAGTTCGGGATCATTCACCAGGGCTCGAATGCGGGACTGGGCATTGAGCATGGCGTATTCCGCCTGCATGGCGGCAAGTTCGTGGGCGCTGACCAGGGATTTGGAGCGCGCCAGCAGGCTGGGCGGGACATCCATGCCGGTACGCTGCTTCATCTGCTTGTAGATCTCCAGGCTTTTTCTGGCGAGCTGCTCTTTTTGAAGCAGCAGTGAGCGTTCCAGGTAGAGGCCCCAGTAGGAGCGGGACACCTCGAGGAGATGGCTCTCCACATTGCGCCGCAGCTCTTCCTGGGCAATTGAATGATCAATACCGGCAAGATCGATAGGTGAGCGGTTATACGCAATGCCGAATCCTTTGAGAAGCGGCTGGGTAATGGTCAGGTAGGTGCCGGTGCGGGCCTGATCTTCGGGATTGAAGTAAATGGAGTTGGTATCCATACCCCCGATATTCTGCTTGAGTTCAATCTCGGTGCCAGGCAGGAATTTTTTACGCATGCCGTACTCGATATTTTTGGTATTTTCTTCATAACGCAGGGGGCCCCCGGTCTGCAGGTCATCTCCTACCGGTTCGTCGAGATCGGAGAGTCGACCCTCGGCGAACAGCCTGAAATCGTAGGGCCCTTCAGCTTCCTGAATGGTGGTCTGACGTATGAGCGGCAGATCACTGAAGACTTTTATCTGTGAAGAGTGCTTCAGCGCCCGGCTGAAGAGCGAGGTGACGTCGGTCGAGATGCCCTCTGCTGCCGGGTTGATCTGGCTGTTGACCCTTGACTGCCACCAGGGGGTAAAACCCTCGGGGATTGAACCTGCACCGATAGTCAACCCGCTTGCTGAGCCGCTGGAGAAAATACTGGTGTAGCCGGTTGTGGCGCTCTCCATTTGTTCGATAAGCGGAGTGTAGCGTTGAAACAGTCTGGAGCGCAACTGATCGTAATCCAGCTTGCTCTGCTGCGTGGCCTCTACAACCAGATCATAATCCGATGGAATTTCACTTTCGGCATACAGCGGTGTCGTGCGGGAAAAACTGCCCACGATTGCCAGTGTGACGAGTACGAGTATTGTTTTCATCCTTTGTCCTTTTGCCCTGTGGTTATCAGTGACTGTTTCGTGCCGGGTGGGTTGACGGGGCATCAAATTCATAATGTTTGAAACCGTCCCACCTGATATCAATTGTTGAATGATTGCTCTGGTGCATGGACTGCAGCAGAGTGGAAGGCAGATAGGCAAACACCGTCTCTACGTCAAGGCGGGTGCTCGAATAGATCATGCTGTTGAAGCTGGGGTAGAAATAGGTCCGCATGTTAAAGAACCCGGCGCTGCTTTCATTGTAGCTCGACATTGTCTGCCCGATTTCCATGTGGTGCGGCCGTTCATACATGATGGTTTCCGGCAGGTCGGCCAGCCAGTTGCCTGCCGTATCGGCCATAACACTGCGATAGCCAACCTGGTTACCCATGGCGTCATAAAGAACAAGTTCGATCGTGGTTCCCGGCTCCGCATGTCCGGAATAGACTGGAGACACAGGTACTGGCGGCAGTGGCCAGGGTTGCATCTCGAACGGGCAAAAGAGCTGATTATCATCCCGGTCGCCGAATTGCCGGTACATGAAAAAGGCATCGGCGATAAAACCCTGCCCGTCCGCTTCAACAGGTCCCGCAGATGACGGTCGGGGTGTTACGGAGATTACTGGTTCGTCCGGCTCGTCCGGCTCGTCAGGCTGCGGCGGCTGAGTGGGCGGAAAAGGCGATGGCCCGCTGTAACCGAAATCCTGAGCCAGGTTCGTTTCACCGGCGGCAAGTGTTACCAGCGACTGGTTGTCAAGCGTGGCGTCAGGGTCTGCTGTCTGGGCCATCCCGTCCGGCAGCGTCGTGGTATCCACATAGATGGTATAATTACCTGCGGTGAGATTGTCGAATAGGTAGACACCGTTACCGTCTGTTGTAGTGGTTACGGCTTCAATCGTTCCATCATTGTCAAAGTCTCCCTGCAGGGTTACCCTTACTCCGGGAAGGCCGCGCTCGCCCGGACTCTGGTAGCCGTTGCCGTCCGCATCATAAAAAACGGTATCGCCGATTGAGCCGGTTCCGGTATAACCGAAGTCCTGGTCGTTATTGGTCGCTCCCGGACCCAGATTGATTGTGGCGCTGTTGTCAAGCGTGCCATCAGGGTCGCCGCTCGGCCGGACATCGCCGGGCAGGCTGCTGGTCTCAACACTGACCGTATATTCACCCGCAGGCAGGTTGTCGAAGACATAGCTGCCATTAGCATCGGTTGTAGTCGTTGCCGTGTAGTCAGGATTGCCGTCGCCGTCGAAATCAACACTGATGGTAACATCCACGTTCGGCATGCCGTTTTCCCCGCTATCCTGGGTACCGTCAGCATCCGTATCAAAATAGACGGTATCTCCGATGGAACCGCTGCCGGTATAACCGAAGTCCTGGTCGACATTATCTTCGCCCTCGCCCAGCGCAACAGCAGCGCTGTTGGCAGCACCTCCATCCGGATCTTGAGTCGGAGTCATGCCTGCGGGCAGGGTTGTCGGGTCAACCGTGATTGTGTAGCCGCCTTCCGGCAGGTTATCAAACAGGTAGGTGCCGCTGCTGTCAGTAGTCGTCGTAACGGTGTCGATCGTACCGTCACCATTAATATCACCTGCCAGGGTGACGCTGACGGCCGGCAGGCCAGCATCATCGCCATCCTCGATTGCGTTATTGTTTGCATCAAAATAGATGGTGTCGCCGATGGAACCGGTGAAGAACCCGGTATCCCGGTAACCGAAATCCTGATCCAGATTTGTTCCTCCGGCAGGAAGATTGACTGTGGATGTTGAATCAAGGTTGGTATCCGGGTCTCCGGTCAGCACGTATGTAGCCGGTACAGTGTCGGTATCCACGGCAATGGTATATTCGCCTTCCGGAAGGTTTTCGAAAAGATAATTACCCATTGCACCCGTGGTTGCTGTTTGTGTGTAATCCGTTGCACCGTCACCGTCAAAGTCGACGGAGATGGTAACATCGATCCCTGCTAAACCTCCTTCACCACCATCCTGTATCCCGTTACCATCTAGAATCGTTCCAGATAGTGTCGCCGATGGACCCTGTTCCCCGGTAGCCAAAATCCTGCTGCAGGTTGTCTTCATCGGGCAGCAGGGTGACAGCGGAACTATTGTCGTTGACGCTATCCGGATCACCGGTCTGCACCATGCCTGCGGGCAGGGTGGCCGGGTCGACGGTTATCGCGTAGTCGCCGTCGGCCAGGTTATCAAAAAGATAGGTGCCGTTGTCGTCGGTTACGGTTGTTAGTGTATCCTCGATTCCGTCGTTATTCGCATCACCGGTCAGGGTTACCGTAACGCCTGGAATGCCGGTATCGCCTCCATCCTGCACACCATTGCCGTCAACATCGAAAAAGACGGTATCGCCGATGGAGCCTGTGCCGCTGTTGTAACCGAAATCCTGATCCAGGTTGTTTGCGCCGGGACCCAGAATGAGAGCAGCCGTATTGTCGTTGCCGCCGTCGGGATCACCGCTCTGGTTCATCCCCGGAGGCAGGGTTGCCGGATCAACCGTTAACGTGTATTCGCCGGACGGGAGATTGCTGAAGAGGTAATTGCCGTTGGCGTCGGTGGTGACGGTCTGCTCGTAATCCACCTCATCGTCACCGTCGATATCGGCGCTCACGGTGATATCGATTCCGGCAAGCCCGGGTTCTGATCCGTTCTGCACGCCGTCGCCGTCCGCGTCATTCCAGATGGTGTCGCCGATCGAGCCGGTTCCGGTGTAGCCGAAATCCTGGTTAAGGTTGCTCTCTCCACCGGCCAGAGTATAGCTGGCGCTGTTATCAAGAGAGCTGTCCGGATCGCTGCTCTGGATCATACCGGGCGGCAGCGACGCGGGATTGACCCTGATGGTGTACTCGCCCGAGGGCAGATTCTCAAACAGGTAATCGCCGTCGGTGCCAGTGGTCTCGGTGTACGTGTAATCTGCCGTGCCATCACCGTTTAAATCAACGTCAAGATCCACCTGTACGCCGGCGATGCCGCCCTCATTGGTTTCCTGGGAGCCGTTGTTGTTGCCGTCGAAGAAGATGGTATCCCCGAGCGAGCCGGTACCGTTATAGCCGAAATCCTGATCAAGATTGTCCACTCCACCTGCAAGTGTAACAGCGGAGGTGTTGTCATTGCCCCCGTCCGGGTCGCTGGTCTGGCTCATTCCCGCGGGCAGTGTTGCCGGGATGACTGAAACCGTATAGGCTCCTGCCGGGAGGTTATCGAAAAGATAGGTGCCGCTGCTGTCGGTGATAGAACTGACGCTGTCTATCGTTCCGTTGCCGTCAATATCTCCACGCAGGGTGACGCGGACGCCGGAAATTCCCGGTTCGGCCCCGTTTTGCGCGCCGCTGCCGTCGGCATCAAAGTAGATGGTGTCGCCGATCGAGCTGGTTGGCCCGCCTGTCGGCTGGTAGCCGAAATCCTGGTTCAGGTTTATTCCGCCGGCTGGCAGATTGACGCTGGCTGCCGAGTCAGGGTTGGCGTCGGGATCTCCGGTCAACACGTATCCATCGGGAACCGTAGAGGTAGCGACCTCGATGCTATAGGTCCCCTGGGGCAGATTGGTGAACAGGTAGTTTCCAGTGATGTCCGAGGTAGCTGTTCCGGTATAATCCGCCTGGCCATCACCGTCAAAGTCGACGGAAATGTTCACGCTGACACCGGCAAGACCGGTTTCTGCACCGTTCTGCAGGCCGTTTCCATCAGTATCTTCCCAAATGGTATCGCCGATGGATCCGGTACCAATGTAGCCGAAGTCCTGGTCAAGATCGTCCGTCCCGCCTGCCAGGGTAACAGCAGAGGTGTTGTCATTACCCCCATCCGGGTCACCGCTCTGGCTCATGCCCGGCGGCAGGTCGGCGGGGTCAACGGTAACCGTGTAGGAACCGTCGGGCAGGTTTTCGAAGAGATAGCCGCCGTTTGCATCAGTCGTGGTTGTCAGCGTATCCTCGATGCCGTCATTGTTCACATCACCTGTCAAGGTGACCGTAATGCCTGGCAGGAAACCATCCCCGCCATTAAGGGTAGCGGAATTATCGGCATCAAAATAGATCGTGTCGCCAATCGAGCCGGAGCCGGTGTAGCCGAAGTCGACGTTGTTGTTGTTTTCGCCTGCAGCCAGAGCGAGCGAGGCATTGTCCGGAGTTGTTACGAGGCCGTCGATGTCAAAGGTCTGCACCATGCCGGCTGGTCTCGTGTCAACCCTCACCGTGTAATTCCCGGGCAGCAGGTCGTCGAAGCTATAGGCGCCGTTTTCATCGGTTATCGTGGTAAAGGATATGTCCTCGAGGCCGTCGCCGGTAATGTCGCCGGTCAGGATGAGGCTGACACCTGCGAGCCCCTGCTCGCCGGAATCGAGTACGCCGTCGGCATCGGCATCGTACCAGACGGTATCGCCGATGGAGCCGGTACCGCGGTTGAGATACCCAAAGTCGGCATCGTCTCTGGTTCCAGCAACATCAAGAGCGATCCTGCTGATGACATGCTCAGTGTCGGTTCCGTCCAGGTCGTAGGTTGCGATCGTTCCATCCGGTAGATTTACCGGATTCACGGTGACCGTGTAGTTGTCAAAGGCAGGCAGGTTTTCAAACAGGTACCGGCCATCTGCATCGGTCACGTCCGTCCAGGTAAAATCCGGTATACCGTCACCGTCAGTGTCAATACTCAGTGTAACCAGAATATCGGTTATACCGGTATCGCCCAGGGTTTCACTGCCGGATTGATCGGTGTCAAAGAAAACGGTGTCACCGATGCTGCCTGTCGTGATGACGGTAAAAACAGCATTGTCGGCATCGAGATCACCATCAACAGGTGAAGTACCGGTGTCATCATACTGTCGCTCATTGAGACTGACACCATCCTGACTGGACCAGTCGGCATCAACACTGTTTTCATGGGGAGGAGCAAGAAATGCTGCTTCCAATACGGTTGCCGTATATTCGAGTTCGACATATTCTCCAACAGGTATATCCCAGTTGCCGACAATAGAAACCGTACCATCACCGTTGTCGGTCATGGTCGGATCAACGACTGCTCCGAAACTGCTGGATGTGCTGGATAAAGCATCAAACTGAGTGCCTGGAGCCAGCGTATCTATTGCATTGACTTCGTAGGCAGTTGAATTCCCGCTGTTTGTGAAACGCACGGTGTAGGTGATTGTTTCATTCCATTCAGCATCCGTGCCCGCATCAGCGGAGTCAACTACGCTCTTTACGGTGGTGATCTGCGGCTCGACAACCGTTAATTCATCGGTAACCGGAGCAGGGGTCCGGTGTACGTTCTGGGCGTTGTCGTACTCTATCGATGCCGCGTTATCAAGGCCTTCGCCGAGGAAGTTGCCGCTCACGTCAGCTACCCGGGCCGTGTAGGTGATGATCAATGGCTCGTCGGTACTGACCACGGTGTCACCAAGGTCCCAGGTAATGGTGACCGGAGCTGAGCCGTCATTGGTACCGAGAATTGCCGGGTCCGCCGGATTTTCAAAAGAGAAGTCCGTTGTTGAAATCGTGCCGTTACCAGTAAAAATCAACCCTGCTGAAAGAATGTCCTCAACCACCAGGTTGTCAACGGTTCCCTGGGGTGCGTTGATAGTCAGGGTGTAGGTAATCGTCTCGCCGATGGTAGCCGTTGTCAGACCACCGTCACTCTTGGCAATGGTGGCCGGATCCATTGAAAAAACAGCATCATCAACATCTCTGTCAGCATTGGCACCGCCATCAACCGGGGAATCAATGCCGTCGTCTTCGTCATAGACCCGTTCGTTTGGGGCGGCACCGTCCTGAGAAGACCAATCGGCGTCAACGGTGTTTGTATGGGTCCCGTCCACCAGTGCTGCCGAGGTAACATTGACCGTATAGGTGAGGGTCAGAACTTCACCGGGGTCCAGATCCCAGGCGGTGTCGGAAAAGGTAACAATACCAGCAGATTCAGAAGTAGTACCCAGTGAAACCCCGGTGCCCCCTATGGCCGCAGTTTGTACGGCATCAAATGCAGTTCCTGGCGCCAGGGTGTCGTTGAAGTTGACCTCGTAGGCCGTGGCGTTGCCGCCGTTGGTCAGGGCCACCGTGTAGGTCAGGATGTCTCCCGCCTCAACACCGGTTGTTTGATCAACCGTCTTGACGGTGCTGATCCAGGGCTCGACAACCGTTAATTCATCGGTAACCGGAGCAGGGGTCCGGTGTACGTTCTGGGCGTTGTCGTACTCTATCGATGCCGCGTTATCAAGGCCTTCGCCGAGGAAGTTGCCGCTCACGTCAGCTACCCGGGCCGTGTAGGTGATGATCAATGGCTCGTCGGTACTGACCACGGTGTCACCAAGGTCCCAGGTAATGGTGACCGGAGCTGAGCCGTCATTGGTACCGAGAATTGCCGGGTCCGTCGGATTTTCAAAAGAGAAGTCCGTTGTTGAAATCGTGCCGTTACCAGTAAAAATCAACCCTGCTGAAAGAATGTCCTCAACCACCAGGTTGTCAACGGTTCCCTGGGGTGCGTTGATGGTCAGGGTGTAGGTAATCGTCTCGCCGATGGTAGCCGTTGTCAGACCACCGTCACTCTTGGCAATGGTGGCCGGATCCATTGAAAAAACAGCATCATCAACATCTCTGTCAGCATTGGCACCGCCATCAACCGGGGAATCAATGCCGTCGTCTTCGTCATAGACCCGTTCGTTTGGGGCGGCACCGTCCTGAGAAGACCAATCGGCGTCAACGGTGTTTGTATGGGTCCCGTCCACCAGTGCTGCCGAGGTAACATTGACCGTATAGGTGAGGGTCAGAATTTCACCGGGGTCCAGATCCCAGGCGGTGTCGGAAAAGGTAACAATACCAGCAGATTCAGAAGTAGTACCCAGTGAAACCCCGGTGCCCCCTATGGCCGCAGTGTTTACGGCATCAAATGCAGTTCCTGGCGCCAGGGTGTCGTTGAAGTTGACCTCGTAGGCCGTGGCGTTGCCGCCGTTGGTCAGGGCCACCGTGTAGGTCAGGATGTCTCCCGCCTCAACACCGGTTGTTTGATCAACCGTCTTGACGGTGCTGATCCAGGGCTCAATGACTGAAACTATAGGATCAGTAGGATCTTCAATCGTTATAGTGTTGCCGGGATTGGCAGGGTCTGCATAGCTCATTGAGACATGATTCAAAAGTGAGGTCGCTTCTACTCCTCCTGGCCCATCGGGATCATCAAAGTTGCCAGGACTATCGGTAACTCGGGCATCGAACGTAATCGCAAAGGTGTTGTCGTTGTTGGCAGCATCATCAGCTATTACATCTCCGAAGGAAAAGGTGATATCACCGCCATCTCCTGCTGCCACAAAAACGGTAGGGCCTGTAATATCGGAGCCATTAAAAGTACCCAGGTCACTAATGGATAAACCGCCGATATAGATCAACCCGTCCGGCAGAGCATCGGTTACCACAAGATCATTTGTGGTGCCGTCTGGAACGGTTACATTGATCGTGTATGTAACTGTGTCGCCTATGGTGTAGCTATCTGAAGCCGGATCGATTTTATCAATGCCACCAGTGATGACGATGAAAGCCGGATCTGAATCTATATAATTATTAACCGCTCCTCCGGGATCAACTGTATCGCCGGTTCTTTCATATGAGAGTCCGTTGTATGGTGAAAGAGGTGTGACAAGGTCAGAATCCAGGCTTTCCCAGGTTATCGTACCGGTATTGGAAATTTCCTGTCCTGCCGTTGTTGCCGTCAGCGTGCCGGTGACCAAAAAGACCGAGCTTTGATTGACGTCAAAGTCGTCCCAGGTGGCTCTAATGTCGCCAGTTGTATCATCGTAGCTAAAAGTTGTTGGAGCAAGTCCGGTATCATGAACTACGAAAGCGTTACTTATGTCGAGAATACCGGGAAGCGTATCCGTGAAGACGACATCAAAGGCGTTCTCATGGCTATGGGTAGCTGCGCTGTCAATTGTGATCCGGTACATGACCGTGTCGCCCTGGTCATAATTAACAGCAGTGGCAACATTATTCGCGTCCACATAGGCAGCATCAACCGAATCCCAGACCTCTTTGATGATTTGCAGGTCAGCTTCCTGGACAATGACATCGGGTGAATCAACATTTGCGGTTCTCGCTGAGGTTCCAGGATTATTGGGGTCATCCCAACTCACATGTGCCACATTGTCGAGACGCGTATTTTGCTGGTTTCCGGCAACGTTCAGCACAACCGCGGTGTAGGTGATGGTGATTTGTTCATCAGCACCGTTGTTGATGTCCGCGGTGTTTGTCACGTTACCGAAATCAACCGTAAATATTCGACCTGGAGAAGCCAGTGAAGCTTGAGCATCTGTCAGTACTCCGTTCCAATCGCCTGCATTAGTGGTTGTTAAACCCGCATCGACACTGATAGAATCCAAGCTCACAATGGCAAGACCACTATCAAGGGTGTCAGAGAGTATGAAATCCTGCACTTCTCCTTCAGGAATGGTGATGGTAACCGTGTATTCCACGGTTTCGCCAACGACGACATTAACGAGCCCGGGAGTCGATGCCTCACTGGTATCAGTGACCGTCTTTACCACAGATGGCTGTGCGGAGATAACGGTGGCATCATCTGTAATATCCTGAGTTGTATGATCGGTAGCACCTTCCGCGCCGGCATAGTTGGTTATTGTCGCAATGTTGGTCATGGACTGTGCGGGTTGGATGGTATCCGCTGCCACTAGGGTATACGAAATTATGATGGATTCGTCTGCAGCGAGTGCTCCGATTCCGCCAACATCCACGAGTTCAATTCCGCCGGAGTTTCCGTCATCTGCATTGCCGTAAATACCGTCAAATCCGGGGTCGGCAAAGAAGTTATCATTGGTTGTTAGCAAATCACCGTCAATACCGCCTCCAGACCAGATGTAATCCGTACCGGCAACTAATGTTGTTCCTCCCCTTGTAACGGTAAATGCTGTGGCAGCGGCAACCGGATCAAAACCATCCGGGAGGGTATCTTTGATAATGGTATCAAACGAGGAGGCGTGGCCTGTGTTTTCCACCACCACGGTAAAAGCAACGGTATCTCCTGCATCCACTCCTGCCAGGGGGACTGCTGTTTTGGTGATCTCAAGCACCGGTTCATCCAGCACGATCTGGATGATTTGATCCTGGCTAGATGGCGCTCCGGGAGTCCCATCTTCGGTTGCCCGAACCTGATTCGTCAGATAGAGGCCGTCAGTAAAAGGTTCGTCATTAACTGTTACTGAAAATACAATGTCAATTACAGTTTCCAGGCTGGTTACGTCATGAGACTCGCCATAGGAGAATGTCAGGCTGTTTGCCCCACTGTCATAACTGACCGTCGGAAGAACAGAGCTGTATGACGTGAAGGTGTCGGTATCCAACAATCGAATATGTCCTGAGGCTGGAGATGTCGCCTCATTACCTGTTCGGACAGGCGTGGATCCGGTTACGTCAACCCCGGTTTGGAATGATTGATCATCGACATCAAGAACAGGCAGAGGCAGATAATCATCGAGCGAGAATGACTCGAAATCACTGGTAGGCATGGTATATGTCAGCCGGTAGGTGACAATGTCACCCGGCCGCATGTGATAGACACCATCCCCGTCGGGATCCGGATCTAAAAAGTTGATGGCATAAACTGATTTGATCACCGAACCTGTTGCTATGCTGAAGCCGGCACTAGAACCGTCGCCCTCCTGATCACCTGGTGCAAGATTGTCAGGGTCTCCCGGGGCACCGTTATAAACAGTTCCATCTATTGTGACTGAGTTATTGAAGGCGTCGCCCTGATCCACATAAT
Source organism: uncultured delta proteobacterium (assembly GCA_963696725.1). Classification (GTDB taxonomy): domain Bacteria; phylum Desulfobacterota; class Desulfobulbia; order Desulfobulbales; family Desulfocapsaceae; genus MADRE3. Next base: position 263,766 of record CAVOLI010000014.1, read on the forward strand.
CGTCATTGGCACTGCCACTCGTCTCAGAGTCATATTGCTCCCTGACCACAGCATAATAGGTTATCGTTCCACCTGCTGCTGCACCGGCAGAGCCATCCTGGCTGTTGTCAGTAACGTCAGAAAGAGAGCCCCGCAAGATGCCATTTGGACCATATCCGGAAACTTCTGAAATATTGAAAACTAACTGGACGTCATCTCCGCCAATCACCGTTTCAACGAGATTAACGCCATAACTCCAGGCCCCGCTGTAGTCTATACCATAGGCGTCTATATTAAAAACCGGTTCGTAGCGATTATCACCAACCAGAGTAACCGATTCACTCGCGGTCAAGAAATCGAGGCCGTCAGGTAAAATATCTGTGGCAACAATATTGCCAACGTTAAAGTAGTCAGAAACCTGGAAATTCAGGGTATATCGGACAATGTCACCAGGATTGTATCCGTCTGCACCAGTATTACTGACAATGTCAACCCCCTTCTGGATGGTAATGGCCTGGGCGTCAAATTCTTCATCATTGGCAGGTGTGGCAGAAATATTACCGAAGGCATCAACCTCTGCGTCCATTACAATGCCGACAACTGGAGCATCATCGGGGTCTGTAGGGTCCCAATCAGCCCTCAGCTGCACATCGTTTATGATTGCTGCATTATCATTGTAGCTACCGTCGTCACGCGCAACAATCACCTGGTTTGCAGCGTCGATATAGGGTACATAATAGTCAAAGGTTACAGTGGCATCCACACCAGGTCCCCCAGTCACAGTCCCCAGATCAATAACGAGTTGCTGACCACTGTGTACTCCAATCCCGGGTGACGATGATACTGCCCCTCCGGTCACTGTACCGTCACCGAGATACCAGATGTTATCAGGAAGATTCTCTACAACTTGCAGGTTGGTCACCGTCTGTCCATCAGCAACATCGACATCTATGGTGTATTGACGGACATAGTTTGGGCCGGTTGCCGTTTCCTGCTCGGGGCCGATGTAATCTTTACTGAACCGAATGACCTCCGGGCGAAATGTTTGGGCTGGGTGTAAGAGGTTAGAATTATCTGCATATGTTATAGAAGGATCTGAGCCGGGATTATCTAATGAATCCTCGCCATACCTGAAACCATTGGTCACCTGCACATCAAGGTCATAACTGGCGCCACCACCAGAATCAACCATGGCATATTCTGAAATATGGGCAGTAATTACAACTTCAGCTGCAGGTTGGCCAGGGGTGAAGGAACCAAATGGCATTTCAAGCACTACGAGTGTGTCGTTTGCCTGAAGCGGGCTGCCGTCTGGATTGGTTGTTATTTCTAATGGATTTCCAGCACTATCGACAGCATAGGGATGTAAGAGCGGATTGATGCCGTCGTAGGTTAATATGGTATTCGTGACTGGAGTCCCGAGATATTGAGCGGCATCACTCGTGTTTCCATTAATATCACCGAAAATAATGCCATCGCCATCTCCGTCATCACCGCTTGATTCAAAATAGAGATCAATATAAGGTCCGTATAAGGTGACGCCGGCAGGATTATCGAGAGTTACCGTGAAGGTAAAATCTTCACCGATCATCGGGTCAATGGCTTCGACTGGAGCTATTTCTGTGGTGTCATCAAACCCAAATCCATCACTATTTTCAAGTGCGATTGGTTCCAGGGAAGAACTCACCTCTGCTAGCTCAATGTCCGCCGATGGTGTCTCGAAACCTGACTCATCGGTATTTAGCTCGATATCAATGATCTCTTCAGAAGAAGATAGAGTGCTTTCGCCTGAACCTTCTGCTGAAACGGGCTGTGCGCCGGCACTATCTTCTACCTGAACCGTTACTGCAGCACCTGATGAAGGGTTTTGGAATTCGTCTGGTTGTGCAGCCATATCCTGTTCACTGGTTTCAGAAGTTGGTACGGGCTGGCTTGCGACTGAATCCTGGGGTTCAGGCTGCGGGGGCAGGACGAGCTGGTTCGGGCTCAGTTCAGCTGCTGGATCAATGACCGAATCGACCGGATCGAGTGCTGCGACAGGGTTGGCATCAAGAAAGATACGTTCTTCCAGTTGTTCGAGAAGCAAATACTTTTTGAAAGATTTTTTCATGATGTAAGACCCTTGCTTGATTTAACCGGTTGCACGAAACCGGCGACGTGGTGAAGAACAGATCTGTTTGAGCTGAACACTGTCTTTATGATTGTGTTGACTGCATAATTCTATATCAAGTTGTCCTGCTATTTTCAAACTAATTAGTAATAATTATCAAAAGACTCAAGTATACCTATCGGCACTTGCAACAGGAATCTGAAAGACTCTTTTTGATCTTAACTTATAGGGAAATTTTTCAACAAGAGTCAAGGGGTTGGAACGTATTATCAAAGGAGCTGCTGTAACGTGAGCGGTTTTGTTTTCAGTTGCCTCTCGATCGTTTGTATTCATTGTAATTCATACTGTTTACTCGCTCCAGGCAGGTCTCTATGTCATCATTGTCAGGATGCTTGTAGCACTCCTGCCGCTCCCTCATTTTGAAACCTTCATACCAGGCCTGATAGCTGCAGCCTTGAAGGGAAAAAACCGCTGTGGTTAAGACAAGGCAGGATCCTGCTCTATAAATGTTTGTTTTTATCGCAGACAACGGGTCTTTCTTCCTGCGGGAATGGTTGCAAAATTAAAGAATCTGGCTGAGAAACAGTTTGGTCCGTTCATGCTGCGGGTTGTCGAAGAATTCGTCCGGTTTGTTTTCTTCCACTATTTCCCCAAAATCCATAAAAATGACGCGGTCGGCAACGGTCTTGGCAAACCCCATTTCGTGGGTGACCACGATCATCGTCATGCCTTCCCGGGCGAGATCGACCATGACATCGAGCACTTCTTTTATCATTTCAGGATCAAGAGCCGAGGTCGGTTCGTCAAAGAGCATGATTTTTGGTTTCATGCAGAGACTGCGGGCAATCGCCACACGCTGCTGCTGGCCGCCGGAAATCTGGCCGGGATATTTGAGTGCCTGCTCCGGAATCTTGACGATCTCCAGGTAGTGCATGGCGAGCTCTTCGGCCTCTTTTTTGGGTGTTTTCCTCACCCAGATGGGGCCGACCGTCAGGTTTTCCAGGATCGTCAGGTGGGGAAAGAGGTTGAAGTGCTGGAAGACCATGCCGACTTCGGTTCGGACCTTCTCGATGTTTTTCAGGTCGGTGGTGAGTTCAATGCCGTTGACGATGATCTGGCCGCGCTGGTGTTCCTCCAGCCGGTTGATGCAGCGGATCACTGTCGACTTGCCCGAACCTGACGGGCCGCAGACCACAATGCGTTCCTGGGGGTGAACCGCAAGATTGATGTCCTTGAGCACGTGAAAGTCGTCGAACCACTTGTGCATCTTGATTATTTCTATGATCGGTTGACCTGTAGCGCTGTTGTTTCTGGCCGGCTCACTATTCATCTTGCTTTTCTCACCTCGATTCAAGAGATTTTGTTATCTCTTTGTTTATACTCAAGTTCTTTTTCTATCTTGCGGCTGTATTGAGACATGGAAAAACAGCAGAAGTAATAGATTACGGCAATAAAGATATATGCCTCGGTGCTGAATCCGGTCCATTCAGGTTCGGATAAAATTGATTTGGTGGTGTTGAGGATGTCGTAGAGGGCGATGATGACGACAAGGGATGTGTCCTTGAAGGCTGAGATCAGGATTCCAACGGTTGGAGGAATGACGATCTTCAGCGCTTGGGGCAGTATGATGAGACGCATCATCTGGTAATAATTCAGGCCAAGAGACTCGGCTGCCTCGTACTGTCCCTTGTCCATCGCCTGCAGGCCGCCGCGCACTACTTCGGCAATATAGGCGGCGGTAAATAATATTATTGCCGCCTGGGCCCGCAGCACTTTATCAACGGTTACGCCCTCGGGTAAAAACAGCGGAAACATGACCGAGGACATGAACAGCATGGTGATCAGCGGGACACCGCGGATCATTTCAATATAGACGACGCAGATCGATTTTATGATCGGCAGTGTCGATTGACGACCAAGCGCAAGCACCACCCCCAGCGGATATGAGGCGAGGATTCCAAAAAAGGAGAGCAGCAGGGTGAGCGGCAGGCCGCTCCATTTGGTGCTCTCGACCGATACCAGGCCGAAGAGCCCCCCTTTCATCAGCAATCCCATGACAAAGAGGGCAACCAGCCAGAGATAACCCAGTTTTCTGTTCCACTTGTTCCAGTCGCGGCTGTAGATGAGCATGCACACCAGGATGATCATCGCTGCCAGCGGTCGCCATTGGTGTTCGTACGGGTAATATCCGAAAATATTGAAGCGGATATTCTGGGTTACAACCGACCAGCAGGCACCGCTTGCGGCATGACATTCTTCGCCCGAGGAGTACCAGACACTGTCTATAAATGCCCACTGGATGAACTGGGGAACAAATTTAAGCAGCAGGCCGAGGATGACAAGTGTTGCAATTGAATTGAAGAATCCATTAAAAAGGTGGTGCTTAAGCCAGCCGAGAATTCCTACGTCCGTTACCGGCGGCCTGATTTCTTCTCTAGGAGATGTTGTTGTCGTGCTCATAGGTGATCTACCGCTCAATGATGGCAATTTTTTTGTTGTACCAGTTCATGAAAGCAGACGTTGTGAGACTGAACGTCAGGTAGACAAGCATCATCAGGGCAACGCCCTCAACGGCCTGGCCGGTCTGGTTGATCGTCGTGCCGGCGACCTGGACAAAGTCAGGGTAGCCGATGGCAACGGCAAGGGAACTGTTCTTGGTCAGGTTCAGGAGCTGGGAGGTCAAGGGCGGCACGATCACCCGCAGCGCCTGGGGAAAGATGACGATTTTAAGAACAAAGCGGGGTTTGAGGCCGATTGACATGGCAGCCTCGGTCTGGCCATGGCTGATCGACTGGATACCCGCCCTGACGATCTGGGCGATGAACGATGCCGTGTAAAGTACAAGCCCGACCAGCAGTGCAGTAAACTCGGGGCTGATATTTCTGCCGCCCTGGAAATTGAACCCTTTCAATTCCGGTATGTCCATCTGGACAGGGGCGCCGCTGAAAAGCCAGGCAAGAGCGGGCAGTCCGGCAAGCACGGCGACACCGACCCAGAATGCGGGAAACTGCTGCCCGGTATTCTCCTGTCGTTTTGTTGCCCAGCGATTTATGAAATAGACAAGAACGCAGGCTGCCAGAAAGGCGATACCCATATATCCCCAGGCGGGATGGCTGGCAGGAACCGCGAAATCAACACCCCTGTTGGTAATATAGATGCCGGTCAGCGGATTAAGTGCCTGCCGGGGAGCGGGAAACATTTCATAAAAAAGGGCGTAAAAGAAAAAAAGCTGGAGCAGGACGGGGATATTCTGGAATATCTCCACATAAATTCGTCCAAGTTTGGATATCAGCCAGTTTGAAGATAGGGTACAGACCCCGACGATGGTTCCGAGCATCGTGGTGAGGATCATGCCGACAAGAGAGACTTTCAGCGTGTTGAGAACCCCGACAAGCAGGGCCTTGCCATAGCTGTCTGCAGCGGAATAGTCGATCAGGCTCTCACCGATCTCAAAAGCCGCCTCTTTGTCGATAAACCCGAAACCACTGGCAATTGATTGCTTTGCCATATTATCCTGGACGTTTGAGATCAGGTAGTAGCCCAGGAAGGTGACAAATGCGGCGGTGAAGACCTGGTAGAGAATAGCCCGCGTCTTCTGGTCATTCCAGAAGTAGGTTTTTCCCGAATTTCTATTTCCGGAGGCCATAGAGGGCATCTCTGCAGAAATGGATAAGAGAGGCGGAGCGTCACCCGCCCCGCGCTGAAAAGCCCGGATGCGTGCTGGTTATTTGGCAAGAATAACCAGCGCGCACCGTGTACTGTTTCTTCACGCTGAAAACCTGCAGATCAGGTTTTCAGCGTGAGAGGAAGAGGACTTGCGTCCTGCTGTTCTTTACAATCTATTTGAACGGCGGTGAATACATGAGGCCGCCGTTGGTCCAAAGCGCATTGAGGCCACGTTCGATGCCGAGTGGTGTGTTGACCCCGACGCTGCGCTCAAATATCTCGCCATAGTTGCCGACCTGCTTGATGATATTGTAGGCGAATTTCTCGTCAAGACCGAGTGCCGCGCCATTGCCCGGAGAGACACCCAGGAATCTCTGGATTACCGGATTGGTGGAGTTAAGCATTTCATCGACGTTCTTGGAATCAATGCCGAGCTCTTCAGCATTGATCATCGCCAGAACGGCATAGTTGACGATGTCTTTCCACTGGTTGTCACCGTGCCGTACGGCGGGGGCCAGGGGTTCCTTGGAGATGATATCGGGGAGAATGATGTAGTCAGCGGGGTTTGGGGCACTCGCGCGCAGACCGGCGAGCTGGGAGGCATCAGAGGTCAGGACATCGCAGCGGCCTGCATAGAACGCCTGTGAAAGTTCCGCGGTGTTCTCGATGGTGACGGTTTTCCAGTCCATGTTGTTGGAGCGGAAAAAATCGGCGGCATTCTGTTCCGTGGTCGTGCCGGGGAGAACACAGACGGTCGCGCCGCTGAGCTCTTTCGCGCTTTTCACTCCAAGTGCCTTGGGAACCATGAACCCCTGGCCGTCGTAATAGTTGACCTGGACAAAATCAAGGCCGAGAGAGGTGTCACGTCCCAGCGTCTGGGTGGCATTCCTTGTCAGCAGATCAATTTCCTTGGACTGAAGAGCGGTGAAACGGGTTTTTGCGGTGAGCGGCGTGAAGCGCAGACGGTCGTTGAGATCACCAAATACGGCAACCGCAACCGCTCGTGCGGTATCAACGTCGAGCCCCTTCCATTCACCTTTCTGGTCGGCCTTGCCGAACCCGAAAAGATCACCATTCACACCCACCTGGATATATCCTTTTTCCTTGACGGATTTCAGCGTATCGCCGTTTTCGGCAAAGGCTGCTCCAGTAAATGCTACCAGCAGTGCACATCCGATAAACAAGCTCTTCCAGTGTTTCATAGACTCCCTCCATAGAGACTGTTTTGATTTTGGGATAAACATCCCGGGTTGATACTTGATACTGCACGCCATGAAAGTTTGCCAACTGTTTCTACCACCATCATTTGATACCACAGGTTTACACCTATTGGCAACAAGTTAGGCGAGCGCGGAATAAATGATCATGAAAAAAACGGAAAAGTCATGCGTAGCACTTGAGATTAGAGCTGACACCCACTGGCTTCAGGGTTCTATTAAATCTGACAGATTTTCAGAGAGAAGCTAACCAAGGTTTCAGGAAGAAATTTTTATTGGTGGAACTTAAGAAATCAAGATATTGCAAAATGGCAATGTCAACGGTAAGCTCGCCGGCGAGCTTCAGCGAGTCAGTGTGAAGCGTTTACTCAGGAATGAATTCTTAGTATTTTTGAATATATAGATCTCACCATATTCACAATTTCTACGATGATACTGTTTTTACTAGATGGCACTGCCTGCATGTACGAGAGCGACGATATTAGAGCCTGCCTCAAACAAAAAAGTCAGCAAAGCTGATAGTTGCGAAACAGGTTCGTGAGGTTGTGCATGACCAGCTTATGCCTGGTTGAAGTATTGTGTTGAGTAATTTTGATTGCTTATGAACTGCCCGCTTGTTTCGCGCAGGAAATTGATCATGCGAGGATTTTTTCTGGCACGGTAGGCGCAGTGCATGACGATAACGTGGAAAATTTCTATGAGTTCTTTTTCAGACGTAACGATAAAGTGATCAGTCAGATGTTTTTCGACCATCGTGGTGAAATATCTCAGGACCATGCCGCAGTCCTTGCCCCAGAATCGACAGTCTCTGGTTACTTCACAGGTATTCTTAATAATATCATCGAGTTCAAACTGGATGTCAGGGTGCAGGCGGGTTCTCGCTTCATGTATGGCGTTTTTCAGATCAGGGTACGATGTTGTACTGATCTGGTACATGACCAGTTCTGCAAAACTCTTTTTGCACATAACCAGGGCCAGCTGACGAATTGAAATTGAGCCCATCTTCTCCCCTTGTCCGAGCCCTATCTTACCATGGACCCGCATGTTTCCCCATGTACAGTCAGGAAGCACTACTCCCCAGTTCAGAGTGAGTGCTCCTTGATGAGATCATCGGCTGAATCACTATAATTTAGCAATTATTGTACCCGAGAGGGCTGAAATTTTTGCTTGTTATTACAGCTTAATAGGGAGATAGGGGATGAAGAGTTTGAAGCTGATTTTCTGAAATCCGGAAAGAAGGTTCTGACTTTCCGGATTTTCACCTTCCAAATGTTGTCATGATTGCGGGGCTTGGGTAGGTTAGGAAGGCAGAAATTTTTAATGCGCATCTCGTGCGTTTCATCCCGTTATCATGTTGAATCTTGGCTCTTCCGGTAAACGAGTATCTCAATGCTAATATCATCATCCAGTTGTTCACCAAATTGCCTTTGATCGCTGCTTGGCATACTTCATTTCCTGCAGACTCCCTTGTGCTGCTCGCCGGTGGCGGAGTAAAACAGGGGCACCCATGATGTATGTTCCTGTTTAAGGTACGCCTTTTCCGGATGAACCTGAAAAAATACTTTTCTCCTTTATTAAAACCATTTCAGCATGAAAATCTTTAATAACATTGGTGATTTCAACACTTTATTAAGAAGGTACTGTTGTGCACCCTATGCCGATAAAAACGAGAGATTTCGTATCTATTTACTTTGCATATTTTCAGAATAAGCAAAATACCTGAACCCTAGAGTACATGTTGTAATCAATCTTGCTTTTAGTATTGAGAACACTCTTGACACTCGCTTATGTTGTGGTGTTCTAATAGCATTCAATAGAGCCTTTTGCAAAACACCCTTTTCGCTCAACCGATCATAACCACGAATAGTCCCTATGAATGTCAGTTACATCAGTATTTCAAAAGAAAAAGATGTCTGTTGGCAATGGATAATCGTTAAGAACAATTGTAATTTAAAACTGTTCCTGTTCCTGTATCTTTTCGCTCTCCTGTCATCGAATAATCCAGACCATATCAATTGGTAGCTTCAGAAATCATCTTTTATTTTCCTCGCCATCACGTTGTTGCCTTTACTCGTTAGAAGGAATTGTTATTTTTATTGATGACATTTAGACGATACTATGCCCAATTTGGTTTATCTGGTTCGAGTAAACTTGTCAGTATGGTTTGGTTTTTTTAAATTTATTTGAGAGCACGAACCCGGAGATGAAGACAAAAGAATTTAGAATATGGGACAACCGCTTAATTTTCAGATGCCCTCACTGTGGCTATAGAAGAAACTACACCCTCTTCAATGTCAGAAGAAAGAATATAAAATGTGATGGCTGCGGCGACAAAATCAGATGTCTGTTTAACCGCAGACCAGAGTTAAGAGAAAGTCAAAGTGGATTGCTCACTGTTAAAACGAGGGATGGGAAAGAAATAAAAGTCATGATGCGCGATATATCCTCTATGGGAATCGGATTTGAAGTACAGAAGGGTAAAGATTTGCGATCAATAAAAAAGGGACAAGAGATATCATGTACATCCGACTGGAATCCCAGAATGATCCCAAAATCTCGATTTAAAGTTCAAAATATTAATGGTTTTCGGGTTGGGGCCATGGTCAAGAGGTAATTTGGTTAATTATAAGAGCCTCTTGCAAAATGATGATTTTCGTTAAAAATCAAGGCGTGCGAAAAATTTTACGCGCAGGCATATAATTGATATTCCGAGGATAAATTTTATAGCATAACGCGGAAGTTGAGCGAAAAGGGCGTTTTGCAAAAGGCTCTATAAATTGCCCCAGAAGGAATAGAAGTTTAGATAAAGTAACATGCAGCTTACCTCTTTGGAAAGACCAATACCTGAAAGGATACTTATAGTAATCTATTGGTTATGGAGAAAGGCTTATTGATTATGAAGATTATGCAAATAAGATTGGTTTTGCTAATACAAACTGGCTGTAATTTCCCTGTAACATTTATGATTTTTCTGTTTTAGGAAGGAGACTGGTATGAAAGTTTCATCAACGTTAATCATCCTGATTCTGACACTTTTTGTGACCGGATCGTCTTTTGCGATATCAGCAGAGCCCCTTTCTACTGACCCTGGTTGGCCAAGAGTGATCGAGAAGAACGGCAACCAACTGACCATCTATCAGCCCCAGGTAGATTCCTGGAGAGATTATAAAAAGCTCGATTTCCGCTTTGCCTTCTCTGTCAAAACAGCAACGGCTCAAGAAGAAAAGTTTGGTGTAGCCGAAGCAGAGGCGGAAACTGAAACAGACCATGAAAATCGCACTGTGGTCATGATGACCAGAAAACGGGAACTGCGTTTCCCTAACATTCCAGAAAAAGAAGCAGATGCGCTGCGGCGCATTGTGGACGAACTGCAACCCCCGATTAATGATTTGACAATTTCTCTGGACCGGATACTGCCTTACCTTGATCCTGAGCAGCAATCGCAACAACATGCGGTGGAACTGAACCTGGATCCACCGAAAATATTTCACAGCCAAAAGCCTGCCATTCTGGTTATTTTCATAGGAGAACCCCAGCTACAGCCTGTTATTAAGGAAAAAAATGAGCTGATGTTTGCCGTGAATACGAACTGGGATGTCTTCTATGAGACGACCGAGAAAAAATATTACCTCCTTGACGGGGACAGCTGGATGACAACCATGGACGCAGTAAATGGGCCGTGGACACCTGCCGCGAATCTGCCGACCGGGTTGTCTTCCCTCCCCGAGGACGACAACTGGTCTGATGTCCGTAAGCATATACCTGGTTTGGAGGAAAAAAACCCACCAGTGGTGTTTGTCGCCACAGAACCGGCAGAAATGATTCTCACCGACGGTGCCCCAAACTACAGCCCCATCCCGGACACGAAATTGCTTCGCCTGACTAACTCGGATAGCATAGTGTTTCTGCACAGTGGCGATAATAATTATTATTTTCTAGCTGCCGGCCGATGGTTCCGCTCCGCAAACCTGGAGGGGCCGTGGAAACCGGCCAGCGCTGATCTGCCCGCAGATTTTACCCAGATTCCGGACAATAATCCGGCAGCCTCTGTCAAGGCCTCAGTGCCAGGGACAACCGAAGCCAAAGACGCTGTTCTACTAGCTTCCGTGCCCACTAACATCGAGGTGGACTTGGCAAATGCTACTGTGGTGCAGGTGAGCTACAGCGGGGAGCCGAAATTTGAAACAATAACCTCCACCGCTGTCCAGTATGCCATAAACTCTCCTAATGCAGTTTTCCTGGTCGATGGCAAATATTATTGCTGTGATCAGGGCGTTTGGTTTACCAGTTCAACCGCCACCGGTCCGTGGACCTACAGCACCAATGTACCTCAGGCAATCTATGCTATTCCTGCCACGCACCCCCTGCACAACGTGACCTACGTCGTCGTAGAAACCACCACGCCGACGACGGTGGTTTATACGCAAACAGCAGGCTACAGCGCTGAATATGTGGCATCCACCGGGGTTCTGATGTTCGGCGCCGGAATGATAGTGGGGGCGATTATTGCTGACCATCATGATTACTACTATTACCCGTGGTATTCTGCCCATTATTCATATGGCTGCTCCGCCAGGTATAGCTATGCCTACGGTGGCTATTATAGAGGCGCCCATGTTTCGTATGGACCTTACGGAGGTGCCGGGGCTACTGCAGCCTACAATCCCCGGACCGGGACCTACTCCCGCGGAGCCTATACCTACGGACCCGCTGGCAACGCATCAGTGCGGCAGGCATATAACCCTTACACGGGAACTCGGGCGCAATCAGGACAGGTGAAAACCGCTTACGGATCGGCAGGCAGAGGCGCGGCATATAATCCGTACTCCGGCACAGCTGTGCGTGGCGGATACCGCAGCAGTGATTATGGCGCGGCCGCTGGTGTTCAGACAAACAGAGGGAGTGGTGCAGTGGCTTGGGACACCAACCAGGGCCAGGGTGCTGTTGTCAGGGACAGACAGGGCAATGTCTATGCCGGTAAAGACGGTAACGTATACAGAAAGAGCGACTCTGGTGCCTGGAGCGCAAATACAGGCAGTGGATGGCAAGCAACGAACAATAGGCAGCCCACGCGCGACTTGCAATCTCAATCCCAGTCCCGGGCTCGTGGTAACCAGCTCAGCAAGAGTAGCAGGAGTAACAATCGCAGTAATTTCAGCGGTAGCGGTCGGGGAGGGGGCGGCAGGAGGTAACGGTTTTCGGTATTTTTTCAGGAACAACGACTGTTGAAACTGTGAGCGTACGATTAAGGATTTTGCCACATGAAAATTTGAGCCAGCTGACTCGATCAGAATATAGCTAAAAAGACATGTGTATCATTTTTACTTGACCACATCATTATACTACCTGGAATGTCTGCGTTGCACAAGCTGTCTAAGCCTTCGAAAATAGCAGAAGTACGAATAGTAATTGCCTGGAGAGGAAAGACCAGACCCAAGTTTACCTGGATTAACTATAATCTGCCCAAGTGCCAAGAAAGATACAGATGAAAATTAGAGATGTACAGGAAACATATCAACCGTCAGATTTCCTTAAAGCGTTAATATTGCCAATTCTAGCCTCTTTAATCGGACAGGAGTATGTCCTGGTAACCTATCGGGAAACACCTTCTATAGAAGCACGTGTTTTGCTTCAGATGGAAATGGAAAAATCATCAGTTCAAGTTAACGAGTAGATTTTTTCTTCCTGTCTCTCAATGATAGTCAATTTCCTACGATATTCGAAATTACTCCTGGGGCAAAAAACCGCATAGCTATGTAACATAAAATACGATCATATCTGTAATAACATCTCGAAACCAATTGATCACAGAGGATAATTACTTTATGTTCGATGGTATTAATTACCAACGAAAAATTTTACCATTATGCTAGCCTTCTCTTGGAACTTGAAGCCATAACATATTGCCACTAAAGTGATGGAGATTTCCTATGAAAAGTATCAAAAAAAAACCATGTATAAAAATAATAACTACAGCAGTTATACTTGCCCTTCTCGTTTTAGCATCAGCAAATGCCAGTCAGCCTGAATCTGCGATCTATCCTGCAAAAGGACAATCCTTAGAGCAACAACAGAAGGATGTAATAGACTGTCAACAATGGGCTATGGAAAAGACGGGCCATGATCCTAACAAAAAACCGATCCCCCCAGTGCAGATGAAAACATCTGTTGGTGGTCAGGCGGTCAAAGGTGCAGCTGGAGGTGGATTGGTTGGTGCTGGTGTTGGTGCGATTGCCGGAAGTGTCGGGGCTGGTGCGGCCATTGGTGCTGGTGCTGGTGCTGCTGTTTTAGGAGTTAAAGAAAGTAAAACGCAGGAACAGCGCGATGCTGAATACAAGCAATACCTTGAAAAATATAATACTGAGGTTAAGACATATAATACTGAGGTTGAGACATATAATAAAGCCCTGGGTGCCTGTCTTGAAGGAAGAGGTTATACTGTAAGGCGATGATTGTTATTCAAGCTGAAAGACAGAAAATGACAGGATAGTTTCTTTCATTTCTTGAAACAGGGTTCTTAGTGAAAGTTAGACCGGAAGTAGATATTTTCGTGTTTAGTTCAATGATTACTTGCAACGGGAAAGATATCTCCCTTGTCAGTGTTAAGCCTGGAGCAACATAGGATAACTTGACTTAGTTCCTGATATGTTACGGAGTTCCAAATCTCTCCAAATCAAGTCTCTACAATCGCATCGGATAGGTTCCGCGTAACCTCTCATGGATAAGCTCTTATCTCAGATTGCTTTTTTGTTGTTAGGTTTGTGAAAAAAACACAATTCCATAGATACAGGAACAATGTGAATTTTAAAATATTCTTAAACAGTTAACATTGACACTACAAGCCTCTTCAGTTTCATGAAGGGTTCCCCATACCCTATCAGGAATGATCTGAACTATACAATACTACATTTGCATAATAGGCATTACCCCGGTACATATCCAGCCAGCTCTGCGCTGATGATGACCTCCTGGGTGTAAAACTAACCAGTAGGTCAACACCCTATGAATATATGGGCAACAGACTTATATGCTTTATCGAGATAAGCAACAGAAATAATTTTGCCAAATTATTCATGTATTATTTTTTTAATATAAACTTTGCCCATTTTTCATGTTCGATTTTTTTTCTTGTTTCGATAATTTCTTGTGTCAAATATTCCGTATCATTTAATATATCGTATAATTTACTATATGGTATATTTTCAATTCCTCCTAGATTATTTATAATATTTATAACATATTCAATTTTCCATTTACTTAATTCATCATATTTTTCATATATTTTATAAAATGAATGATCTGGACATATTTTTTTTAAATTTTTTAAAAAATTTACATGATAAATAATTATAGAAGTATCTTTTTCTATTTTTTGTAATTTATCATAATAAATTTTAGATTTTTTATTTAAAATATGAATATAAAAAAAATTAAAAATAGAATATACAAAAGTTATTAATGATATAATTATTCCAATAAAACCTCCTAATAATAAACCGCTAGCAGGAGATACTGTTTTTACATACTTAGTATCCATTACTGATTGTAAAAAATATCCAAGAGAAAAAATAAAGATTGAAACAAAAAGAATTATAAGTGAAATAATGATACAACCAGACCTTTCTTTTGGCTCAAATTCTCCCATCATATTCTCCTGCATAATACCACTTATAAGGTGATAAGTAGTTGCTTTCTTCGGGTTTCTTAAAAAAGCCCTTTCCAACGAAGGGCCATCCCATCCAATGCGTCAAAAACCGGCAATATTCTCTGAAAATTGGCAACAGTATCCCACAGCAGAGGATTATCATGCCTCCACCTCAATGAAAGTCTCTTCATATTCTGGCCACCCATCATCGAAAGGTTCAACAACTATTTCTGAACATTTCTTTGGAGGTGCTGGTGGACTACGCTTTTGTTCCCCTTCTAGCAGCAAGCCAAGACGACACAAACCGTTCCATTGTTAATCAGATGATAGTAACTGAGTATTAAGCAAGAGGGACTGGACTATCCGTTAAAAAACAGTACATATTTTCTATTTGTGTTTCAAGACATTTGATTGTTAGAAGATATCACCGTCATTAGGTTGCAGTGTCAAATCTCAATAAAAAGGACAATCGCTCAAAATTCAACTTGTCCTGTACCTCTCCCGATTCTTGTCAGCAAATCCTCCATCCCCTATCAATCGGTATCTTTGCAGGAATAGGTTAAAGTTACCGCAGGGATAAGTCAGGCTGACCTTAAGTAGGAGAAACTTCTCCCCGCGGCAATATGATCAAGATTATAGAGGTCGTAATTTCGATGTGTTCAGCGAAAACAATTTAGAATGTTTACTCCGCAGATCTGTCTCCTATCTTGAATTATATAACTCATTATAGATTTCTATTAAAGAACATGATTGCGTCTTCTATGTATTGTTTTGCAGCATGACTGTTACGCCCAAACGTCACTCCTTTTGTCGAACATGGACCTATATGTTTTTCCCATTCACGTTCTGAAAACCTGTCTCCTGTTGTCTCACTAACAAAAGAACCATCATCTTTAATAAGAAAAGTACATTCCGCATCATTTGGATAATCGGCCAATATTCTAACGTCACCTTTTGCATCAAAACTGTGATATGCGTCTCTATATACAGTGAGTTCAACAATAGATCCCGCTGATTTAAGTTTGTTGACATACGCTTCTATGCTTTCAATTGGGCAAATATCGTCCTTCTCGCCAGAAAGGAAAAGCATTTTAGCAGGTGTGGGGTCTGGATTTTCATATTGCATCAGCACAGAGGCAAAAACATTAACATGTGCTTTAAATCCAGGTTGGTCACCCAGAATAGAATCTTTTATCTTTTTATCCATAGCGAGCATAGAAACAATTCCGCCGGAGGAATATCCCATAATTCCGATCCGATTCGGGTCAATCGACGGATGTGTGGCTAAAAGTTTGAATGCTTCATAAGCATCTGCCATTCGCATGCCAAAACTTATTCCAGTCCCCATCGTTTTATTCGTGCCGGAAACTCCCCTTGATTTGAAACTATAGGGGATGAAGGTGGCTATATCGTATTTGTTCAAATATCGTGCTATTTCCTTCTCTCTCCAAGGAAACACGCCACCTGATGCATGCATTATAACAACTGCTGGAATCTTCTCAGAAGAGGTGATTTTAGGAATACTCAGTTCACCGGATACGAGCTCGGAGTTAGTCGAATCGTATTTTCCCGATATTATATCGGTTAAATCAATCCCTTTAGGAACGTTATAGTTGATCGTACCATTGTCAGGAGGTTCAGACAAATTGCTGGTTGCAACAGGGGACTTGACTGCTTGACAGCCACCTAGCGTCAAGAACATGGAAAGGCAAAAAATAGTAGAACAAAAAATGGATTGCTTATTGAACATATAATATCCTCCTATTTTACGATTGGTATTCTACTTTCTACCCGCCTATTATGTAATCCTCGCCTTTTCGATGACCGTGTCTTTTTCCCTCCTCCAATCAAGTTTTAAGAAATATCACAACGTAGTAACACATTGTATTATAACAGTTACTTAAAGAGTATTATCTATGTTTTGTGTATTGTCTAGAATAAAAATCTTAGGCTCAGAAGTTGGCACTCTCCTAAGAACGAGACGGATTTTGCTTTGATTTGATTCAATGAACGCTAGATGTTGCTGCTGATATTTTTCATGTTGTCAGACGAGAGCCGTTTGAATATTTTCCCTGTGAGGGTAGAATCGGCTAAACACTCAAAATTGATTGGAAATGAAGCAACTGCAAACGAGAGATAACCAAAGATCAGGAAATTTCTGCCACGAAACGTTAAACTTAATATTGCCAAATCGAAGATTTTTAGTTTTGTCCTTGCCCTCTGCTTAGGGTGTTTCCTGTACACCCACCGTTTGTCCAATACCGAGCGATCCGCTTGCAGCGGATTAGAGAGAAACAGGAAACATCAACCTCGTAGCACCGCTAAATTATTTCATTTACACGTTAGGTTTTGTTCTTAGATCGATTAATGTTAATTTAATAAGAAGAATTTCTGTTCGGGTAGCGATACGACAAATTCAGATTTGATGATAATAGGCGGGGAAAGAAATGCGACAGAACATTGAGTTTAAAAGTAAAGAATCACTATGCCGTGGTTGGCTCTATATTCCAGACACTGTGTCCAAGGGAGAAACTGCTCCCGGTATTGTCATGGCTCATGGATTTGCAGGCCTTAAAGAAATGGGACTTGCTGGTTTTGCTGAGAGGTTTGAAGCCGCAGGTTTTATTACATTAGTTTTTGATTACCGATTCTGGGGCGAAAGTGAAGGTGAACCACGGAACCAAATATTTGCTCTTGAAATGGTGGAAGACTATCGCAATGCCCTTACTTGGCTATCCCAACGTCCAGAAGTAGATTCTAATCGTATCGGAATCTGGGGGACATCATATAGTGGAGGACTCTGTCTTTACGTTGGTACTCATGATAAGCGCGTGAAGGCTGTCGTCGCCCAAGTACCGTCTACACTTAATGCAGAATCACGACGTGCCAAGGCTCCAGATACTTGGAATCTTGTTGGGGAGTCGTTGATTAATGATCGTATGCAACGATATGAAAATCGAACTGTTAATTATTTAAAAGTGGTCGCTCCTGAAGGAGAACCATGCATTTTCCCTGATAGCGACGCCTATGAATGGTACATGGAGTTTAAAGAGTACGCTCCCAACTGGACTAACGAGGTAACTCTAGAGTCTTTAGAGAAGGTACGTGAGTTTGATCCAGTTAGTTTGATTCATTTAATGGCCCCAACTGCCCTTTTGTTGATAGCGGGTGAACTTGACAATCTTATACCTATTAAAACAGTCAGGGAAGCATACGATAGAGCACTTGAACCAAAATCATTATCAGTTCTTCCAATCACGCATTTTGCACCTTACAAAGACCCATGGTTATCAAAGGCTGCTGGCTTAGCGATTGAATGGTTTCAAGATTATCTTTAGCCATCCAGTTAGGCCCTTTTCAAATAGAACAATTTTAAAGATTCTTCCTGAGCAGTTAATTTCAGCCACGAAACGTCGAACTTAACATTGCCATTTCTAAGGTTCTCATTTCCTTAAACCTGAATTCCCGAACGTTTGTAACGATGAAATGGGCTATCTGATTAATATCATATAGTATATACTAACTACACCTGTCCAAAAAACATCGTTACAATTAAAACTGTAACGAGGCTCAGTATTTACTGTTATTGTAACTATATTAGTGTCTTAATGCAATCCTCGTTACATTTTACCGGGAACTCAGGCTTAAAGGCTTTAAATTTAGGGTTGTTCCTGTTTCTCTATAATTTCTGCAAGCGGGTCGCTCGGTATTGGTCAAACGCTGGGTGTACAGGAACAATATTAGTTCCAATGACTGGCCCAAGCGTGAGGATTGCCAAGACCAATATTTTGAAATGATGACATGATTATTTTACAGAAGGTTGCACACGCTTTGGACTATTTTCCCCCGTAGAATCAATCTTCGCGATAAAGCAGCATATCCCAGAGCCTTATTTCCAGGTCAATCATGTGTATGGCGGGTATTCAAATTGAATGAGCTGAGAGAGAATAAAGCAGAATAATGAGGATCATTTTGCTATAATTTGTTGCAGCCAGATTGAATTTTTGGAAATAGTTAACCATGGCTTATAAAGCAATGACGTATCACCTTATAGCGTAGCGGAGAGTTCAATTTTGGCACTTGGTGGGAAGCTAGAGATAATTGCAACCGCTGTATTGATATTAACGGCGTCTTCAGGAGCGCACGCTCAATCAGATATACTGTCAGCCCAAGACTCTGACCCAGCTATGATGGGCTGGATGCAAGGCTTCCCGCCGTCTCCCGACAAGCTAATCACCCAGCCGGACTCCAACTATTTCAGTTTTCCAAAGCTCCGCTGGTCGGTTTGCCACCTGCGTGAATTTCTGCCCACTGAAGAGATCAATCGAGGGCTTGGTGCACCGGTTCCGCTTGACTACATACCGCCCCTTGAGTTTGCCGATATGCGTCAGGAGATAGACGCTCTATCCTTCATGCCGATGAACAGCGAAGAAGAGATGACGTGGAAGGAGTCGCTTTATGCCAACTACACAGACGGGATGCTGATCATGCACGAAGGCCGAGTGGTTTATGAACGATATTTCGGCTGTCTAGAAGAGGATGGCAAACATGCGATCATGTCGATGACGAAGTCGATCACCGGTCTTCTTGGCGAGATCCTTGTTGCCGAAGGTGTTCTTGACGACATGCTTCTGGTGCGCGACGTCATTCCAGAGATCGGCGACAGCGCTTTCGCCACCGCGACCGTCCGCGAAGTGATGGATATGACGACAGGCGTCCAGTATTCGGAGGATTATTCCGACCCCAACGCCGACATATGGCTTTATTCCGCCGCTGCGAGCCCGCTGCCGAAACCAATGGATTACGAAGGTCCCAACGGATACTGGGAGTATCTCCAGCAGGTGCAGCCTGATGGCAAGCACGGCGATGCGTTCCACTACAAAACGATCAACTCCGACATGCTCGGTTGGATCATTTCCTACGTTACGGGCAAGGCCGTCACCGATCTGACCTCAGAGCGGCTCTGGAGCCGGATGGGCGCGGAGCAGGACGCCTATCAGACGGTCGACAGCAAGGGCGTGCCCTTCGCAGGCGGTGGTATAACGGCGGGCCTGCGCGATCTTGGGCGCCTTGGACAATTGATGCTGAACGAGGGTGAGATCAACGGAGAGCGTCTGTTCCCCGCAAAGGTCGCGCAGAAAATCCGCGCCGGCGGCGACCGAACGAAATTTGGTGATGGCTTCCCGACCATGGGCAATGCCAGCTATACAAGCCAGTGGTGGGTATTCCACAACGAACATGGTGCCTTTGCGGCTCGCGGTGTTCATGGGCAGACGATTTACGTCGATCCGACTGCAGATATGGTTCTGGTGCGACTCGCTTCGTTTCCCCGAGCACAAAATGGCTTCATTGATCCAACCTCCTTGCCTGCCTATCAGGCTGTTGCGGAATACTTGATGAATAGAGATTGATATGTCTTTCCTGAAAACTCTCTTTTTCTTTCTGATATGGTGCCTTCTACTCGCTGTGCCGTTGAAAGCAGAGGAACCTCGCTCTGAGGAGACACCTCCTGAGATCTCTCAAGATCTGATCGCCCCCCAGATACCTACTGAGGAGCTTGCCCATCTGCTCATTCCTTTGAAAAAAGAAGAGCTTGAGCAGCTCGCAAGGCTGTGGCAGAATGTGGTGCAATCAGAAACCAGAAGATTGCCGACAAGCAGATAAGCCTGCTTCGAAACCCAGAGAAAGCAACGGACGCAGCCAACCAGGAGATTGTTCGCATGGTCGAGATGCGAGCATCAGTATTCGAGCGTTACACCATGGTGGTGGATGCGCTGGAACGGAAAGGGGGAGATCCAGTCCTCATCAGCGACTTTCGCACCTATCGCGATTCCGTCTTTTTCAAAGAAATCATCCTCGCAAATCCACGCGCTATCTTCTTTGCGTTCCTGAAATGGGCAACCCGGCTCGATGGTGGTCTTTCTATTTTGAAAGATTTTGGGATCGTTCTTCTGGCCTTCCTCGCTCTGCTCGTCGTGGCCCGCTCTGTTCGAGGTCTTGCCCGTAAATGGTTTGGGCGCGTCCCAACAATATCCAATCTTCTGGAGACCTTCCTTGTTGGCGTTGTCTTCTGGCTGGTCATCACCATTGGCTTACTGGTGGTCCTAGCAAGCCTTGGCGTGAACATCACACCGCTCTTTGCGATGATTGGGGGTGCCTCCTTTATCCTGGCGTTTGCCTTCCAGGACACGCTGGGCAATCTCGCAAGTGGCCTGATGATCATGATCAATCAGCCCTTTGACGAAGGCGATTATGTCGAGGTAGGCGGCGTCGGTGGCACCGTCAAATCTGTTAGCATCGTGGCTACAACAGTGAACACGACGGATAACCAAATAATAGTGATCCCCAACAAGAATGTCTGGGGAACGTCATTACCAATGTCATAGCAAGCGATACTCGGCGCGTCGATATCGTCTTTGGCATTGCTTATGAGGATTCCATTCCCAAGGCCCTGGACTTCATTGAGCGGGTGGTTGCAACCCATCCTGCCACGCTGAAGGATCCCGAACCGGTCATTCGCGTGCATCAGCTTGCTGACAGTTCTGTGAACTTCATGTGTCGCCCCTGGGTAAAAACAGAGGACTACTGGACGGTATATCGGGATCTGACACATCAGATGAAGGAGGCGTTTGAAGCGGCCGGAATTTCCATCCCTTATCCCCAGCAAGACATTCACATCAAAACCCAGGCAAGCTGATAGAGCAAAACACGCACACAGACGTCATACCTCCCCCGCGAGAGGCTGTCAACGGCTTGACCGGACGGCTTTTGGCTGCTCACTGACTGAGTTTGCCTAGCAGGTTGCGATCATACAGAAAGAACGTTCTCACTATTTTTGGGATGGAGAAAACATACTGCCGAAAGAGGTATTGGAAAAAGAACCGCCTCTTTGAGGTGATGACCGAACTGGACCACCTTTTTGTTGTGGCAACTCGGGCAAAACCAGCGCCCTCTGCAGCTGAAGGCGAGCAGATACTCGTGCTGACAGTCAGGACAGTTTATTTTGGCAAAGCCTTGATGAAGATCGCCACATTCAAGGTATTTCTGGACAACATGATTTATAACAGGGCGGTAAAACCCATACCTATTCTAGAAAAGTTTGTCATAGCATTCCAAAAATTCAGAAAAATGCCGATCCAGGAGCAGCCATAATGATGTGGACTTTGGATATCTAGGCTTATATACCTGCGGCTGAGTGGTTGGTTCCATCTTTGTGCTCTGACAAGAGTATCTGCGCAAAAAGATAATTGAAGAATCTTACGTTTTCCTCACAAGAAAACAGCAGGATAAGGATGAAAATCAGTCCTTAGAATTGGATACACCAAAACAGGGACACTGCTCAACTGCATGTTAACATTGGCATATCGAAGATCAACAATCCAGGGTTTCCCTTCAGCTTAAGGTGCGTTCCTGTGTATTAACCGATCAAGAGTAATTAATTATAATTTCCTGGCCGACTTAATGTTTCCGAATATCTAGTTCGGATATCCGACCTTATTCTGATTCAATTCCGTTGGTATATGGGTAGTAATCTCTTTGTTCAGATTCTTTACTGTTGCCGATGAAATATACGGGTTCAAGCACAGACTTATTAATTTTAAAATTAAAGACATCATTTCTTTGATAGCTTCCTGAAACATCGTGTATAGCCTTAAAGGGTATTTCGCTAGAAATATCACATTTAGCGTAGACTATTCCTTCTTTATTGTCTTTGATTACATCACTGCAAATGGTACCTGAAGGGCTGACAATCATTGAGCCGCCATAAGTGAGTTTATCTATTAAATCTCTAACTTCTTTGTTACCCATTGACAATACTTCATAGCCTTGCTCGTCAATTGCTTGTGAGGACACAACAGTAAACACTTTGCCTTCATACGACATTGAACAAGCACGAACAAAAAGTGTATCAAAATAGTCCTGCCCGCCTGAGGGATTACGCGAAGTGGGGAAAAAAGGAGGATATGTTGAGATATGGATTTGCTCACCTTGTGAAATGAGTGCATATTTTGCTAGTGAATTAGTATTTTCTCCACAGATAAGTGCTCCAATACGCCCTATTTCTGTTTCGTGGACACTCATTGTGGATCCGTCGCCAAATGACCAGACAAGTTTTTCTGACCATGTTGGAAGTAATTTTCTGTGTCGTGCAACCATGTTCCCATTCCGATCAAAAATAAGATTTGTATTCCACAGGACACCGATGCTTTGCCGGGGTGCTTTTTCATTAACCCCGATTGATAAAAAAACGTTGTTATCTTTTGCAATCTGTTGAAGTTCATAAAAAGCAGGGCTTGGGATTTCGATAGAATTCTCAACCAATTTTTTGAATAAATCTAGTTGATCTATAGGTGCATGCATATGTACCCATGAGGGAAAACCGGAAATAAAGGCTTCAGAAAATACTACAAGATCGGCGCCATTGGCTTTAGCTTCTTCTGTTAGCTCACGCACCTTCTTAATAGAAGCATCTCTGTTATTATAAACTGGGGCAGCTTGGACTACCGCGATTGTCGGTTTTGGGTAAGTGTCGCCATCTGCTTCCAGTTCATTAATCTCTTTCATTTATTCTCCTCCAATATTTAACAACATTGTTATAACTGGCAATAGAGCTGGCTGGTCGGATTTATGACATCAATACTATTTCAACTTTTTTCCCCTTACCCTCATTGACGCCTCACCACACGCGGCTACTCTGTGGGTGCAATTTTGTTTTGTAACAGAGACAAAATGATGTCGGATTATTTTTGTATACCATCGCCTGCGGCTGACAACAGCACCCTTCCTTTAAGGATGAACGTATAACGCTCCTTAAAATGATCATTCGGTAATTTACCGTAAACATACTCTCCAATATAGGGATAACAACGAACTAGACAAGAAAAAGAGAGAAAATAAACTTGACAGAAGAAATTTTGGTTATGAATGAAAAAAGTGCCATAACCACATAGGATTATACGATCTTTTATGTCAATGACGGAAAGGATGAGATTCGAGTTACAGAATCTGTTTCTTGCCCCGAAACGAAAAACATTGTAGCCAGTTATATTTAAAAAACCTTTTTCGGAATGTTACCGACTCACTAATTTCATAATTATCAAGATACAGGAAACATCTCAGGGTCTTGCGTGGAGTAATGATCAGGGGTGAAGCCCTGATGGGTTTCTCTCAAGAAATATTTTTTCTTACTGGGCTTACCCTGTTCTTCCTGATAATCAGCGCTATCAGATTTTCCAAACGATTCGAATGACTGAGGAGACGGCATGCCTGGACTGTTTGGTTCGGGAGTTTATTTTCGGGGAAATTGCCTTGTCAATGATGGGAACCAGGTCAGCAATATTTTTCTGGTCCAACCCATTGAGCGACCGAATATCGATCACCATGCGCCCAGCCGATCGGCAAGCACTTCTCTATCGCCTGTAAATCACTTTCACTCAATGATATGTCTGAACCAGATGTTAACTCTTCCAAATGAGAAACAGATCGTGTACCGGGAATGGGCAATACATGCTCGCCTTGATGCAAAAGCCACGCAACGGCAAGTGCGGCAGTCTTGTAGCCCATGTCCTTCGAAAGTAATCTGAACCGATCCGTCGCGTCAATGTTGCGGCTGTAATTCGGTTTAAGAAATCTCGGGTTCCCTTTCAAAAATCCTATCGATTGGCATGTTTCAAAAGAATGTGGATTATCTGTGAGCAAACTTCGCCCTACCGGACTGAATGCAACTAAAGAAACACCGAGTTCTCTTGTTTTTTGAACCAATCCCAATTCTGGATATCGTGTGGACAGCGAATATTCAGATTGCACGGCACCGACAGGATGAATGTCTGCCGCCAGCTGAAGTGACGCTGGAGCGATCTCGGAAAATCCGAACTGTTTAATCTTCCCTGATTTGACGAGTTCCGCCAGGGTACCTACTACCTCTTCGATTGCGGTATCCGGATCGCGGCGATGTATATAGAAAAGCTCGATTTGCTCGACACCCAAGCGCTTTAATGACTTATCCAGTTCCGATTTTATATGATCAGGACTGTTATCAAAATGTCTGCGACCGTCGTTATCACGTCTAATGCCAGCTTTCGTTGCGATCTTGAATAATCCATCTTTTTTGACGCCCTGATCTTTCAGAAACGAGCCAATACGTTTCTCTGAGAGCCCTGCGCCGTAAACGTTTGCTGTATCGATATGATCTATGCCGAGGTCCAAAGCCCGGCGCAATATTGCATGCGACTTTTCTGTATCAGTGGGGCCGTAAAAGTCGGAGAACGACATGGCGCCAATTCCGATCGCGGAAACAGCTGTACCAGCATTTCCTAATGTTCGTTTTTTCATCTCTTCAAGAAACTCCTTACGCTACACGAGCCAAGTGATTATTGATAGTTAGCAAATCCACATGAATGAGGAACGAATGAAACTACTCATTCTATATTAATTGTAGGCTAGGATCTTTTCAAGCAGTCTCGTGCTTCTCTTATTGCTCAGTTTAGCGTAACAGGAACAAGGCTAACCCGAAAGTCTCTCCAGAGGGCCTTAGGGATTCAGTGGAAATTTCATGTCAGAATCTTTGGATGCTATGGACATGTCCTCATATATTGCCTGAGTGAATATTGTAGATTGTAGAATAAGTTATTAAGTTTTGGTAAACTACCGCATGTTTTGTGATTAAGAGAAGGTTTCTAGCAGCAACTATTTTACTCCGGTGGCCTGGGAAAAACAGATTAAATGACTCCATTAAAAATCAAACCGCATACCAAACGAGACAAGCAGCTGCGATTTGAGACGCTGCTCATTGATATCTCAACACTTTTTATTTCCTTGCCCGCTGACCAGATTGACAACAAGATTGAAGATGCACAGCAACGTATCTGCAAATTTCTTGATCTTGACCGCTCCACCCTCTGGCAGGTTTATGAACAAGAGGCAGTCATGCTGCTACTGACACATACGTATCAACCTGCTGGAAGTTTTCCACCCCCTACCCCCATGAAGGGTAAAGACTATTTTCCCTGGCTTTTGCAGAAGATGATGGAAGGTGAAACAGTCACTATTTCGAAAATGACAGAACTCCCGGCAGAAGCAGATCGCGACCGGGACAGTTTTACCCTTTTTGGTGCCAAGTCTGGTGTTTATGTGCCTTTAACAGTTGGACAAGGTCCCTTGTTAGGGGTGCTGACCTTCGCCTCCATGCGCGAAGAGAGAAACTGGAATGAAAACCTCGTCAATGGATTCGTGCTTCTCGCGCAAGTGTTTGCCAACGCGTTAGCACGCAAACAAATGGAGGAACAGCTCGAGCAACGACTGCGCGAGATTGAAGGTCTTAAACAACGTCTCGAGCATGAGAATCTTTACCTGCAGAAAGAAGTTAAAATCCTGGCTGATCATTCAGAGATCTTGGGGCAAAGTGGTGCCATAAAACATGTCCTTGCCCAGGCGGAGCAGGTGGCCAGGACAGACTCAACAGTTCTCCTCCTGGGGAAGACCGGAACGGGAAAAGAACTGCTGGCCCGGCATATCCACCGTATGAGTTTGCGGAAAGATCGTCCGTTGGTTGCGATAAACTGCGCTGCGCTTCCACCTTCTCTGATCGAAAACGAGCTG
This sequence comes from uncultured delta proteobacterium, assembly GCA_963696725.1. Classification (GTDB taxonomy): domain Bacteria; phylum Desulfobacterota; class Desulfobulbia; order Desulfobulbales; family Desulfocapsaceae; genus MADRE3. Next base: position 289,981 of record CAVOLI010000014.1, read on the forward strand.
TTCGGCAGAGAGCAAGGAGCCTACACGGGCGCCTTGACCAAGATGATTGGTCGATTCGAGCTTGCTGATGGATCGGCAATTTTCCTCGACGAGATCGGAGAGCTTCCTCTAGATCTGCAAAACAAGCTTCTCCGAGTCCTTGAAGAAGGCGAATTTGAAAGGCTCGGTTCAACAAAAACCCAAAAAGTGAATGTTCGCATCATAGCCGCCACCAACCGGGATCTTGACCAGGAAGTTGAGGCCGGCAGATTCAGGCAGGATCTCTTCTACCGGCTGAATGTCTTTCCCATAGTGGTTCCATCGCTGTCTGAGCGCTCTGAAGATATTCCTCTCCTGGTACGCACGTTTGTCAAAACATTTAACCAGAAGATGGGGAAGCAGGTGAGAACAATCCCTAAAGATACTATGGAGGTCCTGAAAGCATATCCGTGGCCTGGTAATGTAAGAGAGCTGAGGAACATCATCGAGCGTGCCATGATCATGAGTACGGGTGAAACCCTGGTCGTTCAGTTGCCGGTGAAGGCTTCTCGGGGGCCATCCGCTGAGTGTACCCTTGAGGATATTATGCGCAGGGAAATTCTGGCAGTGCTGACGGAAACACACTGGCGTGTTGCCGGACCCAATGGCGCCGCCGAGATCCTTGGCCTGAAGAAAACGACCCTCTATTCGAAGATGAAGAAATTGGGACTCTCCCGCTCAAACCCCTGATTACGATATATCGTCTTTATTACAACATATCGACTCCAATATCATGTCTGCTCCATTCTGAACAACCATTATTTTTCCTTTAAGAACAAATAATTTCATATAGTTATCGTCTTTATTTGCCGATATGTGCCGATTGGCATGTATATCGCAAAATATCGGTATACCTGCGATAAATGGCCGATCTCGGGCTTTCAAGCAAAAACACGGAGTGTCAGAATAAAAAAGTGACGATTGTATGATTCTTTCGACTTTCAAGATGAACATACCTGCCGAGAAACAGATAGACGCATTAAAAATACTGCGCTCGGTCGCTCTGCAGATCAGGGACGAATCGGGCTGTTTAAGCTGTTCAATCAGCAGGGACGCAGAGAAGTCAAATGTTCTCACGTACCAGGAATATTGGAGGTCTGAAGAGAGCCTGAATAAGCATATTTGCTCTAGTGAATATCTCAATCTGCTGCTGGTCATGGAGATGTCCCTTGAAAAGCCAGAGATCAGGTTCGACACCGTCTCCTGTTCAACCGGATTGGAAACAATTGAAAAAATAAGAAAGACTATTTGCCCGGAAGGGACAATCTAAACAAACAGCCATCACCATTGCTACGGTGATGAAAAACAAGAAAAGAGGAGTATCTGAATCATGGCTAAATCAAAATCACCGAAGAGTAAAAAAGCGGAAGCAAACATCTTAGATCAAGTGAACCTCGCAGACGGGCTTACATTAATTGCCCAACTTCTTGCAGCTAAACCACACCTGAGAGATGACCTTGGTGAAATGGCTGCGCTGGTCGCTGGAATATCCAGCAAGAAAGCAACTTCGGAGCAACAGGGCAAGCAAGCAAAGAAAGGTGAAAATCTCTCCAAAGAGATGAAAACCACCACCTTAAAAAACACCAAATTAAACACGGCAAAATTAAACTGGAAAGAGGTGTGGTACACGAATTGCCCACTCATTTCCGCGAGCAATGTTGATCAGGAGCTTGGTTGGACCCGGGAGGAGTTCAAGAAGCTCGGCGTGAAATATGAATATTTCCGAAACACCCGCGAGAACGACTTCTACCCTCACTATATCCATAATCTCGATAATCTTATCCGCTTTGGCGGCCTGTTTCCGCCCATCCAGGTTCACGCGGACATCCGCAGGACCCGGCTGCTCGGAGTGACGCACGCCCCGCACGAAGGTGGCTGCATGATGGTGCGCTCCCGGGACGACATCTATCGCATGAGCGATTTGAAAGGCAAAAAAATAGGGCTGTCCAAAAGTTTAAACCAGATAAAAAACGACTGGTGGCGCTGCCAGGAGCATCAGGGTATCGAGTTGATGCTGCGAATGAACGACATGACCATGGATGACATCGAACTCGTCGAGTTCCCTTACCCGGATGACTGGTACAACGATCCCAAGATGCTCGAGCCCCTGGTCAATCCATCTGACTTGTGGCTCCAGCGTGACCACAAGCGCGACCTGGCCTTTCGTCCCCTGGAGACTGCACTGGAACAGGGCCTCATCGATGCCTGCTATACGCAGAGCAAGCCCTTGCAGCAGCTCTCGGAGGCGACGGGCAAGTTCAAGGCCATCGAAGACCTGTCAAAGTATCCGGACTGGACCCTGCAGGTAGCCAACATCCCTGCCGCCATCACCTGTACCGAGGAGATGGCCGAAAAACACCCCGAACTCGTCGTTGCTTTTATGAAAGGCATGATCAGGGTGGGGCGCTGGGCCAACGAGCACAAGCACGCCGCGGCGGCCATCCTCGACCGGCAGACGTTCTACCTGGACGTCGAGCATACCTACCGAGGCATCAAGAACATGGACATCGTGCCCAACCTGTCGCCCCAGAACATGGTCTCCGTTGAGATCGGCAAGGACTTCCTGCTGAGCCACGGCTACATAAAGAAGGATTTTGATGTCCATGAGTGGGCTGCGCCGGAGTTCCTGGAACAGGCTGCACGGGAACTGCTGGAGGAAGAGTGGAAAAAAAGAACGACCTCCAAGCTTCCTAAAACCGCGGGGTCGTTGGCGTCAGGAAAACGGCTCGGCTAGCCTTGAATTAAGTTGAGTCGTCCTGCTGGTGTAACCCAGCCGCCGCAACTGATAACACGGCGGCTGGGTTTTCGGCATGACAGAATTGTGTGACCAAACACACAAATAAGGAGATTGCAAGATGGATATCAGTCTTGATGAAATCGGGAAAAGACTTCACGGGAAAATCGATAGCGCCATAGATGGCTTGAAGGCCGCCAAAACCCAACTGGAAAATGTTCAGAAGGAGACGGAAAAAGCTATCCAGACAAAATTGGCCGCAGCAAAAGAAAATCTGGAGGGCAAGAGGCAGGAGATCGTCGCTGCCAGGGCAAGCCTGGAAGGGCTCATTGAGGACAAAAAGGCCGAGACCGAAGCTGCCGTTGCCGAGTGGAAGGCCCAGCATGACCGTAAAAAACTCGAAAAACGCGCCGAACGTGCCGAGCAGTATGCCGATGCCTGTGTCGAAATCGCACTGTCCGCGGTAGTAGATGCTGAAATCGCTATCCTGGAAGCCGCCGCGGCCAGGAAAGATGCCGACAACTCGAAAACATGAACGTGTTTGCTCGCAATCCTGAAAAGAAAAGGATGAGCGATAGCACCAGCATCATTAACGGTTTCACGTTTCGCGAGCAGAACAACTCGATACTAATAAGAAGAAGATGATATCCCTCTAGGTTAGCCCTTGTCTTTTTAGTTGCTTACTTAAGGTTGTCAACAGGAGGAAAACAGGCATGGAAAAATTTAAAGTTTATGCCCAGGAAGAGACTACCAAGAACTTCCTGGGCATAAGAATCGTCTCATCAATCCAGGTGACGGTATCTACTGCAGATAAACCTCTTGCAGGAACAGATGCTCATGTTCATCTGAATTGTGGTTCAATCGGTGATTTTTATATGAAAAAAGCTGGAGAGAATGATTTTCAAAGAGCGCAGACCGGAATATACGAATTTGAAACTAATTGCACTCTTGCGGCCTTAAGATCGGAGCAAATTGAGTTAGGACATGACAATACAGGAAAACTCCCCGGTTGGTGTGTATCACATGTGGCCATTCACGTAAAATTTGCAGGATCGGGTGATTCTCTCCTCTACAAGCAATGGGGTGAGATTGGCTGGTTAGCAGAAGACGAGGCACCCTATAACGCAACAGTGGTTGAACTGCAGAAAGGGATTTAATAACAGATCGTTTTTGATCCTCGCCCTCACGTAAAGGCGTGAAGTTGACACTTATAAAGACAAAGGAGACAGGACATGAATTTTGCTGAATTGGACAAGAAAAAATCGACGTTTGTGAGCGTTATTTTATTGCTTGCTTTTTGCTGGGCGAACACTGCTGCTGCTGCTCAGGATCAGGACACGGACAAATGGCAGTTTGATCTGACCCTTTATTTATGGGTTACGGATATCGACGGCACGGTGAATCCGTTATAATGGTGTTTTGCCCGGCGGCGATTTCGATATAGATGTATCAATGATATTATTGATAATCTTTCGATGATCTTTATGGGTGGATTTGAAGCCCGTAAAAACAGGTGGTCAATCATTGCTGACGCGATTTACCTCGGTATTGGTAATGATAAAGATACCTTCTTGACAACAAGATTAGGAGTTCCGGTCAATGCTAATGTTGATCTGGATTTTTCCACGTGGATTCTTACTGGCGCAGTCGGCTATGACGTGATGCAGACTGATCAGGGCACGCTGGCCGTTATCGGAGGAGTACGCTATGCGACGATGGATGTTGATGCAACCTTGGCATGCTGCAGGGTAGGCAGTGACGATCCAATTCAGAGGGGCTCGTCGACGGCATCGTCGGGGTGAGAGGAGTCATTAACCTGAACGAACAATGGTATGTACCTTACTATGCAGACATCGGCACCGGCGATTCAGACCTGACCTGGCAGGCGCTCGCAGGTATCGGTTACCGGTTCAGTTGGGGCGACATCAAGCTGGTTTACCGGTATCTGAGTTACGATATGGATGACGATAAACTTCTGAAGGATCTTGATCTTAGCGGTCCTGCGCTGGGGGTCGTTTTCCGATTCTAATGGCATCATGACACCCGGTATTCGGAAAATCGATAGACCGAGGATGAAACTCGCAGCGTTGAAAAACAGTCTGCATAGACAATAAAGGAGATAGAAAGTGAAAATAAGAGGACTTTGTAAGCACAGCCGCAATCGTGTTTTTATTTCTGTGTGCACCCGTTTTATCCGAGGCTGGCGATGATCTGGTGCAAACCGTCATCAATGGATGTCAAACAGAGCTCGATACCTATTGCCAAGATGTCACCCCTGGCGAGAGCCGTGTTCTGGCGTGTCTCTATTCTCGGTCCGACAAGTTGTCGGGAAAATGTGAATATGCCCTCTACGATGCTGCCGTACAGTTGGAACGTGCCGTGGCTGCATTGTCATATTTAGTCAATGAGTGTGCCGATGATTTGACTAAGCTGTGCGCTGATGTTGAAGCCGGCGAGGGACGACTGTTAACCTGTCTCGACAATAATGCCAAGGAAGTTTCACAACGTTGCAAAGACGCGATAGTAACGGTTGGGTCGAAATAATGAGTGTTGTTATTTTGTATGGTTGCGGTCAAGGGGCAACGAATGGCCGTTTAATCGCAGTAAAGTTCGAGTAAAGAAAACCATTGCAATAAAATGAACAGGGGGAGCGTATGCATGAACTCAATGTAGCAATGTGTAGGAGCAATTTTGCGGGGAAAAGTTTTTTACTGTTCCTGCTTCTGGTCTTTACTATCTACTTTGCAGGTACAGCAAGCGTTATTGGAGCAGAGACTATGGCCATGAAACAGAATCTTCCCGAGAGAAAACAAACCACCCTTGGTCTTTATGTGACCGCCAAAGAAGCGTATGAAATGTGGAAATCCGCACCGGATCAAGTGCAGGTTATCGATGTTCGAACGCCCGAGGAATATGCCTTTATCGGCCACCCAGAGATGGTCTGGAACATTCCTTTTGCCTTTGTTACTTATCAGAGAAAGGACGGCAAAACCGAATACGGCCCGAAGATGAATCCGGATTTTGCTGCCGAAGTCAAAACGATAGCTGCTCCGACCGATACCCTGCTGGTCATGTGCCGGTCAGGTGACCGTTCTGCCAAGGCTGTCGACCAGCTTGCGGCAGCCGGTTTCACAAACGCCTACACCATCACCGATGGATTTGAAGGCGACAAGGTGACGGATTCTGAAAGCGTCTTCTACGGGAAGAGGATGAAAAACGGCTGGAAGAACTCGGTCCCCTGGGTTTATGATATTGATCCAGAGAAAATTATCCTCGAAGAATACACAGCTAAACAGGCGCCATAAAGAAGAGAAGGGATGCTTTGCCCTTTCGGTAATGTTCTTTGGAAAATATGAGGACTATCGTAAAATTCGACAAAGTCTCCGGAAATCAATAAAGACCAGGAGATATCATGAGCTTACCTTATCATTTAGACACAATAATCAAGGTAGATGAGAGTTTATGCATACACTGTGGTGCCTGCATCAGAACCTGCCCTGCCGGATTAATTGCCAAAATGGATTTTCCAGCCCCCATCGAAATCGGATGGGAAAAATGTATTGACTGCGGCCACTGTGTTGCCGTCTGCCCAACCGGAGCCATGCACCAACGGGCCATGGGGCCTGAAGATTGTGCGCCGGTCAATACTCGTTTGATGCCCCCTTGGGAAGAGGCCAGAGAATTTCTGGTATCACGGCGCTCTGTCCGTGTCTACATCAACAAACCTCTCGAGAAGGAGAAGATCCTGCAAATGCTTGACGTCGCACACTTTGCGCCGAGTGGTGGGAACCGACAAGGGGATATCTTGCGTTGGGTAGTGGTCAGTGACCCCGCACAGGTTCGTAATGTGGCCCAGATGACCGTCGATTGGATGAAGAGCGTCCGTGAATCAAACCCGGAGATGTACAAGGAGGCCAAGCTCGAGCTCTTCACGAATGCATGGGACGAGGGTGATGACCAGATATCTCGAGGGGCTCCGTGCTTCATACAAGCTTGGGCACCCAAGGACGAACGCACCGCGCCACAGGCCGCTACGATCGCTCTGGCCTATACCCAGCTAGCCGCGCATGCCCTTGACCTCGGTAGCAGCTGGAGCGGTGGCATCAATACTGCCGCGCAGATGTATCCTCCTTTGATTGAGCTTCTGGGACTGCCGGAAGGCACTGTGTCCTACGGAACAATCCTGCTCGGGTACCCCGCCGAAAAGTTCCTGCGGCTCCCAAAACGCCAGTTCCCCGATGTTATCTGGCCTTGAGTGCTAGGAGAACACCATGAGCGAAACTAAGCCAAAGACGCGCATGCAGCAGATGGGCTACCGTACGCCGACAGATGCGGTGGAGCCCGATCAGCTCGTGCGTGTCGAGTACGTCTATGGTGGGCGGATTGCCATCATCACCCTTAATCGGCCACATGCCGACAACGCCATCACGACAGAACTGGCAGCGCAGCTCATCGAGGTCCTTGAGACCATTGCAGCACGTGCCTCAGTGCGTGTTGCAATCATTACCGGGTCCGGTGACCGCGCCTTCTCCGTCGGAGGTGATCTATACCAGCGTAAGGAGATGACAAAGGAACAGTGGCTGCGCCAGCGTCTGGCCTTCGATCGGGTGCTCTACACATTACGTCAGTTGCGCCGACCGATAATCGCCGCAGTGCACGGCATGGCATACGGCGGGGGCTGTGAGATCGCAATCAGCACTGACTTTATTATTGCGTCCGATGTTGCCGTCTTCGGTCAGCCCGAAGCAATGATCGGCTTGAGTGCCGGTGGTGGCTCGCCGGTCTTTCTACCTCGCGTGCTCCCTCCGGGGAAGGCCATGCAAATGTTGATGACCGGAGAACCCATAACAGCACAAGAAGCCTACCGACTTGGTATGGTCAATGAAGTATATCCTGCTAGCGAGTTGATGGGCGCAGTACTTAGTATTGCGGAGAAGATCGCAGATAACTCACCTACGGCAGTACAGGCGGTCAAACGTGCTGTACAAATGGGACAGGGAGAACCTGTAGAACAGGCTGTCGCGATCATGATGGATGAGCACTGGCGCTCGGTGGTCCATCCCGATCGTGCCGATGGCATCCTCGCGTTTACTGAAGGCAGAGAGCCAACGTTTCCGGATCCAGACTTCTGATATGCACGCCACGGAAGTCTTTCTTGAAATACTGATCTTACCTCAATTGAGTGGATGATCAGTTAAGTCATCTTTCAGGCAATCCAAGAGATATCCGTTGGAAATCTTTGGCAGGATAACTTCATTCCCAATTTGACCTTGATCAGGTAATTTCAGCAGCGAAGCATTGAACTTAATATTGCCAATTCAAAGGTTCTTATTTCTCTAAAGGCATTAAATTGAGGGTTTTTCCTGCACACGTAATACGTGATTATATCCTGAAACACCACCCGAAATGTAGCATTCTGAAGGCAGAGATTGATCCAGATAATATTTCGGACATTGTCTGGAACTATCTAGGGTTTGATGTTGTTTTTTCCTGTCAGGAAAATCTCGCTTTCCAAAGGGACAACAAAACCTTTTCTCAATGCTCTACAACAGAAAAATCATACACAGCTTGTGTCTGGATGATTTGAGCAGATAACGGGGCGCAGAGGAGTAATAGAGTGATATCTGAGTATTCGTTGTCAGCTATTCTGTCCCAGGAGCATTTTCTCCGGTGCAGGCGAGGTTATTGAAATCGCCTCTCAGGGTGGCGGCTCTGTCCAACAAAAAATCAAGTTGCTGCTGGTCTGCTTCCTCAAGCAGGTCTGTCAACAGGTCTGTCATCGAAGCCCGGCTCTCTGCCATCATCTGCTGATACTCCGGTCCTCGCAACTCGTCATTGTTATCGATCAGATAGTCGATTGCACGGTCAAAGCCCGCTTTTTTCCTCTGCTCTAAAGCTTCAAGTAGTTTCCGTTGCCAGGTCCGGCGGCCTTCCAGCCAGATTTCGGTCTGGCGGCCACGGTTGTAGGACCACTGCTCCAAGATGCGGGTCTGGGTCTCATTCAGGGTGCCCAACCAACGTTCAATTCTCTCCTTTGTTCGCTCTGTCCGGGCCTGCCGGGTTTGTTCCGGATTTTCCGCCAGAAACTCTTCCTTCAATTCTGCTTGGCTTTCGGCCATGTTGTCTGCAAGCTCTCTAACCTGTTCGTCGGAAAGGCTGGACAGCAGACGTTTTGCCGCCGGTTTTGCCCGATCTGCCAGCGGCGGAGAAAAGGATAACAACTGTTCCTGATGATAGGAAACCCTGGCCTTTTGCAGGTTGCCGGACCTAACGTCCTGCTTTAGCTCTGCCAGCCATTGCGAATAGCGGGGCAGCTCTGTCCTACAGTGCCAATCCCGCAGAGCGAGGATGTCTCGCTTAAGCTGATTTTCCTGCTCATCAGTCATCGAGATGTAGTCATCAACCCACCAGACAATACCCCGGTCGGCGTATCGGTAAGCAAATTTTGTGGAGCTGCAGCTGGCAAGTACAAGGACTATCGCAATAATTACCGCAACCTTTTTAATTTCTTTCAACCAGGAGGGTGATCGGCATTCCATAGGTCACTTGATTTGAAAACAGTATATTACCGATTCATCATATTTCGACTAGGTATCATCATAGGGTACTCTCAAGTGGATCAATACAGATACTCACTACAAATAATTTATACCTATAACCTTTCTATTGCCAAACGAAAGGATAATGTGTGCTATGAAAAAGTTAACATGCTTCCTGATCAGATAGACTCAGCAAATTAGCACTGAATATAACATTGCCAAATCGAAGGTGAACCGTTTTGTTTTCCCCTCTACTGAACCTTGTTCCTGTATCTCCACGGTCATCAGCGAAAAAATCACCCGGTCCCTATCAATCGGTACCCTCACAGGAACAAGGTATATTCGGAATGATTGACAATTGCATTGAGATTAGCTTGGGCAATACTCGCACTCTAAACCTAGACCGAATTAATTCATCTATGCTATTGTTTTCTCACGCTCCGCTCCCTATCTTTTTTTGATAATTTGCCGGTCCGAATGATTTCAAAAAAAACTCTCTTTTCTAGTTCTAAGGACTTCTCTTCGTTGACCTGCATTACTTTTCCGGGGGATAAACCATATGGGTATCCGGTCAAAGTTCCTGCTCATTCTGCTGATTTTCAGTATCCTTCCACTACTCGGCTATTACTTGATCAACCAGTGGTTGTTCGAGAAACTTGGTAGAGACGTTTACCAGATTGCTACAGTACTTCTGCTCCAAACAACGGCAAAGGAGTTACAGGAAGCCGCAGACAACTACAGCGTAAATCTCAACAGGGAATTTGGTGATTTAGAGAAACACCTAGAAAGGAGCCGAAACAGTATTGAAATGCTTGCATCTCAGGCCAGCATTTCCCCCAGCGAGGGTGAAAATCGATTGAGACAGGTTTTAAGGTTGCAGTTGCCGATCCTTTTCGAGCAACTCGGTCACCATCGTGGTGATGTGATCTCTCTGCATTTCTACACCAGAGATGGAAAGATCATCCACTCCTATCCTGTGCCTTTCACTTCACTGGCTATTGCAGAGCCTTTTAAGGAAGAATTGTTTGCAGATTCGGTAGAAACTGTGTGGATCGTTGAAGATGCGCCAGTAGAAGAACCGATTGAAGTCCGACTAATCACCCTTGGACAGCAGGTAGTGAACGACAGCGGTAGAAGTCTTGGCGTTATCACTATGTCCTTTGATATCATAGCTTTACTCGAGAGAGTCAAGCCTGTATCTCAGTGGGCCCATTATACGAAGAGTCTGTTACTGCAGGTTGGTTCGGACTGGGAAGCGGGTTCCGGTTTACCTGTGGTCCTTGGAGTCAGATCAGCCCCCGATGCAAAGCGCTGGAGAGTCGTACGGTCTGGATTTACAACTCCTCCGTCCTATGTCGACGAGATATCCGCACTTTTGAAAGGCCAGCATTACGGTGAAACCGGATACGTTTCCATTCCGTATCAAGGGTTGCAGTCACTCTGGACCTTCTCCGGCACTGGAATCGGCTTGGGCATCATGAATATCCTGCCGGAGCGGGAAGCGCTATTCAAAATTGCCCGGCATCCGGGGCGCCTGGGTAAATGGCTGAGCCTGGATAGCCTGCTTATTGTGTCCGTTGTCGTAATTTCCATGGTGATCATTGTTGCCTATCGATCACGAAGCATGCTTGAGCCATTTTTTGAATTAATATCAGCTTTTAAGCGGTTGTCATCAGGTGATTTTTCTGCTCGTCTGGAGTTTGAGGTCAGGGATGAAAGGCAGATGGTGGCAGATGCCTTCAACTCGATGACGGAGCAGTTGGAGGATGGGATACGTATGCGCCAGGGTTTGGCTGTGGCTGAGGAGGTGCAGCATAATTTCTTCCCACAGATTTGTTCTACTGTCGCCGGTTTGGATATCGGGGTCAGAATCAGCTATAGCGAAGAAACCGGCGGAGACTATATCGACGTTATCGAGGGTGGAGATGGAAAGGTCTGTGTTGTCGTAGGAGACGTCATCGGCCACGGCGTCGGTGCTGCACTCTTGATGACTACATTACGCGCCCTGATTCGTGGTCGTTATGAAGTGGACTCGAATCTGGCCGATACGATCAGCTCGGTAAATGAGAAGCTGGCCGTCGATATTGGAGACAGTGGAAGATTTGTAACGCTGTTCATCATGGAAATTGATACCCGCATCTCTGCGCTAACATGGGTTCGGGCCGGACATGATCCCGCCTGGCTGCTCAGCCGGGAAAATGAGACCATTATCCACCTAGACGGACCGGGAATTACCCTTGGCCTGGACGGGACGTTTCAATATATGCTGAATGAGAGGAGGGGGTTGGGACAAGGAGATATTATCCTGATTGGGACCGATGGGATATGGGAAACAAGCAACGCGCAAGGAGAATGGTTCGGAAAACAGCGGGTTCAACAGGTATTACAGGCACATTCGGATCAAATGGCCCTGGAACTCTGCGATACACTCATTGATGCGGTCAACCAGTTCCGGGGAGATCAACACCAGGACGATGATGTCTCAGTTGCGGTCGTCAAGTTGCCGGGATACCAAACATAAAGTCTACTGGTCTTTCCTGAGAGTTGCCTTCAGCCAATGTTCTTCATTGGCATCGAACCAGTACCACCTATCCTTTGTCCATGTATAGGAGGCTTGAACATCTTCCCCCCGTATCGTCCCATGCCAGTCAATCTGCCCATGCTTTGGGCTCTTAACCGTCGCACTGAAGACAATAACGTCTCCTTTCATGCTGGCTTCATAAGGGGCAGATCCGAAACCATACTTGACGCAACTCGTAGAGAGAAAAAGTCCATCCTGGAATACGATTTCATCTTCACCATTTGCAGCTTGACCAACGGGCCCAACATGACCCACGAAGACCATGCCATCCAACACAACCGATTCCGCGTCCGCTGGAGCCGCGCGCAGCGTAAAGCGCGGGGCTCCCACTGTTAGGAGACTGATCATGATGATGGAGAATATTTGGGTTCTCATATACTCACCATTGTGCTCTGATGAATCCCTCTGTAGGGCGACTAATCAAGGCCGATTACTAACACACAAGTTATTTACCAAAACACTGCTGTCAAGGAGCTGCCTGGCTATGAAGCCTCGCTGCAGATGGCGATATTTCCTTTTGCTCCTTGCATTGACACAGAGGGACTCGAAAAGAGCCCTCACTAGAGACTGTCGCATAGATATAATCTGATAGCATGCGAGGATACCCTCCATTGCAATGGAAGAGGCCAGTCTTGGCAATGTTAACCTTTTTAACAAACCTGCAAGTTTACATTGTTCCTTCTAAGTAACAAAGCCCATAACTTGTTGATTATTCGTCAAATGTTCTTTTTGTTATTTTTATAATAAATGCCGGGGGTTTTTTGCCCCGGTTGGGATGCTGTGAGGTTACCGATGAAGGGAACTAGACGATAGCCTGTAAGAAAATTAGAGGGGGGCAGGAAGAAGATGAATTTGCAGGATTTCTTACATGGTTAACATTGCCAATAGCCTTCCAAATACATACGGTAGACGATATTGGGTTTCCTGATATGAGAAAAGCAAATCAAATCAGATCGGACCTACACATCACCCATCTGGTCTACACCTTGATGGTGAGATATGGAGACCTCAGGGAGCCTTCACATCCTCTAATGAAACCAAACCATTTTGCTTAGAAGGAGATCAAAATGATAAAGTCAATTCGTAGAGTGTTGCTGATATGTATGGTCACTTTTTTGGTTCCCTCTCTAGCTTGGTCCCAGGAAGAGTCCAATTGGGAATTTAATCTGGCTCCCCTCTACCTCTGGGCAATCTCCATTGATGGCGACATGGGTATTCGTGGAAGAACAAGCAGTGCAAGCGTAGATTTCAGCGATATCTGGGGCAATCTTGAAGGTGTCTTCACCGTCCGTTTTAATGGCTTATATCGGAAAAAGTATGGCTTTATTTTTGATTACAATTATCTCGACCTTGGCACCGAAAAGGTAAGTGATCTGGTTAATATCGATGTCTCGTTCAAATCGCAGATTATCAATTTGGCTGGATCCTATCGATTTATAGACGGTGCTCACACCCTCGACGGGGTGGCCGGGATACGCTATATGAAACTTGATGCCGGAATCGATCTGAATAACGTCGGTGCAAGTCTCGACGGTGACCAGGACTGGATCGACCCGATAGTCGGACTACGCTACAATTATTCCTTCACCGATAAGTGGTCATTGCAGCTTTACGGCGATATCGGCGGTTTTGGAGTGTCCTCGGATTTCACCTGGCAGGGATTGGCGTTAATTGATTTTCAACCATGGGAAAATGTCGCCTTTGTCGCCGGCTATCGCGGTATCGGCACAGATTATGAAACGGGCAGCGGGTCTGACCAATTCACCTTCGATACAACGGTGCATGGCCCGCTCATTGGAATTGATATTCGCTGGTGACCACCTGTGATCACTCAATAATTCATGTCTTCTTAGTTGTAATCTCGTATTATTTGATAACCGGGATAGTTTAACTTATCCCAGCGTAAAATCGTTTTGACTTGGATCTAGGCAGGTTAAGAGAACTTCCTGATCAGGTAATTTCAACGCTTCGTTTTTGAAATTAATATTGCCAATTCAAAGGTTCTTATTTCTCTAAAGGCATTAAACTTACGCGGAGTTCCTGTCAATCTTGGGGTGCCGATCGTTGGGGATCGCTTCTCGGGGAAGCTGCAGGCATGAGTAGAACCTTGCAGTTCGTCAGTGTCAGATTGAGTCTTGATTTCTAAAACTTATGGCCGCAACTGCTTACTTCTTTATCTTTTTTTTCAAAATTTTCCTGTTACAATAGCTGCAGTCACCGTGTTGATGACTGCAGGAGACAGACAAACACAGCCTGGCAGTGGATGAAAATTGTATACTTCATGCCTGGCTGCCGATTACGCCAATCATCCTGGCACAATCCATGGATGAATACCAGGACAGAAGCAGGGAGGCTGACGGGATGGGGATACTGCTTGGAGCGATCGCGGACGATTTTACCGGGGCAACGGATCTGGCAAATACGCTGGTCAAGGCAGGCATGCCGACAATTCAGACATTCGGCATTCCCGCCGGGGACTTTGATCCTGGCAATGCAGCTGCAATTATCGTCGCCTTGAAATCACGCTCGACCCCGGTTGAGGATGCGGTAGAGGAATCGCTCGAAGCGCTTGCATGGTTGAAATCTCTGGGAACAAAACAGTTCTTTTTCAAGTACTGCTCAACCTTTGATTCCACCGCAAAAGGCAATATCGGGCCGGTTGCGGAAGCATTGCTTGAAAACCTCGGGGAGCCTTTCACCATTGCCTGTCCAGCTTTTCCGACAAATGCCAGAACCATATACAAGGGGCACCTTTTTGTCGGGGACGTGCTGCTCAGTGATTCCAGCATGAAAGATCACCCGCTTACCCCGATGAATGATGCAAATCTCGTTCGTTTTCTCGGCAGACAGACGAAGAGCGGGGTCGGACTGGTCCCCTTAGAGGATGTGGAAGCCGGTCCTGACACAATACGCAGAAAATACGACGAGTTGATCTCCTCTGGGAAAAAGTTTGCTGTTGTCGATGCGGTAAATGACAGCAATCTCCTTGCCATCGGGGAAGCCTCCAGAGATCTGAAGCTGATCACCGGCGGCTCGGGTGTCGCCCTCGGGCTTCCTGAAAATTTCAAGAAATCCGGGGATCTGAAGGGAGACGACGGTTGTCACCAGTGGCGCGCGGAAGGGCGGGCTGCAATACTCTCCGGCAGCTGCTCGGTAATGACCAGGGCCCAGGTCGATGCAGTCAAGGGCAGGTGGCCAAACTTCAGCCTCGACGCGCTTACCCTTGACGAGGATAAAAAACGGGTCGTCGAGGAGGTGCTGGCATGGATAGACGGGCTTGATGCCAGTATGCCGTTTCTCGTCTATTCTTCTGCGGATCCTGCTGATGTAGCCGAGGTGCAGAAAAAACTGGGAAGAGACCGGGCCGGGCTGCTTGTCGAAGAGGCGATGGGCATCATTGCCGCTGAAATAGTCAAACGCGGGGTCAGACGACTGGTTGTCGCAGGCGGGGAGACGTCCGGTGCAGTTGTCAAGAGCCTTGGCGTTGCTGCCATACGGATCGGCAGGGAGATCGACCCGGGGGTGCCGTGGTGCAAAACGATCGGCGACGTCAATTTATCGCTGGCCCTGAAGTCCGGCAATTTTGGAAACAGGGATTTTTTTACCAGGGCGTTTGAAATCCTTGGCTGAAACGGGGAAAGGAATGACATATGGATACAGGAGAACGTGAGCTGCGTGAAAAAATCAGCAGAACGGCAAAATCACTCTTCGATCGGGGATTGACTTCCGGGTCTTCGGGAAACCTGAGTGTCAGGTTTGGCGATGGCTGGCTGATGACACCAACAGGATCAACGTTTGGCGATCTTGCCCCGGAGCGAATATCGCTTCTTGACAACAATGGCGAACTGCTCAGCGGGGACCCGCCGACCAAGGAGAGCTTTCTGCATATGGCCATCTACCGCGCCCGGCCCCAGGCGGGGGCCGTCGTTCACCTGCATTCGCTTCACTCGGTTGCGGTCAGCTGCCTGGCCGATATCGATCCGGACGATATCCTCCCGCCGATCACCGCCTATTACGTGATGAAGATCGGCAGGCTGCCGCTGATCCCCTATTTTCCCCCTGGTGATCTTGCTCTGGCGGAGGCGGTGGGGGAAAAAGCGGCCCAGCACCGGGCGGTCATGCTGGCAAATCACGGACCGGTTGTGTCGGGGAAAAATCTCGATGATGCACTCTACGCAGCTGAGGAGCTCGAGGATACGGCACGGCTTTACCTGCTCACCCAGAACCGGCCGGTAAACTATCTTACCGACGGGCAGGTTAGCGAGTTGAAGCGGCGATTCTCGCCCTGAAAGAGGATATCTGAAAAGGAGGTCTTGAAGGCTGTCCGCAGGCGATCGGCAGCCGGGGCGGGCAGCTCAGGAGATATTCTGGAACCTTTTCCTATGGCAGTTCCACGGCCCACTCCTCAAGGGGCTTAACCGACTTGATCATCTCCTGCTCAAGGAGAAATTCAGCAAATCTGTTGTAGCGGTTTTTGTCAAGTGCACCCGGCCTGAGGGCAAATCGCGGCAGGGTGTCGGCCCAGGCCCGCTGGTTCAGTTCATCATTTAGCTCCGCCCGCTCACCTTTGACAAACAGTTCCCAGCTCTCTTCAGGATGGTTGAGCAGAAACTGGACACCTGCTTCCAGCGCATTAACAAATTTACGCAGGTTTTTATCGCCGATTCGTTCCTTGTTGGCGACCAGGATCAGTTCATCGTAGGCAGGAATTCCATATTCTTCCACATAAAAAGCCCTGCCCGGACGTTTCTCAATGTCCATCTGGTTGAGTTCAAAGTTACGAAAGGCCCCGATGACTGCATCCGTCTTGCCGGCAAATAGTGACGGTGAGAGCGAGAAGTTGACATTGACCAGGGTGACATCCAGAGAGCTGCAGACCGGCCTTTGCCAGCATGACCTTGAGCAGTATGGTTTCAAAGCCGCCGACCGAGTAGCCGATCGTCTTGCCCTTGAGATCTGCTATGGTCTTGATGTCACTGTCGGCAAGAACGACGAGGGCGTTGAGCGGTGTCGCCACGATGGTGGCTATCCTGACCAGCGGCAGTCCCTGGTCCACCTGCATCTGGTGCTGATGCTGGTAGGATACCGCAATATCGGCTTTACCTGCAGCCACGATTTTCGGCGGATCGTTCGGGTTGGCAGGTGCGATAAAGGTGACGTCGAGGCCCTGTTCTTTAAAGTAACCCTTTTTCCTTGGCCACGATCAGTGGAGCATGATCAGGATTGAAAAACCAGTCGAGCAGCACGGTCATTTTCGTCTCTGCCGGGGCTATTGCCGTCATTGATAAAGAGAGGATAAAGGAAAACAATAAATATTTTCTTAGACATTACTTGCATGATTCAACTCCTGTGGCGTTTCCCAGTAGATTAATTTGTTCAGCAGAAAATCTATTGAAAAATAGATGGTTAGCGAGGCAACAGACAACAGCAGTCAGTGCAGCAAACATATTGTCTATCTGCATACGGGCATTGGCATGCAGCATATAGTAGCCAAGTCCGGCGCTGGATCCTACCCATTCACCGACGATTGCACCGATCGGCGCAACGGCTGCAGCAACCCTGAGACCGGCAGCGAATGAAGGAATGGCAGATGGGATAACAATAAAGCGCATCACTCCATAGGTCCCTGCATCCATGACCCGGGCAAGTTCAAGAAGATCGGGTTCCGTCCTGCGCAGCCCGTGGTAAAAGGATGAGGCAACCGGAAAAAAGATGATGAGAACAGCCATTGCTATTTTGGAGGCCATCCCATAACCAAGCCAGAGAACGAGTATCGGCGCCAGGGCAAAGACCGGAATCGCCTGGCTGATAACGAGGAGCGGCAGCATCCATCTCTTCAGGTGAGGGGAAAGAAACATGGTCAGGGCACATGAGCAGCCGAGGAGGGTGCCGATGGCAAGGCCTGCTGAAATTTCGCTGACGGTGATCAGCAGATGGTTGGAAGAGTATCGGCCATTTGCTGACCAGGGCGCTGCAGACCGGGCCCGGCCCGGGAAGGATGTAGTGGGGCACCCCGGTGAGTGTGACCAGCAGCTGCCAGAGCAGGGTGAAGCCTGCACAGAGCAGGGTGAGTCTGAAAAATATCATCTTTTTATTATCACGTGACGGAGAATATTCCGGCCTGTCTCCATGATCGATCAGTGCTCCATCAGTGTTTTTACCAGCAGCGGATACTGTTTGCTTATGACACTGTCGGCAGCCTGCCGGGGTGCTTTGCCTTCCGGTTCAAAGCGGGCTGTCACCCGCGCCGGACTGCCCCCCAGCACAAGTATGTTGTCTCCCAGCCGCAGGGCTTCCAAAGGGTCATGGGTTACCAGCAGTACCGTCTTACCCCTGGTCAGCCTGGCCGACAGGTCCTGCAGCCTGATTCTGGTCAGGGCGTCAAGAGCCGAAAACGGTTCGTCCATGAGCAGTACCGGCCGATCCTCCATCAGTGTCCGCAGCAGGGCAACCCGTTGCCGCATTCCGCCGGACAGTGAAGCGGGCAGAGATTTTCGATAGTCTCCCAGTCCCGCTTCTTCAATCAGTCGCGCTCCTTTTTCTCGCAGGGAGGTTGAGAGCTCGAAGCGAAGCTTTGCTCCCAGCAGCACGTTGTCCTCCACAGTCATCCAGGGTAGGAGGAGGTCGTTCTGGCTCATCCAGGCGGTGAGATTGGTGTCTGCGGGGCCGGGAGTGATGCGGACAGATCCCTGGCAGGCGATGGAACGGTTTCCCGAAATAATTTTTAGAAGGGTGGACTTCCCGCAGCCGCTTGGGCCGAGAATACAGGTACATTTGCCTCCCTCGATCTGCAGTGAAAGCCGGTCAAATATAAGCGTTTGTTCAAACGATAAAGAGAGCGAATCAATCACAACTGAGGGCATCAGGGCGCCGGCTGTCTGGGCGGGATCCGAGTTCATGTCCGGCTGAGATCAGAAAAAGCGGAAAAAGTGATGGACCGGGCCATGGCCCCTGCCGATTTTGTAACCGGCGCCGGCAGCAATCGCCCCGGTTATATATTTCTTGGCTGCCCGTACGGCCTGCTCTGTGCTCAGACCCCTGGCGAGTCCCGAGGCAATCGCCGATGAGAGCGTGCAGCCGGTGCCGTGATTGTTGTCTGTTCTGATACGCTTGACGGGAAAGATGATCTCTTTTGCCTCTTCTCCCAGGTAGAGCAGGTCATCGCTGTTTTCCGACTCCTCCAGGTGTCCGCCCTTGATCAGGACGCTGCTGCAGCCTAATTTATTCAGATCGATCGCCGCCTGGGAGAGATCATCGCGGTTTTTGATGTCGCGGCCAAGCAGGACAGAGGCTTCCGGGAGATTGGGGGTGATGATGTCGGCAAGGGGAATCAGTGATGTTTTCAGGCTGTTTACAGCATCGTCTTCAATGAGCTGGTCACCGCTCTGGGCAACCATCACCGGGTCAAGTACGATGTTGCTGCACTTGAATTTTCTTAACGCAGCGGCGACTGCTTCAATCAACGCGGGAGAGAAGAGCATGCCGATCTTTACCGCGTCGCTGCCGATATCGGTGAGAACCGCTTCAAGCTGCTGTTCAACGAACTCCACCGGAACCGGATGAATGGCAGTGACACCGACGGTATTCTGCGCTGTCAGGGCGGTGATGACGGACATCCCGTAACAGTTGTTCGCCGATATGGTCTTGAGGTCAGCCTGAATGCCTGCGCCACCGCCGCTGTCGGAACCGGCGATTGTTAGTACCCTGAAATAGCGGCTGCTTTTTTCGCTCATCAGAAAAATCTCCCTGGTATCTGGCCGTGATTATCCACATTGTTCAGCCCCTGGCTATTGCTCCGAAATACGGCATCGCGACCGCAGTTCATCAGGCGTCAGGTTATAGAGCGCATCGAGCAGCGCAACCATGAAACTGCCGGGGCCGCTGCTTGTTTCTGCAGCCTTTTCACCGGCAAGCCCGATGAAGGCCAGTCCACCGGCAGCAGCGTCAACCATGTTTTTTTCAACCGCCGCGAACGCGCCGATGACTGCGGTCGCCGAGCACCCGGTGCCGGTGACATAGGGCATCATCGCATCACCATTTTCAACCCGCAGAACCCGGGTACCATCGGTGATAAGGTCCACAGGACCCGTTATCGCCAGTGTCGTGCCGAGATCCCTGGCAAGCTGCGTGCCGATCTCGGCCGCATCGTCTACCGTATGCATCGCATCCACCCCCCTGGTCATTGACTCCGGATCGCCGAGAGAGAGAATTTCTGAACTGTTGCCGCGGATAATACTGACAGCGGTTTCGGCCAACAGGATTTTCGCGCTGCTGGTTCGAAAACCGGTGGCACCGGAGCCGACCGGATCCAGGATAATCGGGGTAGCTGTTTCGGTCGCCTTTCTGCCCGCTTTAAGCATCGATTCAATCCAGATGTCGGAGAGCGTACCTATATTCAAGACGAGAGCACCTGCATATGAGACCATCTCTTCAACTTCTTCGCGGGCGTGCGCCATAACAGGTGAAGCACCCATCGCCAGCAGCACGTTGGCGGTGTAATTCATCACCACGAAATTGGTGATGTTGTGGATCAGCGGTTTGTTCTGGCGGATGAGTTGCAGATTCTCTGCTGTTTTCTCGGCAATACCTGGCATGGGCCCCTCTTTGTCTGGAGTTTACTGTCTCCAGGGATGAAGCCCGTTGCAGCCGAGATGAGTGGAATCGTCAAGTGTTGACAACATTTTGACCTATGCATTTCCCTACGCCGGCATTAACCGGTTCAGGTTCAATGGGTATCATCTCAGGCTCTGGCCACCCCTGCATGTTTCAATGAGCGTTCAGGTATATAGCAATGTCTCACCAATGTCAACCAGCGTGATCATTGCCTGACTATTAAAGGCGTCGAGTTCATGGAAATCTGAGCCGGGAGGAAGATGGTGCTTTTAATTAGGCTCAGATGCTTTATATTCCTGTTCGGTCAGGTTTGGCGAATTAGCAGGACTTTCAGATGTGTTACTCTCTTGAATTACAGGAATGAACTGCATGTTAGTGGAGGAAAAATGAACCATAGCGTCTGGCAGTGGATCGGCAACGATGCAGTCCTGCATCAATTTATCAACGGATTTTCAACACCGGTCCTTCTTTTTTTTGTTGTCATCTGTATTGCTGTGCTTTCCCTCGGGGCCGACTGGATGATAGACGGTGTCGTCAGTCTGGCAATGAGAACCGGGCTGCCGACCGTTGTTATCGGGGCAACCATTGTTTCGCTGGGCACCACCATGCCCGAGGCGTTCGTTTCGGTCATGGCAGCCTATATGGGTAATTCCGGTCTGGCCCTTGGCAACGGAGTCGGCTCGATCATCGTAGACACAGGGTTTATTTTTGGCATCACCTGTCTGCTGGCAACAATACCGGTGAACCGCAGAATCTTAAATCGCACAGGATGGGTGCAGGTCGGGGCGGCGGTGCTGCTTGTTCTTGTCTCAATTCTGGCACTGCAGACGGCCCCGGTTGATGCCACTCCTGTTCTCGGACGGTGGGTTGGTTTTTTCTTCCTGGCGCTGCTGGTAGTTTATCTCTATGCGACCTATGTCTGGGCAAAAGTAGGTGAAGCCCCTGCTGCCTCAGAAAATGATCTGGCAGCACATGGCATAAAGGGGCTCGGCATAACCTGGGCAATGATAATCGGGGGTTTGGTGCTGGTCATTGCCGGCGCCAGGGTGCTTGTGCCGAGCGCCTCAGCGGTTGCCGTGCGCTTCGGGGTCCCCGATGATGTGATTGCCGCCACCATGGTCGCTTTTGGCACCTCACTGCCGGAACTGATGACGGCAATTAGTGCGATCCGCAAGGGACATCCCGAGATCACCCTGGGCAATATCGTCGGCGCAGACGTCCTCAACTGCCTTTTTGTCATCGGGGCGGCGGCAGCTGCAGCACCGCTTGAAATACCGGCCAACTTCTTTTATTTCCATTTTCCGGCAATGCTCATTATCCTCTTTTCGTTCCGTCTCTTTATAACAATGAACGGATCGGGGAGCTTCAAGCGCTGGCAGGGAGCGTGGCTGCTCGGGGTCTACTGCGTCTATATCTATAAGCAGTACGCGTCCAACATCGGAACGATCCATTGAAGCCAATGAAGGAGAGAGGCACTGTTCTCATCACGATGCAGGTATACGGCTGATTGCTCCTGAGGCACCATACCGGGATATCTCATGTATCAGATCATATTTGCTGTCACCTTTGTCATTATCTCGCTGCTCGCCTGTGGCCGGGCTTCACGGGTTACATCAGCGGCGGATTTTTCTCTTGCCGACCGGTCCCTTCCATTTACCGGCGTATCCTGGATCATCATTGGAACCCTCGTCGGAGGGGTTTCGACGGTAGGAACGGTTCAAATGGCATACACGCACGGCATATCTGCCTGTATTTTTACCTTCGGCAGCGGTATCTCCTGTTTTCTGCTTGGCTGTTTTTTCGCCAAAGCACTCCGCCAGGAAGGCGTGGTGACGGTTTCCGAATATCTCGGCAACTATTTCGGCAAACGGTTCCAGTATTACAGCAGTGGTTTCAATTCGGCCGGCATGTTTATTCACGTGGTCGGCCAGTTTCTTGCCTCGATTGCCATCCTGCAGTCGGTCTTTGGTTTCGGTGATTTCAGTTCGGTTATCCTGACCACGCTGCTGATCGGTGTCTTCGTGGTCAGCGGCGGCATTTCAGGCGCCGGTCTGATCGGCAGGATAAAGTTTTTCATGCTCTATATCATCATGTTGACCGGTGCGGGGCTGGCCCTGAAAAAGGGAGGTGGGATGAGCGAAATCCTTGCCCGTCTTCCGGCGGACAGCGGCATGCTCGATTTTTCCGTTTACGGTCTGCAGCCGGCACTCGTTGACATGTTCTCCATGCTGGTGGGGGTACTTTCGACCCAGATCTATCTCCAGGCCATTTTTGCCGCAAAAGACGTAAAAGAGGCCCGCAACGGAGCGTTTCTGAGTGCGCTGCTGATTCCGCCGATTGGTGTTTTCGGCATCATTACCGGTCTCTACCTGAGAGCCTATCATCCTGAAATTGGCGCAGACAGTGCCCAGGCACTGCCCTATTTCCTGCAGCACAGTTTTCCGGCACCGATCGCCGCCTTTTTTTCAGCAGGAATCCTGCTGATTGTGCTTGGTACTGCCGCTGGGCTGCTGCTCGGCGTGACAACAAATCTCTATCATGACTTTCCCCTCAGAAATGCGGCGTTCCTGCAAAAATTTGAGGCGGTCAGATTGTTGCGGATTACCACCTTTGTCGTGCTGCTTTCCGCTGCTCTTCTGGTATTGACCGGGCTGGATTCAACGATCCTGAGCTGGAGCTATATGTCCATGGGGCTGCGCGGCTCGGCGGTATTTGCCGGGCTGGTGATCCTGGTGTTCTTGAAACAGTGGCATCGTTTCAAAGTGATTCTGCTGTTTTTATATCTGCTGCCGCTCGTCTACATCGGTTTAAACCTGATTGACTGACAGGCCGTCTCGATTCGTCTCCTATACAGGCTTACCCGGGGCCGAGGATGGAATAGTTTATTTGATTTCAGGATCATCCTGATCGTACTTACCTGCGGCCGAGAAGGCGAAGGGCATTGCTGGAGGATGCATCACGCAGGCCCGCCAGGGCAACCACATCAGGCCCGAAGGGTTGCGGACAGGAGGTCCGCAACTGACAGCAGGCCATGGACGGCCTGTCTGTCAGCCGTGGTGGAATGGCGAAAAGGCCGAAGGGCAGCATCTGGAAGCGATGCGCTTCGCCGGTTCTATCCCCGCAAAATCTGCAGAGTACGCTTGATCAGGATGATCCTGATTCTATCTCTGTACTGTTGCCAGCTTGAGTGCCAGGCCAAGAAAAACCGCCCCTGCCAGCTTGTTGAGGATCAGCTGGGTCCGGGGCGATCTCCGCAGAAATTGCCCGAGCGTTCCGGCGAGCAGGGCGATAGCGCCGAATACCAGTATCGTTGAAACAATGAAGAGCCCTCCCAGGTAGAGGATCTGCAGTGATACCGGACCTCGCAGCGGATCGGCGAACTGAGGAAGAAAGGCCAGGAAGAAGATGGACACTTTCGGGTTGGTGATATTCATGATAATACCACGGCGATAGAGCTTCAGGAGGTTGATCCGGCCACCGTTATCGCTTGATATCTCGTTTGCCTGGGCCCGAAAAGCCTGCCAGGCCAGGTAGACCAGGTAGCCTGCGCCGAACAGCTTGAGCATGGAGAAGGCAAGCGCCGATGTCTGGAAAACAACGGCAACACCCAGGGCCACCGCGCTGCTGTGCACAACAAGCCCCGTGCATAAACCGAACACGACCGCGATACCGGATGATCTGCCATGCATGGCGGACTGGGTGAGCACGAATATGTTGTCCGGCCCCGGCGCCAGGGCAAGGAGCACGGATGCCAGGAAAAAAGGTATCTGTGTTTCGATGGGTATCATCGGCTGCTTTCCGCGATAATAATGTTTCTGTACCGTATAGACGGTGCCTGATTTCAGGTTCCTCCTTACTATCGTCTGGAAAAAATTGCAACGACGCTAAACAGCAGGCCGCTCTTTACGCTATTACTACATTGTGGGTATAATGAGCGGAGAAAATGCAGCCCCAAAAAGACCATCACCAGTGAGAAAAAAATGACTACACCACTGACGTGTAATTTGAAAACCGGCAGCTGAGCGCCGAAAGATCATTCCGGCGGTGACCGGAACCAGGCAATCTCAAAAGAAATCACGTGCAAGAGACCAGCTCCAGGATCAGCGTGTTTGATGATGGGGAACAGCAGCTGATACGCGATGCGATCAAGGAGAAATACCGGAAGGTATCTCAATCTGCAGAAGGGCTCTTCCGCTACAAGACCGGCAAAACTGGAGCTGCTGCCCTCGGCTATGACGCTGCAATCCTGGAGGTGATTCCGGAAGAGGCGTTAACTTCGTTCTGTGGTGTCGGCAATCCTTTTTCTCTGGGGCCGATCACAGCGCGGAAGCCGGGTGCTCGATATCGGCTGCGGTGCCGGGTTTGACCTGCTTGTTGCAGGAAGATATGTTGGACCGGAGGGACGCGTCTGCGGTATTGACCTCACCGAGGAGATGGTCAGCAGAGCGCAGGCCCTGATCGGCGAATTCGGGGACTAAACCATATCTGTCCAGCATGTTACGGGCGATACAATTCCCTATGATGATGACAGCTTTGATTATGTAATATCAAACGGTGTTTTCAATCTGTCACCCTGCAAGCTCCAGTTATTCAGGGAAATTCGTCGTGTTCTCAGGCCGGGAGGAACTCTGCAGTTTGCAGATATCATCCTGACCGGCAGCCGCCGCAGGAAGTGGGCGGACAGCATTGAAGACTGGTCACAGTGAATAGGCGGGGCGATCTCCGTGAGAGATCAGCTGGAACTCCTGAACAGGGCCGGGTTTACGCAAGCGAAGCATCTCGGGATGACCGCACTGCCACTTCGCCGTACACGCGCGGGGCGCTTTTTAAGGCATTCTGAGAATCATTTTTTATTCCTCCTTCATTTTCTACTTCTCAGAGAATTGTTCAAAAAGGGTTGTCATTAACCCGTCTGAAGTGATAGCCTTCAAGTAAGATTAACTCTCAAACATCGATGAGGGTCAAATGAAAACATCGTGTCAAAATGGCTTTGTCCGACCTTGCGCTCGTTCTGTCAGTAATGGCAGGAAGTGGGTGCGTGGTAAAAGATCTGAGCCGAACGGTGGAATACACGGTTAAAGGCGACTACTTCCTGCAGAGCGACCAGTCTGACCGGGGGCGGGAGAGTTTCAAGCGTGAAGTTGAGGAAAATCCCGACAGCGCGCTGGCAAATTACTATTACGGCCGATTTCTGCTCCAGGAAAATGAAAACAAACAGGCCCTTAAATACCTGAGAAAAGCTCGTGACCTGGACCGCGCAAATGCCGACTATCATTTCTGGGCAGGAGTGGCGTTTGGGGCAAACGGGATGATTACCGAGGAGGAAAAGAGCTATGGGCAGGCGCTGGCAATTAATCGCGAAACATCTGCAGTCGCTGATTTATCTCGGGCATAGACGACTGGCAAAAAAGAAGTATACAGAGGCGCTTGATTTCTATACGCAGGCGCTTGACATCTGGCCCGGCAGCCCTTCGGCGTTCTATAATCGGGCCCTTATCATTAACAAACTTGGCAGGACTCCGGAGGAGATAATCGCATGGCTTGACTATCTTGAGCAGTATCCAGTCGGGACAATGGCGCATCAGGCGACCGATTACCTCAACTTAGGCCCGAAATTACAGCTTCAGAAATCATACCCTGGGAGAGCATACTGTAACGCTTGAGAAAATCAGGTTTGTCCCGTTCAGCTCCGAGTTGTCCGAGTCAAGTTACCAGCTCCCTCGTGCTGGTGGGCGAGGTTTTCAGCAGCATGAAGAGAGGAACCCTGCAGGTAATCACCTACCAGAAGAACAACAAGGAACTTGCCCGCAGCCGGGCGATCGCCATCAAGAAATTCCTGCTTGAAAAATATCCTGCCATCTCCAGCAAGCGGATTGGGGTCAGCTGGTTTGCCGAACCCGAGAAGGCTACGATCGGAGGGAAAAAACTGACCATTGATGAATCGGTCAGTTTTTTCGTGACCGCGAAATAAGCGTTTTCGGATGAATCTGCAGGCCTCGACAATGAGCTATCGCACCCAACGGGTATAAACAGCGGTTTTTTTCAGTAAGAACGTTGTCGGGTTCTCCGGGGCCGGATTCTTTTTTTGATTTTTTATGTGACCAAAAGAAACGGCAGACGTTTATCCTATTAGAGAGCAATCGTTTTTATGGAGATTTCTGACGAAACGCTTATCAAGAATATCCGGGAAGGCGATAGCGGTTTCTTTGCGGTCATTGTCGAGCGTTACAAGGTGCCAGGTATACAACCTGATGTATCGTTACAGCGGCTCTGCTGATGATGCAGCCGATATGACCCAGGATGTTTTCTGCAGGGTTTTTGAGAAACTGGAGCGATACCAGACCCAGAAAAGTTTTTTCGCCTGGCTCTACACCCTGGCGCTCAATATGCCAGAGACTGGTCCAGAAAGAGAACGAACCGTGAACGAAAATATGATCGGTTTTCAAGAGGAATTAGCGACAATGAACCAACGATCCCCCGGGCAATGTGTTGAGGCGGACCAGGAGACCAGAGGGCTCATTTACGCGCTTGAAATGCTCACCGACGATCGCCGGGAAATGGTGCTGCTGAAATATCGACATGAACGATCGATTAGGGAAATCGCTGAAATATTTGACATATCCGAGAGTGCGGTGAAAATGCGTCTGCACCGGGCGCTTGAAGAACTTGGCCGGGAGCTGAAGAACTGAATATGGATACACAACCCCAAACAGCAGTGAACAGTACTTGATTGACCAGCTGCACAGGCTGCCGCTGGAAAGAAGTACCGGCTGACCTGACCGACCGGATCATGGCTCGGATAGCACACGCCGCACCATCCCTGATCGCCACCATCTGGAAGCTTATCGCTCAATCGTATTCTATCTCCTTCCGGCCGGTCTATGCCTTCGGGATTGCCATTCTCGTCTGCGGTGCGTTTTTCCTGGGCAAAAATGTTCGGCAAACTCCGATTCAGATCGTCCAGAATTCCGTACCCGCCGCGCAGATTCAACCCGAGACCATCGAGAACCCGGAGTCTGCTTACCTGGTCGGGCGCGGTCTGCTGCGGGCAGACAGCAGCGAAGGGCAGGCGCTCGCCTTTCTGCAGCGCGCCTCGCTGCTTGAACCGCAGAACCCGGAATTTGCCTATTGGGAAGGAGTCGGGCACTGGGCGAACGGAGACGAGGATGCGGAGCGGAGCAGTTACCTCAGGGGCCTTGAGGCTGACCCGGAGAATGTCCCGTTGCTCATCAATCTCGGCCACAGCTACCTGGGCGAAAAACGCTACCAGGAGGCGCTCGGCGCCTACCAGGCGGTGCTTGCCCTGGCCCCGGATAATCCAGTCGCCCGCTATAACAGCGGCCTGATTTACCGCGCCCTGGGAATGGTTTCCGAAGAAATAGCGTCCTGGCGTTCTTTTCTCCAGGAGCAGCGGGAGGGAACGAAGCCGTTCAGGGCTGTTCAGCGCCTCAATGGTTATGATGATTTCTCATTTCGCATCTACCAGGTCGGGGGGCGCAAGATCATTGTAAACCAGCAGCTCCTGCTTGATGAATCAGTCCCGGAGGACATGAAGCAGCAGGAGCTTGCGGGTATCACGTCGATTCTGGAAGAAAATGACCAGGTGAATCTCGAGGTCGTCGTCTTCGTTGAACATGACCGGGAAGCTGCCAGGAAACGGGCGAACGCCCTTAAACGCATGATCGTGCAGAACAGTAAAACGGATGTTGCAGGCCAGGTCAGGCTGAGCTGGTTTGATGCTCCGGAGACAATAGAGAAACGCGATTCCATATCAGGAGTTGAACTTTCAGAAGGGCTGCTGTTATTCAGCCGCCTGATCACAGAAAATAACAAGGAGGTATCAATATGAACGTATGGAAATATATGCTGGCAGCGTCGATGACACTGTGTCTGGCTGCCCCTATTGCCGCTTTTGCCGACGGGGAAGTACCGGATGATATGGAACTGGAAACGCCCAGTTTTCAGAATGCCGCGCAGGCCCAGCGCGCGGCAAATATTGCCGAGGCATCCTTTTCGGAAATGGACCAGGCCAGGGCGGAGGCAGAAGCCGCTGCTGAAGCTGAAGCGTCAGTGATCCAAGTATCTGAGGATTATGCCTATGGCGTGGTTGACAAGATTTCCTCGGATTATGCAGATGGTGTTGTGGATGAAAAAGCAAGAGCATACGCAACTGAATTCGTAGAGAAAAAAGCAGCAGGAGTATGCATTGAGCGTAGCCGAGGGTGACCGCGCCAAATATAATGAGGCTTATGATGCCGCATTAGCGAGAGCCACCGATAAGTCATATCACAATGCCTGGGATTCGGCTTACGAGTCTGCAATTGCTCGGGCAAAGGCAGACGGAAACTGGGAAAATGCATGGGAAACGGCCTACAATGCTGCCTATGCTCGGGCAACTGCTCCTGGAGACTGGGAAAATGCCTATGAAACGGCATACAATTACGCCTTGCAGCGGGCCACCGCTGATGGAGCGTGGGAAAATGCCTATGAAACAGCCTACAACAAGGCACTGGCCGCCGCGGTTGCCGGAGTTACCGGCGAGAAACTGGCGGAAATCCATCGCTTGCGCTACGTGGAAAGACTGGGCTGGGGGCAGATTGTAAAGGTTGACGGCATAAACCTGCATCCCAGCATCAACGGGCTTGGCCACATGAAGAAAAGGGGGGGCGTAGACCCGCTGGCTGGAATCGCGCCCGCAGACCCGGAAGCCATTCCCCTTGATGATGAAATAGCAGAAGTGACGAGAAGAAATACCAGGACCGGCTGGAGTGAAGGCATCGGTGTCAAAACCAGAAGCAACAACATGAACAGGGTCTCCAAGAAAGAGTACGGTCTGGCCCAGACAAGCGGTGTCGCCAGCAGTGACGTAAGGGGCAATAAAGCAGGGGATATGAACCAAGGCCAGAGCAAGGAGAAGAGCAGGAACTCCAACCCCGTTCAGGCCAAAACAGCAAACAGCAGCCGGAGCAGCCAGGACGGTTCGCCGGGTGTCGGTAACAGCAGCAAGGATAAAGGCTCCAGCAACAGCAGCAACAGCAGCAATAAAGGCAATAACGGCAATAATGGTAACAACGGCAACAACGGCAACGGCAATAGCAATAAGGGCGGCAATGACAGCGATAAGGGAAATAACGGCAATAAAAGGCGGTAAACGGGAACGGGAAGAACAAATAATTCCGTAAATTAGAGGAGCAGACGGTAACGATCGAACCCGGATTTCACAATCGGCTAAAGAAAGAAGGCCCAAAATGGTGTACAATCTTTGTATTTCCGAGACGATAGATTGTGCACCATTTTTAGGCTTATCAAAACGGAAGCACAAAATGTAGGCCGGAATTCTAGCGGGCAGCGTATCGTGACGTCAGAACAGACCCCATTGGCGGTGACTGCGCGCATTGCATATAAAGGAACGTAAGATCTTTATCGATTCATGATAATGCTGTGCCCAACGCTGAGCTGTTACAGCTTTTCATCAACACCCACACCACCATGCCCGCCTGGAGAAAATCGCCCGCCCAGACTGTAACGGGAACCCGGGTAGTAGAAATAGCTCTTGGTCGCAACACGTCCAGCCACCCACGTTATCCGACGCAGGGCCAGACATGGTTCGGCGTCATTGATCTCGAGCAGCTGCCTTATCCAGGCTTCAGGCAGCAGCGCCTCAACGATATGTTCTGCTCTATACTCCGGGGCGACCCTGAGAAGATAGTCTGCCGGGTTTATGGTGCGAAAATCCTGTTTCAGGTAATCAGGCGCAATTACCGGATTAATGAATCTGTCCGCCAACTGTATCGGAATGTTATTATTCTTGTGGACAAGAACCGAGTGGAAAACAGATGAATACGGTTTCAATCCCATCTCTGCAGCGAGAGCGGGGCTGGCCTTTTCTTCGCTCAACAGATGAACATCGCAGGAGTAGCTTCCCCCGCTTTTCCTGATTTCCTGGGCGATAGAGGAGATTTCGAGAAAGGCCGACTTTGGTTTCAGAGACGCGACATAGGTACCTTTGCCCTGCTTTCGAACCAGCCGCCCCTCTGCAGTCAATTCGCGAACTGCTCTGTTGACGGTCATTCTCGATGTGCTGAAATATGCAACGAGTTCCGCTTCTGAAGAAATTTTTGCGCCGGTTTTCCACTCTCCTTTTTCAATCCTGCCAAGAATATACTGTTTTATTTTTTTAAATAACGGTTGTGTCGATTTTTTTTTCATATTTTGTACCATCCCTCGTTCAAAAACAGAGGTTACGATGATCTTCTCGGAGTAGCTGACTATTCCGCTTCAGCATAGCTCGGCAGGAGTGAACCCTCAACAAGAGCATTGAAAGCTCCAGATCGTATCAACTCTGTAGCCTTTTTGATATCGGGGGCGAAATATCGGTCCTTATCGTAAAACGGCACCTTTTCCCTGAGCATCATCTTGGCCTTTTCAAGCAGACGGGAAGTCTTCAGCGGGGCTCTGAAGTCGACCCCCTGGCAAGCCGCCAGGAGTTCTATTGCCAGAATTCCTGCGGTGTTTTCTGCCATATCACCCAGTCTTCTTGCCGCGAAGGTGGCCATGGAAACGTGATCTTCCTGATTTGCAGAAGTCGGCAGACTGTCAACTGATGCGGGATGAGCAAGCGACTTGTTCTCGCTGGCAAGCGCCGCAGCCGTTACCTGGGCAATCATGAACCCCGAGTTAAGGCCGCCCTTTTCAACGAGAAATGGAGGCAGTTTGCTCATATGCGTATCGATCAGAAGGGCCATGCGGCGCTCGGAGAGGGAGCCTATCTCAGCCAGGGCCAGGGCCAGGTTGTCAGCTGCCATGGCAACCGGCTCGGCATGGAAGTTCCCACCAGAAATAATATCACACTCTCTGGCGAAAACCAGAGGGTTGTCCGAAACGCTGTTTGCCTCAATGATCAAGGTTTCAGCGCTATTGCGAATCTGGTTCAGGCAGGCTCCCATTACCTGGGGCTGGCACCTCAGCGAGTAGGGGTCCTGAACAGCTTCACAATCCTGGTGAAACTGTTCGATCTCACTGTGCTCAAGCAGGAGGCGATAGCTTGCTGCAACATCTATCTGGCTCTGGTGGCCCCTTACCTCTTGAATTATATGTTCGAACGGCCGACGACTGCCAAGCGCCGCCTCGACGCTCAAACAGCCTGCTACAATAGCAGCGGAGAGGAGATCCTCGGAGTTGAAGAGTCCCTCAAGAGCAAGTGCGGTTGACGCCTGGGTACCGTTGAGCAGGGCGAGTCCTTCTTTGGGGCCGAGAATAATCGGTTTCAAACCTGCAGCCTCAAGCCCTTCTCTGCCTGACAAAAGCTCTCCTTGGTGGAGGGCTTCCCCTTCTCCGAGCAAGACAGTGCTCATGTGGGCAAGTGGCGCAAGATCACCGGATGCGCCGACTGAACCCTTTTCAGGTATGCAGGGATACACGTCCGAGTTCACCAGGGCCACAAGAGCCTCAATGACTTCGAGACGGATGCCGGAATATCCCCGTGCCAGGCTGTTGATCTTCAACGCCATAATGAGCCGTACCGTCGACTCCTTCATCAGCCTGCCAACGCCTGCTGCATGGGAAAGGACAATGGAGTGCTGTAGATGTTCGAGTTCCTCCCGGGGAATAACTGTATTGGCGAGCAGGCCGAAACCCGTGTTGATACCGTAGATTACCCGACCCTGTTCAACAACATCACTGACGGTCTGGACAGACTCGTTAACCTGAGTGATGCAGTCATCCGATAGTTTCAGCCGGACCGGACCGTTGCGGATCAATCGTGCTTGCTTGAGTGTGAGATTTCCCGGGATTATTGTAATGCGGCTGGAGGTTGTCATCTTCTTGTCTCTCTGGGAATCGATTGAAACTGCGCTCAAATGGTGGTGAATAGTCCTGGTTGTTACAAATGCAACAGGAACAATTGTATAGACAATTTGTCGCAAGGGCAAGTTTTTTTTACCTCCCAACAAGAAACGACAAGAAAAGGAAAGCGGACAATAGTAGAATCAGTATTTTTAGACGCTGCTGGCGTACTCCAGATAATTCTTATTTTATTGAATGATATTAGTAAATTTTTGTTTTTTTCAGGAAAGGTTCATGGGCTTTTATAGACAATTCTAAAGTGCAGGTCAGTAAAAAAAGAGAATTGATATTTGAAAAAAAAGTTGTATATACATTATGTCCATGGTATGGTCGGATTTAGTTTCTGAAAACCAGAGTATCTGAACAAGTACTGTTTTAGATTGAGGGGTTCGCCATGATTACCAACAACACTATCAGCTCATCGATGAAAATAAGGCTCTCTGACGAGCTGCCGGAAGAAACTGTCTTCGAAGCGGGTATTCGCCGCGCTCCTGACCGCGGTTTCAGGCTGACGGAAAAGCAGACGGCAGTGGCGTTGCAAAATGGTCTGCGTTACATCCCGGAAAGACATCATGAGCTGCTTGTCCCCGAGTTTCTCAAGGAGCTGAGGACCCGTGGCCGAATATACGGATATCGATTCCGGCCTAAAGGGGCAATCAAGGCGAGGCCTGTGAGCGAGTACAGGGGAAACTGCCTTGCCGGAAAAGCCTTTCAACTGATGATGGATAACAACCTTGACTTCGATGTTGCGCTCTATCCCTATGAGCTTGTCACCTATGGTGAGACCGGAAGTGTCTGCCAGAATTGGATGCAGTACCTGCTGATCCAGACAATACCTGCAGGAGATCACTGAAAACCAGACACTTGTCGTGCAGTCAGGTCACCCCCTGGGATTGTTCAAGTCAAGTCCGGATAATCCCCGGGTGATCATCACCAACGGGCTGATGGTCGGGTTATATGACAATCCGGATGACTGGGAGATAGCGGTCCAGATGGGAGTGTCCTCCTATGGGCAGATGACTGCCGGGGGGTGGATGTATATCGGTCCTCAGGGCATTGTGCACGGGACCTACAATACCCTTCTCAACGCAGGTAGACGCATGTGCGGTGTCGCTACGGACGGAGATCTCTCCGGTCTTCTGTTTGTGTCCTCAGGACTTGGAGGAATGAGCGGGGCACAGCCAAAAGCTGCAAAAATCGCCGGGGCCGCTTCCATCACTGCAGAGGTCGATTACTCGCGCATCCAGACGCGGCATTCTCAGGGATGGGTCGATAGAGTCTCAAATAATCTGGAAGAAGTGGTTTCAATAGCAAAAGGCGCCGTTGCTGCCGGGAAGAACACCTCGATCGCCTATCACGGCAATGTGGTCGACCTCCTCGAGTACCTGGCAGATAACAAAGTTCCGGTGGACCTTCTTTCCGACCAGACCTCCTGCCATGTGGTTTATGACGGTGGATATTGCCCCCAGGGGGTTAGTTTCGATGAACGCACGCGGCTTCTGGCTGAAGAAAGGAAAACGTTTATTGATCTTGTCAACCAGAGCCTTAAAAAGCATATCGACGCGGTAAAGGCATTGACTGAGCAGGGGACGTTTTTCTTTGATTACGGCAATGCGTTTCTGAAGGCGGTTTTCGACGCAGGAGTAACCGAAGTTTCCAGGAATGGAGTAGATGCCAAGGACGGGTTCATTTACCCCTCCTATTTTGAGGACATCATGGGGCCGATCTTTGACTATGGCTATGGTCCCTTCCGCTGGGTATGCCTGAGCGGACGCCCTGAAGATCTTGAAAAAACAGACAAGGCTGCCATGTCATGCATAGATCCCCGGCGCCGCGCCGAAGACCGGGACAACTATATCTGGATACGTGATGCCGGTATAAACAAGTTGGTGGTAGGCAGCCAGGCCCGTATACTTTACTCTGATGCCCAGGGAAGAGTAACCATTGCCCTGGCATTTAACGCAATGGTCAGAAACGGCGAGGTCGGCCCGATCATGCTCGGCAGAGATCACCATGATCCGGGTGGTACGGACTCGCCGTTCCGGGAGACGGCAAACATCAAGGACGGAAGCAATGTCTGCGCCGACATGGCGATCCACTGTTTTGCCGGAAATGCCGCCCGTGGAATGTCACTTGTTGCACTGCATAACGGCGGCGGCACTGGTATCGGGAAGGCGATAAACGGTGGCTTCGGACTGGTTCTTGACGGCAGTGAACAGGTTGATTCAATCATAAGATCTGCCATGAGCTGGGATGTAATGGGGGGTGTCGGCAGGCGTAACTGGGCCCGAAACGAAAATGCCATGGAGGTAGCCGTCGAGTTCAACAGCCGGAACGAGAACGGCGACCAGATCACTATTCCATTCCGGGTCAAGCAAACCATTGTCAAGGATGCAGTGAAAACCATGTTCAGACAGGTTAAATAACATTTGGAGAATAACGCTGTGCCTCCAACAATTTTCCGAAATGCCAGAATCTACACTCCGGTCGACAGGGGAAAACCGCTCACCGGAAAAGACCAGGGGATGCTCGCAAAATACGAAAACGGAGCACTCCTGATCGAGGACGGCCTGATAGCAGGGATAGGTCCTGATGATGACATACTGCGCAATGTTGATCCGCGCATCCCACTGGAATCTCATGACTGTTACGGTCGGTGTATCATTCCCGGGTTTGTCGACCCGCACACCCACTGCTGCTTTGCTGCCCTTCGGGAAAAAGAGTTCGAGCTGAGGCTCGAGGGGACTCCGTACCTTGAAATACTGAGAAAAGGAGGCGGCATCCTCTCCTCGGTAAAATCGGTGGCCCGGGCGAGCGTCGATGAGCTTTGCGACAATGCAGTGAAACATATATCGCGTGCCCTTGGCCTCGGGACCACGACCATGGAAGTGAAAAGCGGCTACGGCCTCGACACGGTGAATGAGCTGAAAATGCTTGAGGCAATTTCACTGGCAGCTGGGAAAACCCCTGTAGATATTGTTGCAACGTTTCTCGGCGCCCATGCGGTTCCGCTAGAATACAAAGGCAACCCGGAAGGTTTTATCTCACTGATAATTGAAGAAATGCTGCCTGCCGTTAAAAAACAGGGCATTGCCGAACACTGTGATATATTCTGTGAGGAAGGCGTCTTCTCCATAGAACAGGGACGGCGGCTGCTGAAAGCGGCCCTTGACAGCGGGTTGAAGATTAAACTGCACGCAGACGAGGTGCATGACCTGGGAGGGGCCGCTCTTGCGGCCGAGCTCAAAGCATTGTCGGCAGATCACCTGCTGGCAGCCAGCGACTCAAATCTGGAGGCGATGGCTGCTGCCGGCGTGGTGGCAACACTCCTGCCTGCTACGGCTTACAGCCTGCGAAAGCCATATGCGCGCGCCAGGGATATGATTGACAGGAATCTTGCCGTGGCACTGGCGACAGACTGCAACCCCGGTTCAAGTTTCACCGAGTCGATGCCTTTCGTTATCGGACTGGCGGTGCTGAACATGGAAATGTCTCCGGCTGAAGCGCTCACCGGGGCAACGCTCAATGCCGCATATGCGATAGACAGGGCAGCGCAGGCAGGAAGCCTCGATGTGGGCAAGCAGGCAGACTTTCTGATACTGGAAGGAGAAACCCCTGCAATCCTGGCATATCATGCCGGCGTCTCCCCGGTTGAGGCAGTCTACAAGAAAGGCTTAAAAGTCTGGAGTGCAGGCTGATTTCAGATACATAACATGCAGGCGAGATCATGCGAGAAAATAATTGAATGCGTGCCTAATTTTTCAGAAGGCAGAAACCAGAAGACGATTGATGCCATAGCGGAGGCAATCCGCAGTGTGACGGCCTGCAGGCTGCTCGATGTCGACCCTGGATACTCCACCAACAGGACCGTCTACACCTTCGTCGGTGACCCGGAAAGTATTGTCGAAGGAGCTCTGGCAGCTGCACGTGTTGCAAAAGAGTTGATAGACATGCGAAATCACACTGGCGAACATCCCCGTTTCGGGGCCATGGACGTGTGCCCTTTTGTGCCCGTTACCGGAGTGAGCATGGCAGAGTGCGTCGAGGTTGCAAAGACATTTGCCGGAAAGGCGTCAGAAGAGCTGGGAATACCCTTTTATCTTTATGAAGAGGCAGCCGAAAAGGATTACCGCAGGAAACTGCCGGATGTGCGAGAGGGAGAGTACGAAGGACTCGAAGAAAAACTGAAGGACTCCCGCTGGAAACCGGATTTCGGGCCGGATTACTTTGTTCCCGAATGGGGAATTACCGCGACGGGCGCGAGAAATTTCCTCATCGCCTATAACGTCAATCTCCTGGCAACCTCAAACCAGGCCCATCGAATCGCGCTAAATTTGAGAGAAGCGGGCAGAGGTCCTGATAAACCGGGCAGACTGAAAGAAGTGAAAGGAATGGGCTGGTTTGTCGACGAGTACAACATGGCCCAGGTTACCGTTAATCTCAATGATTACAGGGTGACCCCAATCCACACGCTGTTTGAAGAGGTAAAAAAAGAGGCGGAAGAATTGAATGTGCCTGTGGTCGGATCTGAAATTGTCGGAGTCGTTCCGCTGGAATCAATTCTTATGGCCGCCGACTTTTATATCGCCAGGGAGAACCTGTTCATTTACGAGCAGAGACAAAAAATCCGGCTTGCCATCGAGCGGCTCGGGCTGAACTCAGTAAGCCCTTTTCTGCCTGATGAGCGCATTATCGAGTACATCATTGCCGAAAAACCGGAGGAACCCCTCGCCGACTCGTCGGTACGCGATTTTATAGAAGAAGTGGCCTCCAGAAGCTCTGCTCCGGGCGGCGGATCAGTTTCGGCAATGCTTGCGGCAGTTGGAGCAGGACTGGGCTCGATGGTTGCGAAACTGACACATGGTGTTCGGAAATTTGATGATGTCCAGCCTCAGATGAGGGCAGCAATTCCAACGCTGCACGAAGTGACTGGACAGCTTATCCCGATGATCGATGCCGATACGTCAGCCTTCAACGAGTATATGGAAGGACTGCGTATGCCCAAGAGTACGGAAGAACAACGGCTGCTGAGAAAGAAGAAAATGCAGGCACGGTCTCAAGACGGCGATACATGTGCCGCTCACCACAATGCGGCTCGGTGATTCGGCCTGGGAAGCGCTTCTCCAGGTTGCGCATTTTGGCAACCCTGCTTCAAAATCTGATACTCAAGTGGGCGCGAAATCTCTTGAAACAGGTATCTGGGGTGCCTACCAGAATGTGCTTATCAACATGAAAGACATCGAGGATCAGCACTATCGCCGGGCAACCCTGTCCGAAGCCGAAGCAATTGTGTCACGGGCAGAGGAAAATTGTCGAAAAGTATTAAACATTCTGGAAGAACGCTCATTATCCTGAGTACATAGGAGCAACATAAACGTTTTGTGCTGGCTCAAGTCAGGCAAAATCAATCATTCAACCTAACACAAAAGGGGAAAACAGATGGATCGACGGGATTTTTTAAAAACCGCGGGGGCAACCGTGTTGACAACTGCTGCGTTAAGTGCTCCTCTTGCTGCACCAGCCAAAGCACAAGGGAAAATCAGCTGGAAAATGGTTACCGCCTGGCCTAAGAACCTGCCGGGCCCAGGTGTTGCCGCCCAGATGCTGGCCGACAGGATTACCGCCCTGTCAGGCGGTCGCCTTGAGGTAAAACTCTATGCCGCCGGCGAACTTGTACCCGGCAATGGTGTGTTTGATGCCGTATCCGAAGGTACTGCTGAGCTGTACCATGCCGTTCCCTCCTACTGGGGTTCCAAGTCAAAGGGCATTCTCCTCTTCGGTTCCCAGCCCTTTGGCTTGCGCGCAGATGAGCAGCACGGCTGGATGCTCCATGGTGGCGGCCAGGCGCTCTATGATGAAATGTACGCAAGATTCGGCCTGAAACCGTTCCTCTGCGGTAACTCAGGCCCCCAGTGGGCTGGGTGGTTCCGCAACGAGATCAAGTCTGTGGACGATTTCAAGGGGCTTCGTTTCCGATCCACCGGGCTCGCATCGGAGATGTGCGCAAAACTTGGCATGGCGGTCCAGGCCATGGGCGGCAGGGACTTGTTCCAGGCCCTGCAGTCAGGTGCGATTGATGCGGGTGAGTTTATCGGTCCCTGGTCCGATTCTGCACTTGGCTATTACCAGGTGGCAAAGTATTATTACTGGCCTGGCGTTGGAGAACCCTCTTCCGCAGAGGAATGTGCCGTCAACATGAAGGCCTACGAGAGCCTTCCGGCCGACCTGCAGCAGGCAGTCGCCTTTGCCTGTGAAAGCCTGTATAACCCGGTCTGGACAGAGTACACGACCAAGCACGCCATCGCCTTAAAGCAGATGGTGGAGGAGCAGGGGGTTCAAGTCCGCAAGCTGCCGGATGACGTGATTGTCGCAATGGGCAATGCAGCCGGTGAAGTTATTGAAGATCTCCGCAACGACTCCGACGAACTGGTAAAACGTATTGTTGAGAGCTTTCTCAAATACCGTGCATCAGTTTCTGAGTACATGGTCTATGCAGACAATGGTCAGATGAATGCCAGGGCGCTCAATTACAAGTACTAATAACAGCCGTAAACGGTCACAATGAACGCTGTTGTGACCGTTTACCTTAATACATGATGACATCATATATTCGCTATCTCGAATCAGTCAATCTTGTTGTAGGAAACCTGATCAGGTGGTGCGCACTTCTGATGGTGCTTCTGCAGTTTGGCATCGTGGTGCTGCGATACGTTTTTGGCATCAGCTACATTTTTTTGAATGAGGGCGTATTGTACCTGCACGGCTTTCTCTTTATGCTCGGAGCGGGCTACACGCTGCTCGTCGATAAACATGTAAGGGTCGATATTTTTTACGCCAGTCGCTCGATACGCGGAAAGGCTCTTACTGATATCTGGGGGCATCTCTTTTTTCTCTTCCCTTCGATGACGGTGCTGCTTTTCTATTCATGGCCTTCGGTAAAAAACTCATGGGAGATTCTTGAAGGACCTGTTTCCGTAGGCGGAATCCCGGCTTCTTTTTTGCTCAAGTCCCTGATACCGGCATTCTGCATCCTCCTCATCATACAGTGTGCCGCCAATCTGTCTAAAGACATCCTGCTCTTGAAAAGACCCGACAAATCTCAGCACACTTCTCAACCATGATGGAACTCCCTCTTGATTTTTTACTGTTTGCTGCCCTTATCGGAGGCATTCTTCTCGGCTACCCCGTTTCCTTTACGCTGGCAGGCGTTGCAACACTTTTCGCTTTTATTGGCTATTTTACCGGCTCTTTTGACATGGCGCTTTTAGGCGCGCTGGGGCAACGTGTATTTGGTCTTCTGACAAACGATGTCTTGATTGCAATTCCCCTGTTTATCCTGATGGGGGTCGTGCTGGAAAAAAGCAGAATTGCAGAAGAACTGCTTGAAACCATGGGCAAACTTTTTGGACGTATGAGGGGCGGGCTGGGCATAGCCGTTATTCTGGTAGGCGCTCTGCTGGCCGCTTCAACCGGAATTGTCGGGGCCACGGTGGTTGCTATGGGGATGATTGCCCTGCCTACCATGCTGCGCAACAACTATGACCCGCGCCTGGCCTGTGGAATAGTCTGTACATCCGGGACACTCGGACAGATCATCCCGCCGTCGACCCTGCTTATCATCCTGACTGATGTAATGTCAAACGCCTATCAGCAGGCTCAGTACAGCAAGGGTCAATTTACCATTGAAACCATATCCGTGGGCCAGATGTTTGCAGCAGCACTGGTTCCAGGACTCGTTCTGGTAGCCATATATCTTGTCTATGTCATCGTAAAATCGTTCATCTGGCCGGAGGTGGCGCCCGCCCTTACCGGGGAAGAGTATACCCCGCCGACGACCGCCGATGTGCTCGGGGCGGTCCTTCCGCCTGTCGCTCTCATCATAGCGGTACTCGGTTCCATACTGGCCGGTATTGCCACTCCAAGCGAAGCCGCATCGGTAGGTGCCGTAGGGGCAATCCTGATGGCAGGATCAAGACTCGGCGGTTCGACACGGTTGATGCTTCTTGGAGCGCTTGCCTTTGTGAGCCTTGCGCTGATCGCAGGCATCGCCCCGGTGCGGCTGCAAAGGGGTGATGCGGGCTTCAGTCACTGGGTGATCGGAACTGTCTGCATGCTGCTGACAATTGTCGGGTTTACTGCAATTATAAAGGCACTTTTACAGACATTCAAAAGACAGCTATTAAAAGATATACTCTCATCGACAATGGTGGTTACCGCAATGATTTTTGCCACCATATTGACCGCCAGCATGTTTTCTCTGGTATTCATCGGTCTGGGCGGAGATGAGCGAATACAGTGGATTATCTCGGCCATGCCGGGTGGTCCCACCGGAGCTCTTATTTTCTGTATGGTGCTCATTTTCATTCTTGGCTTTTTTCTCGATTTTGTCGAAATCAGCGTTATCCTGCTGCCTCTTGTCGCGCCAAGTCTTATCCTGATGGGACACGACCCCATATGGTTGTCGATTCTTATTGCCATCAACCTGCAGACCTCTTTCTTGACGCCGCCTTTTGGCTTCTCCCTGTTTTATCTTCGAGGCGCCGCCCCGCCCGAGGTAACGACCGGACAGATTTACAAGGGAGTTATGCCGTTCATTTTACTCCAGGCCGTCGGTGTCGCCATTCTCTGGTTTATGCCCGGGCTTGCCACCTATCTGCCAAAACTCGTGTTTTAATTGATTCCGAAGAGTGTCCTTTTATAGAGAGTAGTGTGTGATGAAAACAGGAAAAAAAGATTTCCTCAAAGCTTGCGTCCTTTCTCTGCCGAAATACAATCCCGGTCTTGCTGAGTCAGTCGTCCGGGCGCGTTACAGCCTTGAGCATATTACCAGGCTGGCAAGCAATGAGAACCCGTTCGGCTCCAGCACTCTTGCCGAGCAGGCGGCACGCGAGGCGCTAAGTGATCTATGGAAGTACAGTGACCCTAACTCCGCAGAACTCAGGCAGGCTCTCAGTCAGCAATCGGGTGTCTCAGCCGGAAAAATTGTCATTGGAAACGGATCGGAAGATTTGATTGCCGTTATATGTCGCGCCTGCCTGGACAACGGGGACCGGGTTGTCACGGTACACCCCTCGTTTCTCCTCCATGAGATATATCCTGCCGAACAGGGTGCAGAGCTCACAGCGGTGCCCATGAACGCCGATTTTGGTTTTAACATCGATGGGATAATTTCCGAACTCAGGCGAGGCTGCAAAATGCTGATTTTCAGCAATCCCTCCAACCCGGTGGGATCAATGATCGACAGTGAAGATTTTTGCAGGATCTGCAAAGCAGCTTCTGCTGATACGGTTATCATCGTTGACGAGGCCTATTACGAATATGCTGCTGCACTGAAAAAGTTTCCTGACAGCCTTGCCATACTCGGGCGGAGCAATAATCCCTACGCTGTTCTGAGGACTTTTTCTAAAGCCTACGGACTGGCAGGGTTGAGGGTCGGTTACGGTTATTTTTCAGATACTCGATTTGCCGAGCACATTAATAAACTGAGAACTCCTTTTAATGTAAACTCAATTGCCCAGATTGCCGCAAAGGCCGCCCTTGAGGACCGGGAGCACCTGGAAAAAACGATCCAGCACAACAGCCGCGAGCGGGATCGAGTCAGCTCATTTCTGCGCCGCCACGGGTATCGGATGGCAGATTCTCATGCCAATTTCATTTTCGTTGATGCCGGTCATGACAGCCTGCAGACAGCTGAAAGACTTCTTGCTCAAGGAATAATTGTTAAACCATGGACGGCAAAGGGGTATGAAAGCTTTCTTCGAGTGACAATCGGTAAAGAGGAAGATAACACTGGGTTTTTGAAACACCTCCTCGCTGGATCCAACGTTTCCTCATTCTCAGGCGATACGAGCATTAGGCAAACACGGGCCTAGGGGCGTGTCGGAGAAATACAGTGAGAAATACAGTTATGGGCACCAGCCCCGGTGATGAAGCACAGGACAGACAGACTGATTAATACACTTTACCGGGGTGAAAAAGGCTCGAACCATCTTTATCGCCCCGTCTGCATATCCACAGTTATCTTCTATTTGAAGACAGTTTCTTTCCCGGTCTCTTACGTGTCCGGCTGTCCATCTCGGTAGAGATTTCCCCGGCCCGTCGGCCACGGCAGGTAGCCGGCTTTGGCTGTGGCGATTTCGTAGACCTGGACCCCTCCATAAACATAATCGAGCCGGTCTTTCAGGGAGACAACGATTTCAACAATCGCATCGCCGTCGATGTCTGCAAGCGTCGGCACGCTCATGCTGCCCCGCTTCGGAAGCGGTGTCCTGTGGAGCAGCGCGCCGTCCGCATCGAGAATGACCAGGTGCGAGATGTCCTGCTCGGTCGAGTAGGTTGAAAACACGATTTCAGGGATACTGTCGCCGTTGAGATCACCGACAGCGGCTCCTGAGGCACCGATAAAATCACCGCCGGGAGCATCAAACCGATAACTCCATAACAGTGCGCCTTCCGGTGAAAATGCTCTCATCAGGCCATCGTAGGACGGTACGACAATTTCCATCCGGTAGTCACCCGTCAGATCTCCCAGCGCTGGTGCCGGTGCTATCTGGACGATATTGTCCCGGTAGCCGGTAAACAACGGCGCACCCGAGCAGATCGGCAGCTCAAAACCGGGGACCCTGGTCATGTCGCTGTTCAAGGCCCACAGGCAGTTTCCCCTGTTAATGTACTCACCGGCGCGTTCATGATCCGAGTAGAGAATGATTTCCGGCAGCCTGTCTCCGTCAAGATCGGCAAAAACCGGCGGCGAATCGGTGAATTCATCCCTGCCGTTGCCATTTGGGCCCCATCCCTGTATCGCCAGTTCAATATCATGAAACATGGGAACACTGCTCGCATACGTTCCGGTGAATATGGAGTTGGCGGGCAGGGGGCTGCCGTCAGCGTAGTTGAGGCCGATGTGGCAGATGTCAAAGGTGCTGATGACTTCGGGAACCATGTCTCCATCGAGGTCTGCGGCGCCTATGTTCTGGTTGTATCCGCCAAAATTATAGCATTCGGGACAATTGCTCACCTGGGGCCATCCCGGCATGACGGTCCCTGCTATGCTCCAGGAGACGGTGACCGGTCCGGTTGAAGTTTTTACCGCAAGAATTTCCTTTGTGCCGTTGCCGTTGAGATCAGCGGCGGCGATTGAGCGAATTTCGCTGCTGGAAGCGGGGAAGGCTTTCGGCCAGCCGCTCTGCAGGTTACCGTTGTGATCGTAGACGACGACCTTGTTTGAATAAGCGACGGCGATTTCGCCTCTGCCGTCAGCATCGAGGTCTCCGACAACCGGCGAGGCGTACTGCCGGCTGCTGCCGTGCCGGATTTCTGGCGGTGGTGTCGCATTCTCTCCGACGGCGGCGCTCCATCGCAGTGTGCCGGTATGGTTCCACACGTAAATGACGCTGTGCCGTCCGGCAATTATTTCCATGCTGCCGTCGCCGTCGAGATCATAAACGGCGGGTGAGGCGAACCAGTCTTCATCCCAGCTGCCCGGCAGGTTCATACGCAGAAGCGGTGGGGCAACCGGCTGGATAG
This sequence comes from uncultured delta proteobacterium, assembly GCA_963696725.1. Lineage (GTDB taxonomy): Bacteria > Desulfobacterota > Desulfobulbia > Desulfobulbales > Desulfocapsaceae > MADRE3. The sequence continues at coordinate 333,836 of CAVOLI010000014.1, forward strand.
GCCCGCCAGCCATCAGTCTCAATTCGGCAATACTGTCGTCCAGGCCGATTGTGCCGTTGTGGTTGACATCGTAGGCGGAGCTGATCTCTTCTCCGGCTGCCACCCGCAGACATTTCATGGCGTTGGCCAGGTGGTCCATGACAGCCCCGGCAGGTTCGGGCAGGTGGAGAATGCTAAAAAACAATAGTGGAAGGAGCGAATATCTTTTCATCTGAGACCTCTGCAAGCTTCATAGATCTTGTTTCTCATCTTTCATATTACATCAACCGGAGTTGAAATTCCCAGGGTAAATTATTTCGGGCCAGGTTGATTTATCATCTCTGAAAATGAGTGGATAGTACGACGCTGTCTCATTGACACCTCCGCGAATCATTCCATAGTGTAAAGTATCGATTATCTGACATTGAGTAAGCGCCAAACCCGCCGAAAGGCGGGGACGGAAAGCCACGGGTCCAGGGAGAAAGCCGGGCTGCCTCATTACCGGGCAGTTCGGCTTTTTCTATTTCCACAATCGGCAGAGGTGAAATCCGTAAATTCCATTATTGCCTTAAAACCTAGAGGAGGCCGCGATGAAAGAGCAACTGAACTATGACCTGTTTCTGAAAGTAGCCAATACCATCTCACACTCCAAAGAACCCGAAGAAGTAGCATTGATGACCGTGGAAGGGATCAAATCCGCCCTGGATATAAAGGGATGCGCACTGTTCCTTCACAATCCGGCAACCGATGAGCTGAAAGTTGCCGCCTCGTACGGATTGAGTGATGAATATCTGAACAAGGGTCCGCTCAGTGCGCTGCATTCCATCGCCCAGTCCCTCAAGGATGGGCCGGTGGCAATCTATGATGCGATCAGCGATCCCAGGCTGCAATACCCTGCTGCGGCCGAAAAAGAAGGCATTGCCTCGATTCTCTCGGTGCCGATACAGGTAAACCAGAAAACCATGGGGGCGCTGCGGGTTTACACGTCTGAACCATGGGAATTCACCCTGCATGATGTCAATTTTGTCTACGCACTGGCCCAGATTGCCGGGATGGCAATCCGGCTTGCCAGGTATTCAAAAGGGCTGTTGACGAGCATTGATGTCCTCAAAGATATGAAAGAGGCCCAGACCAGAAGGAAGACACGAATGACCCCATTTGAAGGGGTTCCGGTCAGCTTTTCTCCTGAAGAGTATAAAATACAATACGGCTGAGATGAACATTAAGCGTCTTTAAAGCCATTCCGCCGGTACATGTGCCGTTATCTCCGAGGGCACTGTGGAGTGGCTTTGCCGAACAGCCGGTAACAATAATTACTGGCAAATGCTTGACATATATTGTATATTATTTGATTAAAGCATGATAATTCAGTAAGTAACCGGCAATATCGGGCTCTGTGGACCAGCATCATCTTATATATCGACCTCTCACCGCAGAAAATCAGTTTCCCCGGCTCAGCTTTAGATTTACCCAAGACGTTTGATTGGTTGGGGTATGGTTTTCTTGACAAGATCAGATTCCCTGTTCTGTTTTTTTTCATCAAAAATTTCCTGTAGACGCAGTATGATACACCTTTTACCGAGGAGCATGTAATGGAGACGTTCAAAACCTATGATCCCGAGGATTTCTACGATGAGTTGATCGATTCCGACGGCAGCCCCAGGCCCGGTGCACGGCTTCTTGTTGAGAAAATCGAATCGCTTCCCGAGGGAGACCTGGCGCTGCGGCAGAGAGAAGCTGAAGCACTGCTTCTCAAGATGGGTATTACTTTTAATGTTTATGGACGGGATGAGGGGACAGAAAAAATTTTTCCTTTCGACCTGATTCCAAGGATCGTTTCGGCTGATGACTGGAAGCAGATCGAAACAGGTCTGAAGCAGCGCATTTATGCCCTCAACCTGTTCCTGCAGGATATCTACAACGACAAGAAGATTCTCAAGGACAAAGTAGTGCCCGAGGATCTCGTCTTGTCCAGCAAGACGTATAGAAAGGAATGTGAAGGTTTTACGCCTCCCCGGGGAATCTGGTGCCATGTGACCGGCACCGACCTGGTACGTGACCGAAACGGTGCGTTTTTCGTGCTGGAAGACAATCTGCGTTGTCCTTCAGGGGTCTCGTATGTTCTGGAAAACCGCCAGGTCCTCAAGCGAACGTTTCCGCAGGTCTTCCAGGCCTCCAAGGTAAGAGCCGTGGACGAATACCCCGGAAAGCTTCTTCAATTGCTTGAGTTTCTGGCACCTGACCATGTCCAGTCCCCAACCATAGGGGTGCTGACGCCCGGCATCTTCAACAGTGCTTACTTCGAACACTCGTTTCTTTCCCAGCAGATGGGCATTGAGCTGGTCGAGGGCCAGGATCTGGTAGTTGCCGACGGCTTTGTCCACATGTTGACGACAAAAGGATTGAAAAGAGTCGATGTCCTGTACCGCCGCATAGACGACGATTTTATTGACCCGGCAGTCTTCCGCCCGGATTCCATGCTCGGCGTCAAAGGAATTATCGAGGTTTATAAAACCGGCAGGATAGCAATGGCAAATGCTCCCGGAACAGGCATAGCCGATGACAAGGTTATATACGCCTATGTACCTGAAATCATTAAATACTACATGGGGGAGGATCCAATTCTTCCAAATGTGCCAACCTATATCTGCCGGAACGACCGGGATCGGGAATATGTGCTTTCCCACCTGGATGAACTGGTCGTCAAGGCTGCCAATGAATCAGGCGGATACGGTATGCTGATCGGCCCTCATGCAACAGACGAGGAACGGGCCTCGTTTGCTGAAAAGATTAAGGCAGAGCCCCGCAACTACATGGCACAGCCGACGATAGCGCTCTCCAGGGTGCCGACAATCGTCGGCGACCGCATTGAAGGGCGGCACGTGGACCTCAGGCCATATATACTCTATGGAGAGGATATCTATGTGCAGCCGGGAGGCCTGACCCGTGTGGCCTTGACGAAAGGGTCACTTGTTGTCAATTCATCCCAGGGCGGCGGCAGCAAGGATACCTGGGTAGTCTAGAAGAACCAATTCTTGGAGGGATTAGAATGCTCAGCCGGGTAGCGAACTCAATCTACTGGATGTGTCGATATATTGAACGAGCTGAAAATGTGGCCCGTTTTATCAGTGTAAATCTCAACCTGCTCCTGGACATGCCCTCCGAAGAGGGCAAACACTGGAAACCGCTGGTGATGACCACGGGAGACCAGGAAATATTCGAAAAGAGCGCTCCGGACTACAACCAGGAGGCGGTTATCCGTTTTCTCACCTTTGATCGGAATTACCAAAATTCCATCCTGCGCTGTCTTGCCGCGGCGCGTGAGAACGGCCGGTCGATCAGGGAAATTATCTCCTCGGAAATGTGGGAACACCTGAACAATTTTTATTTGGAACTGGCGACCGAACAGAGTGTGACCATGGCCCTTGAAGACCCTCACCGTTTTTTCAAGATTATTCAAATGCGCAGCCACCTGTTCACCGGCCTGATGGATTGTACCATGAGCCACGGTGAGGCGTGGAATTTCTCCCGTATTGGCATGATGATGGAACGGGCCGACAAGACTTCCAGAATTCTTGATGTCAAGTATTTCATGCTGCTCCCCCAGGCCAGCCTTGTAAATGCTCCCATCGACCATATCCAGTGGATGGCTGTATTGAAATCAGCCAGCGGCTTTGAGATGTTTCGCAAAAAACATCACAACATCACCCCGCAAAAGGTCGCTGATTTTCTTATTTTCGACAACCAGTTCCCGCGCTCTATCCGATATTGCATAAACAAGGCAAAGGAATGCCTGCACCGTATCAGCGGAACCCCTCCCGGTGCGGTCATGAACTTGGCGGAAAAACGGCTGGGCCGTATCCAGGCAGATATTGAATACACCGACATTGAAGAGGTCATTGAGATCGGTCTGCACGAATATCTCGACAGCCTGCAGGGCAGGATCAACGGGGTGGGAGCAGCGATTGCCGCAACCTTTTTCAACATAGCCCTCCCGGCTGAAGATTCCGAAAGCGAACAGTAGGCCCGGCTGCAGCATCTACAACAACTTCTACAATAACACAAACGATCACGGTTCAAGACCGGATCAGGACGGTGACATTTTGGGAATTCATATCTCGCTCCACCACAAGACTTCGTATCGGTATGATCGACGCATAAACCTGGCGCCACAGATTGTCCGGCTGCGCCCGGCGCCTCACTGCCGAACACCGATCCTCAGTTATTCCATGAAGGTGACGCCTGCGGACCATTTCATCAATTGGCAGCAGGATCCATTCAGCAACTATCTGGGCCGGCTGGTATTCACCGAGAAGACCTCCCAGTTCGAGGTGGATGTGGATATGATCGCGGATATGATCATTATCAATCCCTTCGACTATTTCCTGGAGCCTGATGCCGAAACCTTTCCGTTTTCCTATGAGCAATCCCTGAAGGAGGACCTGGGTCCCTACCTTGCAAGGAGTGCAGTTGGTGAAAAATTACGAAGTTATGTCCTGGAAATAGATCGCAGCCCCCGGCGGACCATAGATTTTCTCGTGGATCTGAATATGAAGCTGAGCCGGGATATCAGCTATCTTATCCGCCTGGAACCAAACGTCCAGAGTTGTGAACAGACGCTGAGCCTGGGCAGCGGGTCGTGCCGGGATTCGGCCTGGCTGCTGGTAAATATCCTGAGGCTCTTTGGGCTTGCAGCCCGCTTTGTCTCCGGCTACCTGATCCAGTTGAAGCAGGATGTCAAATCCCTTGACGGCCCCTCCGGCGCCGAAGAAGATTTTACCGACCTTCATGCCTGGACCGAGGTCTATGTTCCCGGGGCCGGGTGGATCGGCATGGACCCGACATCCGGTCTTTTTGCAGGCGAAGGTCATATTCCGCTTGCCTGCTCACCCGAGCCCCAAAGCGCCGCTCCAATCACCGGTGCGCTCGATGAATGCGAAGTGGATTTTCATCATACCATGTCGGTCAAGCGTATATTTGAGGCTCCCCGCTCCACCAGGCCCTATACCGAGGAGACCTGGCAGTCTATCGTTGAACTGGGCGAGCGGGTTGACGAGGAGCTGGTCCGGCAGGATGTCCGCCTCAGCATGGGAGGTGAGCCGACATTTGTCTCCATTGACGACATGGAAGGCGCCCAGTGGAATACGGAAGCGCTCGGCCGGGAAAAGCAGGAGCTTGCAGAAAATCTCATTAAACGTTTGAAACAGGAGTGGGCACCCGGCGGACTGCTGCACTATGGTCAGGGAAAATGGTACCCGGGTGAATCGCTGCCTCGCTGGGCGCTTGGCTGTTACTGGCGCAAAGATGGAAAACCGCTCTGGAAAAACAGCCGGTTGCTCGCTGATGTATCCAGGGATTACAGCACCGGGATTGGAGAAGCAAAACTGTTCATTGAAACACTGGCTGATATCCTCGAGGTGAGCCGCAGCTATATTCGCGAGGGCTTTGAAGATACTGTTCATTATCTTATCAAAGAACAGCGGCTGCCGGTAAATGTTGATCCGCTCGATCCCAAGATTGATGACCCCGAGGAGCGAGCCCGTCTGGTGCAGGCTTTCAGGCGCGGACTGGGCTCGGTTGTCAGTTATGTGCTGCCGCTGCAGCATGGTTCCTGGAAGAGCGGCCCGTGGCCTTTCAGGGGTGATCGTATGTTCCTGTTGCCCGGAGATTCTCCGGCCGGCCTGCGCCTGCCTCTCGATTCACTGCCCTGGGTTGCTCCGGAAGATATCCCGGATCAGTTTTCTCTTGATCCGATGGCCGACGCAGAGCCGCTGCCTGACCTGCATGACGATCAGCAGGCACTCACCGGGATACCGGCAGAGGTAACGAGCGACGGGATACGCAGTCAGCCGGGCCCCTATGCCGATCCGGAACCGGTTGCCGGCCAGTCGGCAGCCTGGGTTGTGAGGACGGCGCTCTGTGTTCAGCCGCGCGATGGTCGTCTGTATGTGTTCATGCCGCCCATTACCTCCCTCGAGGGATACCTGGAGCTGGTTGCCGCAATTGAAAAAACTGCAGAAACCACCGGAACACCTGTTGTCCTGGAAGGCTACACGCCTCCTTCAGATCAGCGGCTGGAATGTTTGAAAGTCACTCCGGATCCCGGGGTGATTGAAGTAAATATCCAGCCTCTGCACAGCTGGTCCGAGATGGTGACACACACGACAAGGCTCTACGAGATTGCCCGTGAGTGCCGTTTGGGGACCGAAAAATTCATGGTAGACGGCCGGCACACGGGGACCGGAGGCGGCAATCACATCGTCGTCGGCGGAGCGACACCTGCAGACAGCCCGTTCCTGCGGCGACCCGATCTGCTTCGCAGCTTTCTCACCTACTGGAACAACCACCCGTCCCTGTCATTTCTGTTTTCCGGTCTTTTCATCGGCCCGACCAGCCAGCAGCCGAGGATCGATGAGGCGCGGCATGACAGCCTCTATGAACTTGAGGTCGCTTTTGCCGAACAGGACAGGCAGACGGGAGCCGATCATCCATGCCCGCCATGGCTCGTTGACAGGCTCTATCGAAACCTGCTTGTTGATGTCAGCGGCAACACGCACCGGGCGGAATTCTGTATCGACAAACTCTATTCTCCCGAGAGTTCATCGGGACGCCTGGGGCTTCTCGAGTTTCGGGCCTTCGAGATGCCGCCGCATGCCCGCATGAGCCTGGCGCAGCAACTGCTGCTACGGATTTTTATATCATGGTTCTGGCAGGCCCCATATCGACAGGAGCTGGTTCGCTGGGGTACCCGCCTGCATGACCGATTCATGCTTCCTCAATTCATCCATGACGATTTCGAGGATGTCCTGGCTCATTTGAATCGGGCAGGTTATCCGGTCAGTATCGATTTTTTTCATCCCCATTTTGAATTCCGCTTTCCAATTTACGGAACCCTCAGCTATCAGGGGATGGAAGTAGAGTTGCGCCAGGCCCTCGAGCCGTGGCACGTTCTCGGGGAGGAACAGAGCGGCAGGGGAACGGCCCGGTATGTCGATTCCTCGCTCGAGCGTCTGCAGGTCAAGGTTTCAGGTATGACGACAGAGCGCTACATCGTCACCTGTAATGGGAGGGCGGTGCCTATGCAGCCGACAGGCGTAGAAGGGGTTTTCGCCGGAGGAGTAAGATACCGTGCCTGGCAGCCTCCTGCATGCCTCCATCCGACGATCGGGGTCCATGTCCCGCTGACCATTGATCTCTTTGATACCTGGTCGGGCCGGGCCGTCAGCGGCTGCACCTATTACGTCGGGCATCCGGGGGGCCGCAGTTATGATCAGTTTCCGGTTAACTCGTATGAGGCTGAAGGCCGCAGGAATTCGCGTTTTCAGTCTCACGGACACACACCAGGTGAGTCCATGGAGATTCCTGCGCCGGCGACCAACCGCTCTTTTCCATATACGCTTGATTTGCGCCGCTGAAATGGTTACATACGCCTTGATTTTGGATAACTGCCTTGTGATTAATTCGGGTGCTCATTGAATGATTGAAACTGACAGCAATACCCAGGCCCAGGATTTGACGGAATCTTTGTTTGGGAGTATAGGGCCTTCCGGACCGGCTTACAGCGAAGCCTTTTCTTCGCCGTCCGAGCCTCGGCATCATTGGCGGCGGCTGCTCTCAGCGCTTGACGCCAGAGGTCGAGAGGTGCTGGACAGAGATAACGAGCGTGCCAGGCGCATGCGGCATGAAGACGGTGCCACAATCAATTTATTCGATGACCCCGGCCGCCGCAGCACCTCGTGGGATCTCGACATCATTCCTCTGCCGATCTCGGAGGCGGAATGGAGTATCATCGAATCCGGTTTGATCCAGCGGGCTCGCCTGCTCGAAAAAATCGTTGCCGATACCTACGGCCCGCAGCAGTTATTAAAAGATGGTCTGCTTCCGGCCGAACTGGTCTATGCAAACCCGAACTTTCTCCAAAGCTGTCATGATATAAAGCCTCGGGGGGGGCGTTTTTTAAGTTTTTATGCTGCAGATCTTTACCGGGCGGAGGACGGCTCTTTCCGGGTCTTTCGTGATTATGCCTCAAGCCCTGCCGGACTCGGTTATGCCCTTGAGAACAGGATCGTGATGTCGAGAATCTTTTCTGCACTGTATCATGAAACCCAGATTCTCCGGCTGGCTCCGTTTTTCCAGTTCTTCAAGCGGGCAATTTCAGCACGCGCCTCGCTTGGCAGCGAGGAGCCCGGTATTGTCCTGCTCTCGACGGGTCCGGACAGCCCTATCTATTTTGAGCATGCACTTCTGTCCCGATATCTGGGGTATCCTCTGGTCGAATCTCAGGACCTGACTGTTCGAAACGGCAAGGTCTTTTTGAAAAAGCTCGTCGGCCTTGAACCGGTGGAGGCTATCGTGCGCCACCTGCCCGACCGGCACAGTGATCCCTTTGCGTTAAGACGTGAAACCGATATCGGGGTCGCCGGTCTTGTCCAGGTGTGCCGCGAAAAAAATATCGAGATCGTCAACCCGGTTGGCAGCGGCTTTGTCGATACCCCGGTGCTTCCGCTATTTCTGCCATCACTGAGCAAAAGATTGCTTGGCGAGGAACTCCGCCTGCAGAATCACCCGGCCTGGTGGTGTGGCGATCAGCAGCAGCTGACGGCTGCCGGCCCCGACATCAGTACGCTCAGGCTCGATTCTGCGCTTAACCGTCAGTCTGACATTGACCGGACCGAAGCCCCCCTGGACCTGATAAACGCTTCTCCTGCGCACTACATGCTCTCGGCAGCGCTGCATCCGGCAACGGCTCCCGCCTGGGGAAATGGCGGAGCCTACAGCAGTTACAGCATGATGAGAATCTTTGTCTGCGCCACGGCAAAGGGCTTTTCGGTAATGCCCGGGGGGCTGGCCATCAGTTCGGCTGACCGTGAAACACTTGTCAGCGCCTCTCCGGAACAGCAGCAGAGCAAAGATATCTGGGTTATTTCAGACAGGCCGGTTGAAGCTTTCAGCCTGATGGAGGCGTATAGCTCAACTGGTTCGTTCAAGCGCAGCAGCGACCTGCCGAGCAGGGTGGCTGACCATCTGCTGTGGCTTGGCAGATACCTTGAGCGCGCCGAACGGCTAGTCGCTCTCATGAGGTCAATTTTTCGCCGGATCTCCGGGGAGGATCGACCGGAAGATATACCCGAGCTCATGTTTCTGCTCAACATTCTCGAGGAGCAGAATATCATCAACCGCAAGCTGGATGGTCATCCGGAGATTCTGCTCCGCCAGGAACTGCTAACCCATCTGAACAGCGCGCTGTACGGAAGGGACCGCGTTGACAGTGTTGTCTCGATCCTGGACCAGGTCAGAAAAGCGGCCCGTAAAGTAAGAGATCGGCTGTCGACTGATTCATCACGTATTATCAACCATCTCGAGGATCTTGCCGACAGTCCGCCGAATTATCCGCTGGAATTTCTTGATGAGACGCTTTTTTCCCTGAGTGCCTTCAGCGGCCTGGCGATGGAGAGCATGACCCGGAGCCTGGGCTGGCGTTTCATGGATATGGGGCGCCGCGTGGAGCGTTCCATAAATCAGGCGAAACTGATCAACAGCGCCCTTCCTCATATCTGCAGCAATGCTCCCGATACCCTGGAAGCACTGCTTGAAGTCTCCGATAGTGTGATGACCTATCGTCAGCGTTATCGGTCCTCGTTTCAGCTGGCGGCTGTCCTCGACCTGTTGCTTGCCGATGAGAATAACCCCAAATCGCTCGCCTTTCAGTTCAGCCGGATATCCGTTCATGTCGAGAATCTCCCGCGCCAGGGCGAGCTGAGGTATGCCTATCCGGAAGAACGAATTGCACTCAAGATGCTTACGGCGGTCCGCCTGCTTGACCTGAGCTCAATAGGGTGTGGTGAAGATGATACCCAGAATGAAATGCTGAAAGCATTTCTCCAGCAGATGCTCGAGCATCTTAAAAATTTCTCGCAGGAGGTTACCGGCCATTACCTGGCCAGAATTCCGGCAACACCTCATTTTACCATGATCTCAGGTGATCGACCGCGATGAGATACGGCATCACCCACAAAACCGGCTACAAGTATTCCGTACCCGCCTCTCTATCGCAGAATGAATTATTTCTGCAGCCGCGTGCAACCGCCTCTCAGAACGTTGTTGAAAGCATTGTTTCTATTATACCTGAGCCCCAGTATCGGCATCGCCGCACCGACTATTTCGGCAACACGGTTGAGGTCTTTATGGTTCAGCATCCGCATAATGAACTCAAGGTAACTGCAACCAGTGTTGTTGAAACAACTATTCCTGTTGCCGTTGATGCAGACAGCAGCCCGCCGTGGGAAGCGGTTGCCAGACAGTTGCATGAACGGAGACGGCCGGCTGAGCTTGAAGCCTGTCAATTCGTCTTTGCCAGTTCGATGATCAGCCTCAGTCCGGGAGCATTGTCCTATGCCGGGCCTTCTTTTCCAGCGGGGATGCCGGTACTGTCAGGTACGGCTGATTTAATGCGCAGGATATATTCGGAATATCTCTATGACAAGACCGCAAGCACCGTCGATACGAGCGTTGAGCTGATACTGTCGAGTCGAAGAGGTGTCTGCCAGGATTTTGCCCATCTGGCGATCAGCTGCCTGAGATCGCTTGGGCTGGCCGCGCGCTACGTGAGTGGATATCTGGAGACAATTCCTGCACCCGGAAAAGCGAAACTGGTTGGAGCCGATGCCTCTCATGCATGGCTTTCAATCTTCGTCCCGGATATCGGCTGGGTGGATTTTGACCCCACCAACAACCAGCTTGCGGGTGAACGCTACATCACCCTCGCCTGGGGACGCGATTATGGAGATGTCGCGCCGGTCAAGGGAGTTGTCATGGGGGGAGGGGTGCATCGGCTCTCCGTTACTGTCGATGTCTCTGCCCAGAGCAGCAAATCAGAAGGTAGTTGATATATCATGTCCGCAGCACGCCAATAAGCGCCCTGAGGAGCAGCAGCACGGCGAGAACCCCCAGAACCGTGAGGACGACTTTTCTATAGAGTTCCGGACGGCCCGCTTCAAACTTGCGGGACCCTGCCCACACTCCTGCAATCAACGCGGGAAGAGCCCAGATGAATCGGATCAGGATGTCACGATTGATCAACCCCTGGCCCGCCCCAGTCAGCACTGCATAACTGTCGGTGGTAAAAAAAAGGGCCACCAGAGAGGCACGTATGGTCGCGACCTTGATTCCGGAACCGAGCAGGAAAATGATTGCCCACATGCCCCCCATCGCCAGGAGGCCATTCATGAAACCCGATACGGTTCCGATCAGGAACCAGTACCCCCGATGATTTCCGATTCGAAAGGTTTTGCCGGCAGCAGTCAGCGTTACTGCTGCCAGCAGGAGGATAGCGGCAAGAGCTCTCATCGGTTCAACCGGTACCCAGAGCAGCAGGTACTGGCCAAGCGGAATAAACAGAAATGATCCGGCGAGGATCGAAAAAACCATTTTCCAGTTCACATCGCGCCAGACCTGTTTTGCCATCTGCAGACTGGCTACAACCTCGAGAAGCAGCACCAGCGGAACCACTTCGTGCGTTGGCAAAAAAAGCGAGGCGCCGGCCACAACAATTGCCGAGAAACCAAAGCCGGCGTAACCGCGGATAACGGAAGCAATCAGGATAATGACGGACAAGGCCAGAAATTCAACACTGCTCAGGCCGGATGCGTGAAATGAAAAGGTGTTCATGTTTTTCTCCGGCGTCAGTGTTTGTCCGGCAATGATTATCTTAAAGAAACGCTCACGGCTCGTATCCTGGCATTGTTCTGATTTCCATGTCAGTTGTTTACAGTAGTCCCCGGCGATAGTCAAACAAAGCCGGTTATCTGCTCGTATACTTGACGAGCAGGTGTTCTCTTCTTAGATAATAGTGTGCAGTGCAGTGGGAAGTACGTTTGAATGATTTCTGTATTTCAACATCAGCCGGATTTCCTCCCTATCGATATGGATGAACAGGCTGAATCACAGTAAAAGGAGATGAAAATGGCGACAATTACCCGGAGAGGCGAAAAAATTGAGACGATTGGAGTTTTACCCGCAATTGGAGCGAAAGCGCCTGATTTTTCGCTGGTTAAAACCGATCTTTCAGAGTGCGGATTGCATTCACTTGCAGGAAAGCGTGTCATACTCAATATTTTCCCAAGCATCGATACACCCACCTGCGCCGCATCGGTGCGCAGATTCAACCAGGAGGCTGCAGGGCTTAACAAAACGGTTGTCCTTTGCATATCGCCGGATCTGCCCTTTGCCCATTCACGATTTTGCGAGGTCGAAGGGATTTCCAACGTAATTCCGCTCTCCACCTTCCGCTCTTCAGATTTTGGGGAAGCATACGGAGTGACGCTGATAACTACCGGACTTAAAGGATTGCTGGCCAGAGCGATTGTCGTGGTCAATGAAGAAGGAACGGTCACCTATACCGAACTTGTGCCTGAGCTGTCTCAGGAACCCGATTATCCTGCGGCATTGGCAGCAATTGCACAATGATACGTTAATAGATGTCATGCCGGCGGAGGTCGCAGGTGTGGCATCTGTTGATACGTGCTTGAGCGGCATGGAAAACCGCTGTTTTATCCAATGGGAAAAGAGCAGAGATGAAAAACATTATTCTTGGTTTACTGGCGGTAATCATTTCGGGGTGCACGGGGTATCCGAAAAATATCACCCCGGTAAAAAACTTTGAGATCGAGCGGTATCTGGGCAAATGGTATGAAATTGCCCGCCTTGATCATTCTTTTGAACGGGGACTGGAAAAGATAACCGCCGACTATTCGCTTCGTGAAGATGGAAGCGTACTGGTCAAAAATCGAGGGTTTTCAACTGCCGGCCAGTCATGGAAAGAGGCCAGGGGCAGGGCGTATTTTGCCCGTGAGCCTGATGAGGGCTATCTCAAGGTTTCTTTCTTCGGTCCTTTCTATAGTTCATACGTCATTTTTGAACTGGACAAGGCGGGTTATCAGCATGCCTTTGTGACGGGCCCGAGCAGATCGTATCTCTGGCTGTTGTCGCGATCCCCGAAACCAGGCAAAGAAGTCCTCGAGCGTTTTTTGAAGGAAGCTGAAATTCTTGGATATTCAACCGATGAGCTGATCTACGTGGCTCACGATTGATTCGTACTCCTTTTGACCGTCCGAATACTCTACAAACATGAAGCTCCCCTTCGGATTTGAGCCCAGATTCGGACTTGTCGGTCGGTATCTGATCATTTAATGACTCATATGAGCATAATTAGCATTGACACCAGTTTCCCTTGTATCTATATTATGCTCATATGAGCATAAAGGAGGGTTCATGCCACGGCCAAAGAAGACAAGGTTTATATCAGCCTATCCCGTCATAACGGCGTTTGTTCCGCGCGGCCAGAATATCAGCGGGGAAGTCGGGATGACGGTGGAGGAGTTCGAGGCCATACGCTTAAGCGATTTTGAGCACCTTGATCAGGAAACAGCTGCCGGCATGATGGGCGTTTCCCGCCATACTTTCGGACGTCTTCTTGGGACGGGGCGTTCGGTAGTCGCAGATGCGCTCGTTACCGGCAAGGTGTTGAATATTGAAGGTGGTGAGTACGAGTTCAGAGGCCGCGGGCAGGGACAAGGACGAAACCAGGGCCGATCTTGTGGTGGAACATCAGGCGGTGGAAAACAACGCGCCAGAGGAAACAGAGGGCGTTGAATTGACCGTTTTCGAGATAAAACAGGGACAGAGGAGGAAGGAACATGCCAGGGTTTGACCATTCAGGACCAATGGGAAATGGAGCGATGACAGGTGGAGCGCGCGGGCTATGCGGCTCTGCCGCTCGCCGGCAGAGGGAAGAGAGCAACAGTAGTATTTCCAGGAGCGACCCGGGCTGCAGGCGAGGTTTCGGAGGCAGACGCGGCGATGGGGTCGGCCGGGGCTTTGGAGTTTCCGGATTTCCGGTTTCCTCCGGGCGAGCCGATAGCCAGAGGGACGCACTGGAAGCGCAAGTCAGAGAACTGCAGCACTCACTGGAACGATTACAGAGAAGAATCGACGAACGCTAAAGTAAGCGCTTTACATGAGAACGGGGACACTAAGTGTCCCCGTTCCCTCTCCGGTGATTGGAGCTCAGCGTTTTTCTTGTTAAGCCGTCTCTAGAGCTTTATCTCGGTACCGAGGACACCGAGGAATTTACGTATCCATTCAGGATGTGCCGGCCAGGCAGGTGCGGTGACCAGATTGTTGTGAACATGGGCATTTGAGAAGGTCTCATTATTTGCGATCCATTTTCCGCCGGCTCCCTCCACATCGGGGCTGCATGCCGGGTAGGCGGCGCATTCCCTGCCTTTGAGAACACCTGCGGTAACAAGAATCTGCGGACCGTGGCAGACTGCCGCCATGGGTTTGTCGGCCTTGTCAAAATCACGAACCAGCTCAAGGACTTTGGCATTGAGCCGCAGGTATTCCGGGGCTCGGCCGCCGGGAATAACGAGCGCATCGTAGTCGGCGGCGGAGATGGTGTCAAAATCGGCCGTGATCATGAAATTATGTCCGACCTTCTCGGAATAGGTCTGATCCCCCTCGAAGTCATGGATTGCCGTTTTAACCGTTTCGCCCGCTTTCTTACCAGGGCAGACAGTGTCTACCGCATGACCGATCATCAGCAGCATCTGAAATGGGACCATTGCCTCGTAATCTTCCACATAATCGCCAACCAGCATAAGAATTTTTTTCTGTGCCATAAGAGTTCCTCCTGGTTTGAGTTGAGTATGTTAGGGACTGAATACGTCTTATGAAGAAAAATAATGATACTTTCAGAATAGACAATGAGCGGCTTTTTTTTTAGAACCTCAAGATCATCAGGTGGACCCGCTCAGTGGCGGAGTACTTTTATTTTTCAATATGTCTCCAGGGGGAAAATATCGTGTTAAAGATTGAATTTTCCTTTAAAGTCGATATCCTGAAGTTAATTGTTGAAAATATGTTTATGGCTACGAGCATGACCTTTGGCCTTATTCAGCACCAGGTGTTCAAACCAGGCATACGGTAATTTTATGAAACTATTATATTTACTTATGATCAGCAACAGGTCATCAACGGAACGGGTGAGAGCATGAGACATCCTGAAATGGCGTTAATTGAGCAGCGTTTTGATTCTCAAAAAATTGACGACGTAGAATCGGCGGTCGTTCGGCAGATATCTGAACTGGGTCTTGGTACCAGGGTGAAAGACGGCGATTCGGTTGCAGTGACCGCGGGAAGCCGTGGTATCGCAAATATCGATGTCATCACCAGGACCGTTGTCCATGAGTTGAAAAAGCTTGGCGGGCGGCCATTTGTTTTTCCTGCCATGGGCAGCCACGGCGGAGCTACGGCAGACGGACAGGTAAAGGTTCTTGCAAACCTCGGAATTACGGAAGAATTCGTCGGCTGTCCCATCAAGAGCAATATGGAGCCCGACTACCTGGGAATGGCGGCTGCCGATTACCCGATTTACGTCGATCGGAATGCCATGACTGCTGACCACATCGTTGTGGTCAACCGTGTCAAGGCGCACACCAAGTTCAAAGGTCCTGTGCGAAAGCGGCCTGATGAAGATGATGGCCATCGGAATGGGCAAGCAGAAAGGCGCCTCCTATTATCACAAGGCGGCAGTAAGATTGACCTTCCAGAGGATCGTCGAGAGTGTGGGCCTCGAAGTGATGAAACGCTGTCCCATTCTTTTCGGTCTGGCTGTGGTTGAAAACGCTTTCCACGAGACATGCGCGGTACGGGCTTTTAAACCCGAGAACCTGCTGGAAGGTGAAAAGGCATTGCTTAAAATTGCCAAAGAGCGCATGGCGCAACTGCCATTTGATGAGATAGATGTACTGATTGTCGACCAGATCGGCAAAGATATATCGGGGACCGGCATGGATACGAACGTTACCGGCAGAAATTATGATCTGTTCGGTGATTTCACCACCAGACCGCGCGTAAAACGTGTGTTCGTCCGTGATTTGACCGAAAAAAGTGAAGGCAACGCCATCGGGATCGGTTTAGCTGATTTTACCACTACTCGATTGGTCGATAAAATAGATCGGCAGAAAACCTGGATGAATGCAATTACCGGGATCAGCCCGGAAAAGGGTGCCGTCCCCATTCACTTCGATACCGATGAGGAGGTCCTGGCGGCCTGTTTCGAGACAATCGGAGATACCCCTTCCGACTCATGCCCGTGTTGTCCACATCCGCAATACCATGGATGTGCAGAGGATTTCCGTGTCCCATGGGTATGCCGACGAA
Organism: uncultured delta proteobacterium; assembly: GCA_963696725.1. GTDB lineage: Bacteria > Desulfobacterota > Desulfobulbia > Desulfobulbales > Desulfocapsaceae > MADRE3. The sequence goes on from CAVOLI010000014.1 coordinate 350,036, forward strand.
ATCGCCGCGAATAGCGAGTTAAAGATATTGACAGACTGGAAGGAAATGCAGATTGATTCAACGGGAAATATCAAAGATCCATTTCGCTAGGCTATGGCAATCTCGCTGTTGCATGTTGACGAGACGTTGATTTTCCTGACCGGCACTGGTGTGGGGTAGGCTGGAACTATCCCGCTCGAGCATATAATTTCACGGTTGGAACTCTTTTTTAGCGGCGGCAGGCACACATGTATCCATGACGCCATTATTCATACAGTCATTCCTGATGGCCGCAGGTTTTGCGCTGCTCATTTTCGGTGCACAAGGCCTGGTAAAGGGGAGCAGCTCCCTGGCTATTCGACATGGAATTCCCCCTCTTTTTGTCGGCTTGACCATTGTCGCCATAGGTACGAGCACGCCGGAACTGGTTGTGAGTATCGGCTCCGCCCTGCAGGATAAAGGCGATGTCAGCGTCGGCAATGTGGTCGGTTCCAATATCTTCAATATTGCCGCGATCCTGGGAATTACCGCCCTTATTACGCCAATAAGGATTTCTCTCTCCACCATAAAATTTGATATCCCGATAATGATAGCGGTCTCCATCCTGGCCGCACTCCTGTTCCGCAGCGGTGAGCTCGGAAGAGGCAGCGGCATTATCCTCGTTACGTCCCTGCTGATTTACTTTGCTGCAACATTCTATTTCATCGGAAAAACAGCTCCTCCGAAAAGAGCTGCTGCAAAGAAGAAAGCACCCAAAAAAGAAGGTTTTCTTCTCCTGACTGATCTCCTTTTCATTCTTGGCGGTGTGCTTTTACTCATCCTGGGCGGCAGGCTGGTGGTTGCTACAGCAACGAATATCGCCCTGGCGATGGGCGTCAGTCATGCGGTAATCGGCCTGACGATTGTCGGTATGGGAACGAGTTTTCCGGAGCTTGTGACATCCATTGTTGCAGCCAGCAGAAAGCAACCTGACATGGCCATCGGCAACGTCGTCGGCTCAAACATCTTTAATATGCTCGGGGTGCTTGGCCTGTCTTCTCTTCTTACCCCTCTCTCAGCTCCTGGTGTGAGCTTTATAGACTGGAACGTAATGGTCGTGTTTGCCATGCTGCTGCTTCCACTGGCCTGGACGGATAAAACACTCGATCGTAAAGAAGGCATGTTTTTCCTCATGGGCTATGGTCTTTACATCTGGTGGCTGTGGTTTTCAAGTTGACCGGTCATGACCTGAGGTGTGGACAAATCACGACAATTGAAGTACCTTGCAGCTCCGTTGTCGCATTTGTTAAGGATATACGTCCAGAATTAAAGGAAATACCATGACTCCGAGAAACCCTCTGTCCACGTTTCGATCATCGAAAGAGGATGCAGTTGTTGAAAAAGAAGTAAGAACGCCGCAAACCGAATCACCGAGCTACAAGCTTTCCTATACCGATATCGATTTTCTTACCAGAGAAGAGCTTCGACCGGTCCGGCTTCAGCTTGAACTGCTGAAACCGGAACTCCTTCAAATCGAGCACGGCATAGAGGCGACCATTGTGATGTTTGGAAGCAGTCGAATTCCAGACAAAGAAGAAGCCCAGGACAAACTGGCGAAGGCACAGCGTCAGGCAGCTGAGGACCCGGACAATGAAACCCTTGGGAAGCGGGTCGTCATAGCCGGGAACATCCTTAAAAAATGCGGGTATTATGAAGAGGCCAGGAAACTCAGTGCCCTCGTCTCCAATACCTGTCTTGGCAGCTCAGGCAGCCGGCTGGTTGTCGTAACCGGCGGAGGACCCGGCATCATGGAAGCAGCCAATAGGGGTGCCCATGACATCGGCGCGAAAAGCATTGGTTTTAATATAGTCCTGCCGCACGAACAGGCGCCCAATGCCTATATCAGCCCGGACCTCTGTTTCCAGTTCCACTATTTTTCCGTCAGGAAAATGCAGCTCCTGATGCGTGCCCAGGCGCTCGTCGTTTTTCCAGGCGGTTTCGGCACCATGGATGAGCTGTTTGAGACGCTCACGCTCATACAGACAAAGAAGATAGTTCCGCTGCCGGTGCTGCTTTTCGGCAGGGAGTTCTGGACAAAACTGCTGGACTTTGATTTTCTGGTCTCTGAAGGGGTCATCTCTGAAGACGACTTAAAGATTTTCACCTTTGTTGAGACTGCCGAGGAAGCAGCCGATATCATTCGCCAGAGAGTCAGCACTAAATAAGTGCACAGGAGTGGACACCACGTTATGTCACGTGTCTCAATTACATCCAGGTCCGGGTCCGGGCCAACGTCTTACCTTGCGGTTTTTCTAAAATAAAGGGGTACGATAGCAAACCATTCCAGCCGCTTATCGAGCTGTATCGCAACACCGTCAGCATCGGTGCGAACAATTTGCCCGCTGAGATTGTTAATCTCAAGTTCACTGTGATTACCTTCGATTACGATCTGGATATCGCAGCTGCCGGATATGTCTATGTTGTCATCCAGTGTGATGAACAGGCTGCGCATGCTGATGTCGCGTATCGTCCCGCAAAATTCCCTGCCGTTTTTTTTGAGCTCGCCATAGGCTCTCGGAGTAAATATCATTCTTGTAGAAGAACGTCTTTCTTCTTTGATTTTCATACCTTTCGTATCAATCGTGAGAAGTACCGGATTACCGGGATTATTCAGGCTGATAATATCGACACAAGTTATCAGCTTATCATGTTGTCAGTTCTTCAATGATAGCATATTTATACGTTCTATTGAAATCACAATTTACGTTTTCGGCCTTAAAAGAGAAGGGCAGGAATTAAAAGTGCTGAGAACGGTTATCATAAAACTTTGACAAATATATCGACCATTGACTGGGAGGTAGAGTCCCCGTCTGCAACATGCTGCATTCTGTTCTCAAACATCCAGGAGTTGCCGGCTGTAATATGGATTCCGGCCAGCTGCTGCGTATTCTTCTGTTTTCATCTCTTTCCTCTCTAGAATATTGTACGTTCCCTTTGAGCTGGAGAGATACCGAACGGCTGCCAGGGAGATTGCAGCAATTATTGTGCTGCGCGGAATTGCGCCATCGTTTTCGCAAGGTTTGTGCAGTCAGGCAGTACTGCCGTGCCCTCAGGGAAGGCAACCTCGCTCTGGATGCCGATAAAAGGCATTCCGGTCTCCCTGGCCGCATCATAATCGGTCAGGGCGTCCCCGATAAAAAAACAATTGCCGATTTCCAGCTGATACCGGTCAACAAGTGATCGGATATGTTCAGGTTTCCTGATGGGTGCACCCAGTATTTCCCTGAAATAATGCGCCATGTTCCTCCGATTGACGACGTCGATCAGCTCGACTTCGGGGGTGCCTGAAATGATGAAGAGGGGAATGTGCTGAAAATGCTGTTTGACAAACTCCTCGGCTCCCGGAATCCATCTGACCTTGACCACTTTTTCAAAAACCAGGTCTGAATATTTCTGAACATGTTCAGCTATTTGAGCTTCTGACGATGATTGTTCAATAATGTTGCGGTGGGCGTATTTGATTTTTTCCACCCGACTGATGCCACCGTGGCGCTGGTGGTGAGCAACAATCTTTGCGACGATTTCAGGGCCGTAGGGCTTGAAGATTTCCCTGTAGGCATTGGTTTTTGTTTCAGTCGAGTCAACAAGAACACCGTCAAAATCAAAAAAGAAGGCTGAGTTTTCTTTATACATATTGCTCTATTTTTCGTGCGGAATGAAGAATAAAATTACTTGACATCACCGGCTTCATCATACATATATGCGGGACAGGTAAGACGTATTACAACTCATGTTTAATGTCAACACCAATTTCAATCATCCGGGATATTACCATATGAGACTGAAAACGAAACGGGCTTTAATTACCGGTGGGGCACAGGGAATCGGCCTGGCTATTGCAAAGCGATTCTGCAGTGAAGGCGCTGCGGTCTGGCTGGCTGATATGAACAGGGAAGCGGGCGAGGCTGCTGCCTCGGCGCTGCAGGAGGAGGGCAGCGCGGCTACGTTTGTGTATCTCGACGTCAGTGATGATACGGGCTGGAAGCAGGTGTGCCGCCGGATTGAGGACGAGGCGGGCGGAATTGATATTCTGGTAAACAATGCCGGCATCAATATCCGTAAAACGATCGAGGAGATGAGCGGTGACGAGCTTGACCGGATGTATGCGGTTAATATCAAGGGACCGTTTCTCGGAATCAAACATGTCCTGCCGATCATGAAGGCAATGGGCGGAGGATCGATCATCAATATGTCCTCCGTATGTGGGATTATCGGTCACCTCTATACGCCTGAAGCCTATACGACGGCCAAGGGCGCACTGACCACCCTGACAAAAGCAGTTGCCTCCCGTTACGGCAAGTTCAATGTGCGCTGCAATTCGATTAATCCAAGTACCGCCGATACCCCCCTGGTGCAGGAGATGCTGAAGGACCCCCAGTGGAGAAAAGAGCGCCTGGGAGAAGTACCGCTCGGCAGGATGGCAGGCGTGCATGATATTGCCGCAGCGGCACTTTACCTTGCCTCGGAAGATGGGAGCTTCATTAATGGTGTTGCCCTGCCGGTGGACGGCGGCGTTACGGCTTATTGAGCGTGCGTGCGACTAACAGTGCTGAATATGCCGACGCATACGGTGTCTATTAGCAATTGGATTACAAAGAGATGAGCGGTTGGAATCTTCCCCGATAAAAAACATAAAAAGCGAAAAGATCCATGCTCAGGTTTATGAGCAGTTAAAAGCGCTTTTGCTTGAGGGTCACTGGAAGGCCGGCGAAAAAATACCTTCCGAAGCGGAGCTCTGCCGCATGACCGGGGTGAGCCGGGTATCGGTCAGGACGGCGCTCAAATCCCTCATTGCCCAGGGGTTTTTGATATCGCGGCAGGGTGACGGAACCTTTGTTGTCAATATTTCTGTTGACATGAACATGGATCTGCTGGTCCCGATCATCGGTTTGGACAAACGAAACATTCTCGAGGTCCTGCAGTATCGCAAAATCCTTGAAGTGGGAATTGTCCCGCTCATTTTCGAGAATCTCACCGAAAAAAACCTGAGGGACCTCGAATGCAACCTTGTTGAACTCGAGCAGACACCAGAAAAAGAGATTGAAACAATTACCGAACTGGATCTTGAATTTCACCGCATGCTCTGCAGGATTTCGGGCAACTCTCTGATCATCAAGGTGAACCGGATTCTGGGAAATCTCTTCAGAAAATCGATGGAAGACGTTGTGGTTGCTCTTGGCAACCAGACCGGCAGGAGATATCACAGGCAGATATTTGAAGCCATACGCGAGGGCGATCAGCAGAAAACAACAGAGCTGGTCCGGGAGCATATTCAGAATACCATAGAGAGTATTGAGCGGGCGAAACTGAAAAACATGTCATGACCACTGGTGCGGTCATGGCCAATAACTAACCATTAAAGAGATAAAGAGAGCAAAGATGAACGAATCTAAAAAGATTGAAGAGCTGATCACTTACAGTAAAATTCTTTATGAACGAAAACTGATTCATGCCACCGGCGGCAATACCAGCGTCCGCGACGGCGATGTTGTCTGGATAAGCCAGACTGGCGCAAAGCTCGGCGAACTGACGGAAAACGAGGTCGTTAAAGTTGACCTGAACGGCACAGTGCTCGGCGGCAGCCGCCCGTCAAAAGAAATGGGAATGCACCTGGCGATGTATCGGGCCCGCCCGGACGCATGCGCTGCAATTCATGCCCATCCCACTTTTTCCGTTGCCCTGTCGACACTGATAACAGAAGAGACGGAAGATAGCGTCCCGCCCTATACTGCCGCTTTTTACGTGCGTGCAGGGCGTGTTCCGATGATATCGTACCACGCATCCGGGGCGCACAGCCTTCACGAGGCGGTGGAAGCGCTTGCCCCGAAATACCATGCACTGCTGCTGCGCCAGCACGGCCTTCTTGTTACCGGAAAAGACATGGCCGATGCGCTGGGAATCGTTGAAGAGATAGAACAGTGCTGCCAGGTGGCTGTTGCGGTCGGCAAGACCGGTGAGTTTCTCAAGGAATCAGAGCGGGCGGCTATTGACAAGGCAATGGGCAGATCCTGGAAATAATCCTCAGATATAGGGCATACTATGAATCCATTATTGCTGGCTTTTTATGGAGACGACTTTACCGGATCCGCCGATGCCATGGAGGCACTGACAATAAACGGCGTCAAGACAGCCCTGTTTCTCGGGCACCCGACACAGGAGAGGCTGAACAAGAGCCTGTCAAGTCTGCAGGCTGTCGGCATCTCGGGTGTCAGCAGGACAATGACGCCCGAGCAGATGGATGATGAGCTGCCGGATCAACTGGCGCTGCTCAACAGCCTCGAACCCACGGCTGATTCATTACAAGGTCTGCGCCACCTTTGATTCCTCAGCACAGATTGGCTCCCTCGGGCATGCGGCTGACATTGCCTTTAATGTCATGAATCCCGACTATGGGGTCATTGTCCAGGGGGTGCCGCTGCTCGGCCGTTATATCGTTTTCGGTAACCATTTCACGGTGTATGGCGACGAGAGATTCAGGCTCGACCGTCATCCCGTGATGAGCAAACACCCGATCACACCGATGAGCGAGGGGGATCTCCGACTGCATTTTGCCTCAATGTCGAAGAAGACGGTAAAGCTTATCGATCTGCTTCATCTTGGCGAGTCATACAAGGCACTGTCAGAACGTTTTGATCGATGTGCGGAGGATAATGACATTATTCTTTTTGATACCCTTGATGACAGCCATCTCCTGAAGATCGGCCGGCTGCTGCATGACAAATCAGCCGGCGGCAGCATCTTTGCCATCGGTTCCTCGGGCTTTGAATATGCCATGGCGTCATACTGGAGGGAACAGGGGATCATTGAAAAACCACGGGAGTTTCCGCCGATTGGCCCGGTTGATCAGCTGATCGTCATTTCCGGCAGCGCAGCGGCAAACACCGCCGAGCAGATCAGGTATGCAACTTCCCATGGATTCGAAGGAATCGTGTTGAATACCGATCTCCTGGTCGATGATCAGGCGGCAGCAGAAGAGAGAAACCGCGTGATCAGCAAAGCCCTTGAGCATCTGGCGAATTCAAAGAGCATTCTGCTTTCGGCGACAATAGGCCCGGATGACCCGATCATCAGAAAAACCAGAGACAGGGTCAAGGAACTGGGTATCGACGCCAGTGAAACCGGTAAAATCATCGCCAGGCAGCAAGGGGTGATCCTCCGTGAATTGCTGATAAAAACCGGGCTTGGCAGAGTCTGCGTCGCAGGTGGGGACACCTGCAGTTATTCACTGCGGCAACTCGACATTCATTCGCTGGAACTGCTCATGCCGATCGCTCCTGCAGCACCGCTGTGTCTGGCATTTTCCGATAACCCGGCTTTTGACAATCTGCAGGTGGCCTCAAAGGGAGGACAGATCGGGGCTGTCGATTATTTCATTCAGGTACTGGAGGGCAGGAGATGACCGCAAACATGAAAGCGTTGGTTCTGGAAGAGTATAACAAGCTCGTCTACAAGGATATGCCGGTTCCCGGGATCAGAGACTCGGAGGTTCTGGTCGAGGTGAAGGCCTGCGGTATCTGCGGCAGCGACGTGCACGGCATGGACGGCAGCAGCGGCAGGAGGCATACGCCCCTGATCATGGGACATGAAGCTTCAGGCATTATTGTAAAGAAAGGCAAAGAGGTGACGGCTTTTTCTACGGGCGACCGGGTCACGTTTGATTCCACCATCTATTGCGGAACGTGTTTTTATTGCCGGAAGGGGCTGATCAACCTGTGCGACAACCGCAGGGTGCTTGGGGTTTCTCCGAAAGAATACCGCCAGCACGGAGCATTCGCCCAGTATGTGGCGGTGCCGGAACATATTCTCTACCGGTTGCCGGACGCTCTGTCATTCGAGCAGGCGGCGATGGTAGAACCGGTGTCAATCGCCTTTCATGCAATCAACCTGACTCCGATTTCCCTCAATGACAGCGTCGTGGTGATCGGTGCCGGAATGGTAGGGCTGTTTGTCGTGCAGGCCTTGAGGGCCTCAGGCTGCGGCACCATTATTGCCGTCGATATTGAACAGAGCAAGCTTGACATGGCCCTGAAACTGGGTGCAGACCACGGCCTGCTGGCGGGGCAGGTTGATGTCCCGGAAGCGGTCAGGGGACTGACCGATGGCCGCGGCGCGACGTTGGCGGTCGAGGTGGTCGGTAATACCGCTGCGGTCAATACGGCAATCTCCTCGCTGCGCAAGGGTGGGGCACTTACTATTGTTGGCAATCTCGCGCCAACAGTTGAGTTTCCCCTGCAGGAGGTCGTTACCAGGCAGATCAGCGTCAACGGTTCCTGTTCTTCGTGCGGTGAATATCCCGCCTGTCTCGATCTGATAGCCCGCGGGGTGATAAAGGTTGACGAGATGATCAGCAGCGTCGCACCACTTGCTGACGGCGCAGGCTGGTTTCAGCGCCTCTACAACAAGGAGAAGGGATTGATGAAGGTGATTCTTGCACCGTAGCATGTATTGAGCCGATCCCCTGTATGCGCTGTACCGTTGAAAACAGAGGCCGAACGCCTGGACGGCAAAGAACGGCGGATATCGGGATAATGCTCGTTTTTTCGTGTCCAGGCTGTATGATGAACAGAGTTGGTTTTCCTGAAAAACAGACGTAAGTTGGAGGAATAGTAACACGGTTCTGAACTTAGAATTTCAGGAGTCAAGGGCGCTGCCGGCTCATTCGGCCGGGACGCTCAAAAAATGTAGTAACCATGTATCGCTCCAATAAGGGAGCAACAACCGAAACGGAGGTATTATGAAAAGGTGGCAGAAGTTGTTAACAATAATGGCTATGGTGGTAATGTTTGCTGGGACGTCCGTTGCAGCTGACTATACCTGGACCTTCCAGACGTCCGGTGCCGCCGGCGACGATGTCTATCGTTTTCTGCAGGAATGGGCAGGATGGGTAAAGGAGGAATCCAAGGATCGTATCGAGATCCAGGTCCTTCCCGCTGATGCAGTTGTCAAGTATACCGAAACACTTGACGCTGTCGGTGCGAACATCATCCAGGGTGATTTTACCGATCCGTCATACTTTGCCGGCAAGGATCCCGCATTCTCGTTGATCGGCAACATGGTCGGAGCCTGGTCTCATCCCAGTCAGCTTTTTGACATGATGGAAAACGGCGGCGGTGCAGCAATATTCGATAAACTCCTGAATACATACAACGTCAAGCTGCTCGGCGTCGCAAGTACCGGTGTTGAAGCGTTTGTATCAAAGGTTCCGATCCGCAAGGTTGAGGATTTCAAAGGAGTCAAGCTTCGTGCTCCGCAGGGTATGGTAAACAACGTCTTCACCGCAATCGGTGCAACCCCTGTAAACCTGCCCGGCTCCGAGGTTTACACCTCTCTTGAGAAAGGCGTTATCGATGCTTCAGACTACACCGTCTTTGCCACCAACCAGGCTCAGGGCATGAACGATATCGCCAGGTTCCCGATTTACCCGGGTTTCCATTCCATGCCGACCATGCAGATCACCATGAATCTTGATGTCTGGAATTCTCTACCGGACGACCTGAAGGCAATCATGAAGAAAAATGCCGACCGGTTTGCGGCCTATATGGTTGAACAGCATGAGATGCTGGACAAAAAAGCTGTTGAAGAAGCAAAAGCAAAAGGCATAGAGGTTGTTTCCTGGCCGGATGAAGAAGTCGCCAAATTCCGTGAAACAGCCAAATCACAATGGCCGAAATGGTCCAACTCTCCGGTGGCAAAGGAATGGGCAGAGGCCGTTGCAGAATACTGGAAAACCAAGTCATAAGGTTTTCTTGCCTGAATTATGAAGCCCCTTTCCGGGGCTTACCCAAAAGCGGCAACGTCCCGGCGCGATGCATGTTCCGGGGCGTTGTCTAACGAACCATCACAGTATTGCCAGAACGCAGGATGAATCATGAGTGAACTAAAGAGGGCTGTGATTGCTGAACCCGAGGAGGCCGTGATAGGCGTCGGTGAGAATGCATTAGACCGATGGGTAATCAAGGTTGGCGATGTGGTCATGTGGCTGTACGTTGTCGCGGTTCTGATCAGTTTCTATGAAGTAATCATGCGGTATTTTTTCGATTCGCCGACGGTATGGGTCCACGAGACAACGATAGCCATTGTCGGCATGAGCATGGCCTATGGCGGCATTTACTGCTACTCCACGGACAGCCATATCAGGGTGACTCTGTTCGTTGACCTCTTTCCTGAGCGGGTGCAGAAAATTATCGGCCTCATCGTTGATTTTCTGGTGCTGCTGTTTTCGGTCGGTGGCGGCTATGCCATGTACTACATGACTTCGCGTGCGGTTATCAACCCCGCCGGCGAATTCTATATGCAGCGCTCCGGATCTGCCATGAACAGTGTCTGGCCGACGGTCACCAAGATCTTCATCCTGCTGGTATTCTGTGCTCTCGTCTTTCAGGCAACTCTGCATCTTATTAAAAAAATCATCACATTTCGAAAAGGGGAGTAGCTCATATGTTAGGTTTAAGTGCGCTTGGAATCGGTTTTGCTACCTTCCTTATTTTCATAATGATGATGGTCCTGCTGCTGATCGGGATGCCGCTTGGCTTCCTGACCGGCCTGGTGGCGCTGTTCTTCACGTTTGGCTGGTTCGGCCCCAATGCGATTGGCATGGTCGGCACCCGGGTCTTCTCTTTTGTTACCGAATATTCACTCGTCGCCATACCTATGTTTGTCCTGATGGCAAGCATGCTTGACAAGACGGGTGTTGCACGGGATCTCTACAATGCCATGCGGCTCGTTGCCGGACGTCTCAAGGGCGGTGTCGGGGTCCAGACCGTTATCGTCGCAGCCCTGCTGGCGGCGATGTCAGGAATTATCGGTGGCGAAACGGTTCTGCTCGGCATGCTTGCCCTGCCGCAGATGCTGAGACTCGGCTATGATAAAAACCTGGCGATCGGCACCGTGGTTGCCGGCGGATCGCTTGGGACCATGATTCCGCCAAGCATCGTACTGATCATGTATGGTATGACCTCAAACGTTTCCATTGGCGAACTGTTTACCGCCGCTGTCGTTCCCGGTCTGATCCTGGTCACCATGTATATCATCTATATCCTCAGCCGCTGTTATATCAATCCAAAAATGGGGCCGCCGGCGCCGCAGGCTGAGCAGGCGATGAGCCTCAGGGACAAATTGCGCTCGCTCGGGCATATCCTGCTGCCGATGACAATTGTTGTCTGGGTTCTCGGCAGTATCTACGGCGGTATCGCCTCGGTGACTGAAGCTGCCTGCATGGGTGTTATCGGCGTTTTTGTCTCGGCCATCATCCGGGGAGAACTGACCTACAGTATTGTCCGGTCGGCGCTCCAGCAGACCATGCGGACCTGCGGCATGATTATCTGGATAGGGATCGGTGCCAGTGCCGTTGTCGGGATCTATAACCTGATGGGAGGAAAGCGTTTTGTAGAGGCAGCCATTCTCGGGCTCGATGTTGCCCCCATCGTCATTATTTTGCTGATGATGGGTATCCTGCTGGTGCTTGGCATGTTTCTCGACTGGATCGGCATTGTCATGCTGACAATGCCGATCTTTGTGCCGATCATTCTGGCGCTTGGCTATGATCCGATCTGGTTCGGTGTTGTCTTCTGTCTCAACATGCAGGTTTCGTTCCTGTCGCCGCCTTTCGGACCGGCGGCATTTTACCTGAAAAGCGTTGCTCCACCGAATATAACCCTTGTCGATATCTATAAATCGGTCTGGCCGTTTATCGGCATGCAGTTAATTGCGCTCGGGCTGGTGCTGATGTACCCGGATATTGCCCTCTGGCTTGGAAATTAGCACGGAGGCGACGGGGGCTGGTATTAGGCCCCAGTCTCTGCTTCCGCCTGCACCGGCTTCGGCAGCGGAGCCGTGAATGAGAGGTGATGCCCATGGCGTGTCAGCGCTCTGAGTTTGTTTCATCAGGAACCTATTAATTGATGGCGTCGTAAAAAGTTCGATCTACTGCGTCGTGGCACTTTTTCAAGCACTCGACATAGCATATGTATGCCTTCACACTTGAAAAAAAACCACTTCTTGTTTATCGAAGTTTTTACTTAGCCATCGATTCTGTTTTTACCAGATTGTCATTAATTAATTTTACAGGAATCGTATTATGAAAAAAGTGTTTCTCATCCACACCAGTGCAGTCTCAGTTAACGATCTGACCAGCTTGTTCCAGGAATATGCGCCGGGGGTGAAGCTTCATCATATCATTGATGACAGCCTGCTGGCGGAGGTGCTGGAAAACGGCGGGGTAACAAGCCGGGTGCGCAGCCGCATGTGTAAATACTACAAGGCAGCCGAAGAAGCCGGCGCCGACCTTATTTTCAATCAATGCTCTTCGGTCGGCGAAGCAGCTGACCTGGCCTCCCAGATTGTCTCTGTCCCGGTGGTTAAGGTCGATACCTGCATGGCCGAAAGAGCCTGTGAAATCGGCGGCAGAATTGGCGTCGTCGCCACGCTGGAGACAACGCTCGGGCCCACCTGTCGCCTGGTTGAATCCTCCGCCGTGCGTCTCGAACAAGGAGGTTGAGGTTGTCCCGAAACTGGTGGCCGGCGCCTTCGAGCTCTTGATCGGCGGGGACCGGCCGGGACACAACAGGATGGTGCTTGATGCGATCCGTGAGTTCAGCAGAGAGGTAGATGTTATTGTCTGTGCCCAGGGCAGCATGATTGCCATTTTGTCCGAACTCGAACCCCTGCCGATCCAGGTGCTGACGAGTCCGCTGTCAGGTGTGAAAAGTGCAATTGAGCGATTGAACAAAGTTTAGCTGTCTGTCCTGCGGTTGATTACAAGCCGCCTGGATACTGCACCGCACTGCGTTTCTGCGAATTGAATTGTATTTTTCAGTAAAATAAAATAATTATTACGCTTGTGTTTGTTTTCCACTCAGAAAATGGCAGGCTGTGGCATGACGACATCTGTTTGTGCGAAGGCTGTCTGAGATTCTTGTTGGAGAACTGCGCGGCCTCCCCGCTGTTTCGGCCATTGACTGCTGGAATATCATTTAACTGCCGAGATTTAACTGGTGAAAAAAAACTATCCACAGTGGAGAAAATTATGACAAACAGCACGATTGATCCCAAGGTATACGATTTATATGACGAATATTGCCACACACAGATGAGTCGGCGTGACTTTCTCGGCAGGGCTTCAGCCCTGGTGGTTGTCGGCGGCTCGGCGCTTGCAATGGCCGAGGCACTGCTGCCCCGGTATGCCAAGGCGCAGATGGTCTCCTTTACCGATGAACGGATCACCCCCCGCTATGTTGACTATGAGTCTGTCGGCGGCTCATCCGGAAAAATGCGCGGCTATCTGGTGAGGCCGGTCGGAGACGGTCCTTTCCCGTCTGTCCTTGTTGTTCATGAGAACAGGGGGTTAAACCCCTATATCGAAGATGTCGCCCGTCGTGCGGCGGTTGAAGGCTTCCTGGCTCTGGCGCCGGATGGACTGGCCCCGATAGGGGGATATCCAGGCAACGATGATGACGGCAAGGTGATGCAGCAGTCTCTGGATCCTGAAAAACTCTACACCGACCTGCTGAACAGTGCGAAGTTCCTGAAAGGTCATGAACTGTCTACCGGTAAGCTTGGTGCAACCGGTTTCTGTTACGGGGGCGGTGTTGTCAACAGGCTTGCCGTCAGCATGGGGGCGGATTTAAACGCTGGCGTTCCGTTCTATGGAATCGCACCGCCGCTTGAAGGAGTGGCCACCATCCAGGCCCCGCTGATGATTCAGTATGCAGAGGATGACCCGCGGGTAAACGATTCGCAGGAGGGATACCGTGAAGCCCTGGGAAAGCATGACAAGAAATTCGTCATGCATACCTATGAAGGTACCCGCCATGGCTTTCACAACAACTCTACCCCGCGTTATAATGAACCACAGGCAAAGCTTGCCTGGGAGCGCACCGTGGCGTTTTTCAAGGAACATCTCTCCTGATTGAAAATCAGAACGGTTGTTCATCAAAGTAAAAAAAAACAGTGAAAAGGGGAGTCGCAGGCAGCACAACACGAACAATGAAGGATAAACCGGCCGCTATTTTTTTTGATAAAAATGACTATCAACTGCTTGATATAGTCAACGACATCCGTGAGCGGGGAGCGCAATCACATACATTTCGCTCCCTGCTTGTCGAATATATGCATCCGCATGGGATAAAAGAGATGGCGGCCGCTCGCGGGTTGCGGATCGCCTATGCCGTTGCCGGACTGCTTGGCTCCCTTGAATCCGGAAAGGCAAAGCGACCGCATCAAAGCCTTACGCTCGCTCCACGATGAGGTGCTTCTTCCTCTTCGACCTTCTACCAGAAAAATACCGCACGGGTGTCACTGCAGATCATGAAGGAGTTGTTGCGCAGCAGGGATAACGAACTCCGCCAGCTGAAACTGGCCCATGATTTTCGGATGGTCTTGACCGGCAATCCGAGAAAGGTACGGGCGGAGCTCGCCAGATATCATCTCCTGGAGATGCCTGAAGAGTGGAATCAGTATGCGTTTGATGATCACGTTCATGATGCGAACACCAAGGGCAGAAAATCACCGACCCACCTGGTGATGGATGCCTGGATCAAAGGGCATCGGTACCTGACCGTTGTCTATTACAATTACGTCAGCCCGGAGGTGGTTGAAGAGCTGATCGAGGCCAGTGCCATTCTTGATGTCAAGGTTCAGGTCGGCATTGAGATGTCTGCACGCTTTCGTGATAAATATATTCGCTTTACCTGGGAGCCTCACGGGTTTCGGGATAACAGTGCGCTTCTTCAAGTTTCTGCAGGACGAGGCGGTAAAGCAGCTGATGAAAGAGGGTCGCGATGTTTCCCGCTATCAGCAGAAATATGTTTTTGAGGTTTTCGATGTCTTCAATGCCCACCATCGGCACAACCTCAACCGCGGAACTGGGATCTGTCGCTTGACACCTGTGAGCATGATGACTTTATATCTTTTGTCGGGGCCGGACAACCTTCTCTGCTGCACCTGGCAAGGTTTATTCACAACGACTTGGTGAAGCAGATAAAGCCGAAATATCAAGTGACTTCTGGACGAACTTGAGTCAGCTGAGCATAGAGACGACAAAAGAGCTGCCGAACTGAAGGCGGCATCTGGCAAAATTCAGGACCATGCACGTTGATACCATCATCGACAGGTATCTGCTCCCGGCACGCAATCCAGACATTCACGATCCTCACAGCCGCAGGAGTCCGCCGCAGCTTCCAGAGCGTCTGAAGTTAAGTCCCAAGGCCTTGCTCAGCAGGCTGCTGTCGCTTCATTCCAGTTCGAAATTTACCCTGAATCTGAGCAACCTGTCACTCCAGGATACGCTGGAGCTGCTTTATGCCGGGGAGGGAATGTTTACCCATATCGAGGCCTATAATCTGAAAAATGCCAAACTATGGAATTACGTCAGGAATACTTGCGGGGTATGGCGGAGATTCATGGGGAGACCGTTGACCTGAAAAGTCCGAGCTACTATTACAATCTCATAGGTGAGCTGCAGCGTGCCCTCAGTGATGATAATGTTATCATCCTCAAACGGGTGTGCGTGCCATAATCTGGGATTTTGAGGAGCAGCTGCTGCAGCTCAGCGGGTAGATCAGGATTCTAGCGCGATGAAAGAGGAAAGAAGGAAAATGCTTCGAAGGTCAGAACTCGAGAAGATGCTGCAGAGAAAACTAAAGCTAGTTGATATCCTCTACAATCTGGAAAAGTTTCATACCTATTATAAAAAAAGGACACTGCGCTCGCGCATTGGCTCCGGTTCGACCGGGCAGGCGGAACACCATTACGGCATGGGACTGGTGGTGGTTGACACCCTGCCCGCCAGGGCGAGAAGATCTCGTGCGGGATCCGGGGCTGATACCGGACAGACTGCGCATCCCTGTCACCGCACTGCTGACTCACAACACGCACAGCAGGGCCAATCGACTTGTCGTCCGGGTTCATGGCGCCTGAGCGCTCTGCTGAGTATGCTGCCGTTTTTGCAACAACAATCGTCGTCAGTGGTCAGACTGGAGTCTTGACGGCTATCAGGTTCACACCAGAAAGGCCGGCAACATTGTCACCCTCGGAGGGCTTGGAAGAAATGGTGAAAACATAGACTGGAGACGTGAGGAATTCAGTTGCAAAAGAGCGCTTGGAACATCCGTGGAAATATCTCAACACCAACCTGAAAAACACATTGAAGGTGCTGTCTCGGTTTCATACCCGCTTTCTTGACCTTCTATCTCACCAAGGACTGGTGGCTGCTTGCCTACTTCGGCGCCTTTATCTGGTTTGGTATTACCGGTTTTCGTAATATCATTCAGTCGGTTCTTGGAGGAGGAGGGCTGCGCCGTTCACCGCTGCTTCCCTGGAACTCCCTGGTCAGCTGGAGCCGGATAGCCGATTCACTTCTTTACACCGGCTTTTCGGTTCCGCTCCTCGATTATCTGGTTAAAACGCTTCTTCTCGACAAGGGGATGGGGATAACCACGACAACCAATCCGATGATGCTTTATGCGGTCATGGGACTTGCCAACGGAATATATATTTCCACTCATAACGCTGATCCGGGGATTGCCGAAATCGGCCACAGTCGGCAATTTTTTTCGTTCGATCATCGCCATTCCCGTTGCCATCCTTCTCAATGGTTTATAATCGGTGCATTGCTTATTTCGGCAGGCGTTCCCGATGTCTCCGGAGCCCTGCAGAAATGGGCGGCAATCATTTCAAAATTTGCCTCTGACTGTGTCGCGGCCGTCATTGAAGGGCTTGCTGACAGGCAGACCAACATTCATTGCCCGCCTTGCCGCCTATCGGACCAAGATCTCACAGTTGTTTACGGTGTGTTCTCCCGGCTGGACCTGCAATTTCCCGAAGAAGATGTGCTGGAGATGCTGCAGTCCCCGAAAATGATGATGCAGACCCTGAATTATGAGGCCAGAGATCAGGAAAAGCTCATCATTGTAAATGCGCTTGACCTTATGTATTTCTGGATGTATCAGCCGCGTGCGCGAAAGGCACTTCTGATGATTGCCCAGGCAGATGTCCGAGGAGGAGTGGCTGATCTTTTACCGCTCGCAGCTGGTCCTGAAACGACAGAGGGAGATCAGCCAGGTTTTTGTGGATGGACTGGTCGGCAAGAATTTTGCCAAGGCGTTATCGTTTTATCTCGACAGGTCTGAAGAATATCTTTCAGACCTCGAGAAAATGTGCAAGGCCAGCGTACAGAACAGCCCCGCAGTCTGATTGCAGAGTGCGGCGGAGTGATAAGTTATCTGTTGTATTTGCGTTCATAATGATGCAGTCGTCTTTCAAGCTCCGAAATTCGCTCGAGCAAGTCGAGGACGAGGCCACAGCTCGAGACACTTATTTTCAGATCATCCCTGAGGCGCAGAATCACGGCTATCCTCGACAGGACACATTCATCGAACAGTAATTGCGGTCGTTCCACCTGTGGGTCAATGAGCCCGAGAAGGTAGAGTCTTTGAATCATGTCCGGGTGAAGCCCGACCAGCCTGCTGATTTCATCTATACTCAACAGCGTATTTTCGCATCTCTGCTCGTAAATCAGTATTTCATGCTTTACCATGGCTTCCTGCCCTCTGGTGTCGTTTTTCACGCGGATTGAATCTGGATTTCTGGGACAGTTCCTCCAGTAATTTCTCCTCGTCCCCGGTCAGTTTATCAGGTATCCTGATTTCCAGTTCGACAA
This sequence comes from uncultured delta proteobacterium, assembly GCA_963696725.1. Taxonomy (GTDB): domain Bacteria; phylum Desulfobacterota; class Desulfobulbia; order Desulfobulbales; family Desulfocapsaceae; genus MADRE3. Next base: position 367,710 of record CAVOLI010000014.1, read on the forward strand.
TGATATCTCCCTGCGCTCCGCCGCGTTTTGGTATGCCCTTGTCGCGCAACCGCAGCTTCCTGCCGTTTTGTGAGCCTCTGGGGATGGTCAGCGTGACGCTGCCCCCGATCGTCTGAATAGGAACTTTTGTGCCAAGTGCGGCCTCCCACGGAGTTACTGCGACAACCGTGTACAGATTGTGTCCGTCCACCCGGAAACGTGAATCCGGCGCTACGTTTATTTTGAGCAGCAGATCACCGGTGGCTCCTCCTCCAGAGCCTTTTTCTCCCTGGCCGGCAAGACGAATGACCGAACCGTCGGTCACCCCCTGGGGAATTTTAACCTGCAGTGTTTTGGTCACGGGGCGAACCTGCCCGCTTTGCTCCGATTCATAGGATTGCAGGGAGATAGCTTTTGTAGCACCGTGATAGATGTCTGCCAGCGAGACGGTAATTTCCGCCTCATGGGATCTGCCCGGCATGTCGAAGCCGCCGTACCCACCCTGCCGATTATCAAAACCGCCACCGAACAGGTTGTTGAAAAAATCGCTGAAACCCTCGGCATCACTGAATCCGCCATCCCTGCTGAACCTGAATGAGTCTCCTGAAAAACCATCCGCACTGCGTTTATAGCCTTTATCCTGGCTCCACTCCGGGGGCTGTTGAAATCCTCCCTGCTCCCAGTTTTTGCCATAGGTGTCATAGCGTTTACGTTTCTCCGGATCTTTCAGTACCTCATTGGCTTCATTGACTTTTTTGAATTGTTCCTCGGCATCCTTGTCTTTATTCACGTCAGGATGAAATTTGCGCGCGAGTTTCCGGTAGGCCCGCTGGATTTCATCTTTCGAGGCATCCTTGGAAACCCCAAGTATCTTGTAATAATCAATATAATCCATGACGGTCTTTATCCAGGCTGGTAATGACTTTTATCAGACAATATGCACGGTTTCTTCCATCTGTGGTTTTGTTTAATAGATCAGGGTCTCTTTTTCTTTGATGGATTTTTTCATATCTTCAACGGTTCGCTCGCTGAAGGTGACAATTCTTTCAAGTTTTCTCTTAAAGCTATCGTCGGCACCGAGCATCTTGTCTGCTTTGGCAAGCAAAGCCCGGCTTCGGCTGAGGTGGCGCTCGACTTCCATTATCAGCATTCGTCTGTGTTTATGCTTCTCCTGCTCGGCATCGAGAAACGGCATCAGTCTGCATATTGACAGTTCGATCAGATAATCGCGGGATGTGCCGTAGTGCTTTGATATTTCGTCAAGCAGCTCAAGTGAATTCCTGCTCAACACAAAGGTTTTCTGTCTTCGTTTGATATTTCTTTTGCTCTCCGCCTGTGCAGCGTTGGCCACCTGTTCAAGTGATATCCTGTCTTCAACGAGTTGATCGATGAGTGATTTCTGCTGCACTTTCAGGTGGGCTGAGGCAATCTTGAGCAGGCCGATTATCTGTTCCGGCAGGCTGAATGTTGCCCGGACCGATTGTTTACCGCGGAGTCGCCGGGCGTTCAGTTTCAGGCTATCAACGGTTTCATCACTATCTTTTTTTTTCATTGCTGCCCTCATGAACGATACAATAGATCATGAATATTACTTTTGCTATAAAATAATTAGAAGTAATAAAATATAAAAAATATATTTGATATTTATTGTTGACTTGGCTTTTTTAGTAATTAATTTCTGGCATAGGTAAATCGATAACGAAAGCAGACCTCGGAAGCTCTGCTTTAACTTGGGAATCGTGGTCTGCAAAACAAAAGAACGGAGGTAAGCCATGTTTGTAAGAATAGGAGATATTGACAGGATGTTTGGGACAATGGGATTGCTCAGAGACCGCCTCGGCAATGTTTTCGAAGACTTTGACCGGTCTTTCGGTTCAACCTATAACTGGGCTGCAGCGGGGAACTTCCCTAAGACCAATCTTTATGACAGGGGAGACCAGTTTGAGCTGGTTGCTGAGGTGCCCGGAATTGCCAAAGCTGATATGAATGTAAAAATTCAGGGTAACTATCTGGAGATCAGCGGTACGAGAAAAGTTCAGGTACCTGAAGGCTATTCGACTCATCGTATGGAACGGGGTGATTCAACCTTTACCAGGAGTCTGACGCTGCCGGCCGATGTCGATTCAGCAAAAGTGTCTGCAAGCCTCAAAGACGGTCTGCTTGTCTTGACTATGCCGAAATCAGAGGTTGCAAAACCTCGTCAGATTTCTATAGGTTAATAGTCATTTACCAGGAACGGTATTATCTTGATGGATTATCTTGATGGAGGTCATCATGGACGGTAAGAATGTAATGAAAAAAGATGCGGCAAGTGTTGAAGCAACCAGAACTATACCAAAAGCTTCACCATTGGTGGACATATACGAGAACGATGAGGAGATCCTGCTTCATGCAGAAATGCCCGGGGTCAATAAAGAAAATATCATGGTTAACATCGACAATGGCACGTTAACCCTTTCCGGTACAAGAACACTGAGCAGAAAAGGCGCTGCGGAGTGGGAAGAATTCGGGGATGTCGAATATCAGCGCGGTTTTTCAGTTCCGCCGACGATTGATATCGAAAAAGTAAGAGCTGAGCTCAAAGACGGCATGCTCGCCCTGCACCTGCCCAAGTCTGAGGCTGCAAAACCGCGGATGGTTGAAATCACAGCCGGGTGATGAGTGCCGGCAAGGTCGAGTCACGCAGATTTGACCGGGGCAAATGTTTGTCGGGAGTAAAAGCGGAACGGTATCTGTCTGATACCTGTTCCGCTTTTCTTTTCAGGCTCTTCCGGGTGAACTTTTTTTACCGGCGAAGAAACAGTGTAATGGTACATCCCGGGCCGTCATTATTGGCGGCGTGAACACGGCCGCCCATTGCAGTGATAAATTTCTTGACCAGCGCCAGGCCGATGCCCGTTCCACCTGTTCGCCTGGTAAGCTCATTCTCCACCCGGTAGAAGTCGTCGAATACTTTTGTAAGGGAGCGGCGGGGGATACCTGGTCCGGTGTCTGATACCGCGATACGGGCGTTCTCGCCGTCAACGCCGGCAAGGATTCTGATTTGCTTCACGGTCGAATGCCTGCCGAATTTGATGCTGTTTTCAATAAGATTGATCAGGATCTGGATAAGTACTTCTCTGTCATAGGCCACGGTGATATCGGGTGTCTGGATATCCAGCGTGAATCCTTCCTGTTTCAGTTTCTGCCCCATGATTGTTTTAACCTCGGCCAGAAGGTCTTCAAGCCGGCCTGGCTGCATGTGGAAATAGTGTTGTTTTTTTTCAAGTCTGGCGAGTTCCAGGACATTGTTGATCAAACCGGACAGACGGGCGCTTTCAGCATTGACAATAGCGAGGTATTCCTGCTGCCGTTCGGGCGTCGAGGCAATACCCTGTTCGAGCATTTCAATATACATCCGAATATTGGTCAAGGGGGTCTTGAGCTCGTGGGTCACCGATGAGACAAACTGTGAGCGTCTTTCAGACATTTCCACAATCGTTCTGGTGCTCTGGTAGATAGCCAGCAGGCCAAGAAAAATGAACACTCCCAGGACAATCACTGCAACATGGAGTGAGCTGCGGGCCGGCGAGGGCGGAATCTGCCTGGCGCTCAGGGTGACGCTGAGAAAATCAAACGGGGAGGGAAACACCCGTTCGGCAACGAAACCTGCAGTGGAACCGGAAACGCCTGCCTGTGCGATCGTGCTGAGCTCTTTATCCCGTCGCTGCAGTTTGATAGTGGTGAACTCCGCCAGCGGCTGGTTGCTGAAATAGGCGTTCAGAAGGTATTGAGAAAAAGGTTTTGCGAGCAGAATGAACCCCTGGCGATATATCTGGTTGTTAATGGCAATCCGCCTGAATATGTAGATCTGATCATCCTTGATGGCGACCGATTGAAATGGCGCCAGTTCAACCTGGAATGGTAATGTGCGAGAAGCAGCCACGGAGCTGGTCAGCATGGTACCCTGCTCTTTTTCATCCGCATCAGTGGAAGTCGCTTCGGCCAGATCGAATTCAAACTCTTTTTTTGACTCCAAAACTGTTGGCTTCGAGGCGGGCAATTGTGGAGCAGCGCTTCCTGCCAGCTTGTCCGGGCGGCTGAACGACTCGTTTTCCCGGGCAACGTTGAAGACCTGTTCGGGAGTAATTTCCTCAACACGCTGCTGTTTGCTTCCCAGGTAGGTTTTGTCGACAGCCGTCTTCGAACGGCTGAGGTAGCGCTCGGCGAAACTGGGCCTGAGATTACCTTCTATCTGAGTTTCTGCAGGGACTGCTTCACCTGTCGATGTCTCGAGTGAGCTCACCCTGGGCAGGTTATACTTTTTGCTGTTGAAAATCAGGTTGGCCTCCGTCAACTGCTCGAACAGGGCCTTCCTGTCCTGGGGTATGCGCTCTTTATCTGCAATTATCGGGGTTTGAAAGGAGCCGTCCGGATTGTTCTGCAGATAGCCAAGGATATAGTCCTGGTAAGCCATTCCGGAGAGAGGGGATAGCTGTTGCGGTGCCTGCTGATATTCGGGGGGCTGGGCCAGAAAATACTGGTATTCGTCCACAGCCCTGTTCTCCTCTTCCCTGACAAGGGTGGAGAGTTCCCTTTCGAGCTGGTCAAACAGTGTTTCTGAAAAGAATGCGAGCTGGCTGCGCTCCTCCTGCTCCAGCCCCGCATACGTTCGCCAGAGAACAAAGGCCAGAGGGATCGAGATGGCAACAAAGAACAGCAGTATCAGGATCTTAAGCCTTTTCATAATCCAGCCGGTAGCCCTCGCCGCGAACGGTTTCAATTAATTCCGCGCGTTCGTCAAGCAGGGTTATTTTCTTTCTGAGTTTCAGTATATGGATATCGATCGTGCGTGTTTCGATAGTCGCATCGGTGTAATGCCAGACCTCCGTCAGCAGCTCTTTTTTCGAGACGATGCGATCCTGGTGCCGATGGAGGTAGACAATGATATCCATCTCCCGGCGGGTCAGGTCGACGAAGCGGCCGTCACACTCGGCTCGCAGGTTTTTGCCGTCAAAAACAATGGTGTGGCATTCGATCCGCTCGTCTCCGAGGTGTTTTCCACTGCGGCGCAGGATTGCTTCAACCCTGACGATCAATTCCCGGATTGAAAAAGGTTTGGTAATGTAATCATCCGCACCGGCCTTGAAGCCGGTAACGATATCGTCCTCGGAGCCTTTGGCGGTGAGCATGATGATTGACTGGGACGGCCTGATCTCCCGAATCCGCCTGCATAGTGTGAATCCGTCCAGCGTCGGCAGCATGACATCGAGCAGGGCCAGGTCAAATTGACCGTCGGCAAAAGCCTTCAGCCCTTCACCCCCATCTTCAACAGCCTGAGATTTCATAGCCGTTATAAACAAGTAGGTCGCTTAATCCGTTCAGTATTGCCGGATCATCCTCGACGATGAGGATGCGTGCCTTCGGATGTTTCATGCGCTTGACTCCTCTATTTCTGTACGGCAAAACCCCTTTGGGCTTAAGATCACACCCCTTCTGAAAGTTTACAACAGCCTACTCCGCATGGAAAGTAAAACTTATGTAAATATTTGCCGCTAACCTTTTGCATTTGTTTGAATTGTCTTTGCTTCCGGATGGCGTATCATCAAAGACAGGAAGAGGCGAAAACCATAAACCAACGAGCCTCTTGCAAAATGATGATTTTGAGCGAAAAGACCGTTTTGCAAAAGGCTCCAATGAAAAGGAGAAGAGTGATGAACAGCTATAAAAACGTTTTCCTGGCGATGCTTTTACTGATCTGCAGCACCACCGTTGTCCTTGCTTACATCGCGGCCAACGAATCATCGGCGTCACCATCTCTGGTACCGGCCAGCGTCAGTGGGGGGAGGGCTCCATTACCATCAATGCGGCCCTGAGCCAGAGCAAGGTATTGCAGGGGGGGGCCGGCAATGTCTCGGTCGCGCTGACCATAAGCGCGGAAAACGTGCTGCCGGTGACGGAAGAGGATATGCAGCCGGTCGATCTGGTTGTCGTGCTTGATCGCAGCGGATCAATGAATGGCCAGAAGCTGCATGATGCCAGGACAGCGGTGCTGCATTTACTGGAGAGATTGAGCGCACGGGATCGCCTGTCTGTTGTGACGTATTCCAACAATGTCGAAATCCTCTTTCCGCTGCTGCAGGTAAACGGCGCTTCGAAAGAGCGTCTGAAAACCCTGGTCAGAGCCATTAACGCCGGCGGCGGAACCAACCTGAGCAGCGGTTTGAGCAGCGGCATCGCTGCCCTGATGCAGGCTGACGGCCATGGGCGGCAACGAAAAGTAATCCTGATCTCGGATGGACTGGCCAATCATGGGATCACCAGCCCGACAGAACTTGGAGCGATGGCCGCAGATGGTTCGGAATATAACCTGGGTATCAGCACCGTGGGGGTTGGCTATGATTTCAATGAAATAGTAATGACAACCATCGCCGACCATGGTGCGGGGAATTATTACTATCTGGAAAGCCCGCAGGATATTGGATCCGTATTTGAAAAGGAATTCGAGACAGCGCGGACCGTTGCAGCAGGGGGAATGGAAATACGAATACCGCTCAGCGATGGACTCAAGCTCGTTGATGCCGGTGGCTTTCCGATCAAGCTGGAAAACAACAGAGCGGTGATCTATCCCGGCACGATCCTGGCCGGCCAGAGCCGACGGATTTTTCTCTCCTACCAGGTTCCAACCGAGCAGGAGCGTACGCTTTCTCTTGGCACGATCGAAGTGAGCTACCAGCGTGAGGGCTCCTCAGGGCTCATTTCTGCTGCTGAAGAGCTGCACATTGCCTGTGTGCAGGACCAGAAGGAAGTGGTTGCCGGAATTAACAAGGATGTCTGGGTCGAACAGGTGTTAAAAGAGGACTACAGCAGATTAAAGGAAAATGTCGCAGCGGCGCTCAGGGGCGGAAAAAAAGACGAGGCACTTCAGGTGATTGAGGAATATGAGGATCGAAATGCAGCAATAAACAGCAGTGTCGATTCCGATAAAGTCAGCCAGAATCTCAACCAGGACCTCAAAGCACTCCGAAAAAACGTACTTACCACTTTCGCCGGAGCACCTGCCGCTGTTGCCGAGAAAAAGAAGCAATATGCCAAGGAACTGCAGTACGAAGGCTACCAGGTGCGAAGGGACAAGAATTAAAGGGATCATCCGGATAAAGCGTGCTCACCTGCAACCGAGAAGGCGAAGGACATTGCTGGAGGATGCATCACGCAGGCCCGCCGTGGCACCACATCAGGCCCGAAGGGTTGCGGACAGGAGGTCCGCAACTGACAGCAGGCCATGGACGGCCTGTCTGTCAGCCGTGGTAAAACGGCGATAAGGCCGAAGGGCAGCATCCGGAAGCGATGTGCTTCGCCAGTTCTACCCCCTCATAATCTGCAGAGTACGCTTTATCCGGATGACCCCAATATGTGTACAGTCAGGGCAGGAAACCGGAGCCATAAGCAAGGTGAACGGTTTCCTGCAGGAGGTGCAGAAATGCCCGCGCATGTCTGGAGAGGGGGCGCTTCCTCGGGTGCAGCAGGTAGTAGGATGCTTTGAGATCAAGCCCATCGAAGTGAACCTGCTTCAGCCAACCTTCGGAAATCTCGCGCCTGACGGCAATTTCTGGAATAATGGTTACCCCGTAGCCTTCTTCCACGAGTCTCTTAACCGTCTCGACATTCTGGATTTCGATAACGTTCTTGAAAAACATTCTTGACTGTCTGCCGCCAAGCATTTCTTCCATTTTTCTGCGAATCAGTGTGCCATGCTCGCGCCAGATAAATGGAAAAGATTTCAAATCCTCGACATCAATCCGGGGCTTGACGGTGAGCGGGTGGTTGGCTCCGGCAACAAAAATAAAAGGTTCCTGGTGTATCATCGTGTATTGGATGTCAGGTTCTGGCTTCACGACACCACCAAATCCAAAGTCAGCACTGCCTTCCAGAAGTTTGCTAATGACTTTATGCGAGTTGCCGGTATGGAGCTCAAGCTCCACGCCGTGATATTTTTTGATAAAGTTTCCCATTGCCTGCGGCAGAAAATAGGTGCTGAATATGGCCGTGGAGGCAATGTCTATCCTGCCGATTTCCCGTTCCGACAGATCTTCAAACAGTCTTTCTATATCTTTTAATTCATTGAGCAGGACATTAATTTTCGAATAAAGCGCTTCTCCTTCGTTGGTGAGCTGAACTTTTTTGCCACTCCGGTCAAAGAGTTTGACACGGTAACTGTTCTCCAGGGCCTTGATCTGCTGGCTCACGGCAGGCTGGGTAAGGAAGAGTTCTCTGGCGGCTTTGGTAAAACTACCGGTAAGCGCTACCTGTTGAAAAGTTCGAAGCTGGTCAAGTTTCATTAGAATTTCTTATAGTATCCAAAACAACAAATAATTTGCTTTAATTGACCTGAATGGGAACACTTAAGACGTTAGTACCGGCTGTGGTATGTGGCTCGTTCTCCCGACTTGCTATAAATACTTTTTATTGATCAAGATATAATTACCTCAAGAACGCGTTGCCACCAACAAATAAAACCGGATCGCGTTAGATTACCTATTGACTTCTCATGGAGATAGAATGACAAATCATAAAATCAGTACCCGGAGGGCAGAAGAACAATGGGAATAGAAATCGAAAAAAAGTTCCTGCTGACAGGAACAGAATGGAGGCAGCTGGCGGCGGGGACGGCTTATCGACAGGGGTATCTCAGCTCCGTTAAAGAACGGACCGTGCGCGTAAGAACGATTGATGACAAAGGGTTCCTGACGATAAAGGGAATCAGTGTCGGAGCCGTCAGACGAGAATTCGAGTACGAAATTCCCGTTGCCGATGCCAATGCACTGCTTGATGAACTGTGCGAAAAACCGATTATCGAGAAGAACCGCTACAAAGTCGAGTATGGTGGATTTATCTGGGAAATTGATGAGTTTTTTGGTGAAAACGATGGCCTCGTGGTCGCGGAAATCGAACTTGAAAGTGAAGATCAGCGTTTTGACAAACCGGAATGGGTAGGCGAGGAAGTAAGCGGCGATGCCAGATATTTCAACTCAAATTTGATCAAGCACCCATATTCTCAATGGGGGTAAGAGCTTGCTGTTTTATTCATTGAACCAGTCTCAGGAGTGTTGCCATGAGTGTTTTTGACCTGAACAAGGCCATATCAGAAGACGAGTCTGAACAGATAACTCCCCGCGCCGAATTCAGGGTGTTTGGTCAGGGAATTATTGATATTGTCGGTATTTCCATGTGGAACGCCCAGGCAAAATTGTTCAAGATACGGCAAAGCAGTGAGACCTATATTCTCTCACGCCACACCAACGAGGCAAATGTGAAGATACGCGGCGGCCTGCTCGATATTAAAATCAAGGTTGGTGAAACGGGGGAAGGCTACGAGATTTTTCAACCAAAAGGCAAGTTCGAGTTTCCTGTGAAACAGGAGGAACTCAAAACTATTTTTGAAAACCTTAGAGCTCCCGTTAACGTGGAGCAACCAACCTGCGCGCTTGATGAATTTCTTGACCTGGTTGCAGACAGCCCTGATCTGACCGCGGTAGCTGTTGATAAAGAGCGCTATGGATTTTCAGTTGACGGGGTGATCTGCGAATATGGAGAAATACTTTTTAACGGTGCCCTGATAGAAACAGCGTGCGTCGAAAGTGAGGACTACTCCGCCATGAAGGCGGTCATAGAAAAACTGGAAATTGCCGCTTTTGAAAACACCAATTACCTCAAGGCGGCAAAAGAAATAGTAGGTATGTAGTGGCAGGTTCTGATCTGCAGGTAGAAGACAGCTCTTTAAAACGTGTACGAAAAACACTACCCCTGGAACGGGGAATCACAAAGGAGGATACCATGAAAAAAAGACTCGTTGTGCTGTTGATTGCGTTATCGTTCGCTGCAGGTTCGTTTACTGCTGCACATGCTGAGTTTCCGGTAAAACCCATAAAGCTTATTGTCTATACAAAACCGGGTGGGGCGATCGATGTTTTTGCCCGTAAATTCACGGCAATTGCTGCAAAACACACCGATGCGACGTTTGTTGTCGTCAACAAGGACGGTGCCGGCGGAACGGTTGCCATCAACTACATCCTGGCTGAAAAAGCCGATGGTTACCAGTTTGCTGCCGTCACCCGCTCGAATATAGGAAAAATCGTTTCCAGTGGCAACAAGATCAAGGTCGAGGACCTGAACTGGATGGCATTGTTTGTATCTGATCCGGAAGCTATTATCACCAGCCGCAACCAGGAAGTTAATACCTGGGAACAGATTGTCGCCGATGCCAAGGAAAAGGGCGGAAAGCAGCTTTGGGTAGGCCCTGCCGCAGGGGGAAACGATCATATTATGGCAATGAAAACCTGGAAGATCGCAGGTATTGAAGCGAAGTGGATTCCGTATGAAAGTGGCGGCAAGGCGATGGCTGCTCTTCTTGGCGGCCATGGTGTCGTTTACGTCGGCAATCCGCAGGATGTCATTGGCCGGCCGGATCTGAAAGTTGCCGCTATATCCGGTGAAACACGACTCGATGGCGAGTTTGCCTATGCACCGACATTCGCTGAGCTTGGCTTGAAGGGCCTCGATAACGAAATCCTGTGGCGTGGTTTCATGACAAAAAAAGGAATCCCGGCAGAGGCCCAGGCGTTTTACGACGATCTTTTTACCAAGGTCAATGCTGATCCGGAATGGCAGGAATATATCCAGCGCGGCGGAGCAGTACCTCTGTTCCTGAAAGAGGCCGAATTCTTCAAGATTATCAAACAAGACCAGCAGGAGTTTGCCGAGGCTCTGAAACAAATCGGTGCGATAAAATAATCTGACCGAGATTCAATGCTATCCCAGCCGCAAAGCGATAATCGATAGAGTGCGGCTGGGATAACCAGGAGATCTGACATGGAATATTTCAGTGATGGCAACGGCCTGGTTCTCTGGTTTTTCCTCTTGTGTTTTGCCGGTTGCGGGACTGTCCTCGCCCTCAGGTTTTCCAGGAAAAAGGATTATACCGGCCAGGCGATTATCCCGACGATGATGATCGCCTTTTCATTGCTTTTGTGGGCGATAACGTTCAGTTTCCCGAGTGGTGAGGCTGGCCCTGCAGTTGTTCCACGCTTATGGATATTCTGGTCGGTGCTGCTCGCGGGCCTGTTGCTGTTCTTTTGTTTTACCGGGAAAACAGATAAAGATCCCGGGAGCGGCAGGCTGGGTTTTCTTTTGACCGGCGTCATTCTTACGATAGTATATTTTTTCGCCATAGAGATTCTCGGTTATTTCATCAGCTCATTTCTATTTCTGGCACTATTGATGTACCTGCTGTCATATCGTAAGCCGCTCGTGGTCTTTCTTGTCTGTTCTGGCTGGGTCTTATTCTCTTATATTATCTTTTACAAACTGCTTTACATACAACTGCCGCTCGGGTTTATCGAAAATTTTATCTAATCGTGACGTTTTTTTGCAATGATTTTCAAACGGTGATCACATGGATCTTGCAGAGAGTTTTGCCCTTGGTTTTTCAGTGATACTCGGTTGGAAGCCAATCGTAATAATAATCGTCGGAGTGGTCATCGGAATCCTGGCCGGCGCAATGCCCGGTCTTTCTCCGTCAACTGCTGTTGCGCTGCTTGTGCCGTTCAGCTACACGATGAGTCCGGCGTTGGCGCTCATCCTGCTGACCTCTATTTATATCGCCTCGAATTACGGGGGGTCGATAACGGCGGTTCTGATTAACACTCCGGGGACGCCATCGGCCGCTGTCACCGCTTTTGACGGTTATCCGCTCACCCAGCAGGGAAAAGCCGGAAAAGGACTTGGGACTGCCCTTATAGCTTCCACTATCGGTGGGGCGATTGGTGTTGCTATCCTGATCCTTTTTGCTGTTCCCCTGGCCAGGATTGCACTGAAATTCAGTCCGGCCGATTATTTCGCTCTTGCCCTGTTTGGGCTGGCGACGGTTGCTTCCATGAGTCGCGGGAACGATTCTTGAAGTCAATGATTGCCATTCTCTTTGGGCTCATCATCAAGACGATCGGGATAGATCCTATTTCCGGGGTATCGCGATTTACCTTCGACAACGATCTGCTCTACGATGGTTTTACGCTCATCCCTGCACTCATTGGTCTCTTTGCGGTCAGTGTTGTCTTTGAAAAATTTGAATCATGGACCGGTGTCGGAAGGGTACTGGAGAAGATCGACAAGCAAGCTTCCGAGTCTGGCGGAGTTTATGCAGATTAAATTTACCATCCTGCGCTCATCAATCATCGGCACCATTATTGGAATTTTCCCGGGCGCCGGGCTCGACAATTGCGGCGTTCATCAGTTACGACATTTCAAAACGGGCCAGCAGTGAGCCTGAGAAATTCGGTTACGGGTCACTCGAGGGAGTCGCTGCCGCCGAGAGTGCCAATTCGAGCTCCGTCGGCGGCGCACTTGTGCCGCTGCTGGCGCTCGGCATTCCGGGAAGTGCAACAGATGCTGTTTTGCTGGGAGCGTTCATGCTTCATGACCTCGTGCCGGGACCCATGCTCTTTCAGAACAATCCCGAGATTGTCTATGGTATCTTTTCTGCGTTGATTGTTGCCAACATCATTATGCTGGTAATCGGCCTTTATGGCAACCGCCTCTTCATCAAGGTTGTCTCTGTGCCCGAGGCGATCATGTTTCCGCTTATTCTGGTGATTGCGATTATTGGAAGTTTCGCCGTCAGTGGATCAATGTTCGATGTCGGCGCCTGTATCGGATTCGGCATCGTCGGCTGGCTTTTTAAGCGCTATGGCTTTCCGGTTGCCCCGATTGTTCTGGGGATCGTGCTTGGCAAAATGGTTGAAGAAAATTTTCGCCGGGCGGTAATGATGGACGGCTACGGTACCTTTTACCGGGATAAACTGGCATTGATTGTCCTGCTTGTAGCTCTTTTTTCTTTTGTCTGGCCGCTTTATAAATCTTGGCGACATTATCGGGATACGAAAAGATACGGGACGGAGTCTGAAAAAATATGAAGATATTGCGCACTAAAATAGGGATTGAAAAAGAAATCGAGGAGTTTCTTAACAGGGTGAGCAGGTCGGGGATGATCTTCCGCCAGGGATGTGACTATTATCTGGCCGGTAATCATGAGGATTTCTCGAGAAAATTAAATGAAATTTCCGACTGCGAGCACGCAGGCGATCATCTGAGAAGATCCATAAATGAATATCTCTTTAAAAAGACGCTTATTCCGGAATCCCGTGGCGATGTCATGGAACTCCTGGAAAACATGGATTCACTGCTCGACCGTTTCAAGGGAGCTCTATGGCGTTTTGAAATAGAACAGCCGGATTTGTGCGAAGAATTTCATGATGATTTCCGGAATCTCGTCAATTCGGTGATTGAGGCAACCGAGGCAATCGTTCTTTCGTGCCGGGCCTTTTTTACTGATATATCGTCGGTTTCGACCCACCTTCACAAGGTTTCCTATTGGGAGTCGGAAAGTGACAAGATCTCCTCGAAGCTGCAGTCAGCCATTTTCAGAAATAAGGCTTTACGCCTCAGCCACCAGATGCAGCAGCAGGATTTTGCCCGACACCTTGATAAAATTGCAGACCGGGCAGAAGACATCGCAGATAGACTCAACATCTACGCGATCAAGCGTAGTCTCTAGAGACTAGCCATGTTTTCAGTCTTTCTTTCAAGCGGTTTTTTTCTTGGCTGGTCTCTGGGCGCAAATGATGCCTCAAACGTCTTTGGAACCGCTGTTGGTTCCAGGATGATCAGGTTCCGCACTGCCGCGATTTATTGCAGCATCTTTGTAATTCTTGGAGCGGTTATCAGCGGGGCAGGAGCATCCCACACGCTCGGCAAGCTCGGCGCGGTTAATGCGGTGGCTGGCGCCTTTATCGTTGCCTTTTCCGCTGCTCTCAGCGTCTACCTGATGACTATTGCACGTTTCCCTGTTTCAACCTCGCAGGCGATTGTCGGGGCCATTCTCGGTTGGAATTTTTTTTCCGGCTCGGTTACCGATGTGGGAGCTTTGACCAAGATCGTTTCCACCTGGGTTTTGTGTCCTCTCTTGTCGGCAGGGATAGCAATCGTCTTTTACCTGGCAACCTCATTCTCGATAAATCGTTTCCGGGTCCACATGTTCAGACTCGATACGATTACCCGTTACTCATTATTGTTAGCTGGAATATTTGGATCATATGCCCTTGGGGCAAACAATATTGCCAATGTCATGGGAGTTTTTGTGCCGGTGGCCCCTTTTGACACCCTCTATATTTTCGGGTTGAGCCTCTCTCCTGGCCAGCAGCTTTTTTTCTTGGCGGCGTTGCTATCGCCGTCGGCGTTTTCACCTACTCCAAACGGGTCATGCTCACTGTCGGCACAGGTATTTTCAGTCTGACGCCGGTGGCGGCGGCAGTTGTCGTCTGGTCGCATTCAGCAGTTCTTTTTCTCTTTTCATCGCAATCACTGGAAGCATGGCTTCAAAGCCACCATCTACCGACCATTCCTCTTGTGCCCGTATCGAGTTCCCAGGCTATTGTTGGCGCCGTCATTGGGATCGGGCTGTTGAAGGGAGGCAGGGGAATAAAATGGAGAACGGTTGCTGGAATTACCAGCAGCTGGGTGTCAACTCCTGTAATTGCAGCACTCGTCTGTTTTGTATCATTGTTTTTCCTGCAGAATGTATTTCAGCAACAAACTTTCAAACCGGTTGAGTACAGTATTACCAAAGCGGCGATGGAAAAAATCATAGAAACCGGGATTCCTCGCGAAGGGCTGGAGGAAATCCTCTGGGAAACTTATCCGAATAGCAGGGAATTCGCCAAGGCCGTTTCTGCGCGGGTGAATCTGAATAAGGACAATCTGCTGGCATTGTTTCAGATTGCAGAACTATTCGAGGTCGGAATTTCCACACGAAACCTGGACTATTTAAGGTCTGAAGGGCTGGTCATTCGAGACGAGACGTTTGCTGCAATGCTTGACGGCAGGACATTCATGCACAAATGGGAGATCCGGGAGACACTTGCAGAAATTTTTGAAAAATTCCGCTACAGGGAAGGGGACGACAAGTGGAACACTCAGCTAGACGAACGGTTTGATCGCTTTTTCTCCCAGCTGGAAGACTGAATTTTTTTGAAGACCGGTTTCAAATCTTCTGCAGTCAGATCTCTTTGGATTCTTTTCTACTCAGTGTTTGCCAGAGTTCATCGGCACTATCAGGACATTTTTTTACCGGGATAACCTGCCGGTGGTTGCGTGCAATTGTTTTGATTTTACTCTCTGAAATCCTTACCGGACTGTGATCCGGTAACATATCTCCCTCCGCGTCAACGACCAGTTCAACGCTGTCGATCAGGTGCAGATAGCCTGCCGTGACTATCTGGCCGGCAATACCCGCTTCCAGCCGGCCCCTGAAACGGACGTCGCTGCCTGATTGGGATTAATGAGCGAACCACCGTAAGCCTTGCAGGGAAGCTACACTATTATAGTGTAGCTGCTAAGTGAAGATCATGGAGAATAATAACGAGCGATAACCGTTGTTAACCGGCGGCTGTGCATGCGATATGTGTAAAGAAAACCGTATCTTGTCATGAGTGAATTAATACTTATAATGAGAGGGCAGTTTAATCTGAAAACAGGATCAACCCAATGACTGGAGATTTATAAATGGCGGGGAAAATTTTTTATAGAGAACGGGTTAAATCAAAAGAGGGTCAGCGCACTCCTCGGTTCAGAATTGTTGCCGTCAGTGACTGTAACCTGAAAGTCTATGCAAATCATCTGCGCAAGAAGGAGCTTGCCCAGCTGGCCAAGGAGACGAACGCTGAGCTTGTTGCCCTTGAGCGGGACCCGGCTCGCAAGTCAAAGAAATAAGATTCCAAGCGATTATCATTTTCACAGAGGGAAAGTCATGGCACTGGTTCGGGAAAAAGACGGTAAACGGCTCCATGTGAAAAGTGCGCTGATGGGCGAGAGCCTGGTGAGCAGGGAATTCATCGAAAAGCTCGATATCGCCCCGCAGGAACGTCTTTATCCCGATGTCAGTGTAATGAAAATCGGCGGCCAGTCTATCTGTGACCGCGGGGTGAAAGCACTGCCGGCAATACTCAAGGAGATCGTCAGCAACCGGCAAGATCACAAAATGTTGATAACCACCGGTGGAGGGACCAGGAGCCGGCATATCTACACGATAGGCCTCGAGATGGGAATGCCGACCGGTGTTATCGCCAAGTTCGGGAGCATGATCTCCGAGCAGAACGCGCTGATGATCGCGACACTTTTGTCTCCTTGGGGAGGGGTGAAGATTTCCCATGCAGATATCGTCAAGCTTCCTACCTATTTTTCAGAAAATATTATACCGGTGATGCCCGGCATGCCCCCCTATGACTATTTTGCCATCAAGCCGAAAGTGGGCAGGATTCCGATTCACCGGACCGACGTCGGCCTCGTTATTCTTGCCGATCTGATCGGATCGAGGACCATACTCTTTATCAAGGATGAGAACGGACTTTACAGTGATGATCCCAAAAAGAATCCGGACGCCGAGTTCATTGCTGAAATCGGTGCCCAGGATCTTCTGGATAGAGAACAGGATGATCTGGTAATCGAACGGCCCTGCCTGGAAATCATACAGAACAGTGAGGTGATCGACAACATTCAGATTATCAATGGAATGGTTCCCGGCAATATTACCAGGGCGCTGAACGGCGAACATGTGGGAACCATCATATACAAGCAGTAACAGTGTACCTGATAGTTTTAATTTTTTTATCAACAGTAAAGGTAACGGGATAACAGGCAAAACTGCACGATGTCCGTTTCCTTTACACCATCATCGAGCGTGTGCTCAAAAAAAAGTGTTCATGGAGGTTATTTATTATGCTTTCTATACGTGTGTTGTTTATTGCTGTCGTCCTGTCTTTTTCTGCTGTTCCGGCGTGGGCTGATGAATATAGCGAAACAAAAAAGATGTTTGAGGATGGCGGCATAGCGGAAATGTTCAATACTGCATATGGCTATTCGCTCTTTCCCACAATCGGCAAGGGCGGATTCGTCGTCGGTGGTGCCTACGGCAAGGGACGTGTCTATGAGCAGGGACAATATATCGGCGATAGTGCGATGGCCCAGGCCACCATTGGTTTTCAACTTGGCGCTACCGGTTTCAGTCAGGTGGTTTTTTTCCAGGATAAGCGCGCCTTAACTGAGTTCATCGGCGGCAATTTCGAGTTTGGTGCCGAGGCCCAGGCCACCGTCTTGACTGCCGCAGCCGGGGCATCCGCCAATACCGGCGGGAGTTCGGCAACCGCCAGCGGCGGCAAGAACAACGCTGCAATCGCCGCCGGCGGCTACAATAAAGGAATGGCCACATTTACGATTACCAAGGGCGGCCTGATGTACGAGGTGAGCCTTGGCGGTCAGAAATTCAAATTTACCGCTCGTTAGGTAAAAGATAGAAGCGGTTCTTCACGCCCCGCCAACGTGCTGCCGGAGCCAAATGGCTCAGGCAGCACACCCTTATTCTTGCAGCATCTAAGCAGTTTCTGCAGGCAGAACACGCTTTGTTTCAATTCCGGAGCCGGCGGCTTCCTATGCAATTCGGTCGGAAAATGAAATCGATCCCGTTTCCGGACACTTTACCGGTCTTACCTGTCAAATCCATTCCTGATTAATCTGAAGACGTTATAATTGATGGGTTTTTATAGTTCTTTTTCTTTTTGGCTTCCTTGACAAGCACTTCTTTTTTTTCATATCATGGAACTGTCGTTAAGCGATAACTACAGGATTATTTATATATTTATGCATTTTTTGCTGTAACCGGGCCCGGACCGTCGTCAATGGATCAAGTCACACATACCTGGCTGCATACCCTCTGTAACCTGATTCCCGGGGTTACCCGCGCAGTTGTCTTCTTGAAAACCGCTGAAAAAAACCAGTATGGCCTTGCGGCGATGTGGCCTGAACAACTGGTGGAGTATGACGACCTGTCGGCGGCGGCCAAGGATACCGTCACCGGTAATAAAACGTTGCTCAAAAGCAACGCCGTGGCCGGAAAGGAGACGGGTGAACCTCAAGACATTATCGGCTGCCCGATTTACGTAGATCAACAACTCTTTGGTGCCGTGGTGCTGGAGCTGTACAACCGGGTTGCCGTAAAACAGCAGCTTGCCATACAGCAGATAAGCGCTGCTTCCTATTGGTATGAAGCGATTCTCAAGCAACATTCATCAACCGAGAAGACTCAGCTGGTGACGATTGTGGAGCTTGTTGCCTCCTGCCTTGAACACGAGAAATTCCAGGAGGCCGCCACCGATGTGGTAACCGATCTGACCAAGCGTATCTCGGCCGACAGGATCAGCATCGGTTTTCTCGATGGCAACAGCGTCAGGGTTGAAGCGGTCTCTCACAGTGCCGGATTTGACGACAAATCCAACCTGTTTGGCGATATTGTTGAAGCCATGCATGAGGCGATCGATCAAAACAGCAGCATCAGCTATCCGCAGGCTGCAGATTCGGTACTTCCGTGCCACAGCCATGCCAGGCTTTCGGAAGAACATAGAATCGGGGCTGTTTTATCCGTGCCGTTTGCCACCAACGGCAGGCTCCTCGGCGCGGTTCTTTTCGAACGCCCGGTCGAGAAGCCATTCGATAAGGTTTCAATAGAGTATTGTGAACGGATTGTGTCGATGGTCGGGCCGATTCTTGACGCAAGGAGACGGGATGAGCGGGGGCTGATGAAACGGTTCCGTGCCTCGGTGCGGTCGTTTGGCAGGAAGCTCACCGACAGGGGCAGCGCTTCTTTCAAGGCGGGGATAGTTGCCGTAATCATTGCCCTTGTACTTCTCTGTTTTGCGGAAAAGGATTATCGCATTACCGGGAATGCCCGGTTGGAAGCCCAGACCCAGCGCGCTATCGTTTCACCGCAGGACGGTTTTATTGCAACAGCCAATTTCAGGCCGGGCGATATCATCAAGAAGGGTGATCTGCTCGCCACCCTCGATAATAAGGATCTGACCCTCGAATACCAGCGCTGGTCGAGTCAACTTGGACAGCTTCAGACGGAGTACCGGGAATCACTGGCGCGCCACGACCGCTCAAGTGTCGCCATTCTCCAGGCCCGCATCGCCCAGACTGAAGCGCAGATGAGCCTTGTCGGGGAACAGCTGCTGCGCAGCCAGTTTACGGCGCCTTTTGACGGCCTCGTGGTAAGCGGCGATCTCAGCCAGGCGCTCGGCTCCCCCGTTGAGCGCGGGCAGGTCCTGTTTACCGTGGCTCCGCTTGACGTGTACCGGATCATACTGCAGATAGACGAACGAGACATCGGAGAGATAAAACAGGGGCAGCACGGCCGTCTCGTTCTTTCCAGCGTATCGGGAAAACCGCTTGAATTCGCGGTAGAAAAAATCACTCCGGTTTCAACCGCTGAAGAGGGGCGAACCTTTTTTCAGGTTGAGGCCGATATAAAAGAAGAGTCCGATCTGCTTCGCCCCGGCATGGAGGGCGTTGGCAAGGTCACCGTTGAACGCCGAAAGCTGATCTGGATCTGGACCCACAGACTGATCGACTGGATTCGCCTCAATCTCTGGTCATTCCTGCCATAGAGTTGTGCGTGTTCACAGGCTCGGGAACAGGTGCCGCCATGATGATATATCACTAACCGATCGAAATACTAATTGTTTATGTCTTTATACAGCACATACTGGTATCGGGTTGAGCAGATAAAACCGCTTCTGCGGTCGCATACCCGTCTTTTCAGGCATGTCTATCGTGGCCAGACCTGGTATGTGTTGCAGGACTCCTCTTCCAACCGCCGGCACCGGTTCAACAAAACCGCCTATTTCCTGATCAGCCAGATGAACGGTGAACGAACGGTTGCCAATATCTGGAAAATGGCAAACGACGTACTCGAGGACGACGCCCCCACCCAGGATGAGATTATCCAACTTCTTGGTGAGCTTCATTCTGCCGATGTCATGCAGAGCGATATTCCGCCCGATACCACTGAGTTGTTTCAGCGCCAGGAAAAACATCGGGCCAGGTGGAAACAGCGGCTGACGAACCCTTTTGCGCTCCGTTTTCCCCTCGTCGATCCCGATCATTTTCTTGCCAGGTGGATGCATGTCGTCCAGCCGTTTTTTGGCAGGGTCGGGCTTTTTCTCTGGCTCATTGTTGTCGGTTCGGCCGTTATCCTTGCCGTGTTGAACTGGCCCGAGCTGACCCGCAACATGGCGGACCGGATACTCAAACCGGAAAATCTGCTGATTCTCTGGCTGGTCTATCCCGTGGTCAAACTGCTGCATGAGTTGGCGCATGCCTTTGCGACAAAGATCTGGGGCGGAGAGGTGCACGAGATGGGGATCATGCTCCTCGCCCTGACCCCTATCCCCTATGTGGAGGCTTCGAGTTCGGCGACTTTTCCCGATAAGCGTCGGCGCATGGCGGTCGCCGCAGCAGGCATGGGGATGGAACTGCTGGTTGCGTCCCTGGCACTGTTCCTCTGGCTCAATATTGAGTCGGGGCGGGTCAGCACGATAGCCTACAATGTGATGCTGATCGGCGGTGTCTCGACGCTATTGTTCAATGGCAACCCGCTGCTGCGCTTCGACGGCTATTATATCCTCTCGGACTGGATTGAAATTCCCAACCTTGCCCAGCGTTCAACGCGATATCTGGGTTATCTGCTGCAGCGTTATATTTTTGGTCTTGAAGAGGTGCGCTCGCCGGTCACCGCAGAAGGGGAGCGTCCCTGGTTTGCCATCTACGGCGTTGCAGCTTTTTTTTACCGGATGTTTGTTCTTGGAGCACTGGCGCTTTTTGTCTGCAGTAAATTCTTTTTCATCGGAGTCATCATCGCCCTGTGGGCGCTCATTGCCCTGATCCTGTTGCCGGCGGTGAGAAACAGCTCACGCCTGTACAACAGCATCGGCGGCCGTCGCCGGAGAAAACGATTTGTTCTTGCCACGGCCTGCTTGGCAGCAACGGCTGCTGTTCTGCTCTTTGTGGTGCCGGCACCGCTTAAAACCAGAGCTGAGGGAGTCGTGTCGCTGCCGGAGCATTCCCGGGTCCGCGCCGGAACCGATTGTTTCGTTACAGAAATCCTGAAATCAAGCGGCTCGACCGTTGAGGCCGGCGAGCCGCTCATACGCTGTGAGGATCCCTACCTGGAGGCAGAACTCACTGTTCTTGAAGCAAATTTTGAGGAAGCCCGGGCCAGATACACCGGCGAACCGATGCAGTCACGGGCAAAACGCGAAATACTGAAAAAGGAAATGGGCTCGGCCTCGGCGGATCTCTTTCGCGCCCGTGAGCGCATGGATGAACTGGTGATGAGCAGTCCGAGCAGCGGTCTTTTCATCCTCCCCGAAGAAGACAGCCTCAGTGGTCGTTTTGTGACCCAGGGGGCGTTGCTCGGCTACATTATGGGGGTCTCTGACTCGATGGTCGTTGTGGTTGTCGACCAGTCCGACATCAGTCTGGTGAGGGAGAACACGAGGCGGGTCGAGCTGCGGCTTGCCGGAAGCCTCAGCCGACTCCACACTGCACGGATTGACCGGCAGATCCCCGCCGCCAGTGATCGCCTTCCAAGCCGTGTGCTGGGCACGGCAGGTGGGGGAGCCATTCCTGTGAATCCTGAAGATGCTCATGGGCTGCAGACCGTTAACAAAACCTTCCAGTTCGAGTTCAGGCTTCCCCAGGATAAAGCAGAGGTGCGGGTTGGAGAGCGGGTCTATGCGCTTTTCGACCATGGTTATGAACCAGTCGCCCTGCAGCTGTTTCGCTCTGTACGCCAGCTTTTTCTTCGCCGCTTTCATGTCTAGAGCAGGCCGGACACCATCGACGCTTCTGCTCAGACCCGGTATTGCCGATGGTTACTATCCGGAACGTCCGGTCGATGCTCCTTCCCGGCTTCAGAGAATGGGGGATGCACTTCAGGGGTTTGCTCAAGGCGCCTCCACCACGAAAAGAAAAGCCCGGCAGATCGTTGATGCCATTGACCGGTATGGCAAACCGCTTGAAAAATTGAGTGCTGCCCGGCTTGCTGAAACCGCTGGAACCCTCCGGGTTCAACTCCATCAAAACGGATTAACTGATAATCTGGCCTGTCAGGCATTTGCCCTCACCCGGGAGGCTGCCGGCCGGACCATCATGATGCAACATTTTGACAACCAGCTGATAGGCGGATGGCATATGCTCCAGGGGCATCTCGTAGAGATGGAGACTGGTGAGGGCAAGACGCTCACTGCCGTCCTGCCTGCTGCGGCTGCTGCCCTTGCAGGCATTCCGGTCCATGTTGTTACCGTCAATGATTATCTGGTGGCACGGGATGTCGAACTGATGGGCCCGGTGTATCGCGCTCTTGGCTTGAGTGTCGCAGCAGTCACCGCTGATCTTGATGAGCCTGCCAGGCGGGGCGGTTATGCATCTGACATTGCCTACTGCACGAACAAACAGCTGGCCTTTGATTATCTCCGCGACCGCATCCTGCTCGGCAGTGACCAGAGGCGGCTGCGGCTCCAGCTCGAGCGACTGCATGACCCGAATGCCCGCAGCAAGCGGCTGTTCCTCAGGGGACTCTGCTTTGCCATCATTGATGAGGCTGACAGCGTCCTGGTGGATGAAGCCCGCACACCGCTGATTATTTCACGGAAAAAAAACAAAGCCGAGGAAGCGTTGATCTTTGGCCAGGCCATGGAACTGGCGGCAAGACTTGCGGATCAGGAACACTTCTCAGTCGACCACAACGAGCGGCAGGTGAAAATCAGTGACCATGGAAGCGCCCGCCTTGCAGAGATTGCACCTCCTATGGGGTCGGTCTGGAAATCTGCCAGGCAGCGCGAGGAGCTGGTTCGCCAGGCCCTCTGCGCCCGTCATCTCTATGTCAGGGACCGTCACTACCTGGTCCATGAAGGCGCGGTAAAAATCATTGATGAAAATACCGGCAGGGTCATGGCGGATCGCTCCTGGGAGCGCGGCCTGCACCAGATGATCGAGATCAAGGAGAACTGTGAACTGAGCGGGCAGCAGGAACAGCTGGCGAGGATGACGTACCAGCGGTTTTTCCGCCGTTACCTGCGTCTTGCCGGCATGACCGGCACAGCCCGGGAGGTGAGTCGTGAGCTCTGGTCGATCTACAAGCTGCCAGTGAAACACGTCCCCACCCACAGGCCTGTCAGGCGCAGGGCAATCGGTCACCACGTCTATCCGGACAAAGCGTCGAAATGGCGGGCAGTTGTTGAGCGCATCAGGGAACTAAGAGCTGAGCTGCGTCCGGTGCTCGTCGGTACCAGGTCGGTGGAGGATTCCGAACTTCTCAGTTCGTTGCTTGCAGAAGAAGGCATTGAGCACCAGGTGCTCAATGCCCGGCAGGATGCAAGGGAAGCGGAGATCATTGCCCGGGCGGGAGCACGAGGCTGCATTACGGTGGCCACCAACATGGCCGGCCGCGGCACTGATATCCCGCTGGCTGCAGGTGTTGCAGAGCGTGGCGGCCTGCATGTTATCTGTACCGAGCGCAACGAAGCACGGCGCATCGACCGTCAGCTTTTCGGGCGCTGCGGCCGCCAGGGAGATCCCGGCAGCTATGAGTCGCTGCTCTGCCTCGAGGATGAGATCCTCTTTCACACCCTGAGCAGCCCGCTATTGACAATCCTGAGACTGGCGCTGAAAACAGAGGGCAAAAGCGCTCAGCTGATTGTTCTGGGAGCCATGCGCCTCGCCCAGAAGAACCGGGAGCGTCGATACCTGAGGATGCGTCGCGACCTGCTGCAAATGGACGAGCAGCTGGGCAGAATGCTCGCATTTAGCGGCAAACTGGAATGAATATGACGTCTGCCGCAGATGCAGAGGTGCTCCTTCACATGCTCCTTTCTCCGACAGGCTCCTAGAGATTTTTTTGACCCGCATAATTTCACAAGTATCGCAATCCGCTAACTTCAATTCAGTGTGCCGGGTTACGAATATGCAATTTAAATTACAATTAGCGTAATCGGAAGGCACAACCCTCTTTGCAACCACCTGATATCATATGTTTAAATTAGCCGTCTTAATGGAATATTTATTGCAAATACTGTTGGGCGGCACCATGAGAAAAATTTTACTCGTGACGTTTGGAATCGGTGGAAAAGGGAATACGGATTTAATCAATCGATAAGAAGAAGCGAATGACCGGTAAATCACATTCAAGACAGAGGGGAAGAAAAATGAAACAACTGACAATCAGAACAGCAACCATACTGTTTGCGCTCGTCCTGTGGACTGGGACTGGTATTGCCGAAGAAACAGGCCCTGCCGCATTTGAAGGCTTGATCGAGCCTTTTGAGATGGTCAATGTCGGTACGCCGGTGGAAGGCGTTGTCGAACTGGTCAACGTGCAGAGAAGCGCACTCGTGCAGAAGGGAGAACCGCTGGTGCAGCTGGAATCTTCCGTTGAAAATACCGTGGTCAAGCGAGCCAAGGTGCTGGCGGCTGTTGACGGTGAAATAAAACTCCAGGAAGAGCGTTTGGCTTTTGCAAAACGGATGCACAACAGGATCGAGGAGCTTTTTCAGGCTGAGGCGATCTCGGCCGAGAAACGGGATGAAGCCGCGACCGAGGTGTCTCTTGCCGTTGCCAGGCTGCAGAAGGCAAAAGAAAACCGGGCGCTGGCCAAACTCGACCTGGAACGAGCCCGGGCGATGCTCGACCAGCGCACCATAAAAAGCCCGATAGCGGGAATCGTTGTTGAGCGGTTCGTTTCACCCGGGGAATTTGTCGACAATAAACCACTGCTTAAACTGGCCCAGATGGACCCCTTAAAGGTGGAAGTCGTTCTTCCGGCCAGCATGCTTCAATCGATCAAGCCGGGAATGAAGGCGACAATCGTTCCGGAGACCCGGGAGGACATGACCTACAGTGCCACGGTGTCGATTGTCGATCGGGTGATCGACCCGGCCAGCGGCACCTTCGGGGTCCGGCTTGAACTCCCCAATCCGGACTACCAGCTGCCGGGGGGCCTCAAATGCCAGGTCCAGTTTATCGATCTGCAGGACTTGGCTGCACCTGCCAAAGCGAGCCCAGCGGATGAGGATAAAATTGCCGCCAATCTTCGTTAAGGACAGACTACGCCGGTAAACTGAACATGTCCCGTATCAAAGATCATTCCAGGACGCTGCTGTTCGAGGAGCTTGAGCCGCGGCTGCTTTTTTCAGCAGATGTTGCCGAACCGCTTGCTGCGGAAGTGGTGCAGGAGCAGCTCGTGGAAGCACCGGTGATTATTGTTGAAGAAACTGCAGAACAGCAGGAAGTGCCTGCAGCCGACAGCGACGATACGGCTGCTGATATACCCGCTGCAACAGATACCGGCGGGCGTTCACAATCGGATACCTTTGAGATCGGGGATAGCGATGATTCCGGGAATGAAGAAATCCCCTCTGAACCGGATACTTCATCAGCTGAAAGTGCAGCAGATTTTTCAGAAGGCTCGGTTGAGGAGGCAGCAACAAACGAACCCATAGGTGATAGTACAAATTCTATAATTTCAGCAGATGAGGGCTCTGAATCCCTTGATGCTGAAGATGCCTCTTCTCAGCGCAACGAGCTGGTTTTCGTCAATGACAACGTCAGGGATATTGATGGACTGGTCACCAGCATTGATTTTCCTGACGGCGTCTCGGGCAATCTGGAGGTCATCATCCTTGATTCCGGGCGGGATGGCATTGAGCAGGTCAGTGAGATTCTTTCAACCCGTGATGAGCTTGATGCCATCCACATCATAACCCACGGCAGAGACGGTCAGCTCGCGCTCGGCAGCGACTGGCTGGACAGTGATGACCTGCAGGTAAACAGTGACACCCTTGCTGCCTGGAGCGAATCTTTGTCCGAGGACGGCGATATCCTGCTCTATGGCTGTTCGATTGCGGCAGGCGATAGCGGTCAGGACTTTATTGATTCTCTTTCCAGGCTGACCGGAGCGGACGTGGCTGCTTCAGATGACCCAACCGGCCATGACGCGCTCGGAGGCGACTGGGATCTTGAATATTCTGCCGGAATGATAGAAACCGCTTCTCCACTAAACGCCGATACCTTGCAAAATTGGGATCAATTGCTGGTGGCAACGGTCGAGGATGATTTCAACAGCGGCACGTATGGTGGAAGTACCGGAACGGTTCTCTGGAATGGCGACTGGCATGAGATTGGGAGTCTGACGGGCCTGGAAGTGGCAATGTCTCGGTTTTCACCAGTTTTGAATTCGGCAATGCGGTCGGCATTGATCTCTGGAAAAAGCCGGTAGGAATCTGGCGGGAAGCAGACCTGTCCGGGGCGACGACGGCGACCCTCACCTTTGACTGGGGGATGCTCTACACCGATAACTTTGACGAAGTTACCCTGAAAATATCAACCGACGGCGGTGCTAGCTGGAGCCTTGTAGACACATATATTGGGCCGTTGACCCATAGCAGTCTGCAGAACGCAAGCTACGACATCAGCCCGTACATCGATAATGATACCCGTATTAAGTTCGAGACGGAAAACTTCGGTGACAACGACCAGTTTTTTCTGGATAACGTGGTTATTGATTTCAACACCAATGTTATCACTGTCGATACAGCAAACGATGTCAGCGACGGCGGCGACGGTCTCACTTCATTGCGTGAGGCAATTGAAGCGGCAAACACAACGCCCGGACTGGATAAAATCAACTTCAATATCCCCGGTTCAGGACCTCACACCATCACCCTTGATCCCCTGCTGGGTGCACTCCCCGGCATTGTTGACACCGTTATCATAGATGGTACAAGCGAGCCTGATTTCAGCAACGCGCCGGTAATCGAGATAGACGGAAGCGCCCTGAGTGCAGCCCCCGGGGATTATGACGCCTTTCTTCTTGATGCCGGCAGCGACGGCTCGACCATCCGCGGACTTTCCATTACCGGGTTTACGGATGGAAATGGCCATGGCTACGGTTTTGACATTCGCTCCGACAATAATGTGATCGCCGGAAACTATATCGGTCTTGCGCCGGACGGCGTCAGCGTCGACGGCAACCGGCTTGGGGTTGTTTTATTGTTCGGGGCAGAAGATAATATCATCGGCGGAGCAGATGAGGCAGACAAAAACCTTATCAGCGGTTCAAGTTATGCCGGAGTTACAATTCTTCATTCAACCACCGCGCGAAACGTGATAGTCGGTAATGATATCGGGCTTGACGCCAATGGAGATACGGTTACCAGCGGCACCTTTGGCGTCCTTGTTTACGACGGTGCTCACGATAATATCATCGGCGGGGTAAACCCTGGCGAAGGCAATAGTATTACCGGCCATCGTGAGGGCGTTGTCATCGACGACAATTTCAGCCCCGCTCTCAACAACGCCATTTTGGCCAACCAGATCTACGACAACCGGGAAATGGCCATCGACCTGGGCAACGACGGGATTACAGATAACGATGTTGATGATGTTGACAGTGGCCCCAACGATGAACTTAACTATCCGGTTTTAAACAATGTTAGCCAGAACGGCTCTGACCTCGAGGTTTCCTTTAACCTTGAGGTTCCGGCGGCAGTATAGGGTTGAATTCTTTGAAAACCCCAATGGTATCAATGGAACCGGCCTGGGCGAAGGAGAAAGTTTTCTCGGGGCGGTAACGGTTACCAGCGGTGGCAGCGGATTTGAAATCTTCAACGAAGTGCTCACCGGCGTCACGGCCTCCAATCTGGCAACCGTTGCCGCAACTGCTACGGAGTATTTCGGCGGAACCAGCTTCGGCAGTACCTCGGAATTCGGGCCGGCAACAACCGCAATTGTTTCTTTGAGTGCAATTAAGGACACCTACCTCGACGAAGGCAACGATGAATATAACTACGGTAATTTCACCAGTCTGATGGTCGACGAGGGCGGCGGTGATCTTGGCAATGGGCGCGTCCTGCTGCAGTTCGATTTAAGTACGATCCCCGCAGGTGCAACCATTACCAGCGCCACGCTGCAACTGAACGCCACATCAAACAGTGCTTCCTTTCCAATCAATGTATACGAGGTTACTGAAGATTGGCAGGAAGGAACCGGCGGTACCGGAGCTGCTGACTGGGATCATCGCTACTCTCCAGAAATTTCTACTAGTGAATGGAGTACCCCCGGTGGTACGGTGGATGATTCCGTTATTATCGCTTCGCTTGATACCGGTGATACAGGGCTTCATTTCTGGGATATTACCTCTCTTGCCCAGGACTGGTTTACCGGTGCTGCCGCCAATAACGGCCTGATGCTGGCAAGCCCTGATACTGGCGGTGAAACGGTTGTCTATGACAGCCGGGAGACGATACACCCGCCGCAATTGATCATCTCCTTCGTCCTTCCTCCAAATACCGCTCCCTCGCTCGACCCGACTGTAACTCTTTCACTTGATAACGTTGTCCAGGATAACGGTCCGCCAAGTGGAGCGGTCGGGACCCTGATCGATGACCTGGTTGATCTCCAGGGCGGGGGCGGACTTGACAATGTCACCGATCCCGACTTCGGGGCCCAGGCAGGCATAGCGGTGACGCATGTCGAATCCTCTGAGGGTGCATGGTACTATTCCACTGATGACGGCTTAAACTGGAATGCACTTGGCTCGGTTGGCACGAATAGTGCGAGACTGCTTGCCGCCGACTCGCTGACACGAATTTATTTTGAAGCGAACCCCGGTTTCTCGGGAACGATTGCCGCAGCCATCACCTTCCAGGCCTGGGACCAGACATCAGGCCTCAATGGCGATTTGGGAGACACTGCACCTGGCGGCGGCACAAATGCTTTCAGCACTGCTCAAGATGTCGCTGATATTACGGTAGAGGAAGTCGATGACATTAAGGAAACAGTAAACCCGATTATCGTTGACGGCGTTGTGGATGATTCATGGAGCCTGGCCACTGCTCACACCATCGACCATCTCATAGAAGGGGCTGTTGACGATGCAGCAGATCTTTTCGGCAGTTGGCGGAGCATGTGGGACGATACATACCTTTATACCCTTGTCGAAGTAAATGATGAAAGTATTGTCGCTGATTCTGGAATTCTTTTTCAGCTCGATGATTCCATTGAGCTTTATATTAATCCCGACAACTCCCTAGGATCTTCCTACGATGGTGTTAACGATTACGCTTTGCTGTTTCGGGCTGCTGATGGAGCGATGCTAACCGGGCCTAATTCTGAAACAGATACCACAGGGATTATCTCCAGTATAACTAATCTACCTGGAAGTTATATCGCAGAGATAGCGATACCCTGGGCGACCTTCGGGGTAGTTCCGACTGCCGGTTCGCTTCTAGGTATGGAGGTTCAAATTAATGACGATGATACGGGCTTCTTCCGAGATGCGAAATTGAGCTGGAATGATACCGCCGATGAAGCCTGGCTTGATCCATCCGTCTTTGGCACCTTACGGCTGCTAGCAAACAGCGCGCCCACTATTGGAGGGACTGATACCGGATCTGTCATCGAAGATGATGATGCTGATAGCGACGATCTTCTGGAATTCTCCGGTTCACTGACCATTACGGACGCGGATGCTGGCGAATCGGTTTTCGTTGCTGATACCATCACCGGAACCTATGGCGACCTGACAATTGATGCCACAGGCAACTGGGACTACGTTGCCGATAATACTCAAGCAGTGATTCAGCAGCTCGATGGTGGTCAGAGTGTCAACGATACCCTGACAGTCACCACTGCTGATGGCACAACTCATGATGTCATTATTACTATTAATGGAGCGGAAGATGCTCCGGTTATTGGAGGAATTGCCACAGGTTCAGTTACCGAGGATGGCAGTTCAAGTGACTCCAACACCTTGACCATCACAGATGTTGATGCAAACGATAATCCGATCAGCTATAACAATGTCGCTTCTACAGCTGGCGACAATGGTTATGGCAACTTTGCCATGGCTGCAAATATCTGGACCTACACCTTAAACAACAGCCTGGCTGCGGTCCAGTCACTTGGTGCCGGCCAGAGCTTGACCGACACCTACACTTTTTTTGCCAGCGACGGGTCGAGCCAAGAGGTAACGATTACGATTGATGGCACTGACGATCCCTCAGTGATTGGCGGTGTGGCAATTGGCACGGTTGCCGAGGATACCACCCTGAGTGCCAGCAACAGTCTGACGATCAGCGATCCGGACACCCCGGACAACCCGAGTTTTAATGACGTAACTCCAACGCTAGGAGACAACGGCTTCGGTGATTTCGAGATTACCGGCAATACCTGGTCCTACACGCTGAACAACAGCCTGGCAGCGGTCCAGGCGCTTGGAGCAGGGCAGAGTTTAACTGATACCTATACCTTTTTTGCCAGCGACGGGTCGAGTCAAGGGGTAACGATCACCATTGACGGCAGTGATGATCCCTCGGTGATCGGCGGCATCGCCACCGGTTCGGTCTCGGAGGACACCAGCCTGACGGCAACTAACACGCTGACCATCACCGATGTCGATACCCCGGACACCCCGAGCTTTACGAACGTCGCACCGGCGCTAGGAGACAATGGCTTCGGTGATTTCGAGATTACCGGCAATACCTGGACCTATACATTGAACAACAGCCTGGCGGCGGTCCAGGCGCTTGGTGCCGGTCAGACCTTGACCGACACCTATACCTTTCTTGCCAGCGACGGATCAAGCCAGGAGGTAACGATCACGATCGACGGCACCGACGACCCCTCGGTGATCGGTGGTATTGCCACCGGTTCAGTTTCCGAGGATACGACTCTGATGTCAGCAACACGCTTACCATCACCGATGTCGATACCCCGGATACCCCGAGCTTTACTGATGTCGCACCGACGCTCGGAGACAATGGCTACGGTGATTTCTCGATCTACCTCGCAATACCTGGACCTATACATTGAACAACAGCCTGGCGGCGGTCCAGGCGCTTGGCGCCGGTCAGACCTTGACCGACACCTATACCTTTCTTGCCAGCGATGGCTCGAGCCAGGAGGTGACGATCACGATCGACGGCACCGACGACCCCTCGGTGATCGGCGGTATTGCCACCGGTTCAGTTGCCGAGGATACGACTCTGACGGCCAGCAACACGCTTACCATCACCGATCTGGACACCCCGGATAACCCGAGCTTTACTGATGTCGCACCGACGCTCGGCGACAGCGGCTACGGTGATTTCTCGATCTCCTCGAATACCTGGACCTACACGTTGAACAACAGCCTGGCGGCGGTCCAGTCACTTGGCGCCGGTCAGAGCTTGACTGACACCTATACCTTTTTTGCCAGCGACGGCTCGAGCCAGGAGGTGACGATCACGATCGACGGCACTGACGACCCCTCGGTGATCGGCGGTGTTGCCACCGGCTCGGTTGCCGAGGACACCACTCTGAGTGTCAGCAACACGCTGACCATCACCGATCCGGACACCCCGGATAACCCGAGTCTTCACGGATGTGGCAGCGACGCTCGGTGACAGCGGCTACGGAGATTTCTCGATCTCCTCGCAATACCTGGACCTACACGTTGAACAACAGCCTGGCGGCAGTCCAGTCACTTGGTGCCGGCCAGAGCTTGACTGACACCTACACCTTTTTTGCCAGCGACGGCTCAAGCCAGCAGGTGACGATCACGATCGACGGAACGGACGACCCCTCGGTGATCGGCGGTGTTGCCGACCGGCACGGTTGCCGAGGACACCACCCTGAGTGTCAGCAACAGCTGACGATCACTGATCCGGACACCCCGGATACCCCAGTCTTCACGGATGTGGCGGCGACGCTCGGTGACAGCGGCTACGGCGATTTCTCGATCTCCTCGAATACCTGGACCTACACGTTGAACAACAGCCTGGCGGCGGTCCAGTCACTTGGTGCCGGCCAGAGCTTGACTGACACCTATACCTTTTTTGCCAGCGACGGCTCAAGCCAGCAGGTGACGATCACGATCGACGGAACGGACGACCCATCCGTGATCGGTGGTATTGCCACCGGCACGGTTGCCGAGGACACCACCCTGAGTGTCAGCAACACGCTGACCATCACTGATCCGGACACCCCGGACAACCCGAGTCTTTACGGATGTGGCTGCGACGCTCGGTGACAGCGGCTACGGTGATTTCTCGATCTCCTCGCAATACCTGGACCTACACGTTGAACAACAGCCTGGCGGCAGTCCAGTCACTTGGTGCCGGCCAGAGCTTGACTGACACCTACACCTTTTTTGCCAGCGACGGCTCGAGCCAGCAGGTGACGATCACGATCGACGGAACGGACGATCCCTCCGTGATCGGTGGAATCGCGACCGGCACGGTTGCCGAGGACACCACCCTGAGTGTCAGCAACACGCTGACCATCAGCTGATCCGGATACCCCGGACAACCCAGTCTTCACGGATGTGGCTGCAACGCTCGGTGACAGCGGCTACGGAGATTTCTCGATCTCCTCCAATACCTGGACCTACACGCTGAACAACAGCCTGGCGGCAGTCCAGGCCCTGGGCGCCGGCCAGAGCTTGACCGACACCTACACCTTTTTTGCCAGCGACGGCTCGAGCCAGCAGGTGACGATCACGATCGACGGCACTGATGACCCCTCGGTTATCACGGCATTCGATAGCGGTTCAGTGTCCGAGGATGGCTCCCTGAGTGGCAAGCGAAATCCTTACCATTACTGATCCGGACAGCTCAGACAGCCCCAGCTTTATCGATGTGGCTCCGACGGCAGGTGACAACGGTTACGGCAGCTTCTCGATCTCCTCGGGCACCTGGACTTATACGCTCAGCAACGCGCTGCCGGTCATCCAGGGGCTTGATGACGGCGAGGTACTTACCGACACCTACACCTTTTTTGCCAGCGATGGCTCGAGCAGAGAAGTAAGCATTACCATAACAGGGTCTGAAGACGCTCCCGTGGTCCAGAACAGCATTCCCGACCAGACAGCGAGCGAGGATATCGCCGTTCAGTTTTACCTTTGCCCTCGATAGCTTCGCAGATGCGGACAGTGGCGATACCCTTTCATACCAGGCGACACGCTCCGATGACAGCCCACTGCCTTCCTGGCTTGGTTTTAACGGCTCAACCAGGACCTTCAGCGGTACGCCGGCAGAAAGCGATGTCGGGATACTCAGCATCAAGGTTTCTGCAACGGACGGCTCGGCTTCGGCGAGCAGCTATCTTCACGCTGACGGTCATGAATGTCAATGATGTCCCGGTCGCGGTTGACGATGCTGACAGTGCAACGATCAACACGGTCATAACCACCGCCAACGTACTGCTCAATGATACCCCGGGCGACGGTACCACCTCCATCAGCGGATTCGATACCACCTCGGCAAATGGCGGGACGGTGAGCCATAATGGTGACGGGACCTTCACCTATACCCCGGCAGCC
Organism: uncultured delta proteobacterium; assembly: GCA_963696725.1. Lineage (GTDB taxonomy): Bacteria > Desulfobacterota > Desulfobulbia > Desulfobulbales > Desulfocapsaceae > MADRE3. The sequence goes on from CAVOLI010000014.1 coordinate 400,966, forward strand.
GATTTTCTCGGGGCTGACACCTTCACCTATACGATCAGCGACAGTGACGGGGAGACGAGCAGCGGCACGGTAACCGTTACCGTCAATCCAGCCGCTACGGGCAGCCCCGGCCCAGATCCGGTTGATCCGGATCCGGTTGACCCCGATCCGATTGATCCTGGAACCGGCGATCCCGTTGACCCGGTCGATGAAACCGGAGGAGAGGAGACGACGGTAACGACCGCTGAAACCACTGAGGAAGCGGAACCGGCGGATACCGCGCCTGAAAGCGATCCAGCTGATGATACGACAACCCCGGCAGTCGTTGACAGCAGTGAAGATGCCGATAAGACGACCGGATCGGGTTCAACAGATAAAAGCGGCGCCGATTCAGCGGCGGCTGGCCAGGATCCGGAAATCACCCTGACGACCAGCGATAGCGAAATCATCCCGGTCGATATGACGGCAGCGGAGAAGAGTGATTCAGCCAGGGTCTCCGAGCGGCAGGCAGAAGTGCAGGAAAAAGGGGAAAAAGAATCGACCTCTACGACCATGCTGCTGCTGACTCGATACCTTGATCATGTCAATTTCCTCAGTGATATGGAGTATTCAACGGCAATCAGCCAGTTGCGCGACGCGCTTGATGAGTTCAAGGGTGAGGCGGAAAGCGAAGCACACTATTACAAGACGGTAATTGGCTCTGCGATCGCTGTTTCTACCGGGCTCTCCGTCGGTTACGTGGTCTGGCTGATCCGGGGTGGAATGCTGCTCAGCTCAATGCTCTTTTCCATGCCTGCCTGGCAGCTTGCCGATCCATTGCCATTGCTGGCCGGCGGCAGAAATGACGATGAAGAGGACGAGGAGACATTGGAGACGATGATCAGGGATAGTGAAAAACAGCAGGCTCAAAACAATGAGCATGGCAGGACACCTGATGATGCAGCCGGCAGTTGATTCCAGACACTATCACCTGGCGGGAACTATTTTTCTGCTGAAATTATGCACTGCCGCTGATTTGTGCTACCCTGTAGTCAGGAGGGGTACATGTGAGCACTAAATTCAGGGTTGTCCTCGGCCTGGCGGGGATTACAATCAGTCTTATCATGCTGTCCACCTATCTCGGCTTTATTCCGGATAAGGACAGCGCTGTGCGTTCGGGCAGAACGAGCCTGGCGGAAGCCATTGCCGTGCACAGTACTGCCATGGTCACCCAGAACCAGCTGAAAAAACTTGCCGGTGATTTACAGTTAATCTCTGACAGGAATGATGAACTGCTCTCCATCGGGCTGCGTCGCAAGGATGGCCAGTCCCTGTCCGCTACGCAGGGTCACGAGCAAAACTGGCAGGAGATGGACGGTAAATTCTCAAAGGACTCCCAGGTGATGGTGCCCATCTATGATGGTGACCAGGAATGGGGGATGCTTGAGCTCCGCTATAGCCCGCTTCATGAACAGGGTTTCATAGGCTTTTTATCCAGGCCTGCCACTCGGCTGCTGATTTTCATGGGAGCGGGTTGTTTTCTTGTCTTTTATTTCTATCTTGGCAAGGTCCTGAGCCTTCTTGATCCCTCCAAGGCGGTTCCGGCAAGGGTCCGGGCAGCGCTTGACACGATGGCTGAAGGATTGCTGGTGCTTGATAAGCGGCAGCACATTGTTCTGGCCAACCTGGCCTTTGCCAAAATGCTCGGCAAGACATCTGATGAGCTGGTGGGCTTTAAGGCCGGAGACCTGCCCTGGGAGGATGACAACGGCAAAAAGATAGAAAAGGGAAAGCATCCGTGGGTCAGGGCGCTTGAACAGGAAACAGTTTTGAGAAACCAGACGCTGCAGATTACCCTCCCGGATGAGAAACGCATGATTTTCAACACGAGCTGTTCACCGGTGCTGGGAGACGGGAAGAAACATGCCGGTGTGCTGGTCAGTTTTGATGACATTACTCCGCTTGAAGAGACAAAAATAGAGCTGCGCAGGTCAAAAGAGGAGGCGGATTCGGCGAACAAGGCAAAAAGTGAGTTCCTGGCGAACATGAGCCATGAAATTCGTACGCCGATGAACGCGATCCTCGGGTTTACGGAAATACTCAAAAGAGGATATGTCAAAAACGAGACCGACAGCCTCAGGTACCTGAATATCATTAACAACAGCGGTAAAAATCTTCTTGATCTGATTAATGATATTCTCGACTTGTCAAAAGTGGAGTCGGGGAAGATCGAGCTGGAAAAATCCCGTGTAGAACCGGATCGGATGATCGGTGAAGTGCTGCAGATGCTCGGGATGAAGGCGCAGGAAAAGGGCATTGACCTGCAGTTCAAGGCGGATGGACCGCAACCCCAGACGATCGAGACGGACCCGACGCGGCTGCGGCAGATTATTTTTAATCTCGCCGGCAATGCCGTCAAGTTCACCGATTCCGGCAGTGTTGTCATCAGCAGCCGCCTGCAGGAAGACCGTATAGATCCGCAGTTGGTTATAACCGTCGAGGACACCGGCATCGGCATAGCCGATGACAATCTGGAACTGATTTTCGACCCATTTGTTCAGGCTGATTCGATGACAACAAAGCGCTTCGGCGGAACGGGGCTTGGTCTTGCGATCAGTCGCAAATTTGCCCTGGCGCTCGGCGGAAACATT
>CAVOLI010000015.1:0-25123 GCA_963696725.1 uncultured delta proteobacterium
CAAGAGCATTTACTTCACCAATCAGCCAGGTCATGTTCTCCAGCAAGTCGTCCCGATCCGGTAAGATCTGCAATCCGGTTTTCAGCTGTACCGCACCCACCGCAGAGATACGACGCCAGATACGCATTCGCGCTTTGGCGTTGGATGAGGGGACAGAGTATGAGAAGAGAATCCATTTATTTTTCATAGTGAACATAAAATACGTTATAGGTGTAACTTTGTCAAGATGGTATTTTTCAACTGCAGCTAGTGGATATATCCGAAACCTCCAGGGTCATAAAAAATTCAATTATATTGGAATAAACGAGTAGTCGGCGTAACTGTTCCCTCAGAAAACCGCGTCGGAGCTATGCTATGCATGACGGGAGTGCGCGACATGGAAGGAATGGGAATACTGTTCTTTTAAAAGATGAATTGTAGAGCAAGAATCGGAGTGTTTCTGGTCAAAATGTTTTTATAGTGTGACTATAACCAAACAAATGCGGTGGAAGCATGGGACGTGAAGTCAAACCCATGAGCCTTGTTTGATTGGCTCCTGCTTCGAGCATTATGTATCCCTGTCGGTGCCGTTTCGCTCGGGACTGTGTTTATGGGGACAGCGTGAACTGAAGCAGTCTCGACAGGTTAACAAGACAGGGTCATGGAGGGCTCATATGATGTATGATTCAGACAACAGGCGCTGGCATGCCGTTGCCGATGAGAGGGCGGCTGACGGATCTTTCTATTACGGTGTCGTTACAACAGGTGTTTTCTGCCGTCCTGGCTGCTCCTCCAGGCTGCCCGAACCGTGAAAATGTAGCATACTTTATCAGCTGCAAAGAGGCGCAGTCCGCCGGGTACCGGGCATGCAGGAAATGTAATCCCACCGGGAACAGCAAAAATGAACAAAAAGAGCAGAAAATAATTCAAGCATGCAGGGAGATAGACAAAACGAACATCCACCGAAGCTGAAGGATCTGGCAGAGACAGCCGGCATGAGTCCGTATCACTTTCATCGGCTGTTCAAGGATCTTGTCGGAGTCACACCAAAAAAATACGCATCAAGTCACCAGGCATGCCGCTTTCAGGAGAGTCTGAAAACAAGTGAGTCCATAACTGATCGCAATTTATACTGCCGGTTTCTCATCGAGCAGTGGTGTCTATTCCAGGAACCGGGACCGTCTGGCAATGAAACCAGGCGAATATCGAGCTGGAGGGGCTGGCGTCACTCTGCACTATGGACTTGCCGAGTGCGAATTTGGCTGGCTTATTGTGGCCGCCACAGACCGTGGGGTGTGTGCAATAGAGTTGGTGATGATCCGGCACTATTACCTCAACAGGTACAAGATCGATTTCCACAGGCGCATCTGCAAAAAGCAAGTACTGATTTTGTAACTTTAATCCGGGAGGTTGTCCGACTGATCAATACTCCGAACAGCAGTTGCACACTTCCACTCGATATTCAAGGCGCACTTCAGCAGCAAGTCTGGGATGTGCTCCGCCAAATCAACCCCGGCGAAACACTCAGCTATGCAGAAGTAGCCAGGAAGGTCGGCAACCCGAAAGCGGTGCGTGCCGTGGCGTCTGCCTGCGCTGCAGGCAAACAAGCTTGCCGTAATGATTCCATGTCACAGGGTCATATCCAAAGACGGCAGACTTGGTGGCTATCGCTGGGGCGCGGAAAGGAAAAGACGATTGCTCGACAAAGAAAGAGAAGAAGCTTGATCCGGAATGGTTTTACCGTGACTCATTTTCAACGAGAGAAGTGAGGTTTGCCTGGAGCCATTGTCTCAACCACTTAATATACCAAGGGCAGTCGTTGGGATGCTACAGAAAATCGGTATTTGATATGACGGCTCGACTGCGACTGTCTTGAGCGGGAGGTGGAAAGTGACGAAATTATTCCCCGGGGAGGCCGGAAAACAAGCGGAACCGCATCGCTTATCGGTTGGATGATCAGCTAAAGAGTCGCAAATGTGCGACCACGTAGAGTCACACTGGGTCGCAAAGGTGCGACTCTATGCTGGCTGATGGATGATCTGGTGCTATTTCTTATTTACAGTATGCTATGTGATTTCGGTGACATATAAGATGTTAGCGATATCGACTGTTGCATGGCATCTTCGTTGCTTAATGAAATTGTGAAATTGCAAGTGTTGCGGAAAGAAATGGTGTTACCAGCTGAGAGGAAAGTATCGGATGGTAGATTCTGGACGTGTTCTGCTGCCTGCCAGCTGAGGAAAAGGAAAAAGTTGTGTTGCATATTTCCAGTCGGATCGTTGATATCGATACGTCCTTTTGCATTGTTTCCAAGATAACCATTTGTAATTTTTCAAGAGATGTGGAAATGTTTCACCTTCAATAAACGTAAGGAGATACGTCATGGAACCAAAGAAAATAGTCGTCATCGGCGGATCGGCCGCCGGTGCCAAAGCTGCCGCCAAGGCCAGAAGACTGATGAATTCGCTGAGATTACCCTTATTCAGAAAGCGCCCGATCTTTCCATGGCCTCGTGCGGCTACCCCTACTATGTCGGCGGGGTATTTAATGACCGCAACCACTTGCTCTGCACCCCGACCGGCGTACCCCGCAATCCGGCCTTCTTCGAGAAGGCCAAGGCGATTAAGGCCCTCGTGGAGACCGAGGTTCTGACAATTGATCGCAAAGAAAAACAGGTGGTTTGCCGCAATCTCAAAACCGGCAGCGAGCAGATCGTCTCCTACGACAAGCTGGTCATCAGCACCGGGGCGAAACCCAACATGCCGCCAATCCCGGGCATAGGACTCGACGGTATCACCACCCTGCTGACCATGGCCGATACCGACTACCTGCGTCGCATCCGTGACGAAAAGAAAGTCCACCAGGCGGTGGTGATCGGCGGCGGCCTCATTGGGGTTGAGACCTGTGAGGCACTGCAGCTCTCGGGCATCAAGGTCACGGTGGTGGAAGCACTTGATCAGGTGCTGACCTTCCTTGACTGGGATCTGGCCACATCTGGTTGAAAACCATATGCGCAGAAAGGGGCGCAGGTTTTAACCTCAAAGGGTGTCAAGGAATTTATCGGCAAGGACGGCAAACTCACCGGCGTTAAACTCGCGGACGGCACGGTTATTGACTGCGAACTTGCCGTCATGGCGATCGGCGTGCGCCCCAACAGCGATCTCGCCAAGGCTGCCGGCCTCGAAACCGGCAAATTCGGCGGAATTACGGTCAACAAGTTTATGCAGACCTCTGACCCCGATATCTATGCCGCCGGTGACTGTGTCGAAATCCCCAGTCGGATCAGCGGCGAGCCGATCTTTGCCCCGATGGGTGATCTCGCCAACCTCGAAGGTCGAGCAGCAGGAGAAAATGTCGTTCTCGGCAACTAGCGTTACCTTTCCCGGCACCATTTCATACCGGCATCTGTAAGATTTTTGATTTTTCTGCCGGTATCCACCGGGCTTTCCGAGAAAGCCGCCGAACGCATGGGCCTGACCGACTACCAGTCGGTGGTCAATGCCAGTCCCGACAAACCGGGCTTTATGGGCGCCAAACTCCTTGTCTCGAAAATGCTGGTCAGCGACAAGGATCAGCGCCTGCTCGGCTACCAATGCGTCGGACCAGGAGATGTCAGCCGGCAGATCGCCACCGCCGCCATGGCCATCCAGGGCAAGCTGACCGTGGAGGACCTGGTCAATGCCGACCTGCCCTATGCTCCGCCGTTTTCCCTGGCCATCGACCACTTGATTGCTTCAGCCCATATCATCCAGAACAAGCTCAAGGGCCGAATGACAGGAATTTCAGCCACGGAGGTATGGGACAAAATCCAGCACGGTGAAAAGCCATACTTTCTTGATGGCCGCAGTCCGGACGAATACGAAGAGATGCATCTCGGCATCGGCGAGCACCTCATTCCTCTTGGTGCCCTGCGCTCGACGCCTGGCCGAACTTCCGACGGACAAGAAGGCCGAGATCATCTGCTTCTGCAAGATATCCCTGCGCGGCTATGAGGCCGAATTCATCCTCCGGGCCCATGGCTATACCAATGTTCAGGTCATGGAAGGCGGTATCATGGCCTGGCCTTATCCGCGAAAAAAATGAGAAATTGAACAGGAAAAAGGGAAAAGCCGGCACAGATAGAGTATATGCTATACGTCAATTTGGCTCGTGTGCCTATTGCTCCCTTTTTCCTGTAATGTCACAGTCGATCTCCGCGCCTGGCTGGTTATCCTGTCCGATGCTCTGTCAGCAGAAGGCATAGGTGGTTCTTCATGATACGGTTGGCCCTGGTCGATTATCAAGTTTATGTGTCGAGATAATCAAGATGAAAGCTGATACAACAAGAATTACAATTCTAGTCGATAATAAGGCCAGCTCAGACCTGGTTGCCGAGCATGGTTTTTCATTGTGGATAGAAGCTGCCGAGAGGCATCTTCTTTTTGATACGGGCCAGGGGACTGCTCTTGGAAAAGAACGCCGCCGCCCTGGGGATTGATTTGGCGTCAACTGATATTCTCGTGCTCAGCCACGGTCACTACGATCACACCGGCGGCGTACCCACGTGCCTTCGCAAGGCCGGCAAAGCTGAGTTATATTGTCATCCAGGGGCAGTGGTTCCTCGCTACAGTCTGCGAAGCGGTATAGCAAAGTCTATACAAATGCCCCATGACGTCATGCAGGTCATCGATAAACTGCCGTCGAAGCGGGTGCACTGGGTTCAACACTCTGTGTTGTTGACTGATAGCTGTCGGTCTGACCGGGCTTATCTCCCATGAAACCGATTGCGAGAATGCAGGAGAACCATTTTTTCTCGATCCCAAAGGCCAGCGTCCGGATCCCATCGACGATGATATGGCTTTGTGGATCCGGACAGAAACAGGCCTGGTGGTCTGCGTCGGTTGTGCCCATGCCGGCTTGAGTAACACCTTGCACTACGTGCAACAACTCAATAAGGGCATGCGGATACGGGCGGTGATCGGCGGTTTTCATCTCATGAATGCAGGAGAACAGCAGCTGGCGCACACCATCGATGCCTTACGGGGGTTGGCGCCGGATCAGATTATACCCTGTCATTGTACTGGAGAGTCTGCCACCGGCCAGCTCAGTGCCGCCTTTCCCGACGCTTGCTGCCCCGGTGCGGCCGGGATGTCTTTTGTTTTCTAACCCATTGCCTGCCATAAACTAATGATCTCTTTAACCGAGGCCCATAGGTGTATCAGCCTGCTGGAGTCGCTCCAGCCGGCTGCGACTCCTCTTGATAAAGCCCTTGGCTTGGTTTGCGCCGGGGATATGTACGCCGTTCATAATTGTCCGACGGTTGACTCCTCATTAAAAGATGGTTTTGCCGTTGTTTCATCCGATATTGCCGACTGCGTCGCCGAGTAATCCGGTGACTCTTGCCGTAACGGTTCTTTGACTGCAGGTGATGAGAAGGCGGGATGCACGTGAGCTCGCGGATCTGCTGTGCGCATCATGACAGGGGCAGCTGTTCCGCAGGGGGCAACGTCGGTGCTGGCCTCGGAGTTTGCCGAGCTCGCGAGGGAGTGGTGACGATTACGGCGGATTCCCGAGTCGGGTTGAATATTCTCCGTAAGGGAAGTGACATAGTCCAGCACCAAAGGGTTCTGGCCAAGGGCGAAGTTCTTGGCCCGGCTCATCTCGGCCTGCTGGCTGCGGCCGGGATCAAGGAAGTCATCTGCTATCCATTGCCGAAGGTTGCCATTGCCGCAACGGGCAGCGAACTTGTCTGGCCCGGCGACCCTCTTACCGAGGGAAAAGTGGCAGCGAGCAACATGGTGACCGCTGCTGCTGAACTGCAGGCCCTGGGGATATCAGCTTCGATGGTGCTCTTACATGATAACATGGATAAGCTGCACGATCATTTTCAACATATTGTCCCACAGGTTGATATGCTGATAACCTGTGGTGGTGTGCTGGATGGTGATAAAGATCTGACGCTTCGGGCGATGGAGCAGATAGGTATGGTGAAGATATTCCATCGGGTTCGAATTGGACCTGGCAAAGGCGCGTGTCTGGGAAGGGTTGGCAAGACTATAGTCTTTAACCTGCCGGGTGGGCCACCGTCGAATCATGTGGCCCTGTGCCTGCTTGCTCTGTCCGGAGTTCGCCGATTGATGGGTTATACCAATTGTCTGCCTCGAAAAAGACAGGTCTTTGTCACCGAAGAACTTACCGGGCAAAAAGACTGGACCCAGCTGGTGTACAGCAGAGTGAGATCCGGCAACGGTTCGCTTTATGCTGTTCCTCTCCGCAATATCCGAAGATTTGAAGCCATGGCGAAAGCCAACGCCCTGATTGAAATACCTGAGGGCTGCGCTGTCATACAGGAAGGGTCTTTGGCCGAGGCATGGTTTTTCAGCTCAAGATAGCTGCAGTGATCTGGAGAATTTGGTGAACCTGCTCCTCTGTGATGTATCTGTCAGGATACTTATGTCAAAATCAGCCATTTTCGAAATTGTACCTGGTTCCTTGACATGTTTGGACCTCCTAAATATTGTTACCGGTGAGAGGATTGCCGATGAATGTCCTTTGCGAGGTAAGTCGTGAAGCAAAAGTCTGCCTTCTGTCAATTCCCCTCAGAGCCTTCCTGAGTACCGTACAGAATTTTTTCCTGGTTGTTTTATGAGCAGTTGAATCTGCATTTTATCCTTTTCAGGATGATCAGCTCAGGGAAGTTGGGCTGGACCTCAGGAGTGATTGATGGCTTTTTCTCCGCCCATTGTTCTGCTTGAGCCAAAAGGAAGCGATAGGTTGCCGTGAACACAAGAGACTTGCCGGAAATCTAATGGGCTCTGCTCTTAAATTAAAATAACAGAGGCTGTTGTTTAAAAATATGCTGAACGAATGAGAGGTAGTATTTCGACTGAAGACACGAGGGGTGATCGCGCTGTGTTTTAGGCGTCATGGAAAGCTTTTTTACTGACAGACAAACCACAATCTAAAAAGGATACAATATGAAAAACTTACAGGAGTATTTTGAAAAAAGCAAAGGATTCGGCGTATTAGCTACTGCCGACAGCACCGGGAAAGTTGATGCTGCAGTATATTCGCGCCCGCATTTTCTGGAAGAAGGGACATTGGCATTTATCATGCGGGACCGGCTTACGCACCATAACCTGCAATCGAATCCCTCGGCAACCTTCCTCTTTGTGGAGGAAGGCACTGGTTACAAAGGCAAAAGGCTTTTTCTGAAAAAGGCCCGTGAAGAAAACAATCCGGAGTTGATCCAGAAAATTAAACGCCGAAGTTATGATGACAATAGTGAGGAAACAAAATTTCTCGTCTATTTCACTCTCGACAAGGAACTCCCACTCGTTGGTGCATAGGAGGAGTTGGCCCTCCAGTGGAGCGCTGAGCACCAGGCAGTTTTATGGCCTTACTGATTGTTGTCGTTGCGCCATACTAACGAAATAGTCGGTAAGGCGCAACACTCGACCCGGGAGAGAATATGTCCGCTCTTGAAGAATGGAAATTAAGGGGAAACAATCGTAATAGCGAGAGTGACTTCGTGCTGCTGACAGTCACGGTAAAGGCAACGCGCAGCCTATTGTCGAGTCAGAGCACTTCTCTCAGAGAAATTATATCTGCAGAGGCATCCCTCTCTTGAAAAATTTCTCACCTCTCCAGCCACTGCCTTAATAAAAATACGGGTCTCCCATTATGTATTGGTTTCCCGTTTTCAAGAAGTAATGGAATACCGGATAGGTGATGAATGTACTCTGTTCTTCTGAAACCCAGCGGACAGGGGAAGGCGAAGCTCTCTACCCTCGACAATGCAGGTTTCCCTGGGCCACAACCCGTCTGCATAGCTCCACCGGTTGTTTTGCAAGCTCCCCTGCAAAAAAGGAGATCTTCGTGATGCGTGAGTACTGATATCATCAGTTAGAACCGAGAACAGAAGATGCGCAAACTTTCACCAAAACTTGAAAAATGGCTCCAGGCGTATAACCAGCTTATTGAAAAGCTGGCGGAGGAAGGGTTTAAACAAACCCCGACCAATGCCAGGGAAGGACTGGCAAATTTAACCCGGACATGGGTAAAGAAGAGACTATCGGTGAAATGGGTCCAGGATGACCTGGTCGAAGGAGATCAGTTCGATGTACCCATAAGGGTGTACCATCCCCAGCCGGAACAACCCCTGCCCGTTCTCGTCTATTTTCATGGAGGCGGGCATATGGCTGGCGGCATCACCGTCTATGACCCGATTTGCCGCCGACTCGCAAGAGAAACCAACCATATTGTGATATCTGTGGACTATAGACTCGCTCCTGAATGCCCGTATCCCGCGGGAATAGATGACGCGATAACTGTTGTTAGAAACGTATGGGCACCTCTTCGAAGCAAGAAAGATCAACTACTCTCATCATCTTTCAATAGCAGGTGACAGTGGCGGTGGTGCCATATGTGCGACAGTCGCCCATATGACGCAGGATGATGAGGATATGGATATTCGTCGTCAGGTTCTTATCTATCCAAGTCTTGATTACACTTTGCAGTCGAAATCGGTAAATTTGAACGGAGAAGGATATTTGCTGCACAAAGCTAAAGTGGAGTGGCTCCTGGAAAACTACTTTCAGAACCGGGAAAATCGCAAAGAGGTTTCTCCCCTGTATATGAAATGCAGCCGCAATATACCAAAATCCCTTGTTATTACAGCCGAGTTTTGCCCACTCCGCGATGAGGGTTTAGCTTATGTTCGAAAGTTACATGATGCGGGTGTTGAAGCCGAGCTTCTCCATTTCTATGACATGATCCATGCTTTTCTCAACATGGAAGACCTGGTGCCGGATGAGTGTACAGCCGTTTATCAGAAAATAGCAACTTTTCTAAATCCAGAGCAGTAGCCATTTGGTAAACTATCAGTTTCAGTGCCGTGTATTTCGCCAAGAGTGAGAGTGATGAGGGGGTAAACAAGTATTGTTTCAATCGTTTTGTTGACCATCAAAAAGCCCTTGCTGCTTGTCAGGCAATAAGGGCTGTATGGGAATTTCTCTTTCCTTGAAGGCACGTTGACCTGCTACCAGCTGTCACCTAACACGAGGCTCAAATCGGTGCATTTTGCTTTTTCTTCTTCGGTCAGATCTTCCTTCTTCTTGATGGATTTGAGATCATCAATATAACATGCATATTCCTTTCCGTCTTTGTCCCGAACCCATACCATTTTCTGAAATTCTTTTGAAATTGTATCGCCTTTCATAATTCCTCCATCTTTCAAGATTTGCATCTTTAAGAGCTGGTTGACAGGCAGGCTCTCTCTTGTACTGCACATTCATATCTGTTTGTTTTTCTGTTACAAGCGTTACTCCACTATAGGGAGCCTGGAGGAAAAATCAAGATCGCCTGGTGATTTCGAGATTGACAGGTACTTCCTTGGTGCCTGGTAAGGAGTTGTGTTTTCTCATGTCATGGTTTAATCAACCGTGAATCGTGATTATTTTTTGCAAATGAATCGCATAACACTCTGGTACTCTACTCATCGCCCGGAGACACTGGTAGGTACGGCCAGGATATTGAAGGGGCATGATGTCATTAATCTTGAAGACCCTCTGTATCCTGATTTCCACAAGGCACTTGGCGGAGATGTCGAACGTAAGGAGCATCTGCTCGAATTGGATACTGCGTATCGGGTTTTGCCTTGGGGCAATACCAACTGCTCCAGCAATTCTCCAGGCTGGAAAAAAGATATTGCGGGTCGAGCCATATCCGGACCATTTGTTGTTTATAACGTGCGACCTTTGTGTCAGTTGACGCTCGTTCAATAATGATTATGAGAGGATAGAGATCTAAACCCTGACATTAATTTAAAAATCCTTTGCGAAGATGTGACTCTATGCGCAAACCGAATTCAAAAATCACGAATGGGAAAACAGCCGCAGGGATAAAACAGGACCTGATGCAATCAATTGTGCGGGCTATCCCCATAAAGGCTATTGCCGCTACAGTTGTCACTCTTCTTGCTTCATGCGTTTTTTCACGACGCGGCAGTGAGTTGCCAGCCGTGCAGACTGTCGCGCAGGTCGATCTTAACCGCTATGTCGGTTTGTGGTATGAGATCGGCCGATACCCGAACAGCTTCCAAAAAGGCTGCAGGGACAGTACCGCCATGTACACCGTTCGTCCGGATGGTGAAATAGATGTATTGAACAGTTGCCGGGATGAACAGGACGACAGGTTGCGCGAGGCTAAAGGGCGTGCCTGGGTGGTCGACAAAACCAGCAATGCCCGCCTCAAAGTCACTTTTTTCTGGCCTTTTCGGGGCGATTACTGGATCATCGACCTGGGCCGGGAGTATGAATACGCAGTTGTCGGCACTCCCAACAGGCAATACCTCTGGATACTCAGCCGCACCCCGGAAATGCACCCCGATGTTCTTGCCAAAATATTAGAAAAAGTTGAAAAGCAGGGCTTTGACCGAGACAAACTGCTACTCCATAAAAGGGGGAACTTGCTATGAGCATTATCTTCTGGTTGAAACTCTATCTGCTCACCATTCCGGTATTCTTCGCCATCGACATGATCTGGCTGGGCTATGCAGCACGAAATTTTTACAAGACGCAGCTGCACCATCTGCTCAGTCCTGAAGTGAACTGGCCGGCGGCCTTTCTGTTCTATTTCATCTATATCGTCGGGATTATCTTTTTTGCAGTCCGTCCGGGGCTTGAGGCCGAGTCTCTCGCCAGGACCTGTCTGCTTGGCGCGCTTTTCGGTTTTTTCACCTATGCCACCTATGATCTCACCAATCTGGCAACATTGCGCGACTGGCCGATTCCGGTGGTCATTGTCGATATTGCCTGGGGTACGCTGCTCTGCACCCTGGTTGGCGGTGGTTCATACCTGATAGGTTCGTGGCTCAAATAGCAGCAAAGGAGAACATCACTATGACCACCATCTTCCTTACCGCCGCTGCGCTGCTTGCGTGGTTTATGTGCTGCATGTTTTTGATCGGCCTGAAGGCCCGGGACAACAGTCTGGTGGATATAGCCTACGGCCCCGCCTTCGTTGTCGCCTGCTGGGGCGCCTGGTGTTTAAGCGGGGCGTTGACCCTGCACTTTCGTCCCGTGCTGCTCCTTGGTCTCCTCACTCTCTGGGGGCTGCGTCTTGGCTCTGCATATCGGCCTGAGGCATCGGGGCCAAGGGGAGGATTTTCGCTACCGCAAATTTCGTGAGGATTGGGGCAATACCATAATCTGGCGCAGCTTTCTGCAGATCTACCTGCTCCAGGGCGCTGTTGTTCTGGTGATCGCAACCCCGATTCTGCTGACCATCGGGGCACCGGGCGGCAGCTTGGCGTGGAGCGATCTTCTTGGCGTCCTGCTCTTTTTTGTCGGATTTTTGTTTGAGGCGATCAGCGACTGGCAGCTGACCGTTTTCAAACGAGGAGGCGCGAATAAAGGCAAAATCATCATGCACGGGCTGTGGCGCTACAGCCGCCATCCCAACTATTTTGGCGAGGCGACCCTGTGGTGGGGCATTTTTTTTATCGGCCTGGCTGCGCCATTCGGCCTGTATGGCTTGATCAGCCCGCTGACCATCGCTTTTCTTCTCCTCAAGGTCTCGGGGATTCCCATGCTTGAGGTGAAGTACCAGGGCAATCCGGAATTTGCCGCCTACAAGGCAAGAACCAATGGTTTTTTTCCATGGTTTGCGCGCAAAACATGGCCGGGATCGAAGCAGTGATGCAACAAGAAGGCGGCATGGAGAAGGAGACAGGTGCCGTTATTGTATTTCCTTAAAGGCCGTCTGTGGAAAGAAGCAATACGGGCATTCCGCCGGGGCCGTGTCACCGTAATGGACGTGACCGCAGATCCTGCACCGCCAAACTTTGTCACCAGCTGCGGCCGTAATGGTGTCGGGATCGTGCAGGCGATGGAGCGGCAGATCCTCCAGGGGCGGCAGCGATGGCTGATACTCTTTCAGCAGATAGTCGGCGAGTATGATGCGCTGGATTTCACTGGTTCCCTCATAGATGCGGAGCAGGCGGACATCGCGCAGGATTTTTTCAATGGGAAACATCTTGGTGTATCCATAGCCGCCGAAAATCTGCAGGGCCTCATTGACCACCTCGAGGGCCGTTTCCGTCGCATAGAGTTTACTGATTGACGCGCTGACTCTGCCGTCCTTCTGCTGGTCTGAGTCCCAGGCCGCTTTCCAGGTCAGCAGGCGGGATGTCTCCACCTTCTGATACATCTCTGCCAGCTTGAACTGGATTGCCTGAAAGGAACCGAGCTCCATCCCGAAGGCACGTCGTTTTTTCGCGTAATCAAGAGCGTATTCCAGCGCCGCTCGTGCTGCTCCAACGCCAAAGCTGCCGATGATCGGCCTGGTTCGGGCGAAGGTCTTCATCGCCAGGACGAAACCTTCGCCGGGCTGTGCGAGAATATTTTCCCTGGGAACCCGGACATCTTTGAAATTGATACCCACGGTGTTCGAACAGCGCTGGCCCATTTTGGGGATGGCGCGACCGATGGTGACTCCCGGCCATGTTGTCTCCACCAGAAAGGCGCAGATGCCCTTGTGCCGACTTTTGGGGTCGATGGTGGCAAAGACTGAGAGATAGTCGGCAACGCCCCCGTTGGTAATCCAATACTTTGTGCCGTTAAGAATATAGTCTTCGCCATCAGCTTGGGCCGAGCAGCGGATACCTGCCACATCCGAACCCATTGTCGGTTCTGAAGTCGCAAAGGCGGCCAGCTTGAAATCCTTGGCGATGGCCGGGAGATATTTGTTCTTTGCGCCGGTGTTAGACGAGAGCAGGATCGGCTCCATGCCGAGGGAACTGTCGAAAATCGAGGTTGCCAGACCCGGACAGGCCGCGGCTATTTCTTCGGTAATCAAAGCCGACTCCACCAGGCTCAATCCCTGCCCACCAAATTCCTTTGGAATGTCACTGCCTATCATTCCGGCATCAAAGGCTTTGCGCAGCACCTGCATGGGGAGTTCATCTTTCTCGTCGTAATACCAGGCAACTGGCAGGACTTCCTGCAGGGCAAAGGTACGTGCCTTCTGCTGGAGGTCGAGCTGATCCTGGGTCAGGCTGAAATTGAGCATGCTGGTCTCCTTGTTGGTTGTGGAAGACTGGGGAAGGGAATGAGGTCAAACCCCTCTGAACGAACGGGATTTTCAGTAAAAAGAAAAGAATATCTCAACTACTGATAGAGATGTTATTGTAATATATCGGTTGAGGCAAGCAAAGGTAAATACGTGCAAAGAGGAGGTAGAAGAGATCAATGTCAACCGCCGTATCCGCACCCCGGCCAGAGCCACGGTCCGCCCTTGAAGA
This sequence comes from uncultured delta proteobacterium, assembly GCA_963696725.1. Lineage (GTDB taxonomy): Bacteria > Desulfobacterota > Desulfobulbia > Desulfobulbales > Desulfocapsaceae > MADRE3. Next base: position 13,262 of record CAVOLI010000015.1, read on the forward strand.
ATTATAGGTATTTTGAGGCAGATTGATTGCATTGACGGAATCAGGAAAATAATATCCAGCTCACTTACAAAAATATCTCGGCAAGAAACCAGCAAGGCACCTTCATTTATAGACAGGGAGACGATTATGAAAGCCAATCTTCTATGCGGCAAAGAGACAATCAGTATAGAACTGCCTGATTCAGCCCAACTTATCGAAAACAGACCGGCCAGCGCACTTGTCAACCCTGAGTCTGTCGTACGTGATGCGCTGCTTCATCCTATCGGAACCGCTCCGCTCAAAGACATTGCCCAGGGCCGCAAAAACGCCTGTATCGTTATCTCGGATATCACCAGACCGGTGCCCAATAAAATTATCCTGCCGCCGCTGCTGCAGACCCTTGACGAGAGCTGGAATTGCTGCAGAGAATATCACCATTCTTATTGCAACGGGTATGCATCGACCAAATCTTGGCGACGAGCTTGAATCCATGGTCGGCAAAGAGATCATGGATAACTACAGAATCGTCAATCATTACTGCCAGAAACAAGAAGAATATCGAGAAATTGCGCGAATCGAGGGGGCACCCATTGAGATCAACACCCATTACCTCGATGCTGATCTGAAAATTCTGACCGGATTGATTGAACCACATTTTTATGCAGGTTTTTCAGGAAGTCGAAAATCCATTCTGCCCGGCATCTCCAGTTTTCAGACGATGAAGTTCATGCATTCCTACAAGGTTATTGATCAGCTGCAGCAGGCAAACTGCAGGCTGGAAAACAACATCTTTCACCAGTACGCCATGGAGGTGACGGAACTTGCCGGGGTGGATTTTATCCTTAATGTCGTGATCAACCAGGAGCGCGAACTGGCAGGTGTTTTCGCCGGCCATTACGATCTTGCCCACCAGGCCGGATGTGACCTCGTTGCCAACCATGCGGTGGCAGTCCTTGAGGAAAAGGTGGATCTGGTCATAACCTCCGCAGGAGGCTTTCCCCTTGATGCCACCTTTTATCAGGTTTCAAAATGTCTTATTGCCGCACGAGACATCCTCAAGGAAAATGGTACTATCCTTGTCACCTGTGGCTGTGAAGAGGGCCTCGGCAGTGAAGAATTCTGCACAATTATGCGATCGAACCCCACCCCGGCCGATTTTAACAGCCATCATGGAAATCCGGATAATTTTGTTATTGATCAGTGGTGTGCGCAAAATATTTATCAGGCTCTGGCCCATGCCGGAAAAATTTATATTTATTCTCCCGGTCTTTCAAAAGAGGATGTGGATCGTTTTCAGGGGATCAAAATAGAAGACTGTCAGGCGATTGTGAACGATTTGCTCAAAAGCCATGAGAAAGTTGCCGTAATCCCGGATGGGCCATATGTTGTAGGTAAGATCGCCGGCGACAGTTGATGGTGTCGTAAAACTACCCAAAGGGCATAGAAATCTTCATCTTCTTCGTTGTTGCGAATTTCACTATCATTACGACGTACCTTAGTACGCCGAAACAATAGTGAAATGCACACGCCTCGAATATGAAGCTTTTTACTTAACCATCTCAAATTTGAGGCTTTTACGAGTTCGTCACAATTGACGGTTCTGGCCTTCAGCTACCAACCCATAACGAGGAGCCTGCCTATGTTTGATTTTCCTTACATTATTGAGATCTTAACCCCGCTTGTTGAATCTAAAAACCCTCTGGCTCAAAACATGAAAGCATTTCCGAAGAAATACCGCCGTATTTATGAACATGGTTGTGGCGTATCAATTCCCGATAATCCCATGGGGAGAGTGCGACATGGAGCTGTAGAGGCAATAAAATTCAACCAGCTGCCTGTGGACAGTGAGCGGACCGTCATGAACCTCAACACATTTCACACTAAAAAAGATCTTGATAACATCCTGACTCAGGCTCTTGACATGGGCATAACGAAAATTCTGGCTGTCAGGGGCGATGGTGGTCCGCAACTGTCCTCGATTGACCCCGCAGATATCGGCAGCAGTAGAAAAGCTGCCTCGTCGAGTGATCTGATACGCCATATAACCTCAGAGTATCGTGGACAATTTATTGTAGGGGCAGCTTTTAATCCTTATAACCCTGAAGACTTTGAACTAAAGAAAGTGGAGGAAAAAATCGAAGCGGGAGCCCGGTTCCTCATCACCCAGCCGATTATCGGCAAAAACTCGCATGTGGATCGCCTCGCCGAATTTGACATACCTGTTGTAATTGAAGCCTGGATGTCTGAAAATATTGATCTGCTCTATAAGAGTGTAAAGAAAAAAAAGGATGAAAGTGCACCTGAGTACGACCCGGTCGAAAATTTGCAGCTCCTTCATGCAGCATACCCGAAGAGTTGCATGTATCTTTCTCTTTTGAGCTTTAAAGAGAACTGGCAAGGGCTGCTTCCCAGGTTGTAGCCCGGCAACCTGGTCCCCGGCTGCTCTACAATGGACGACTGTGACCGGAGACCCCTGGTGAGACGAAATGCCAGCCTCCACGACCCGCTTCTAGAGGGAATCAAGCTGCACTCTGGCATCGGCTATGAAGTATATCCGCCAGGGGTAGAGATCCTTGTAATCCTCAGGCTTTTGGCTGGCCACCCACTGTAGATCTTTGCGGGCACTTTGGCGGTCGCCTGTCACCTGGTAAAAATACTTTCCTTTGCCCCATGTCGGCAAAAGATACCCTTTACCGTTGGCGATCGATTTATCCAGATAGGCCTTGCCCAGATCGGTATCGCCGCCAAGGAGGGACGGCAAGGCCAGATAGCAGATGCTGTAGGCAAACTCCACGGCACCATTGCCATATTCAGGCGCCACCTGTTTGATTCTGTCAAGGAAGATGATGCCATGCTTCAGCCAGCCGACGTTGATGATTTTTTCCGGCAGAGTCATGCCCTCCTTGAATTCGTATTGGAGCGCTGTTACCCAGAAAAGCATGGCCGGGGCATCTTCTGCCCGAAGCGTGTCGGCTGCTTCCCAGGGTTTTCGCCCGCCCTTGACTGCTTTTCGGAATTGCGGGTTGCTATACATAGACAGTTCGCAATACTTCATTGCCTGGTGAAAATGGGCGATCTTCTCCTTTTTGCCTGGCGTGTATGCGGTGCCGAGAAGAATATGGATGTTGCCAAGCCAGGCCAGGGCCTCTCGATGCGCGGGGTCGGCTGCTATAACCCGCTGCATTAACTCCATACCTGCCAAAATGCTTTGAAGGTCTGCTGCTCGTTCGAGATTTTTGCGGGCCTCGGCATACAGCTGCTCGCCTTGAGCTGATCCTGTTGCCGGTCCGGCTTCTTGCCAGGAGGATTGCCAGGTTTTTTTTCCACAACCTGAGAGCAGAAAGAGCGAAAGCAACATAACCAAAACCGCAGTTTTTACCGGCACCGTATCTCTCCTTGGTTGTTTTGTATTCATTTGTCGGAACACCTTGGTGCGGCCTCTTTGGAGGGGAGCAAAGTGTTCTTTATCGATATCGTATAGGTTGAGCTTCTTTTTCGCCAGCTTTAGCTAGATGATGGTTAAAAAAAAAGCCAACCACTTCTCAGGTGATTGGCTTTTACTTTGTACTTGTTATGTTTCCGCAGAGCTGATTTTCGTCACTCTGCTTCGCTCATTAACAGGCAGTTAATGCTTGGCAACGATTGCCGCTCTTGCCGCAGCCAGCCTGGCCAAAGGCACCCGGTAAGGAGAACAGGAAACGTAATTCAGGCCAAGTTTATGACACAGGGCGATAGATTTTGCCTCCCCGCCATGTTCCCCGCAGATGCCCAGCTTGATATTAGGGTTGATCGCTCGTCCCTTCTCCACCGCGATCCGCATCAACTCGCCTACCCCGTCGGGATCGATGGTTTCAAACGGATTGTCAGGCAGGATGCCATGAACCATATATTCAATCAGGAATCCGGACTCAGCATCATCTCTTGATATACCATAGGTGGTTTGTGTCAGATCATTGGTGCCAAACGAGAAGAACTCGGCGTACTCGGCCAGCTTATCAGCAGTCAGTGCCGCCCTAGGTATCTCGATCATGGTGCCAAACTTATAGGCAATCTTAACCCCCATTTCCTCCATTACCTGCCTGGCCACTTTTTCGAGCGACTCGCGCTGAATCTTCAGCTCGTTGACATGGCTGGTAAGAGGGATCATGACCTCAGGCCGCACATCAACACCCTCTCTGGACACCAGGCATGCCGCTTCAAAAATTGCCCTCACCTGCATTTGTGGTAATTCCGGGAAATGAATGCCAAGTCTCACCCCGCGCAGGCCAAGCATAGGGTTGTCTTCCCGCAGGACTTCGACCCGGCTCAGTACTTTTTCTTTGCTCCGTACCTGCTTGAGCAGATCATCTATGGTGTCAAGGTTTGGCGCATGCTGCAGCTGGATCTTCAGGTCTGACAACTCTCTGACCAGGGAGACATGATCGGGAAGAAATTCATGCAGCGGCGGGTCGATAAGCCTGATCACCACCGGCAGGCCATCCATTACCCTGAACAGACCGGCAAAATCCTCACGCTGATACGGCAGCAGAGATTTAATAGCCTCACTTCGCTGGACGTCCATTTCGGCCAGGATCATCTGCTGCACGAAGGGGAGTCGTTCACTTTCCATGAACATATGTTCTGTCCGGCAGAGGCCGATTCCCTCGGCGCCATATTCCCTGGCGCGGGATGCATCCACCGGATAGTCAGAATTTGCCCAGACCCCAAGGGTCCGGAATTCATCGGCCCAGGAAAGAAGCTTGAGAAGCCATTCGTCCTTAATGTCAGGTTCTTTGGTCGTGATCTCACCAAGAAATATTTGCCCGGTGGTGCCATCAACAGAGATGCATTCACCTTCTTTTATGACCGTATTCCCGACAGTGATCTGTCTTCTGGTCAGGTCGATATCCATATCTTCCACCCCGACAACAGCTGGAGTACCGAACTGGCGGGCAACCAGGGCCGCATGGCTGGTCCGGCCGCCCCTGCTGGTTACAATCCCCTGGGCGGCGAGCATGCCGTGGACATCGTCTGGCCTCGTCTCCGGACGTACCATAATGACCTTCTTGCCATCTTCCTTACCCCATATTTCGGCAAGGTCCGCGTCAAGCGCAACGATACCAACCGCAGCACCTGGGGAGACGTTGAGTCCTGTGGCCAGCAGCTTGTTGTCCTGAATGGCCTTCTTTATCGACAGGGGGTCAAATTGCGGATGAAAGAAAAAGTCGAGCATTTCGGGGGTAACCTTCATGAGCGCTTCTTCTTTGGTGATAAGCCCTTCCCCCACCATGTCCACCGCAATTCTCACCGCAGCCTGAGAGGTCCTTTTGCCGTCTCTGGTCTGCAGCATCCATAGTTTACCCTTTTCGATGGTGAACTCAACGTCCTGCATTTCCCGGTAATGCTTCTCAAGCGACATCGCCACCCGCTCAAACTCAGCGTGCACCTCGGGCATTTCCGTTTTGAGGTCGGACAGATCCTTGGTCTTTCGAATACCTGCGACCACATCCTCCCCCTGGGCATTGGTCAGGTAATCTCCCTCGATTCTCCGTTCCCCGGTCGTGCCGCTTCTGGTCAGGGCAACGCCTGTTCCACTATCGTCTCCAAGATTTCCATAGACCATGGTGACGATAGCGACTGCGGTGCCTAAATCGTGGGGGATCCCTGCGGCATTACGGTAATCGATAGCGCGTTTACCGTTCCAGCTCATAAACACCGCCTCAGTTGCCATCTGCAGCTGGGCATAGGGTTCCGTTGGAAAGTGATGGTGGGTATGAAACCTGAAAACATTTTTGAACTCTTCAGTAACCGCTATCCAGTGGTCGGCGGTAAGTTCCGTGTCGGTCTTCACCCCTGCCAGTTTACGGGTTCTGGTGATAACCTCTTCAAATTTTTCGTCCGGGATATGCATCACCACGCTGCCGAACATCTGGATCAGTCTGCGATACAGATCATAGGCGACCCTGGGGTCTCCAGTGCTCTCAATCAGTCCTGCAACGGTGGCATCATTCATGCCTATATTCAGGACCGTATCCATCATTCCCGGCATGGAAAACTTGGCCCCCGAACGACAGGAAAGCAACAGTGGATTCTTCGGATCCCCAAAGGTTTTTCCCGTTGCCGCCTCTATTTCGTTCAGCGAGGTTGTCAGCTCCTCCCATAAACCCTCCGGCAGCTTTTCTCCCAGAGATAAATATTCATTACAAGCCTCGGTGGTAATGACAAAGCCATCAGGCACCGGCACCCCGATACGCACCATCTCGGCAAGATTGGCCCCTTTGCCGCCCAGCAGGCCCCGAACATCATCCCAGGAACCACCGACATACTCTTCAACCTGATCAAGCTCGGTAAACCGATACACCCATTTTTTACTCATCTAAACATCTCCTTGAACTGCAATATTCAATACAGTTGATCTTATTCAGCAACAGGACTGATTCGCACATTACACAAAGCAGCGGAAAAGTGGAATACTCCAGTTTATTTTTTTTTGCAAGGTTGGGTTATCTTGCCTAAATAATATGAAATCCGCTACTGGAGCCGGGATATTGCCTGACGGTTGTGTTTGACGGCAATAACTCTGCTCCCATGCTCAGATATCTTTGTCACCGTAAAAGTTGCAGCGTAAGCTGACTCATCCTGCAATAAAAACGAGGGGAAACTGTGTCCGTTAAAATGCGAAAGGGAATTTTATGCGAGCTGTGCCTCGAATAAAATTCCCTTTCGTATCAATAAGCCATTCAGGAGACAGCCTGCTCCACCATTTCCGCTTGGGCTTTTCGTACGCTTACCGCCGAAACCTTGAATTCCGGAATTTTGGCCAGGGGATCGAAGGCGTCCGAGCTGGTGAGGATGTTCGCCGGATTTTCCCCGAAATGAATGGGCAGGAACAGGGTCCCCGGATCGATGGTGTTGGTGAGGCGCGCCGGGACGTCGAGTTCGCCCCGTCGTGAACAGATAGTCAGCATATCCCCGTTTTTGACCTCCATTTTCTTTGCGTCTTTCGGGTTAATCTCTACATAGCCGTCCTGCTGCTCGATATCGAGATGCGGCGACACCCGGGTCATGGTACCGGTATGAAAGTGCGCGAACATCCGGCCGGTAGTAAGAGAAAACGGATATTCTTTATCCGGTTGTTCAGCCGGTGGCTGATAGGTGACGGGATGAAATTTTCCAAGTCCCCGACTGAAAAGGTATCCTTGTGCATATAGACCGTACCGGGGTGATCCGGCAGCGGGGCAGGGCCACTGCAGCCCATCGCATCCCAGCCGCTCATAGGTCATTCCCGCATAACTCGGTGTCAGTGCGGTGAGTTCGTCGAAGATCTCCTGGGTATTGTTATAATGCATCGGGTAGCCCATGGCGGTGCCCAGCCTGGCAATAATATCCCAGTCCGGCAGGGTATCGCCCAGAGGGGTGGATCGCCTGATCGTATTTCATGCAGCGACGTTCCGTATTGGTGACCGTTCCCTCTTTCTCGGCAAGAGCCGAGGCCGAAAAAACAACATCTGCCACCTGAGCTGTTTCTGACAGAAACAGATCCTGGACGACAAGAAACTCAAGCTCCTGCAGGGCGTGGTTGAGGTGATTCCAGTCCGGATCGCTCAGTTTCGGATTTTCTCCGATGACATACAGGCCTTTGATTTTTCCTTCGAGAATGCCAGGAATCATATCGGTAATGGTCATCCCAGGCTTTTCGTTTAAGGAACATCCCCAGGCCTTTGAGAACTTTGCCCGGGCCTTTTCATCGGTCACCGGCTGATAGCCGGTAAATACATTGGGCAACCCTCCCATGTCGCAGGCGCCCTGCACATTATTCTGGCCCCGCAGCGGATTAACACCACCGCCCTGGAATACCGACATTGCCACAGAGCATGGCAAGATTACAGCATGACTTAACGTTATCTACGCCTGTAACATGCTGGGTTATCCCCATGGCATACAGTAAGGATGCAGCCCCCGCAGTACCATAGGCCTCGGCCATACGATAAAGATCTTCCTGATTCACCCCCGTTGCCAGGGCAGTTATCTCAGGCGTCGCTTTTTCTATTTCAGCAGCAAATTCCTCGTATCCCTCCGTCCGCTTGCTGATATAGTCCCTATCATGCCAGCCGTTTTTTATAATGATATGCATCATCCCATTTAAGAGCGCAACATCGGAGCCCAGCTTGTGGCGGATAGCCACATCGGCAAACCGACTCAACTGTATCCCCCTTGGGTCGGCTACAATGAGTTTGGCACCCTTTTCCTTGGCCCGCATCACCCTTCTTGAGACCAGTGGGTGATTGGCCGTAGTATTTGAACCGATAATAAAGATGCAATTTGATTTCTCAATACCATCGATGGAATTGGTCATAGCTCCAGATCCGAATGCGGCGGCAAGACCTGCCACCGTAGAGGAGTGTCAGAGCCGGGCGCAATGGTCTACGTTGTTGGTCCCGAAAACCGCCCGGGCCAGTTTCTGGGCCAGGTAATTTTCCTCGTTGGACATCTTGGCAGAAACCAGAACACCGATGCTGTCTGGACCATATTTTTCGATAATATCTTTAAACCTGTCAGCTGTGATCTGGATGGCCTCGTCCCAACTGGTATTGATGAAGCGACCGAAGGTCTTAACCAGCGGTTTTTTCAGCCGCATCGGGCTATTGATATGCTCATGAAGATTCCAGCCCTTGATACAAAGCTTTCCCTGACTGACGGGGTGAGATTTCATTGGGATTGTACTGTTGAGCTTGCCATCTATGGTTTCAAACAGCACTCCGCAACCTGTACCACAGTAGGAGCAGATTGAGGGAACGAACGTGCATTTCATTAGATATTCTCCTTGCCGGTTATCCTTTCGATAACCTGTCAACTGATCTGTTTTCACATTTTTTACGAAGCTTCATCACATCGGTTTCAGAGACAATGACACCTTCTCCCCGAGAAGAGACAGGGGCGACTGCTCGCTACTCTCACCGGTGTTATAGTCAAAAACATTTTTTACGATATCGCCTACCTTGCGATAGAGCAGTCGTAGAGGAATATCCATGGGACAGGCATCCTCGCAAAGACCACAGTCGATGCAACGACCTGCCATGTGGGCGGCTCGCACCAGATGAAAAATTGGAATCTGCGGCGGCAGCCTTCCGGGGCCGATCAAATCCTTATGCTCCAGGGTGCATTCCGCACAAAAACAGACCGGACAGATGTTCCTGCAACCGTAGCACTTGAGGCATTTCTGAAATTCGTACATCCAGCGGACATTTTTCTCCTGATCAGAAAAATCGTCTGCCTTCTCTATGTCCATAAGGTTATCGATACCTACCTGCACTTTATAGGGCGACGTCTGCTCGCCGCTCATATAGCTGCAGTCCGCCTGGGGTTTTATCGGCGAAGGACAACAGTTAACATTTAAGGGGAAGATCTTGTCCTTATCAAGCTGGTGCCAGATCGTCAGGACATTTATCGCCCTCTGATTGCAGTCGCGTGCCAGTAGGCCAATTTTGAGTTCAGGATCTCTTTTGGCCAGATGGGTGGCAATCTTTTCAAGACTATACCGCGTTGTGCTGACAACCAGATGCTCAACTTCACCAATCTCTTCTTTGGTAAAACAGTGGGGCAACGGATGACCGCAATTCATCTTGTAGCCAAGAAACAGATCCACAGTCCCGTCTTCCAGCCACTCTTTGACTTTTCTCTTCATTTTTCTTTCCTTATAAAACAGCAGCTTCCGGTTCCAGATTCATCAAAAGAGCCTCTGTTTCCGGTGCAGTCAGTGTATTGGTAAACTGGCTGGGCCCCATACCCCTGATCTTTTCTGTAAAATTTGTGATGGTGTCAGCAAATTTCTGGGCCTCTGCTGAAGAGATCCACTCGAGGTGCAGCCGTCCTTCGATTCCAACAAAATTCAGTAATTCCTGAAGAAATCGCATCCGCTTAATGGTCATGTAATTACCATACAGGTAATGGCAGTCGCCGACGTGTCAGCCACCGACCAGTATCCCGTCAGCCCCTTCCTGGAATGCTTTTAGTATATGATGTGCTGATATGGTGGCTGAACACATCACCCGAATAAGACGCACGTTTGCCGGGTACTGCATGCGGCTGACGCCTGCAAGATCGGCAGCCCCGTAGGCGCACCAGTTGCAGACAAAGGCGATTATTTTTGGTTGAAATTCCTGATTTGTCACAATTTTCTCCTTTGACTGTTTTCTCATGAGCACAGCGCCATCTTTATCTCGGCATAAAGTTGTTCATTATTGAATCCCATCAACATAGGGGCTTCCGACGGACAGGCAGCCGCGCAGGCGCCACATCCCTTACAGAGGGCGGCGTTGACTTCAGCAACCCGTAATCCGACGTTGTAACTTATCGCACCATACGGACAGACATTGATACAACCATGGCAGCCACAGCAGAGTTCAGGGTTAATACGGCTCACCACCCCGCCAACCATGATCTGATCCCGCGTCAGCACCGTCAAGGCCCGGGATGTCGCAGCAAGCGCCTGGGAAATACTTTCATCTATCGGTTTAGGGTAATGGGCCATACCACAGAGAAAAACACCTTCTGTTGCAAACTCCACTGGTCGTAATTTCTGGTGGGCTTCCAGGAGCCAGCCGTCTTTATCCATGGGCACCTTAAAAAACTGGGCCAGAGATTCATCATGGTGTGACTCAATGGCTGTGGCCAAACAGACCAGATCGGCACGAACAGAGATATTTCCGTCCAGGACCGGATCATGAAAAAGCACCTCGAGATGCTGGCCGTCACTGGTTACCACCGGCTTTTTCTCTGGCTTGTATTTACTGAAAATGATGCCTTTTTTTCTTGCCTCAAGATAGAGGACCTCACGCTGACCGTAGGTCCTGATATCCCGGTACAATACAAAAATACGTGCATCCGGATTCATTTCCTGCAGGGCAAGAGCGTTCTTAATAGTATGGGTACAGCAGACCTTGGAACAGTACGGTCTGTTTTCGTCACGGGAACCGACACATTGAATAAAGAGAATATTGTCCGCATTGCGCAGTTTATGGTCATTGGTGCGAATCATGGCGTCCAGTTCGAGATTGGTCACAACACCGCTATGCTCGCCGTAAAGGTATTCGGCAGGTCTTGATTCCTTTGCACCTGTGGCAACTATTGCAACCCCATGTTCGATAGTTAAAGGTGTCGTCGTTTCCACTATCTCTGTTTTAAAATTACCGACAAAACCTTCTACATGCTTGATTGAAGTCGAGAGGTGGACGTTGATTCGTTCTTCCGCTCTGATATCACTGAGGAGTTTTTCCAGCTTAACGCCGACGGGCTCACCCTGCCAGGTGTTATTGAGGAGTCTGGCATTGCCCCCCAGTACATCCTTTTTTTCTACCAGATGTACAGGGAAACCCTGGCGCGCCAGAGTAAGCGCTGAGATCATACCGGTCAACCCACCACCTATAACAAGAGCCGAGCGATTCACCCCCAGAGGTTGTTGGGCAAGGGGTGACGACAAGCGAACTTTGGCAACCGCCATTCTTACGAGATCTTTCGCTTTTTCTGTCGCCAGGTCCGGCTCTCCAGAATGGACCCACGAATCCTGATTACGGATGTTTGCCATCTCCACCAGGTATTTATTGAGTCCCGCATTAATAAGTGTCTGCTGAAAGAGGCCTTCATGGGTTCTGGGAGTACAGGCAGCAATGACAACCCTGTTTAGCCCCTGATCGATAATGACCTGGGTCATCTTATCCTGAATATCCTGAGAGCAGCTGAACAGGTTTTCCTCCACATACACAACGTCCGGCAGGGTCGCTGCATATTGTGCCACCTCAGGAACCCGAACTATACCGCCGATATTTATCCCACAGTTGCAGACAAACACCCCGATCCTGGCCTTCTGCCGCTCAATGTTCCGTTCCTGAGGCATCTCTTCGTGGC
>CAVOLI010000016.1:0-154898 GCA_963696725.1 uncultured delta proteobacterium
CCATGGGGGCGGCTAAGGGCTTGATTTTACTAAAAACTATTGGTGCGGGACCAGGAATCACAAAAAAAATATCATTTGAAAAAATATCAAACACATAAAACCGTTATAAATACTTACGAATTGCTAAATACCCTCTTTTGTACCCGCTTTTTGTTGGACCCTTTTAGCTTATATTATATCCTATCATATTTTAAAAGAATGGAATTTAGTATTTGATGAAATCATATAAGAGTTCCTCCTGCCATTGTGCACCGGCATTGACATACCGCTGGTAGATGCAGCACAAGTTCTCTTCTTACCATTCTTTATCCTGAATCAAACAGAAACTGATTGATTGAGAAATATCTATTGAGCAAACGATTTTTGCGCTGCCACTTGTCGCTCAATCTCCACGACCAGCTCAGAAGGCAATCTTAGACGTGCAGCCAGCATGGCGAGATAGCCTTTTTCGGCAGCGGTGTCGATATCGACAGCCAGCAGTGATGCTGTGTAGATTTCTGCGGCAATCTCTGGGCTGGTGGCGCTGTTGACGATAGCGTCCATATCAACAGGATGGCCCATTTCTTCCACCAGTAAAGCCTGACTTTCACTGTCCAGCCCTAAAGATTGAATCTTTTGAAAAATAGACTGGCTTTCCTCTGCATCAAGCCGTCCATCAGCTCGTGCAACAGCAATCATAGCTCGTACCAGCGTAAGTCCCAATGCTTCATTGGCCGCATCATCATTCTCCTTGGGCATGAATGCAGTGCCAGGTGGTGCCAGAGTGAGATCTGCCGCTGTTGCTGGCAGGGTTGAGGTGGCACCCTGGTTGTAACGTTGGAAAGCAGTGTAAGCCAGCGCGCCTACTGCAGCAACTCCACCCAGTTTGAGTGCTTTTGTGCCCAGCTTACGTCCTTTCTTGCTGGTCAGCATGCTGCTTGCAAGACCACCAGCCAACCCTCCTGCAAATCCACTGGTCGCACCGCTGCCAAGCAGTTGACCTAGGAGTTTATTCATGTCAATCATCGTTGGTTCCTGTTTGATATAGATTGATCTTCAAAACGTCTGTTCCTCTCAATTATCGTAAAATCTCTCATTCTTATGAAGCGTATGTAGAAATGACCTTTTTTGTGATGTTGAAACAACATGTTGTCATTGGAAAACTTGATCCTTGAAGATGGGGCATGCGAGTTATGGTATATAATCGTATGATCGTTCTGCTAATCTTATTATCTTCGCAAGTCTTTGTCGTATCAACAGTATCTGGTGCGAAATTTGTTACGTCATTAAGGCTTTCCCTTTGTTTAGCCGCCTCCATTATAACCATTTTTATTGGTTTGCAACCGTAGATTCTTTACTCAGACCTAAGAGTGATATGAAGGAATTCACTGGGTCGCCATAGCCGCATGCGGGGGCCCCAGGTACCGGTGCCACGTGAGACCAGAAGGGTCATGTTAGCGATTTTGTAAATCCCTCCGAACTGGGGATGAACCATTTCCACAAGGAAACTAAAAGGCCATATCTGGCCACCATGAGTGTGCCCGGATAACATAAGATTGACACCTGAGTCTGCTGCTTTTTGTGAATCTTCGGGGATGTGGGAAAGCAAGATGAGGCCACCTGGCGGACGATCTTCTGGAGGATTCCAGGGGCGTGTTGTCGGTGCTTCATCATGACTGCGTGGGACACTTCGGCCGGCCAGGAGCAAACCAGGAATGGGTTGTGTCAACTCGTTTTGCAGGGTGAGAATATGAGTTCCTTTAAGAGATGATCCGGATTCTCCGGTTCTCCCATGGTTTTCGTGATTTCCATCCACAGACCAGATGCCGTGAGGCGCTGAGAATTTTCGGAACGCTGGTAGAAAGGCTTCAGAATTTTCTCCGTGTCCTTCAAAAATATCCCCAAGCAACAGGATAATGTCTGGCTCCAGTGCCTGGACCTGGGCAACGCGGGCCTCGAGCCACCTGGGACCAAGGGTTGATCCCAGGTGGAGATCGGAAAGAGCGACCAGAGTGGTGCCATCAAGCACCTTGGGCAGGTTTTTCAATTTCACTTCGTGATGAGATACTACAGGGGGACGAATGCCCTGGATTGCCGCCACAAAAGAAAGTAGACAACCTCCTATCACTGCCCATCCCCGAAGACGAGGAGCCAGGCGGGGTAAGAAGCGACCAAATCCGGTGGCGAGATCTATCGGAAAAAGACAGGTGAAAATAAGAAAAAGAACGGCTGTAATCGTGATTCCAACAAATTCGACGGTTGAGGCCCATAGCGAACCGCTCCCATGGCCAAATAATCGTCCGCTGACAAGGATGATCCAGATGACAATACCACTATAGAAAATAGTTTTTTTTGAAGTAACCTCAATGAGTTTTTGGATTGAGGATATTCTCCACACAACATAGGCAAGGAGAAGAGTTGAAATAACGGTCAGACCGATTCCGAACATTGGGTCACCTGGCTAAGTGGTAAACACGAGTCCACATTTTTTTTAACCAGTCAATGCCTGATTCCTTGATTTCTCTGAACTTTTCTTCGCTCAATCCTTCACTCTGCAAAAAACCGAGATTGTCCTTTATAGAGATCTTTTTAGGTTCAGTATTCCAAGTAGCAGGATATGAAAGCGTTCGATTTTTGAATTTCTCACAAATTTTGAGAGAACCAGCATGACCCCATGCAACAGATTTATCCCACAGTGGAAGCAAATTGAGCTCGGCAAAAAAGAGTCGCCTCTGTTTTGTATCAGATTCATTTTCTTGAGGACCTAAAAAAATAATATCGGATTCAATAAAACATTTTCCGCCTATCGTTTTATTTAATCCTCCTATAGTTAGCCAAGAGATGATGTTACTCTTATGGAGGGTGATTTTGTATCGACCAAGTTGGAATGAACGTGACTCGGCCACTTTGACAATTTCATTGCTGCTTTCACCACCAGCTATTTGCCTTATTACTTCGGTAGAAAGACCTTGGGCAATGCCTACTTGACGAAGAGAGGAAGCAAAACAGTAATAATGTGTCTTGGTCCATCTGGGCAATTTCATAGAATATTCATGGAATTCCCATTTCAGGTAACCTGGTCCTTCATGGTCCCAGGGAAAAATTACAAGTATATTGCCAAGGCGATAGCATTGCCCGCTGCGCTGGCCGCCAAATGGCATATGCTTCACCCAGGTCAGTACGGCGCCACTACGCTCTATGATAATAAACTCGTCCAGTCTGTAGTTGATTTCATTGCTTACCATAACTCTCTTTTGGTACGGTTTGCTATCAGCTTAAAAATCTCAAAGCCCGTTATGCTCAAAAAGCCTGCTGCAGCGCAGATGCAGATCTCGAGCAAATCAACCTTTTCAAAAAGGAATATTCCCGTCAGAAATGGGATATTTAATACCAGTGCGAGGAAAAGTATCGCGCCGCCGACTACCCATTTTACGGTTGGGTTAGGAGTATTCAGGATCTGGAAAATATTTCTCGTCCAGGACCGGTTGGACAATATTACGGCAATGTTCGAGGATATAAGGGTGATGAAACAGAATGTTCTGACCTCTTTTTCTGAATACCCCTGATACAAACCAAGTCCATAAATTGCCATGACAATGATGAGTACGCCAACCCCCTGCAGACAGCTGAGAAGAATCTTCCGTCCTCCGAAAAAGGGTTCATCAAATTTTGCCGGTGGCCTGGACATGACGTTGGCCTCTTCCTTTTCCGCCTCAAAAATTATGGAACAGGCAGGGTCTATTATCAGTTCCATGAACACAATATGAACAGGCCAGAGGATCAATGGTAAATCGGCAACAAATATAGGGATAAGGGACAGTCCGGCAATAGGTACATGGATTGCAAATATGTACCCCAGTGCTTTCTGGAGATTGTCAAAAATTCGCCGTCCCATCCTTACGGCACCGACGATAGAGGCGAAGTTATCATCCATCAATACCAAGGAAGAGGCCTCCCGCGCGACATCGGTGCCTTTTTCCCCCATGGCAATGCCTATATTGGCAGCCTTTAACGCAGGAGCATCGTTGACGCCATCTCCCGTCATGGCAACAATTTCCTTGTTTTTCTTGAGCGCGTTGACAATTTTCAGTTTCTGTTCCGGTACGACCCTGGCAAACACATTAACGTGTTGAATTTTCTCACACAGCTCAGCCTCGGACATCACCTGCAGTTCTTGGCCTGTAATGCAGACTTCGTGGTTTTGCAGGCCTATTTCTCTGGCAATATTCATAGCTGTTACAGGATAATCCCCGGTAATCATAATCACCCTGATGCCTGCCCGGTGACATTCAGCGACTGCTTCCGGTACATTTGGCCGGATAGGATCGGACAGCCCGATCAAACCCACAAATTCGAAATCAAAATCATGTTGAATATCAGGTAAGTCTGATGATTCGATTCGTGCCTTGCCAACGCCCAGGACCCGCAACCCCTTCTCCGCGAGATGCTCGACGGCGGACCCCAGTTCGCGCTGTTGTTGCTCATCCAGGTGACAGAGATCAAAAATTGCCTCAGGAGCACCTTTTACCGCAATGGTTTTTTCGTCTGTCCCTTTCTGCCGGAACACTCTCGACATGGCCAGTAAATCCTTTGAAAGAGGGTATTCTTTCAACATCTCCCAGTCGGTATGGATATGGTCGGTTCCATTAAGATGCAGCTCACTCATCTTTAAGATGGCTTTTTCCATAGGGTCAAAGGGATTTGTCTGGCTCGAAAGCATGCCGTATTCGAAAATTTCATGGAAATTTTCCGGGAAGCTTTTGTCGTCAGCCAGGGAGAAGAACTCTGAACCGTTATACAACCAGGCAACGGTCATTTTATTTTGGGTGAGGGTCCCTGTTTTGTCTGAACATAAGACCGTCGCTGAGCCGAGAGTTTCAATAGCTGCAGGTTTTCTGGTCAAGACTCTCTGCTTCGACATACGCCAGGCACCAAGGGCCATAAACACAGCAAGGACAACGGGAAATTCCTCGGGCAGCATCGCCATTGCCAGTGTCAGTCCAGCAAGAAAGCCTTTGAGTAAATCGCCTCGGGACATGGTGTAGACCGCGATCACCAGTAGACAAAGAGAAATCCCAATAATCGCCAGTTTCTTGATCAGCGAGCCCATTTCACGCTTGAGTTTGGTGTCCTCTGGCGTTACCGATTCCAGGGCCTTGCCGATGCTGCCGATTTCAGTATTCATGCCGGTAGCGGTCACCTTTGCCATCCCGTTACCCTGTACAATTAAGGAGCCTGAATAGACAAAAGGGAGATCATCACCACCTGGATGCACTTTTTCTAAATGCGTATCCCATTCATTTTTACGTACCGGCACCGATTCCCCGGTAAGTAACGATTCATCTGCCAAGAGATTGACGGATGTCAGAACTATGGCATCTGCCGGTACCCTGTCTCCTTCCTGAAGAATAATGATATCATCGGTCACCACTTCTCTACCGGCAATTCTCTTTTCGCTTCCATCGCGAATAACCAGGGCACGTGGGCTTGCCAGATCCTTCAAGGCATCTAAAGCCTTTTCTGTCTTTTTTTCCTGGTAGAGCTCTATCCCCATTATCACGAAGACAAAACCTAACAGCATTACCCCTTCCTGCACGTCGCCCAGGATCAGATACAGTGTTCCACAAGCCACCAGCAGCAGGAACATGGGTTCCCGAACTACTCCGAAGGCGATTGCAAAAAGATTCCTGGGCTTGGAAGAGGGGAGTTCATTGAATCCTTCCTTGGCAATTTTTGCTTGGGCCTGAGTTTCGTTCAAGCCCATAGGCATATTTGGTTTGGTCTTGATATTCATCGGGTATTTATTTGATATTCGGTCCAAAGCGCGCATCCTGTATACTCATCAGGCTCTGCACTTTTTCCCAGCAACCAACCTTGACAATGGCCGGGATTTTTGGAATCCCCCCTTTCAGGTTTTCCACCTGCTCCTTGACGTTTACTTTGCTTCCGATCCTTGCCACATACTGAACAGTCGCGACACCTGCCCAAAAGATTAGGCCACCCACAAGCAGCATACTGAGGCAACCAATGGTGAGAAATATTTTGAGCTTTCTCTTAAGTTGATCATTGGCCTTAAAATTATTAAATGCTTTTTGTAGCTCTGATTGGTTCACTTATTTCCCCTTTCTTTTTATGTCAGGTGATTTTTTTTAATGAAATTTATAGTTGGACAGCTATTTGTTTTGCGTGTCTTTTTTTCCTGTAATCATTCCTTTCACAAGGTTTTCGTTATGCACTTTGCTCGAGACAGCAACTCCAACTATGTGTAAACAAATCAAAATCAGCATGAATTGTGCTGACATTTCATGAATATCACTCCAGATGCTGTCGCTGTCACTCTCATCATCACTTTCTCCATCGTTATGCCTTTCACGTTCTTTGTGTTTACCTTCATGCCGCTCATTTTTGTCATCATCGGCATAGGCGTTTCCAACAATCGAAATTGTATTGCCAGAACCTAGTGAATCCATTCCTCTCTTTGCCGTGTGCGCCGCATAGCCAGTCAGACAGATTATTATGCTGCTTGAAAGCAACAAAAGAATCATCCAGGCAGCAGCGGGATTGTGACCGATATAGTGTGTTGGTTTCCCGGTCACGAGTTCTTTCAGGTAGTTCAAACCCTTTGCAGGAGAACATATAAAATCACTAAAAAGAGCATGTTTTGTACCCCAAAAGCCCCAACATATTCTGGCTATCACAAGCAACAGGACTGCATAACCAACATAACGATGAAGAGGTCCTTTATCATCTCCAGTAAGATATGCCACAAAGAAGAGTAGCAATAATGACCAGTGAAAAACTCGTATAAACGAGTCCCATACGACTATTTGTTTTTTTTCGTTCATTTCTTTCTCCAGAAATAATATTGTGTCGTTTTGTTCGCCCTATCCGTTACTGTCGATAACAGCCGGCTAGCTGTTGCTTCAGGATGAGATTCTTCACTTTTAGTCGACTCAATCTTTTTATAGGAAACCGTATCGAGCAAACCGTCGGTGGCTAGCAGAAATCGATCGCAAGGCAAAACATCAACAATTTTCGGGTAGACGCTCTCAAGAGGCTTATCACGAAGCCGACAGAGGAAGGGTAATCGAAAAACGGCTGCCCTCACCCACTTTACTGTCCACCATGACCGTTCCATGGTGGCCTTCAACTATTAACTTGACAATATTGAGGCCAAGACCTGTTCCGTCGCTATTTCTTACGGCGTCAGACCTGTAAAAGCGGTCGAATATTCGGTTCCTGTCTTCTTCGGCGATGCCAATTCCAGTATCCGAAACCATAATATGCACTGCCCCGTTTTTTTGAACGTAGGATACATCCACCACACCGTTCTCTTGGTTATATCTTACGGCGTTCTCGATCAGATTGAGCAAGGCTTCCGTCAGCCTGTCGCCGTCGCCCTGCAGAAAAAGATCATTCAAAGAAGATATCCTGACACTGACACCCCTCTGCTCAGCAAGAGGTTGAACCAACCTAAGAGCATTGTGTATACAGGTTTTCAAGGAGACAGCTCCTACAGTGGACGTTGACAGTGCCCCAGCATCGAGCCGTGCAAGCGAAAGCAAGTCGTTTATGAGCCTGCCCATATTGGCAGAGACGTCTTGGATCGTCACTAGAGCTTCACGGTACTCTTCTTTGCTGCGATCATTCAGAAGAAGCACATCGCAATGGGCCTTGATAACCGACACAGGTGTCTTGAGCTCATGGGAGGCGTCGGACACCAGCCTCCTCTCCGATTCAAACGCCCTCTGCAGTCTGCCCAACATATCGTTGAACGACTCAGCAAGCCCATCAAGCTCCTGAACTTCAGTCTTAACCCCAAGTCTGTCGCCCAGACTCCTGTGTGTGATCTTACTGATTGATGCCGCAAAGACATCCAGAGGCAACAGGGAGCGTGTTATTATCCATTTATTCACCAGGCAAACGATCAGGATGCTTGCGGAAATAATTATCATCAAAAAGTTCCGGAAGGTATGTATCATCCCGACATGTTCCCGGATGCTTTCTGCGACAAAGATATCAAAGGATCGACCGTAGGTCCTAAAGCTATGGTGAAGAGTTCTGATCGGTTCTTTGTCGGGCCCTGTGGCCATATAGATTTTTTGGTTCTTCTCAGCATCCGAGGAAACAATGCTCCCGGATGCCAGATCAAAATCATCCTCCACCATGGAAGGAGAGGCAGCCAGGAGAACGCCGTTCATCAGTACTTTATAGTAATGGCCGGATCTCGGTAGGGAATATTCACCGAGCATGATTTCCGAAAGCTCAATCTCAATGTTGTTGTTCTCTTCGTGTAAAAGCCCTGTGATGAGTTGTTCTTTTGAATGGAGAGCCTTGTCGACGGATTCCAGTATTATCTTTTCAACCTCATTATACAGAAATACCCCCATGGCTAGGAGCATGGCAGCGATGAAGGAGAAAGACCACCCAAAAAGTCTGCCTTTAATCGATCTCAACCAGATCATTGCTCACCCTTTAAGACATAACCAGCACCCCTTACCGTCACAATCAATTGCCTGTCATAGCCCTTATCTATCTTATTTCTCAGGTAATTAATGTAAACATCTATAATATTACTATCCAGATCGAACTCCGTGTCATACAGATGCTCGGTCAGTTCGGTTCTGCCAATCACCCGGCCACTGTTCAATGCGAGATATTCGAGGAGATTGTATTCCTTGGCGGAAAGATTGATCTCTTTTCCCGACCTGGTGACAGTCTTGGCATTCATATCCAGGGACAGATCATCTATAACGAGGACGGGAGACGCCTTACCCAGGCTTCTTCGTATAACGGTGTTCAAGCGTGCCAGCAGCTCTGAAAAATCAAATGGCTTTACCAGGTAATCATCAGCCCCGAGGTTCAAGCCTCGTACTCTGTCCTCAAGCTCTCCCTTTGCCGTCAGCATCAGGACCGGAACCTCTATCTTTTCTGCCCTGAGTTTCTTGAGAACAGTAAGCCCATCGACCTTTGGAAGAAGTATATCGAGAAGTACAGCATCGTACGGATAGGTTCTAGCCATAAAGAGTCCATCTTCACCGTCAAGGGTTACATCGACGACAAAACCGCTCTCCTCAAGTCCCTTCTTTAGAATCGCGGCAAGTCTTTTCTCATCTTCAATGACCAGAATTCTCATGACATCTCCCCTCCTACTGTATCGCTTGTTGTGTCTCTATCCTGCCGGCCTGAAAGGTCTCTCCCGATTTGATACCAACCACCTCCACAAGAGATCCAAGTGTAGCTTTGCCATTTTTTTCTTGTAATACCGTGTCTTTCAAGACAAGAACCTCCTTACCTCCTATAACCCAGGTACCCAGAATCCCTTTGGGTATTTTTTCTACTTTACCGGTGATTTTTTGCTCGGTTGCACCGTAGGAAGGATCGGCTTTTGCTCTTTTGACTTCTATTTTATCGGCAGTAAAGGTGTTATCCAGTTTTATACCTTTGATTTCGACATAGGCACCGGGCTCAATCAGCCCATGTTTCTGCTCCAGGCGAGTTCGCTCCGTTACAACAAATTCTCGTCCATTAACGATCCATACCCCAGCGAATCCGGTCTCTGGAAGTTTCTCCACCGTACCGTAGATCTTGCTCCGATACCCTGCAGGATCATGCTCACCATCGCCCGTGCGCCTGCCATACTCCCAATCATCTTCACTGCTGAATACCGGCCAAGCCATACAACCAAGGACCAGCCCCATTAACAAAGTCACCATTAAGGTCTTCATAATCGCCTCCATGAGATTTAACAATACGAGCCGCTCCTTCGAAAAACATTCTTTTTATTTCCTGCACTTTCCCTTACAATCGACCTCTTTCGGCCCAACATGCCGATAACACAAGAAAGGATTGCAACAACCCGCCGGTGAGTGTGAGTCTGACGCCGGTGGTGGCAAAACAAATCAAAGCCAGTTCAAGCCAATGCAAAAAAACAGAAAGCATAGCAACAGAATGCCGATACAAAGTCGATATTCAGATCCCCACACTTTGAATCATCTTTGACTTCAAAATAACAAGAACAGGATTAAAGGAAGGTTAAAGCCAGATACTTTTTCGTGGCACGCGAATTTACTTGACCGTGGGGTGTAAAAGGAAGACGTGGTTTAAGGAAGCAAGGGGTGTCTAAAAGGTTAGCCAGGGGCT
Organism: uncultured delta proteobacterium; assembly: GCA_963696725.1. GTDB lineage: Bacteria > Desulfobacterota > Desulfobulbia > Desulfobulbales > Desulfocapsaceae > MADRE3. The sequence goes on from CAVOLI010000016.1 coordinate 10,123, forward strand.
CCACAATTCACAGATCAAAAGACCACCGAAGTCGTCGACACACTCGGCAAAACGATCACAGAAAGATATTTGATTACCACTTCCGCAAGCCTGATTTTGTGCTGGAGAAGTCGTTTTGTCTTGCTATTGTACGTTAGTTTTTAATACTGGACAAGGCTGCATTCGAAGAGGTTTTTCAAGGTGACAGGCAAGTAAAAGGTCCGTGTTCTGAAAAATCTCCAACGTTGGACCATCGACCATTATTTTACCATCCATAATAACGATGGTGCGCTCGCACAGGTCAAGGACCATATCGAGATCGTGGGTAGCGATGATCTTGGTATGATGAAAACCAGATAAAAGGTCAATAAGAGAGCGGCGAGCTCTGGGGTCGAGGTTTGAGGTTGGTTCATCCATAACAAGAATATCTGGACTCATAGCAAGAACAGTTGCAATGGCTACTGCTCGTTTTTCTCCACCAGAGAGCTTGTAAGGCGGACGGTCCTTGAGATGTTCGGCATTTGTTCGGGAAAGCGCTTCCAGAACTCGCTGTTCTAATTCTTCTGCTGGCAGCCCCAAGTTCAGAGGGCCAAAGGCGACATCATCGTAGACAGTCGGCATAAAGAGTTGGTCGTCAGAATTTTGAAAAACCATTCCGACTGTTTTTCGAATGTCCTTAATTGTTTTTTGAGTCAGCGGAAAATCTCCTATTCTTACCTTACCGCTCTGGGGAGTCAGATATCCATTCAGGTGCAATAGCAAGGTAGACTTCCCTGCACCATTGGCCCCAACAACGGCTACCGATTCTCCATGGTGAATACGAAATGAGATACCGTCTACAGCCTTTGTGCCATCAGCATAGGTATAGCTGAGATCTTGGACTTCAACGATGTGATGGCTCATTATGTTATTCCAGTAATCAACCGCCCAAACATCGCAGGGAGATTATAACAGCGCATAAGTAGAAGAATTGCAAAACATGCTGCAAGAAAAAAGAGGTCTAGCCTGGCCATTCGCAATGACTGACGAATTCGGATATCTCCGTCAAATCCGCGGCAAAGCATAGCCAGATGAATCCGTTGACCTCTATCAAGAGTTCTCAGTAGCAGCTGACCTGCCAGATGCATATAGGTTTTCATAGCTATAGCTCGTCCATGAAAAGTGCGCAGGGTCATAGCCTGGTACATACGCAGCCCTTCTTCGATCAAAACAAAGATATAGCGGTAAAGCATCAGCAATTGCACGGCAAAGATCTTTGGCATCCCGAGCTTAACCATGGCTAAACAGACCGTATTAAAACCTGTAGAAGCAATCAAAACCAGCACTGCACCGACACAGAGGCCAAAACGCAACAGGATTGACACAAAGGAAACACATCCACCCGTTATGGTAATTGCTCCCAGAACCATAATCGGTTGCTGATCAAACAAGGGGTTAAAGATTCCGACCATGATAGCAAAAGGCGACACCAGCACTATTTTTTTCAGCAGAAATAAAGCCGGAATTTCTGCCAGTCCCATCACAATGATAAGAAAAAGACCAAAAGGTAAGAGAGCGGAAATCGTGTATTTATGGAATGAAACAACGCACAATACAAATATTGAGGCAACTACAACTTTTATCCGTGGATCAATTCGGTGAATGACCGTGTCATTGTTCGCCATCTCCTCTAATATGCTGAGATCAAAAAATGCGGTATCAATTTTAGCCATGCCAGTTTTTCTCTGTTTCAATCTCATGTATAAAAAATGGTAGAAGAATCATTCGTCTCCCCTACCATTTGAAAGGCGCAGATCAACCGGTCTTGCTGCGTTTTCTGAAGAGAATACCTATTGATAGGGCAAGAGCAAGAGTCAGCAAACCTCCTACCAGCCCGGAAGTTGTCGTGCCACTGTCAACGGCTGGCCAAGACTCCGTTTCCGCCAAGTCTTCAGCCTCAGGCTCAGCTGCTTTGAAGCCGTAATCGGGTAAGAAGGATGTTTTTTCCTGTAATACAGAAAGGGTATGATGTATCCCTTTTTCCGGAGCTTCCAGTTCTTCGTGGCCGGAAACTTTAAACATCGACCACTCGAGCCCATCAGGAGAGGAAGATGCAAACCAGGAAAGAGCCCCCCCGGTGATAACGGTGACTGCTCCAAGAGCGGCGATAACTTTTGTTAGCGATATGTCTCCTAAAGGTCGAGAGGTAGCCGTCAGCTCAAGTAATTCGGGCCTCGACTTCCAGATAAAAGAGACTACTGCGGCGGTGACAAGCCCCTCCACAAGACCAATGGCAAGATGTATCGGAAGCATCACAGAAATAAATGCACTCAATGGCAGTTCAGATATGCCAGAAGCAACCGTCTGCAAAACAACTCCTGCGGCCCCCAGCTGCAAACCAATGATTGCCCCAAGCGTTGCTCCAATGCTAATTCTCAGTGGAGTCGGATTTATTCCGGCAATCGGTTTATAAATAAACGGATATGCAATAAAACATGGGAATACTCCAAGGTTGAAAATATTACAGCCCAACGCCAGCAAACCACCATCTGCAAAGAACAGCGCCTGCACCACCAGTACTGAAGCTATCGTCAAAAATGCCGCATGGGGGCCAAGTAATATAGCGAGGAGCAAACCACCGCCCAAGTGGCCGGAGGAACCCGTTGCAGGAATGGTGAAATTAATCATCTGGGCAGCAAAGATAAACGCACCAAGAACCCCCATTAGAGGAATTTTACGGTCATCAAGATCTTGTTTGACCTTTTTGGAGCAATAGAAAATTGTCCCAGCTGTTGCTACCCACATGGTGCCACCTACAGCAGGCGATAAAAGTGCGTCGGCCATATGCATTTAGTTGTCCCTCCTGATAAAAAAGTGATCATGATTTGATATACTTCTTTCTTTAGAAAATCAGTACAACATCTTGGTAACACTATTTTATAAAACGTGTTACCAAGATGTTACAAAAAACAGATTCGTGTGTCAACGCAAAAGGCTGTGTTCATAAACATCCACCTACCGTTCTTTGCGGAAAGGATCGCGGAGCAGAAGCCTAACAATATGGGTTAGTTAACATATTGATTTTACGTTGTTTTTTTGTGTATATTTCTTATACTTTCAGACGCTTGGCAATAAGCTGAAAAGGGAACCCGGTGTAAATCCGGGACGGGCCCGCCGCTGTAATCGGGGACGAATTCCACGGTAAAGCCACTGTTCTTTTGGGAATGGGAAGGTGTGGAAGGAGAACGATCCGAGGGTCAGAAGACCTACCTGAATTTCTGTTCGTGTTCTCCGGAAAAGAAACGGACAAAGTGTAATCTGGGAGATGATAGGGATATCCTGGATCAATTATTTAATTGGTCTGGGATTTTTGTTTTCCAGACCGTGAAAAAAGGAGGTTGTTATGAAGTTGAAGTCATTTTTTTTTCGCGGTTATCGTTATGTGCCTGGCTGTGAAAACACATAGTCAAGCAAGCAGTGTTTATGAAGTTACACATAAAAATGCCATTGTTCTCGCAATGTTTGGCACCACGGTGGCCAGCGCGACAAGGATTGCTCAATATCCGCTCTAAAATCATCGCCAAACACCAACTCAATCAGGAGGTGCACTATGAAAGTTTCACAAGCAGTCGATTTCCATCTGCAATACCACCGGGCCACTTCCAAAAAAAACACCATCTATCCTCTTTCCCGAAAATTCAGAGATCGGCACGCTTGAACTGTAAATGACAGTCAAAAGCTATTGCAAAGATGAGATGCGCCTCCCTGCTCCCCATTCATCCCATCAGTATAGCTAATAAAAACACTTTCAATCAATAGATATTTCCTATTTGTAACATCGCTTAATTTTGTATAAGTTTGTTTCGTTTGCGTAAGCCTGATGATCGTACCAGCAAATACAAGAGAAACCTGGAAAGCCATCAGGAAAACACTAGCGATAACGACTTGCCTTGTCATCCTCAGCCACCTGGCCATATGCCCAAACATACTGGCCTGAAGGTGTTTGAAGAAAAGAAGCTATCGCCAGCCATCCTGTACATGGAATGCTCCGATGAATTCACCTGACAGTGGTAGAGAAACCTTCACCTGCACCACCTCATTCAAGCCCGACACCTTTTCTAACATCAAGTCGGATGACCCAGAGATTCCGGACTGGGACTTCGATGACGAGTTTGATGGGGGCGAAGAGACCTGCGGCAGGGTCATTGTCAACCTGCACCTCTACATCAGGGATCAGGAACCCGGCCTTAGGATCCTGGTCATTTCGAGAGATCCCGGCGCACCATTGGAACTACCAGCCTGGAGCAGGATGACGAAGAACGAACTAACTGAGAGGCAGCACCCGTACTATCTCATAACCCTAAAACCCCATCTTGTGAGGAACTAGTCATGTCCAACACCTTTTGTGTTACCATTACCCACTGCAAAACAGACCCTGATAAGGCAACCCTTGGATTCGTTGTCGCCAACGCAGCCCAGGGCAGCGAAAAGAATACCATGGTTTTTCTCAGCTCAGACGGCATCTGGTGCGCAGTTCCTGAAGAAATGGCCAAAGTGGACGAGGGCGCCCCATTTGCTCCGCTCAAAGACCTAATCGAAAAGTTCATCAAGGCCGGAGGGAAGATCTATGTTTGTACTCCGTGCATGAAGAAACGCGGGATCGCTGAAGATCAGCTCCTTGCTGGCGCAACGCCTGCCGGCGGAGCGGCCCTTGTCGAATGGCTCTCGGCAGGCTCTCCTGCAGTTGCGTATTAAAATAGGTCGACAGAAGGAAGGCTCATGCGATGGCGGCAGAGAACAACTCTTTAACACCCGATGTGATTTTTGATGGTGGAAATCTGGATTGCGGCTCCGGACTGATTCTTTTTATCCGTGAGAACATGATCAAGACGCCGGTTAACGGAATCCTCGAGATGCGCAGCCGGGAGCCTACAGTGGCCAATGACCTGCCCCCCTGGTGCCGCATGGCAGGTCATGAATTTCTCGGCAGGGAAGAAGGACCCGGCTATACCCGCTATTTCGTTAGACGGGGAGGCGGAGTGAAAGAAGAAGAAAAGGCACTGCAGCACGATCTCGCCCAGGCTAAAAGGTACGAATGGCGGTTGCGCACCCGGTCAACCGGACATTTGAAATCCACGGTCTACTCCCGCAATTTTTCCTTTGATGTCGGTCAACCGGCAAGCTTTGAGGAAAAGGACGAGCATCCCTGTGCAATAGAATATCTGTTCGGTGCCCTGGCTGGATCACTGGCCACCGCATTTGCCACCGAATGCGCGAAGGAAAATCTTGAGGTAGACGACATCGAAATCTCCATAACTGGCAGCCTCAACAATATCCTCGCCCACATGGGGATTGAAGATGGTGACCCGTCAGTTAAGGGAATCGACCTCAAATGTTTTGCCTCCACCTTCGACGATGAAGAGAAGGTCAGGGCAGTATGGGCACGAACAGTCGAAAGATCTCCCGTCGCCGCAACACTGGCCAAAGCGGTACACCTCAATATTAAACTTGCACTGGTGTAGTTCATGATAGAAAAACAACCATTTCTCACCACCCAGGTGGGATCCTGGCCACGGTCCAGGCGGATGCTCAAAGCGCTGCGCGGCTACCAGAAAGGCAGCGTCAACAAAGACGATTATCTTGCTGTCGCACAAGAGGAAATTCGGCGCACAGTAGAACTTCAGGAAAAGGCAGGACTCGACGTACTCGTTGACGGAGAGCACCGACGTGAAAGCTTTTATGCCTTTCTCACCGACAAAGTGGCAGGGACCAGACTCATGTCCCTGGCTGATATGCTCGATTATGTCGAGGACAAGGCCGAGTTCGAGGAGATGCTCCGCACCATGGATATGCCCGCCTCTGCGGTCAAGAACCCAACCTGCACAGGTAAACTTTCCCGCCGCGAGCCACTGGCCCTTGAAGATTATCATTTCTTGCGCAGCCTGACGAAGAAGCCCGTCAAGATCACCCTGCCGGGACCTTATCTGCTCACCCGCTCCATGTGGGTAGGGGCATTGACCCATAAGGTATACCGTAACCATAAGAAGATGGCAGACGATATCGTCAAGATCCTCCGGGAGGAGCTGATCGACCTGCGTGCCGCGGGCTGTGATTTCGTCCAGTTTGATGAACCGGTCCTGACTGAACTGATCATGTCTGAGGAGTGCGAGCGGCGCACCTTCATGTGAGCTACCCTTGCCACCCGCCGGGATGCGGGTAAGGAGCTGAAATTCGCCGCAGACCTGATCAATCGAATCACCAGGAAGATTGACGGCATAAAGGTCGGAGTGCATATCTGCCGGGGCAACTGGTCCAAACAGGAGGATGTACTGCTCTCAGGAGATTACGCCAGGCTCCTGCCCGCACTCGAGCGGATGAAGATTGACCAGTTCGTGCTGGAATATGCGACCCCCAGAGCCGGCGACATCGAGATCGTCGGCCGCGCGCTCGCCGACAGAGAGCTCGGTCTCGGCGTGGTCAACCCAAGAACGGACGAGGTCGAAGCGGTTGATTTTATTGTCGGCAAAGCTGAAAAAGCCCTTGAATTCTATCGACCAGAACAACTCTTCCTCAATACCGACTGCGGATTCGGCTGTTTTGCCAGCCGCTCGGTAAACGTTGAAGAGGTTGCCTACAAAAAACTCTGCGCCATTGTCACAGCAGCTAACCAGTTGAAGAGCAGGTTTACTTAGCCGGTAAAGCACGTTCAATGCCTAACTCTGTCAGCCCAATAGGTGGCCGACTGGCTGGATATATAAAATTAGCCAGGAAATCCATTTGAAACCTGGCTCTCTGATAATCTTCACATCCTTTGGGCGGTTTTACTGAAACGGCTTAACAGTACGTTTTCTTTTTGAAAGATAATGACTTAATATCTTGGTTAACATCTAAATTTCCCAGGCAAAAGAGATTTGCACTGGCAAGAGTGAATAGAGAAACCAATTCAGCACCATAGATTCCTGTAAATCTACCTGAAGAATCTCCAACGCTGACCGGCCAAGACAAGGGACTTCTGGTGTGCAATTTCTGCTTCTCGCCGCAGCTCCTCATACGTTTTCCAGTGCATGTTTTTCGGCTTAAGAGGGAAAAGGCTCAAGAAGATTTGCACCCCCTCCCAGGCGGCAGCGAATATTTCTTGCCCTCCTCATGAGACGATCTTCTCTGCTTTCCTGCTGACAGGAGTAGGTGAGATTGTGGCAACATCTGCAAAAAAAATATTTGCCGCCATAGAGTACCGCAACCCGGCGACAACAGTGGGGGCACAGAAACCAGGTTCTCTTGCCCCCATAATTCGGGTACGTCCAGGTTAGCGGGATGACTTGCTCGATACTCTGCCACTCCCCATCATTTTGTCTTCTTTGATAGTTGAGTATAAGCCGTTTATCCTCAGCTCGATACCCAATAGATCCGGTTTCCTTATCACGACGCCACCACGATATATTTCCCGAAGCTCCAGGCACAAGAGCCCCTTCTTTTTTCATCATTCGAACATCTATTTTGCATTGGCTGTCAGTCGTTTTCTTGGAATCAATTCTTCGCCCTGAACCATATCCACCCATATCACCCCATTTTTTTTCGAAATCATCAGAAAAGAAACATGCACTCATGGGGTTTGCCAACAACTGCCTGCCAATCTCTTTTACCTAACCGTCCCCTTCCCATGAGATCAGCTTCTTCCTCCATGGCAAATTCATACTGCTGCGTTTTTTGCCGTTTGCGGTCTTCGGCCCTGTTGACAATCCACCATGAAATTTGCACCTGCCGTTGTCGTATATATCAGCTCTCCGACATGGGTGCCCTGCCCTGGTCTTTGCGCCACAGACCAGCTCCTGACAGATGTCGGGCATCGGCTCGTCTGCACCACATCGGATCCATTCCTTCCAGCGCCTTCGCGCCTCGTCATTGCGCTCCTGGTCAAAGACAAACGATTTCTGCTTGCTGTGTGTCCGGCACAATGCGCTGCCGATTTCTGATGTATTCCTGCATTGCTCACCTTTCGCCGTTCGTGCCAGACATCTCATTTTTTATGCCGTCAGGGTTGAAGATTATTAAAAGCTGCCTGATCTTCCACAGATAACGGTGCGTAAAGCAATACATTTTATATTCACACGTATGGCCAGCAGATACTGCTCATGCGTCAACCTTCCCCTCAGCGAGGTGCTCCAAATATTCAACCTGAACCTCCCGGCATGTGCATGTGCCGCCACCATCAGGCAAAGGGCAGCCATGGTCATGGGTGACTTGAGCAACATACGTTTTCCCCTGCTCCAGGTCTCCATTTGGCGGAACGAAATAGCCCGCCTCTATCATCTGCTCAATGCTCATCTTGGCTGCCCGATGCAGCTTTTTCTGTGCCCTTTTAAAACGCCGTTTCGTGTTGCTCATTTGTCTTCTCCTTTGGCCAAGAATGTGGCCTTGTAAGATTCGCCGCGTACTAATTTCAGAGTATGGTCAAGATGACTCAGCCATACCCTCCGTGGTGCTTCCAATTCAGTCAGGGTCTCATAAATCGTCTGGCCGCCATTCCACCATTTATATGTAGGATGGCAGTCCAGCGGTATTCGCAATTCGCCATTGGTGATGAATGGCTTTGGATAATGGGTGGTTGCAGTATCATCCTGGTGCTCAGCAGAAAAGATGTCCTTTTCCTCCGAGACAGCGTGTTCTGAATTGGATAGTTTAAGTGGTTTAGGTGCGTTGGTTCTTGTGCGTTTGAGAATATTTTCCCTCTGCACATTCGTCTCATACTCAGAATCCAGTCTTGCTATCCAATTCATAAAAAGTTCTCAAACGTGTAAAGTCAGACGCACTTAAACCTCCTAAACTGGTTTGGGTGGTTTAGGTGCGTTACACTCTGTGCGTCTGGAAATATTTTTCCCTGCCATTCGCTTCAAATTCAGAATTCAGTCTCGCTATCCAATCCATAAAAAGTTCTCAAATGCGTAAAGTCAGACGCACTTAAACCTCCTAAACTGGTTTGGGTGGTTTAGGTGCGTTACACTCTGTGCGTCTGGAAATATTTTTACCCTGCCTTTCACTTCAAACTCAGAATTCAGTCTCGCTGTCCAATCCATAAAAAGTTCTCAAATGCGTAAAGTCAGACGCACTCAAACCCCCTAAACTGGTTTGGGTGGTTTAGGTGCGTTACACTCTGTGCGTCTGGAAATATTTTTCCTCTGCCATTCGCTTCAAATTCAGAATTCAGTCTCGCTATCCAATCCATAAAAAGTTCTCAAACGCGTAAAGTCAGACGCACTTAAACCTCCTAAACTGGTTTGGGTGGTTTAGGTGCGTTACACTCTGTGCGTCTGGAAATATTTTCCCTCTGCACATTCACTTCAAACTCAGAATTCAGTCTCGCTGTCCAATCCATAAAAAGTTCTCAAATGCGTAAAGTCAGACGCACTTAAACCTCCTAAACTGGTTTGGGTGGTTTAGGTGCGTTGCACTCTGTGCCTTCTGAAAATATTTTCGGGTTCACCAGGTAAGAAATCGCTGCCGGTCTTCCTCCTTGATTATCTCCCGGCACGGGCATCGCTTCGCGCAACCAATTCATTTCAACCAGGTAGTCAATAGCCTCCTGAACCTGATTTTTTCTGGTCAGCATGCCCCACTTCTTCCTCACAACTTCCGGGCGGGTGAATCCCATTCCCAGCTTTCCTGTTTTTATCTTCTCAGAAAGACGCGCTGCCCCAGCCTGTCCGATATCGAGCGCAAGACTGTAGATTCGCCGGGCATGACTCTCGAGATACTGACACCAGGCGGCGGCCATTAAGGCTGCATTCTTACTGACAGGGCCGGGTTGTGCTGCCGCGGCAGTACCTGCCACTTCGATCAGATGAAATATCAAGGCAAGGGAAGGCATCAGCGAACGATACTTGGCAAGATGCTCCAGTATGACAGGATGTTCGTCACGGTTGGTCAGTTTCCTGGTTTCCAACCAGCTGAGCCACTGCTTGAAGACCTCCTGCCCCTCAACGGAGAAGCGCAGATACGGTTTTTCAAAAAGATCCACTCCCGCAACTTCCATTGAAGCGAGGCGCTCTATAACGCCATAGCCCCTGTTCCTTGAGTCAATATCCGGTGTCTTGTCCTGGTAACACCAATCGCTGACAGGATCAGGGTATACCATCAGCTGCAGGCGCTGGACAAAACCATCATTGTCTGAATCACTGATCGCCCCGTGCAGATAGCCGGCTATCTTGTCCGGTTGTATGCCACCCAGCAGGGATATACACAGATTGTCGGTCCGGACGGTTCCGCGCCCTATACGGTCATCAGTATGGCTGCCGTCACCGTTCCACGATTCGAGTAAAAAGGCACGATCCTGTTCGTTACCGGCCCGCTCTGTACGTTTGAACAACCCGATAAGCTCGTCACGGAAATAGAGAAGTCCCCGCGGGTTCTGCTCAAGCAGTTCGACGATCTTTTCAATACTGCTGTCGTTGGTCTTATAGCGCCTTTCAGTCGGCACTTCATACGCTTTCAGTTTCTTGTATTCCTCTGCCAGCTCATCCAGGCTTTTACTCATCATCCTGCCTTGTCTCTGGTCCCGGGCTGTTTTCTCTATATCTGCCTTTATCGCTTTCTCCCTGGCAGCACGCAGCATCGCATCCGCTTCATATTCATTGATCGCTTCCGCATGTTCTTCTCTGGCTGCCACTTCCAGCCTGCCAAGCGTCTTGTTCACCGCTTCAGTCAGGGCCGGGGTTTTCAACATGGAGGGAGGTCCGACAATGCCGCCCCACAGGTTAGGCACCACACTCCAATCATCTTTCTGCTTCGGCCTGATCCGGCACGAGGTTCCGACAGTAGATCCACAGACCACGAGCAGTGGCGCAATGATGAAATCAACGGGTATCTGCATGCGGTCAGCAGCATCCATCACCCAGTCCCGGAATGGTTCCGGAATCATTTCCCTGGTTATCGGCTCAACAGTGGGTAGTTCTGCTCCGACAGGCAGGGGATCCGGCCATGTATCTTCTTCCTGTTGCACATTGGAAAAATCAGCAGCGGAGGAGTTCTCCCCATACCCTTTGGCGGCAAGGTCCTTGCCTGCTGCAGCAAAGTCGCCGCCGTGCATCAGGTACGCGTAAATGCCAAAGGCATCATGCGGGCCTGGAGGAATATCAGTATTTGTGCTGAAGACATAGAGGCGGCCATTTTTCAAGGTGGCACTGGTACCTCTGTCTTTTCCGGGTCGTGTCCAATGCTGGCCACCCGCGCTTATTCGCTCACTGTTAATCCATCCATTGCTTTCCAGCATCTCCGCAATATCATGAGCATGCTGCCGGTTGAAGGCATCGCCAGGCCTTGTGCCTTCGCTGATGTGGGCTGCATTGTATGTGGCGGTACTGCTGGGCTGTCCGCTCAATGAACGAGCAAGGTTCAGCAACAGTTCCCGATCTTGCCCGCTAATGACTGCAGTGTCCTTCAGGTCATGTTTCAGGGCTGTGTAGCCAGGCGATGGTGTGGTCAGGAAATATCCCCCTTCGCCCCTGGTTTCAATCCAGGTGTGGCCATCCTTTGACTCCGCAAGTTTCATGTTTGTATCAATCTGAGCCTCACAGCGATAGATGAGATGGTACCCGCCTGACGGCGTTGCCCGTTGGACCAGTTTTGCGGCAAGCTCAGCATTGATTTCTTCCAGGATATTCATAAATGGCTTGAACAGCGCAGGGTTGTCAAAGTCCAGGCACTCCAGGTTGCCTGACACATGACCGCCGATGACCGCAAGACTGCAGCCATTTCTGAAAAGGCCAGCCACGTTATTACTGTCCATTCGGTTTGTTTGATACTGTTTCCAGGAAGGGACTGCGGGTGCTTTCGGTTTGTCTCTATGATCGTACCCATGGACAGGCAGCACCGAAAAACCTTCGTTAAGGAGATCAACGGCACTTTGCTGGAGAGGCTGGAGTTGTTTATTGAGCATCGTTTCCATCCCCGATTGACTGCGTTCTTGGTCTTGCTTGAATCCATTCATCGACCTCATTGCTTCGCCAGGCAACAGACCGTGCTCCGAGCTTTACAGGTCGTGGAAATTTTCCTTCTTTTATTTGCGCATAGATTGCTGATTTTTTGAGCCCACAAGATTGTTCAACTTGTGGAAGCCGGAGTAAAGCTGTCATGTTCATAGTTCCTCCATATACGTTTAAGGGATTCCGTGCTGGTTCTGGGAGGACTATAGAAGTGATACAATAATAAAACACCGCAGCTACGGTATATCGACCGCAACTGCGGTTGTTTCAAGTAAAGAAGGAGTGTGGGGTTTGATTGCTAGTAGTATTCTGACAGCGCTTTTTTGGCCTTGGCAAAACGCTCTTCAAGTGTTCGCTTTGAGATCCCGGAAAATCCATCGAGCTTTTCTACAAGTACATCGATTATTCCCTGATTGGTTTTGAAGGGAAGCTCACACGTGTATTCACCTTTTACTATGTCGAGCAACCCGCCAATGATATGGATGTCTGTTCTTTCGGCCTTTGCTGAGGTCGTTTTATCCCGGCCCCGATTTTTGCCCTCGGCCGTCGCGGTCTCTATCCGTTTCACCTCCTCTGGAAGCACGATGATGTCGCCCAGGCATATAAACGGCGGATTGATTTCCGCAGCTCCCTCAACCAGAACCCCGTCCTCGACAATAAGATCGTCTGTCATCTGGGCATAGCCTTCATAGGAGCGCTCGGAGTGCAACAGTATCTTCCGGCCATCCCGCATGTACCCTTCATGGAGTCTCATTTCGCCTGCATGTGAAGAAGTGTATAAATTTTCCAGCACGGCAATGGCAAATTTTCTGCTGTCAATAGCAATGAACTCGTTGATGAAACGCCATTCCTCTATAGTTCCGTTGTTTACCAGAGCGGATTTCCCTCGCCACCACACTGAAAAACCTACCCGCCCTTTTGCCGCCATGTGAAGAATCTCTTCTTCCGTTATTTGCCACCGGTTTACCAGCTCTTTAAGTCTGAAATACAATTTCATATTTGGATACATACACCTGTAGAAAAGCGTTTTTGATGAAATTTCTGGATGGTACCCAACGTGTCTTGCCAGGTACCCCTGGGTTATTCGGTTTTAATGATCTACCGCCAGTCTTGAGAGCGCACGAAACGTTTTTAAAATCATGGGAACAATACAACATCCTGTTATAATTGGGTCTTTCACGTGCTGGTCTTCCTTTCTGACAGGTACATATGAAGATCTGCAAGCGCGTACAGAATTTTCCCTTCGGCCTTGATGTATATTGGCCCGCATCCCTGGGCACGCCAGTTTGCCATGGAGACCACGCTTACCTTGAGGACCTCCGAGGCCTCTTCAGGGGTAAGCAGCTGCGGTACGACAAGAGAGGCGAGTTCATCCCTGATGATCCTGCGCAGCATGTGTTCATCCATCGCACTCACCATTATGCACGCAATATGCATATAATATATGATTTGTCTGCATTTCGACGTTAATGAGTGTCAAATTTTTAAAAGAAACGTAATTTAGCATAGATACACGTCTCGCGCCTTTCTTACCGGATTTCTGTCCTTTTTTCATATAGAATCAAATAACTATCTGAATTATAACAAATAAATTTTTAACTCTTTTTTTCTTATCTTTCTCATGTCTCCATTATTATCTATTGATGGAAATTTTGCGAAAGAAAAAACATATTATTCTCTTGCAATAATACGCAACTTGCGTATTATTGGGCAAAGGAGGTTGTAATCATGAGAAAAAACCAGATTAGCATAAGAGAATTATTTAGCGCCGGCATCAGTTGCGTGCTTGCGAAACGCTATGACGGCAAACAGAAAATTCTCGCCGAAAAACTCGGCATGTCGCCGGGGAGCCTCAATGATTACATCAAAGGCCGGCGAGAGGGAAACGAGGTAACCAGGAGAAAAATTACCGATTACCTCGGGGTGAAATACGATGGGATCTTTGAGCTTGGCAGAAAGGTAATTGAGCTCTCGGAACAAATGAAAACAAAAGGCAGCCCCAATATCTACCAGGTGATCAAGGAAGTCGATTTTGAGGATGAGCTTGATGCGATCGCTATTGGCGCAAACGACCCTGCACCCGGGTTTGTTCTGGTGCCAAAATACAAATCACGGCTTTCAGGCTGCCACGGAACGCTCAAAGACAATGATTTGACAGAGGCAAAATTCGCCTTTCGCAAAGACTGGATCGTGCGCAGGGACTCAGACAACCTCGCGCTGTTTGAGGTTTATGATGATTCGATGGCTCCATTCATCAGCGGCGGGGATATAGTGCTGGTTGATTTGTCAGAAAATGACCAGGGAAACGTTATTGACGGCAAAGCCTATGCAATATGTGAAGAAGGAACCGTTAAAGTAAGAAGGCTTGCCAGACAAGGTGGAAAATTAATCATTCGATCTCAGGATAGAGAAAATTTTCCTGATTACGAGGCTGGAGAAAATTTTTCGATAATTGGTCGAATTATTTGGGTTGGCCATGAGGTTAAATAAGGTGTAGAAATCCAGATTCGACCTGAAACCCATTAACAGTAAGGTTCTATTAATTCGACAGTTCCCCTGAAAAGCGCCTACCCAGTATTTACATTGAAAATCTAAAGCTACAAAATGTGCTCCCTAACCGATGGTTGCCTAGTGACATCTTTCTCAGCTGAAATAATAAATGTGTCAAAGTTCTGAGAGGGATGCCTTGCGGCTATAGGTCGCGTGCCAGGTTTTGTCGTAAAATCTTTGAAGTTTAACTCTGGAAATAGGAAGATCCCTAACAAGTTCTTCCATTGACGAACCTCATATTAAATGGTAATATTTAGATAGATAACAAAATATCTATATATTGACGTTGAACGGAGGATTAATTGATGTTATCCTTTTGTATTCACTATATATTTACGAATTTTTTTTAAACTCAACATTATTATATGTTATGGGAAAAATAGAAAAATTGTTTAAAGCCTTGTCGGACAGATGCCGCCTCAGAATAATTGCTGCGTTAAGGGAATATGATGACATGTGCGCTTGCCAGATCGTTGAACTGCTTCAGGTTACGGGTGCAACAACCTCGAAGCATCTGTCAATTCTTCTAAACGAGGGGCTGATCGAAAGCTATAAGGAGGGGCGTTGGGTACATTATCGCTTGGACTATTCCCGCACTGACTGTGACCAGGTGATGAAGTGGCTTGAGGAGCAATTGTATCAGACAGATATCATTAAGGACGATAGAAGTGCACTGAAAGAGATAATGGTTGTTGATCGGGAGGATATCTGCAGGAAGCAAAGAGGCGAGAAGTGCTGCCCAAAGTGATGCTGGAGGTCGGAGTGTTCCTGGAAATGGGAATGGTACCAAAATATTAGACGAACAGAGGCAATGGAAATGTTAGTTCTGAGGAGTGGTTCTTGCTAACAATCGATTCGAAGAGGACCTTAGCCCAAAGTTGAAAGGTTGCCATGAAGTCATCATCATGAATTGAAAATTACGGAATTGGCCAGTTTTCCATGGATATGAAACCTGTTCAGTAAAAGTGTTACACAACTCAACTGAACAAGGTCCCAATATAATCCCCTTTAAAAGAGGTAATGCCATGACCGGAAGAGATGAATTAAATAATTTCAAAAAGATGTGGACTTGGCTCTGCACATACCCAGCACATGATCGTGAATACTATATGAAATATGTAGTAAAGCTCAGTGAACCGTGGGTAAACAGTTGTCCCCTTTCTAATAAGAGTAAAGAAAAAGATTGCGACGGATGCAAAATTCTTTGGGACTCTGAACAAGGTACATTATGCACAGACCCCAGTGCACCGATTTACAAATGGAAAAATACAGAAAGACACTATCCAGATGATCGATCTTTTTATGCCAGTCAAGCGGCAGTACTGGCAATGAAATTACTTCGAGGCCAGATAACAGTATAGCGATACATCATTTGCGCTAGATATTGGAGGTACTTCGACTGACCTATTAGATTGTGTGGACGAGATTGCGGAAAAAGCAGAATTAAGCAAGATCATGAAGAGATTAGGAAAGACTCAGAAACAAATTGCGTCCCTGTTGGGGATTTTCCTCAAAGCGATCCACAGTTGCGAACAGGGGTGGCGTTCTATCCCAAATCATATCGAGAGAAACCTCTTTTACTTTCTTATTAATCAAAGAGGAAAGCCCAACAAATTTGCACTTTGTTGGGAAGAAAAAAATTGTCATCGAAAAGAAGAGTGTTCGGCGCGGGAGTTTCAGTGCGGAAATCTGTGCTGGTAAATGTCCGGCACTCTCTGCCATGGCGATCGAGAGTCAAATAAGGAGTCGAAAGAATTCTCCCCGTTCCTAATATTTTTAAATTGACTACAGAGCTTTGGCAGCTTCAAGTTTTGATAGTATAAAATGAAATCACCTACAATTTTCCAATTTCAGTAGATAATCAGCCCACCACTGCATAAGCTCTCTACGCTGTTCGATATATTCACTCCTATGATAGGCTGCCCTTACTCTATTTCTTTCGACATGAGCAAGAGCTTTTTCTATTACATCACCCTTAAAACCTTCTTCATTGGCAATCGTGCTGAAGGTAGCTCTGAACCCATGCACAGTAGCTTTTGAGTGATACCCAAGACCATGCATCGCATAAAGCAGGGCATTCTGAGACATTGGCTTCTTATAATCTCGAACAGATGGAAAGATATAACCACTCCTACCAAAAACATCGCCAATACGGTCAAGAAGTTCTAGCGCCTGCCGGGAAAGAGGAACATTATGAGGAGAATCCATCTTCATTCTCTCAGCAGGAATCCTCCACATCTTGTCAGAAACATCAATCTCACTCCAAACTGATCTTCGAACCTCATCAGTCCGGGCCGCAGTTAAAATTAAAAACCTGAGGCCTAATTTTGTGGATATATGCATTCTGGCCTTTTCGAGATCCTTGAAAAACTTCGGTAGTTCATCTTTTGACAACGCCGGGCGATGGACAACCTTTCGAGTTTTAAGTGAGCCTTTTAGGTTAGCAGCTGGGTTGTCAGATATTTTTCCCTGTCGATTTGCATACATGAAGACAGAGTTTATTCGTTGCAGAACTTTCCGAGCCATCTCGAGAGCTCCCCGTTTTTCTACGTTTTCCATCATTTTAACAAGATCTGGAGTCGTAATGTCACCAATAAGTGCATTGCCAATCTCTGGGAAAACATTTGCGGTCAAACTCTTCATAACTGCATTTGAATGACTGGCACTCCAACTATCGATCTGTTTCGCGACCCATTCCAGAGCAACTACCTCAAATGTGTCTTTTTTTGCCAGTTCATCTATGAGACTAGCTTTGATCTCATCTTTTCTAACATGTGCGGGATTCTTCCCGACTTTCACCAGATCACGAGCATCATTTCTAGCAGATCTTGCATCTGTCAGGTTCATTTGTGGATATTCACCAAGAACGCATACTGATTCCACACCAGCTATACGAAAACGATAACGCCAGGTCTTTCTACCTGTATTGGAGATGTGCAGATGGAGGCCAAAACCATCTGTCAGTTTATAGGCCTTCCCAGTAGTTTTAGCATTGCGAACTTGGACTGCAGTAAGTTTTGACATCTCAAACTCCAAGGGTACAAGCGGGTACGAAAAGAGGGTACAACACCAAGCCTACAGGGGTACATGATCAACATACCCTCAGATATACCCGCATTATTCGGGGATGTCAATGGACGGAAATGGAAGGAAATGGAACTAAAAAACCCGCAAACTCTTGCGAGCTGCGGGCTTAATGGACGACCATGGAAGGTCGTGAACTATCGGATGGTGCCGGGACCAGGAATCGAACCAGGGACACACGGATTTTCAGTCCGTTGCTCTACCGACTGAGCTATCCCGGCACCGAATAGAGCTGCTTATTTACAAAACATCACCGAAAGTGTCAATAATTTTGTCTTTCAGGGGCCCCATTTTTATCAATTCTTTGCGTCTTTAATTGTCAGCCCGCCAAGATCAAGCTGAAAGTCAAGGTCATCGTCCATATCCGCGACTGCCGACGGGGAAACGCCCTCATACTCTCCATCTTGAGCTGTCTTTTCGGCAACTGACTCGCCGGCGGCTACCTCCTCGGCTCCGCTTAAGTCAAAGTCTAGATTACTGAAATCGAGGTCATCTTCGGGTTCAGCTTTTATAGGCTCCTCAAATTGTTCTGCTGACGGCTCTTCTTTTGGTATACTGTCAGGCGGCAGAAGATCTGAAATATCATTAAGTTCATCGGGCAGGTCCATTTCTGGCAGGTCCGCCCCTTCAGTCGTTTCGGGCTCGTCATCAAAATCATCGAAGCTGAAGGTATCATCCTCCGGAACATCCTCAAACTGGCCGAGATCTGCCGATAAGTCAATATCGTCTTCTTCGTCGGCACCGAAGGTTGCCCCCTCATCAAAATCTGCAGCGAGCGGAAGATTATCATCTGAATCATCGCCGCCATCAAGATTGAAATCAATCTGGTCCGAAGCTTCTCCATCATCGACAAGAATTTCAAGATCTGGATCAGCAAACTCAATCTCTCCACCAACTTCGGCCGCACCCTCGATACGAATATCGTCATCAGGAACCGAGAATTTGAGAAAAGAAGGGGTGGCGACATTTTGTATGCTGCCTTGAAACGCCTTCGTGGCAACAGAAATGTCTTTATTGCATTTCAAGCAGTTTTCCAGGTTGTCGAAAGAAATGAAGCCGCATTTGGGACAACGCATCAGTTAATTCCTCTATTTAAACAATATCGAAAAGCATGCTCATCACTGAAAACATGCAGCCAACTCGCTACCTACCCAGTATCGCACATTTTTTTCAGAAAAATCAAGGATAATTGCACCTTTTCCTGTTATCGCGAAAAGATCGACCAGTCCATACCGATATCACACGCGGGGGCTGAATGTGTCAGGGCGCCGATTGAAATAATATCAACCCCCGTTTTTGCGATTGTTTCAACCGTATCAAGTGTAACTCCACCCGAGGCCTCAACAAGCGCTTTTCCATCTATGATGGCAACGGCCTCAGCCATCATTGCCGGGGGCATATTGTCAAGCATGATGATATCGACACCACAGTCGAGACACTCCCGGACTTGATCCAGGGTGTCTGTTTCCACCTCGATTCGGAGGGTATGGGGCACACGCTTCCTGATTTTCTGCACCGCTCTGGTTATCGAACCACAGGCGGCAATGTGATTATCTTTTATCAGGATACCGTCGGTGAGGTTATAGCGATGATTACTGCCCCCGCCAGCCGTTACCCCGTATTTCTCCAGCATCCGCAGTCCAGGAGTGGTCTTGCGCGTATCACAGATGCGTACCGGATAGCCTTTCACCCTGTCGACATAAGCTGCAGTTACTGTGGCAATACCTGATATCCGCTGCAACAGGTTGAGAGCAACACGCTCGGCCTTTAACAAATCGATTACCGGACCGGATACGGCGAGCATCACATCTCCGCGATGAACCAGACGCCCGTCTGCGACTGCCGACTCAGTTTTAATCTCCTGATTCTGGGTCGTAAACACCACTGCCGCCACCGTGCCGGCCCCCGCAGCGATGAAGGATTCCCGAGCCACCAGGGAGGCAGAACCTGTCTCGTGGGGCCCGAAGATCGACTCACTGGTGAGATCACCTCGTCCAATATCCTCAGCAAGAAACGATTGAATGACCTGTTCTAGAAGATTTTTATCCATGATTCGATCTCAGGAAAACACGGTTTTCCCGCTCAGGTGCGCGTACTCTCTTTTAATCTGCCTTGTGCCTCGGTGATTCTCAACAATCGGCTATCCAGTTCTTCTTTTTTCTCTTTCTCTTTCAGAACAACCGCTTCAGGGGCATTTGCCAAAAATTTCCGGTTGCTCAGTTTCCCGTTTACCTGCTTTAATGCGGCTTCAACCTTGAGCTGCTCCCGTCCAAGTTTTTCCAGCTCGCTGTCAACGTCGATCAAGCCCTTCAGTGGCACGTAGATTTCAATATCGTTAAAGATATACGTGGCGGCATCCGAAGGTTTTTCAGTTTCCGGCTGAACATGCAGTGTGCTCAGGCGGGTCATGTCTGAAATAGCTGAAGAAAACGTATTGACAAGAGCTGCCTGATCATCGCCGATGCTGGTAACATAGGCTTCGATTCGTTTGGATGGATGCACATCGGCCTCTGACCTGATATTGCGGATCCCTGAGATAATCCCCATCAGGACGCTCATCTGGTTCTCAGCGGAGTCGTTGAGCCACTCGTCTCGTCTCTGCGGATAAGGCTCCAGCATTAACACCTTTCGTTCACCAGGTAAAACACTCCAGATTTCCTCGGTGACAAATGGGGTAATCGGGTGAATCAGTTTGATAACCGTCTCAAGAACGACGAGCAGAACTCCTCTGGCCTGATTTTTGGCCTGCTCGTCAGCACTGAAAAGATCGGCTTTAATCCACTCCAGATACCAGTCGCAGAACTCGTGCCAGATAAACTGGTAAAGCGCCGAGGCAACTTCATTAAAATGGTACTCGTCAAGTCCCCGACGAACCACGTCGATGGTGTGAGCAGTGCGGCTTAAAATCCACTGATGGACAAGCGGCAGCTCTGCCGGCCGCGCTGCAGCATCCCGGATCGCGTCATCGCAGCTGCTGACATGCATCAGGGAAAAACGGGCAGCATTCCAAATTTTGTTAATAAAGAAGCGATAGCCTTCGATGCGGTCTTCATCAAGTCGTATCTCGCGTCCCTGAGCCGCGAAGGCAACAAGTGTGAAGCGCATTGCGTCAGTACCGTAGCGGCCCATCACGTCGAGCGGATCAAGGACATTGCCGGTTGACTTGGACATTTTTTTGCCATTTTTATCCCTGACCAGTGCATGCAGATAGACGTCTCGGAACGGCACCTCGTCCATGAAGTGAATTCCCATCATCATCATGCGGGCAACCCAGAAGAACAGGATATCAAAACTGGTGATCAGGATCGAGGTGGGATAGAAGGTCTTCAGCTCCCTGGTCTGCTCCGGCCAGCCCATTGTTGAAAAGGGCCAGAGTGCCGATGAAAACCAGGTGTCGAGCACATCGGTTTCCTGTTCCAGCTCAGCCGATCCACAGGACGGGCAGAGGTGAGGGGCTGTCGTCTCGACGATCATTGCATCACATTCGAGGCAGGTCCAGGCCGGAATGCGATGACCCCACCAGATCTGCCGGGAAATGCACCAGTCGCGGATATTGTCCATCCAGCCGTAAAACGTATTGTACCAGCTCTTCGGATAAATATTGATGCGCTCCTCGCGCACCGCGGCAACAGCCTTGTCGGCCAACGGTTTTACCGATACAAACCACTGCAGTGACGTCGTCGGTTCAACTGTCGTTTTACAGCGATAACACTGACCAATGGCGTGATCGTAATCTTCAATTTTCACCAGAAAGCCGAGACGCTCGAGATCGGCAACGATTTTCTTCCGGCAGTCAAATCGATCAAGACCGGCATACTCTCCCGCCAGCTCGTTCATTACCCCATGCTCATCCATGACCTTGCACATCTCAAGACTATGCCTGCGCCCGATTTCATAATCATCGCGATCATGGGAGGGTGTGACTTTCAAGGCACCGGTGCCGAACTCTTTCTGCACGTGCTGGTCAAAGACTACAGGAATTGTCCTGCCGGTCAGCGGCAGGAAGATCCCGACGTCCGCGAGATGAGCGTAGCGCTCATCGTCGGGATGAACCGCAACCCCGGTATCTCCAAGCATGGTCTCCGGTCTGGTCGTCGCCACCACGACGTCTCCGGAGCCGTCGGCAAACGGGTAGCGAAGATGGTACAGCTTTCCCCTGCACTCTTCATGATCCACTTCATCGTCGGCAAGTGCGGTAAGACAGCGGGGGCACCAGTTGACAATATAGTCGCCCTTGTAGATCAAACCCTCTTTGTAAAGCCTGACAAACACTTCGCGAACGGCATTTGACAACCCGTCATCCATGGTAAAGCGCTCACGCTCCCAGTCACATGAACAGCCAAGTTTTTTCAACTGGTTGATAATTGTTCCGCCTTTTTCCTGACGCCATTCCCATACCCGCTCAACAAACTCCTCTCGACCAAGATCATGCCGGCTCTTTCCTTCTGTGGCAAGATGCCTCTCAACGACATTCTGGGTGGCAATACCGGCATGGTCTGTTCCCGGGACCCAAAGTGTATTGTCGCCGCACATTCTGTGATAGCGGGTCAGGACATCCTGCATAGTGTTGTTCAGTGCATGCCCGACATGGAGCACCCCGGTCACATTGGGAGGGGGGATAACAATTGAAAACGAAGGCTTGCCGTCAACCATCTGCGCTTGAAAACAGCGCTGTTCTTCCCAGGTCTTTAACCACTTCTCCTCAACATCTCTGAATTCGTAGCCTTTACTCAGCTCTTTTGCGTTACCGCTGCTCATGGTATTTATTTCTTCACTCTGTTCTTTGTTATCGCTTGTCAACACGAATCATCCTGCATTTCATCAGTGCAAGGGGCGCAGATTACCTGCGGGACCTCAATAATTCAACCGTTTTATGGAACATAACCGGATTCCCGCCTTTGAGGCGGGCTGCGTGGAACCGCTGCTTTTAATGCCTCGCATTCCACGCTCTGGGCAGGAAAAGGTACTCATAGACACCAAGGGCATAACGATCCGTCATACCGGCAATATAGTCACACACCCTTCGATGAGCCATTTTTTCGTCGTTCCAGTTGCTGCTCGACGCATCCACACGCCATTCGTCACCGTATCTTTTTACCAGCCCATGGGTCAGGAAATAGCTGTAAAGTTCCCTGATAATACGCTGGGCCTTTTCAAACTCCTGGTGAACCTGGTAGTAGCGATATACATTTTCATGGAGATAGCTTCTCAGTCCCGATATCGCTTCGAGCATTTTATCGCTGATGTGCAGCATCCCGTCATCAATCCTCAATGTCTCCACAATAAGATCCCTGACCATGCAGCCGATACGCTGGGAGTGCCGGTCTCCGACGATCCTCCTTATCTCTGCCGGCACATCCCCATCGCTTATGATTCCGGCGCGGAGTGCATCGTCGAGGTCATGGTTGACATAGGCTATGATGTCGGCGAGCCGGACAGCCTGCCCTTCCAGGGTAATCGCCAGCTCTGATTTACGGGCCGGGATTATCTCCTTTCTCCCCTTGGAGTGGCGCACAATGCCGTTGCGCACCTCAAAACTGAGGTTGAGTCCCCTTCCATTGTTCTCAAGAAAATCTACCACCCTGAGACTATGGATGTAATGCCGGAAGCCGGTGGGGTGCAGCTCGTTGAGGGTCGCTTCCCCTGCATGCCCGAAAGGCGTATGTCCCAGATCGTGCCCCAGTGCGATTGCCTCGGTCAGAGGTTCGTTGAGGCAAAGAGCTGCAGAAATAGTGCGGGCAATTTGCGATACTTCAAGGACATGCGTGAGCCGTGTCCGATAATGGTCACCCATCGGCGCAAGAAACACCTGGGTTTTATGTTTCAGCCTCCTGAACGTCTTGGAATGAATAATTCGGTCCCGATCCCGCTGATAGGGCAGGCGAATGTCAGATATCTCCTCCTCTTCAGCTTTTCTTCTCCCCCGGGACCTGCTGTTTCGGGCAGCACAGGGCGACAGGATCGCATCTTCTCTTTCCTCAAGCTGTTTCTTGATAGATATACCGATTTTGGGAACAAAGCTCATGATATGCCCGTCATGTTAAAAAAACAATTACCGCTCTGATACCATCATGATCAAAGATGAGTGCAATCACCATCTGTCAGTACGCACGTTGAACGTCGTATCTGCATGTGCGTCTAGAGGCCCTCTGTTTTAACAGCTATGTGATTGTACGCTCTAACTTTTTTAGAGTCAATAGGCAAACATTTCCACAATGAGCCTGACATTTGCGGACAAACAGGGTACATTTAAGGCTTGATCCTGTTTAAAATGTCCTTGAAACAGATGACCCATGAAAAGAGCTCAAAACCCATTTATCCGGATCACCCGGACATTTGTCAGATCGGTTCTCTACCTTTCCACGCTCTGCCTGCTTTTTATCGTCGGCAGAGGCGCGTATAATCTCATCAACTCGTTCAGCGTCCCCTTTGGCTTCTCATCTGCGGCAGGAGTTGCCATAAGCAGCGTGTTCACCATAGGGTTTTTCGCTCTTGGCCTGCTGGTAATCATTCATTTCTTTTCGTCGACTGATCCTGATTGAAAGGCGACCACCGCCGCAGGGTATTCAACCATCTTGTTATCGTTACCATTTTGAGATAACATATCTGAACAGGAGAGGGAAAAAAAAGTCAGGCCCGTTCTTCCCAGATAAAAATTAGCTATGGAGTCAAGCTATCATCGCCGCCCCGACATCCCCTGAAATAATTATCGATCCGGTCTTCCATTTCGCCCAGGTTTACCTTGGCGAAGGTTACGGCAGCAAAGAGAAAATCCTGGTATCCGAACTGGTCCCGAAGGGGAGCACACTCGCCGATTTCCCCGGTTTTAAGCAGCAAAGCAGCAACAACGCCAAGAAAGGTGATCTGAAAGCGGGCAAATTTACCGAATTTTCCGACGACGGTTTGACACTTCTGGCATCGGTTGCCGGCTATCCGCGGATCACCATGCAGCATGAAGAAGAAGAGGTTGCCCCTATTGTATCGGTAACCCCGCTGGTCAACATCTCATTTGACCGGCTATCGGCAACGCTTCTCATTTATCCGCCGCTGCCGGAGAAGAACGCACTGAATAGTGAAAATCTCGAGGAGTTCCTGCATGAATCAGGTCTCTGCCATGGACTCGACCATGATGCAGTGGAAAAAGCAAAACGGATTATCGCCACTGCCGCCAATGAAATCACCGAAATCAGAATCGCCGCGGGAACAATGCCTGAACACGGAACCAATGCCTACCTCGAGTTCGCTCTGGAAGTCGGCCCCATTGCCGGGCTCTGCCTGGCTGACGGTTCGATCGACTTCAGAGAACGCAGGATCATGGTTGGTGTCAAGGCCGGGGATATAATCGCGACAAAAGTGCCTGCCGTTCCCGGAACACCCGGTGTCAACGTACTCGGCGAGCAAATTGAACCAAAGAATGGCAATGATATCAGAATTATAACGCAGGGTGACGCAGGATATTTTGAAGAGAGCCTGTCGGTAAAAGCCACCGGGGACGGTGTCCTTTCAATCGTCAAAAACAACACCATAAAAGTATCCTCGAAGCAGAAGATAGACGGCAACATTGACTTCAAGACCGGCAATATAGATTCTCAGGGATGTCTTACCATTACAGGGTCCGTCCAGGCAGGATTTAAAGTCAAGAGCGGCGGCGATCTGAAAATAGAAGGCAGCATCATGTCCGCACAAGTCAGCTGCGGAGCCAACTGTGTTGTCAAAGGTGGGATCACCGGTAAAAATTCCGAGTTGATCGTTGGCGGCGATGCGGATATTAAATTTATCGAACGATCCGCTCTTTCAGCAGGCGGGATCATCGTCATCAGGACTCAGGCCTATTTCAGTCAGATCAGCTCTCAAGCCGATATCCGCTGCAACCCTGCAAGCATTGTCATGGGAGGATCACTCATTGCTGCCGGACACCTGACGCTGGGGACGGTTGGCTCTGAAGACAGCGAACCGGCAACTATCGGTGCGGGAATCGATCCTGAACGGCTCAACCAGTATCGGGAATTAAGGCAGAACCTGATCGATCAGCAGGATCAGCTTATTCAATGGATGCAGCTGCACGGCAGAGCTCAGTCAAGAAAAGTGAGAAAGATGGAAGGTGAAATCGAGGAAACCAGAGCCCGTCTGCTCGCCTTTAACCTGATACCCGGCACCGAACTGCTATCCCGCGTCGGAAGCGGGTCCTCAAGAGATGAAGTTGACGAACAGAATCCGCTCTACCACGCAGGGCTGGATGTTGACTCCATCAGGATTGACCTGCATGGTTCAGCGTACAGCGGAACCAGGATATTGTTGGGAAACCGCTCCCTGGTGCTCGAGCAGAAAGTTTCAAGGCGGCAGTTCAAACTTTCCCGCGACATGAAACGAATCATCGCCCTGCCCCTGCGGAGCAGCTAATCCCCCGGTCAATTCACCATAGGCCATGAGCATCTTCACTCAAAGGCCTGCGATGGCTTTTCTGCTGCATAGTCCATCCGCCTGTTCAGGAAATAAAAACGACATCCCCGTGCGCAACAGTTGACGATCAACCTCTTTATCCGACAGGGCCATGACTGAAAAAAAGATATTGAGCAGGAAAGAAAAAAGCTGGATTCTCTATGATGTTGGAAATTCTGCTTTCGTACTGATCATGGTGACGGCAATCATGCCCATCTATTTCAAGGATGTGGTCGCAGAAGGGATCTCCGCTGCGGTTTCCACTGCCCATTGGGGGTTTGCCAACAGTGCGGCGGCTTTTATACTGGCCCTGCTGGCACCAGTACTGGGGGCCTTTGCTGATTCCAGGAATAGAAAAAAACGGTTTTTTCTGTTTTTTCTCCTTGTCGGCCTGATCTTCACCCTCACCCTGGCACGTATTTCAACCGGCCAGTGGTTCCTCTGTCTTGTCCTGTTTGTCTGTGCCCGCATTGGCTGGGCCGGCGCCAATATCTTTTATGACGCATTTTTAGTTGATGTTACGACGCCGGACAGAATGGATTACATTTCCGCCAGAGGCTATGCCCTCGGCTATGTCGGCAGCGTTATCCCTTTTCTACTCGTCATTATCCTCATCCTCTCAGCGGGTATGGATGACGGACTCCCGGTCAAACAAGTACAGTTAGGCTTTGTTGTCGTGGCCATCTGGTGGATGATTTTTTCAATCCCTGCAATCAGGTATGTCAAGCAGATCCATGCAGCTCCCACTCCTGATGCCCCTGTAATTGGCAGCTTCAAGCGACTGATCGACACATTTAAAAATATCAGGAACCATCGACAACCGTTTTTGTTCCTTGTCGCCTATTTTTTTTACATAGACGGTGTCGGGACCATCATCAGCATGTCTACGGCATATGGAAGAGATCTGGGTTTCGGCATAACGCTGCTCATCGCTGTCCTGCTCTTTATCCAGATCGTTGCCTTTCCCTGCACCCTAGTCTACGGGAAACTGGCAGAGAGATTTACCACAAAATCACTCCTGATGACGGGAATTATCATCTATTGCCTGGTCACCCTGCTCGCTTTTGCGCTGCCGTGGATCAGCGATATCGGCATGAAAACCGCCCTTTTCTGGTTGATCGCCTTCCTTGTCGCCTCTTCCATGGGGGGAGTTCAGAGCCTGAGTAGAAGTTGTTTCGCCAGATTAATTCCAGCAGAAAAAAGTGCGGAATTTTTCGGATTCTATAATGTTTTCGGGAAATTTGCGGCGATCACCGGCCCCATGCTGATGGGACTTATCACGCGGCTCAGCGGCGACAGCAGATGGGGAATACTTTCAGTTCTTCTGCTCTTCCTCGCAGGCGCCTTTTTTCTGGCCAGAGTGAAACTGGAAAAACACTGATTATCATTCAGCACATTCCAGTTGCTAATGCTATCGCCATATAATCAGACACAAACGCTGATCAGGATTGACATTACAGCGATAGTGATATATCACATCCAATATGGTAATGGCCGCATGGGTGATGGTGGCCAATCCATGTCATCTGCTCGCCAAGAATAGCGTTGATCTCAAAGAGAATTACCAGGGAATGAACTGATGCCTGTACCGCATAAGACCAAGCCGTTTAATCGCTCCTGTATGCGGGAAGAGGTGTATAAAACCCTGTTGATCTGGATAATGGATGGTGAACTGCGTCCAGGGGAAAAGCTTCTTGACAAGGAGCTTGCCGAAAGCATGGGAGTGAGCCGAACACCGGTACGGGAAGCGTTGCGGCGGCTGGAGGACAAGGGGCTGATTGAGTCATCGGCGAATCGCTGGACACGGGTGTCGGAGGTGTCGATAGATGAACCTGAAAAAATTTACCCGATCATCTGGACCCTTGAGGAGTTGGCTGCCGCACAGGCAATTGAAGTCCTGACGACTGAAGATTTTATATTGATGGAAAAGGCTAATGACAAGCTGGAACGGGCTTTGAGCAGGGAGGATCCGGTAAAGGCTTCACTTGCGGATATCAAGTTTCACAACATCTTCATTAATAAATCGGACAACCCCCACCTGATGGCTATTCTACGCGATTTGAAGATTACCTATCGAAGGGTTGAGGTAACGTATTTTGAAAAAGAAGCGAGCGGTAAATATTCCCTTGATGAGCACCGTAGGATTGTGGAGTCCTTCAGAGCGGGGGAACTGCCTGCAGTCCAAACCATGATTCGTCAGAACTGGCAGAACAGCTTGAAGCGGCTGCAGCAGCTGGCGACCAAAACAAAATATGACAACATGTAGCTGGTGGAGAACTTTGATGAGTATTGATTTTAGAAAAGTGTTGGAGAAGTCAGAAGAATACCGTCCACGGATGTCGGCCTTTCTGCGAGATATGATTGCCATTCCAAGTGAAAGTTGCCAGGAGGAGCGGGTAATCCAGCGAATCAGGCAGGAGATGGAAACGGTCGGTTTTGACCGGGTTGAAATTGATCGGATGGGCAATGTGCTGGGGTATCTCGGCACGGGAAAACACCTCATTGCCATGGATGCCCATATAGACACGGTTGGCGTCGGCAATCTGGAAAACTGGGACTATGATCCATATGTAGGGTATGAGAATGATGAGGTAATCTGCGGACGCGGCGCAAGTGACCAGGAAGGCGGGATGGCAGCCATGGTTTATGCAGGAAAAATCATCAAGGATCTCAGTCTTGATGGCGACTACACCCTGCTTGTGACTGGAACCGTGCAGGAAGAAGACTGTGATGGCCTCTGCTGGCAATATATTATTGAGCAGAGCAAAATCCGACCAGAGTTTGTTGTCTCAACTGAGCCGACGTCCCTGGGGGTCTATCGGGGACAGCGGGGCCGGATGGAAATACGGGTCTCGGTGGACGGCGTCAGCGCCCATGGCTCTGCTCCGGAGCGAGGAGACAATGCTATTTTCAAGATGGCTCCCATTCTGATGGAACTGCAGGAGCTGCATCACCGACTCAAGGATGATGCCTTTCTCGGCAAAGGCTCGTTGACGGTTTCCGAGGTATTTTATACCTCGCCATCACGCTGTGCGGTTGCTGATGGCTGCTCAGTTTCCGTGGATAGAAGGCTGACCCGGGGAGAGACCTGGGAACAGGCGCTCGAGGAAATCCGGCAGCTTCCTTCTGTGAAAAAGGCGGGGGCTGCAGTATCGATGTATCATTATGACCGCCCCTCATATACCGGGCTGGTCTACCCGACACAGTGTTATTTTCCCGCGTGGGTTCTTGATGAAGAGCATCCGGCCTGCAGGACACTGGTGGATTCCTTTTCCTCGCTCTTTAATGAGAAGCCGGTCGTTGACAAATGGACGTTCTCCACCAATGGTGTCTCTATCATGGGCCGATACAATATACCCTGCATCGGTTTTGGCCCCGGTCACGAGGACCAGGCTCACGCTCCAAATGAGTTGACATGGAAGGATGAACTCGTAAAAGCGTGCGCAATGTATGCAGTCATTCCATCACTCTATGTTGAAAAACATGTCGGCTAGCGGTTTGTGTCAGCCGCAGAAGGGGCGACAGACATTGATGCTATGCCGGATAACGTGCTGCAGAGCGGTATGAGGATACTGTCATGAAGGAATGGGTGGTTCTTGCCCTTGGCGGCTGCAGCTTCATTTGTTGCTGGAATGTGCGTCAATTGAACATGAGTGCGAGCAGACAGGAGAATTATCGTTGATCACTTTCAACTACTGTTGCACTATCTGCAGTGCAACCTATGACATTACACCTGAATATACACTCTGTCCCCGCTGCGCTGAAGATCAGCAGGCGGATCAGCCGCTGCACGGGGTTCTTGAGGTAGAGCTTAACGGTGCCGGCCCGAAACCGTTTCTCATCAGTGACCTGCTGCCGGTTGAACCTGAGTATTTTCCGCCGATCCCGGTTGGAAATACCCCCCTGTGGGAACCGTATAATGTTCGTACGCTGAGTGGATTTAAGAATGTATATATCAAGGATGACGGCTCAAACCCAACCTCATCGTTCAAAGACAGGGCCTCATATCTTGTCTCTGCGGCCGCTAGAAAATTCAAAATCGATGATATTACCCTGGCTTCGACCGGCAATGCCGGTTCCTCAATGGCTGGAGTAGGTGCTGCAGCGGGACAACGCATCACCTTGTTCCTGCCAAAAGCTGCTCCTCCTGCCAAGCTTGTGCAGGCTCTGCAGTACGGCGCCCGGGTATTTCGGGTGAACGGGAATTATGACAAGGCCTATGATCTCTCTCTGGCTTTTTCTCAGAAAAGAGGCGGTATCAATCGGAATACAGCTTATAACCCATTGACTATCGAAGGAAAGAAGACCGTTTCCCTGGAGTTGTTCCAGCAGCTGGGGCGGGCGCCGGATGTCGTCTTTGTTTCAGTCGGTGACGGCTGTATTATTGCAGGCGTTTACAAGGGATTCAGGGATCTCGTTAAATTAGGGTATATTCCTGCAGTTCCAAAAGTTATTGGTGTTCAGGCGGAGACGTCGAGCGCCCTGACACGGGCGTTTCGGTCAGGGGTTTTCGAGAATCTCCCCACCTCAACGGTTGCCGATTCCATTTGCGTAGATGTTCCCCGCAATGGAGTTCACGCCCTTTCCCTGCTTAAAACCTTTAACGGGGAAATGATGACTGTTTCGGACAAGCAGATACTCGAGTCTCAGTCATTTCTTTCCAGCACCTCAGGTCTGTTTACCGAACCTGCCGGAGCTGCAGCCTTCGCTGGTTTTCAAAAGGCCAAGACAGCGCTGGATCCCGATTCTCTTGTCGTTGTTCTCACGACCGGAAACGGTCTCAAGGACACAGCTTCTGCAGCACTTGGTATCGATGTGCCGGAGCATTGTATCGATACCTTAGATGAAATTTTATAGAAAGGATTACCCCGTGATAGATTTAACGATCAACCAGGAAGCACTGCAAAGTAATATCGATTACTGCCGGGAAAAGGGGATTACGCTGCCGACCTTTGGCATGATGAAGAATCCGGACAAAATACCCGCCAAGATCAAGGATCAGCTCAAAGACATCGGACTCTGGGACCTGCACTCGGCCAATCTTTACCGTATCAGCTGGAACAACGAGCCTAAAGATTCCGGGGGCCTCTTCGGCGGGGTTAACCATATCGTCCTTCCCCCTGAGCTTACCGGCTGTCGGGCAACAATTATCATGCTTACCGGTCGCTGGTTTCCAACGGGTGCCCATAAGGTTGGGGCTACGTTCGGTTGCCTTGCCCCGGCGCTGGTTACCGGCCAGTTTGACCCGCGCCGGACGAAGGCTGTCTGGCCATCCACCGGAAACTACTGCAGAGGGGGAGCGTATATCTCGGCCCTGCTGGCCTGTAATGCCATCGCCATCCTGCCCGAAGAGATGTCACGGGAACGGTTTGAATGGTTAACCTCCATTGCCGGTGAAGTTATTGCCACGCCGGGGTGTGAATCCAACGTCAAGGAAATTTTTGATAAGTGCTGGGAACTCCGCAAAAGCGGCGAAGATCTGAGAATCTTCAACCAGTTTGATGAGATGGGTAATCCACTCTGGCATTATACAGTCACCGGTCACGCCGTTGAAACACTGCTGGAGTCATATCTCTCTGATGGCAGGCAGCTTGCCGGTTATGTTTCATCATCAGGCTCCGGCGGAACGCTCGGTGCAGGTTACTACCTGAAGCGCAGATTTCCCCGGTCGAAACTGGTTGTTGCCGAGGCATTGCAGTGCCCGACACTTTTGAACAACGGGTTCGGGGCACACCGGATAGAAGGAATCGGAGATAAACATGTACCCTGGGTGCACAACTGCAAAGAAACAGATTTTGTCGTGGCAGTCGATGATGAGGTACCGATGCGATCACTGCGGCTGTTCAATGAGACAGTCGGGCGACAGGCACTCGAGGACACAGGGGTTGACAGGCACCTGGTAGAGAAACTTGACCTGCTGGGCATTTCCGGAATCGGGAATATGGTGGCTGCCATAAAGTTTGCGAAATATTCTGAATTAACTGAAAAAGACATTGTCGTTTCTATCGCCACAGATTCCATGCAGCTCTATGGGTCGAGGCTGGGCGAGTTGGAACAGGAGCGAGGGGCGTATGACGCCATCCAGGCCCAGCGGGATCTTGAGCTGATCAATGCAATCACCATGGATCATACCAAAGAGCTCAGCTATTACGGGAAAAAGGCAATTCACAATCTCAAGTATTATACCTGGATTGAACAGCAGGGGCGTGCGGTTGAAGAGCTTAATGACCAGTGGTACGACCATGACAACTACTGGTATTCGATATTTGAGCAGGTTGACGAGATCGATCAGCTGATTACTGACTTTAATGATCGGGTCGGGCTGCTCTAGGCGGAGCGTTGTCTCGCTGATGGGAAATGCGCACGGCTCAACGATGTGAGCAGCAATGACAATAGAATGAGCTAACCATAGTGTTACTATTCGTTTTAAAAGGGTGAAAGAATTCAGATGAAAAACATACAGATCGAAAAACTGATAACTAATCTAGCCTCACTGTCTACCACCGGTATCTACCAGAATGATTTTCTGCTTACCTGGGATCACGATGATGATAAGATCGCGGCAATTTTTCAAACTGCGGAAATTCTCAGGGCCATGCGGAAAGCAAATATTTCAAGCAGGTCATTTGACAGTGGGCTCGCCGTTTCCCTGTTTCGCGACAATTCCACCAGAACCCGCTTCAGTTTCTCAAGTGCAGCCAACTTGCTGGGACTCTCTGTTCAGGACCTGGATGAGGGTAAATCGCAACTGGCCCATGGTGAAACGGTGCGGGAAACTGCCAACATGATATCCTTTATGGCTGATGTCATCGGCATTCGGGATGACATGTATATCGGTAAGGGAAACAGCTATATGCGTGAGGTCGCAGAGGCCGTCCAGCAGGGCTATGAGGCCGGCATTCTCGAACAGCGACCGACGCTTGTCAACCTTCAGTGCGATATTGACCACCCGACCCAGTCCATGGCGGATGCACTCCACCTGATACAAGAGTTTGGCGGCCTTGAAAACCTCAAAGGAAAGAAGATTGCGATGTCATGGGCCTATTCACCTTCCTACGGCAAACCGCTTTCTGTCCCCCAGGGAATCGTAGGGTTGATGACCCGCTTTGGCATGAACGTTGTTCTCAGTCACCCGGAGGGGTACGGCATCATGCCCGAAGTTGAGAAAGTTGCCACGATAAACGCTGAAAAGAGCGGCGGATCATTTACCAGAACGGATTCGATGCATGAAGCCTTTGAAGATGCCGATATCGTCTATCCCAAGAGCTGGGCTCCCTTCAAGGCAATGGAGCAGCGAACTGATCTCTACTCCCGGCATGACACGGAAGGAATTGCATCGCTTGAGCAGGAGCTGCTGTCACAGAATGCCCACCACAAGGACTGGGAATGCACGGAAGAACTGATGGCTCTGACGAGGAACAAAGAAGCACTTTACATGCACTGTCTGCCTGCCGACATTACCGGTGTAAGCTGTGAGCAGGGTGAGGTGGCGTCCTCTGTCTTTGATCGCTATCGTGACCCGCTCTACAGGGAAGCAAGCTATAAACCATATATCATTGCGGCGATCATCTTTCTATCGAAATTTTCAAATCCCTCCGGGCAGTTGAGCAGGCTTCTGAATGACAATAACAGCCGTATTTCCTAAAAGATTGTTCGGTGAACCGAACCGAGTACAAACCGGCATGGAAAATTGCTTCTGGTTGCTGAAATTACGGATGAAGGGTGGTGGATGCCAATAAAAGGCCAAGCCAATTAATAAGTCGCTGAATAAGGCGAGTAACTATTGCAAAACCACAATAATCATGTTCTGATTTTGTTCCTTTCCTGCTAGAGGGAGGATAAAAACATTTCATGCAAACAAAAACATTCCATGCAGACAATTTCAAGTAGAGCGATCAATGCCAGCAGGCGTCTTAACTGGTTTGTAGAAAGGGTTTGTGTCACATTAATGGTGCTGCTTGTGCTGGATGTCTGGCTCGGGGTACTTGCACGTTATGTGTTGCCATTTCAGGCTACTTTCACTGAAGAGCTGGCACGCTACCTGATGATCTGGATGGCGCTGTTAGCTGTTTCAAGCGGTATCAGTCATCGCGAGCATATTGGTGTTCTGATATTATTTGAGCGCTTCCCGCCATCGCTGCGCAAATGGCTTGCGGTCTTATTTGATCTGATCGCGTTCTCGTTTTTTGCGATTATTTTTTATTACGGGCTTGGCATGGTAGAGCGGGGCTTCAGTCGATTCACCATGATTGAGGCGATTCCCAAGGCGTACCCTTTCATGGGTGTTCCGCTTGCAGGCGCACTGGCTTGTATACAGTTGGCCCTGGTCGCTATTCACGATTTTTATACTGTCGGTGATGTTATCGGCGCAAACCGGATGGAGGATTAAGCGAATGTGGCTGGTAGCCGTTATCTTTTTTGGATTACTCATTCTCGGTATGCCCGTTGGTTTTGTGCTTGGCATCGCGGGCATGGTCGGCATCTTCGATATGGGCGGAGGGCGTTTTCTGGCCATGGCGCCGGATCGAATGTTTGCCGGGCTGGACCTGTTTCCTTTTCTTGCCATGCCTTTTTTTATTCTTGCCGGTGAGATTATGAATCGTTCCGGCATCACTACTCACCTGGTAGAATTTGCCGATTCACTGGTTGGCTGGTTGCGCGGCGGCATGGCACATTCCAACATGGTTGCATCGGTCATGTTTGCAGGAATAACCGGAGCTGCAACTGCTGACGCGGCAGCCTTTGGCAACACCCTGGTACCCGCTATGGTCAAACAGGGATACACGAAACCATTCGCTTGTGCAGTGACAGCTGCAGGCTCTATCATTGGGCCAACCATACCGCCATCGACGCTGATGGTTATTTATGGGTCCATCATGGGGGTTTCCATTGCGGGGTTGTTTGCCGCGGGAATACTGCCGGGATTATTGATCTGTTTGATTTGTATGGCTGTAATCGCTGCGTTGGGCAAGAGGCTGAATCTACCCAAAGCAGATAAAAGACCGAGCCTGAGAAGTATTTTTGTCGCCTTCAGAAAGAGCTTCCTCGCTCTGGTATTACCGGTGTTTATTCTGGGGTCTATACTATTTGGGATTGCAACCCCCACTGAAGCGGCTTCGATTGCTGTTTTTTACGCGCTGGTGGTTGGCGGTCTTGTTTACCGCGGAATCACTATGAGGGATCTCTATGAAATGCTGGTTCGCACCACCCGCATTACCGGGGTAATCTTCCTGATCATCGCCTCTGCTTCGATACTCGGCTGGTGGATGACCTTTAACCAGATTCCTCAGTTGATAGCAGCAGGTTTTCTGGCCTTATCAGATAATCCCAATGTCATCATTGCCATGATTATCGGACTGTTACTGTTCATTGGTCTTTTCATGGATATTAATGCCACGCTTATCATCCTCGCACCGGTACTCGCGCCGTTGACCATGAAAATAGGAATGGATCCCGTCCATGCCGGGATCATGATTGTTCTGGCGCTGAATATTTCATTGATGACGCCCCCCGTAGGTGCCTGCCTGTTTGTACTGGCGTCAGTAACCAAGACCAAAGTCGAAGCCATAACAAAATCTTTGTGGCCTTTTTTACTTGCAGAAACCATTATCCTATTTATGGTTGCATATTGGGAGGACATGACGTTGGCCATTCCTCGATTTCTCGGATTGTAGATGTCGATGGGATATTTTTCATAACAACCACCATATGGAGGGATATTATTCATGAAATATCACAACAAAATCGGTAGTTTAGCAGTAGCAGTCATCGCAGCCGTCATGCTGTCAGCCACTGCCTTTGCGGCTGATGTGACTATACGCGTTGCACATCTTAACCCGGAAGGCCCATTTGAAAGCCACTCTGGTGCGATGACGACGATATTCAAATCTCTCGTGGAAAGCGCGAGTGGTGGGGCGATCGAGGTCAAACTGTTTCCCAACGGACAACTCGGAAAAGACAACGAAGTGATCCAGCAGGTTCGTGACGGTATCGTCGAGTCAACGATTTCTTCGGCTGGCGGCATCGCCCAGCATTACCCTCTGGTTGGCGTATTCGATATTCCATTTGCGTTTCCGAATATTGCTGTCGCCAATCGGGTCATCGATCAACGCAGTGAATTCGGCAAAAAGTTTTCTGCTGATCTTGAGAAAAAGACTGGTCTGAAAGTGCTGGGTCTGATCGATTCAGGCGGTTTTTTCGCCTTCTCCAACTCCAAGCGTCCTATCACCAGTGTTGCGGATATGGACGGGTCTCAGAATTCGAACCATGACCCTGCCGACACACCAGGCCATGGTGAGTTCTCTGGGTGGTAAACCTACACCTTTACCTTGGGCCGAGGTTTACACCGCACTGCAGACTGGTGTCGCAGATGGTCAGATGAATCCTATTCCGATCATTGCCTTCGCAAAATTCGATGAGGTCCAGAAATATTTGTCCATTACCAACCATGTCATAACGCCGTATATCTGGACGATGAACATGGACTTTTACAATGGCCTGTCGGCAGAGCACCGTGAAATTATTGACTGGGCGTCTGAGGTTGCAACCGAGGCTGGCCGCGGTGTTTCACGGGTGATAGAGGCATCGGAAAATGGCTTGCCGGCACTTTCCGAGAAAATGGAGGTCAATGTCGTTTCTCCTGCGGAGTTGAAGAAATTTGCAGCTGCAGCCCAGCCAGCTGTGCGTAAACTCATCGATGAGAAACTCGGAAGTGAAGGGACGGAGATGCTGGATGCAATGCTGAGTGCTATAGGAGCAGCACAATAAAACACACCGTACTTCCTAATCTAATAGCAGGCCTGCGCCCTATACGGTCAGGCCTGCTTCTATCTGGCTGCTCGCTTTCAGTTGTCTGGGACGCTGGTTCTGTCCATCATGTCATAACAAAAAGGTTGTTCAGTTCGGCAGCCATTTGCAGGACAACGTCCTCTTCCCTGTCCCGCATCGCCAATACGTATTCAGCATCCCGAAAACCAATCGCAGATAGTTTCCTAAGATCGCAAATTGCTCGGCAGGTTGAGTCAATGCGCGGCATCGTGCCTCACGAGCTTTTTTCGGATCACCCTCGGCAAAAGGCAGGAGATTGATCAGCGGCCCCATGCTGATGGGACTTATCACGCGGCTCAGCGGCGACAGCAGATGGGGAATACTTCCAGTTCTTCTGCTCTTCCTCGCAGGCGCCTTTTTTCTGGCCAGAGTGAAGCTGGACAAACACAGATCAGTTCCTGCCGCCATTCATCCAGTGGGCAACAAAAGCTCTCAGAGACATTGGCTGGTGCCCGTTTTGTGCGTTGCAAGAAGCAATCTGGAAGGCAATGCTCCATTGTTGCATCAATGTTTTCCAGCCATACAGCAATGAATTGTCGGGATCATATATATGCGTTGCTTCCGAGGTCACCCCGTTAATTTCGATAACTTTCAGGTTGTTTCCCTCCCGGAGATCCTTTTCACTTGCAGCCTTTACATCAAACCTGCCGAAATAAAAGCCTTTATATGGCCGGGCAATTTTCTCAACAGCCATAAGCAGCTGATCTGATATCAGATAACTGCCATCCAGAAACAGCGTTCCCAGAGAGTGAGCACCGACATTCCCCAGTTGAACCGATTCCCCGGCAGGAACAATCTTCAGCAGGTCCGGTTGAAGCCGTTTGAGAAAGGTTGGAGCCATGCTCAGCGCGCGGCCATGCTGGAGGATCAGCTCTTCGAGAGTATGGTGGCCGTCTCCGATGACAAAAAGGTGTTTTTTCCTGGTGATGCTGAAAATCTTTCCCAGCCGTTCGCCCGGGAAACGATAGTAAAACACGCCAAATTCCTCACCGGGATGAAACTCCATCAGGATAAAGTCATCCTCGATATCGTTTAGCCAGCGGAAGGCGTCCTCCTGGCTGCGGCAGACAGAGACGCCAATGCCCCGCTGGCCCCGGTCCGGTTTAAGAACGACCGGATAGTCAAGGGAATGCCTCTGTATGAATTGATCGAAGATGGCGCGCTTTTCCTCAACTGGTTTCCCCGCCTCGACGAGAAGCCATCTGCCCAGTGCCTCCTGGGGCATCTCTTTGAAAATTGATGATTTCCGCTCTCCAATAAAACCGCTGTCCGGCTTCATTGAGGGATTGACAACGGTAAAAAGGGTCGGTTGCCGATAGCGGATACAGCCGAGATAGAGTGCGTAGAGAAAGGTCACGCTGTTGGTCACATAATACGGCCAGAACTCCCAGTGCCGGATTCTTCGCCACTTGCTCACCAGCAGCCGCCGACCCCGCCAGGAGAAGAGCGGTACAACCAGACGGGTGGCTGCATAGAGGACAATCAGCAGCCCCAGAAAAATCCACAGAGCATGCTGACGGTAGGCTTCAGCATAGATGACAAATTCCCTGCCGACATACATCGCGGCAAGAACAAGCAACGGTGTCCAGAGCACTACTGCAATTGCGAAAAACACCATCAGCTTCACCAGGTTCATATTCACCAGACCGGCAGCAAAAAAAGTTGCGGTCCGTGTTCCGGGTAAAAATCTGCTGGTAATGATCAACGATACCCCGCGACGCTCAAAGAGCATTTTGCACTGCTCTACTGTTTTCGCCTTGATGATCCATTTGAGCGGCGGGTGATCCAGTGCAACGATCCCGACAAGGTAGCCTGTCAGGTAAAGCATGATATCACCAATATAAATACCGATCGCGCTAGCGGCGATGGCCCCGGGAATCGAAATGATGGACTGTGCCGCCAGCAGTCCTGCTGCAATACAGGCGAGATCTTCGCTTATAAGCGTTGCCAGTGCAATAGCTGCAAGCACGGTTAGCTGATTACCCGACTGAACAGCATAATTCTCCAGTTGAGCAATGACACCGTTCACAGAAGCAGCATCAGCGCCCCAGGCACTGACCGGTATAAGGATCAGAAAAACCAGGGAAAGGGAGACTTGCAGCGACTTAATCAAGACGAATCAGGAAGCCGGTTTCAGCATGTCGAGGCAACGCCGTTCAGAGGCAGCCCCATGCCAAAAAATAACGGTTTGCAAATAAATGACAATACTGCTCAATGTGCACATAACAACATCCTCACCTTTTTTCTCGTCAAAGCGAATCCTTCTCCTCTCAGTCGTTGAACTGCCGGCTGTCCCTGCAGTCAGCACACACCTTGATCAGGAAAACACCGATCGGAACGTAGCCGGCCAGCGCCAGTGCGGCACTTGTCGGAAAAATGACCTGGGTCTCCGGAGAAAATATCAGCAGGTAGGCTACCAGCGCCGGCATCTTGTCCAGATGGCACACAGAAAAAAGAGCCGTCACAAAGCGCCTCATGAGATCCGGATGATTCGGCGCTGAACCACGAGATGCGCGGTACAATAAAAAGAGCGCAAGCGCGGATCCGGCCAGGTACAGGCAGACCCCTGCGAACACTTTCATTTCCAGGATCGAGACCTCGGACGCGAGCCGACTCTCATCGGAGGGAAACCATAAAAAAGCAGGCAGAAAAAGAGCACAGAGATAGGTAAGAAGCCCTGCTCCAAGATATTTATAATGGGAGCCGGTTGCCTGCTCCTCATCTGCCGGTGTAAACGTGCCGAAAAAAAGCAGACCGATAATTCCTGCCAGACTGGCGGCAACAAGAAAAAAGGGCCAGGAGGATCCGTTGCCGTAAATGGGAAACCAGAGGCGGTCATCATTTGCCGGCAGCAGAAAAATAACACCGAAAAACAAGCCCGCCAGAATGCCAAAGCCCAGCAGCAGAGCGCTCATAATTCTCATCAGCCCGGAGAGATAGCATACTCCGGAAACAACCGAACTGAAACTTGCTATTATGATCCTGACTATCATTTACTCGATCCGCCCCCTGTCTGATGCAACCTGCAGTTTCTTCCTTGAGCCCATGACCTTAGGCTGTCCTACACTTTAGCGAGCCTGCCCTTATTATCAACAATAAAGCAGAAAAAGAGGAATAAAAGAGGTCTGCTCGAATCAATAAACTCTGACGATTGTTAAAGAAAACCCTGAAATCATCTCTATTGGCACCGCCATATGCAGAAAAGATTGTTATTTTTCCAGCTTTTAGGGTAATTGTTTACTGCTTTTTAAAAAATAGTCCGATATGGAGAATGGTCATGATCACAGTTATCGCCTCAATCAGCGTTATTCCCGACAAGGTTGTTGAATTTGTAAAGATCTTTAATGAAAATGTTCCCAATGTTCTGGCCGAGGACGGTTGTATCGAATATTATCCGACAGTCGACATCGAGACAGGGCTTGAGCTTCAGCAGGCAGATCCCTCTGTTGTCACAATCGTTGAATGCTGGGAGAGCATCGAAGCACTCAAACATCATTTAAAAATGCCGCATATGCTGCGCTACCGCGAGCAGACGAAAGATCTCGTAAAAAAAGTAAGCCTCAAGGTTCTGCAACCAGTGTAATAAGAAATGTTGCCGAACGGTGAGGTTGGTAGTTTTGCGTCGCGTTCGACGTGCAGGTCTTGACATTGACAATTAACAAAATAAAATAGCTACGAGTTATGAACCGATACCTCTACGAGCACTGACTAAACCATGCTGTTGAGCCATATTTTATCACTTGTCGGCGTTGCCCTGACCGGACTGCAAACATTCCTCATTTTCTACCAGGGTGAAGGTCTCTGCCTGAACGAGGGCTGCGAAATTGTTGATTCGCTCACGCTCCTGCAGCCGCTTTATTTCAATGTCGCCGGACTGCTCTTCTTCCTTTTTGTCGGTATCGGTCTAAGCCAGGCCAGAAAAGGATCCGAGCTGTGGCAGCGATTCACCAGCCTCCTGCTTCTCGCTGCAATCGCCGCTGAAGCGGTACTCATCTGTTTCCAGTATTTTATTGCCGACATTTTCTGTTTTTACTGCCTGATTATCTTTTCTCTGGTCGTATTGATCAACCTCTTTATGGGAATCAGGCAGCTTTTCAGAAGTGTCGTAATTTTTGCTGCTGTTTCCATGGCGTTTGCCAGTCTTGATTTTAAAGTCGACAACCAGTCGACCTTCTCTCTTCAGGACGGCACACTTGCCACCTTCAAAACCGACGCGCCTGAAAAACAGCTCTATATGTTCTTCTCCTCAACATGCACATATTGCGAGAGCGTCATCGAATCAATGAAGGACGAAATGCACTGTGATGTGAATTTCAACCCGGTTGACCGGGTTGCCTCATTTACATTCCCCAATATCGATATCTCACCCTCGTTTGAGCCGCAGGCGAATGTGAACTACCTCAAACATCTCGGCATAACTGAGGTGCCGGCAATGACCAGCATCGATGAGCAGCGCATAACGGTCTTAAAGGGAGAGAAAGCAATCATGGAATATCTGCGGGAATACTGCCTGCCGGATCAGCCCCAGCAGAATTCTGCAATCCCGAATAACCAGTCAGGCAGCTATTCTTTACCGTTACCGGAAACCGACAGTTGCTCGGTAGCCGAAGATTGTCAGCCCTCAACAAGCTCATATTCTTCCCCCCAGGTTTCCCCGGCACCGCCAGGCCCGGAAGGCTGATACACCGCCAAGTCTCTGCGTATGGTGCTCCAGTGAGCCGGTAACGTGACGACCTCGACGCTCATGGCCGAAAATGGTCGGGTGCCATGGCTTCAGCCGCGACATCCGGAAAAATGAGCTGACGGAAAGGTCAGCGAATCAGCAAACCTGGTTTTCCAGCAACCTCAAGAACGGCGCCGATAATTGCGGCTGAAGGGGTGCCTGCTTCTTTCAAGAGCCGAACAAGCTCCGGGGCCTGGCTGGCAGGCAAAGCAGCCATCAGCCCCCCGCTTGTCTGAGGATCATAGAGGATTTCTTTTTGAATCGCGGGCAGTGTGCATTCATCCCTGAGAAAGTCTTTTACAAGTTTTTCATTAAAACGGTTAACTCCGGTAGTCATTCCTCTTTGATACATGGCAAGCGCTTCTTCCATTATGGGCAGAGAGTCGATCGTTATCTGGAGCAGTGCTCCGGAGGCTTTTGCCATCTCCAGAGCATGCCCCGCAAGGCCGAAACCGGTTATATCGGTGACCCCATGGATATCAAAACCTTTCATAATACGGGCGGCATCTTTATTCAGCTTGATGAGCACATCCACGCATGCACGCATGGCCGAGTCTGACACCCATTTTTTGAGATTGGCGTTGAAGAGGACCCCACTGCCCAGGGGTTTGGTCAAAACCAGGACGTCACCCTCCTGGGCTCCGCCATTCGTCCAGTAATGATCCGGGTGCACTGTGCCGATAACCGAAAGGCCAAATTTTGGTTCACTATCTTCAACGGAATGTCCTCCCGCCAGAACTGCCCCGGACTCGGTAATTTTGTCGAGGGCTCCGGCAATGATGCGGTGGAGGTCCTCCGGAGGAAGTTTCCGTGATGGAAAGCAAACCAGATTCAGACACACCTTCGGTTCACCTCCCATTGCATAGACATCGCTGATCG
This sequence comes from uncultured delta proteobacterium, assembly GCA_963696725.1. Taxonomy (GTDB): domain Bacteria; phylum Desulfobacterota; class Desulfobulbia; order Desulfobulbales; family Desulfocapsaceae; genus MADRE3. Next base: position 52,561 of record CAVOLI010000016.1, read on the forward strand.
CATTTGCGGCGGCTATCTGCCCGTAAACATAGGGATCATTTACCGGCGGTGTTATAAAGTCCGCCGTAGTGACAATCGCCAGCTCATCCGTCAAACGGTAGATACCCGCATCATCACTCGTCTTGTAGCCGACGAGCAGATTCTCGTCGGCAGGCTGAGGCAATCCTGCGAGCAGTGCACCGAGCCCGACCGGGTCGATTTTTGCTGCTCAGCCGCAGGTTTTTGACAAATTCTGCAGCGTCGGCTTTTGGAATAATCGTAGCAGTGACATGACTCATGAATAATAATGATTTATCTGAAATACCGGGTCTGATCGAACTCGAGGAGATTATTAGATTATTATACATTAGTAATGACTGAACAAGATTTCTTTTCCAATAGGTGCGCAGGGAAAAATAGGAAATTCCGATGAGAGTAAATACAGATAAAGGTGACTGCATGCACCTCCCCAACCTGCAGGCAGAACCCAGCGCTCGCCGGCATTGCCCTGCTCGCGTTACAGACAGGAGCAGGGCATGAGAAGACCTGCAGATCGATTTGAGCAACGGGCATGACGATCTCCGCCCTGCTCAAAATGGTGCTTACTGACTGCTTCCTGACCTGAGTTTTTCCCAGTACATCTGGTAAATTGGCAGTGCCTCTCCAACATCCGTCTGGAATTCTCCCGCCTTGACTATTTCAGCAGGTGGAAAAATAATTTCACTGCTGCGGACTGTTTCGTCAAGCATTGGCAGTGCGGCTGCTACAGGAGTTGCAAAGCCGTTCTCCTCGACACATGCTTTGGCAATATCAGGGCGCAGCATGAAGTTGATGAATGAGTGTGCGTTCTCAATATTCTTTGCGCCAGTTGGAATAACAAAACTATCGACCCAGAAATTGGCTCCTTCTGACGGGTATACATAGGTAATTGCATTGTTTTCCTGTTGTGCCATCCACGCTTCTCCATTCCATATCATACCGACATTGACCTCACCTGCGAGATACGGCAGGCGCGGTGAATCGCTGTTAAAGACGAGAACATTAGGCATCAACTCTTTGAGGAGCTCATAGGCTTCCTCTATCTCCTCGGGGTTTCGACTGTTGCTGCTGTATCCCTTTATCCTCAGGGCCATGTGGAATACTTCCCGCATATCATCCTGCAGCAGTACCTGTCCCCTGTACTCCTTCCGCCACAGGTCCTGCCAGGAATTCACCTCGCCGGCAGCAAGGGCATCACCGTTAACCCCAATTCCCGTTGAACCCCACATGTACGGTATGGAATAGACATTGCCGGGATCGAACTCCTTATCCATCAGTGTCTTATCAAGCGTTGCAATATTGGGCAATAACGCATGATCGAGGGGCTGAAGCATTCCTTCCTTGCTCATCTTGCTGACGAAATAGGTGGATGGAAAGACAAGATCATACCCTTCTCCCTGGATCAGCTTGAGTTTTGCATACATTGTCTCATTGCTTTCATAGGTAGAATAAATCACCTTGATGCCGGTCTCACTGGTAAATTGCTCTAATACGGCATCGGGAATATATTCCGTCCAGTTGTAGACATAAACTTTCTCTGAAGCAAGCATTGAAATTGGCTGCAGGGCAATCAACACAAAGACAAACCATGTCATCTTGTTTTTCATTATTTTTTCTCCTTGAGTAGTAATTGACTGATAATTACAAACACAACAGACACTCCGATCATTAATGTCGCCAGTGCATTTACTTCCGGTTTTACACCAATCTTGACCATCGAGAAAATTTTCAGAGGCAGCACATCAAAGGACGGGCCGGTAACAAACGAACTGACGATAACGTCATCGAGGGACAAGGTGAAACTCAGCAGCCAGCTCGCCAGCAGAGCCGGGCGGAGAAGCGGGAACACGATTCTCTGCAATACCTGGCCCTCGGATGCCCCGAGGTCCCGGGCTGCATCAAGCAGGAATGGGTCAAAACCCTGTAGCCTCGCCAGTACCGTTATGACCGAAAATGGCAGGCAGAAGGTAACATGGGCCAGCAGGAGCGACCAGAAGCCGAGTGAGACGCCCAGAAGGATGAACAATACCAGAAACGCAATTGCCAGGATGATATCAGGCACCATCAGCATCGTCAGCAATGTTCCCTGGAGCACTTGACGGCCTTTAAAGCGATAGAGATACATCCCCACCGCCCCGAAAGATCCAATGAAGGTCGCCAGGCTTGCACTGCTCACCGCCACCAGGAGGGAATTGCTGGCAGCCTCCATAAGCCCGTGATTGCGAACCATGGCAGCAAACCACTGAAAAGTAAACCCGTCCCACTTCAAACCATAGCGATTTGCGTTAAAGGCGTTGATGACCAGTATGCAGATCGGCAGGTAAAGATAAACAAAAACCGAGGTAAAATAGAGAAGAGATGACTTTTTCACAGCACCTGTACCCTCGCACTAAACCTGCGCAGGACGAGCCAGTATAGGCCCAGCATCGAGACCATCATTACAATCAGGACAACGCTCATGGCCGACCCCAGCGGCCAGTTATGGCTGACGAGAAAGTGATGCTGTATCAGGTTTCCGACCAGCAGCTTTCTGCCCCCGCCGAGAAGCGTGGCAACATAAAAAAGCCCCATTGTCGGCACGAAAACCATAATACAGCCGGCAATAACACCCGGCAATGTCAGCGGAATAATTACTGACCGAAAGGTCTGGAGTGGCCCTGCTCCAAGGTCCCTGGAGGCTTCAACCAATTGGTAGTCGAATTTCTCCATGTTTGCATAGAGTGGAAGAATCATAAAGGGCAGCATCAGGTAAATCAGGCCGAGAACCACGGCGGTATCTGTATACATCAGCCTGACAGGGCTCTCAATGATTCCGGCGGCAAGCAGAACCTTGTTGATCAACCCCTGGGTTCCGAGAATCATCCGCACTGCGTAGGTACGGATAAGAGAATTTGTCCAGAACGGTATCATCAACATAATCAGAACGGTCAAACGATAGCGGTGGTGAAGCCGGTACGTAAGCCAGGCAAAAGGGTAACCCACAAAAAGACAGAACAAGGTGGTCAGAGCTGCAAGGCGGACTGATCTGAACATGACATCCAGGTACGTTGCGTCAATCAGCTGGATATATGATTCCAGGGAGAAAGAGAGTTCATAAAATTTCTGGGGGTGCTGCCCGAGAAAACTTGTGATCAATACCAGCAGCAGCGGAGCTCCGCCAAAGACGAGGATCCAGCCCGAAACCAGACCGATACTGAAGAAGCGGACCTTACTCTTCGTCATGTAAGACGACCTCCCAGCCATAAACCCACGAGACCTCGACACGTTCCCCGAGCCGATAGTCAAAATCAGGGTCATCTTCATCAAAAAACTCACAGGCCTGCAGGGTCGGCCCATCGTCAAGCTGGATTGTTGTATCCAGGGTTGCCCCCTGGTATCTGCGCTCGATTATTGTACCGGAAAAGCGTGGCATTCCTTCCTTGATATCTTCCCCAAGGCGAAGGTCTTCCGGGCGCAGAAGGATCTGCAATTTTGTACCCGGTGGGCCGCTCAGCTGCGAGTCGAGCGTGACCCCCTGACCCATCAAGGTCACATCGAGCTTTTTTTGATCAATCCGTTTATCTATTTCAGCAGGCAGCAGGTTAATGTCTCCGATGAATCTGGCGACATAGAGGTTGCAGGGCTCTTCATAAATTTCACGGGGTGTTCCGATCTGGGCAATTTTACCTTCACTCATGACAACAACCCGGTCCGAAAGAGATAGCGCCTCATCCTGTTCATGAGTCACCAGAATGGTGGTGATATTGAGTTCTCGCTGCAGACGTTTTAGTTCAACCTGCATCTCAGATCTCAGCCGTGCGTCCAGAGCCGAGAGCGGTTCGTCAAGGAGCAGCACGCGAGGCTTGTTGACGATGGCCCGTGCCATTGCCACCCGCTGCTGCTGGCCACCAGAAAGCTGGGAGGGCATCCTGCCTGCAAAGGGTGTCATCTGGGTCTGTTCAAGAGCCGCTGCTACTGTCTCTTCAAGTTCCTTGATGCTGATATTTTTCAGCCTGAGACCAAAGGCGATATTTTCATAAACGGTCATATGAGGAAACAGCGCATAGCTTTGAAATACCGTATTAACCTGGCGCTTTTCCGGTGGCAGAGAAAGGATATTTTCGCCATCCAGATAGATTGTCCCGTGATCAGGTCGTTCAAAACCTGCGACAAGGCGGAGCAGTGTGGTTTTCCCACATCCCGAGGGGCCAAGCAGGGTGATAAACTCACTCTGCTGGATTTCAAGGCTGAAACGGTCAACTGCAACCGTCTCATCAAAGGACTTTGACAGGTCGTGCAAAGAGAGAACTGAGTGAGTAGTTGTGACCAATAGAAGTCCCGAAAAAGAGGTGATCGGTGGCTGCCGTCAGCTGCAACGTTAGGATTCGTGAAGTAATAATGTATCAGAAAGCCCTTGCCCGCAAGTCGGTCGCACAACAAATTCCGTTATTACAGTACCCGCCGCACCCAGACAGCAAAGGGGTGCGGCAGATAACCAGGGGACGCAATGATCGGGCAATAGGTTTTCTTTGCTCTATCTGTTTCAGCCTATTACGGGTTTTTCCCTCTCTTTGTCAACCATTTTATAACGATACGTTATTATGGTTCTGCACCAGGTTCACTGCTCTGATTCACCGTTTAGTTTTTCTTCTCCCTGATACGAATCTCTCCCTGTTTTTCCGGATACTTGCCCGACTTGCCCTGATAATAGTCTTTTATGACTTCAAAATCCTGTTCGATTTCTCCGGACGGAATGATAATTTTTTCAAGGCCAATCACTTTTCTGGAATAGTCAATATATCCAAGGCAAATGGGAACACCCGCCCGGTGGGCAATGGTATAGAAACCGGTTTTCCAGTATCTGGTTCTGGAACGTGTCCCCTCAGGGGCGATTGCCAGTATTAGCTTCTCTTTTGCTTCATATAGCTCAAGAACCCTTTTTAAAAAGGAGGTTCCCTGACTTCGATCCACCGGGATTCCCCCTATCGCTCTCAGCAGGGGTCCCAGGGGCCAGAAAAAAAGCGTGTGTTTACCCACCCAGCTGAATTTTATTCCCATGCAGGAAAGTCCCAGCAGTGTCAATGGAAAATCCCAATTGCTTGTATGAGGCGCGCCAATCAGCACGCATCTGTTTAGGACCGGTATCGTACAGCAGGTTTTCCAGCCAAAGATCGACAGAATGATACGGGATATCGGTTTGATCATCGATAGTCCTGGGAACGGGCGCATGGATTTTGGAAATTACCCGCCAAACCATTATTATTTGAACCGCTCATGATTTCCTGGGGCAGATTCTCAAGACATCTAAGAGCGAGCGAAATAGCACTGAGCTCCGGGAGACATCGGACTCTCTTTTTAACATCCAGAGATTGCCCAGTAAAATAAGAGCAACACCGATCGCAGAAGAAACACTCCACAGATAGCCCTCCCATACCGTAGAGATCAACAAGGCAACAATTGGGAAAAGAAGCGTTGCATAGGCAGCCCGGTCAGCTCCGATAGTGCCGACGAGCGTCAGGTAACAGCCAAAAGCAATCACCGAACCAAAGAGCGCCAGATAGACAAGTGAACCGATATAGACAAGGGAAAAATCAAAGGCAACAGGCTTGCCGGTTAAAAGAATAATCAGAAAAAGAGCTAGTGCACCATATCCCATGCCAAATGCATTCGTCTGAACAATGGGTAATCCGTGCTTCTGGTTGCGGACAGAAAGAATATTTCCCAAGGAGGCAAGAAATGTTGCCAGCAGGCAATAAAATACACCGATCACGCCATCGTTCTCCACGGAGAATGAGATGATCTCAGGGCGAAATACCAGGACAATACCGATCAACCCCAGACTCCCGCCGATAATTACCCGCCTGTCAACGGGAGTTTTCAGAAATACCGCACCATTGACGATGTTCATCATCAGGATCATGGAAAAAATAACCGCTGCCAGGCCGCTGGTCACATGAAGCTCGGCAAGGTAAAACAGTACATAGTTAAAACCAAAGAGAAACAGTCCCTGGAGCGCCATAAAACCATGTTCTGCCGGCCTGAAACGCATCGGTAGCCTGCGGAAATGACACCAGCACAGAAGAAAGAGAGCGGCAAGGCTGAACCGGTAGGCGACTGAGGCCATCGGATCAATAACGCCCAGCTGCATCTTGATACCAATCCAGGTAGATCCCCAGATCAGCACCGTCAGGGCATAAAACAGGATATTTTTCATGGATTGCAACCTATCTTATCACGCTGCCACGGGTGGCTCAGCCCCCGTTTCCCAGCTGCGCAAGCGCCCATGCGAACGTCTTGACAAACAGCTTAAGGCTTGTAATTCAGGATTTTTCGCCCTTTCTGGGTCAGAGTCAGTTTCAGTCCAAGAAGCATAAATGGAAGGCCGTGCAGCAGCAGATCAAAAATGTCTACAGGTCGCACCAGCGTTCCGGAAAACAACATCTTCAGCTTCTCCCAGAGATGAGGTTCCGGAAAAAACGGGGCAAGACCAAGCGTCATGCAGAGCGCCACAACGATGGAGAGCGGAATTGAATCAAGAAGATTCACAGCACTATCAGACCGGGGCAAAAAGCCCGCCTCCTGTTTCCTTCATTTCCGCCAACAGCTCAAAATGTCTCTGCTCCTCGGCGATAATGAGCCCTATCTGTTTGCAGGCATCGTCATCATCAAGCACTCCTTTGATAAACTGGTAGAAAAGGATCGTATCCTGTTCAAAAGATTTCGACCGGCTCACCACCTCCTCAAACGTTTTAACCCGGAGCAGCTCTTCGTGCTCCAGGGAAAAAGTCTGATCGGCAATCATATCTTTGAGCAGCCCCCGCCCCATCTCTTCGATCTGCTGCTGCTCCTCGGTGAGGGGTTTTTCTGATTCAAGCGACGCAAACCACCGACCATGACGTTTTTCCTCATCAGCCATCCAGGCAAAGATTTTGGCAATTTCAGGATCGGCAACCTTCCGACTAGCCTGCCGGTATGCCTTTTCACCGTTTTCTTCTATCTGAATCGCTATATCTCTGATATCTGCGACAGTAAACATAACAAGTCCTCGCTAAACGTCATGGATTCTCCAGCGCCGCCTTACGCCATCAAAAGGGTTTGGGAGAAAAGCTAAGCATTATTTCTTCAGCCGTTCTTGAATCCACCGTGAAATGTCTCCGAGCTGTTCCGGACACACCCCATGTTCCATAGGGTAGGTTTTATAGTCCGGATGGTAACCGAGTTCCTCTAGCCTTTTCAGAGCCTTACGGCCCAGTTTTTCGGGAACAACCGGATCATAGAGGCCATGGTGGACCTCAATGAACAGCTGCTTGTTGGCGGCGTCCGGTTTGATGCTGTCACCTGTGGCAAAATAGGTAGACATGGCCAGCAGCCCGCCAAGCGGTTCCGGAAACGCAAGCGCTGCCTGATAGGCAACGGCCCCACCCTGGGAAAAACCGGCCAGCAGGATCCGCCGACTGCTGATTCCCCGCTCCAATTCGCGTTCGATCAACGCCGAAATTGCCCGGGCAGAACCCATCAGCTGATCGACATCGACCCGCCGATCTATCTGCATTTCAAGGATATCATACCAGGCCGGCATCACAAAGCCGCCATTGACGGTAACGGGTATCTTCGGGGCATGCGGGAAAATAAATCGAATTTTCAAGTCCCCGGGTAATGCCAGCTCCGGTACAACAGGGGCAAAATCGTTGCCATCTGCTCCCAGTCCATGCAGCCAGATCACTGCCGCATCGGGTTGGTCCTCTGTTTGGATTTCAATGGTTGGTAACAACGCCATACTCACCTCGGGTATCAGTAAGGTTAATGCTATAATCAGCCTGATTATTACCAGTCGCCTGGATAAAAGACAAGAGAAGCGGGAGGGTGCGTTCATCTTCACTGCTTTTTTGAAGAAATGGTATAGCCGTTGTCGGCAAGACGCGTTTCCAGCAGACCGAGGACTTCCCGGGCAGCAGCCCTGGTGCCGCGGGCACCGAGCTCGGTCTGCCACCTACCCTCGGCAGGAAAACGGGGCAGGCTCGATATCTTAACCCCGGGGAACTGTTTCTGGACGATTTCAAGAAGCCCGATCAACTCGCTCTCCCGCACATCGTGGACAATAAGAGAACAGAGATAGAGGTCACGGTTTTCAGGCAGCTGATAATATGTCCGGACCACCCAGTCCATCATCGGCCAGGCCATTTCCGGGAAGCCGGGCAGACAAAAAATCTCACCCACTGAAAAACCTGGAATCCGGTTAAAATCATTGGGAATGAGCTGCGCTCCTTCAGGCAGTTCGGCCATCAGGATACGGTTTGGATAGGCATCTTCCCCGAATCGCTCTTCAATGAGAGATACCGCCCCGGGATGACGGATCAGTTTCATATCATGGGCCGCGGCCACCGATTGCCGGGTCAGGTCATCTGGTGTCGCACCGATTCCACCAAACGAGAAGGTCGTATCGCCATTCGCTCTCACCTTCCGGAAATGATCCGTGAGAGCGCCCTGGTCATCGCCAATATACAAAGTCCAGGCGACATCAACACCCAGCTCCCGGAAATAGTTGATCGAGTAGGCGAAATGTTTATCACCCCTTCTTCCCGACAGGATTTCATCCCCGATTATCGTCAGCCCTGCACTCAGCAATACTTTTTTCATTTCAACCGCCCCCTGGTGCGTCCAGGTCGAGCACCTTTGCCTGTTGTTGACACTTATTTTAAATTTCTCACAATTTTTTAACAAATCAACAGGTTACAAAATTTCACAATAACAAAAAGCCAACACCAATAAAATCAATATCTTGCAGATAAACAATCTATTTTTTTTATAGTTCCTTTCAATCATCGTTCATTTTTGATTGTCAACGCCGCTATCCTGTGTTACCGATTTTATCATCATTTAACGCTCTTTTGACCTGGAAGTGTTTTTTCCAGAGCCCGTCGCTCATGGAACTGTTCGTAGCAGATATAGTGGCTTCCAGGGCCCATTAAGATGTACCACCCGGCTGAGAGCTGAACATTCCACAATTCCAAGGAGGCCTTACCATGAAAAAGATGATCTACCTTCTGATGGTGTCCTGCGCTGTCGCGCTCCTTTTTTCATCAGCAGCGTGGAGCCAGGGCAGAAAAACCACAATTAAAGTGGGCGTTAACGCGCCGATGACCGGTGACATCCCAAAAGTCGGCGAGGGAACTAAATATGCTGCCGAGATGTGGCTTGAAGATGTTCAGAAGGCCGGCGGCATAGAGGTAGGAGGAGAAAAATACCCGGTTGAAATCATTCTCGAGGACAACGAGTCAAAAGCTGAATCTGCAGTAAAGGCCAACACCAAGATGATCACCCAGGACGATGTCATGATCATAATCGGTCCCCAGGCCTCGAGCCAGGCGGTTCCGGCCGGTGATGTGGCGAATAACTATGAAACCGTGATGATCAGCCCCTGGTCGACAAACCCGGCAACCACAACGGATCGCCCCTACGTTTTCCGCGGCTGCTTCCTTGACCCGTTCCAGGGTCCGGTTGTGGCAAACTTCATCACTGAAGAATTCGGTTTTACCAAAGCTGCAGTGCTCTACGATGTTGCCAGCGATTACCCGAAGGGCCTCGCCGAAGTCTTCAAGGCAGCCTGGGAGAAAACAAACGGTCCCGGCGCCGTTGTCGCCTATGAGAGTTTTACCACCAAGGATACGGATTTCAGCTCACAGCTGACAAAAATCATTCGTTCCGGTGCCGAAGTACTCTTCACCCCTCAGTACTACAATGAAGTTCCCCTGATCGTTCAACAGGCAAAGGATCTCGGCTGGAAAGGCCCAATCGTTGGCAGTGACAGCTGGGGTTCCACTGAAACCATCAAGCTCTGCGGCGAGGCCTGCTACGGTCTGTTTTTCAGCAGCCATTACGCGGCAGCCAATGCAACAGGAGCGACAAAAGAATTTATCGACCGCTACAATGCCAAGTACGGTTATGTGCCCGATGACGTTGCTGCACTCACCTGGGATGCCCTGCGGCTGGCACAGACAGCAATCGAAGGAACCGGCAAGCTGACGGGAAATATCAAGGAAGACCGCAAGGCGGTTCGAAACGCACTTGCCAGCGTCAAGGATTTCGCGGGAATTACCGGAAACATGACGTTCACTGAGGAGGGCGACCCGATCAAGTGTGCGGTAATCGTAAAGATCACTGACACCGGCGAATATGGGTTCTATAAATCCGTCTGCCCGTGATTTCATTCTATTCGTTATTTTAATTCAACTGTAGCCGTCCCATAAGCCTGGTGTGCAGCAAGGAGTTGCGCACCAGGTTCATTATCGGCATTATACCGTGGCTTTTTGTGTCGAGCCAGATAGAACCGTGTCCGCTCGCGGACAAACATCAATAAAGCAGAGCCAGACAGGGAAAACCGGGCTTTCATTCACCTTTTACTTTTCTGATACAACAGGAGCTGCGTGATGGAATATTTTCTTCAGAACCTGATCAATGCCTTGCAATGGGGAAGTTTTTACGCCGTTATCTCGATCGGCTATTCCATGGTCTACGGCGTCCTCATGCTGTTCAACTTCGCTCATGGGGATATCTTCATGGTGGGTACCTATATCGGCCTCGGCATTGCAACCATATTCCTCGCCCTGTTTTCGGCGTTCCTGCCCGGTTGGATGATATTTGTCCTGGTCGTGGTCGTCACCATGTTTCTTGCCTCATTTATCGGTGTCTTTGTTGAAGTTGTCGGTTATCGGCCCCTGCGGGGAGCACCCCGGGCATCAGCGGCTATCACCGGCCTTATGATCGGAATCATTTTTGAAACAGGAACCCTGATCATTCTGGGTGCCCAGCGTTTCAGTTTCCCTCCTCTCATCAAGTCGATCTCATACAATATCGGGGGTGTCTATTTCACCAATGTGAAGGTGATGATCATTGTCATCTCCCTCATTCTGATGCTCGCTCTTCACCTCTTTATCCAGAAGACAAAATGGGGCATGGCGATGCGTGCCATGAGCTATGATTTCCTTGCCGTTCCACTGATGGGTGTCTCCCTCAATATCATTGCCCCGCTCACTTTTGCAATCGGTGCCGGACTGGCCTCGGTTGCTGGCATTTTGTATGGCCAGGCTTACCCGATCCTTGATCCCTACATGGGTATCCTGCTTGGCTGGAAGGCGTTTGTCGCGGCAATTCTCGGCGGCCGGGGATCGATCATGGGAGCGGCAATGGCGGGATACCTGCTCGGCTTCATAGAGATTTTCGTAGCAATGGTCTTCCCGTCAACATTTCGGGACCTGATCGCCTATTCCATCATCCTGATTATCCTGACCTTCAGGCCACGTGGATTTTTCGGGATGACTCACTCCACCCAGTTAAGACTCTAATCCAGGAGCAGCAGACCGTTCCTTCCACTATGCATTGGAAATTTATATGAAATTACTACGAAAATTCATTTCTATTTTCTCTGTTGTTCCGCTGGCCGGCTGGCTTTTGGGTGCCTTTTCAGCAGTCCTGGCCGAGTATTACCTCGGCGATCTCATATCGTATTATCTCTACCTTCCAAAGATACCGGTACTTTTTGGAACCCTGATCATGCTCAAGGAACCGATACTGATCCCCAGTGCAATCGGTTATGACATTCTTATTTACATTATCCCCGTCAGCCTTGTAGCGCTGCTCTCGGCTCCTGCCATGAACAGGGTCGCCGCACTCCTGGAAAAGACCCCCGTCTGGCTGTCAACGTGTGTCCACCTTGTTGCCTTTTACGGCATCCTGCACATGTGGGCGGGAATCAATGACTACCGGGTGATCGTCATAAAATTCACCCTGATCTCCATCATCCTCACCATCAGCCTGAACATCATTAACGGTTACCAGGGGGAGTTCTCCTGTTCTCATCCCGGTTTCATGGCTCTTGGCGCCTACGCCTCCTCAACGCTCACGCTCCTGCTTTTCACCAATGACAAGATGTTCGGGGAAGCGCTCCTGCCGCCGGCTCTTGGACCCTGGTGCTTTCCGCTGGTGCTCATCATCGGGGGGATTGTTGCTGCCCTGGGCTCTCTGGTTGTCGCCATTCCCTCGTTTCGAACCAGGGGGGATTATCTTGCGATCATATCGCTTGCCTTTCTCTTTATCGTCAAAAGCGCCGTGGAGAACCTGGAATTTCTCGGCGGACCGAGAGGGATGAGCAGCCAGCCAAGTTATGCGACCCTGCCGGTGGTGTTCGCGTGGACCGCAATCTGTATCTGGATCATCCACAACTTCACCACCTCGATCATGGGCAAAGCGCTCAATACGGTGCGCGACAATGAACAGGCAGCCACCTCGATGACCATCAATACAAGAAAAACAAAGATCGTGGCGTTCATGTTCGGCGCCTTCTGGGCAGGAGTCGCCGGGGGACTTTTTGCACACGTGCTGCGCTATGTCAACCCGAGTTCATTCGGTCTCCAGAAGCTTGCTGAAATTCTCGCCATGGTCTATTTTGGCGGACTTAACTCCATTTACGGCTCAATTGTCGGGGCGGTAAGCATCAGTGTTCTCGGTGAGGCCCTGAGGCCGCTGGAACTGTTCAAGTGGATCATTATCCCGCTCATCCTGATCCTGGTCATGATCTTCAGGCCGCATGGGCTCATCTCTTTTACCGAGATCAACGTCAAAGAGATTCTGCGCCCGAAAAACAAACATCGTGCTGAAGGAGTTGAATAATGGCATCGCTGCTCAGAGTAGAAGGAATGACCCATTTTTTTGGCGGTCTGCGTGCAGTCAATGATTTCAACTTGAACATCGACAAAGGCCAGATCTGTGGCCTGATCGGCCCCAACGGCGCGGGTAAAACAACGGTTTTCAACCTCATCACCGGAGTGTACACCCCGACAGAGGGTATCATTGAACTCGAGGGCCAAAACATCAAGGGATTGGAGACACACCGAATTGCCGCCCTGGGACTCGGCAGAACCTTCCAGAACCTGGCTTTGTGGCGGCATATGACGGTACTTGACCATATTCGCATGGCGCACTACTCGCAGCTCACCTATGGACTGTTCGACGCCTTTTTTGGAACACCTTCCGCCCGCAAACAGGAAGACGAGATTATAGAAAACTCACTGAAACTGTTAGCTATTTTTGATGTCAAACAGTTTTCCGACCATATTATCGGAAATCTGCCCTACGGTGCCCAGCGCCGCGTGGAAATGGCACGTGCAATGGCGACCAATCCCAAAATTCTCTTTCTTGACGAGCCGACCGCCGGAATGACGCCTGATGAACTGGTGCGGATGATTGAAATTATCAGGCAGGTGCATCGTGATTTCGGGGTGACAATATTCATGATTGAGCACCGCATGAAATTTGTCATGGACCTGTGCGAATCCATACAGACCCTGGTGTTTGGCGAGGTGATCGCAGAGGGGCCCCCAAAAGAAATTCAGAACAATCCTCAAGTAATCGAAGCTTACCTGGGCAAGGAGGACCTTCACTGATGCAGCTGACAGTTGAAAATTTATCCGTTTCCTACGGCAAGATAAAGGCATTGCATGGAATCAGCTTTTCAGTCGAACAGGGTGAGATTGTCACGATTATCGGTGCTAACGGCGCCGGCAAGAGTACGACACTGCGGGCAATTTCCCGGATGATCCCTTCCGACCCCGGCTCTAAAATCGAATTTATGGGAGAGGATATACTAAAATACAATACCGATAAAGTCGTCTCCAAGCTTGGTATCTGCCATGTGCCGGAAGGCAGGATGATTTTCGGGAACCTTACGGTAACCGAAAACCTGAAGCTTGCGACCTTTGCCCGGAACGATACGGAAGAAATCGACCGGGATAAGAGATGGGTATTCGACCTGTTTCCCAGACTTGAAGAGCGCAAGGATCAACTGGCAGGAACCCTGAGCGGCGGGGAACAGCAGATGCTCGCTGTCGGGCGCGCCTACATGAGCGGGCGGAAAATCATGATCCTAGATGAACCCTCAATGGGACTTGCACCGCTGCTGATGCTGGATATGTTCGAAGCCCTCAAAGAAATTAACCGCCAGGGCACCACCATCCTGCTCGTAGAACAGAACGCTCGCCTGGCCCTCAAGTTTGCCCAGCGCGGCTATGTGCTGGAACATGGACACCTCATCCTCCAGGGAGAGGCCTCCCAGCTTCTAGATAACCCTGAAGTCAAAAAGGCTTACCTTGGTGCATAGCATTATCACGCTCCTACGACCCGATACACGTGACGAAAAATGATTAAACTCGCCATTAACGGCTACGGCAGGATCGGACGCTGCATTGTCCGGGCACTCTACGAGTCCGGTCGTGCTGACGATATCAAGATTGTCGCTATTAATGAACTCTCAGACCTCCGCTCCATCGCCCATCTCACCCGCTTTGACTCCACCCACGGAACGTTCTGCAAAAATATCAGCCATGACGACAACCACCTGATCATTGAGGGCGATATGATTGCGGTTTCCAGTCAGGCCGATATATCCCGGCTCCGCTGGAGAGAACTCGAGGTCGACATCGTACTCGAATGCAGCGGAAGTTTTTCAGAAAAAAGCGTTGCCGAACAACATCTGACAAGCGGGGCAAAAAAAGTGATCTTCTCCTGCCCGGCGCAACCCGATGTGGACGCAACCGTCGTGTTCGGGCTGAATCATCATCTACTGACGGCAAAGCACCGGATCATTTCCAACGCATCCTGTACGACCAACTGCATCAGCCATATCATTAAGATCATCAACGATCACTGCGCTATCTCGGCCGGGGTGATCACCACCGTCCACTCAATGATGAACGATCAGCCCGTTATCGATGCCTACCACAACCCTGACCTGAGAAAGAACAGGAGCTCCAGCAATTCGATAATCCCGGTAAAAACCGAGCTTGCCAGGGGAATCGACCGGGTCTTTCCGGAACTCACCGGCAGGTTCACAGCAACCGCGCTGCGAGTTCCCACCCTCAACGTCTCGACGATGCAACTTACGGCTGCCGTTGAAAAAGAGATTGGTGCAGAAGAGATAAACCGCCTCTTCGCGGAAGCTTCAGCCAGGATACCCGAAGTGCTTGGCTACACAGAACTGCCGCTTGTCTCATGTGATTTTAATCACGATCCCCGTTCAGCAATTGTAGATGGATGTCAAACCAGCGTCTGCGGCAGAAACCTGATCAATGTGCTGGCCTGGTTTGACAATGAATGGGGTTATGCAAACCGCATGCTCGACACGGCGTCGGCAATGATGCACCTTCTCTGACAGGACCCTGCTCGCAATATTAGGTATATGGCTCCGCTTGATTTTCTTCCAATGCCTCGATCTGACCCAAAACCGTATTTCTCCGAACGCTCCTGGGGAGACGGCAGCAGCGAAGTACTTTCTGGATCAAGCTTTAAAACTATCCTGGTGAATCAACTCGCTTCTAAACCTGTTTACCTCCCGGAAATCTGTATCGTCTTTGGGCCACCCCATTGGAATAATCGCAAAAGGAATGATATGTTCGGGTATTGAAAACAATTGACGACAGCCGGCTATTCGCTCCTCTCGCGGATAGATTCCGGTCCAGACACTGCCAAGCCCCTCAGCCCGCGCTGCCAGGAGCAGATTCTGAACCGCAGCGCTGCAATCCTGCACCCAGTAATCCGGCCATTTTTTACCGACAGGGTCACCGCAGACTACCAGTGCCAGCGGCGCCTGGGCAGCCATTTTACAATAGGGGTGAAAGGCCGAAATAGCGCTGAGTTTTTCCCGGTCACGAACAACAATAAATTGCCAGGGCTGCTGATTCCCGGCCGATGGGGCAGTCATCGCCACAGCAAGGATTTTATTTACCAGATCATCCGCAACGCTCCCTTCCCTGTACGCCCTGATACTTCGCCGCGTTTTAATCAATTCAATGAGATCCATGCTTTACTCCTGTAATGTTTTCATCATTGAGGTATAATACTCGTAGCCGGCCATATGGTATAAAACACACGTATACAGTAATTATGCCGAAGGAACTAATAAAAAAAAACGAGCTGATTATTCTGCTCTGCTCACTGCTGGTCTTTTTCGTGCTGCTCACCCTGACCACTATTTACTACCGCAGCGATGAGAAAGACAAGAGTGAAAAAGAAGAACCGGTCGTGGTAGAAGGCGTCATCGCCACTGAAAATCAAGAAGAAAGCGGTAATCCTGACAAACAGCCTGAGACCATCGGTTCAGAAACCTTCTTTCTCACCCCGACCGCGGCCGAAGTGCTCACTGCCTTGCGCGAGACTGACCCGTATGCTGAACAGCCGGACCTGAAGGATAGTCCTCCGATGAAGGTGATGTGGCCGGGATACTACTTTCCAGACCAGGAAATCATTGAGAACAACGGCGAAGTGATTATCCAGTTTGATGTTGATCAAAGCGGCTTTGGCGTTATTCTCGTCTGCACCATAAAAGTCGCAGATTACCCTCAAGTACAAGCACTTGAGCCCGGTCAACAGATATGGGTTGCCGGAGAGGTCACTGAAATAGACATGGAAGGTACCGGAACCGTTTCTATCAGCGTCGAGTACATCCGTTTTGACGAGGGCCCGGCTGGTTCCCGGAAATCAACCCCCTGAGCTCAATACTTGTATAGATACATACAGTGCTTACCCCGTCAGCGTCGAACCACAGGTGAAATCCGCACCCTGCTCTCATGAAACAGTGCCCCACCGCCGACATCGGAACATTTTTGGGTAACCAGGTCGTTAATGGCAGTCTCCTTCCCGAGCACCGGCCAATAAATTCCCTCTGCAACCAGCAAACCCTTTCGGGTGTCCTGCTGAGCTCTGCAAGCCGCACCGTACTGCCCCGGAAATTCTCCAGACGCACCTCCTCACCGTCCTTTATTCCGATCATTGCAGCATCTTCAGGATGGATAAGCACCCTCCCGCAGTGATGCTGATAGCGCTCGCCAAAGGTTGAGTTGAGCAGCTTGTCATCGGGAGGGGTAATCAGTTTATATGGAAAACGGAAACCTAAGTCGGGATGATCGAACTCGGCAGCGTCAATTAAACAGGCAAACGGAGGCACTGTCGGATCATCACGTTTACAAAACGAATATGGCTGTTTTTGCGCCTGAGAACCGGACCGTCTGTGATATTGAAGCGGGATTCGACATAGTCTCCATCCCGAAAATCTTCCAGCGAGAAGCCCCTCCACCGCTCCCTGGAGGGTTGCCAGATAGGAGCGGAGCCGCTGGTCAAGAGACTGCTGAAAAGGACTATCAGTATAGCCCATTTTCCGCGCAAATGTCTGAAAGAAATCGAAGTTGCTCAGCGACTCGCCAAGCGGCTCAATCACCGGCTCCGCAACGCCGAAGTAAAAATGACCGTAAGCGGTATACAGATCACGATTTTCAAGAAATGTTGTGGCCGGCAGCAGCAGGTCAGCATAACGAGCGGTTGGCGACATCACCTGCTCGTGAACGATGGTGAACAGATCCTCCCGCTCCAGTCCTTTTCGCACCGACGAACCGTCAGGTGCAACGCTGACCGGATTGGCATTATAGACAATCAATGACTTCACCAGTGGATCAGCTGCACTCAGCGCCTGCTCCCAGGTGAATCATGTTCACTGTTCGGACAGGTTTTTCAGCAAGCTGGGGAAACGTCAGTTTTGCCTGATCGCCGCTGAATGCGCGGTAGAAAAGCAGAACGCCCCGTCCGCGCCGTCCGTCAAAAAGGCCGCAGGCCGCAGCAAGCGAGACAATTGCCCGTATCGCCATCCCTCCCCTGCTGTTCCTGGTCAGGCCGACGCCGATCCGTATGAAAGGTTTCGGATTTTCATGCAGAAGCGCCGCAATAGCACGAATCTGATCCAAAGTGACCCCACTGTCATGTTCGATGCGGTCTTTCGGCAGCTGTCGGACATACTCCGCCAGCTGCTCAAACCCCTCACTCTCTGCAGAGATAAATTCCTCGTCCAGCCACGACTCATCGATCAGCACTTTCAGGATCCCCAGGGCCAGGGCACTGTCACCGCCGGGATGCACCTGGACATAGTCATCGGCGACGCGGGCGGTATCATTCCGGTACGGATCTATCACCAGCAGCCTCGCTCCCGCAGTCCTGGCTTTTTTAACAAAGCGCCAGAAATGAATATTGCTGACCCGTATATTTATCCCCCAGGCAACAATCAGCGTTGACTCCTCTGCGGCGGCTGGCGGGCTGCCGCAGCCTTCTCCACATATCAGGTTCCAGCCACCGCTGGCAGCAGCTGAACAGATAGTCTGCCTTGACTGCAGGGTTTCCATTTTGTGAAACAGGGGAAATCCTGCAAAACGGTTCACAACACCCATGTTCCCGGCATAGCTGAACGGCAGAATCGAGGAGCCGCCATAGGCAGCGATAATTTCCTGCATACGCGGAACCAGATAATCCCACGCCTCATCCCAGCTGATTCTCTGAAATCGGCCCTCGCCTTTTTTACCGACCCGGCGCTGGGGATAAAGAATCCGGTGGGATGAATAGAGCCGTTCAGGATACCCTCTCATCTTCCTGCAGATGAATCCCTGTGTGTATGGATGATCGGGGTCTCCCGTCAGCGAGACAACATTTCCGTTTTCAACCGTTGCCAGCATGCCGCAGGTATCGGGACAGTCAAGCGGACAGATTGTTTTCCTGGTGGTGCGCATAGCCTACCTTGGAGAAAAAAGTTAGTATCACAGTCATCCTCCTCTTTGTATTATCCAGAGCGGCCAAAAATAACAACAAAAAGGGTTCATCCGGATTAAGCGTACTTTGGAGAATTTGAGGGGGAGAGAACCGGCGAAGGGCATCGCTTCCAGATGCTGCCCTGCGGCCTTGTCGCCGTTCCACCACGGCTGACAGACAGGCCGTCCATGGCCTGCTGTCAGTTGCGGACCTCCTGTCCGCAACCCTTCGGGCCTGATGTGGTGCCACGGCGGGCCTACGCGAGGCATCCTCCAGCAATACCCTTCGCCTTTACGGTTGCAAGCGAGTACGCTTAATCCGGATGAACCACAAAAAGAACGCGGCCAAGTACTCAAACCTGGTTGACATAGCGTAATCAAAACGATAGGTTGCATCTTCATCCTGGGAATGTATCTGACGCGCCGAATCCATGAAACAGGTCACCATCATGAAAACACCGCAATCACTTGCTACCATTATCCTTGCCGCCGGCAAGGGCACCCGAATGAAATCCGACAAGGCCAAAGTTCTTCATGAGGTTTTTTTTGAGCCGATGATCCATCACGTCATCAAGGCTGTCCAGCCGCTGGCAGCAGGCCGCTCAATTGTCATGGTTGGCCACCAGAAGGATGCAGTCGAAAAGGCACTGAGCGGTTTCAATCTTAGCTGCGTGGAGCAGAAAGAACAGAACGGCACAGGCCATGCAGTACTCTGCGCCGAAGAGGCCCTTCAGGACTTTTCCGGCGCTATCCTCATTCTCTGCGGGGACTCTCCGCTGCTCCTGACAGAGCACCTGAGAGAAATGCTTGATGTGCATGTTTCACGGGACTCCGTGCTGACGATCATGACGACCGCACTTGACAAGCCGGCGAATTACGGCAGAATTATCACGGACGGGAGCGGAAATGTAACTGATATCGTTGAAGAAAAAGACGCTACAGACAGACAGCGCAGCATAAAAGAGATCAATGCCGGCATTTA
This sequence comes from uncultured delta proteobacterium, assembly GCA_963696725.1. Taxonomy (GTDB): domain Bacteria; phylum Desulfobacterota; class Desulfobulbia; order Desulfobulbales; family Desulfocapsaceae; genus MADRE3. The sequence goes on from CAVOLI010000016.1 coordinate 72,154, forward strand.
TTGCGTTGAAAAAGAATTCCTCTTCGGGGCGCTCAAACAGGTTACAACCGACAACAGCCAGGGAGAAATGTACCTCACCGATATTGTCGCAATAGCCGTAAAAAGCGGCTTCAGCGTGCAGAAATACGAACACCCCGTTCCGGATCATGTGTTGGGGGTAAACTCTCGCGTAGAACTGTCAGAAGCACACCGGGAAATCCAGGCAAGACGAAACAAGGAGCTCATGAGCTTCGGAACAACCATGCACAATCCCGCGACCATAAGCGTTGCATCAACAGCAGTCGTGGCGCCCGACAGCACCCTGACCGCCAATATCACCATATCGGGAAGCTCAGTCATCGGCAGCGGCAGTATGCTCGAACCGGGCGTTTTTATCAGCAACACAACCGTTGGCGAAAATGTCCGGGTAGGCGCCAACAGTGTCATCTGTGACGCCTTGATTGCCAATGATACCATCATCCCCCCGCTTTCAAGGATCCTTCAAAAAGACTAACACTGGAAATCGTTTTACGCTTGGCAACCACAGACGTGGTGATTATGATGCCACTGTCAACAGCCGATAACGGTGCACAGCCGGCAGCCCCGCAGCAGTAAAACTTCCAGCTCCCTGAATAAAGAGGTCTTCGATGAGCGACTTAAAGAAAATGTACTCGAAAATCCTTGGTGATCACTTTCCTCATGAGATGACCATCTCCTTCGGCAACCAGAAACTGGTCTATCGCAAGCGAACCTGGAAAATATCCCAGGAAGACGGAAATTTTGAAGAACGGGGCATACGCTATGGCGAAAATCCCGACCAGGAAGCGGCCCTCTACGAGCTGGTAAACGGCAACCTGACTCTTGGAGACTGTTCCTTCATCAATCCCGGAAATGGCCTGGTTTCTTCAATTGCTGTTGAAGATATGCTGCAGGTCGGGAAACACCCCGGAAAAATCAACCTGACCGACATCGATAACGGACTCAACATCCTTAAATACCTGGTTGACCGGCCGGCCGCCGTTATTCTCAAGCATAATAATCCCTGCGGCGCTGCCTACGGCAGCACACCCGCCGAAGCTTTTGACCGGGCAAACCGTGCCGATCGAATCGCAGCCTTTGGCGGAGCGGTGGTAATGAGCAAACCCTGTGACAAAGAAACGGCGACGCTGCTTGCCGATAACTATCTTGAAGTGGTCTGCGCTCCTGAGTTTGAAGAGGGAAGCCTCGAAATAATCAAACAGCGTAAAAACCTCAGGGTAATCCGAATCTCCCGTATTGACCGATTAGCAGATTTTGAAAGCTATCGTTTTGCGGATTTCAAGAGTTTGATTGATGGCGGTATTATCGTCCAGCAGTCAGCAGTTAACTCGATCAGGTCAGCCAAGGACCTCAAGCCTGCAGCGGCGACCTGGAAAGACAAAGAGTATCGATGCCTGCGGCAGCCGACTGACAGGGAAATAGACGATATGATATTCGGCTGGGCCGTTGAACATGGGGTGACCTCCAATTCAGTGCTTTACGTGAAAGATGGTTGTACGGTCGGTATCGGTACCGGTGAGCAAGACCGGGTCGGTGTTGCCGAAATCGCGGTTCACAAGGCCTATATCAAATATGGCGACATCCTCTGCTTTGACCGCTACAATCTGCCCTATGCCGATCTCGCACTGGCGGTTGCCGAAGGGCAGCGGCCGGTCGAGGAGAAAGAGGAAATTGATCGCCAGGTACGTGCCGACCGGGCCGGCCTGCCCGGATCTGTTATGATTTCTGATGCCTTTTTTCCATTCCGTGATGGTGCCGATGTCGGCATAAAGCAGGGTATCAGCGCAATACTGCAGGCGGGCGGCTCGATGCGTGACTTTGAAACAATCAGCGCCTGCAATGAAGCGGATCCGCCGGTAGCCATGATGTTCACCGGCCAGCGCTCATTCAAGCACTGACATGCGGCAGTTCCCTGGACTCATCCGGATAACGCCTACCTGAAAAAGGAATGCGCATACTGGATACGCCCCGTTTGGTGCCGCCGAGCAGCGGAGCTGGTGGCGGAATAAAACGCCGAACCTGTCTGAGCGTCAGCGATTTTTTGGCGCCCTGCCGCCGGCGAGCAAAGTCCATCCAATGGACAACCGGGTGATGATCAGAGCAAACACGCACTCTTTTACCGGAAAAGCCGTTCCCTGACACCCCCGGACTGTTTTGGATAGAGCGATATCCGGCTGACAGTCGTCTGCCAGTTAGACATTTACCCATCTGCTGTCCTCAGATGATTCCAGGCTTGCCTCGCTGACCCGAAGCGTGTAGAGCCCGTCTTCACCGCTGACAGGATTCGGACCCTCGCCTGACAGAAACCGCTGCCAATCCTCCAGCAGTCCGAGTACGGTCGGAACCAGTGGAAATGTTTCCAGCCGGCGCTCGACGCCTGCAGAAATGCAGTTCACATAACCGTGAACCTGATCACCGTGGAGCTGTGATTTCTCGCAGATAAACTCGAAGCGTCCACTCCGCGAATTGCTGAGCTTGCTGACGTCGACAATACCGGCAACACCGTTTTCCATCTCCAGATGGATCAGCACCAGATCCTCCAGGTGCTTTGTCTTGCAGGTTCGACACATTGCCGACACCCTGACAACTTTTAAGCCGGTAATATAGTGCAGCGCGTCGAAAACATGAACCGCTATATGGAAGGTAATACCGGCTCCAGCCTCCTGCGGATTTTCTAGCCATTTGATATCGGACGGTTCAAGACGCTGATTGGCATAGACGGTATACAGCCTGCCCTGGCTCGGCAGTTCATCACGCAGCTTCCGGACAACGGGGTTGTAGCGCAGTGTCTGGCCGACAGTCAGGGGAACCCCTGCCCGCTTCATTACAGTGACGATCTCTCGACCTTCAGCAACGTTCACCGACAGCGGCTTTTCGATCAACAACGGTTTTTTGTATTTGCTGCACTCCCTGGCAATAGCGAGATTCAGCGCTGGCGGCACCGCGCAGATCACCGCATCAACATCACTTGAGGCAACCAGCTCGCGCCAATCTCTGCGATACTGTGTCCCCCATGAATCAGCCTGCCGACGACCCTCCTCCGAACGTCTGGCTATTTCAGTCAGCTGCAGCGTGTCGAAATCGTTTACAATATGATTTGCGTATCTGCTTCCATGCCGCCCTGTACCAATAATGCCGATTCTCATGGGATAACTCCGTTATTCAACCAGCTCATCTATACCGACAACCCTGACACGTCCCAGCAACTCATGTCCACAGCTTTGCAGTGCAGAAAGCGTTTCAGGATAGGGGTGCCCAATGCCGATCGCATACCCCTGGTGCTCCGCCAGCGCAGCAAGTTTTTCGATCTGCCGGCAGATAGCCTCTTTTTCCTGAACATTGTCCAGGAAAACGTGTCGCCGTGATGTCGGTACCCGTTTCTTGCGCGCACTCTCCAGTCCTATACTGGCAGCCGTGGTAAAACTGTCTACAAAAAAAAGCTGCTGCTCGGCGATCAGCTCAGCAAGCTCTTCCATCGCTGGACGACTTTCAGTAAAAAGTGAGCCCATATGATTATTCACGCCTGTCGCGTGCGGCACGAGCTGCAGGTTTTCGTGAAACTTTTGTTTCCTCGTTTCTGAATCATCATCAAGATACAATGCCCCGGGCCCCGGATCCCAGGCTGCGCTTCGCGGTTCCAGGGGAAGATGGAGAAGGATCGGATTTCCTTTCTGGTAGGTCATCTCTTCAAGTTCCTGCGTGAATGGTGCGTGGGGCAGAAATGAAAAGGACAGGAAAAGATCGAGTGCAATCAACCCCCTGCCCTCATCCGGGTGATACCCCATGTCATCGATGATGATCGCCACCTGCGGAACCTTCTCGAAACTATCGGGACGATCACTGTCCGCGGTTGCATCCCGATCCGGCAGCTGCAATTCTTCGAACGGAATATCATGTTCCTCAAAGGGCAGCTCTGCAGCCACAACCGTGCGAAAGAAGATTACATAACCGACCATGAAAATGGAAAAGATGAACAGGCACGACAAGGCCAGGAAATAGAGCAGTTTGATATAACTGATCCGCTGAAGAAAGCCTGCCTGCTTTTTCTTCTTTGGTGTTCGCTTCCGCGCCCGGGTTGCTTTTTTTGTCGTCTCTGCTCGAGCCATGTATTTAATTGAGTTGACAGTCCTCTTACCTATCCCGTTTCAACACATACGCCGATAGTTCCCGAAGAAATTCGAGGCTTTTTTGTTTTTCTTCTCCATGAAACAGGCACAGGGGTTCAAGCGCCTGTCCAACAATTGTTTCCGCTTTTTTACGGGCGCCCGAAAAACCTCCGTGTTTATCTATAAACTCAACAGCCTCAGGAAAATACACTGTTGAATCGAGCCCTTGCTTGAGGATGGCAAGCAGTCGATCGCGCTCGACAGCAGGTGCTTTCTTCAGGGCGATGATCAGAGGAAGTGTCATCTTCTTTTCCTTTAAATCATTGCCGACACCTTTGCCGGTAACGCTTTCGTCTCCGAGATAGTCAAGAAGATCATCGACAATCTGGAAGGCACAGCCAAGATTTATGCCATAACTTTTCAGTGCCGACTGTTTCTTCTGGTCCGCTCCGCCAAACAGGGCTCCAATCTCACAGGCAGCACCGATGAGCAGTGCCGTCTTGGCCATGACAACGGTAAAATAATCATCCTCGGACTGGTTGAAGTTGTCGCTGTTTCTCAGTTGAACAAATTCACCGTCAACCATTCCCCTGGTGGCCCCGGTGAAAATGTCCAGCCCCCTGGCGCCCGCATATCTGCCGACAATGCCCATGGAGTGAGCATGAAGAAAATCTCCTGCAAGAATTGCCCCGACAGTGCCATAACGCCTGTTTACCGAGACTTTGCCGCGGCGACTCTCAGCACGGTCAATAACATCGTCATGAAACAGCGTTGCAACATGGAGATATTCGAAGGCGCAGGCCAGGCGGTAAAGCTCCTGGTCATCCCGTCCCGACAAACGCGAGCTTACGATAGCCAGGAGTGGACGAATCCTCTTTCCGCCGCTGAACAAACCATAATCGAGTATCTCCGCCAGCAGCGGGTCAAGCGCAGCTCCAAGAGCGTTTATATCCTCGCGCATGACACGATTAATTGCCCCCGCCTCAGCGGCTATCAGTTTCTTTAGATCCATCAGGCGCTCACGTCTTTCTGCTGCTCGTTATCATCAACCATATCGGTAAAAAAGGATTGCACACGGTTAATATCGCGAATTATCGGCGACGGCGGCATGCTCCTGAGAAATATCTTGCCGTAACGTTTACTGAACATCCGTATATCCAGAACCGCAATCATACCACAATCCTGTACTGACCTCATTAACCGGCCAGCCCCCTGCCTCAGGGTGAGGACGGCACGAGGCACCTGGAAATGGAAGAAAGGGTTTTCGCCTTCGTTGCTGATTGCCTGCATGCGGGCCTGAACCACCGGGTCAGTGGGAACCTCAAAGGGCAGCTTGTCGATGATCACCGCGCACAATGATTTCCCCGGTATGTCGACGCCTTCCCAGAAACTCGCAACTGCCAGCAGAACAGATTCAGTCTGTTCCCTGAAAAGCTTCAGCAGCTTACTCCGGGATGCGTTTCCCTGCACCAGAACCGGATACCGGAGTCTTTCCTGAAGGTAGTCCGCAACGAGGTCCATTCCCCGAAAACTTGTAAACAGAACAAGCGCCCTGCCCTGGCTTATATCAAGAAGCGTTTCAACACGCTCACACAACGCTTTATCATATTCACTCTGCGATGGCTCTGGAAAACTGTCTTCAGGTATGTAAAGAATGGAGCGACTCTGGTAATTGAATGGAGATTTGAGTTGCAGAATCTCTATCTCCTGGTCAAGCCCCAACCGCCCCCGAATATAATCAAAAGAGCCTCCACTTGACAAGGTAGCCGAGGTCAACACGCAATTTGGTACCATCGAGTAGAGTGTGCGCCTGAGATCATCGCCAATATGGACCGGGGTCGCAGAAAGTGAAACAGCGCGCTCCCTTCGCTCATACCAGTAGACATGGCTGCCCGATGCTTCCTCAGGATCAGCAAGACCGACAAAAAGCAGGTTCTGCCGAAGATCTCGGGCACGTTCCTCAAATACCCGCCAGTGATCGCCGTGAGTGACGTGAAGGGACAGATCGTCAGCCATGCGTCTCAGGCCATCGCCAAGCAGTTGAACCTCCTGGGGCCAGCCATCGAGTCCCCTGATATGTTCCAGGAGATTATAGCGCCCCCGCCTGGCCGGGAAGAGCGCGGCAAAGTGCTCAACCCGCTGTTTCATCCCCTGCGCCATGCCGATGATTTTGTCTGCATCTGCTGCGGGCAGATCCATATCCGCCTGCTGGAGAATATCACTGATCAGATCGTAGAGCTGATATTGACTGAGGCTGGTTCCAAAAAAGGAGGTGGCCACATTTTCCAGATGATGCGCCTCATCAAAGACAACCGCTTCATGCCTGGGCAGCAGCTCTCCATAGCCGTTTTGCCGCAATGCCAGATCAGAAAAGTAAAGATGGTGGTTTACAATCAAAATACGCGCAGACGCTGCCTTTTTTCGCAGCCTGTTAAGAAAACAGAGTGCGGCCTCCGGACACTCTCCCCCGAGACACTGGTAGGATTGAGCCGAAATTTTAGGCCACAGCGGTGAGCGGTCGGCAAGCCAGTCGAGTTCTGAACGATCACCGCTCTGGGTTGTCTCCAGCCAGGCCTCGATTCTAACAAACTGCTCGTCATCAACGAGGGAGAGCTGCGGTGAACTCCGGTGCTGATACCAGCGGTAGTGGCACAGATAGTTTTGTCTGCCTTTCACGCAGAGTGCAGAAATTTTTTCGCCGAGGATTTTCTCGATAAGCGGTATTTCCCTGTCAATCAGCTGATCCTGGAGATTGATCGTCGCTGTCGAGACAACAATTCGCTTTCCCGAAAGTACCGACGGAACAAGGTACGCAAGACTCTTGCCGATCCCGGTCTCCGCCTCAACCATCAGTATTTTGGAATAACCGGGATGACCGGGGAATCCATGCTCCGGGGCGGCAAACAGGTCCGCGACCGACTGGGCCATCAGAGCCTGGTCAGGTCGCAGCTCATAGCCTTCCAGATGTGCTGACAGCGAGCCATCGGTGGAGAAAAATTGTTTCACAGAGGATTCCCTCTTGATACGTATCAAAAATGACAAATGCTTAAAAACTGCCGTATCCGCATACAATGCAGACCGGAAGAACAGTTTATACGATTTTTATTTTTATTTTTCAACCAAACCAGTAAACTGATCGTATACTCAGGAGAGTACGCAGTCCATTTATTCGAGACTGCCTGCAGTCAGGTTATAACAGCTTGCAACCTCCAAGACTACCCATCAGCATGATTTTTTAATGTACAGATGCCATGGTTGACCTGTTCTCGACCGCTGAAAACAATTTGAACGGAGACCCGCTGCTCAGCAGTAACGAGATTATCGTTATCGTCGATGATTCTCCCGAGATCACCCTTCTTCTCAAGGCCTTCCTGGCAAATAAAGGGCTCAGCGCCATTTCGGTAAACAGCGGATCAGAGTTATTTGATGTTGTTCACGATCAGCCTGTCGCATTGGTCATCCTTGACATCAGCCTTCCGGACCGTGACGGCAAATCGATTCTCGTGGAACTCGCCCGTGACCATCCGGACCTCGGCGTGATCATGGTCACCAGCGTAACGGATATTCAGGTGGCACTTGAGTGTTTGCGGAAGGGAGCTGACGACTACCTGACAAAGCCGGTCAATATTGAACAGTTTAACCACACCGTCAGGCGAACCCTGAAGAAACGTCGGCTGGCCATCGAGAACCGCCGCTATCAGCATGAACTTCAGCGGAGAAATTTCCGGGCACGATTTCTCCACCAGCTGAGCCTGAAAATGAACAGCGCCTATCTCAATGCACTGGAGCTGAATCAGGTATTAAAAACGATCCTCATCGGCATAACATCGGAGGAAGGGCTCCGCTTCAATCGTGCGTTTTTGGCCCTGTTTGACGAAGGGCAGACAGTATTGCAGGGCAGGCTTGCAATCGGACCGGGAAACAGGGAAGATGCCGGAAAAATCTGGAACGATATCAGCAGGAACAACATCCACCTTGAAGACATGTTCCAGAAACCCCACGTGGACGAATTCGGACAGTGACGTCATCGTCAATAAAATCGTCAGGTCGCTTAGCGTCCCCGCCACGGCTCATGATCATCCTTTTATCTACGCCTGTGATCACCGAACCTCGATCGTCGTCAGCAAGGGCAGTGCCTCTGTCACCGTCCCCGCCAGCCTTATTGAAACACTCAGGGAAGACAGTTTTGTCATTGTTCCGCTTTTTTCACCAGGCAGGCCGCTTGGTGTGCTTCTCGCCGACAATTTTATTACCAGGCAGCCAATCAGCGATGAAGATATAGAAGTCCTCGAAATATTTGCAGGACAGGCCAGCCTTGCCATCGAGCACTCAAAGCTTTACGCGGACATGCAGCAGAAAATCAATGAACTGGAGCTCGTCACCAACGAGCTTGAAAAGAGCAAGGATCTGCTCATTGAAGCGGAACGCTATTCGGCGCTCGGGCACATGTCGGCCCAGCTGGTGCATGCAATTCGCAACCCGATTACCTCCATCGGCGGCACATCGCGACTGCTCGCCAATCGCCTGACGGATGAGAAAACGCGAAAATTCCTGAATCTTTTGACCAACGAAGCGGCCAAGGTGGAAACAACCCTGAACGATCTTTTCAATTTCGTCAGCAAAAGCCTTCCGGTAAAAAGCCGGCAACCCTTATACCCGCTCATTCGTAAAAGTGTCATTGTTTATTATGGAGCCCTGAAGAAGAACAATATTTCCTACACTCTGGACCTTACCGGCCCTGATCCGGAAATTGAAATTGATGCCGAAAAAATCCAGCAGCTGTTTCTCCACCTGTTCAAAAATGCGATTGAAGCAATGACCAATGGCGGCATCCTGAAGATAACTGCCGATTACGACCAGGATTACGTCTCCATTGCAATAAGCGATTCAGGAACCGGACGCGAAATTGAAGACCTTAGCCGAGTAACCGATCCGTTTTATACTACGAAAACATACGGAACCGGCCTGGGGCTTACGCTTGTTGAACAGATCATCAAACAGCACAACGGGGAGCTTGCCATCTCCCAGAATAGCCCTTCCGGACTAAAAATTATCGTCCGGCTGCCCTGGGAGTAGAGCTCGTCAGCGATCACGCTTCCAGGAGATATATGCTGCAGCCAGAGAAAAGAGCGCTGTACAGAAAAGCGTATAACGAAACGCCCGGATAAACGATGGCACCTGTTCCGGACGATAATCCCCCAATTCGGCTCCCCCGCTGAAATACCCAAACCAGGCGGCAAACACAATACCTGCAAAGGCTGCTCCGACGAGCATACCGAGATTTCTCGAGGTGGCCAGCAGTCCGGAGGTGATCGCCGCATCACTGTCTTTGCCGCGGCTCAGCAGCGATGCCGTATTTGGTGCAAGAAAAACAGATTGACCCAGGCCGAGCAGGGACAGTCTCCAACCAATATTGACGAGCGCTGTGCCACTTTCCAGCTGAGTGAGCAGCAATAGAGCAGCGCAACTGAGCAACAGACCGCCTGTGGTCAAATACCTGCTGCCGAAGCGATCATAGAGGGAGCCGGCCGTGGGCGAGGCCACGAATAGGGTCACCGGCACGGCCATCATCACAAGACCGATGCGGTCAGCAGGCAAACCCTTTACATAGTCCAGATAAAAGGGCATCAGAATCAGAACCACAAAGAGGGTGGCAAAAGAAAATGCCGCGGTAATCAAGCCGATATGATAGTAGTTTCTTGCAAACAGATGCAGCGGCAGCAGCGTCGAGGTGCGCGTTTTTTCCGACCAGGCAAACAGGGCGGTCAGCAACAGCAGCAGAGATAACCCGGCAACCTTCAGCTCTATTGAAAACGAAGGAAGATAATGAGCATAAAGAATGATGGAAGTGATCAGGGTCGCCCAGAAAAAGGCCCCTTTCCAGTCCAGCTGCCTGCTTTTGCCGGGGGCGGAAATACTATTTTTTTTCAGCAGCACGGCGGAACCAACCAGCAGCACAATAATACCGACAGGCACGGTCACCAAAAAGATCGCCCGCCACGAATAGCTGCTGATCAGATAGCCGCTGACGACCGGGCCGCTCATCAACCCTATTGAGGTCGCAATTCCAACAAGCCCGAGCGCCTTACCGAGCGAACTGCGCGGAAAGGCATCACGGATAAGTGGTGGACCTGCAGACATCATCATTGCCGCCCCCAGTCCTTCAACGAACCTGAAACCGATCAGCCAGGAAAGCGCCGGAGCCTGGGAACAACAGACCGACCCCAGGGAAAATGTTGCAATTCCCGACATATAAATGAGATTGGAACCAAAATGGTCGGCACTGATTCCCCAGAAGAGAAGGCTCACCGTTATGGTGAGCAGGTAGATCAATATGACCCACTGGGTTTGGATCAAGGGGGCTGAAAACGAACGCATGATTGAGGGCAGGGCAACATTGACCATGCTGCTGTCCATCGTCGACAGGAAAACACCGGCGGTGACAAGCAGGAATACCTGCCATCGATATTTTGTCGTCATCTGCTGCTCAGACCTGCCTGCCGTCATCGCTTCCAGCCCCTTAGCATCTCAGCATCTGTGATCGTTCTCCGGCTCACTATTTTTCAGAACGGCTGCACGGCGATCCACGATGCCGGCCCGGGGTAAACCATTTCAAGATAAAATTCTTGACGATGCCCCTGTGAGCCCATATTTTTTTCTCTGAACTATATCATTGCCGGAGGCAAAAATGAAAAAAAAGATAATGCTGTTTGTATCCGCGTCGCTGCTATTTATTTCAAGTTCTTGCGTTGTCAGAAGTGGCAACTGGGGAACGATCCGTGAGAACCATGAGGTGACCCGAATGTTCAGGTCATATGAAATAGTTCAGAATTACAATTATTACTATTACGGTGTCTATCTAGAACCGGACACCATCATGGGAATCGACAAGAAATATACGGTGCAGTCACAGTTCTGGAAACCGCTGGCGCTGACCTCGGAACAACTGAAAACCTGGGTGAGAGAACTGGACAGGTCGCGGGACGACACCAATTTCGCCAGACGCTACATGGGGAGATACCAGGGCGCCTACATCCTTGACCCTGAACGGGCGGTCATTGGAATCTGGTATTCCAAGCTGGACTGGGGAGTCTTTGATTTTCCCGGTGAAAACCTTATCATACCGTATCCGCCGTCACTCAGGCCGGGAGCGGACGGGATTCGCTTCCGCCGGGATGATTAAAAAAAAAGAGCCGCTCCCCGAAGGAGGCGGCTCTTTTTAAAGCGAACTCTTATCTAATCAGTCAAACAATTAGAAGGAGATTTCGAAGGTCAGAGCGGTACCGAAGGGGTCCGACTCGTTAATGAATCGGTCGAGCGGACGGTAACCAGTGTCAGCACTCCACGACAGGTAGCCGATATCCCACTGAACGGATGCACCGTCAGAGATCATGTACTTGGCTCTACCGGAGATCTCAAATGCATCGCCGATATCGTCAATCGTTGCGTATGCGAGAATACCAGTGAGGGTCAGCGCTTCAGATGCCTTGAATCCGACTTTGCCGCCGAACCAGGTGGTGTTGCCATCTGTACCACCGAGGGTTTCCCACGGACCGGCAGGGGTGATTGAAGATGCGCCACCGATCATGATGAAACCGAAGTCGTCATCAGCTGCGAAACCGTCCTGCGCCCAGCCGGCGTTCAGGGCTACTGTGGTTGCACCAAAGTTCATGCTGCCCTCGATGTATCCACCGTAACCGTCATCTTCAGATCCGGCAAGATCGCCTTCCTGGTAGGCAAATGCCGCGGTCAGGGAGAGAGGTCCTGCAGGTCCGCTGACTTCAACAGTACCGGTGAAACCACTTCTATCGTTCAATGGGGCTTCGGTAACATCGTCATTGAGGTATGCACCGGCGAGGGTCATTCCCCAGTCGCCAGCGAACTTCTGCTTGAGCAGACCGTAAATACCGGTGACATCGTTATCGTCAATCAGGTCACCAGACTCGACCAGCTTGTTGTACCAGACTTCAATAGCGGTCATTTCGTTGGACCACTTGCCGATGATCATGTCGTACCTTCTATCCCACAGGAAGAATGTGGTAATGTTGGCAGGCATGCGGCCACCTTCGAGTGTTACCGGACCCATTGGAACACCGAGGTACATGTAGTCGGAGTCAACGCTGGTCTTGCTACTGGGAACAGTGCCATGAGTTCCGTCAGAGATCTTGATGCGGGCACGGACATAGGCGCCGCCTGCTGCATCAGCATGTACTTTCACGCGGTAACGTGAGTTGGCGAACACTTTCTTCTCGTTGGTTCTTGCGTTGAGATTGTCTCCAATACCGAAGTCATAATCTTTCTCGTAGTAGCCACGAACACGGGCATCGCCAGAGAAGGATACAGCAGCTGAAGCGGTGGTTACCATTGCGCCGGTCAGCATAAGACCAGCGGCTACAGCAATAAATTTTTTCATTTTCTTTCTCCTATGTTGCGTTTTAAATACCCTGAACTTTTCAGGGCCTGCAGTTTGAACTTCCCCCATTCCCGCTCTCATCATCTCAGGCAACAACCTGTATGAACAAAGAGGACAGAAAATCATTATGCTCAACTTATATAACGCCACAACCCACATGTCAAGTTTTTTTTACCCATTGTATAAATTTTTATACCGGCTCGAACCATCTAATATTTCTTATAAAAAATGTTCCCGCTGAGAAATCGGTACAAAAAAAGATTTGCCCGGTCTCAATTTTTTGCCGCTCCGGAGACGATTGCCTACGGTTGCTCCTTATTTACCGTCATTTCATAGGCCAGTATCCTGCTGTCGTCCCTGCCCGGCAGCACCATCTCCCAAATGGTGCTCTCAGGGATCTGGGCGACATAGAGCCGGACCAGACGGTTGTCCCCAACCATGCTGCCTTCCCCGTCAAAGGCATAATCGGCTACATACCCCTCTATGTGATTGGTCCGCCACAGCTCCATCAGCCCCCCGCCCCTCCAGGTCAGGCAGGCAACCGCACCGCCGTCATAGGTGCGGAGATTTTCAAAATATTTATCGATCCCCACAGCATTTGTCGAGACGACAACTTCCGGAAGACCATCCCCGGTTATATCCTTGAGATCAAGGCGGCCCGGTATATAGATAAGTTTCCTCAGGCTGGCCAATTCTTCCCGCTGCGCACCTGGATCCTTGTTGTCGGCCTGGCTGATGGAAGGGCCGAAAAATCTTTTGCTGCCGCCATAATTGGCACTGCTGACCCAGCTGAGATTGAGGCCGGAATCATAGACCAGCAGTTTCTGCTGGTCGTCGATGACCATTGTCTCCATCTGCTTGTCTCCATTGAGATCGGCGACGAGGAAATCAAACAGGTTGGTTCCCCCAGGCAGCAGCAGCGCAGGGCCCTTGCGCACGTCTTCCCGGGTGAAGTCTCCGCTCAGCTCAAAAACCCCCGGAGCAAGAAAATTGTCGGAAATATTGGGACTGTCATCCTGGCCGGCCAGGATGACGCCTCTGCCCGGCCACCACACCGGTCTGATATAGTAGCCAATATCCCCTCGAATCAGCTGCATTTTCTCCGATCCATCCCAGTCCAGGATCAGGGATGCAGGACGCTTTCCCTTGTCGGCAGAGACAAAGAGCCTCATCTCACCTGCGCTGCCGGGGTCTGCTATATTGATGACATGAATCTTGTATTGCGGAGGCAGATCATAACCGGCAACTTCCCTGAAGCGGCGCTCGGCAAAATGAAAAACCCGGATTTTACTTCGCGATGCAACGACCAGCTCATTGACCCCATCAGCATCAAGATCCCCCAGGGCGGCCGTTTCAATGGTGTATGACATGGTCGAGCTTTTGCGGACACCTTTGGACTGGAACTGTCCTTGCTTCTCGCCATCGAAAAGCGTTGCACCGGCAAAAAGGCCTTTTTTATAATCGCGCTCGGGGTGGGGTGTCTGGAAACCGCTCAGTCCAGTCGATGCCTGGCTGTCATCCCCGCTCTCAAGTTTTTTTTCAGCGGAGCCGGAGACCGCGTCACCGACCTGTGCCGCCAGATCTGAAATCGCCGCAAGTATTCCTTCCGGCGACTCGGTTTTTACCGAATAACTCATCTGGCGTGCTTCGGGAACAAAAGAGTGCACACTCAGGTTCAGCTGTATCCCATCCTTCAGCGAGTAAAGCGTTCCATCAAGCAGAATGTCGGCCTCTATCTTCGTATGGACATCATCAAATTTTCCAGCTCTGAGCTGGCCCCTGAGATATTGCTCTTTCTCTGCCACGAACGGGGAATCAATTATCTGAAATCCCGGCCGGCCGGCCAGGCGTGAGATCAGCATCTGCCTGACGGAACTGTTCAGGTAACGGTATTGCCCATCCTCGATGCCCTGCAGCGGAAGCACCGCAATTTTTATAACTTCCTGATTATTCTGAGCATGAGCAATCGTTTGCCAATGAAAAAGAGCAACTGCAATGACCAGCACAAGACGAAACCGACACATATGTTCACCCCATGATTGTGATTATGATTTTTGTTTACAGCAGGCTTGACTATCTATATACCATATGCTGAACACTGGCAAGTACGGCACGATAACGGGCTCCGCAATCCCAGCCGGTTGCCCTTCAGATGCTCAGCTTTTAATGACCAGTCTGGAGGAAGACCGGATTATTTTCATTATCATTCTATTGCCTGATAATTTATTCTTGACTTTTGGCGTCAGAACCCACATTATGTAGACAAGTAAAAATTTTTGTACTCTGCTCGCTCAGAGGAAACTAATACGTATTTTAGAGCGTTATAGCAATCGAAATGGCACATCTTCAAAAAAACGCATATCGTTATCTTATACTAACGATGACAGTCATTCTGTCTGTCTGCGGTTCTCCCCTGCTGGCTGCTGACCTGGGTAGCACAGGAGATTACCGGATAACGGGATTTTCCTTTGACACTGATGCTGTTTCCGAATCAGAAAGCGGCTTGCACTTTGAATCTTCGCGCTTCAAGCCGTTGATGATCACCAGCACTGCCTCAGATATTCTCATCGGGGATCCGTTTATCGACAACCTCTCGCCACAGACCAGTAAATATGCTCCTCACGGTTTCGCGGTTGCCGCTGAATATCTGGCCACGCCAAGCCTCGCCTTTCATGGGGCCATCGGCGTGACAAAGGGCAACTGGGACGCGGACGCCACTCTGGCAACCGAGTCGAGCTGGGAAGCCAATATCGGTGTGGTGTACAACTTTTTCAATTCACTGGCCTATGAGATCCATTTCGGATACATGGACGCAGGCGATGTCTTCAAGAAATCCGATGCCTATACGGATGTTGATTCCATCATCATGATCAGCAACCAGCTGACCATGAGCTTCTAGGCAATTTCAGATCTTTCATCAGAAAAGCCTTGCGGATGACCGCAAGGCTTTTTCCGTTTCTAAGCAACTCCATCTCCCGGCAACCTTGAAACCTCTGCCTTGACTTTCTCGAATGAGTAGAATATTACTGAATTTTCTAACTTTTTAAACCAGGTCAGCGTTGCGCACAACCATTGTTCAATACCATCCTTGACATGATTAAAAATGCACCGGCATACAATATCCTCATGTACTCCCATGATACCTATGGGCTGGGTCATATTCGCCGGACAATGGCAATTGCCAATCATCTTCGTGACCGCAACACCAATATTCTGATCCTCACCGGTTCGCCGCTGGCCGGCAGATTTTCATTTCCAAGCCAGGTTGATTTTGTCAGAATTCCGGGAATGATAAAAAAAACCAACGACGAATACCGCTCTCTTTCAATCCGTATTGATGACGAGCAGGCCTTGAGCATCCGCACAAATATCATACTTGCTACGGCGCAGGCCTTCAAACCCGACCTCTTAATTGTTGATAAAGAGCCGCTCGGACTCAAGCGTGAAGTACTGCCGACGCTTCAGTGGCTGAAGACAGCCGAGCCGAACACCAGAATAATCCTCGGTTTGCGCGATATCCTAGACGATCCTGCGGTCATCAAGCAGGACTGGCAGGACAAAAACGTCTATAGCCACCTGGTGGAGCTCTACGATGAAATCTGGATTTACGGCGACAAGACAATCTATGACCCGGTTGTTCTTTATGAGATGCCAAAGGAAATGCATGAAAAAATCATCTTTACCGGCTACATCCCGCGCACGAAGAAAAGCGGCAGCATCAGGGGAAAAATAAGAAGGCAATTCAGGATCATGCCTGACGATAAATTTGTACTTGTCACAACAGGTGGAGGTGGAGACGGGTTTGAAGTCCTGGAACACTATATCGCCATGCATGACTACTTCCCGACATCACTGCCGTTCAAGACGGTCATGATTACCGGCCCCTTCATGCCAAAAAAAAAGCGCCAGAAAATCCGCAAACGGGCGAAACAATACGGCATCAAGACCCTGCCGTTCCACCCACGGCTCGAAGAACTCATGCAGGCCGCAGACCTGATCATCTCCATGGGAGGATACAACACCGTTTGCGAAATTCTCACCCAGAAAACACCGGCACTCATCATCCCGCGTGAAACACCCCGGAAGGAGCAGCTGATCAGGGCCCAGTGCCTTCAGTCAAGAAAACTGATCGACTATATCCCCTGGAATGATGTCACCCCACAGCTCCTCCGCGAAAAAATGATCAGCGTAATGAACAAAAACAGCGAATCTGCAGAAAAACGCACCAATTTCAAGCTCACCGGTCTCGATACCATGCACAGCAGGCTGGAAGATTTCAAATCAGAACGTCAGCGAATCCAGGCGGCGGCCCTGACAGAGACATCATCACCCAGCGCAGCTCAATGATTTCATCAGTCCAACCAACCCTTGCCTATATTCTCAAAGGCTACCCTCGGATATCTGAAACCTTTATCTCCAACGAAATTCTTCTTCTCGAGCAGCTCGGATTCAAGATGCACCTCTTCCCGATGCGACAACCCCGGGAAGACTTCTGCCATGACTCGGTCAAGCAGATCCGGGCGGCCGTTGATTACCTGCCGACAGATCTGCTGCTCGACCTGCCCAGGCTTATCGCCCCCAATATTTTGTCTGCAGTGCGCAAACCGGGCCTCTACCGTTCAGCGCTCGGGCTTGCCGCCAGAAGATTTAGACGCACACGGAAGAGCGCGACCTTAAAACACCTCTTCCAGGGCGCCTATCTCGCGGAAAAACACCTTGCCGCAAATCCGGCCATCATCCATCTGCACGGTCATTTCGCCCACTCCCCCACCTCGGTAGCCATGTTCGCAGCCCACCTCTCACAGCTGCCGTTCAGCTTTACCGCTCATGCCAAGGACATCTATACATCGCACCCAGATCAGCTCAGGGAAAAAATGGCCAAGGCCTCTTTTGTTGCAACCTGCACCAGACAAAACAAAGAATACCTGGAAGATATCGGGGCCGGAAGCACACCCCGAATTCACTGTATTTATCATGGAAGCGATCTTTCTCTGTTCACGCACAGTCAGCAAAGCGCAGCATGCCGGCCGCCATACCGTTTGCTGACCGTAGCGCGAATTACCGAGAAAAAAGGACTGCCGACCATCTACCAGGCCATGAGGATCCTGGCCGATCAGCAGGTGCCGTTTCAACACAGCCTGATAGGAGACGGTGATGATCGTGAAAAGATCCTTGCACTGATCAAAAAGCTTAACCTGGAGTCCTCTTGTCGCCTGCTTGGAACCAGGCCCCATAACGAAGTAATTGAACATTTCAAGCAGAGCGATCTTTTCGTGCTTGGCTGCGAAATAGCAGCAAACGGGGATCGCGACGGTATCCCGAACGTTCTCGTTGAAAGCCTGGCGATGGGGGTCCCTGCCGTTTCAACAAATGTCTCAGCAATTCCGGAACTGTTGATAGACGGCAGAACCGGTATCACCGTTGAACCACAAGACAGCGCAGCGTTTGCTGAAGCCATGCTTGGTCTTCTGACGGACAGCGAACTTCGGGAACGGGTCATCAGAGAGGGGAGAACATTCGTGCATGACCATTTCGACAACAAAAAGCTGATAACAGAGCTGGCAGCGGTTTTCAAGTCAACACACCCGTCCCTGCTGCCGGTCGAGAAAAAAGCAGAATAATTCAAACAGGCATGCAATCTTCCCAGCCAGCCGCAACTATTTTCGGCCTGCTTCGGCACGGGCAGACCGTCTGGAATAAAGAGAAACGCATCCAGGGCAGTGGCGACTCGCCCCTCACCGCTGAAGGGAGAGTATCGTGCAGAAAATGGGGTCGCTATCTTGCAGCCTCGAGCATACCCTGGCAGCGAATCATTGTCAGCCCCCTCCAGCGGGCAAGGGAAACGGCAAAACTGGTGAATGAAACGCTTCGAATCCCGATAACGTGTGATGAGGGCATACGTGAACAGGACTGGGGAATCTGGGAAGGGCGAACCCTTGAACAGATAAAAAACGACAGCCCCGGAAAGCTCGAAGAACTGATCCTCCTCGGCTGGAACTTCAGGCCGCCTGGAGGCGAGAGCAGAAAGGAGCTCCTCCAGCGGGTCCTCGCCTCGCTGAAACGCAGCGGCGCGCAGTGGCCAGGAGAGCACCTGCTGATCATTTCACATCTCGGCGTGGTCAAATCCCTGCTCTATTACCTTGAAGACAGAGACTATCTGCCTGAAGAGCATCCAATTATCCACAACAACCGCTTGCACACCATCGGGTACCGGGACAACAGCTTTTCGGTTCTCAGCAGAAATGTAATGTTTACGGATAATTCATGAGAATCGGTTACTATTGCCAGCATGTTCTTGGCATCGGCCATTTCCACCGAAGCCTGGAGATATGCCGTGTTCTTGCCGAACGCCACCAGTTGACGATGATTATCGGTGGCCCGGAGGTTGCTGTCGGCGAGCCGTTGCTGTCGATCCTGCAGCTCCCCGGGCTTAAAATGGATGCCGGTTTCAACAGGCTCACCCCGTGCGACGGCCTGCCACTCGAGAGAGTAAAAACGCAGCGGCGCGAGCAGTTGCTCGCCTTTGCCGCTGACTCCAGGCCCGAGTGTCTGATCATTGAATTGTATCCTTTCGGTAGAAAAAATTTCAGATTTGAACTGGATCCGCTGCTGGAAGTGCTTTCCGGACACAACTGCGCTGTTTTCTGCAGTTTGCGCGATATCCTGGTTGAAAAAAGCGAAGGAAGGGAAAAATTTGAAAAGCGTGCTGTTGATACCCTGAACAAATATTTTTCCGGCCTGCTGATCCATGCTGATCCGGATTTTATCACCCTTGAGCAGACATTCGGCAATACACAAGCCATCACTACAGATATTCATTACACGGGTTTCATATCGCCCAGCCCCTCAACCGGAGCACGAGACAGAATACGCATGGAACTGGATCTTGGCCCTGATGAGCGGCTGATCGTTGCCAGTATCGGCAGTGGAAGTGTCGGCTTGGAACTGATTGAAGCAACAATCGACAGCGTTGACGCACTGGCCGCCCGGGGAAAAAAATTACGCTTGCAGGTGTTCTCCGGACCCTACCTTGCGGGGGCACAGTATCAGAAATTATGCAGAAAGCGCAGCCGGCACACACGGGTTGAACGGTTCAGCAATCATTTCGTTGACTGGCTTGCAGCAGCCGATCTGTCTGTTTCAATGGCCGGTTATAATACGTCTATGAATATACTTTCAGCAGGGGTTCCGGCTCTGATGTACCCGTTTGCCCAGAACCGGGAACAGCGGATGAGAATATCCAGGATTGGCTCCTGTGGGAACATCAGGCTGCTGGAACAGGCTGACCTTGCTGCTGAAAGGCTGGCAAACGGTATCGAAGCAATGCTGGAGATGCCGCGATTTATCGCCCCCGTCCAACTGGACGGAGCTGCCCGTACCGCGGCTATCATTGAAGAGTACTGCCGCAAATGAACAAGACGCCCTCCGCAATCTACCTCGATTACCCGGAAAACTCGCTGGCTCTGCTGCAGCAGAGCCTTAATGACGGCCTTCGGGCTCGGAATGCTCCTTCCCCGGTCCCGGTCTATTTCCGGGCAGACGATATCGGTGTTATCTCTCAAGCCTTTGTAAAACTAATGGCACTGTTCGAGCGCTGCCAGGTTCCCCTCTGTCTGGCGGTCGTGCCTTCCTGGCTGACCGCTCGCAGATGGTCTGCGATGAGCCGGATATGCGACACCGGTTCAGCGCTCTGGTGCTGGCATCAGCATGGCTGGCGGCATCGTAATCATCAATGTTCGGGAAAAAAGAGTGAATTTGGTTCGGATCGTTCTGCAGCTGCCATCAGGAAAGATATCATCAACGGCCGCAACAGGCTTCAGGAGGTACTCGGCAGTCATTTTTCACCGTTTTTCACCCCGCCCTGGAACCGCTGCTGCAGGGAAACGGAGATCCAGCTTCAAGGGGCCGGATTCAAGGCAATGTCAACCGACCGAGGCGGCCCGCACCCCCCGGATATGCCATTGCCTGATCTGCCGGTCAATGTTGACCTCCATACCAGAAAGGAGCGTGACGGAGCGAGCTCTCTTCTGGCTATGGCCGCTGAACTTGAAACGGCTGCCGGAAATGGTGCGATCGGCTTCATGATCCATCACCAGCGCATGGACGACAAAAGTTTCACACTCCTAAAAGGACTGCTTGACATAATCCAGCAAAACAGAACCCTCACCCCGGTAGATTTTAGAGACCTCGTATAGCCAGCCGCTTCCGCTCTCTATTATTGACAAAGATCCATCGATGCAGATAGTATCTAGGTGTCAGCAGACGACCGTGCGGCTGCTGTCAGGCAATAATCCAGGTGTCCTGTTGACGCTTGTCGTCTTCGTCTCCTTCTGCCGGAGATTTTTACCATGAAGCGCCTTATCGCCTTACCATTCAAAAAATCGCTGGAAATCGCCTACCAGTCAATACGTGTGCGCTTTTTCCGTTCGCTGGTGACAACAACGAGCCTGGTTCTTGCCGTTGCTTTTCTCAGTTACATGAGTATCTGCAACGATTTTGCCCAGGGGCTTCTGGGCTCGGGGTCGGTAGAATCATATCAGAAGCTCATCTCGGCCGGGTATGATGCCACCCCTGAAACAGTAAGCATCAGCAGCTCAGCCAAGCAGCGCTGGATAGTAACGCTCTCCCTGATGGTCTGCATTGTCGGTATCATAAACGCCCAGCTCATGTCGGTCACCGAGCGATTCCGTGAAATCGGCACCATGAAATGTCTGGGAGCCCTTGATCGTTTTATCGTCAGGCTTTTCATTCTTGAAGCGCTCATGCAGGGAATTGCCGGATCGGTATCCGGAGCACTGCTTGGAGCTGTCGCTGCCTCGATATCTTCTGTGCTCGGTCTCGGCATCGAGGTTCTCACCCATGTTTCCGGCGAAGCTATCCTGTTTTCGCTCTGCATGGCTGTTATCACCGGTACGACCCTGAGCCTTCTGGGCGTTATCTATCCGGCAATTCTTGCAGCTCGCATGCAGCCGGTGGAGGCAATGAGAGTGGAGCAATAAAGAAACAAGAATATCTTTCACAAGGAACGTTCAATGTCAGTCAAAAATATCGTCAGAGTGAGCGGGGTTACCAAAGATTTTGATCTTGGTAAAATTGTTGTCCACGTTCTCAAAGGAATTGATCTGGAGATTGAAACGGGAAAATACGTCTCGATCATGGGGCCCTCCGGGTCGGGAAAGTCTACGCTCTTCAACATGATCGGAGGACTCGACAAGCCCACCGACGGGAAGGTCTTCATCGATGAGGTAGATATCGCCCAGCTCGATGCATACGAACTGGCCTGGCTGCGCTGCCGAAAAATCGGTTATATTTTTCAGACCTTTAACCTCATTCCGGTAATGACTGCGCTTGAAAACGTTACCCTGCCCATGACCTTTGCCGGCGTCTCAAATGATGCCGCCGTCGAACACGGCATGGCACTGCTG
This sequence comes from uncultured delta proteobacterium, assembly GCA_963696725.1. Taxonomy (GTDB): domain Bacteria; phylum Desulfobacterota; class Desulfobulbia; order Desulfobulbales; family Desulfocapsaceae; genus MADRE3. The sequence goes on from CAVOLI010000016.1 coordinate 94,116, forward strand.
AAGCAGGTGGGCCTTGAGGGCCGGCAGTCTCATAAACCCTCGGAGCTGTCCGGGGGGCAGCAGCAGCGTGTCGCCGTTGCCAGGGCTCTGGCCAACAGCCCGTCAATCATCCTTGCCGATGAACCGACCGGCAATCTCGATTTAACCACCGGCGAAGACATTATCAACCTGCTCAAGGAGCTGAGCCTTGAACGGCATGTAACCGTCATTTCAGCCACTCATGATTATAAGATGCTCAATGTTTCCGACCAGGTTGTCTGGATTCGCGATGGCAGAGTCGACAAGATCCAGGAACGTTCGGAGCTGGAAATCAAAACCGGCGGACTGGCCTAAACAGCCCGGCTCAGGCGCACATCATGAAACGATTGCTCTCACATGCAGGAACAACATTGATCATCCCTGCACTGCTCTGCCTGCTGGCAGCTGCCACACAGGTGCGTGCCCAGGAGCCTTTGTCACTTGAAGGAATAATTCATGACCTGAGCAGCCTGCAGGATCGAAGCAGCGGCACACGCGGCAATGAAAAAGCGGCTGACTATATTTCCAATGCCTTTCTCCGGCTCGGCCTTACACCACAAACCTACCATTTCCCGATCCCGGTCAGGAGAACAGCAGCCGCCTCGATTACCTTCGGCTCCAAAACCGCAGCGCTGACCCCTCTTCTCAACAACAGTATTACACCACAGTCAATCAACAGTGTTCTCCAGGGCCCCCTCTATTACGTCGGTGATGGGGAGCTGGATAAGCTGGACCGAAAGCTGATCAATGGCGCGATACTGCTGATGGATTTCGACTCCGGCCGAAACTGGCTGACAGCTGCGTCTCTTGGGGCTGGCGCGGTGATCTTTCTTGATCGCAAGGCAACAACCTCAAACAGCTTTTTTAAAGAGAAGGAAGAACTTTCACCGATCCAGTTTCCCTGCTTCTGGATGGAAATGAAGGAAGCGCTTGACCTGTTCGGACCGATATCAGAAGCAAATAACGGCCTCATCGTCGACAGGGTTGAAGTGCGCTCCGAGATATCCTGGGAGGAGGCGGTGGATAAAAACATCTACTGCCTGATCGAAGGGACCAGCCCGGAATTGAAAGAAAAGTTGCTTATCATTGAAGCATTTTACGACAGTACCGCCTTTGTTGCCGGAAAATCACCAGGCGCCGATGAGGCGGTATCGATTGCAAACCTGTTGAAGCTTGCCGAACATTTTTCCCAAAACCCGCCGCAACGCTCTATAATCCTCGTTGCCAGCAGCGGCCACGCTCAGTCTCTTCACGGCATGCGTGACCTGATCTGGAGCCTGCAGGAACGAACCAAGGGATTGCGCGATTTTCGTCGCGAGCTCAAAAAAATTAACAGCCAGTCAAACGAGGTCATTGACCTGATCGAGTCCCTGAGTTTTCCGCTTAAGGAGGATAGTGAACAGAGCACAATGCTGGTGGAAGCGATCAGCAGCGATCTTAAATTACAGGTTGACCTCATTTCAAGGAAGCTGATGAATCTCAGGCTTGAAAAAGACAGCGCCAGCCTCAACAAGCAGGAGATTGAAGGGCTTGCCGCCCAGCGCTTTGCCCTGAGAAAGCTCGGCTGGCGGACCTCGTTTAATGACCTGTCGGCCAGTGAGCAGCAAATCCTGAGCGAATTGCTTCCCCAGACAGTCAGCACCATGAAGCGGCGTATTGTTGACAGTGAAGCGCAGTTGAAATCACTCGAGTCGGCCCTTGATTTCAGACAGCTGACCCGGGATTTCACCATCGAAGCAGTCCTCTCCCTGCACCTTTCGAGCCATGGCGAGGGCATCGGCGGCTTTCACCGGGGCTGGCTTTACCAGCTTAGAAGCCGCATCAACCGGACAGGCATCTTCAGTGTCATTGGCGATGTTTTCAAGGAATCATCACCCGAGCCGATCAACTCCGCACGCTATATCGACTCACTGAGGCCGGATCGTTTCCGCAGCTGGGATTCATATTTCCTCGACAAGCCGTTTCTGGGCGGTGAAGTCGCCTCTCTGGCCGGCTATATCGGTGTCAGCCTGGTTACCGTTGGAGACGGAAGAACACTCTGGGGTACGCCCTGGGATAGTGCAGAGAAAATAAACTGGTCCTATCTGAACGACCAGTTACAGCTCCTTGTCACCATGGTCCAGGCTGCTTCAACCGCAGCCACTCTGCATTCAGACCATTTTCCCCGCAACGGCTTTTCCAGCCTGAGCGGCAAGGCCAATCTGCTGCTGCAGGGGGAACTATTTGCAGATTTCCCGGCGGACAGGACGACGCTTCTTTCCTACCAGGGCATCGCCAAACTATACGCCAGCGTCAACAGCAGCGGTACGTTTATCTACAAAGGCGTTGCCGATTCCAAGAATGTACTCGACAAGCTGATTATCGAAGGCTATCGCTTTGACGACAAAAGCGGGGAGGTCATCTGGGCAATAGACAAGAGAGAAACCGGTAAAAATAATTATCGTATCAAGATGCTGCGCCGGGCGATGAAGACCCGCCTGATTATGTTCGCTTGCAGGGAAACAACCATATTCGATCTGCTCGAGCCTCGCAGCCTTGACTTCATGACCAAGCTCTACCTCTATGACGGGCGCCGCGATGCCCCGCCCCAGCGCTACTGGTACAGCAGGATTGATACCCGAGAATCGATCATTTCATCGATCTACCTCGAGCCCGGGTCATGGCTCAAGCTGACACTCTCGGATAACGTGCTCACCCGAAGACTCATTCTTACCAACGCCAGCAGCGAGAACCCCATGGGTTTCGGCTACCCGGTGAATGAAAATCCGCAGATAAACAATACCATCTACAGAGCGGCGCTTGACGGTTGGAGACTGCTTGCACCCCGGATTGTCAACCTCGAGTCGCATGGAATCTATGATGAACGAATCAACATGCTCCAGGAGCGGGGTCTTGCATCACTTGCCACAAGCGTAAGGAGCCTTGAAGAACTCAATTACACCCAGTTCAGGGAATCGGCAGCTGAAGCACTGGCACTTGCCGACCGTGTCTATGACCAGATAGAAAAAACCCAGAAAGATGTTCTCTTCGGTGTTCTCTTCTATATCGCCCTGTTCGTCCCGTTCGCCTTCTGCATGGAACGATTTCTCTTCGGGTATGCAAATATCTACAAGCGGATCGTCGCTTTTGCGCTGATCCTTGTGGGTCTGATTGCGATCATTTATAACGTGCATCCGGCGTTTGACTTGGCCTACAGCCCGATGGTCGTCATTCTGGCCTTCTTTATCATTGGACTGTCATCGATGGTGACCCTGATCATTTTCTTTCGTTTCGAGGAAGAAATGATCCTGATGCAGCGTCATGCCAGCCATATGAGCGCAGCCGAAATCAGCCGCTGGAAAGCTTTTTTTGCGGCTTTCTTTCTCGGTGTTTCAAACCTGAGAAGAAGAAGGTTCCGGACGATTCTGACCTGTTCAACCCTGATTATCCTCACCTTTACCATCATGAGTTTTACCACGGTAAAATCCAATCAGCAGGAAAACAAGCTCTTTTTCCATGACGAAGCTCCCTACCCGGGCTTGCTCCTGAAAAAATTGAACTGGCGCAGCATGCCTCCCCAGGCCACCGGGATCCTTGAAGGAAGCATGCGGACCATCAGCAACCCTGCTCCACGTGTCTGGCTTGAATCAGCAGATCTGACGCGAACCCTCCAGCTTCCGCTTCGCCGGGGCGGCAAGAGCACAACAATCCAGGGGTTGATCGGACTGAGTCATCATGAGGCGCAGGTAACCGGTTTGAACTCACTGCTGTCATCGGGGCGCTGGTTCAGAGAAGACGATTATAACGCAATCATTTTATCAGAGAGCAGCGCCTCTGAACTCGGCGTGGCACCGGGAAGCCAGGAGACAATATTGCTCTGGGGATCCCCATTCACTGTTATCGGCACCTTTGTCGGTGAGACACTGGACAAGACCTACGATCTTGACGGAGAACCGCTCACCCCTGTCATCTTCCCCGACGAAGCGGCCCAGGATATGTCCGATGTCGAATTTGAAGCAATTGAATCAGGTGAGGATATCCGGGGCTTTCAAAGCCGGTATGTTCATCTTCCCGCCTCGGCGACGGCGATTATTCCGTCGGCAACCCTGCTTTCGATGGGGGGCAGTTTAAAAAACATAGCAATCAGGCCCTCACCCGGAACGGATATCAACCAGATCGCTTCACATCTCGTTGACCGCTTCAACCTGGCAATTTTTGCCGGTACGGATGATGGCGTCTGGCTCTACAATATCAGCGACACCATGGCCTACAGCGGCGTGCCCAATATTATCATTCCGCTGCTGATCTCAATTCTCATCGTTCTCAACACCATGGTCAGCTCCGTATACGAACGGAAAAGTGAGATCGCCATCTACACGTCCGTGGGGCTTGCTCCTTCTCATGTGGGATTCCTGTTTGTCGCCGAAGCGATGGCGCTGGCCGTTATTTCCGTAGTTCTCGGTTATCTGGTCGCCCAGGTTTCAGCAGCACTTTTTGCAGATACCTCATTCTGGGAGGGCATTACCGTCAACTACTCCTCTATGGCAGGCGTTGCGGCAATGATCCTGGTAATTTCCGTCGTGCTTATTTCGGTGATCTATCCGTCCAGAGTAGCAGCCCGCATCGCTATCCCCGATGTCAACAGGTCTTTTGCACTGCCCGCACCTGTCAACGACACCATCAGCGTGATGCTGCCGTTTTTCATGAAATATGATGAGCATGCTTCCGTGGGCGGCTTTCTCTACTCCTTTTTCAGCGCTCACCAGGATATTTCCCATGGAAAGTTCTCCACCGGCCCGGTAGAGTTGATATATGCCTGTGACAATGCAGAAGAAATCACCAACGTCATAAAAATGCACGATAATCCAAGCAGCTATACCTGCGTTCATCTGAGCACCAAGGTCTGGCTGGCCCCGTTTGATTTCGGTATCATGCAGCGGGTCGATATCCAGTTCTGTCCGGCCAGGGACAATCATGAATTCCTGGAGATCAGGATCACCATGCACCGGGAATCCGGCGAAGACGGACAGTGGCGGCGAATCAACAAACAATTTGTCCATGAACTTCGCAAGCAGCTGCTCATCTGGCGCTCAATGGACCCGTCAACCCATGAACAGTTGAGCAGAACCTTCGCAGAAATGATCAAAGACAGCCAGACCTGCTGAGAGTGAGCGAATGATAGAGACCGCAGACATCGCTTCAGTTACCCGTAGAATAAGAGTCCGCGCACCTTTGATCGGCATCGTGCTGGCTGCAGGCATCTGTCTGGTAACACCGTTGAATAACATCTACCACAAGGCGACACCGCTGGGCGGCGGTCACTTTCCCCTTGCGCCGTTCTTCATTTTCCTTATTCTCGCACTCCTCGTCTCACTGGCTGCCTGGCTGTTCAGGCGCAGCTCTCTGCTCAGCGGTTCGGAGTTGCTGATCATCTGGGTGCAGATGGTCATTGGCTCAGGAATTGCGTATACCGGACTCGTCAGAACCCTGCTGATAAATCTGACCGCCCCGGTCCACTTTGCAACGGTCGGCAACCAGTGGCTGGAAACCTTCCAGCCGCTGCTGCCCAGAGACCTGATGCTGACGGATACTGATGCCATAGAACTGCTCTACACCGGTCTTCAGGGTGGCCGGGATATGGGCTGGCTGGAGGTTGCGGTGTCGATTCCCTGGCACGCCTGGCTGCTGCCCCTTTTTCGCTGGGGATGTTTCATTGTGTTATGCTACCTGGTAATGCTGTTCCTGGTCAATCTTGTCTCCAGGCAGTGGATATTCAACGAACGTCTGAATTTCCCCCTTTTGAAAGTTCCCCAGCTCATCAGCTATTCCATTGATTCTGGAGGAATCGGTGCGCTGTTGAAAAACAGGTTTCTCCTGGTTGGACTTTCCATTCCAATCGTCCTTCACCTGATCAATGGATTGAATCTCTATTACCCGTCAATGCCCCAGATACCGACCTTGGTTCTGGCTGGTTCATATTTCCCACAGCAAGGGCTGCTCTCCGGATTTTATAAGATGAAAATATACATCTACCCGGCTTTTATCGGTTTTGCCTTCCTTGCCTCCCGACAAATTTCGTTTTCGTTCTGGTTCTTTTTCCTCGCCGGCGGTCTGTTATATGGAATTTTCAACCTGATCGGATACTCGGTTCCCGCTTCCGAGCTTGGAATCACCTTCGGCCCCACCCTGACACAACCGGAAGAAATGCAGATGATCGGCGCCTATGGCGTTTTTTTTCTTTTCCTGGTATGGCTTGCACGTCATCACCTTTACGAGGTGATGAAACAGTCCTTTGGGCTTCAGGCGGCCGGTGAGGATGTTACCGAATGGTTTGACGTTCGCATCTCCTTCTGGGGACTGATTCTGGGAATGATCATACTCGTAGGATGGTTTGTATGGCATGGCATGACCATGATAACCTCGACGCTTCTGGTCTGCAGCTTTTTGATGATCACGCTGGTTGCCGCCCGCATCATCTGCCAGGGAGGACTTGCCTATTTTACCCTGACCGCCGCTCCAATGGACGGTATTACAGCTCTGTTCGGAGCGAAGATGTTTGCCGGGGCAAACGGCTTGATATCAGCCATAAGCCAGAAAGTTTTTTTTGTCGACCTGCGGGAATCATTAATGCCGACACTGCTCCATGCCAAGAAGATTCATCATGGCAGAGGCGCTCCGCTGCTGCTTTTCTCAGGACTGCTCCTTACCCTGATCGTTTCCGTACTGAGCTCTATCCTGGCGATGATGACACTGTGCTATCGCTTCGGCATCCGGGAACTCGATCTGGAATGGGCTAATAGAACCACTCTCAATGTCTATGAGAATGCCTATCGCCTGATCGTCAATCCTCAGCCAAGCGGAGACAGCGTTTACCTGTTCACCGCCATCGGCATGAGCGCCATGTTTATCCTGGTTTTTTGCTATCAGCGGATCTACTGGTGGCCGATCCACCCGATCGGCTACCTGACAGCCTACAGCTCGGCAATGCGTATTCTCTGGGTCAGTTTTTTCCTGGGCTGGCTCTTTAATGCGCTCTGCATGAAATATGGCGGGGTCGCCCTGTTCAGGAAGATGCAGTTTTTTTTCATCGGCATGATCATTGGTGATCTATTCATGGGAGGGGCCTGGGCCATTGTCGGTCAATTCAGTTCCATTAGTTATATGGTGTTACCGGATTAATACGATGTATGATGACAAAGAACTAAAGGAATATCGGAACCTCCTTCCGACTCCGGATCACTTCGAAGAAGGATTTGACTGGAAAACCATCATTGGTGCGGTCTTCATCGGTTTCCTGATGATGCCGGGCTCCATGTATCTCCAGCTTGTTATCGGCCAGGGGATTGGCCCCGCCGCCCGCTGGGTGACAATCATCCTTTTTGCCGAGATTGCCAAGCGCGCTCATTCCGACCTCAAGCAGCAGGAAATTTTTCTTCTTTACTACATGGCCGGAGCCGCTCTTGCATCGCCGTTTTCGGGTCTGCTCTGGAATCAGTATCTCGTGCAGTCCGATGCCGCCAGAATGCTTGGTCTTACCGACTATATCCCCAACTGGGTTGCTCCCGGGCCGGATTCAATGTCAATGATCGAGCGGACCTTTCTTCATCGTGACTGGATGATACCGATCCTGCTGCTGGTCGGCTCCCAGATTATTCAGCGAATTGATCACTTCGGTCTTGGCTACGCTCTCTACCGGATCACTTCAGATGTCGAGAAACTGCCCTTTCCCATGGCCCCGGTCGGTGCTCTCGGCACCATGGCACTTGCCGAATCAACCGAAGAAAAGAAAGACGGCTGGAAGTGGCGTGTATTTTCCATCGGCGGCGTGATCGGACTTGGTTTCGGCGCCGTCTATGTTTTATTGCCGATTGCTTCAGGGCTCATTTTTACCGAGCAGATCCGCTTGATTCCCATTCCCTGGATAGAACTTACCAGCTATACTGAAGAAATCCTTCCTGCTGTCGCAACCGGTCTTCAGCTGGACCTCGGCCTGCTTTTCGTCGGTATGGTCCTGCCCTTCTGGGCGGTCATCGGCGGCCTGATCGGACTCATCATCACCGTTATACTCAACCCGATTCTCTACGCTCAGGGAATCCTGCACCGCTGGCATCCCGGCATGGCGACGGTTGATACCGTGTTTGCAAACAATTTTGATTTTTACATGAGCTTCGGTATCGGGCTCGGCCTCGCCATCGGGGTCATCGGTGTCTGGTCAGTGGTCAGGTCATTGCGTGATTCCTCAAGTGAACGGGGAACATGGAAGGACCTGCTTGAGCCGCCGGCCGGCCGGGGTGATTTTAATTTCTGGATCTCGATTGCAATTTATGTCTTCTCAACGCTTGCTTACGTGGGGCTCTGTGTCTGGCTCGTACCCTCGTTCCCATGGGTGTTTTTTCTTGCCTACGGCTTTATCTATACACCGGTCATTTCCTATATCACCGCCCGCATGGAGGGTATCGCCGGCCAGTTCGTCAGCCTTCCCCTTGTCAGAGAGGCGAGTTTTATTGCCGGTGCCCGTTTTTTTGGTTACCAGGGTATCGAGATCTGGTACGCCCCGATACCGATCCATAATTACGGCGAAGCCACCGTACAGTTTCGGCAGATCGAGCTGACCGGTACCTCGATTCGCGGCATTATAAAGGCGGAACTGGTTGTCTTCCCGATCGTAATGATCGCCAGTCTGCTGTTCTCCCAGTTTATCTGGAGACTGGCCCCGATACCTTCCTCCAATTATCCATATGCCCAGGAATTATGGCACCTCCAGGCCCTCAATACGCTGCTGATGCAGACCTCAACGCTTGAAGGAAACTCACTTTTCTATCAGGCTCTCAACGCCACGACCGTCGTCTCCGGTCTCGGCTTCGGGCTGCTGGCATATTTTGTTCTCAGCCTTTTTGGTCTTCCCATACTGTTGATCTATGGTGTTGTCAGGGGACTTGGGCAGTCGACACCGCACGGCCTTGTTCTCGAAGTGGCCGGTGCCCTGCTGGGCAGATACTTCTTTTTCAAACGGTACGGCGCCATGTGGCGGCAGTATGCACCGGTCCTGCTGGCCGGCTTTTCCTGCGGCATGGGGCTCACCGGCATGTTCGCAATGGGATTTGCGCTCATCATGAAATCACTCAACTACATGGCCTATTGAAAAAAAGGATTTATGGTGTTTGTTGAGCCTCTTGCTAAATGATGATTTTCGTTCAAAATCAAGGCATGCGAAAAATTTTACCGCAGGCATATAATTGATATTCCGAGGATAAAATTTTTTAGCATAACGCGGAGGTTGAGCGAAAGGACCGTTTTGCAAAAGGCTCTGTTATTAAACAAAAAACAGCATCCTCTCACTCTGACAGGCGTGCTTAAGCAGAGAAACCGGAAATACTCCGATGCGGCTTACTGAACGACCACTGTTTTACTGGGTAATCAAGCGCTACAGGGGGTTTCAGTTCATCCTGGTGCTGATTATACTGGTCAGCCTGTTTTTCAAGGTTTATCCGCTGGAAATGCAGCGGCAGATTATCAATGTCGCCATCAATCTGAAGATGCTCGACAAGCTCTATCTCTATTGCGGGCTGTATATGGGGGCAGTTCTCATTGCCGGACTGCTGAAGTATCTGACCAACACCATGCAGGCGGTCCTTGGTGAAAAAATTCTCATCGATATGCGGCAGGAAATCTATCAGCATATGCTTCAGCTGCCGCTTCCCTTTTTCCATCGCACCCAGACCGGAAACATTATATCGTCTGTGACTGCGGAGCTCAACGCCATCTCCAGTTTTCTCGGCAGTGCCGTTTCAGTGCCGATAGCTGCAGTTCTGACGTTTATCACCTTTCTTGCCTTCATGATCTATTTGAACCCGATCCTCGGCCTGATCAGCATGGTCATATATCCGCTTGAAATGGCGGTCATTCCGCTCCTGCAGCGCTGGTACAACAAGTATAACCGCAAGCGGGTCCTGACAAACAGGAGGATAACGAGCCTGGTGAATGAATCGGTAACCGGGATCCATGAAGTGCAGGGAAATGCCGGATATCTTCTGGAGTACAACAAGCTCACCCGGCTGATAAAACGCCTCTATACAATCACAGTTAAGCTGTCTGTTATAAAGTACGGCATCAAGTTCAGCAATAACCTCTTCCAGAGTATCGGCCCGTTCCTGCTCTTTCTTGTCGGCGGCTATTTTGCAATCAAAGGTGAATTCACAATTGGTGCGCTGGTTGCCTTTCTTTCCGCCTATGAAAAAGTCTATGACCCGTGGAAAGAGGTGATTGAATATTACCAGACCTACCAGGATGCCCGGGTCCGCTACAAGCAGATCATGGAGCTACTCGACCATACCCCGGACTTTCTTCTTGAAGCTCCGGGGAAAAGCGTGGTCGCTTTCTCAGGAACGATTGAAGCCGATAATATAAACTACAACATCTCTGAATCAATCAAGCTTATCAGCGATGTTTCATTTCGACTGAAACACGGCCAGCACCTGGCGCTTGTCGGTTACTCGGGTTCCGGAAAATCTACGCTGAGCATGCTCATCAGCCAGCTGCTCAAAGCCAGTTCAGGCTCCCTGAAAATCGGCGGTCACGAACTCAACACCCTGAGCAAGCTCGAAGTGGCCTTTAATATCGGCAGCGTTGCCCAGAACCCCTTCCTCTTTACCGGAACCGTCCGGGAAAACCTGCTCTATTCATGCAATACGATTTATCTCAATGGGCTGGCGGACAAGCTGCCCGAGCGCCAGGAAATAATAGAACTCGTTAAAGAAGTCGGACTGGCTGAAGATGTCATCAGGTGGGGGTTGCGCTCAATCATTCAGCCGCAGCGTGCAGAACCGATGATCAGCAGCTTCATGCACATGCGCCAGATCATTCAGAATAAACTAAAGGAAGAATTCCCCGGGGCAATTGAGTTTTACAATGCAGACCTGTTCCAGCACTATTTACCAATTGCCAAAAACATCATTTTCGGGAGCTATGGCGGAGCATTCAGTAGCAGGAAGCTCATTAAAAACAAAGAATTCAGGGTCTTTCTGCGTGATATCGACCTCGAGGATTCATTGACAAACCTTGGCTTTGAAATTGCCAGGGCAACGATTGAGTTCCTTGGTGATTTCAAGAACGATGCCTTCTTTTTCCAGGGAAGCCCGATGAATCCTAAATCCTTTCAGGATTATGAAAGACTCACCATAGCAGCACAGAAAAGTTCACTGGATAAACTCAAGAGAACGGAACGGGATCGTTTTCTGCTGCTGGCGCTCGGTTTCACCCCCGGCATCCATAAGATAACGACGATTAGAACCGCTCTTCAACAGGAGATTCTCTCCGCCCGGAGAACATTTCTCCGGCAGGTTGCAGGTGTGGACCTCGATCAGTGCAGAAACGGTACCATTCAGCTGGAAATTCGACCCTTCCTGGAAAAACAGCCGTCAGCGGTACCTAAGTTCACGCCATTTTGCATCAACCAATACCTCAACACTCACTCTCTTGGCGATAATATCCTTTTCGGGACGGTTATTGACCGGGACCTGATCAGGGACAGACTGGGCAGCATCGCTTTAGAAGAATTCGAGCAGCATGGACTTCTGGATGATATCATGGATATCGGCCTTGATTTCCATGTGGGCAGCAAGGGAGACAATCTCTCCGGCGGACAAAAACAGAAAATAGCGCTGGCCCGGGCACTGCTGAAAAAAAGTCCCATTCTTGTGCTCGATGAAGCGACAGCCAGCCTTGACAACAGCTCTCAGGCACGAATCCAGCGCTACATCGACACCCGGCTCAAGGGAAACACCACCGTGGTCTCGGTAATCCATCGTCTTGACATGATTTCCGGATATGATCATATTATCGTTATGAAAGACGGTTCGATTGTCGAGTCGGGGACCTACAATGACCTGCTTGAACAAAAAGGAACACTCTATGACCTCATCAACGACAACCACTGAATACGTTAACCAGGAAAGCTCCCGCCTGTCCCGTGATTTTACCCTGCTCAGGCAATCTCCGGTTTTCTCCGGCATCCATCATGATGTGGTGAAGCTGTTTGCCTATTTGTCAGCCCGCCGGTCGCTGAAAGCCGGAGACTACCTCATCGAACAGGGAAAAAAAGCAACCCAGGCCTTTATCCTGGTCGAGGGAGCCGTTGAAATAACCGTTCACCACCGGGGAAGAGAAATTGTCCTGCAGCAGCTGAAGCCTGGATCTGTATTTGGTGAACTGGCGCTGCTGGCCAAGTTTAATTGGTTTTTCAGTGCCCGCGCCACAAGCGATGCTGAGGTCATAATAATCAATCAGACTGCTTTTCAGAAAGTAATTGAGAAATTTCCGGAACAAAAGGATAAACTCATCGAGCGGGTTATTCAAATCCGCGTAAACCGACTGGAAAATCAGACGACATTCATGCTCGACCAACTTTTATCAACCGGCGGAAAACCAACAGAAACAATCTTATGATACATATTCGAATACTTGCACTCGCGGCCATTTTCCAGATACTTGTCTTTGCAACGGCTGTTTTCTCCATCGAAATTCCAAAAGAGATTGGCGGTTTTCGCCTTGGAGAGGATATAACGGAATACTCGGATATAGAATATTCTAACTACCTCAAAGAAGTTGTGGTCACCGACTGGCATGGGTTCCGTAAGGGGATTATTTCCTATGGCATCTGCGCTGCTCCCGGGAAAATTGTCAGAATCGAGATGAAATTTGAAAATTCAAGCAAGGAACTTTTTAATGTGCTCCTGTCAAAATACAAAGAAAAATTTGGTAAGCCGGCAGTATGGGGAGGAGATGCGTTCGGTATTCTCTTTAAATGGAAATGGATTTTTGCCGATGAAAACAACCATATTGTCAACTTGATCCTCCAACATAATCTTAAAAATCATAACGAAAATATCGGCAATATCGTCAAGCTCTACTATCCTGAACGGGAAGAAGAAGAACGGCTCTGCTTCGTTGAACAATGTCAGGTCGGTAAAAGTGAAGAGCAGCAGAAAAGAATGCGTGAACGTAAGGACTTGAACTGGGACTATGTGATCCCCCGATAGTTCGATGGTGCCTTCCCCCAAGACCAGGCCGATCGGCTGGAACGGCATATCCTGTCTACTTCCGGAATGCTGGAATGTAATCGTCAAGGGCAACACTCACCTGATAATCGAACAAAACCTTCAGCCGCTCCTTGAATTTCGGTGGCACAGCGACTCCCGGTCTTCACCCAAACCGTCCCGCAGCGCCCGGATCCTATCCCGGATCAGTGAAGAAACCGGAAAAACGCCGGAGCTGCTGAATCCTCCTCCGTTTCTTGATGGACTCGCCAGGGCTTACGAGGTACATGCTTTCAGGCTTGACCAGCATGCCTCGCCTGCCGGTGCCATTATCACCTGCAGAAAATGCTCCACACCGATCCTGTTCCAGTTTTTCAATACCTCGACCAGCTCATGGGATCGGTTCAGTTCCTTTTTCTCAACGTTTTCCTGCTGCCAGGCGGAACTGGGTGACACCGGCTGGGCAATAGAGGACCTGAGATTCAAGATTCCCGGCACCTATGCCCTCGACACCTATTCGTTTTCGCTCGGCCTGGCGAGGCTCTCTTTTAAAACAAGCGCTGCCAGCCTGAAGTTAATCAGGCTTTCGAGCGCCTCAATGCATATCAGACAGCACAGCTTACAGCAGCTTTTTGCCAACTTTCACGGCACGGGGGGCGAGCATGCCACCCGGCTTGATGACAGCACGCTGATACTGGATGTCTCCCCATCTTTGAGAGATTACCTGCTCAGGACCGTAACGAGGAAAAAGATATACCGATGGGCAAAATTTTTATATTGTACCGAAAAAGACAAGATACTTGGTATTCGTCTGGAAAGTTCACGCCCGCTGGACAGAGAGCAGATCGGTTATATCGACAACAACTATGGGCTTATTCAATAAGAAAAAGAAACCTCACGGAATGACCAGAGAGCAGGCGCTGGCCTGCACGCCTGTTCAGAGCAACGTGATCTCCTGGGAAGAGGACCCTTCAGGTCATGTGGAGATAGAGTACGCGCTGGTACTCAAGCCACTGTTTTATTCCATTTTCAAACGATTTGTTTCCGAATCAGCACCTGAGCCACGGAAAAAAATTAAACTCGATGAACTGGGCAGCAACGTCTGGAAGATGATCGACGGCAATCACAGTACCTCTGATATTATCATGGCGTTTTCCTCGCAGCAGCAGATATCCATTCAGGAATCCGAGCAATCGGTGACAACCTTTTTCCGGGAACTTGGCAAAAGAGGACTGATCGGCCTGAGATGATGTGCTCAACCATCGAGCTTCTGTTTTATCGCCTGCAGATCGGCCCAGGTGGCCTGCTTCATTTCAGGATTTTGCAGCAGGAATGTGGGATGGTAGGTCGGCATCACCGGAATCTGTAAACCCGATCCCGTCTTATAGACAAAAAACCGGCCCCGCTGCTGGGAGAGCGGTCGGGACTGCTCGGTCAGCAGTCTTGAAGCGATAATTCCCATACTGCAGATCAGCCGAGGTGATAGCATTTCAATCTGCATGTGCAGATAGGTACTGCAGCTGCTGATGTGTTCGGAAGTGGGCTGACGCGCCTCCGGGACACTGCACTTGATAACGTTGGTAATAAAGATTTCTTCACGGTTCAGGTTGATCGCCTCAACCATTCGTGAAAGCATCAGATCCTGATCGCGTCCGAACAGATCGCCTGCCGTGACGGCTGAGCCCTCGAAAACGGTCAGCCAGTCACCGACTATCATCAGTTTCACCGGCCTCCCCCCGCTGCCGCCGCTGCCCGCCGTGCTCAGCTGCCGTTCCCTGTGGAGAGAACAGTTTCGGCATCTGCCGATTTCCTCTCCAAGGTCCGCGACAGAGAGTTGTTTTTTCTTCTCCTGCTGATCAGGAAAAGTTTCGCTATGCCCGTTGGCCGCTGGGTTGTCGGGCTTGGGCAATTCGCCGGCGCAGCTGCCTGTTTCTGGCTTTCGGGAAAGTGCTTTTAAGCCATTTTTAACCGTATCATCGGTAGGATACCCTTCGATGCCACACGATTGATGATACCCCAGAAATGACCGCAAGCTGGTGACAAGTTCAGTTTTATTCAATTTTTTACACTCCCTTCAAGCGCATTGGGAAAAAGGGATCGGTCCATTGCCTTCTCCCATGGTAATACCCGAATGGATCAGTCTGCAACAATTATCATCGTTTAGCACTATTCTCACGTTTTCCATTTTCGCGCAGTTCTCTTTTTCGGGATCATTTTTTTTCGACAAAGGATGAAAAAAGGGGACATCTCCCCCATTTGTGGTACAATAAATTGAACATATACTCTATTGAGCCTCTTGCAAAGTGATGATTTTCGTTCAAAATCAAGGCATGCGAAAAATTTTACCGCAGGCATATAATTGATATTCCGAGGATAAAATTTTTCAGCATAACGCGGAGGTTGAACGAAAAGACCGTTTTGCAAAAGGCTCTATTATAAAACGCATTCCCAGCCTGCCAGGAGGTGGACATTGGAAAAAGCAGAATTCAGCCTGATACGAAAACAATTAGGAAAAACCCAGAAACAGCTTTCAGCACTGCTCGGCATGTCATTAAAAACCATTCACAGTTATGAACAGGGCTGGCGTACAATTCCCGCACACATCGAACGGCAGCTTTTCTTCCTGCTGATCAATCAGAGAAAGAAGAAAAACGAGCTGACCCCCTGCTGGGAGCAGAAAGATTGTAAACAGAAAGAAGAGTGCCCCGCTTGGGAATTCAAGAGCGGTCATCTCTGCTGGTTTCTGTGCGGAACGCTCTGCGAGTGCACAAGTGAATCGACATACAAGGAAAAGATAGCGATATGCCGAAGCTGTAAAATATTTAAATCGCTGGTTGCATGATCATGGCGGTTCCTGCATTCTGAACTATTTTCCAGTGCAGAAATGTATTCATTCTGTCCTGATTGGATCTAACCTCTGCTTTTTTATAGGGGGTAAAAACAACCATTATGCCTATCTACGAATTCAGTTGTAACAGATGTGGAGAGATCTTTGAGCGGCTTCTTTCCTCCTCGGATATCTCCTCCGTAACCTGCAGTAAATGCAACGGTTCCGATATCACAAAAATGATTTCCTCCGGCAGTTTCAGGCTCGGCAGGCAGAACACTTCCGCGCCATCAAGGCTTCCTGCCGCGCCGCCGTGCGGCAATTCGGGATTTTCCTGAGCGTCATGACGGCTGACCCGGTTCGGGTCATCTCACATCGTCAGGACAGAAGTCGTTAATCATCCTCATCTTTTTCCCGGGATTGGGAAAAATCAAAGACCCGCTCATTTTTCCTGAGCATCCCATATTTTTCTCGTGCAATCTGTTCAAGATAGGCCCTGTCGTTTTTGAGTCTGTCAATCTCCGCACGCAGGCTCTCATTGTTTGCACTCAGCTCCCTGGTCAGCTTTTCAAGTTCAAGAGCCTGGCTCCTCAGCTTCAGCAAACTGTATACCCCCGTTCCCGGGGCAAAAAGAATCCACAGCATCGAGGCAACGACAAGACCGAGAATGATCTTTAACAGCCGGCTCTGCTGGAGCGGGGTCAACGGCTTTTTAGGTTTTTTTTTCACGCAGACATCCACGACATGGTATAACGACAATTAAGCATAACTGTACCTGTTGTTATGATCTACTTCAACCACGTTGACGAATCAACCCCAAAACAATGAGCCCATGTCCCGCAAAGAAACAGTCCTGGTAAGCAGCTGCCTTGTCGGTCTCTGCACCCGCTATGACAGCCAGACCAAAATCAGCGCCGGCTGTATGGAGCGCATCGGAACGGCAACCTGGATTCCCGTCTGTCCCGAACAGCTTGGTGGCCTGCCCACCCCCCGAGCACCTGCCGATATCATTGGCGGGACGGGACTCGATGTACTTCGCGGCAAGGCGAGAGTCCACGGTAAAGACGGCACTGACTTCAGCGCTCAATTCATCAGAGGTGCACACCAGGTGCTCGAGATCGCCCGGGGCCAAAAAATCTCCAGAGCCCTGCTCAAGGCGCGCAGTCCCTCATGCGGTGTGACCAGGCAGGGAGTAACCGCCGCGCTGCTTCTCGAACAGGGGATTGTACTGGAAGAATTTGACTGAACCGTCACTACCCATCGGTTCAATCAGGGAATACGCATCATTACCAGAATGACAATTCCCAGCTCATAGAGCAGGTAAAGCGGCCCACCCATCAGCAGCATGTTCACGATATCAGGAGTTGGTGTCAGCAGGGCGGCCACAATGGCTATCAGCAAAAGAGCATAGCGCCGGTGACCCGAAAAAAAACTGCGGCTTACCAGGCCGATTTTAGCCGTAAACACCATCAGTATGGGCAACTCGAAAATCAGCCCGAAGGCAAGTATGAAAACGGTCACAAAGTTCACGAACCTGCCGATGGAAATAACCGGTTTCAGTTCTTCGGAGCCAAAGCCCAGCAGGAAATTTATCCCAAAGGGCAGGGTAATAAAATAGCAGAACAGCGTACCTGCATAAAAGAGCAGGCAGGTGAAGAAGGTAAACAGAACAAGCTGCGTACGTGTGACATTAAACGGTTTACCGGTTGCCTTGAGGAAAACGGTCATGATCCAGGGCATCAAGCAATAGAGGGCACCAAACAACGCCAGTTTTACATGAGCCAGAAACGGCCCGGCAACGGAAAAAAAATACAGTTTTTCGGCAAGATGGGATTGCACGAGATCAAGCAGCCGGGGGGCGAGGAAAAAGACCAGAACCGTTGAGCCGATAACGGTGAGAAAGAGTGCCCTGATCGATTTCCTGAGTTCGCTCAGGAAAACAACAAGCGCTGACGGTGATTCAATCATGTCTTCGGTTACAATCATGTACAAAGACGGCCGGCAGAGCCATTCACGTCTTCAGGAAACAATGCCCACACGGGAAAATATCAGATGTACGTTTGAAAAGCAATTTGATAGAGGTTGCGTTCACAATAAAGCCATGATAAACAGGGGTTGCTATCTGTTACTGTCACTAACATCTCTAAACTCAACACGATATTCTTATGCTCGAACTACGATTTATCAGGGAAAATATTGATCTCGTCAAGACAAAAACAGCCAAAAGAGGCTTGAGCACAGCCATGCTTGACAGGTTTATGGAAGTTGATGCAGCCCGCCTGACTATCCTCGGTGAGGTTGAAAATCTGAAAAACCGGCGCAATACCGTATCAAAAGAAATATCACTGCTGAAAAAAGCAGGCGACAACCGTGAGGCGGAACCGCTCATCACTGAGATGAAAGAGGCGAATGGGCGAATAAAAGAACTTGATGAACAGCTGACAGGGGTAATGGAAGAGCTGCAGGATATTGTCATGACGATTCCTAATCTCTGTGACGATTCAGTCCCTGAAGGCCAGGATGACAGCGATAATATCGAAGTCAAGTTATGGGGTGAAAAACCTCTGTTCACGTTCTCCCCAAAACCTCACTGGGATATCGGTACAGAGCTCGGCATTCTTGATTTTGAGCGGGCGGCAAAACTCTCAGGTGCACGCTTTGCCTTACTCTCCGGATTTGCCGCCAGGATGGAACGGGCACTCGTCTCCTTCATGCTCGATCTGCAGACCGAAGTTCACGGTTACACGGAAATATTGCCGCCATTTCTCGTTAACACGCCGACAATGACCGCAACCGGTCAACTCCCGAAATTCGAGGAAGACCTGTTTAAAATACAAGACAGGGATCTCTACCTCATTCCCACAGCTGAAGTTCCGGTAACCAATATCCATAGGGATGAAACCCTTGAGGAGCATGACCTGCCGATCAAATATACCGCCTTTACCCCCTGCTTCCGGTCAGAGGCCGGTTCCTATGGTCGCGACACGAGAGGGTTGATCCGGCAGCACCAGTTCAACAAGGTCGAACTGGTGAAATTCACCACCCCTGAACAATCCTTTGCCGAACTTGAATCGCTGCTTCACGATGCCGAAAAGGTGCTGCAGTTGCTCAACCTGCACTACCGGATTGTAACACTCTGCTCAGGAGACCTGGGTTTTTCAGCGACAAAGACCTATGATATTGAAGTGTGGCTTCCAGGCCAGGATGCCTACCGCGAGATTTCCTCCTGCTCGAATTTCCTGGACTTCCAGGCCCGCAGGGGGTCAATCCGCTATCGACCGGAAGGGGATAAAAAGAGCAGACTGGTGCACACCTTGAACGGTTCAGGGCTTGCCGTCGGCAGGACACTGCTCGCCATCATGGAAAATTATCAGCAGGAAGATGGTACCATCGCCATACCCGAGGTGTTGAAACCCTATTTCGAAAACCGGCTACCGGCCGCCTGAGTCCGGCGGCCGCCTTACCAGGCCGGTTTCCTGCGCCATCAATAATACTGGACACAGAGAAAGGAGGAGCAGGTGAAAATCATTCAAGGACGTTCTTTCAGCTGTTTTCTTCTGCTTTTCATCCTCCTGGCTGTCATGACATTCCAACCGACAGCCGGCTCCGCTGAGACAAAACCGCCTCCGCCAGGCCAGTCCGCCAGTACCGAATCTCTTATGGCCGGGCTCAGTGATGAGCAGGTGCGGCAGATGCTGATCTCCGAACTCCAGCAAGATGCCATGGAAGATCAGTATGCCCGTGAGCAACAGCAGATGGTCGGGCCAGCAGGACTTTTATACCGGCTGCTGCAGAAAATCAGTGGAGGCCACGATAGCAGCGAGAAGCAGTTCAGAATACTCTGGAGCGGTATTCCCCAGGTAATTCCCGACCTGCACAAGGTCTTTTTAAATTTGTGACCATTTGGAACGATGCAGGGGGCCCTGCTCAACGTTGTCTGGGTTGTCGTCTTTGTGGCCATGGGTTTTCTGACTGAATCTATGATCCGCAGGCTTTTCATACAAAAACTCTTTATTCCGATATCCGATAACGAAAGCAGAAACATGGGAACCCTGGAAAAACTCTCGGCCATTATCGCCCGGGTCCTTCCAGACTTCATCGGCATCATTATCTTCTGTTGTGCGGCCTACCTCTCTTTCATGATTTTTATCTGGACCGATTCCCCATTCGTTCAGCTCTTCTTCCTTGCCACAGTAATCACCATCACAACCATCAGGCTGGTCACCTCCCTCTCAACAATTATCTTTTCTCCCGCAATTCCCGCCTTCAGGGTGTTGCCGATGCACTCCCGGGAAGCCCGGACCAGCCAGATGCTGCTGGTCGGAACCACGGCTTATCTCTCCGTCGTTTTGATGCTGGTTGTAGTAGCTAAAAATCTAGGGGCAACCCCCGAGACAGCCCGCCTGCTGCAGTTACTTTTTGCAACACTGCTGCTCCTTACCACCTTCGCAGCAGTCATCATCTACAAAGACAGGGTCAAACACTACATCCTGGATAGCGGGGACCGTGAGGAACAGAGCCTCACCTGGGGGCGTAAACAGTTTGCAGAAATCTGGCATATCCTTGCTCCAGCTTATCTTTTCATCCTCTGGCTGCTACTCGTAGACAATCTTGCCGATACTGAAACAAGAAACAGGGGAGCATTTATCCTCAGTTTCTTTGTCGTGCCAATCTGGATGTTTGCCGACAAGATTATCCAGTGGGTCGTCAGATACGCCATGGACATCCTGAAAATCCACCAGGAATACCATGATGACAGGAGTGATCTCGACGAAGAGGAATTGAACGAGCGCCAGCAGGGCCGGGAACTTTTTGTCAAAGTCAGGGGATTTGCCCGCATCGGGCTGGTTGGCGCTCTGATTATCTGGGTCGCCAGCCTCTGGAGTATCTCGATTCCATTCTTCTCAGGACTTGCCGCGGTAACGATCGATGCCCTCATTATCATGACGATCGCCCTTTTCTTCTGGCAGCTGATCAGTAAATGGATCGAACGGAAAATCGAAGAATCAGTTCCCGAAGTAGAGGAAGAAGAAACCCAGGATGACGAATGGGGCGGAGCCGCTTCCCGGGGGCGCGCCTATACCCTGCTGCCGATGATACGTAAATTTATCGGTTCGATCCTCGTGATCATGGTCACCATGACCATCCTCTCGTCGATGGGTGTCGATATCGGCCCACTCCTTGCCGGGGCCGGTGTTGTCGGCCTGGCTATCGGTTTTGGCGCCCAGAAGCTGGTTTCCGACATGTTTTCGGGGTTTTTCTACCTGCTCGACGATGCCTTCCGGGTCGGCGAGTACCTCACCGCGGGAACTGTCTCGGGAACGGTTGAATCGATTACCCTGCGGAACATCATGCTCAGGCACCACAGGGGTATGCTGCAGATCGTTCCGCACAGCGAACTGGGGGCAATCACCAATTTCATGAGAGGTGGAATTGTCGTCAAGTTCAGCCTTGATTTCCCCTACGACGCGCCAATCGACAAGATCAGGAAAATCATCAAGAAAGTCGGACAGCAAATGCTTGACGACGAGATATACGGAAAAGATTTCATCCGTCCGGTCAAGTCTCAGGGCGTTCGTGAAATCACCAACTCAGTGATGACCATCAGGGTAAAGTTTACCGCCCAGCCCGGTACCCATTTTGTCATACGCAGAGAAGCGTACCGGTTGATTACGGAGGCGCTGAGCGCCCAGGGAATCTATTACGCGCACCGCAAGGTGATTGTCGACCTGCCGGAACTTGCGAAAGAGGATGAACATCTCCAGAAAAAGATCACCAATGCTTCAGGAGCAGCCGCTCAACGGGTCATCGAAGAAGAGGAGAGCGCTCAGCTGAGACAATCCTCAGGCGATGATGTATTGGAATAGCATCACTAATCGTCAAGCCTGATGCGCAATTCTATATCATCAATGGGACCACTGATTTTCAGGCTGTCAACATATCCCCTGACGGTTCTTCCCAGAGACTCCTGGATGAATGAGTTCAGCACTATTTTCCGGCCGTTGACAAGCAGCGTGGTTTTCTCCTTTTTTTTCTGATCGTTCTGCAGGAAGCGTTTTTCGATGAAAAGGGCTATTTCCCGAGCCTCATCCAGACGAAAAACATAATCAGCCGTTATCTCGAGATCTGTTGCCACGGCTATTACGCCATGAACCTCTCTGCGAAGCTGTTGTTCAGGGTCGCGGACAACTTCAATTTTTGCAACCTGTCTGGCCTGTTTGAACCCTTCTGCAATGATGATGTCAACGTCGGGGAAATAGCGATGGGCGAGCGTGGTCAGCGACAGATAATTCTCTCCTGACTGCAGAACAGTCTGATCCGGGGCAACGAGCATTACCGGGTCCGCCCCGGCCTGCCTATGCTTGAAGGTGTCGGTTCCGGGATTGTCAAATTCAATATTCATCTCACCGCTCGACTTGATCGCAGCGACCCGGTATCCCAGCTGTTTGAGAGAAGCGACCACGCCGGTTGCAAGAGTGGTTTTGCCGCTGTCATGCCAACCGATAAAAGAAACAATTGCAGTCATTACTGTTCCTGAGGGTTAATTTTACAGTTAGGGTAGAAGAGCCATCAGGACTCTGGGATTCTACCATCGGCGAAGAAGTATTCACACCCGCTGTTTATAGGCAATCGCCGTCATCAGAGGTCTGCTCCCGGCACCATTTCCTTCGGCTACTATTACCATTAATTTGAGTTCTGCAGGATAAAAGACTTGCTCTGCCGGACTTGATAGTTAAGATGATAGCTGTCCGGATCGATCCTTTTACAACAAAAATCAACAGATCAAATCAACATATGACAACCGAGGCATCAATCACGCAGGCCACCGTAATTCTGACTCCGGAAGGACAAAAAGACGCCCTTGAACATGTTGCAATCGAGACGCCCTATATCATCACACTCAACGAGATAGAAATCGGTGCTTCCATGGTCCTGCCGACCGGGCTAGAAGAATTTGGCGTCGGTTTTCTCTTCGGCCAGGGCTATATCCAGCACCCTGATGAAGTCAAGGAGGTTATTGTCTGCCCCGAGGGCAGGATCTCGGTATATGCCGATGTGGAAAGCATGGAGCCAAAGGATGTTATTATCACTTCGGGGTGCGGGGGGACAGGAAAAATTTCCCGGGAGATGCTTGAGGGACATATCGATTCCCCTCACGAGCTGTCGATTTCATTTACTGAAATCAGACACTTTATCCGCCAGGTTCTTCAAGCTTCGCCCCTTGGCCCCATGACGCATTGTGTTCATGGCTGCGGCCTGTGGGCAGACGGTCGCATGCAGGCATTTTTTGAGGATGTGGGCCGCCATAACGCTGTTGACAAGATCATGGGTGCCATCCTTCTGAAAAAGGCATCGCCGCGGGCAGCCGTTTACACGACGGGCAGGCTCACCTCCGATATGGTCCTGAAATGTGCGCGGATGAGGATACCGGTCGTCATGTCGCGCACGGCACCCTCATCACTGGGGCTCGCCATTGCGGCCAGAGCCGGATTGACGCTTGCCGCCTACTCCCGGCCGGAACGGCTCAACATTTTTCACGGTGCCGAGCGGATCACCAGGTGAAATTGGCTGTTACCCCCTTCCTTTCTTATGGGCTTCAAGACCGAGCTCTATCAGCCGTTCCAGTACTTGAGGGTAATCGAGGCCAAACGCTTTTGCCGCCTGAGGGAAAAGACTTGTTTCCGTCATCCCCGGGATGGTATTGGTTTCCAGGACATAAAGACCACTGTCCCCGCCGATGATCATATCGGTACGGGAATACCCCGAAAGCTGCAAAACCTTGTGAGCGGCAACGCCATATTGCTGTGCAGTCTGGGCCAGCGCAGGATCGATCTCAGCCGGACAGATTTCTTTTGAGGCGCCGGGCAGATATTTGGCGTTATAATCGAAAAACTCATAGCCTTCTCCCGGGACGATTTCAATTACCGGCAACGCTACCGGGTTGTCATTGCCCAGCACGGATACCGTTATCTCCCTGCCGCTGATGAATTTTTCCACCATAACCCGGTGATCATTTTTCAGTGCCTGCTCAATTCCACTGACGACCTGGGCTTCGGTTCTGGCGATGGTAAGCCCCAGGCTTGAACCATCGCGAACCGGCTTAATCACCAGCGGCAGGCCGAGCTGAGCGGTCATTTCAGCGCACTGGCGCCGGTCAGCTCTGTCGACTATGTACCAGGCGGCTACGGGAATATCGACCGTGCGATAGAGAATTTTCGCAAGGTTCTTGTCCATCGCCACGGCACTGCCAAGAATGCCCGACCCCTGGTAGGGAATGTCAAGCAGATCGAGCATCCCCTGGACCGAGCCATCCTCCCCAAACAAGCCATGCAGCAGGATAAAAGCAAAATCGATTTCCTGGCTGTCACGCGCAAGAAACTGGAGCTCAGAGGCAGGGTCGTAACGCTTTATCTTAAATTTGTCAGGGTTGAGAGCTTTCTCAAATATTGCCGCACCACTCAGGGAAACCTCTCGCTCGCCCGACCTTCCGCCGGCAAGCAAAGCCACACAAAGTTTATCTGTATCAGCCACAACATCACCTTTCATCTGTGATTAATCATAAATAGATGCCCTGTAATCCTGAAAGCCATCCTGTCTGTTTCGATCGTCTGAGAATATACGCTACGCCCAGACTAAATCGAAAATTCTCTGTCTGCAATACCTTCTCTCAATCTTGGTCAAATTACGACCTAACCAGAGCCGGATCATTGCTCTCTATATTCCATCAAACTTCTGTTTTAACGGCAATTCTGAAACGGTTGAAGCCCCAATAATAATATTTTCTGCTCACCTGCGGATCGCGATCACAACCTTGAACTCATAAAATTTATTTGACATCAAGGCTGTATCGTTTTATATAGATCGTTTGTCGCTGAGAAATTCGACTCCTTTTTGAGTCGTTTATTATAAATGCTGAACTATACGAAAAACGGAGATTCAGATGATAGAAGTTGAAGTCCGAGGTGATCTCGAATTTGCCATCAGGCAGTTGAAGAAAAAGCTTCAGATCGATGGAATTAAAAGAGAGCTGAAGCGCCGGGAGTATTATGAAAAACCAAGCGTGAAGAAACGCCGCAAGCAGGCTGAAGCACGCCGTAAGCTCCGCAAGTTCAACCGCATGAAAAAAGCGATGTAATTCGTAGAAATAGTTGACTGAAGCCTCGTGTAAGATTGCGGGGCTTTTCCATTCTTTTCGCGATCAAGACGATAGATACACTTCCGCTCCCAGATTCGTTCACCACCCTCTTGGAGATTTTTCTCCACCAGCTCGCCTCCGAAAGAAGGCTTTCAGAAAACTCAATTATTGCCTACGATGCCGATATCAGGCTTTTTCTTCGTTTCATTCAAACAAAAAAAATAAACGATTTCAGCAATATAACTCTTGAGGTTATTCATGAGTTCCTGGCCGCCTCAAGGAAGCGGAAGGTTTCAAACCGAAGCAATGCCCGAAGAATCTCAACACTTAACAGTTTCTTCACCTTCCTCGCCCTCCACCACCATATTCCCGTCAATCCTTTTTCGACAGTAGACCTTCCCAAAAGCGGCAGGATTCTTCCGAAAGCACTCTCCATTGACGAAGTAAACCGGCTTCTTGTCAAGCCGCAGCAAAGCACCCCGCTGAACTCAAGGAATCATGCCATGCTGTTGCTCCTCTATTCCACAGGGTTACGGGTGTCTGAACTTGTATCTCTGCCGATAAACAGCTGTAATCTCTCGGCAGGATTTCTCCGCGTTGTCGGAAAAGGAAACAAGGAACGGCTCGTTCCTTTCGGCGAAGTTGCCCGAACCGCAGTTGAGTCCTATATTGACCATGACCGCCCGGCAATTCTCAAGGACAGGAGGAGTACCATGCTTTTCGTTACCGGCAGGGCAAAAGCGATGAGCCGGATGCGTTTCTGGCAGATCATTTCTGAAACGGCCAGGAGTTCGGGAATACGTTCACCAATATCTCCCCACATGCTCCGCCATTCTTTCGCCACCCACCTCCTGGCAAACGGTGCCGACCTACGGGCGGTCCAACTGATGCTCGGTCATGCAGATATCGCAACAACCCAAATCTACACACACGTCGACCAGGAACGGCTGAAAGCCATTCATCGCTCTTTTCATCCGAGGGGATAAAAAAAGCGGCCGTTCGCTCTGCTTCCTTTGCCCAGATAGTATTAGCTATAATCTCAGGTAGTTGATATATTCTCAGTCCATGATGGCGGAATTCAGCTTTGAGAGCATCCAGCACTGCCGAAAGAGAACGCATCGATGCGCGTAATTACAACCCACACCAATGCCGATTTTGACGGCATGGCTTCCATGATAGCCGCCCAGAAGTTGTATCCGGACGCGCTGCTGGTATTCCCGGGCTCCCAGGAAAAGACCCTGCGGGATTTCATCTCCCAGACACTGCTCTATCAATATGACTTTCTCAAGGCAAAACAGGTTATCCTCAACAAGGTGACGACACTCATTATTGTCGACACCCGTTCCTCGAAGCGTATCGGCCAGCTGGAAACCTGCCTGCAGAATCCGGGCATCGATGTCCATCTTTACGACCATCATCCAAAGGTCGATGGTGATCTCCGGGGAAGTCTTGAGGTTATCCGTGACGTCGGCTCCACCATGACCCTGCTTGCTGAACTTCTCCAGGAAAGAGCTATCAGCATAAGCGAAGAGGAAGCTACTATTTTCGGCCTCGGTATTTACGAGGACACCGGTTCTCTGACCCACCTTACCACGACGCCGGATGACCTGCGGGCAGCGGCCTGGCTGATTGAAAAAGGTGCCAGGCTCGATATTATCTCCCAGTTCATCAGCCATGACCTGACCTCGCACCAGGTAAGCTACCTCAACGAGCTGATGAAGAGTGCAAACCGGATAACCATTCAGGAAATATCAGTTGTAATAGCCACTCTGTCGCTCCCCAGCTATGTTGATGATTTTTCACTCATCGTCAGACGGCTCATGACCATGGAGAATCTCGATACCCTCTTCACGCTCGTGTCGATGGGGGGCAGGACCTACCTGATTGCCCGGAGCAGGATACCGGATGTCAATGTCGGAGCCATCGCCCGTGATTTCGGCGGCGGCGGACACGCGACTGCGGCCTCGGCAACAATGAAGGACATGACCATAATTGAAGCACACGAACGGCTGGTCAGGAGCCTGCACCGACATATCAGACCTCAGGCCATTGCCCGTGAGATGATGGCGTCCCCGGCAATAACTGTTCCCGAAAACGCCACTATCTACAACGCGCAGGCGCTGATGACCCGCTACAACATCAACGCCATGCCGGTTGTTCCCACGACAAGTGAGACAAAAATCCAGGCACCGCTCATCAGCGGCATCATCTCCAGGCAGATGGTCGAACGGGCCATCAGCCACGAACTCGGCCGCCTGCCGGTTCATGAGTATATGACCAGTGATGTTGAAGTCCTGTCGCTGAATGCAACGCTTGCAGATATTCAGGAATTAATCATCGAGCACCGCCAGCGCCTGATTCCCATCGTCCATGACCGTGAACTCAAAGGAATTATTACCCGCACCGACCTGCTCAACCGTTTGGTGAACGATCCCTCTAACTTACCGAAAAATCTCCTTCACGAATCGGAATATCCATCACTTGAACGGAGCCGGAATCTCAACGATCTGATGGTCAACTGCCTCAGCCGCAAGGTTATCTCACTGCTTCAGGTCGTCGGAGAAGTTGCCGATCTATTCATGTCCAATGCTTTTGTCGTCGGTGGCTTTGTCAGGGACCTGCTGCTGAAGAAGGCGAATATGGACCTTGACATCGTCGTCGAGGGAGACGGAATTGCCTTTGCAAAAAAACTCGGAGAGCGGCTCGGGGGCAGGGTAAGAACCCACGAGCGGTTCAGGACCGCCATGATCGTCCTGCCAGACGGCTTGAAACTTGATGTGGCAACCGCACGGCTCGAATATTACGAGTATCCGGCAGCGCTGCCAACCGTTGAACTCTCGTCAATCAAGCTCGATCTCTACCGGCGCGACTTTACCGTCAACGCCATGGCGGTTCAACTCAATCCCGAGCATTTCGGTAAGCTGATTGATTTCTTCAACAGCCAGAATGATCTGAAACAACGTGCCATAAAGGTGTTGCATAACCTCAGCTTTGTCGATGACCCAACTAGAATTTTCAGGGCGGTCCGTTTCGAAAAGAGAATGGATTTCACCATCGTCAAGCACACCGCCCGGCTCATCAATAATGCCGTCAAGATGGAACTTTTCGGAAAAGCTGATGATCCGCGTTTTTTCGTAGAGTTGAAAAGCCTGTTGGCTGAAGAGAATGCACTGCCTGCTATCGAACGGCTTGAAGAACTTGGACTGTTTCCATTTCTCTGGCCGGACCTCAAACCCCATCTCAAGATAGACCGGCGTTTTCACCATTGCCTGACCCAGGCCCAGCGTGCAATTTCGTGGTTTAAACTGCTCTACCTTTCAGAATCGTTCGAACCATGGATGGTCTACCTATTCGCGATAATGCGCAGATCTCCCATCACTGTTCTGTTGAACTTCTGCAACCGCTTTCAGGTCGGGCTGAAACAAAAGGAGTACATGATACACGAAAAAAGCTGCGCTGATAAAACAGCGCATTTTTTAGCGCGAAGGGATCATTTGAAAAACAGCGAAATCTATACTGTACTGAGCGAGTTGCAGAACGAGGGACTTCTTTATCTTATGGCAATCGCACGAAAAAGTGAGATTAAAAAAGCAGTCTCACAGTATGTAACATCCATGAAGCATGAGACAACAATCCTCAATGGCTCAGACCTGCAGGAGATGGGGTATCGGCCCGGACCTATTTTCAAGAGCATCCTCCATCACCTTCTTCTCGCGCGTCTTGATGATGAGGTTTTCTCTAAAGAAGACGAGAAAAACCTGGTAATACGGACATTTCCGCAGTAAGGGGTATACGTCCATTCCCGTTTTATCGACACTGACCAACCAGCGTGTAATAACCTGCACCCGGTATTGCAGCCTGCCCCATAGTGCTTACTGATATAGGTGAGTTCCTCTAATAATTACTTTAAATTACTATTATCTGCCGTAAAACCCATGGATATAATTGGCCAATTGACAATTCAGATACCGCCGCTCCTGCTGGCGCTGACCCTGCACGAATACGCCCACGGTTACGTGGCCTATCGTTTCGGAGACCCGACCGCCAAAAATGCCGGCAGGCTGACGCTGAACCCCTTAAGTCACCTGGATCCGATGGGGACGCTTGCCTTTATCGTCATAAAGATCGGCTGGGCCAAACCGGTCCCGGTCAACCCGGCCTATTTTCGCAATCCCAGAAAAGATATGCTCTGGGTAGCGCTTGCCGGTCCGGCATCAAATTTACTGTTGGCAATTGTCAGTGCCGTCCTTCTGCGCACGATTATCGCCCTGGCAGGAGTAATCCCCCTCTCCCCAGCGCTGCAGGCAATAGTTGTTCCTTTTTCCTGGATGCTGGTCGCAAGTGTCTGGATCAACCTGGTCCTCTGTGTCTTCAATTTCCTGCCGATACCGCCGCTCGACGGCAGCAGAATCCTGGCCGGCCTGCTTCCGGCAGATATCGCCCGCTCCTACGCATCATATGAAAAATATGGCTTTATCCTTGTGCTGATATTGGCATTCAGCGGCGTGCTTTCAAGGATCATCAGTCCCATCATCCGCTTTGCCAACACCCTGCTGCTCTCCTGACGGGTAATAAAAAAAGGCCCCGATCCGCAGACCGGGGCCTTTTTTTATTACCTTCTACGACAGTAATCAGAATTTATAATTGATACCTCCGGTGACAAGAACTGCCGCGGCATCCGTGAACTCGCCGAATATCGCTCCGTTATTGACCTTGCGGCTCTCCTTGTAGTCATAGAGCACGGAAAGGCCGAGCTCGAGCTGATCGTTGACCTTATAACGGCCGCCGATGGAATAGAGCCAGGCGTTGGAGTCAGGCAGTTCAAAACTCAGATTTTCTTCGGGCACTGGGTTCTCGTCAATCGCAAATCCGGCCATCCCGGTAAAATAATCACAGAATTCATACGATACACCGACCCTGAAGGCATTGGTATCATCCCAGTTTTTGGGTACAGCGGGTCCAAAAATACTTGCCAGAACCGGATTCCTGATCGGTGCTGAATACTGAATATCGAGTTCCTCGTACTCCGACCAGAAGGTGCGGTCCCAGGTCAGCTCGACGGTCAGCTTATCCCAGGTATAGGCTCCCGATATTGCCAGCACCGCCGGTGCCGGCAGGGTCACATCACCCGTTGACTCAAACGCAGTGGGAGATGGAAAATTGGTGCGCAGGACAGCATCACCGCTGAGCCCAAGATCTACATTTGAGCGATAGGTCACCGAGAAATTCAGGTTTTCACTGGGTTTTACGGACAGCGAGAGATTATATCCCCAGTCAACCTCAAAATCTCCTTCGAGATCCCGGCTGAAAGCGATGGGTGTTGAGGGAATCATGCCGCCATTTCGCGCCGTCGCCTTGGCGATCATCGCCCGGGCACCACCGGCAACGGACACATAGTCGTTTATCTTGTAGGAAACGGTCGGGTTCAACTCGAAGACCTGCAAGGCAAACTTCTTCGCATAGGTCGCCGGGAACGGTTCGTTCCAGCGTTTCTGCAGACCATAGGGAGCCGTTACCGAAAAACCGAATCTGAAATTATTGTAATCAGGTGATACCAGGAAGAACGTCGGCAGTAAAAAGTTCTCTTTTTCGGAACCTCCATTGAAAAGAGGCGTACGGGAATCCTCATAGGTTATCGAGGTCAGGTGAATCCAGGTCAGATCAAATTCAGTCAGCCAGCCGGCATCAATCCATGACATGTTTGCCGGATTGTAATAGGTAGCGTCCGCCTTTGTTGCCGAAGCAATATTTGCACCAACCTTGCCGGTTGAATCAATTGATTGCTCCGGAATCCTGTAACCTGAGGCAAAGGCGGTTCCAGCAGCAAAAAGCGACGCAACAGCAATTACAGAAATTACCTTTTTCATTTCTCTCTCCCCTTATGGTAATGAGTCGTCCCCCGAAAAAGAGTGCGCAGGGGGCAGTTATAAAACATCAATACTTACCAGCGACAATCAGTAATCACTAGGCGATCTTTGCATGGCCGTCATAGAGATAGCGCTTTATCTTATGCGTTGCCGTCTTTATAAAAGGTTCCCTCCTTTCGTAAATTTCAGCAATTCTTGAGGCAGTCGCCAACTGACTATTCAACTCTTTTCTCATTTTTTCAAGTAAAGACTGCAGGTACACCCTTCGCTGCTGGCGACTCTGCCCTTCCGTCACGTCATCGATAATCTCATAATCGGGGTAAATCCAGGCATTTAGTTGACCATTGTTTTCGACGATCAGCGATTCTACCACCCAGTGGTAGGCGTTTATTTTATGCTCGATTGCCTCCGGATAAACATTTTCACCATTCGCCATGACAATGACATTTTTGCTGCGTCCTTTGATATGAAGATTCCCCTTTTCGTCGATCAGCCCCAGGTCTCCTGTCGACAACCAGCCGTCAGCAGATACAACCTCGGCAGTTGCCTCCGGATCATCATAGTATCCTTTCATCACGTTCGGGCCGCAGGCGCAGATTTCACCTACTCCGGTATCAGGATCAGCATTGATTATCTTCACCTCAACACCCGGTATCGGCTTGCCTGCCGAGCCAAGCGCAATGTTTTTATCCCCCGCCGGCCCGCCGGAAATCAGTGGCGACGATTCTGTCAGCCCGTAGCCGACAAGATAAGGAAATTCAGCCTCAACAAGAAACTGCTCGACATCAGGATTCAGTGAAGCGCCGCCGACACCCATCAAGATGAGATTGCCACCGAAGAATTCAATCAGTTTCTTGCCGATACGTTTATTAATGAATTTTTTCCCTGTCCTGGTTCGGCAGATGAGTCTCATCAGCCAACTCTTTTCTATTTTCGGCAACACTCGTTTTTTATAGATTTTTTCCAGAACCAGCGGGACGGCAAAAATTGCAAACGGCTTTTCGTGGGCACATAAATTCTGCAGTATTGCAGGCGTCGGGGTCTTACCTGCATAGGCAATACGGGCCACCATGAGCAGCGGCAGGATGAAACCGGTGGTAAACTCATAGGTATGTGACATCGGCAGGATGGAAAGAAATACCGAGCCCGGTTTGACCTCAAGCAATCCGGATGCGGCATAGGCATTGGACGTCAGATTCTTGTGGGTCAGCATGACCGCTTTTGAAAAACCGGAGGTCCCCGATGTATAGAGGATCGAAGCCAGATCGTCTTCCCCCACGTCAGGAAAATCAAAGATTTCACCGATTATTCTCTTCTCACGATAATCTCCAAGCGCTTTCTCCAGGTAACGCGAGAACTGCATAGGCTGCAACAGCCCCTTGGCTCCCAAGTGATCATCAAGGGTAATCACCTGTCCGTAGGACTCACCGCGGTAATCGTATATTTTTTCAATCTGCCGCTGCGTGGTGAAAAGAAATTTCACCGCCATCTCATTGAGAATATGATGCACATCAGCTTCAGGCAGGTCGGGCAGAATGGGAACACACACGGCCCCGATTCTTACACCTGCCAGATAAACCGCTCCCCAGTTGTGGGAGTTTTCGGCAAGGATTGCCAGATGATCGCCCTTTTTCACGCCTTCCTTCTGCATCCGCAGGGCCAGGGCGCAAATACGGTCGTGATATTCTTCGTAGGTTATCGGCTCCTCCATAGCCATTCCGACCGCCGCCAAATCTCCGAACTTGTCCCTGCTTGAATCGATAATATAGTTCAGTGTCATTCGGACATCCGGTCCATCAACCATGGTGCGTTACCTCATCAATAATAGATTATTGAACCATTTTAAAACAAACTGCCAGGAAAAAGCCAGTAATAAACAGTTTAAATAGTGGGTTAATTTACACAATCAGCTGAAATTGGTCAATCAAGAAGAGTGCTAACATCAAGAAGAGTACACGGCAGACGGTCGACCCATTCTGCAGGAGATTGGACCTGAAAGTCCTTGACAAGCAGGCGACTGCATAATACAAACCTCTTCATGGCTACTGTATTTTTCAGTTAGAACCCATTGTTTCTCTATGATGGCTCAATTCACCCCTGCTATAATCCGAATTCTCCTGCTTCTTCCGGTTCTTGTCTCCGTCTGGATCGCAGCGCCGGCTCATTCAATGACAATCCTCAGTGATCAGTCGAAAACAAGGGTAGAGAAAAGGAAATCAACCCAGCAAAACAGAATCAGAACGCTCGGCAGGTACGCCAATATCGACTCGGTTAAACAGCGGACACGCTCCTCTAAGGGAATCGGGACATCTTTCAGAGTACAGGCCATATCGGCCAAAAGCATCATTATCATGGATGCAGTTTCAGGCAAGACGCTCTTTTCACGCGCCCCGGACACCCCCAGACAACCTGCCAGCACGATCAAGGTGCTGACAGCAATGATCGCCATTGACATGCTGCGCAATAAACAGAAAGTCACCGTGAGTAAGAAGGCTGCACGACAGCCGCGCTCAAAAATCTACCTCGACACCCGCAAAACATATCTGGCAGACGACCTCATCAATGCTGTACT
Organism: uncultured delta proteobacterium; assembly: GCA_963696725.1. Taxonomy (GTDB): domain Bacteria; phylum Desulfobacterota; class Desulfobulbia; order Desulfobulbales; family Desulfocapsaceae; genus MADRE3. The sequence goes on from CAVOLI010000016.1 coordinate 127,549, forward strand.
CCTCGCATCGGCCAATGACGCAAGCGTCGCCCTCGCCGAAAAAATTGCCGGATCGGAGAAATCTTTTGCAGCGATGATGACCCGTCAGGCCAGAAGGCTCGGGGCAAACAACACAATCTGTAAAACAGCCTCAGGCCTGACAGCCGCCGGACAGAAGACGACTGCGCGCGATCTTGCCACTATTTTCAGACTGGCGATGAAAAACAAGGAGTTTGCCGCCCGGATGAAAAAGACAAAAATTCATACCGCAGACGGAACACTGCTGAGAAATCACAATAAGGCATTGTGGCAGATTGATGGTGCTCTTGCCGGGAAAACCGGTTATACCAACGCGGCGCGGCAGACCTATGTTGGGAAATTCAAGCGGGGAACGGACGAAATCATCGTCGCCATAATGGGAAGTGAAACCATGTGGACGGACATCAAAAAACTGGTTTCATACGGTTTTTCGACAAAAGAAAAAACCGCAGCGCTGACTTCACAAGGCAAAAATAGCAGCGGCTGATCTGCTGCCGTCATGGCCGGCCGGCAACGCTTTGTTTTTCAGGTGAACGGGTTACAGCGACAAACCTTCGGCAGGGTCCTGGAATTCGAGATGTTCTTTCACGGCACTGACAAGTTCTTCTCCGGTAAATGGTTTGGCGAGTGTTCTGGTATTTTTCATATAGCCAGCCACGGCAAGGTAACGTTCCTTGGGAATATTGCCCCCGGCAGAGATGGCAATCACCGGCAGTTCCGGAGCTTTCTTTTTTAATTCAAGAATTGTATCGAGGCCGTCTTTCACCGGCATGATGATATCGGTAATAACAAGATCGATCGAGTTTGTCTCAAACAGAGCAAGGCCCTCCTCACCATCGCTGGCCATGATCACCTCATATCCTTCCTCCTTAAGCAGATCTCTCAGAAAGGACCGAATAAGCTCTTCGTCGTCAATAACCAGGATACGTTTCATATTTCACACGTTGTTGATTATTTATCTTGCACTCTTTAATTATACAGCTTTGACGCCATTTTCAAGCAGAATTAGCCTGTCGTACCGTTTTCATCATCGAAACCTGATGTACCGTCAGGGTAACGGCACCATAATCAGACTCCACTATTCCTTTGAGCAGGTAGGGTTTCCCGCTGTTGAGAAAATGCGCGTAACGATTGTAGATGCTTGGGAAAAAGGTTGCCTCAACAAGCCCTGTCTCATCCTCAAAGGTAAGGAACTCCATCACTTCACCGCTTCTGGTTGAAACCAGCTTGCCGGTAAGAAGCCACCCTGCAAACCAGATGCTACGACCAAGACAATGTTCCAGTTCAACTGCTTTGATTGTCTGCCCCTGCCAGCGGTGGAGTAAACAGAGCGGATGCGTTTTGCAGAGAAAACCGAGCGCTCGATATTCATCCCTTAAGCGCTCCAGCGTATTTTGTCGCGGCAGAGCAGGAGATGAAACCGGCCGGTCACCGAAAAGCAGCCGGTTGCTGTACGCCCTTTTTTTCTGTTCCCTGCGGGCAATATCCCAGAGCAATGCGCTTCTATTGCCGGCAGGATCAAGGCTGTCAAGGGCGCCGGCGTGAACCAGCGAACGCGCCTCATTTTCATCGGGACGAACACGATGGAGAAAATCTGCAAGATCCGCAAAACGTCGTTGCCGACGGCAGGCGAGAAGACATTCTGTTGTTGCTGCGGAAAGCCCAGATACCGAAAGCAGCCCCACCCGTATCTCCCTTCCCCTGCCGCTCCATTCATAACTGCTCGTACAGACATCTGGAGGAAGGATGGCAAGTTCCATGCGTTTTGCTTCCGAAACATAGGCGAACGTTGAATAAAATCCGCCCTGATTTGAAATAACGGCAGCCATGAACTCCGCCGGGTAATGGCTTTTCAGGTATGCTGCCTGAAAAGAGACACGGGCGTAAGAGGCGGAGTGCGGCTTACAAAATGAATAGCCGTCGAAACTCATCATCATCTCCCAGATTTTTTTTATATCATCTCCATGTATTCCCCTGTTGCGACAGCATGAATAAAATTTATCCCGATAATCACGCAGCCGCAGCTCCTTGTCTTTCTTTGACAGCACCTTTCTCAGACCATCGGCATCGGTGTGGGAAAATCCGGCAAGATGAACCGCGACACGGGAAACATCTTCCTGGTAGACCATCAACCCGAATGTTTCTCCCAGAACACCTTCCAGCTCCGGATGCAGAGGAATCCAGGCACCGCCATGAAGTCGTCTTACATACTCGCGGACAAAATCATTGGCTGCCGGACGGATGATCGATGACTGAATGACGAGTTGTTCAAAATCGCCAACCCCGGCTTTTTTCTGCAAAAGGCGCATGGCCGGGCTTTCGATGTAAAAACAACCCATTGTTTTGCCTTCGGCAACTGCTGACCGGGTCTGCGGGTCATCTTCCGGAACCCAGTTCTTTTCAGTGAACCTGATCTTGTTTTTCCTGATCCCCGCCACGGCGTCCCTTATCACAGCGAGGCTCCTGTTGCCAAGCAGATCAATCTTCACCAGTCCCGCCTCTTCAGCACCGTCTTTTTCCCACTGGATAATCGTCACGCCCTTGGCCGATTTTTCGACCGGTACATAATTGCTTACCGGATCCGGTGTAATAACAACACCTCCCGGATGTACCGAGAGATAGCGGGGCAAGCCGACAAGTTTTCCGGCAAGCGTAATAATCTGGGGCCACGGTTCCGAAAAATCCTGATCCTTTAACGTCGGCAGCGGTGCAATCTGGTCATAGAGACTCTCGTCGTCACTCCTGAAAAACCATGGGAGCCGTTTTGTCAGGGAAGAAATTTCATATCCGGGCAGACCATAGGCACGCGCTGTTTCCCTGATCGCCATCCGCGGTTTAAATGTTACATGGTTACAGACCATTGCCGCACGCTCCTTGAAATGAGAAAGCACGTCAGCCAAAACCCCGTCTCGCTCATCCCAGGGAAAATCAACGTCGATATCAGGGGGGTCAGTTCTTCCGGGATTCAGAAAACGCTCAAAATAGAGATTGTGGCGAATGGGGCAGACATTTGTGATTTCCAGGCAGTAGGCCACCAGGGAAGCTGCTCCGGAACCGCGACCGCAAATTCTTCTCAACCGCCTGCTGCCATCCGGCTGAAGCGGGTGGACAATATCCCTGACCACCAGGAAATATGAAGAATAGTTCATCTGCTCAATAATCTTCAGTTCATACTCAAGCCGCTCGACAACGGTTTCACTGAGATCGTCACCATAACGCTGCCGGGCTCCCCGGTAAGATTGCTCATACAGCATTTCCCGGGCGTTCAGGTGTGTTGTCTGCTGCCATGGCGGCATGACCGTTCCGAATTCAGGACCCGAAAACCGACACTGCTCAGCAATCTTTTCCGTGGCGCTTATTGCTTCGGGCCAGACACGGAATCTATCACGATAGACGCCGGGCAGCTCAAGACAGTTTGCAGAAGCCGTCTGTGTATCTCCTGAATCCATGGACAGGAGTGTTTTTGTTTCAATAGCCTTCAGCAGGCGGCGCAGCTGCTGCTCCTGCCGGTCCGCCATATCACTGTCAGGTGTTGCCACGGCAGGCAGTCCGAGCTTTGCTGCCGTATCCCGCAAGCTGCTCCCGTGCGCGCTCGGTCGGCAACCCAGGTCAGCAGCGGCAGCAACACCCCGATCATGCAGTTTTTTCAGCAGGTTTGAACTTCCTGCCAGCAGGACAAGGCCGCCGGACATTTCAAAAAAACTGGTAACATCCAGATTTCCTGAACCTTTTTTCAGGCTGATCAGGTTACACAGGTTTTTATATCCCTGACGGTTTTGAACCAGGCAGACAACCCGTTCCGAGCTCTTTTCAAGGGCAAGCTCAGCCCCGACAATCGGCCGTATCCCCTCACGCCTGCAGGCAGCCAGAAATGGCCAGAGGCCGTAGAGATTTTCGACATCAGTCAAGGCCAGGCACCGGTACCCGTACTGTTTTGCCTTCCGGCACAGTAGTGCGGGCGATGCCGTGCCCTGAAGCAGAGAAAAATATGAACGGACCCTGAGCGGAACCATGATGAATCAGTGCAGGGCCACCTGGGAACCGAAACGGACACAGTCGGCACCAAATTTGGTCCTGAGGCGGTCAAGGGCAGACTGGAGATGCTCTTTTTTCTGCTCAGGGCCTGATGAAATCTGAAAAAGGGATAATTGAGGAGATTTTCGCTGAAGGTGTTCACAGCTCAAACGGCAGCTCCTTATCCGGACACGGCGGCTCCAGCCCCGCTCCAGAAGAACCAGGGACATCGACTGCAGGGTGAAATCATCTGAGACAGCCCGGTCCAGGGATACCTGCCTTGCGACGTCGCCTCCATCGACATAGCTCAGACGCAACACCAGCCGTTTACCGGCCATTCCGGCATCTCGCAGGGCAAAACCGATACGGACAGCAAGTGCGGCAACAACCCCTGCGACAAACTTCCGCTCACCGCTGTCACCGGGAAGCGTATACTCCCGGCAGATAACCGGGGGCTGATATTCCTGAGGCTGGACCGGCTGATCGTCTTTTCCGCGACTGAGATTGTAGAGTGTTTCTGAACGTTTACCGAAAACAGCGTAGAGCTGTCTTTTTTCAAGGGCAGCAAGTTGCCCTATCCGGCCGATATTGAATTCCTGCAGGCGAACCCTTTCCCGGGAAAAGATTCCGGGCAGCAGCAGCAACGGGAGCGGGGCCAGAAAAGACACTTCCTCCCCGGGACTGACAATGTACTCCCCAACCGGTTTCACGATCCGGGAGGCCACCTTGGCCACCAGTTTATTACCGCCGATACTCCATATCGGATCGATACCGAGATTTCTGCGCACCTGTTTACGCAGCTGCCAGCCGACATCAGGTGCCGTACCGATCAACCGATGAGTTCCGGTAATATCAAGAAAGAGGTGGCCATCGCCAATACCCGGCTCCAGCACGGGGCTGTACCTCCGCGCTTCACCGACAAAAGCGCTCATGGCCTTTTTATAGAGTTCCAAACGGGGCGGCAACAGGCGGGCCGACCGGCAGAGACGGACTGCCTGTCGAAGTGGCATCCCCTTGCGAACCCCGTCATTGTATGCCTCATTGCTCATATCATACACCGTCGCCCGGGCTGCCTTCAGCGCGGCGACAATAAGCGGTTTCTCCCGTAGGGAACGATCGACAACCCGTTCGACGGCAACAGCAAAATCAGCCACATTGAGGTGCAGGACAAAGCGCTCCCGATTCATGTCGCCGGCCTTTGCCTGCTCTTCTCGATCAGGGAATAAAGCAGTCCGGCATTGCGGGGCGCCTGGGCGCGGACATGGTTGTTAAAGAAGATAATGCCCCGGTCGGCGTTGCGTACCAGCGGCACGAGATACCGTTCGCACCACTGCTGCAGCTCCGCTTCACCATAATCATAATCAAATTTCTTCTGCATATGACCGCTTCGCCACCCCTGCCTGTTTCGTCCATGAAAACGGACATAGAAAAGTGCCGGGTTGGTCACCACGTCAAGTGGTGGAAACAGCCCGGGCAACTCAGGTTCATCAACCGTTACCAGAGAGACACCCCGACGTTCAAGCTCGCCAAAAACCTGATCAACGGCCCAGGAACGATGCCTGAACTCCACCGCTGTCGGCACGCCGTCAAGGAGATCAAGCAGCTCAGCCAGAAAACAGCGGTTGCTGATTGTCCTGTCAAAATCGGGGGGCAGCTGCACCAGAATGGCAAGCAGCCGTTTTCTCAGGGAGGCGATCCCCTGACGATAGAGTTTCACCTGTCCGCGCCAGTCCTCAACCCGTTCATGGGTGATCGTCCGCGTCAGCTTGGCACTGAAAAGCAGGTGGGGCGGTGCTGCCTTCACCATCCGCAGCAGGGCATCACTGCGGGCCATCTGGTACCAGGTGTAATTCAGCTCGACGACTGAAAAAGAGCCGCCGTAGAGGCCAAGCATTTCCGGTGACCGTGTTCCCGGAGGGTAAAAGCCGCTGTCGACCCATTCGATATAGGAATAGCCGCAGGTGCCAACCATGACCTCGCAACCGGCCGGCCGGCCGGCAGATGGAACAGATATTTTCCCCGAACGCACCATGGTCCTGAAGACAAGCCCTGCCGCTCAATATGGTGCAGCAGAAAACAGAGGATGTGAACCACGGACTACACCGACAACCTTTCCCTGCACCAGCAGTTCGTTGAAGCGGTAATGCATGACCGGATAGGCGTCATTTTCCGGGCGCAGTTCCACACAATCACTTCTAAGGAAAAACCGTTTCACCGTCGCTTCCTCATTGTGAATCAGCACGGCAACGACCTCGCCATTTTCAGCATATTGCCGCGGCTCGCAGATGGCCAGGTCAGCGTCGAAAATACCGGCATCCCGCATTGAATCCCCTTTGATGCGCAGGCAGAACAGGTTGTCACCACGGAACAGCCGGCTATCAACAATGACACTGCCGTCCCATTCCTGCTGAGCATACATCGGCATACCGGCAGTCACCTGGCCGATAATCGGCAATTCCCGGCCGGCTGAGCGGTCCGCTCTGTCAGCAGCGGGTGATGTCAACCGAATTGACCGGCTGTAACGGCCTTCACGCTCGACCACGCCTTTTTTTTCCAGCTGCGCCAGAAGCTGCGCGACTGCCGTATGACTGACGCCAAGCTCTGCTGCCGCCACCCGCAAACTGGGAGCCTGCCCCTCACGGGAAAAATAGTCTTTCAGGTAGTTCAGAAACCCGTTTTGTTTTTCCGTCAATTTCATAATTCCACCAAATGTAAATGTACATTTACTGAAATTATACCATTGCCCGCACTTATGTCAATATACATTTTGGCGGACCACATCAAGCCGGGGCACCAGATCTATCCCTGAAAAGGCACCTGCACGGCTGGTAAATCAATGGTTCTAACCTGTTATCTTCCAATCACTCAGAACAGGTCCAGACGTTTTTGGGTGAACGGGTCAGGAGTTCAGTTTTGCAGTTGCCAGTTTGAGGCCGAGAAAAATGAAGAGAATACCGTTAACCCTTCGCAATTGTTTCGAAGCAGCAGCTGAGCGGCGCAGGCGATGGCCAAAGGATGAGGCAAAGAGGGCAACAATCAGACACCAGATCGCTCCGGTGGTCATGAAAATGAGGCCAAGCACGATAAAGGAAAGCGGCTTGCTGGGACTTGAGGCTGAAATGAATTGCGGCAGAAAAGCGAGGAAAAAGACAGCCACTTTTGGATTGAGGATGTTGGTCAAGGCCCCCTGCTGATAGATTTTCCGCAACCCGGCACGACGTTGTTCAAGCGGGTAATCTTCACGCTGCAATGAGCCGTCAGTGAGCATTTTCAGGCCCTGATAGAGCAGGTAGCCACATCCGGCGATTTTCAATATAGCAAAGGCATAGCTCGAAGTCATGAGAATGGCGGAAAGCCCAAAGGCACCAAACAGCGTATGGACAATGCCTCCGGAACTGATGCCAAGTGCTGCGGCGATTCCTGCCCCCCGTCCCTGGCTCAGGCTGCGCCCGATAATATAGAGGGTGTCAGGTCCCGGATAGAGATTGAGCACTATTCCCGTGGTGACAAAAAGGACTATGTTTTCGGTGCCCAGAAGACTCACATCATGTTCCGCATCGGCTCTATCATTGGCAACAGCGCATCTACCCCGGAAAAATCAGCTGGAAACGAAACGCATCTACGCTCCAACGACAGCCGGCTTCAACTCGAAAGTACCGTCAGCGACCTCCTGGTCGATGTCCTTGAGACTCTGTTTCATCTGTTTCAGGGCCTGCCGGATTCTGTTCTCGTTTTCGACCAGAGCCAGGCGCACATAGCCGTCTCCTTCCTCGCCGAATCCCGCGCCGGGGGCAACTGCGACGTTGGCACGATTCATCATTTCGATACAAAATCTGATTGATCCCATGGCCTTGTACGGTTCTGGTATCTTTACCCACAAAAACATGCCCGCCTTCGGTATGTCGACCTCCCAGCCCATCCGTTCAAGCCCTTCACAGAGAACATCCCGGCGACTCTGGTACACTTCGACCTGTTCGGAAATTTTTTCATCGCAATCACGCATCGCAACAATTCCCGCCACCTGGATTGCTGAAAAAATACCATAATCGTAATACCCCTTGATCATCGACAGCCCTTTGATAATCTGCTCGTTGCCGACACAATAGCCAAGACGCCAGCCGGCCATATTGTAGGACTTTGAGAATGAACCGAATTCAACACCCACGTCCATTGCTCCAGGGGCCTCGAGAAAACTTGGAGCAACATAGCCGTCGTAGGTTATCTTTGAGTAGGCAAAATCATTGATCACCATGAAGTTGTATCGTTTTGCGCAGGCAACGATCTCGGCGAACAGCTCCTTGCTGGCCAGGGCTCCCGTCGGATTATGTGGAAAATTGAGCATCAGCAACTTGGGACCGGGATACAGAGATCGGCACATGGTGACGATCTGGGCAAGAAATGCATCTTCTGTTGTCAACGGAATACGAAGCACATTGGCCCCGGCAATCACCGCGGCATAGACATGGATGGGAAAAGCAGGGGCAGGCACGAGAACCGTATCTCCCGGCCCGAGCAGTGCCAGAGACATATGAGAGATGCCTTCCTTGGAACCGATAGTACAGATAACGTCGCTTTCACCATTGAGTTCGACATTGTAATGTCGTCCATAGTACAGGGCGATTTCCCTCTTCAGGTTCTTCATGCCTCCGGCAACAGGATAGCGATGACTTTTCGGGTCTGCCGCAACTTCGCATAATTTTTCCGTCACCGGGCCAGGCGCCGGATCAGACGGATTACCCATCCCAAGATCAATGACATCGTCGCCCTGCCAGCGTTTCTCCATTGTCATTTTGTTTATCATGCCGAACAGATAGGGCGGCAGCTGGTTCATGCGCTCGGCATACCTGATCTGAAACTCCTCACTCATAACGCTCTTCTCCTTTGAACCATCGACAGTTCTCTTACCACCGGATTCCCCGGCCCTTATAAAGAAAATACCCATGACACATCACCCTTTCTCTATTCGAAAAAACAGGAAAAAACAAGCAATCATCACAGACAGGGTCTTCCGGCCACGCCGGGTAAACAAAAAAAGCCGCAGGTCCTGGAAGGTTGAACCTGCGGCTTGCAAGCGGCTAAAAAACGCTCCGGCTACCTGGGCAATGTACGGCACAGACGCCCGAATCCGCCGGGGATGGTCCCCGATGACCAGAAAGCGCTTCCCTGCTTGTAGTCTACAAACCAATATCCGCCGGGTGTTCTCTGGGCAGCGACAAAGATAAATGGCTGCTCGCGTGAAAAATTGGAATTGAGATGTATCCCTTTCTCATTTCTCACGGGTTCCAGCAGGGACATGGCCTCTTCCAACGCAGGAAGCCGCCAGTCGTGGTAACCGGCAAAGCCATCCTTGTTCAGATCTTCGACAGCCCTGTTCATCGTGCGAAGAGAACTGATATCGATTCCGCCCCGCTGCCACATGAGACCGCAGCGCTGGTCAACCAGTGTCTGCAGACCGTTGTCACGAAGATGCGTCTGAAAGGACCCTTCCGGATTTATTTTAGAATCAAAAAAACCCCATCTTTTTACTACTTCCGTAACCTGTTCATCCGACAAGACCGCCTGCGCGGCTGGAAGAGATATCGTCTCAGCAGCTAGATCCGTGCCGTCCCACGCCGGCAGCCGCCGACCCATATCCTCCACGCGAGGCTGCTCCCGGACAGGGCGAACCAGACGTTGGTCACCATCATCGAGCACGTTATCAATGAGCCACTCCTGAATAGCATCGTCTATTGCAAAACTGCGCTCAAAAAACGCCACCCTTCCATGGTTGTCTACACAATCGCTGATCATTTTGGCTGGAGCCTTTATTTCCGCAATTACCTTGGCATGCTTGACCCCCCGCTCCATCAGGCAAAGCTTGGGTTCATCACCCCAACTATCGACAAAAAAATAATAGATCAGCTCATTGTTGTTTCTAACCCGTTCTCGTCCACCCCATGACTCAAACGTTCCAAATGTAAGGTCAGGAGTCATCTCCCAGTCTATCGAATTGATAACCATGTCGCCGACTTTCAGTTTATGATACATTCCCATACGTCACTCCTGTTCCGTGTTTGCCCATCCGCTGAGCAATTGATTTCTGCTGTCGCAGTCGAACTATCCCTGTTATAGTTGCAGGTAGAGACTGTTATTAAAACCTAAACTGAATATAAGAATCATTCTCAAAATGTCCAAACAAAACTACTCCAGAACCAGCGTAGGAAAGCCATTTCCCCTCGGCCCGTCACACGAGAGCGGAGGAATCAATTTTGCGCTGTTTTCTCCCAATGCTGCAGGGGTCACCCTTGTTATTGACCGTATGGGTAACGGTAGAAAATCAGATTTCATAGAAATCAGCCTGAATCCTGAAATTCATCGCAGCAGCGATATATGGCACATAAAACTGCACACTGCCCAGCAGGCAGCCTGCTATGGCTACAAGGTCGACGGAAAAAGCGATATCACTCAGGGATTGACCTTTTATCCCGACCGTATTCTCATCGATCCATACGCAAAGCGCCTCACAGATCGCCCTTGGGGGGTTGCAGGAGACTACGGCAGCAAACCCGTGTGCCATGCAGAACCATCTGAACCGTTTGACTGGCAGGGCGATACCCCGCCGAAAACACCCCTTGCAGACACCATTGTCTACGAACTTCACGTCCGTGGTTTTACCCGGCACCCCTCCTCTGCTGTCGGGAATCCCGGGAGTTACCGAGGAATCATCGAAAAAACAGACTACCTCAAGGAGCTGGGAATAACTGCGGTTGAGCTGCTGCCGATAACCGAATGGGATGAAAGAGACAATCGCTTTTTCAACCCGCTGACAGCAGAGCCGTTATATAATTTCTGGGGATACAACCCCATTTCATTTTTCAGCCTGAAATCCGGATATTCCGCCGAAAGCGGGTCCGCTTGCCGCGACTTCAAAACGATGGTCAGGCACCTGCACCAGGAGAATATTGAAGTCATCATCGATATGGTTTTCAATCATTCAGGAGAGACTGACTACGAAGGAAATACCACCAGTTTCAGGGGGATTGACAACCCGACCTACTACATGACGGATCAGGGAAACGGCGCATACCTCAATTTTTCCGGATGCGGCAACACCTTTAACTGCAACAATCCAGTCTGCAGAGAACTCATCCTCCAATCGCTTCGCTACTGGGTAACGGAGATGCATGTCGATGGTTTCCGCTTTGATCTTGCGGCAATTTTCAACAGAGATGAAAACGGAGCGGTAATAAATGAGTCACCCCTGGTTGAAGCAATTGCCCGTGACCCCATACTGAGCGAAGTGAAGCTGATTGCCGAAGCGTGGGATGCTTCAGGGCTTTACCAGGTGGGATCTTTTTCAAAAAACCCGCGATGGCTTGAATGGAACGGCCGATTCAGAGATGATGTCCGGAGGTTCATGGCCGGTCATGACGATACCGTGCGGTCACTGGCAACACGGATTGCCGGCAGTTCAGATCTCTATCAGCTCCATGACCGCACGCCACTCAATTCTATCAATTTTATCACCTGCCATGATGGCTTTACCCTCTACGACCTGGTGAGCTACGAGAACAAGGACAACCACATCAATGGTGAGCAGAACCGCGATGGAGAAACGCACAACCTGAGCTGGAACAGCGGCTGTGAAGGTGCTCCATGCTCAGCGGAGATAGAGCAGGTCCGTTTCAGGCGCATTCGAACCTTTGCTGCTCTGCTCTTTCTTTCCCAGGGAATTCCAATGATGACAGCCGGGGACGAATTCGGCCGGAGCCAGCAGGGTAACAACAACGGCTGGTGCCAGGATAATGAGATCAGCTGGATCGACTGGTCACTTGCAGAAAAGAATGGTGGGCTGCTGCGTTTTTTTAGACAATGCATCCTGCTGAGAAAAAAATATCCCCTGTTCAGGCGAAGAGCATTTTTTAATCCTGTCGACTCTGATCATGGAAGCAGGCCGGATATAACCTGGCAGTCCCTTGAACCGGGCAGTCAGGACTGGTCTGCCGATTGCCGAATACTGGCATTCACCCTCCATCGCACCGGGGTGGAAGAGTCTTGCGACAGTGATTTCTTTGTCATGATAAACGGCAGCAAAGAGGACGCTGCCCTGATTACCGTGCCGCACATTCCAGACCCTGCAGGAGCGGGCGAGTGGCACAAGATCATAGACACCGCGGCAGAGAGTCCTGGAGACATTCTTGATTACGAGAACGGCGAGCCGGTTGAACCGGGCAGCAGGATTATAACACCCTATATGGGACTTATTCTGCTGCAGTCCAGGTACTGATACCGCCGGCTTGCATCACAATGTTCTGACAGAGGAGAAAGAACAGGAATATGAGTGCATCAACCTTGCTCCTGCTGGGAGACTCGCTTATTGACTATGGAAACTGGCAAAAGCTCCTGCCCCGCTATACGATTATCAGTCGCGGAATACCCGGTGAACGGACCGAGGAACTCCTCCGCAGACTGCCGTACTGCTGTTCATGCAAGGCTGTGGATGTTGTCCTGGTAATGACTGGAACAAATAATCTGCTGACAGGAGACCCCGACTTTACCCATACCGTACAAACCATCATCACCAGACTCAAACAGTGTTATCCTGCCGCGTTTGTCCTGATCAACAGCCTGGCACCCGTCCATGTCCCGCAACTCCAGGAAACAATTCGCCGCGTCAACGATAACCTTCGAACAATTGGTGAGAGCTCAGGAGTCCTCTATCTTGATCTTTACAGCCGTTTTGAAAAAGAACAACAGTCGCTGTTTGATTTTGACGGTGTGCATTTCAACAATTTCGGCTATGCCCTCTGGGCCGATCTTTTATCTGAGACGCTTGGGACACTGCTTGCAAAAGATCGGGATTGAATTATCTTTGCATGAGCCGAAATAGTTTTAATCAAATGAGCCTCTTGCAAAATGATACTTTTCGTTCAAAATCAAGGCATGCGAAAAATTTTACCGCAGGCATACAATTGATATTCTGAGGATAAAATTTTTTAGCATAACGCGGAGGTTGAGCGAAAAGGACGCTTTGCAAAAGGCTCAAATGCCAAGGAGATTTATCATGAACACTTTCCCTCTCACAGCCAGATTGGGGATCAGCGCCCGGCTTCTGCGTGCCCTGCTGCTAATGCTGCTGTCTTCTCTACCGATCAACATGGCTGCTGCCCTGGCCGAGGACGGAAACAACCTGATCCAGGGAACAGTCCTGGAGACCATGGATGCTGCCGGATATACCTACGTAAACATCTCTTCAACCGAGGGACCGCTCTGGATAGCAATCCCCGAGACTAGAGTGAGCACGGGGGAGCAACGCTCCTTTGCACCAGGTATGGAAATGAAAGATTTCCAAAGCACGTCACTGAACAAGACATTTTCACGTATCATCTTTTCAGAAGGTATTGTCGACGTCGCTGCTTCAGCCAAGCCGGATGACTCGAACCCTTCCAGCTCCTTTGAAGCAGCCGTTCAGGCTGAAAAACAAGCCACTCCTCCACAGGTACCGGCACCCCAGGCTTCCGGGGGCAGCATGGGTGCAATAGCGCCGTTTTCAGAGATATCGGTTGAAAAGGCGGAAGGAGAAAACAGCTTTACCGTTGCCGAGCTGTTTGAAAAAGCCGCTGAGCTCAACGGCACGAAAGTGATCATTCGCGGCAAAGTCGTAAAATTCAATGCCAACATAATGGGAAGAAACTGGCTTCATCTTCAGGATGGCACCGGTGATCCGATGAACAACACACATGATCTTGTTGTCACCACCGCAACAGAAATCGGCAGCCCGGACGTCGTAACCATTGAAGGGGTTCTCTCAGCCAACAAGGATTTCGGTGCCGGCTACACATATACGGTAATCGTTGAAAATGCATCTGTTCTTCAATAGCGAGCTGGACCAGCACCGCAAAACAGCAGGCAGCTCATGAAACTTCGACCGGAACGCGTCGGGTTTGACTTTGACGGCGTTATTGCTGATATCGGGGAGGCCTTCATCAGGCTTGCCTGCAGCGATCATGGCTACTGCTCCATCAAGATAGAAGATCTGAAGAGCTTTCAGGTCGAACATTGCCTGGAGATTCCTGCTGATGTCATCGAAACCATTTTTAACGACATACTCGTCGACTCACTGGGTATCGGCCTGCAACCGTTGCCAGGAGCGATCGAGACGCTGGCCAGGCTGGCCGGTTGCTCGGAGGTCACCATCATTACCGCACGACCCGATATTCAGCCGGTTATCGACTGGTTCGATTACTATTGCACCCCTGGCGACAGGGAAAAAATCAGATTGATCGCCACAGGAGACCACGATGACAAGGAGCGTTATATCAGGACATGCAACATTACCCACTTTATCGATGACAGGACCCTGACCTGCCTGCAGCTCGCCGAGGCAGGCCTCAATCCTATCGTATTCAGCCAGCCCTGGAATCACAATCAGCATAATCTCCCTTCGGTATCGAACTGGGAAGAGATAAATTCACTCTTTTCCTTTGACGACCCGAATCCCGCCATAACAAAATAACCCTATTCTGATGAAATGCCCCCACTGCAACCGCACCATGGATCAACCGAGGAACCCGGTCCCGACCGTTGATATCATCATCGAGGTCAACAATAAAATTGTCCTTATAAAGAGAAAAAACCCGCCTTTCGGCTGGGCGCTGCCGGGCGGGTTCGTCGATTACGGTGAATCCTTTGAGGATGCAGCTGTCCGGGAAGCATTTGAAGAGACCGGCCTTCAGCTGGGAACACTCAGGCAGTTTCACACCTACTCGGCCCCCGGCCGTGATCCCCGGATGCACACCGCCTCAACGGTCTTTATCGCCCAATCAGACAGGCTGCCCAGGGCAGGAGACGATGCCGCGGAAGCGGCTCTTTTCGCCCGGGACGAGATTCCCGAAATGGCCTTTGACCATGCCCGTATACTCACAGACTACTTTTTGTATAAAAAGCAGGGTACGGCTATTTTACCAGACGAGGTTCTCCACGAGCACGGGCCGAGTGCTATAGGAGAGTATTGAGTAACCAGAAGACCAGCGCTCCGCTTCCAACGGAGCCGTATATTGTCAGTCAGGGGATGCAGCCGCTGCCGTATTTTTTGGCAATAAAGGCAAAAGCTCCGATTCCTGCAAGCACCGAAACTGCGACTATAAGAAATAATTTCATACCATTTTCTCAGGTTCTTGATCTGAGCCGGCTCTGCTTTCTCAGTCTTATCGATTTAGGAGTAACTTCAACCAGCTCATCATCATTGATGTATGAGATACAATCCTCCAGCGTCATTTCTCTTGGCGGTGTCAGAACAACCGCATCATCTGAGCCGGAGGCCCTGACGTTCGTCAATTTCTTTCCTTTCGCCGGATTAACCACAAGATCGGATGAACGGCAATGCTCTCCGATAATCTGTCCCTGGTAGAGCGGCTCTCCCGGGTGAATAAACAGCTTTCCCCTGTCCTGAAGGTTAAAAAGAGCATAGGCGACCGACACGCACTGTTCCTTTACAGTCAGGACGCCATTGATTCTGTTAATGATCTCTCCGGCATGTGGTCCATAGCTGTCAAAAACATA
Source organism: uncultured delta proteobacterium (assembly GCA_963696725.1). Classification (GTDB taxonomy): domain Bacteria; phylum Desulfobacterota; class Desulfobulbia; order Desulfobulbales; family Desulfocapsaceae; genus MADRE3. Next base: position 143,122 of record CAVOLI010000016.1, read on the forward strand.
GTTCATCATCCCCATTCCCTTGGTATCGGTCATGAACTCCGAGCGGTATCCAAGAAGTCCTCTTGTCGGGATCCTAAAGACCATCCTCGTCATACCATGAGACTGGGTCATTTCCTCCAACTGGCCCTTGAGTTTGCCGAGTTTTTCGATGACTGCACCCTGAAATTCCTCATCAACATCAACGGTCAGGCGCTCAAACGGTTCTTCAAGCTTACCGTTATTCTCCCGGAATATGACCCGCGGTCTGGTTGCCTGAAGCTCGTAGCCCTCCCGTCTCATCTTTTCAATGAGTATTGACAGGTGCAACTCGCCTCTTCCGGACACTTTAAATCCGACGGCATCCGCCAGCGGCTCAACATGAAGTGCCACATCCGCCAGAATCTCACGCTGCAGGCGATCATTGAGATGACGGGAAGTCACATACCGGCCTTCTTTGCCGGCAAACGGCGAGTCATTGGGCAGGAAATCCATCGATATTGTCGGCGGGTCAATATCGATCAACGGTAACGGCCGGGGATTTTCCAAATCGGTAAAGGTGACCCCGACCGTGACATCATCCATGCCTGCAATGGCCACGATCTCGCCTAGACTTGCTGATTCCACAGCAACCTTCTGATCCCGTTCAAAACGGAAAATCTTGGAGATACGGACCGGTTTCACCGAGCCGTCCCTGCGTGCCACAGCAATCGGCTGATTGATCGCCATCGTGCCATTAACCACTTTCCCGATACCGAGCCGGCCGAGATAGGGTGAGTAGTCAATCGTGCCTACCTGCATCTGCAGCGGTTCATCAGCTGATCCCGTCGGTGCCGGAATATGATCGACAATCATTCTTGATACGATAGCCATTGATCCTCCGTTTTCAACACTGTCACCGGGGTTGGCAAGGGCATAACCTTCCTTGGCAGAGGTGTAGACAACTGGAAAATCGAGAATATGATCAGGGGCATTGAGTTTGACGAAAAGGTCGAAGACCTGGTCCACGACCCAGTCGCAGCGTGCTGCAGGCTTGTCAATCTTGTTGATTACCACGATAACCGGCAGCTGATTTTCCAGCGCCTTCTTCAGTACGAAATACGTCTGCGGCATTGGCCCTTCCTGGGCATCCACCAGTAACAGTGCACCATCGGCCATGCGCAGGACACGCTCAACCTGGCCGCCAAAATCTGCATGCCCCGGTGTATCGATAATATTGATCCAGTAATCCTTATATCGGTAGGAACCATTTTTTGCGGTGATTGTTATTCCACGCTCACGTTCAAGATCCATTGAGTCCATCAACCGTTCAGCCACTTCCTGATTATCCCGAAACATTCCGGAATGTCTGAAAAGTTGATCAACCAGGGTGGTTTTGCCATGATCAACGTGGGCAATGATCGCAACGTTTCGAATCAGATTCTGTTCCATTCATTTTTCCTGCCGGGGCTCTGCCCCATGCTTTTGTAGTCTGCATGCAGATGTCGGTATGACACAGGGCCTCATTTCTGAATGCCGGCTGCGGGGCAGGAAGCATACAGCAATCGTTGAAAAGTTGCAAAGAAATAGTTATTTAAACCAGTCTTGAGGCCAATATATGTAAACAAATGGATCACACCTCACGCAAAAGAGTAATGTGTCTCAATCAAGTCTGATAATCCTCCATTATTTTCCCTCCGATAGCTGAACATGGAGGAGAGCGACCGGCTCAGCGTCCCGGAGCAGGACATTGAGCGCTATATAAGGGATAAACGTATCGAACACGGACTCGTGCTGAACGCCTTCGCCCACTATGGTCGCTATAAAAACATTCAGCAGGTCTCAGAATAAAGATAGTTCCTGTGCAGATCAAAATTTGATAGGCAGGAAAAGAGAACTCACCAAACTAGCGTCAAACCATGGGTGCACAGGAACCACCTAGAGCTGAGGGGAAATGCAGGATTGTAAACCTTCGGTTTGGCAATTTTAAGGTCAATGCTCAGTCGCTGCGAATACGTTAACACGATTAGGCTTGAAATCATTTTCTGCCTCGATCGTTGGCCAATCTTTAAGGATTATTGGTGGTAGATGTTCCTGTTAAGGACTTGTTAATTTTTCCGGGACCACTTCTCATCGTTTTCATAACTCTCCTTTTCACATGTTTTTTCAATGCCTCATTTCCATCAACAAGATATGCGGAGACCATGAGAATTAGAGATGAGGAGGTGATGTATTAATTTCATGAACCGTTCATCAAGTTGTTTCAGGTTTCTTTTAAATCCTCTGTTAATATGGTGTTAATATGGTTGTCCGCAAAATCAGAAACAGTTACAATCAAAGGTGTGTCTAACACGCTGATCGTATCGATCATAAGCTGGTCTAAATCGCTGTTGAGAAGGTTTTGAGGAATTTGACTCCTGTGTTGAATTGATAACAATGAAAGAAGAAGATATTTTTATCGCAGGAAAATTATCCCAATATTTTCTTGAAATTCGCCTTTCTCTTACTGATTATGCCAGAACCCATACACTTGATGAGCTTTTAACTCTGTCTTTAGACAGGGTTGGAGAGTTGGTTAAGAGCCCCATCGGGTTTTATCACTTTGTTGGGCCTGACCAAAAAACTCTTCTTTTACAGCAATGGTCTACCCGTACACTTAGAGACTTTTGCCGAACTGAAGGAAAGGGAAGTCATTACAGTGTTGATCAAGCAGGTGTTTGGGTAGACTGTCTGCATCAGAAAAAAGCTGTAATTCACAACGACTACTCAGCGTTGCTGCACAAGAAGGGAATGCCTGAGGGCCATGCAAAGGTGGTTCGAGAACTGGTTGTACCAGTGTTTCGAGAGAACAAAGCCGTGGCAATTCTTGGGGTGGGAAATAAACCCACTGATTACACACAACGGGACGCAGGAATTGTTTCTTATTTCGCCGACGTTACTTGGGAGATTGTCAATCAAAAACGAATTGAAGAGTCCCTGAAAAAGACAACATATGACCTTCATGAAAGGGTTAAGGAACTGAGTTGTTTATATAATATCTCAAAGCTTGTTGAGAACGATGATCTCACTATTAATGGAATACTCCAAGGAATAATAAATTTAATTCCCCAATCATGGCAGTACCCAGAGATTACCTGTGCCCAGATAAAGTTGATCGATCGATCTTTTAGGACAAATAACTTCAAGGAAACTAAATGGGTTCAATCAAAAAAAATCATAGTTAATAAAAAACATTTTGGATTTATCGAAGTACTTTTAATTGAGAGTAACCCAAATAAGTATGAAGAGCCATTTTTGGTGGAAGAACAACACTTACTCGATGCTATTGCTGAGCGAATCGGGCGGATTATTGAACGAAAATTGGCCCATGAGCAACTTCAGAAATCCCACGAAGATCTCCAAGTTCGAGTTGAAGAGAAAACAAAGGAGCTCGCCGCTCAAAATCTTAGTCTCGCAGACGAAATTAAGAAAAGAAAAGAGGCAGAAGAGGAAATAAAAAGTTTTTCTGAAAAAATAAAACTTTTTGCCTATTCGGTTGCTCACGATCTTAAGAATCCAGCGATTTCAATACATGGGCTGGCAAAATTTCTTAATGAAAAACTTGGCAATAATCTTGATGATAGAGGGAAAAAAATCTGCGGGCAAATCCAGAGATCATCTGAGGACATTGTTTTTCTTGTTGATAAGATAAACGTATTTATTTCAACAAAAGAAATACCTTTACATATCGAGAATATTTCTCTTAAAGAGATATTCAAGGAAATTAATGATGAATTTGCCCGTGAATTTAATGACCGTTCATTACAATTATCAGTCTCAGACAAAGTTCCCGATAGTCTCGTTGCTGATAGAATATCAATTATAAGAATTTTCAGGAATATCATTGAAAATTCATTAAAATACGGGGGAGATGAGTTAGGTGTGATTACAATTGACTATCGAGGAACAAATGATTTACACATCTTTGCGGTTACAGATGATGGAAAAGGTATACAAGAAAAAGATTCTGATAATATTTTCAACCTGTTCAAAAGAAGATCTGATTCTAAAGGAACTCAGGGTTCTGGGATGGGTCTAGCTATCATCAGGGAAATAATCTCTTTACACGGCGGAGAAATTTGGCATGAACCAGCCAAACCAAAAGGAGTTACATTCTGTTTTTCGCTAAATCGTCATTTAACGCCTACAAAAGGATATCCAAAGGCGTGACAACTTATATGCAAATGATTTCCAAAGCATTATTAAAGAATGGTATCAGCTCTTCAGACAGTCTTCAGGAATATAGGTTGCCAACACAAACATCGAACATTTCAATGATATGTTTGTCATCAGGCTATCTATTCAGGTAATTTCAACAGCGAAGCGTTGAAATTAATATTGCCAATTCAAAGGTTCTTATTTCTCTAAAGGCATTAAACTTAGGGTTATTCCTGTATCCTTCTGAGAAAGCGCAAAATGCGCGCTCCCCTTAGCGAAAGGTGTTTGCAACAATGTCATATATATCTAAACCATCTGCTGAGCCCTGCGTAACGACCTTCGATGAGTTTGTGCGATTAGCTGATTATTCTCTGATGGATACCTTGAATGCCGACCCTGATGCCACCGGAGATGGTGATGATCACCGTGCCCGTCAGGTTTTTTCTGGTCATTTCGTACCTGTGACACCCACGCCGCTTGCAGAACCAGAATATGTAACCCATAGCAGCACTTTTTTTAATGAACTTGGGTTGAGCGACGAGCTGGCGCTTAATGCAAAATTTCGCCAGGTATTTTCTGGTGATCTCTCTGCTACGCATGAGCCTATGCGTCAGGTTGGCTGGGCGACTGGCTATGCATTGTCGATTTATGGCACCGAATATACCCAACAATGTCCATTTGGTACTGGTAATGGTTATGGCGATGGTCGGGCGATATCTGTATTTGAAGGAATACTCAATGGGCAGCGCTGGGAAATGCAATTGAAAGGTGGCGGCTCAACGCCTTATTGCCGTGGTGCCGACGGGCGCGCAGTACTACGTTCAAGTGTGCGTGAGTTTCTAGCGCAAGAATATATGCAGGCTTTAGGTGTTCCAACATCGCGCTCTTTAACACTGTATGTTTCTAAATCTGAGACCGTTACCCGGCCTTGGTATTCTCAAGACTCCCACTCCACCGATCCTGATATTTTGGTGGACAATCCTGTGGCTATTTCAACTCGCGTTGCACCATCCTTTTTGCGCGTTGGTCAGCTAGAGTTATTTGCCCGCCGCGCTCGCAGCAATGCTCATCCAAGAGCATTAGAAGAGTTGCGCATGATTGTGTCGCATTTAATTGAGCGAGAATACAAAAGCGACATTAATCAAAACCTTGTTTTTGCAGATCAATTGGTTGAGTTGGCTAAGCTATTTCGCCAGCGTCTTACTTCACTGGTGGCCAATTGGCAACGTATTGGTTACTGCCAGGGTAATTATAATAGTGACAACTGCGCCGCTGGTGGCTTTACCCTCGACTATGGACCATTTGGATTCTGTGAAATTTTTGACCCTGAGTTTCAACCTTGGACTGGCGGCGGCAAACACTTTTCATTCTTCAATCAGCCAATCGCAGCGGAAGCGAATTACCATATGTTTTGGACAGCTGTGAGACCGCTACTCGCAGAAGATACTGAAGCTTTAGAACATTTCGACCAAGTACGCCATGGCTTTGCAGAAGCAATGCAAAAACAAATCCAAAAAATGTGGGCGGCCAAACTTGGCTTGACTGAATATAACCCAAAGCTATTTAAGAAATTAATGCAGTTAATGACCCACTCAGAGGTGGATTACACCATTTTCTTCCGCGAGTTATCCCATATACCAGAGGATGTTTCAGCATTGAAAAAGAGCTTCTACGTTAAAACTTCACAACAACTCGATGAGCAATGGCAATCTTGGCTAAAAAGCTGGCGCGACCTCGTCATTAAAGACGGCAATTTGGCTGAGATATCAGCAAGTATGAAACAGACTAACCCAAAATACACATGGCGAGAGTGGTTGATTGTCCCCGCCTACCAACAAGCCATGCAGGGTGACTACACCTTAGTTAGAGAGTTGCAAGAAGTACTTAGCTACCCATATGATGAGCAATCACAAGAAGTAGAAGATAAATACTATCGTCTAAAACCTAGGGCGTTTTTTAACGTTGGTGGCGTGTCGCACTATAGCTGTTCATCTTGATTTTGAATAAAAATTGAAAAATTGGAATCAGGTTTGCCCAGCTGGTCACGGCTAACAAGTCAATGTTGCCGGACTTGCTAACGCGCCTGATCCGCCACGTTAGTGTTGCCATATCGAAGGTCTGAAAATCTTACCAGTGGCTCTATTTGACCTTAGTTCCTGTGCACCTAGAAAATCCTACTTCCGTTCATCAGTTGAAGTGATCCAGTGGCAATATTAATTTTTCTGCCCACCTCAGTATTGCCTGTCATTGTCATGGTTGTTTTACTTTAAAAAGTTTCTTCACGAAACAGACGGGATATGTTTTTCTTTGTCGCATGGCCTTCATCTCAGAAAAACTTCAAGGAATCGTACAGCGGGTCACCTACCATAACCCGGTAACCGGATGGTCTGTGCTGCGGGTACAATCCTACAACAATCCAGGTGAGCAACTCACCGTTACTGTACACCAGACCAAGGTCTTTGCCGGGGCTACCATGGAGTTTCATGGTGCCTGGTCCCTTCATCCACAATACGGACGACAGTTCAAGGCAGTGGCAGCAATAGAGAAAAAGCCCGCCTCAGCGGCGGCACTTGAAAAATACCTCGGCTCCGGGTTGATCAAGGGAGTGGGGCCGAAGACTGCCGGCAAGATCGTCAAGCATTTCAAGGGTGATACCTTGCATATTTTCGAGCAGGAGATCGAGCGCCTTGTCGAGGTTCCCGGTATCGCCAGGAAAAAGCTGGAGATGATTGATAAGGCCTGGCGGGAGCACAGGATGATCCGTGAGGTGATGATCTTTCTGCAGGGGCACGGAATTTCAACGCTGTTTGCCGTCCGGATCTTTAAGAAATACGGTGACAGAGCCATTGAGATGGTAACGCATGATCCTTACCGGCTGGCTAATGATTTTTACGGAATCGGCTTTTTCTCGGCGGACAAGGTGGCGCTTAGCATAGGACTAGCCCCGGATAGCGATGAACGGATTATAGCTGCGGTACGGCATGTACTGGCGGCAAGCCGTGATCAGGGACATTGCTATCTGAAGTTGGAGCAGATCAGAACAGCAGTTGAAGAATTGCTCTCTTTGAACCTGGCAGGCAGGCTTGACGGCATACTTACGCTTATGGAGGAGCGGAGTCAGTTAAAAGTCCGCGCACTCACAGCAGCCGACGGAAAACAGGAACTTTGCTACTACTCAAAAACGCTCTATTATGATGAAGAAACGGTGGCACGCAGGGTCAAAAGGTTCCAGACTCCCCTGGATATCGATACCAGCAAGCTCACAGGCTGGATTGCCCGATATTGCTCCAGTCATCAGATAACATTGAGTGAAGAGCAGGCCGAGGCGGTGGCCCAGGTCGTGCGGCATCGTTTTTCAATCCTAACCGGAGGCCCGGGCTGCGGCAAGACCACCACCACGCTGGTCATCGTGCGTCTACTTGAGGCCATGCATTGCAAGGTGTTGCTGGCAGCACCCACAGGCCGGGCGGCCCAGCGCATGGGCGAGGTGATCGGCCGTGAGGCCAAAACCCTGCACCGTCTATTGGAGTGGCAGGGCGGAGGCTTCGTACGCAATGAAGAGAACCCGTTACAGGCGGATTTTCTGATTGTCGATGAGTGCTCCATGCTCGATATTTCGCTTACCGCTTCTCTTCTGTCTGCGGTGCCGGACGATTGCCGGGTGCTTTTTATCGGCGATGCCGACCAGCTCCCCTCTGTCGGCGCCGGCAATGTTCTGCACGATATCATCGCCTCGGGAGTTGTGCCGTGTTTTCATCTTACCCAGGTTTTCCGGCAGGCACAGGAATCGCATATCATTGGTTTTGCCCATCAGATCAATCGCGGTGAGATACCACGGATTGAATCACCTTTCAAACGGCCTGAGATCTGGAGACAAGGTACCGATTGTCTTTTTATCGACTCAGATGAGCCGACCAAGGAGCAGATGGATTTTGTTTCCCGGGTGAAGCGTACCTTTAACCTGCAGATTTCACAGATTGAAGGGCTTGTCACCGACGACAATCCATATGAGTTCCGCAGCCATGAGGCTATCAGCTCGCCCTATGAAAAGGAGTTTATCGTACCTCCAAAATTCCAGCATGTCGATCTGCAGCAGCTGGCGCAGGCCAAAGGGACAATTGATGAGCTGAAGTCGGTATTGAAAAAAGTGCATCCCTGGTCAACGGTGCATTACGGCCTCACCGCTGTAGATGCGGTCGTAAAACTCTACCTTGATTGGATCCCCAAATATTATGGCAGGGAAACTGAAATCCAGATCCTCTCTCCCATGACCCGCGGCACACTGGGGACAGCCAACCTGAACACGGTGATCCAGCAGGCTGCCAATCCGCCAAGGGATGACAAGCCGCAGCTTCAGGTTGGCGAGCGGATCTTCCGGATAGGTGACAGGGTAATTCATCGGCGCAATAACTATGATCTTGAAGTGTTTAATGGCGATATCGGCTTGATCCGGCAGATTGACACCGCTGAGCTGACCTGCGTGATCACATTTTTTCCGGATGGCCGGGAAGTGGTGTACCAGAAGGAGGATATTGTCGAGCTTGACCTTGCCTACGCCATCACCATTCACAAATCGCAGGGAAGCGAGTTCAAAGCGGTGATTCTGCCGGTGCTCACTCAGCACTTCAAGATGCTCTATCGTAATCTCATCTATACCGGGCTTACCCGTGCACGGGAACTGGCAGTCTTTGTCGGTACTCGTCGGGCCATGGGTATGGCAGTACGGCAGCAGGATACCTGCAACCGGCAGACGGCACTGGAGACCCTGCTGCGGCGGGGACCACATTAGGTGTCTTCTTTTATGAGGGGTTTGAATAGCTAAATCATCCGTAAACAGATCACTACTGACATTTCGCCATTTTCATTACAAATTCAGGAAAAGCCTCCACCTGTTGAGCGAGACTTCTGTTTGGCCTTGGCAATACTAATCTTCAGATTGATATTGATTAATACTTTTTCAATCGAGCGATAAATCTACAATGATTGGCACATTATGAAAAAAAAGCGTACCCTGCTGGAGTATAGCTCTCGTTACAACATAGGGACCAGTGATTTTTCGCTTTTTTCGGGAGTATTCTTTTGATGACAGCCTCACTAGCTATTTATCTGTTCCTGGTTTCAATAGTTTTTAAAATTGATGCTACGCACTAATACAATTAAATCATATGGCTACATGATATTCACAGCCTGCTTTACTATTCAGGCTGTGGGGATTGGCTCTTACGTAGCTTACGGTGTTTTTTTTAATGCTCTTATGGCCGAGTTTCAATGGTCAAGAGCTACAATCTCGGGTGCCTCATCTTTGGCATTTTTAATGATGGGTTTTGTCGGCATGCTGATTGGACGCCTCAATGACCAGTATGGTCCTCGCCTATTGATGTCTATTACGTCTCTCTTTTTCGGGGCTGGGCTTATTTTGATGGCTCAAGCAAATTCGGTCCTGCAACTCTACATTTTTTATGGTGTTTTACTTGGCATTGGCTTGAGTTCAATAGATGTTATTGCTCTTACCACCATAGCCCGATGGTTTCCACTTCGACGAGGGGCTATGACAGGCCTTGTAAAGGTTGGTACTGGCGCAGGTCAATTCACCATACCGCTGATCGCAAGTTTTCTTATCGGAGTGGTGGGCTGGAGACATACTTGTCTCATCATTGGCCTGGTAGCGTCATTTTTATTGTTCGGGGTTGCCCAGATCCTCAAACGAGACCCTTATGATTATCAGCCTCTAAGCGAAAGAGAGACATCACCGAGTCATCAGACTAGCAAATATGAAAACAGTAGCTTGAGCTTTGAAAAAACAAGAAAGACCTATCAGTTCTGGAATCTTTGTATTGTTAATTTCTTAGTCGTATTCTGCCTTATGAGCATCATCATTCACATTGTGCCTCATGCTCGAGATATTGGGTTGTCTGCCCACCAGGCTTCTGGAGCCCTGTCAACAATCGGGGGTGTTAGCATGATAGGCCGATTTGTGTCAGGGCTTGCCATCGATCGATATGGCAGCAGGACAATCATGGGCGCTTGCCTCTTGCTTTTAATCATCTCATTATTCTGGCTACAGATTGCACAGTCACTCTGGATGCTTTTCCTCTTTGCCTGTATCTACGGGCTTGCTCATGGGGGCTTCTATACTGCAATATCGCCTATTCTAGCTGAAGTTTTTGGCATAAAGGCTCATGGAACTATTTTGGGTATCGTTGTCTGCTTTGGCACAACTGGCGGCGCAATAGGTCCGATTTTCACTGGCCAGCTTTTCGATATGACAGGCAGCTATACTACCGCATTTTGGACCTTCATTATTACAAGCACTTGCAGCCTGGGAATACTTTCCTTATTAAAACCGATCAAATAATACCCGCTCATATATGTTTTGCTTTTCCATATTAAATCAGCTCACAGTCACTTTTTAAATCTCGGATCTGAAGATGCAGTAAGAAAATCAATTTAGCATCAGTGCTCTTATTGCTGTGATTTGATCTGCCAACCTTAGTACGTTCATGTCTTGGAAATGTCCCTATTCCTCCCTTCTGTCTTGACAGTAATCCAGCTTCGACTAAGATAGATTCTTGTCATTTTCTTTCACCATTTCTATACATTAACGTGATACAGGGCGATTAAACAAGGGAACATGATATGATGTTTTCCGTCATTGCCTCGATTCTGGCGCCGATCTTCACCTGTGTTTTAGTCGGTTTTTGCTGGGCCAAGAAGGGCCGGTCATATGATACAGACCTGATAACCTCTCTTGTCACCTACTTCGGCACCCCCTGCCTGGTTTTTTATTCCTTATCATCTGTGCATTTGCTTCCTAGCACCTTGCTGGATATGGGACTTGCCGCCCTTTTTGCCAACATTGCATTCATCATTATTGGCGCTTTGATCCTAACGATTTTCAAATTGCCTCATCGGGTCTATCTGCAAACCTTGAGTTGGCCAAATATTGGCAACGTGGGATTGCCCCTATGTTACTTCGCCTTTGGTGAAGAGGGATTGGCCCTTGGGGTAACATTTTTCGCAATCTATGTTGTTTTTCAGATGACGGTGGGAGTAGCCTTTGTGTCAGGAACTTTTTCACCTATGGCTCTTTTTAAAATGCCTATTGTCCCTGCAACAATACTAGCAGCTTTCTTCCTGTTCACTGGATTTCAAGTTCCAGAACCCCTCTATAATACGGCAAAACTGATGGGAGACCTGACAATTCCTCTGATGTTAATAACTCTTGGCGTGTCACTGGCGCGCTTGAGAGTTCGGCACCTGAAGAGAGCATTCTTTCTATCTGCTTTACGGTTGAGTATGGGACTGGGGGTTGGCATCATTCTTGTGTCTTTGATGAATCTGTCAGGACCAGCTGCCGGCGTGGTTATTCTACAATGTTCAATGCCCGCAGCAGTTTTTTGCTACCTCTTTGCAAAAGTATACAACCAGCGGCCTGAAGAAATTGCAGGGATAGTAGTTGTCTCCACAATTCTTGGGTTCTCCTTTTTGCCTTTCCTCTTATGGTACATTCTTTAACTTTGTACAGAAGTTCAATTCGGCTCCCATTGTTAGTTTTGTGGAACGAGTGCGACTTTGTTGCAGATCGTGGGCTTGAAGACTATGTTAATCTGACAATATAATTGAGC
>CAVOLI010000017.1:0-70455 GCA_963696725.1 uncultured delta proteobacterium
CTGGTGAGCGTGGCATACACTTGTATCGCCCCACTCACCGCTTCTTGGTTCACGCGCCATCTCAGCTCGAAAAAGCGCCGTGAGCGCTCTGCTGCGCCGATGGTCTGCATGGGCAACTGTGTGGGAGAGTAGGTCGCCGCCGATTTTCTTATATAACCCTCATCTGGCATTTTGTCGGATGAGGGTTTTTTATTGTTTACTTCATGGACACCGGTTCCACCCGTTTCATTGCCGACACTTATGGTTTCACCGTGAATGCTCTGCTGCGCCATGGCCTGCGTGGGCATCTGTGTGGGAAGGCAGGAATTCAATCTCCCCTTCTCAACCTTGCATGATTCTGCAATTTATTTTGACTGATCTGGATATGTAAGATAAAATAGTAGAAGTTATCGGAATGTTTCTCATTATTTCCCGGTCACACGACAACGTGACACTATCATGGAATGAGTCGAGAACTCTTTTGCCATTGGGTTTTTCACCTATAAGATCAAACTAACTTCTTGCTGATATATGGAATCATTTAAGTGGGGGAAGCAGTTCAATACAAACATCCCAGAGATTGACAGCCAGCACCGCAAACTTGTCACCCTGATCAACAAATACGGTAATGCGCTTTCTGAAAACAACATCGATGAACAGGTTTTAACTTCAATTTTTAACCAGCTTGTCTCGTATACCAAGACACATTTCTCGGTTGAAGAAAAACTCATGAAGACAATGAAGCTTGATCAGCGACATCTCAAGGTTCATTTGAGAAGTCATCGTGACTTTATATTTGATATTAATCATTTTTCTCAGTCCACTGATATGAATAATCAGGAGGATTGTCTGGCGCTCTTCAACTATCTTGCCCACTGGATCGCGTATCATGTTCTTGGTTCAGATCTTATAATGGCTCGCCAGATCAACTCCATTAACGAGGGAAATAACCCGGCGGAAGCCCTTGATATGATAGAAGAGTCAGAAAACGAATCGACAGCGACACTCCTTGATGCGCTGAAAGGATTGCTGACCCTGCTTTCTCAAAGGAACAAGGCGCTCACGGAACTGAATAGAACCCTTGAAAGCCGTGTTGCCGAGCGGACAAAAGATCTTGCCCAGGCCAATGAGGCACTTGAGGTCATCTCTATAACCGATCACCTCACCGACCTGCCTAACAGACGATTTGCAATGCGCCAACTGCAGTTGCTCTGGGCCGAATCAGTAGCAACTGATAAGCCATTGGCATGTCTCATGATTGATGCCGATGGCTTTAAATCCATTAATGATACCTACGGCCATGCGGCAGGAGATCGTGTCCTTCAACGACTCTCCATTGAGCTGCTTCACTCCGTACGCAGTGACGATATTGTCTGTCGACTGGGGGGAGATGAATTTCTGGTTATCTGTCCCCAGACCTCTCTGAAAGGAGCTCATCATATTGCTGAACAGACTCGAGCAAAAGTTGCCAATTTGAGGGTTATCGCCGGCAGCGGATTCTGGTATGGCTCCGTAAGCATCGGAGTTGCCGTCAGAGATGAAAAGATGAAAAAGGCGGACGACCTGCTCAAGGCCTCTGACAAGGCCGTATATGAGGCGAAAAACGCCGGCAGAAATTGTGTCAGCGCCTGGAAAAATGGCACCTGACACAATTACCGTTCCTGATACCGTTACAGCAACAGATTCTTTGCCAAAAAGCTCTGCTGAAAAGCCCTGCCTTACATGTATCTTGCGAGTACTCCCTCTTTCCGCACCACGTCTCTTTACCATTTAGATCGTCGAGCATGTAAGCCGATTCATTTTAACACTACTCGGAAAGAAAAATGAACGTCAGACAAGCCTCTTCTCAACGGGTAGAAAAATCTATTAAATTTGCATAAAGAATGTTAGGTTATATTCGATAACAACTATCATTATTAAGAATGAACCTGTTACGAGACTACTATGGATAAAATGGTACCGGCATCACACACGAAACCTGAGCACAAGCCCCATTATATGGAGCGCATTAACCGGTTAAAAGAAAGGGTTGTATCTGCGCGTCCGGAGATGGATCTTGAAAATGCCAGGATTCTAACTGAGAGTTTCCGGGAAAACGAAGGCCAACCGCTCGTCGTTCGCAAAGCCAAGGGGTTCCGCAAGCAGTGTCTGCTGAAAGACGTGTCGATTGCTGAGCATGAACTCATCGTCGGCTGCCCGGGCAGTAAAATACGAGGAGGCATCCTCTGCGCCGATACCTGTTGGTCGGTTCTCAATGATGAACTCGATTCCATCTCCACCCGAGCATATGATCCCTTTCATCTCAAAAGCGAAGACCGGCACCTTTTTGAGCAGGAAATCAGACCGTACTGGAAAGGCCGCTCCAATTTTGAAGAATGGCTGGCACAGATTCCCGATGATACCCGAAAGCTCCGCGATAACGGCGTTATCTATATCAACCGAAAAGCGGTTCGCGGCTTTGGTGAAACAACGGCAGGTTATGATTGGCTCCTTACTGAAGGCCTCAGCGGGATTGAAACAACCGTCAAAGACAGAAGAGCGTCGCTCGATTTAACGGTACCGGGAGATTATGAAAAAGACTACTATCTCAAATCGCTGCTGATTGTCGTGGATGGCATGAAAATTCTTGCCGGACGCTACGGCGATGAGGCTGCGCGGCTCGCAGCAGGTGAAAAAAACAGCAGCAGGAAAAGCGAACTGCTCGAGATTGCCGAAACGTGTGTTCACCTTTCCCTATATCCTGCACGGACATTTAAAGAGGCCCTCCAGGCCCTCTATTTTTATCAGATATGCATCTTCATGGAACAAAATGCCGCCAGCTATAATCCCGGCAGAATGGACCAGTACCTCTTCCGCTACTTCAAAAATGACCTCGAATCCGGCGCGCTGGAAAGAGAGGCCGCCCAGGAGCTGCTCGACTGTCTGTGGATCAAGTTCAGCGAGCCCTGTCTTTTCCAGGACGCAGTAACCGCAGAATTTGCCGCAGGCTATCCGATGTTTCAAAATGTCTGTGTTGGCGGAGTTGACGAGACGGGCAGAGATGCGGTGAATGAGCTTTCCTACATGATCATCCAGGCAACCATGGATGTCCAGCTCTACCAACCTTCCCTGTCCGTACGCTACAGCCTTGCCAAAAATCCGAACAGGTTTCTGCGCAAGGTTGTTGAACTGATTGCCCTTGGCACTGGATTCCCGGCTTTTCACAACGACGACATCGGCATTCGCATGCTGATGAACAAGGGCATTCCGCTCAAGGAGGCGTTCAACTGGAACCCCTGCGGTTGCGTGGAAACGAACCTGGAGGGAAGGCTCCGTCACTACACGGCACTTGCTGATATAAACCTTGGCTCAATTGTCGAATTCGCCCTGCTGGACGGCAGATGCAGAAAAAGCAATGAATATGTCTCAGTCAGGACAGGAGACCCCGAGGGTTTCAAGGATTTCAAGACATTTCTTGAAGCCGTGCAGAAGCAGTTTGCCTATGTCACCCGTGCCGTGGTCAAGGGCAGCCACGTGATTGACGAGGTCTGCATGAACAGGCCATCGCCGGCACTCTCGCTGACATTCAGGGAATGCATTGACAACGCCAGTGATTATGCCTGGGGCGGAGCCAAATACAACAGCGGCAACGGCATTATTCTTATTGGTGTCGCCGATCTGATAAATTCCATTGCCGCGGTTAAACACCTTGTTTTTGATACCCGGCAGCTTGCCATGGGACAGCTCCTTGACGCCCTTGAACATGATTTTATCGGTTTCGACGATGTTCTGAAGCTCTGCAAAACAGCACCCAAGTACGGCAATGACGATCCCCTCGTTGATACAATTGCCGGTGATATATTTACCTTCTTCGCAGACGAAATTGAAAAATACCATTCAAAGTTCGGCAAGATGACCCCAGGAATCCTCCCTGTTTCCGGAAACACGCCGTTCGGCCTTGAAGTCGGAGCGCTGCCTTCGGGTAAAAAAGCATGGAAAGCACTTGCGGACGGAGTAAGTCCTTCAGGCGGTACCGATTTCAGCGGGCCCGGCTCGGTCTTGAAATCGGTTGCCAACATCCCCCATGACCGGTTTGTTCAGGGAACACTGCTGAACCTCAAGGTTGAACCATCCCTGCTGAACGAGGAGAACGGCATTCAACAGATGATGGCTCTGCTCAAATCGATGTGCAGCCTCGGCGTGTACCATGTTCAGTTTAATGTGGTAGACCAGGAAAAGCTGCTTCTGGCTCAACAGTACCCCGATGACTATCGCGGACTGTTGGTCAGGGTCGCCGGCTATACCGCCTATTTTGTTGAACTTGGTAAAGACGTTCAGGACGAGATTATCGGCAGAACAGTGCAACATGGGATTTCAGCAGGCTAAGTGAATGGCACTGAACACCACAGGTGTGGTTCTGCGAATAGAGAAAACATCTGTTCATGATGGTCCCGGGCTGCGCACGGTAGTGTTCCTGAAAGGCTGCCCCCTCTCCTGTGCCTGGTGCTCAACTCCTGAATCCCAGCACGCTCTTCCCGAGAAGGGATATAGCGCCGAGCGCTGCGTCGGCTGCGCCACGTGCGTCAGCAATTGCCCGAACGAGGCACTCTCGCTAATTGATGGTGCCGTCGTTACCGATACAGATCTTTGCATCAACTGTTTTCGCTGCGTTGACGTCTGCCCCCATTCCGCGCACAAAGGGTATGGCAGAATTATGACGGTATCGCAGGTAGTCGAGGAGATAAGCAAAGATGAAATCTTCTTTTTTCACTCAGGCGGCGGCGTCACCATAAGCGGTGGCGAATGTTTCACTCAAGCAGTCTTCACCTGCTCCATCCTCAAAGAATGCCGGCAACGGGGGATTGATACCGCTGTTGAAACAAGCCTGCTGGCTCCATGGCAGAGTATAGAAAAATCGCTGCCGTTTCTAAACACCATATACGTCGACATCAAGCATCACGACAGCATAATGCACAGAGAGCTCACCGGTGTCGGCAACCAGACGCTTATCACCCACCTTGCAAAACTTGATGAAAGCACTCTTCCCTTTGCGCTGCACCTCCGTATCCCGCTGATTCCGGGAATCAATGATGATGACGAGAACCTCGAGGAAATTCTTCTGATCGCAGAATCACTGGAAAAAGTTCAGGAAATCGAGCTTCTCCCCTATCATCGCCTCGGGGTTGCCACCTATGCACTTCTTGGGAAAAAATATGGTCTGGATTGTGTACTCCCGCCCTCTGAGGAATACCTGGCAGAGCGGCTTGCATTTATCAGAAAAAAGAGCCGGTCGGTGCTTTTAAAAGGAGGCGGCGCTTCTTTCTGATTGAATCTTTCAGCAGGGATCACGCCATCCTGAAATCTCTGATTATACATTGCTTTGAAGATATAATATTCTCAGCTGATGCTTGACAAATATCGTTTTTTTTATAACTCTAGCAGCTTAGTAATCAGCTCTTTCGTGCTTACCATGAAACAATCAGGTTGTTAGAATTTATATCCAGAGATTTTCAACAGCTTGAAAATACTTTTTCCCAGCAACACCGCAGCTGCTGCCCTGTTTTGCGGTTGCGCGGTAAAAATAGGTTAACGAAGATAATGGCCACGGAATTGTCCTTTTTCCCGCCATTATCAGGAGGCGACCTGTATCCTTCTTGACTGTTCAAAGAGAATACAGGCTCTATTTTAGTCAACTGAGTTATATGGAGGAAAAAGCTGTGAATAAATCATTATTTTCTACTGTTTTGGGCAGTACCCTTGCCGGCATGATGCTGATGGGCCAGGTGGCAACCGCTGCTGATCTGAAAATCGGCATCATGGTACCAACGACCGGGTCTGAAGCCACCTACGGTAAAGACATGGAAAATGCCATTAATCTGGCCGCTGCCGAGATTAATAAGGCCGGTGGGGTACTCGGCATGAACATTGTCACCATGACCGGTGACGCGGCCTGTGATCCCCAGCAGGCAACCGCCGCAGCCACCAAACTTGTCTCGGCCGAGGTTGCCGCAGTTGTCGGCGGCTACTGCTCGGGAGCAACGCTGCCAACCATGAAGATCTACGGCGATGCCAACATCCCGATGGTTATCCCGGCTGCAAACTCCACAAAACTGATCGATGTCAACATGGGCAATGCCTTCCAGATCAACTCCACCGGTTTTGATCAGGTCAAGACGGCAATCAGCCTCTTTGAAGAAAAAGGTATCAATAAACTGGCGATCATTCACCAGGGCGACGGTTACTCAGAGGACCTTGCCAAGCTGACCCGGGAAAAATGGGAGTCAATGGGAAAGGAAGTTGTCGCCTATGAGGTTGTAAACAAGGGAGAACAGGATCAGTCAGCTCTCGTTACCCGTATCAAGTCAAACGCCCCTGATGCCGTGTTCTGGACAGCATACTATGCCGATGGCGCCATGGTCATCAAACAGCTGAGGCAGGGAGGATACCGAGACCTCATTGCTGTTGGTGACGGCTCAAACTCACCGAAACTTCTTGAGATTGCCGGTCAGGCTGCCGAAGGCGTCTACTGTTTTTCAAATCCGACCGTCGAGTATCTTCCGGCTGCAAAGGATTTTCATGCCAACTACAAGGCAGCTTACAACCAGGATCCCGATGCCTACGCCGCTCTTTCCTATGATGGAATGAAACTGATGGCAGACGCCATTACCCGGGCAGGTTCAACAGACAAAGCCGCCATTATTAAAGCTCTTGCCGAAACCAAGGACTTTACCGGTATTGCCGGACCCATTTCTTTCACCGAACAGAACACGCTTGCCAGAAGTAACTTTGTCATTCTTGTAGCAAAAGATGGAAAGTGGGCTCTTCATCAATAAGGCCCGCTTCAGCCTGAAATAATCGTACAGCCGGTTTTTTCAGCTCTAACCGGGCTGTACGATTATAACGCTCACCTTCTCATACGTTATCTATTATGTCAATCCAGGACATTCTGTTACAGCAGCTTGCAAACGGACTGATACTCGGCTCGTTCTATGCCCTCGTAGCCCTTGGATACACCATGGTTTACGGCATCATTAAACTGCTGAACTTTGCCCACGGCGATCTTTACATGATCGGCTCTTTTGTCGGTTTCGTTATCTTATCGTTCCTGAGCACTTTTATCGGCAACAGCTGGGCAGGTATCCTGTGCAGCATGATTTTCAGCATGATTGCCGTCGGCCTGCTCGGAGTTCTGATTC
The DNA here is from genome assembly GCA_963696725.1 of uncultured delta proteobacterium. Classification (GTDB taxonomy): domain Bacteria; phylum Desulfobacterota; class Desulfobulbia; order Desulfobulbales; family Desulfocapsaceae; genus MADRE3. The sequence continues at coordinate 7,155 of CAVOLI010000017.1, forward strand.
AACGAATCGCCTACGTCCCGATGCTTTCCGCGCCAAGGCTTTCGATCCTGATTACCGCCCTGGCGGTTTCCATGATCCTCTCCAACGGCGTCATGGCCTTTACCGATGGACAATATCTGGCCTTTCCCACTGATCTTGGATTTGACGGCCTGGAACTGGGCACTGTTTTTATTACCAATACCCAGATGATACTGGTCGGAGCATCCCTTCTTCTGATGGTTATTCTCTACACCTTTGTCCATAAAACCCTTTATGGTAAGGCAATGCGCGCTATTGCCATCGACCAGGACGCCTGCCGGCTGATGGGAATAAATGTCAACAGGATCATCGCCCTGACTTTTTTTATCGGCACGTCTCTTGCCGCGGCTGCAGGCATTATGGCAGGCACCTACTATGGCAGCATTCATTTTTTCATGGGTTTTGTCATCGGCCTTAAGGCGTTTACATCAGCCGTCATCGGCGGAATTGGCTCAATTCCAGGCGCCATGCTTGGAGGGCTGCTCCTTGGGCTCCTCGAGTCTTTCGGAACCCAGATTCCTTTTATCGGTACCGAGTGGAAGGATGTCTTCTCATTTGGCATACTCATTCTCCTTCTGGTATTCAAACCAACCGGAATACTCGGTAGAACAGAAATAGAACGGATGTAACCCATGGGACAGAAACCCACCAGCCCCGCAGACAGAAATCGTATCAAAGTCACCGCGGCCAACCTGTTAGTTTGGCTCCAGGATCAGAAGAATCGTCTGGTCATTCTCCTGACGCTGGCTGCCATTGCCATGTTTTTCCCCCTGATAGCCGGAAACTATGAACTCGAAGTTGTAACCAACATCTGGTTCTATGTTATTCTCTGCCTGGGCCTCAATATCGTTGTCGGTTATGCGGGGCTGCTTGACCTCGGTTATGCAGCCTTTTTTGCAGTTGGAGCATATACAACCGGTATCCTCACCTCCGAATTCGGGGTCAACTTCTGGCTGACGATCCCCGCCGCCGTCTTTTTTTCGGCCTGTGCGGGATGTATCATCGGTGGTCCGACCCTGAGACTGCGCAGTGATTATCTTGCCATTGTAACGCTGGGGTTTGGAGAAATTGTCAGGATAATTGCCCGAAACCTTGAAATCACCGGTGGAGCCAGCGGACTCATCGGGATTGAAAGACCAAGCATCTTCGGTTTTCAACTCACCCAGATAATCCATTTCTACTACGTATTCCTCATTCTTGCCATCATCGCCGGATTTGTCAGCTACCGACTGCAGCATTCCCGGATGGGCCGTGCCTGGCAATACGTTCGAGAGGACGAAGATGCCGCAGAGGCAATGGGGATCAACCGGGTTGCGGTTAAATTATATGCATATGTTATCGGCGCGATCTTCGGTGGCGTTGCCGGCAGTTTCTTTGCCGCCAAGATGTCAGCAATTTCACCTGAAACCTTCCAGTTCCAGCAGTCTGTTCTTATCCTTCTTGGCGTCGTGCTCGGTGGAATGGGCAAGATTCCAGGTGTTATTATCGGCGCCTTTGCCCTTGTGCTCTTCCCCGAAGTCTTCCGGGAGCTGGGCTCCACGCGCATCCTGGTTTTTGCCATCGTGATGCTCATTATCATGCTCTATCGCCCCGAGGGCATCTGGCCGGCAAAGAAAACCTAAGCGCAGCATCCAACAGAGGGACACAAGACATTTTATGGCATTACTCGAAGTTAAAAATCTCGATCTCAGCTTTGCCGGTCTGCAGGTACTCGATGATCTTTCTTTTTCTGTTGAGACCGGCTCCATTGACAGCCTCATCGGACCCAACGGAGCCGGCAAAACGTCAGTTTTCAACTGTCTCACCGGTTTTTACCGGCCGACCGGCGGTGACATCTTATTCGAAGAGGGGATAATCACCAGGAAAAAACCCCATAAAATAACCCAGCGGGGCATGGCCAGGACATTTCAGAATCTCAGACTGTTTAAAAGCATGACGGTAATAGAGAATGTCATGTCCGGCATGCACTGCCGCAGTTCATCCGGGCCGCTCAGTTCAGTATTGCGAACGCCATCCCAGCAGCGTGAAGAAGCCGAAATCAACGCTTTCTGTGAAGAATGTCTCGATTTTGTTGGAATTCTCCACGAAAAAGACCGTACTGCCGCAAATCTCTCCTATGGTCACCAGAGACGGGTTGAGTGGGCCAGGGCACTGGCGACAAAGCCGAAGATCCTGCTGCTCGACGAGCCGGCGGCAGGACTCAATTATGATGAAAAACAGCAGTTGATCAGACTCATCAAGCGCATTCGCGATGAGCTCCACATCACAATCCTCCTGATCGAGCATGACATGGGGCTGGTCATGAAGGTATCTGAAAAAATAACCGTTATCGACTACGGGCAGAAAATTGCCGAGGGAAGTGCGGCGGCAGTGCAGAAAAACCCAAAAGTAATCGAGGCCTATCTGGGTAAAGAAGAGGACGAAATGGCATGAGCAGAAACATTCTGGAAATTTCCGACCTTCAAACGCACTACGGCAAGATTCATGCGCTTCGCGGTATTTCTTTATCTGTCCAGAAAGGTGAGATCGTAACGCTGCTTGGTGCCAACGGCGCCGGCAAGAGCACTACCCTGAGGACCATATCAGGTCTTATTCGAGCGACTTCCGGAACAATTCTTTACCGGGGGGAAAATATCACCCGCAAACCTGCCCACGAGATCGTCCAGATGGGCCTTATCCATGTTCCCGAGGGCCGGAAAATATTTAAAGGGATGACGATTGTCGAGAACCTGGAACTCGGCTCTTTTACACTCAAAGATGAAGCTGAGCGGAGACGCAGGATGAGACATGTTTTCGAAATTTTTCCGCTTCTTGAAAAACGTAAAAACCGCGATTCCGCGTTCCTCTCGGGAGGCGAGCAGCAGATGCTCGCCATCGGCCGTTCAATGATGACCAATCCTGAGCTCCTGCTCCTTGACGAACCGTCAATGGGGCTTGCTCCTTTTCTGGTTCAGGAAATCATGAGGATTATCGTTCGATTGAACGAGGAAGGGGTAACGATCCTGCTGGTCGAACAGAATGCAAAAGTTGCACTGAAACTTGCAGATCACGGCTATGTGATTGAAACCGGAGCAATTGTTATAAAAGGTGATGCTCAAACATTGCAGCAGGACGAGAGCATTGTCAAAGCATACCTCGGCGATTAATCCCAGGCTCTTCTCAAACATCTCAGAGAACCAGAACAACAGTCCATGCGCAACCAGTCGAAAGCATACCTGCTGACGCTTCTTGCCGTAACGTTCTGGGGAACATCAGCCTCGGCTTTCAAAATTGCCCTTCGCTATGTAGAACCGTATACGCTGCTCTTCTACTCTGTTCTTTTCTCAGCCCTGGCACTCTTTATTGTTGTCCTTATCCAGGGCAAGACCAGATTGCTCTTTAAACTGAGCCGGCAGCAGATAAGCCGACTGGCACTGCTCGGACTGCTTAATCCGTTTCTCTATTACACGATCCTTTTTGAAGCCTATTCGCTGCTACCCGGCCAGATTGCCATGTCGATCAATTACGGCTGGCCATTTGCCCTGACGCTTCTTTCCGTCCCGATACTGAAGCAGAAACTGAATCGGGTACAGATTCTCGCCGTTATCGTCAGTTTTTTCGGAGCACTGATCATTGCCACCAAGGGGAGTCTGGCAGAATTTGAGGGAGTCAGCAAAACAGGGCTGATCCTGGCCTTCTCTTCAACAATCATCTGGGCATCGTTCTGGCTCGTAAATGCAAGGGAAGGGAGCGATCCGGTGATCAAGCTGTTCTGGGCATTCTGCTTCGGGCTTCTCTACACGACCTTGTTTGCCCCGCTGCTTGGACCTGTCGTCATACCCGAAGCAATAGCGGTCCTGCCGCTTGTCTATATCGGGCTGTTTGAAATGGGAATCACCTTTATACTCTGGCTGAGTGCCCTGCAGCTGAGCAGTTCGGCAGCGCGAATCGGCAACCTTGTTTACATTGCCCCGTTCCTGTCGCTGCTTTTTCTCAGGATAGTCATTGGTGAGACAATTCACCCGACCACATTCATCGGGCTTTTCATCATTGTCGGATCTATTTTGTTCCAGGAACGATTTGGCGGTGCGGCACGGGAAAACCGCTAGCAGCTGAACGCTTCGTTTGCTGCCCCCGGGCAGCTCACAGACAATCTGGCCGGTTACAGCTCCACAACCGTGCCTATGCCCAGATCTTCGGCACGCTCAAAGACAACGGCGGCGGCGGCAAGATCCTGGACGGCAACGCCGACTGACTTGAAAAGAGTAATTTCTTTATCGGATCTTCTTGCCCGTAGTGTTCCGGCAGCGACTTCGCCGATCTCCCCAAGAATATGGTCCTCGGTGATCAGTCCTTTGTCTATCGGAATAATAAGGTCGCCGGTTTCTTCAAGGGCAGAGATTCTGTGGTCAACATAGAGGCTCGAGCGCACAACCGTTTCTCCAGGAATTTCCTGAACATGCGGTTTATAGGATCCGACCGCGTTTATGTGCACCCCGGGCTTGAGGTCCCGGTCGGCAAAAACCGGCGTTTCAGAGTTGGTGGCGCAACAGATAACATCTGCCTCTCTGATTGTTTCTGCCGGGGTTGCGGCCACATCCACCTTGATTTTCAGCATTCGGCCCATCTCTTCAGCGAATTTCCGGGATGCCGCAGGTGATTGATCAAAAATAAAAGCCTGCCTGATCTCACGTACCGAGCAAACCGCTTCCAACTGTGTCCTTCCCTGTACTCCTGCACCAAAGATTGCGCAGATTGTGCTCCTGTCACGGGCAAGAAGACGAGTGGCAAGACCCGAGGCTGCCCCGGTACGGAGTGCGGTTATGGTGGTGCCGTCAAGCACAGCCCGTGGGCTGCCGTTTTTACCGTCAAAGAGGCTGACCATTCCCTGGATATAGGGAATTCCTGCTGAGCGGTTGTCTTCAAACAATGTGACCGTTTTAATCCCGATCATCGCGGATGGCTTCATGTAACTGGGCATGAAAAGTGCTGTGCCTTCAGGTTCTGCAATCCTGATATGAGACCGAATCGGCATTTCCGGATAACCGGTAGACAGTTCAATGAATGCTCTTTCAACCGCAGCGATAACATCTTTCATGCTGACCGCTTCTCTGATCTGCTCTCCTGACAAAACGCGTATGGTATTCATGGCCGTTGTAAACTACTGTCTGGTTGATTTTTTCTGAAGCACCACCATCAACGATGCATTCTCAGCCTGTTTTTCTTCAATGATCGTGCCGACGGTGCTATTGCCAGCCCGCCCCGTGCTGTACATCTCAGTTCCGGCGGCAGCATTTGGCCACAGGAATAGACAGAATCGATCGTTTCGTCCAGGTTGATATGATTGACATAACCGCCAAGGATCATATCCGCAGTGGTAAATGCACTTGAGGCAGCAACACCGTTTCGGGTGTGACATGGCACCTCGCACATGCCTTGAACGAGATCGCAGACCAACCCCATGGTGTTCTGGAATGAAACAGCGGCTGCATCACAAGCCTGCCCCGCCGTTCCTCCTGCAAATTCAACAACTGCAGCTGCCCCCATGGCACCGGCAGCGCCAATCTCAACCTGGCATCCGGCAACTTCAGCTGCAAAAGTTCCACGGATAGCGAGAATCAGGCCGATCCCGCCAGCAGCAAAGAGCATCAGCGCCAACTGGCGCTCCGAGAGGCCATATTCCTCCTCAAGCGCGGTCAAGATTCCCGGGATTGTTCCCGCCGCCCCGCCGGTCGGCGCCGCACAGACGACCCCGCGGCTGTTGCAGGTGTGCATCGCAGCCATTGCTGCGGCAGAGGCCCGGGCATGCAGGCCGCCGATAGCGACCCGTCGTCCCCTGACGTTGTCCATGATCGTGTCCGCCATGGCATCGATGAGCTGCATCTCGACCCGCTCCCTGTCCAGGCCGTCCGCAACAGATTGTTTCATGACCCTGTAGCGGCGCACCATCTCGTCGATAACATCTTTTTCACCCATGCCAAGGATTGTTTTCTCGTATTCGAGAACGGCCTCTCCAAGGGTACAGCCGTTGCCTTCTGCAAACCTGACCATTTCAGCTGCCGAACAAAACGGTGCCTCGTTTTTCTGGGTGAAATAGACCGGCTCAACCTGCCTGATATTTTCTGCAGCGATTCGTCCGGAGAATTCATCAACGGCCAGCGGCAGCGGTGAGGAGAGCTGGAAAATGACCGGGGAGGCGCAGGAGGATGAGCTGCGGATAACAACGCCGGGAAAACGCTTCTGCACAAACTCAATTATTTCTGAATCGGCACCATCATGAATGGTCAGCAACGTTTCAAAGCTCTTTCCGTCGAGAAGAACATCGATAGCGTCGATTGACGTTATCCTGAAGGTTCCGCCCCCGACTGACCTGGCTTCAACGTTGATTGTCTGCCCGCGGCGGCCCTCCACCTCGATGACCGCAAAATTGGGGTGATCGGCCTGTGGAAGTGGTACCAGCTCAAAGTCAAAGTGCACCCCCTTCTGCTCTGCGGTTTTCAGCGCTCTGGTAAAAATTTCATCCGTCTGTCGCCACCCCATTAAACCGGTGGCAAAGGCCTGATCGACCCCCTGCTGCCTGTAGGTGCCAGCGTAGGAGCCATCAGGGTCAAACATGATCTTTACCCTCGCAGGCTCGTCGCCGAGCAATTGGCGGACAACCGCTGCAATGTGATATGAACCTGCGGTGTGGGAGCTGGATGGTCCGCGCATGACCGGACCAAGGACATCGTTGAAGACACTGGTAAACACCTGGACGCCTCATCCTATATTAGGAGCCTGTCGGAAAAATCCCTTATTCCCCATCTCGGCGTTATTACAATCAAATTAATGCTTGCAATATCAACCATATGGCTCCGCTTAATTTTCTTGAAATGCCTTGATCTGAGAAAAAATGGAATTCTCCGACAGACTCCTAGGTATTTTCTGATTCCTGCTTTTTCGCTATTAGGTTTTTCAGCCAGCCAACCCGTATGTAGTATTGCTGGCCACTGTCTAACCAGCGCTCACAGAGATCCTCATGTTCCATGATCGGATATTCTCTATGATCAAGCGTATCCTTATCGACCCGGCAGCGGCCTCTGGACTCATCCTGCGGTCGATAAAATTTACAACTGAAGCATTTCTTCACGATTTTCATTTTTCCACGGTGATAGAAACAATAGAGCGCTTATGAACCTGCTGATAATTCATCGACCAGTTGCTGCCATTCCTGCTCAAGGCTCATCTCCGGCATGAGGCAATCAGCTCGACTGTACCAATACGAAGCATTGCCGATATCTCCTTCCTTTCGGTGCAGATATGCATGGACGCGTGAGCCGTTTTTCGACAAGACAGTCTGGGCAATGCGATGGGCGGAATCCCAGTCATCGTCTTTGTCCAGCTGCAACGCCCTGAGCAGTTCACTTTTTTCAGCAACCATGTGATTCCCCCGTTTCTAATCCTTTGGACAGTGGCCAATACAGGCTCAAATCGAGCCGGCAAGCTCCGCTCGAATTACTTTCCTGCGTTATTACAATATCAGCAAAAACCAAGCGTTTCACAACATTTGTGAAGAGATTCCGGGGTATCGAACTGAAGCGCTGTCACCTGGGACCCCTTGGGAACTATTTTACGCATCATTCCTTTCAGAACCGTCTTCGGTCCTGCTTCGATAAACACATCGACCCCGTCATCGATCATGTTGCTGATGATCTCATACCAGCGCACGCGGGAGATAATCTGCCGGGCCATTATTTTCTTGATCATGGCTGCATCGCTTTCAGGTGAGGCCGACACATTACAATAGACCGCAGCCTGCGGTTGATGAAAAACAATAGAGTCCATATAGGCGGAGAAATCAGGGACCGCACCGGCCAGCAGCGGACTGTGGTTGGCAATGCTGACGTTTAACGGTATGACCTTGCCCCCCGCTTCTGCCGCTGCCGCCGAGACTCCATCAAGGCCTTGCTGATCGCCTGATATTACAATCTGCTGCTCGGTGTTGTAGTTGGCAACGGTGACGACCCCCTTCCCCTTATATCCTTGAACGATGACCTCCATTGCGGCTATATCAAGGCCAAGAACGGCCCGCATCCCGCCAGGGTTTGTATCTCCTTCCCGCTCCATGAAAAAACCGCGTCTTTCAACAAGTTGTATTGTATCCTGGACAGACAGGACACCCGCCGCGCAGAGTGCCGAATATTCACCGAGGCTGTGCCCGGCATAACAGGCGATTTCAACGCCTTGAGGCAGCTGTGCTCTGAGTGCCTGGAGACAGATTACATTGGTTACGGTTATTGCAGGCTGCAAGACCGCAGACCGGGTCAACGCCTCAAGCGGTCCTTCAAAACTCAACTCCCTGATCGGAAAATCACAAACCGATTCCGCAATACTCATGACCTTGGCGCATTCACTCTCTGACTCAACGAAGTCTTTTCCCATACCGATATACTGGGAACCCTGTCCAGGGAAAAGTACTGCAATCTTCATGGAAAACTCCTATGTCTTGTTCTTTTTTAGATCAAGCAGATTAACAATAAACAGAATGGCAACACCAACACAGATTGAAGAGTCAGCCACATTGAACGCCGGCCAGTGGTAGCTGCCAATAAAGAAATCGAGAAAATCTATGACCGCACCATGACGGATGCGATCTATGACATTGCCAAGCGCTCCCGCTGCGATCAGCGCGAATGAAAGCCTGTAGAACAGATGATCCCTGCGCATTTTAAAGGCGGCAACAGAAAGGCCAAGAACGGCGATTATGTTGATTGACACAAAAAAATAGTGCCTGATCGGAGATTCAACCGATGCAAACATCGAAAATGCGGCACCTTTGTTGGTCACATAAACCAGATTGAAAAATCCCGGAATCACCACCCGTGAATCATAGAGTGAAAAATGGCTGATTATCCAGAATTTCGTCAACTGGTCAGCAAAAACAATCAACGCTACAATAACTATATAGAGGCGCACGTTAACAAGCAACTAGAGGTTTAACGGAGCGACAACGGCGGCGCATCTGCTGCAGATCTGCGGGTGCTCGCTGTTTTCGCCAACCGTTTCCGATCTGGTCCAGCAACGCTCACACTTGATGCCCGGCGCTGGTTTTATGGCAATCCGCAAACCCTCCAGTTCTTCGCTGACAAACACGCTCAGACCTTCAAGCTCGTCCCTGCCGACCCTTGTCAATTTCGATACAATGGAAATCTCTCGAAGGACTTCCCACTGGTTCGAGAGAAAATCCGCCAGCTCACCTTCAACGTTAACCAGGACCTCCGCCTCCAATGGATGACCGATGACTTTTTCACTGCGGCCATTTTCAAGTGCCCTGGTTATTTCCGAGCGCACGCCCATCAGCCGGTCCCAGCGCGCCTGGGTTTCACTATCGAGAAGATTGTCAGCGTTTTGCCGGGGAAAATCCTTGAAAAATATAGTACCGGAAAGATCCGCCCCCTGGTCCCTGTTGTTCAGCACATCCCATGCCTCGGAGGCGGTGAAACAGAGAATCGGGGACATGAGGCGCAGCAAGCCGTCTACGATTTCATAGAGCACGCTCTGCGCGGCTCGTCTTGAATTTGACTCAGTTCCCGAGGTGTAGAGACGATCCTTGAGGATGTCGAGGTAAAAGGCGCTCATCGTCATTCCACAGAAATAGTTCAGTCCCTGGTAGATGGCATGAAATTCGTAGGCTTCATAAGATTTGATGATTCTTTTCTTCAGCTCTTCAAACTTTGACAAAGCCCACTGATCGAGCCCTTCGAGTTTTTCAAAGGGAACATGCTGACTCGATGGGTCAAAATCGCTGAGATTGCCAAGCATGTAGCGGATGGTATTTCTGATTTTCCGGTAGGAGTCGGATACCTGTTTTAATATTTCATCGGAGACCTTGATATCATCACGGTAATCTTCACTGGCTACCCAGAGTCTCAGTATCTCGGCACCGTATTTCTCAATCACCTCCTGGGGAGCAACAACATTGCCGACCGACTTGGACATCTTCTTCCCCTGCCCGTCGACTACATAACCGTGAGTGAGCACACCCTTGTAAGGCGCCTGTCCTCGTGTGCCGACAGAGGCAAGCAGGGCGCTGTGGAACCACCCGCGATGCTGGTCGCTTCCCTCAAGGTAGAGGTCTGCAGGAGCGCCCAGCTCCTCTCGCTGCTCACAGACGGCTGCATAGCTGACTCCGGAGTCAAACCAGACATCGAGAATATCTGTTTCCTTGGAAAAATTGTTCGATCCGCAGGACGTACAGGTTGTATCTGGTGCCAGGAAGTCTTCAATTTCGTGACTGAACCAGGCATCGGCGCCCTCTCTGGTAAACAGGTCATCAATCGTGTTCAGCAGGGCCTCATTCTTGACAATCTCTCCGCATTCCCTGCAGCTGACAACGGTGATTGGAACCCCCCAGGAGCGCTGCCTCGACAAACACCAGTCAGGACGGTTTTCTATCATCGAGTATATTCGCTGCATCCCCCAGCCCGGCGTCCAGGTGACCTGCTTTATATTTTCCAGACAATGTTTCCTAAGATCATTTATTTCCATGGAGATAAACCACTGCGGGGTGGCACGGTAGATAACCGGTTTCTTGCATCTCCAGCAATGGGGGTAGCTGTGGTGGATGGATTTCTCAGTAATGAGCATCCCCGTTTTAGCCATGTCCTCGTTTATCTGACGGTTAACCCCGGGAATTTTTTGCCCTCCGTACTGCCCCGCTTCCCCGGTATAGCAGCCTTCATCGTCCACTGGTGAAAATATATCGAGTCCGTAACGCAGACCGGTTACATAGTCGTCTGCGCCATGGCCGGGTGCCGTATGAACACATCCGGTACCTGCCTCAAGCGTTACATAATCGGCAAGCACCAGGAGCGACTGTCGATCCATGAACGGGTGAAAACAGGTTCGATTCTCAAGAGCGGCCGAAGAAAAGGTGCAGTCGATATGATACGCTTCAATACCGCAATCCTGCATGACCGTATCAACGAGTTCCTTTGCCATTATCAGCCGCTCGCCGCCTGCCGCGACAGATGCATATTCAAAATCGGGATGAAAGGCGACAGCCAGGTTGGCAGGCAGAGTCCAGGGAGTCGTCGTCCAGATGACCACAAAGAGATCCTCTCCGCCAAGCCTGGGGTCGATATCGGAGAGGTCACTTGAAACCCTGAATTTCACATAGATCGAGGGTGAGGTGTGATTGTGGTACTCGACTTCCGCTTCAGCCAGAGCCGTCGTACAGGTGGAGCACCAGTAAACCGGTTTTTTACTCCTGAGAACCGATCCCGAGTGGAGAAATTTGTTGAATTCCCGGGCAATAGTCGCTTCATATGCATGGCTCATGGTCAGGTACGGGTTCTCCCAGTCCCCAATGACACCAAGTCTCTTGAACTCTGCTTTCTGGGTCTTTATCCACTTTTCCGCATATGTTCGGCAGGCCTTTCTTTTAGAGAGGATCGGGATGGTTTTCTTCTTTTCGCCGAGTTCCAAGTCGACGTTATGCTCGATCGGCAGCCCATGGCAGTCCCAGCCCGGGATGTATGGGGCATTGAAACCTGACATCCTTTTTGACCGGAGAATGACATCCTTGAGAATCTTGTTGAAGGCGGTACCCAGATGTATGTTCCCGTTGGCATACGGAGGACCGTCATGCAGGACGAAGAGCGGTTTGTCAGCATTGTGTTTCTGTATCTGCTGATAAAGGCCACCCTTTTCCCACTGCTTGAGAACCTCAGGCTCTCTCTGGGATAGATTGGCCTTCATCTTAAACGATGTCTGGGGCAGATTCAGCGTTGCCCTGTAATCCATAACAATCTCCTTTGGGGTAAACAAGCAATCAGGCAAGGAAGTGCGTTAATACAGCATGATACTGTCACTTCCGGAAGCAGTAACAAGACAGAACAGATAAAAATAACACCAACGGGGCAAGTTGCAAGGGGAAAGTGGAGAATAATCGATCGTTTCCGACCCCTGGTTGATGGTTTTTTTTAATAACACAATCACCAACAGCCCTTTCAGATCAGGGGCTCACCTTTAAAATTGACATAACTGTCTTACTTTATTAGTTTTGAAGGGTTATAATAATAGCTGTAATCAGGTGAACAAGAAAGAGATAACCCGCTTCAATCCACCGCCGGGGCACCCCCGAGAGAACTCCATGACAAAAACGAGCAGCAATGGCACCATGATCGAAATGATCAAGGTGAGCAAGATCTACCCCCCCGATACCAGAGCGATCTCTGACGTGTCGTTATCCATTGCCACCGGCGAGATGTTTTTCCTTATCGGCATGAGCGGTGCCGGCAAAACGACGCTGCTCAAATTGTTGTGCAACATGGAGGCACCGACAAACGGTTTGATTGAAATAAGCGGCCAGAACATACATCGGGCAAAAGGCAAGCAGCTGGCACGGCTGCGTCAGAGAATCGGCGTCGCCTACCAGGATTTTAAACTGCTGACCAACAGGACTGTGGCCGAAAACATCGCCATTTCGATGGAAGTTTCCTACAAGAACCCGCAGCACATCAAAAAACGCGTCAGGGACCTGCTCGACCAGCTGGCGCTGGCCGGCAAGCATGATACAATAACCGAGGAACTCTCCCGCGGCGAACAGCAGCGTGTCGCCCTGGCCCGGGCTGTTGCCAATTCACCGACCCTTATCCTGGTTGATGAGCCGACCGGCAACCTCGATTCAACGACCACCGAGCGGGTAATGCGTTTACTGACAAAGTGTAATAAATCCGGAGCAACCGTGGTTATAGCCACGCATGACCATTCTATCTACACACACACCAAGCATCGGATCATGGAATTACAGAATGGAAAGCTGCACCTGATCAGGGAGGGAGTCTTTTCATGAATTTCTGGTTTGCCGTTTTCCGACAGGTCGGCAGAAATCTGAGACAAACCTGGCCGTCCCAGTTCATGACGCTGCTTACCGTCAGTCTCTCCGTCTTGATTTTCGCATTTTTTTTTCTCATCTATAACAACATGATCCGAGTTGGCGACAAACTCGGCGACGATCTTCTGCTCATCGTTTACCTCGAGGAAGAGCCGGGGCCGGAAATGCAGGAACAGCTGAGAAAAAAAATCCTGGCCTTTGACGACGTGGAGGAGATTCGTTTTGTGTCCAGGGCAGAAGCGTACCGGAGATTTTCTGAGCAGCTCGGCGAAGACCGTGACGTCCTTGAGGATATGCCCCAGGATTTTCTCCCGGCCTCAATAGAGGTCGTGCCTCTGAAAAACCTCAGAAGCCTCAGCCAGCTCAAGCTATTTTCCGACTACCTCGGCAAGCTCCCGGCAGCCGAAAAGGTACAGTATGGCCAGGACTGGATTGAACGGTTTTATTATTTTACCCGGCTCATATCCATTATTGTCCTGCTCAGCGGCGGACTTCTGATTCTCACCTCGATATTTATGGTGTCGTACACCATACGTTTGACCATACTGGGACGACAGGCAGAACTTGAACTGCTGAAACTTGTCGGTGCAACCAACTACTACATCAGGACCCCTTTTCTCATTGAGGGGCTTCTCCAGGGCTTTATCGGTTCTATCCTCGGAATAATCTCGCTGTATGCGCTTTTCCAATGGATCAAGATGAAATTCTCGGGGCCGGGGATCCTTGCCCTTTTTGAGTTTTCTTTTTTTCAGGCAACAACCATTACAACAATTGTCGTGTTGTCCATTGTACTGTGCGCAGTCGGCAGCTATACCTCAATGCAAAAGTTTCTTCGCATCTAAATTCTGCTTTTGTACTTATGAGAACCCTGTTTCCTCCCTCACTGTTCCCTGCCTCTTTATGCAGAACCCTTGCCTGCCTGTTCTGCCTGCTGCTTCTGCTGCCGGCCAGTATCGTGTGCAGCGCATCAAAAGCTGAGCTGGAAAAAGAAAAGGCAAAAATAGAGCAGGGGATAAAAAAATATGAAATCAACATCGGCAGGCTTGAACAGGGAATTGAAAAACAGCAGGATGATATAGAAAAAAGCCAGCAACAGGAGCGCGAGCTTCTTGCACAACTCCAGGAAATCGACACCAGGCTCTTCGAACATCAGGAAAAGCTTGGAATTCTTGAAGGAAGGATCAACGTACAGCGTAATCTCATCATAACCAAAAAGAGTGAAATAGACAGGGTTCAGGCCAGGAAAAACAATGTCCAGCTGCACCTGCAGAAACGGATCCAGGCGTATTACAAAATGGGCAGCATAGGCTTCATAAATGTTACCTTCTCCACGAGATCGCTTCCTGAGCTCCTTAACTTTAACGAGTCCTTCCAATCTCTTATCAAATATGATCAAGATGTAATCGTCACCTATAGACAGACAATTACTCAGCTCCACAAAACGGTTGAAACCCTTGAAATTGAAGAAGCGCTGCTCGAGGATTTTATCGATCGAAACAGGGAAGAACAGCAGAACATCAAGCTGGTTAAAGAAGAAAAAGAGGAGCTGCTCGCCCGGATAAAAACCCAGACCCTGCTCCATGAAAAAGCAATTGCAGAGCTTGAACAGGCGGCACAGGCACTGACTGCCTCACTTAAAAAACTGGAAAAAAACGAGCAGCGTTTCGAACAGACGTTTCTCTACAGTAAAGGGAAAATTCCTCCTCCGGTTGGCGGCACAGTTGTCAGCGGCTTCAATGAGGATGTGACGAACCGTCTCGGTATCACAACACGTTCCCAAGGCATTGCCATCAAGGCACCCAACGGTTCCGTTGTCCGTGCCGTTCATGATGGTATTGTTACATTTGCCGGATATCTTCGAGGATATGGCAATACAGTTATTGTTAATCACGGTTACCAGTATTATTCTGTATGCTCACGCATTGAACGCATCCTCGCCGAGAAGGGGCAAACTGTTACAGAGGGCAGCGAAATCGGCATAATGGGAGATACCGCAACCCTCATAAACGAAGGTTTATATTTTGAGATCAGAAAAGATTCAACCCCGCTTGCTCCTCTCGAGTGGCTTGACCAATCCGAATTACAGGCGAATAAATAACAGCAGGCAGGAACAGGCTTTTCCCTGTCACCGCCCATCTGCGCACATATCGAGTAAAAAATAATGAATAATACGACTTCACGCCTCTTCAGCTTCCTGAGCACCACGCTTTTTATCATCATCCTGTTACAAGCACCGCTGCTTGCGGAAACGGAGCAGAGACAAGATGAAGAGACCTACCGCCAGCTCGAAACATTCGCCAATGTTTTAAGCATTCTCCAGGAAAACTACGTTGAGGAGATCAAGGCAAAAGAGGCGATAGAGGGGGCAATCAACGGCCTGCTGCTCTCGCTTGATCCACACTCTTCCTACATGAAAGCCGAAACCTACCAGGAGTTCAGGGATGAAACACAGGGGTCTTTCACCGGAGTCGGTATTGAGATCACCCTTCGCGACAATGTTATCACCGTTATTGCGCCGATTGCCGATACACCGGCAGCAAAGGCCGGTATCAGGGCCCAGGATAAAATCATGAGAATCAATGGGGAATCAACAAAAAACTTTACCCCGATTGACGCGGTAAAGCTTCTCAGGGGACCAAAAGGATCGAGCGTCACCATATCCATTTTCCGGGAAGGTTTTAAAGAGCTCAAGGATATCGAACTGGTAAGGGACACTATCCCGCTGCAGTCAGTAAAATCCTTTTTGGGAGAACCTGGTTTTGGTTACATTCGGGTTTCAAATTTTCAAAACGATACCACACGCGAATTTAAAGACCACCTGACACGGCTTCAGCGTGATGCCCCCCTGAAGGGATTAATCCTTGACCTGCGCAACAACCCAGGGGGCCTTCTCAGCCAGGCAGTCAACCTCAGCGATATTTTTCTCAACGAAGGTTTAATTGTCTACACCAGGGGCAGGAACAAGGACCAGGATCTAACCTATGAAGCACACAACAACAGCAAAGCTGTCGAATTTCCGCTCGTGCTCCTGGTAAACGAAGGTTCTGCCAGTGCTTCCGAGATTGTCGCCGGGGCGATCCAGGACCACAAGCGAGGCGTCATTGTCGGCACAAAAACCTTTGGCAAGGGGTCAGTACAGACAGTGATACCGCTGCCCGATGGGGCCGGCCTCCGCATGACGACTGCCAGATACTACACCCCCAACGGCCGCTCGATCCAGGCAACCGGAATAATACCGGATGTTGAAGTAGCATACGTTGAGTACATTTCTGAAACAGATGAGAAAAAGAACGATCGCGCCGTTTTTCGGGAAAAAGACCTGAACAATCACATATCCAATATAGACGAAGATGTCGAGGATGCGCTCTCAAGCAGTCCCGATGGTGAAATGCAACGCATGCTTCTTGAAGACAATCAGATCAGATCAGCCTTCAACATCCTGAAAAGCCTGGCCCTCTATGTCTCATACAAGCAATCATGATAACAGGGGGATAGGTCGTTGAACAGTGCTCTTCTCTCCATCGCCGAACGCAGAATTACTCAAGCCATTGAGGAAGGAACGCTGCGCACGGACAGCTGGAAATATAAACCGCTGCCCCTCGACAGTGATTCGTTTGTTCCCGATGACCTTAAAATGGCCTACAAGATTCTCAAAAACAGTGGCTTCCTTCCCCCTGAAATCGAGACAAGAAAGGAAATACAGAAACTCGAGGATCTCATCGCCCGGACTGAAGATGAGCACCTGCGTGTCAAGCAGATGAAAAAGCTCAATGTGCTGATGATGAAACTCGACGTCAGGAGAAGCCGCCCCTGCTCCATTGAACACGATGATCACTATTACCGGCGCATCGTTGAAAAGATAACGGTTCGGGCCGACAGCAAAAAGAGTTGAAGCGGCAACGTACAATCACCTTAAAAACCGAGTTCTTTCAGAAATCGCTCGTCCTGCGACCAGTTTTTGCGAATTTTCACCCACAGGTGGAGCGATACTTTCTCCATCAACAGTTTTTCGATATCTTTTCGGGCGGCGATGCCGATGCTCTTCAACTTTGAACCTCCCTTGCCGATAACGATACCTTTCTGAGAAGCACGCTCAAGAAAAATTGTCGCATGGATCGTGACCCTCCCGTTGTCCGGGTTTTCCTTGAATGAATCAATCATCACCGCGGAACCGTACGGTATCTCCTGACCGGTCAGTAAAAATATTTTTTCCCTGATAATCTCTGCTGATAAAAACCGCTCGCTGGCGTCTGTTGGAATATCTTCCGGGAAATATCTGGGCCCCTGGGGCATGACGGAAAGAAGCGTATCCAGCAGTATATCCGTACCATCACCCGTCAATGCCGAAACAGGGATAATCGCCTTGAAAGGAAACAGCGTTGAATAGGTTTCAATAATCGGCAGGAGATCCTGGCGGTCGATCAGATCAATTTTGTTTAGAACAAGGATAGCCGGTGATGAAACGTCCCTGAAATATTCTTTGTATTCCTGTTGTTTTTTTTTCTTGATCTTCTCGGGAAATGGCAGCGATATATCGATAATGAAGACGACACAGTCCACATCTGCAAGGCTGTCCATGGCGATCCTGACCATCTCACGGTTCAGCGGGGACCTGGATTTATGCAATCCGGGGGTGTCGAGCAGAACAACCTGATACTCGGCAGTGTTTAAAACACCGGCGATACGGTTTCTCGTCGTCTGGGGCTTTGGCGTCACAATAGAGATCTTCTGGCCGAGCATGGTGTTGAGCAGGGTCGACTTTCCTGCATTCGGCGGCCCGACGAGTGCTGCTACTCCCGAGGTGACACATTCAAAATCTTCCGTCTTCATAATTTGTCGGCTCAACAAGAATAGAGTGGTGAAAAGTTGAAATTAAACTATAGTAATAGTTTTAAAGATAATACATTATCAGAATTTAATATGGGTACTGTACAGGGAAAAACGATGCCGGCATAGACTATTAATCCAGCAAACATGAAATTCCGTGCAGCACCCCGTAAAAGTCATCTATGTCTTTCTTCAGTATCAGTTCAGGCAAGCTCATTGAGTATCTTGACAATGGCAAGTTTATCTGTGGTTATGTCACTGAAAGCCAGCCCAGGCGAGTGCGGCTGCTTAACCAGAACGGCCGCGAGCTGAACCTTCCCATATCCCGTGTCGTCCATTGCTCAGAATCAAGCCATCCGGGCAGCAGCGATCGCGAAAACCTCGTAAAGCTGCTGCAGGACACCACCCGAAAGCGGCGGTCGCTGATGGAGGCTGTTGACCTTGAGATGCTTTGGGAGCTAGCCAGCGACGAGGCCACGGACACCTTTGAACCTCATTTCCTGGCCGAACTCAGCTTCGGCTGCAACGCAGATGATGATATCGTCTCAGCCTTCCTGCGATCTGTTTTCAATGACAAACTGTTCTTTAAATACCGGGAAGGCAAAATCAAGGCTCATTCACCGGAGCAGGTAGAGCAGCTGAGAGTCCAGCTGGAAAAAGAGGCGGCAAAACAGCTGCTGGCAGAAAAGGGCGCCGGCCTGCTCAGTCGAATCAGCAGCCAGGGAGCGGCAGCCGCCCCCTACTCCGATGCTGAAGAGGAAATACTCATCATCCTGCAAAATTACTATCTCTGGCCTGGGGAAGCAGTCCAGAATGATGACCTGGCCAGAAAGATACTGAAAGAAGCAGGATTTCATAAACCCCACGACCCGTATCACCTGATGGTAAAAGGGGGTGTCTGGCACCGGAACATCAACATTCCACTGCTGAGAAACAACCTGCCGGTATCGTTTTCCATCCAGGCGCGCCAGCTTGCCGAAGCCATCCTGCAAAACGGCAATGAATCGCTCTTTCATGATCCGGCGCGACAAGATCTGACCCACCTGTCTCCACTCACTATCGACGGTCCGACAACTCTTGATTTTGACGATGCGCTCACCATCGAGGAGCAGGATGGCAACTACCTCGTCGGGATTCATATATCCGATGTCGCCCATTATGTCAGGCCCGGCAACGCACTTTTCCAGGAAGCAATGCAGCGGGGAACCTCGATTTACTTTCCGGAAGGACAGATCCCGATGCTGCCGCGCCATTTGTCGCAGGGCGTCTGCAGCCTGATCCAGGGAGAGATACGGGCGGCGTTCAGCCACATGATCCTGCTCTCTCCTGAAGCCGAAGTGCTCAAGGTAAGAATCATCCCCTCTCTTATTCGGGTAAAACGAAGACTGACCTATGAAGAGGCGGACCGGATGGTTGATTCCGATCCGGAATTATCGATCCTCAATATGCTCAGGAAGAAACTGAGGAAGCGGCGCCTGGAACACGGAGCTCTGCTGCTGCCGTTTCCTGATGTGAACATTTATGTTGATAACAGCGGCAGGGTAAACGTATCTCTTGGCAAGACTGATACCCCGGCTCGAACAATTATCTCGGAGATGATGATTCTTGCCAACAGCCAGGCGGCAAAATATGTGAGTGACAGAATGATACCGGGCCTGTTCCGCTCCCAGGGACAGATCACCAGACGGCTCGTTTACGGCGAGGACGATGACCTGTTCCAGAATACCCTGCAGCGAAAAAACCTGCCCCGCGGAGAACTGTCAATTGAAGTAAAACCGCACAGCGGGCTCGGCGTCGAGCATTACACCACGGTCACATCTCCGATCAGGCGACTGCTGGACCTTGTAATGCAGCATCAGATCAACAATCTGGTGCGCCGTACAGAAATCTGCTTCACCGAGGATATGTGCAAGGACTTCACCTCCGTGATCAGCCGAACCCTTGCAACCGTCAATAACGTAAAACAGCAGAGACACCGATACTGGCTGCTGAAGTACCTTGAAGATCGCAAGGGAACGTGCCTTGACGCCCTCGTCATCGAATCCGGCCCGAAACGGGTTAATCTTGTGCTCACCGACATTCTGATGGATATTGATCTGCCGGCCACGCACCTCCCCGGGCCGGAGCCCGGTTCAATGGTAAAGGTGCGGGTGTCAGCAGCTGATGCCATTGATAATACGGTGCGCTTTGAGTGGCAGCCGGGCTAGGAGCCTGTCGGAAAAAGCCCTTATTCCCCATCTCGGCGTTATTGCAATCTAATTAATGCTGGCAATATCAAACATATGGCTCCGCTTAATTTTCATGCAATGGTTTGATCTGTGAAAAATAGCAATTCTCCGACAGGCTCCTAGCAGCCCTCGACGGCTGCCCTGCTGCTTGTCTTGATCTTTACCTCCATTTTCGGTTTGAAGCTGCTTGTCTCCTTTGCACATTCAAGTGTCAGCATGTTCTCTTCAGATTTCACCACCACACATCTGTCACTTGCAGCCATCGCCGTATTCATAGATAAGGATAATAATATTGCTACTACCGCTGCGGTTTTTTTCTTCATTTTACCCTCCACTGTGATGTTTGCAGGCAGTTCATCCGCCTGTTTTATTTTATTGTACGCTGCTTTGTCTCAAAAAAAAGGCGACATCGGACGACATCGCCTCATTTATACTGAAATCTTTAACCCGGCAGATGCTTTGATTTACTGGTAAATCAGCTTCTTTCTGGTACTATGCGCCGAGGACAGCACTATACTGAACAGATCAGGAGAACAAACACTCATGAGTGATGTAATGTATCCGGGCGGCCCCGTTATGGTGAAAATCGACGGATCGAAGGTAAGGCAAATCCGGGAGCAGAAAGGCCTCACCCAACTCTATATAGCCACGGCTGTTGACGTAACCACCGACACGGTTTCCCGCTGGGAAAACAAAAGGTATCCCTCAATAAAAAAAGAGAACGGCTTAAGACTGGCGCAGGCGCTTGAAGTGTCCCTAGAAGAAATCCTCGAAACAGCGGCAGAAGAACCATCCGGCGAAAGCAGCTCATTTCAGCCTGCAGGCGAAGACAAGACAGCTGAGACCACTTCTTCAGTAAAGCCTGATTTCCCCCGTCAGGCCAGCTCATCCGTGTCCTTTAAGACAGCCATGCTCCTGAGCCTGATGCTTGTTCCGCTGTTTGGCATCAGTATGTATTTTCTTTTTTTCCAAGAAAAACTCGTATTGCCTCAAATCACCGCCGTAAGGACTGTTTCTCCGCATTTTATAGCCGGGCAGCCGTTCCCGGTGTTTATCCACATTTCAAACCCAGTTGCACAATCCGTTTCATTCATCCTGCGGGAAAATCTGCCGCCCGGCACGATGATTTTGTCAACCGATCCTGAAATCTCTGATAAACATAAGAAAAACAAATCAATACAGTGGCTCGGAAGTATCGTCACGCCGACCCTTTTTCTCTATGTCATTTCCACCCCAGAGAACTTTGTCGGAACGGTATCATTCGACGGCATACTCATAATCGGCTCAGCAGATGCGTCTGAAATCTCCGTTTCCGGGGATAACAGCTCAACCTCGGGTCTTCATCACTGGGCCGATAAGGACCGGGACAACAGGATAAGTGATGAAGAGATTCTGACTATTTACGACCTTGCCGAACCCGGGCGTTACTCAAACATAGATATGGATCAACTCGAGGAAATATGGCTCGGTGACGGCTATATCTGGCAGCCTGACAAACAGCAATTTTCGATTCTCGAATAGCTTTTTACTATCAGGAGACGTTCATGGTACTGAAAAATAAAACGCTCTGTATAGCGGTTACCCTGGCAAGTGTGATCTTCCTGCTGTCCTCAGTTGAGATTTCACGAGCGGAGCCGGTAACAGCACGCCTCTACCAGTCTGGCAAGACGATGACATTCATTGAGCTGAGTCTTGCCCCTCCTGCACCCGCGACATTGATCGTGGAATTGAAGCTGCCTTCCGTGGTTAAAATAATCAGGAGTGTACCGCAATTTTCAAAACAAAATAAAAACACGATAAAATGGCTGTTAAAAAATATCAAAGAGAGATCGTACACGATCCAGCTGGAGACCGGGACAATGATTGATCTCAGCTCATCTCAGGTCCATATTCGTTATCGAGACCGCGACAGCGGTTCGATCCAGGAGGTCCAGGCACACCAGTAAGCCGTAAGGCAGTTTCTTCCTGTACTCCCTGCCTCCACATCCCTTCGCCGGTTCTATTTTCAACATTTTCTCACTCCCCGGTGTTTCTTCTGTTCTCGCCTCCTGCCGACTTTTCCGGCAGACAGGGGCGATATCGGGTGACATCTACCTCCACATCACCCGATATCCTCTGTTTTTCATCAAACGAATGCCTTACAAGATAAGGAAAGCAGCACACCTTATCAATTTTACAAACCAGGAGGAACAACCATGAAAAAAATCATTCTGATCACCATCATTTCAATTGCTTCTGCAGTTACCGCCCAGGCATCAGATCATCGTCATAATGACATCAGGGGAGTCATTGTCGGTGCCGGCGGGGGCGCACTTCTTGGCCAGGCGATCGGCAGAAATACCAAGGCGACGGTCGTGGGCACTGCCATAGGCAGTATTGTCGGTTATATTGTCGGCACTGAGATGGATAGAGGAAGCGGATATTCCGGCAACGTCGTTCACTATAACAACCAACCGGTCCATTATCAGCACTATGAGAGGGATCAAGGGCGCCGATATCCCGGTAACGACATTCACTACAACAATCCACCGGTCCGCTATCAACACTATGAGCCGGTGGTCATGAAGCCTCATCCTCAGACCTGGAGGAGGTCCGCACCGCAAAACGATTGCAGGGAAGCAGAAATCCTCGGCACCATTAACGGCAGAGCCAAGAAAATCTACGGCACCGTGTGCAGAACGCCGGACGGGTGGCAGCTTGTTTCACAAGACGATGATTATGACAATGATTACCGGAAGGACAGCCGGCATAAGTCAAAATACAAAAAGGATCGTCACTATTCCAACTCCAGGCAGCCCAACTGGGTGAAGCATCGATTCTAGATGCTCTCCGGGCACAGTTTTTCGCCCTTGTCTCTACGGTGCGGTACCGGTCATCACAGCTCAAACCGGAACCGCACCGGTAAAGATCTCTGATCTTTTCCTGCCGATTTCGTCAAAAAAGATCTCCAGCCAACTGAAACGGCATGATTTAAACCTCAGCAAAGCAAAACAAATCATTCGTCAGACAATAAACATTTTGATATGATGGTCTTATAAATGGTTGGAAATCATCACTGTTATCCAGAAAATATCCCCAGACATCAGTTCGGTCATGGTAAAAAATGACAACAATTTCATCAAACGACTCGTCAGGGAAATCCTCATCGGCACCAGAGAAGGACTCAGCAAATTTTCAGGTCCCAGCAGCGTGGCTGTCATTTATCAGCTCAGCAGCGACGATAAGCTCTTTATCTGTGATCCGCACAGTCTTTTAAGAGGACATGAGAGCAAGATCAGCTCCACATTCTTTGCTGATGGGACAGGACCATTCATGATCAGGCACCGGCTGGTCAATAAACCCTACAGCCAAATAAACCCGTTGGATAACCTGAAGCTTGACGGAGTCATTTCGTGCGGCGGCCACTCAGCTTCTCTGTTCTATCAGATGTGGTTCACCGAGCACCATCCCGAACTCCTGGCAACCAGCCCTACCGAACGCTGGCTGGAGCATACTGTTCTGCGCTTCTCTCATGATGTCGCCAACTCCCAGGAACTCTATTCAGGTATCTCCGGCAGGTTTTTGAGTGAATACGCAACCCATGCGGTTCACGACCAGATCCGACGAGAACAGCGCAGATCGGGGAAAACCCGATCAGCACTTGAAATATACCCGATCCTTGATGCAGTTCTCGGCATTTCAAAGACCCGGGAAGAAAAACAGTCACCCCATGGTGAACTGGTTTTCGTGGATCCTGACAATGCCCGGTCAATCGAATTCCTCGCCCTCTTCCGCCGATCAGAGCAGCCGCTTCTTGGCAATTACAAGCACGTTCGAAAACTGTTGCAGTCAGTTCAGAATTTTCGCTGCAAACTTGTATCCGATGGCGTTCATATCCTTGGGGTGGCACGGGGCAGAATCGAGTGTTTCAAAATTTCTGCTGATTTCAGGGGGCTTTTCGGTTTTCTGAGATTAAATGATCAAAGCTTGTGCAGTTTCGGTGATGGTGCATACTCGTCAAAGGCACACCAGGCAAAACTCTTTGAGGTTGAGGAGACTTTGCTGGATTATCAGCTCGACAGTACTGTCAGAAACAGCCTCTTTCATATTGTCTCTTCCCTTGTGCATTACGCGGAAACTCATCTTTTCGGATGTGCCGTGGTTATTGACATGAACTCACCCCTCACACCAATAGCCGGCCAGAATCTGGAGCAGCCGCTTGATCTTGAACGATCCAACATGCTTGATCTCGCCTGCAACCTGGCCCGTGTTGACGGGGCCCTGCAGATCGGGGTTGACAGACAGCTTCACCGTTTTGCCTGCCTGCTGGACGGTCCCTCCATTGAAGGCGAGGACAGGTCCCGAGGAGCACGCTACAATTCAGCCCTGAGATTTACCGCTCGACATCACCAGACAATGATCGTGGTGGTCTCATCGGATAGGCCTGTATCGGTTATTTATCGGGGAATCGAACAGAGTGGTTCATGCGCGCTCCCTGTCACTGATCCCAGTTTCATAATAGAGCCGCAACTGCTGAGCCAATGGCTCAATGTTGTTTAAAACGTGAAGATGGTATTTAAAGATCCAGGACCCACCGGGGGATATGGCTCAGGATATAGTTTTGAACCGCTTCCTTTCTCTCGCCGGCCGGGGCATCACCCACTGCGGCCATGGTCTCTTTGTAATCAAACCAGCAGATTTCCTTATCCGCCTGATTGTAAACGGTGAGAATCCGTTTGTCACGCTGATGGATGTCCTCTTCTTCCTGAATCGCAGCGACGATCTTAATTGCCTCGTCACGAGAGAGAAACTCTGTGTGCTGATCACTCATGGGTCACCTCACAAATAAAAAAAGGCGAGAGAGGTTTACCCCTGTTCTCGCCCATGCACAAGTTCTAATCTTCAGGATCAGGCTGGCTTAACCACCGCACCGGAACGGATACAGCGGGTACAGACACGTGCCCGGCGAACGGATCCGCTTCCTGAAACCATACGGACCTTTTTAAGATTCGGCAACCAGCGTCTGCGTGTCTTGTTATGAGCGTGGGATACGTTATTGCCGGTAGCGGGTCCCTTGCCACATATCTGACATATCTTGGCCATCTTCATTCTCCTGATATAACTGCTCGTCGCTGTTTCGAACATGACGAAATGTTATTGATTGTCCTGTTTACAGTTTGACTGCTCTCCATTTACAAGAATCTACCTTAATAACCGGTTTTATAACAGTATGCAATAAAATTCTTGGATGGTGTCAATTATCCAAAACGGGCGGGGAGCCCACCATTATTCATCTGCCGGCACGGGAAGCAGCGTTACAAGAATCGTTTCACCGGTACATTTCAAGCCATACTTTCTCAACGGTGGTGAATCATTGGTCAAACATGCGCCGCTTTCCAGATCGTATTTCCATCCGTGGCGCGGGCAGCAGGCAATAGTGCCGCCTGTATACTCGCCGAGCAGGTCTGCGCCCTGGTGCTTACAACCGGCTTCTACGGCAAAAAAGCTGCCATCATCTCTTTTTATGATGCCGACCAGCCTGCCGAGCAGTTTTACCGTTTTATGTTTTTTGCCGGCAAACTCATGTTTTTCCGCTGCTTTCACATAATCCATGATGTTTCACTTTCCAAGCTTCAAGAAACCTGTTTTAGTGCATGACTCGATAAGGGGAGAATCATAGAGCCTTTTGCAAAACGCCCTTATCGCTCAATCTCTGCGTTATGCTGAAAAACTTTATCCTGGTAATATCAATTATATAACTGCGGTAAAATTTTTCGCATGCCTTGATTTTGAACGAAAATCATCATTCTGCAAGAGGCTCCACTGTTATCATTTTTCTTGCAGATTTGCTGCTGTCATGATAGCAAGTACCCTGTACTTTTTGATAATCGTTACCAACTAAATAGATTCTATGCAAAACAATAATTCTGTCTGGCACTTTTTCGCCTCAGTCAAACTTGCCCTGACTACCCTCTTTCTGATAGCCACGACCTCGATCATCGGCACGATCATCCCTCAGAAAGAGTCTTTTGAGTGGTATATATCCCGCTACGGCCCCAAAGCTGCTCAGCTCTTTGCAGTATTGGATATCCCCGACATGTATAACTCCTGGTGGTTTATATCACTGCTCTTTCTGCTCGGATTCAACCTGGTCATCTGCAGTATTGATCGGTTCCCCAATGTCTGGAGACAGGTAAGAGCCGATGGTCTGCAGGTCGGTTTCGAACGGGTCAGAAAGATGTCCACCCAGAGAAGCTGGCAGAGCGACAGCCCGGCATCAAGCACTGTCCTGAAAATGACAGAGATCCTGAAAAAATACGGCTGGCGGGCTTCAACAAAGCAAACCGGTGGAGACACCATCTTGTTCAGTCAGAAAGGCAACTGGACAAGAACAGGAGTTTACCTGGTCCACAGCTCGATTCTGATCATTTTTCTTGGTGCAATCATTGGTTCTCTCGGTGGATTCAAAGGCAGCGTTTCTATCCCGGAAACAATGGCGCGAGACAGGGTCGCCCTGTATGGAAACCGGGGGATCATGGAACTTGGCTTCGAGGTTCGGTGTAACTCTTTTTCCATAGATTTTTATTCAAACGGAATGGTGAAAGAATACACGTCTAACCTGACAATTCTGGAAAATGGCCGGGAATTATTCACCCGGGACATAGAAGTTAACAGCCCGCTGACGTACAAGGGGATCACCTTTTACCAGTCAAGTTACGAAGCCTATCAGGATTTTGTTGTCACGATAGTCAACACGGCAACGGGAAAGAGAAAAAGCTTTGTTTCACCGTTTCAGAAACAGACCGAGTGGGCGGAGGAAAGTATCCGTTTTGGAATCATCAATGCAAAGGTCAAGGGGCAATCCGTCGTCAGTTCAAAAATATGGTTTACCGGTAAAAACGGAACTCCAGCCACCCAGTGGCTTGATGAGAACATCCTTACACCGCTTGATGGAATCAACGAGGAATACCAGGTAAGCGTCAAGCAGATGTATGCAACGGGTTTGCAGGTTGCCAAAGATCCCGGGGTCTGGTGGGTTTATATTGGCTGCGGGCTCATGCTTTTTGGCCTCTATGTTGCTTTTTTCATGTCCCATAGACGAATCTGGATCCTGGTAACGGATACCGGCAAAGGATCTGAGATCGTGCTGAGCGGCTCAGCCAATAAAAATCGTCCCGGATTTGAAACCGTATTCGACACGCTGGCTTCAGAGCTAGAGCAGCGTTGACGGGCAGCATCGGGCATGGACAAAATAAATTCTGATCTCGTTCACTTATAACGGAACTCTTTTCTAACGGAGCTTCAGGCATGGATAGTTCACAGCTGCTGGGAATAACAACCTTCACTTTTCTGTTTGCATCATTTCTCTATATTGCAGCATTGGTTTTCAGAGCTGAAACGCTGGGGAAAGTGGCCAGTGGATTTACAGTAATCGCCCTTTTGATATTAACGCTGGGACTGGGGTTGAGATGGATCGAATCGTACAAGCTCGGGATTGGTCACGCGCCGCTTACCAATATGTATGAATCCGTCGTTTTTTTCGCCTGGACGATTATTATTTTCTATCTTGGAATCGAATGGAAGTTCAAGACCAGAACAATTGGAGCGTTCGCCCTGCCGATCGCCTTTCTGGCTATGGCCTACGCATCCTTTGCCCCGCTTAATCGCGGCATAAACCCGCTTGTCCCGGCACTCCAGTCAAACTGGCTGCTCGCCCATGTGGTTACCTGCTTTGTCGGATATGCAGCCTTTGCCATAGCCGCGGCACTCGGGATCATGTATCTCGGCAAAACGTGGTTTGGAGCAAAGGCTGGTGAAGACCAGACAAACGAGCTCTTGCCGGCGGTGAACGTGCTGGAGGATATCACCCATAAAACCATGATTTTTGGCTTTATCTGGCTCAGCGCAGGCATCATAACCGGTGCGATATGGGCAAACTCAGCCTGGGGAACTTACTGGAGCTGGGATCCGAAAGAAACATGGTCGCTGATCACCTGGTTTGTCTATGCGTTTACCCTGCACGCCCGCTATACCCGTGGTATCAGAGGAAAAACCATTGCCTGGCTGTCGCTTGTAGGCTTCATCGCCGTTATTTTCACCTACTACGGTGTAAACTTTCTTCTCTCCGGCCTGCACAGCTATGGCTCCGGTTGATTTTTAAGTATAAATACAGCCTTTTAATTACCACTGTTTTGCATCTGTGCCTGCTTGACAGAAGAACAGGAACCCGGTATAAACAGAGGTGAATTGTTCTGTTTTTTTGCTGTTATCTTATGAAATTCAACAATCAAAAGGAGCACACACGATGGCCAGAAAAATTATTATTTGTGTATTGGGCGTTATTTTTCTCTGCTTTGCCGGTATCGTCATTGCGGATAACGGACCCGCCGACATGATGCTGCAGGCGGAAAAAGACAAAGCATCCAAGCCGAAACCTGCCGTATTTCCGCATGCCAAACACCAGGAGATAGCAGAATGCGGTGACTGCCATCACGGTGCCGCAGACGGCAAGCAGGTAGCATACGAAGAAGGACAGGAAATCGCCAAATGTGAAAGCTGCCACTTCGAGGGATCAGGGATGGATAAAAAAATTGAAACCTTCAAGAACGCCGCCCACGAGAACTGCAAGAGCTGTCACAAAGAGGTAGTCGCCGCCAAGCCGGAACTCAAGGACAAGTTCAAGGGCTGCCTCCCCTGTCATCCTAAAAGTTAATCTCCTGGACCGAACCAATAAAAAAAGGCTGCTTCCTTGACGGGATGCAGCCTTTTTTTATTTATGTATCCCCTGAACTGTTATGCTCAGGCTGCGTGCATTCGTGAAATATCACCGACCTCAAGGATCAGGTTGCCGATGGCGGTCATCATGTTCAGACGATTCCTGCGCAGCTCTTCATCCTCAGCCATCACCATCACTTCTTCAAAGAATCTGTCAATTGGATTCTTCAGCCCGAGCATGTCTTCGAGTAGTCCGGGATAGTCTTTTTTCTCAAGCCCTTTCCTGGTGCTGAGCTCCAGCGCCTGATACGCCGCCCAGAGCTGCCTCTCCGCCTCGGCCTCAAAGAGGTCGGCATCGACAAAGGTATCGCTGTTATCCTTTACGATGTTTCTTACCCGCTTAAATGATGCGGAAAGTACTTCGAAAGAAGCGTCCTTTTTCATCGCGGTAAAGGCCTCGATGCGTTTCAGGCAATCGTTGACATCTACAAAAACCACGGAGGTAACTGCATCAACGGCCCGACTGTCCATACCCTTTGCCACGCAGTCGTTATTAAATCTGTTTTTGATGAAGGTGAGAATGAGATCGACCGTGTCGCCACTGCCGTCCACCTTGTCGCCATAGAGTGCCAGCGCCTTTTGAACGATGTCTGCCAGCACGAGTTCGTATCCCCGGTCCTCTATAATGTGCAGCACGGCGAGCGAGAGCCGGCGAAGACCGAACGGGTCAGCCGTTCCGGTCGGCTGCTGGCCGATTCCGAAACAGCCGGCAATGGTATCAATCCGATCAGCGAGACCGACAATTGCACCAGCTGCGGAAACCGGGAGGTCGGCCCCCGAGCGAAGCGGCATATAGTGTTCCTTAATCGCCTCGGCAACGCCTTTATCCTCGTTGTCGTGGAGTGCGTAAGCGCTTCCCATGATTCCCTGCAGTGTCGGAAATTCACCGACCATATCGGTAATCAGGTCAGCCTTGCAGAGCTTGGCAGCCCGGCAGGCAATATCGACGAGTGATGGCTCGAGTTCCTCACAAAGCAGTCTCGTCAACTTGACGACACGATCCACCTTCTCCTTTACCGATCCCAGTTTTGCCTGAAAGATGATCCCTGAGAGTTTCTCGGTCCGTTCTTCCAGCCGGCGTTTTTTATCGGATTCAAAGAAAAACAGTGCATCTTCAAGGCGGGCCCGCAAAACACGCTCGTGACCTTCACGGGTGAGGGCGATCTCTTTTACACCGGTATTGTTGACTGCAACAAACCCTGCAAGCAAACACTTGGCATCATTGACAACAGGAAAGTACTTCTGATGCTCTCTCATTGAAGTGACCAGCACCTCCTCGGGCAGTTGCAGGAATTTTTCATCAAACCGCCCGCAGATGCCATATGGCTTTTCAACGAGGTTGGTTACGGTGTGGAGCAGCTGCTCGTCAATTGCAACCGCTGCCAGACAACCAAAATCTGCAGTGGACACCGCATTTTTGACTTCCTCGAGAACCATTTGCTCCCGTCTTCTGAAATCAGCCAGGACAAAAAGAGATTCCATCACTGTTTCATATTCTGAAGCGTCCCTGATCTCTTTTTCCCCGGGAGCCATGAAACGGTGCCCTCTTGTCAGGCGGCCGGAAACGATGCCTTCGTATTCAATGTCGATCACTGTTTTGCCGAGCAGCGCCACCAGCCACTGGACAGGCCTGGCAAAGGTGTTCTGATAGCTGCCCCATTTCATTGACTTGGGAAACGACAGCTCAAGAATCAACTCCCGCAGAAGATCAGGCAGCAGTGCTGAGCTGGCGTCACCTTTTACTTCTCTTGTTAACTGCAGATATTCACCTTTTGGTGTTTCCACCAGGGAGAGAGCATCGACGGACACACCTTTTGATCGGGCAAATCCTTCGGCTGCCCGTGTTGGTTTTCCATCTGCATCATATGCCGCCTTTCTGGAGGGGCCCAGAGAAATTTCAAGGCTGTCCTGCTGCCTGTCGGCAAGATCAGAGACGAGCAAGGCAAGTCTTCTCGGCGTACAGAATGTTCTAACGGATTCAAAGGGAATTTTCAGCTTTTCAGCTTTTGATTCGAAAAGCAGTTGAAACTGTTCTGCGGCCGGATTCAAAAATCCGGCCGGTATTTCCTCCGTGCCAATTTCAAAAAGCAGGTCATTCATATGATTGGTTCTCTTACTTAAGATTCCATAGTGACAAATAATTACCGGCTATCCGCCGATGAGAGGGTCGCGAACAGTGAGTATCCCTGGGAAATATTTTCAACGGTAATCGAGTACCATTTTAATTCCGGCAGCAGGGCAAACCGCTTTGCAAGACTTTCCAGCAGTGATTCCATCGGCTGCTCGGCCGCGTTGTTTTTGATTCCTCCAGACGACTCCCAGCTGATAGTCCTTTCCACAATGGTTATCAGGTCTTCAAGCCACATGAATTTTTTAAAACGTACGCTTACCGAAACATTACCCCACAAGCCAACGGCGGCTCCGTGGCCTCTGAGGGAATCAGCACGCAATGGATGCGCAACAGGAACTGCTATATCCAGCCTTAAATCATCTTCTTCTTCAAGCCGGCAGTGCATCGCACAATCATATTTCCTCACCTGAAAATCATCGGTCCTGCCATCATCATGGAGAAAAAATGGAAAGGCGATTTCTATATGGGCAGCCTCTGCGTCCAGTTTTTCCTTCATTTCCTCGAGGATCAAACGGAATCCCTTGAGATCTATCTGCCCATGGAAACGGTTCAGGATCTCAATAAACCTGCTCATGTGTGTACCCTTGAAATGGTGCGGCAGGTTCACATACATATTTACCGTGGCAATCGTCTTCTGACTCTTCTGTGATTTATCCAGGACCGTTATCGGGTAGGTGATCGTTTTGACGCCTACCTTCTTTATATCGATTCTCCGGTGATCTATCTGGCTCTGGATATCCTTCATGTAAAGTCTCTGAGTATTACCCGATGACGGCACCAGGCGCAGGGGCGATATTTGATTTTGATCACTCCAAAAAGCGGCGAACCGCGTTCTTCAGCTCCGTCAAGTCAGAAGATTTTACAACATAAGCATCTGATGCCCAGGCCCCAAGGTCCTGTTTATAATCGTGGTAGGCACTGTTCAATATGATCGGTATGGAGGGGTTGATCATTTTCATCTGACGGAGCACTTCTATCCCATTTAAGCCCGGCATCTGGATATCGAGGATGACCAGGTCCGGGCTGCCTTCGGTGAATATCTGCAGTCCTTCATCACCGTTAAATGCTGACTCCACAGCATATCCCTCATCGGAAAACTCTTCCTGGTAGAGAAGCTGAATAGCATGATCATCATCAACGAGCAGTATCTTTTTCACCTCTCTCTCCTTCAATTGTCCAGAGATTCTCTTAAATACTTTGCAGCCTCTTCGGGTGGCAGCGGATTTATGTAGAATCCCGAACCCCACTCAAATCCTGCAATTGAGGTCAATTTTGGAACAATCTCAAAATGCCAGTGATAAGACTCTAACCCTGCTGATCTCAGCGGCTGGGTGTGAAGCACAAAATTATATGGAACACTGGGAATGCATCCATCGAGCCTTCTCAGGGTTTCGGCAAAGAGCTGCGACAGGCTCGTGAGCATCCGGTCATCTATTGAACAGAAACCTGAGGCGTGCTCTTTCGGAAGGATCCACATTTCAAAGGGCGTTCGCGGCGCAAAGGGCGCTATGGTGATAAAGAAATCGTTTTGACAGACGACCCGCACCTGCTGCTGGATCTCCTGCCTGATAATATCGCAGAAAATGCACCTGTCCTTGTAACGATAGTACGACTGGGCACCTGACAGTTCAGAAACGAGCATTCTCGGTAGTACCGGCAGGGCGATAAGCTGGGAGTGAGAGTGTTCAAGAGACGCCCCTGCCGCTTTGCCATAGTTCTTGAAAATCATCACATAGCGGAAACGTGAATCCTTTTCAAGATCAATCAGGCGGTCCCTGAATGCCCTGAAAACAAGGCTGACATGTTCAACAGGCAGTTTATGGAGAAGATCTTCGTGGCCGGGACTCTCGACAATCACTTCATGGGCCCCGATACCATTCATCCGGTCATAGAGGCCTTCCCCCTCTTTATTGAGATCTCCCTCAATAATCAGGGCGGGATACTTGTTCGGCACGACCCGGACCTGCCAGTTGGAATCATTGGCCGACGATCCAAAAGCTGAACGATAGGCTAATACCTCTGGAGGGGTGGATTTTTCAT
The DNA here is from genome assembly GCA_963696725.1 of uncultured delta proteobacterium. Taxonomy (GTDB): domain Bacteria; phylum Desulfobacterota; class Desulfobulbia; order Desulfobulbales; family Desulfocapsaceae; genus MADRE3. Next base: position 40,009 of record CAVOLI010000017.1, read on the forward strand.
TGCCGGCACAGAGCGGGCAGAAACCGCCGAGAACTTTGGTCTCCTCGACAAAAAAATCAGTCGGTCGTTTCTGCCGCTCCTTGGATATGATGATCCACCGTCCGAGAACGGGATCTTTTCTAAGCTCGGGCATCTTGGTTATTGTCCCTGAGACTTTTCCTTCTGCTCCTGGAGCGTTTTGCAATCTATGCAGAGCGTCGTAACAGGCCTGGCCTCCAATCGTTTGATGTTGATTTCGTCACCGCAGCCTTCACAGATACCATAATCACCTTCATCGATTCGACTGATTGCTTCCTCGATCTTGCCAAGCAGTTTTCTTTCCCGGTCCCTGATTCTCAGCTCAAAGCTCCGATCAGATTCGATGGTGGCTCGATCATTCGGATCAGGAATATTATTGTTCTGATCAGTCATATCAGCCAGCGTCTTATCCGCTTCACTGATTATATCGTTACGCTTCTGCTCTAGCTGTCTTTTGAACTTTTCCAGTAATTCCTTCTCCATCCTGTCTCTCCTTCATACTATCTATTGACAAGGGTGTATATCCCAGGGCTTTCTGCTCAACATGGTCTCGTAAAGGTACCACTCTTGCCGCCGGTCTTCTTCAGTAAACGTATATTATCAATTACCATGGTTTTATCAACGGACTTGCACATATCATAGATGGTCAATGCAGCAACTGAAACAGCCGTAAGTGCTTCCATCTCAACGCCGGTTTTGCCGCAGATGCCCACAATTGCATTGATTTCAATCATGCTGTGCTCATCAACCAGCTCAAAATCTACAGAAACCCTGGTAATCATCAGTGGATGGGTCAGCGGTATCAGGGCATCAACCTTTTTTGCCGCCATGATTCCTGCAATCCGTGCAATTCCAAGAACATCCCCCTTCTTGATGGATCCGCTTTTGACCAGATCAAAGGCCTTTCTGCTCATGGTGACCGTCCCGGCAGCATGGGCGACACGCTCTGTTTCCTGTTTTTTGCCCACATCAACCATGACGGCATTTCCATCGGAGTCAAAATGAGTCAATGATGAACCTTCTGCAGCCATATTTCGATCCTCAGGAACTGGTCTTGCCCATCACCTCATTGACCAGTTTGGTGAAAAAACCTTCATGCACATCTTTCTGGCCATGCTCCTCGCACAAGGTGTCAAATTCACGCAGCACCTTTTTCTGTTCGTCACAGAGATTGGTCGGCGTGAGAACCTTGAGCTCGACGATCATGTCGCCGCGCCCCCTACCCCGAAGGTTCTGGACCCCTTCGCCCCGCAAGGTGAAAATTTCACCGGACTGGGACCCTTCCGGAATTGTCAGTTTTTTCTTTCCGTGAATCGTGACAACCTCCGTCTTCATGCCAAGGGCCGCATCTACCATTGACACCGGGAGCCGACAGTAGATGGTGTCTCCCTCTCTTTGGAAGAACTCATGCGGCTCAACATCGATGACCACGTAAAGGTCTCCCGAAGGACCACCTTTCCGACCACCTTCTCCTTCTCCCTTGAGGCGCATCCTGGCACCGGTGTCAACTCCGGCGGGTATTTTTATAGACACTTTTTTTGTTTTCGCAACCAGACCCGAGCCGTTGCAGTCATCACAGGGGTGCGTAACGATCTGTCCTTCTCCATGACAGTGCGGGCAGGTGGAGCTTACCTGAAAAAACCCCTGAGAGCGGATCACCTGCCCTCTGCCGTTGCAGCTTGAGCATGCCTGCTTCTGGTAACCGGGGCGGCAGCCGGACCCCTCGCACGTCCAGCAGGTGTCTCTCCTGGTCAGTTCAACTTCTTTGCTGGCGCCGTGCACTGCTTCCATAAAGGAGATGTTGATGTCATAGCGAAGATCATTTCCGGCGATCGGTCCATTCCTCCTGGCCTGGGTGCGCCCGGAGCCGAAACCAAAAATATCGCCGAAAATATCGCCGAAACTGGAAAAAACATCCTCAAAATTTCCGGGACCACGGTATCCGCTGTTTTTCAGGCCGTCATGACCATAGGCATCATAGATTTGCCTTTTCTGCTCATCACTTAAGACCTCGTATGCCTCTGTGCATTCTTTGAAGGCATTCTCGGCTTCGATATCGCCGGGATTGCGATCCGGATGATATTTCATCGCCAGCTTACGGTAGCCCTTCTTTATTTCATCAGCGCCGGCCTGTTTGCCAACACCAAGAATTTCATAATAGTCACGTGCCATAGAATCGTCTCGAAAAGCCTTATGCTTCTGTTTTTACTTCCTTCTCAATAAATTCTTCCGTATCATTACCACTATTATCGGGCAACTCATCGATATTGTCAAAAGTAACACGAGCGGCCGCAATTTCCCTCAAGGTCATTACCACTTCCTTGTTTTTCCCCTCAACCAGAAAGGGTTCTCCCTGCCGATGCTGCCTGATTCTCTTGACGGCAAGATGAATCAGATTAAAACGGTTATCATCGCCAACCTTTTCCAAACAATCCTCTACTGTAATTCTAGCCATAGATTCCTCTTTTATTCGCAATGCTTAGACATCACGATATATACAATGAGTATAACTGAGCCTATTTCGGTTCAAACGGGTTTCTCAGCAGCAACGTCTCTTCTCTGTCCGGGCCAACTGAAACAATCGATGCAGGTACGCCGGTCAAATCCTCTATTCTCTTTATGTAATCCTTTGCCTCCACGGGCAGCTGGTCAAAGTCACGGATATGATCGATCTCTGACTGCCAGCCGGGGATATCTTCATACACGGGGGTAACTGCTGAAGCGTCTTTAATGCTTGCGGGCATCGCCTGCAGGGTTTTGCCGTTTAAATCGTAAGAGGTTGCAATTTTCAGTTTCTGCCGGCCGCTGAGTACATCGAGCTTGGTGATGGCAAGATCGGTGAGGCCGTTGAGCCGGACTGCATCAGTAGCCACCACCCCATCGAGCCAGCCGCACCGCCTCTTTCTCCCGGTGGTTGCGCCGAACTCACCACCCTTTTTCTGCAGCTCGTCGCCGGTGGTATCGAACAATTCGGTCGGAAAAGGACCTTCACCGACCCTGGTTGTGTAGGCCTTCAGAATACCGACGACGGAATCGATATGCGTGGGTCCGAAACCGCTGCCGTTGCAGGCGTTTCCGGCCACGGTATTCGATGAGGTTACAAATGGATAGGTACCGTGATCGATATCGAGCTGTGTTCCCTGCGCTCCCTCGAACAATATATTCTTGCCTGCCCTGCGGGCTTCGTCGAGCTCGACAGAGACATTACCCACAAATGGTATCAGCCGCTCCGCATAGGTAAGCAACTGATTGAACAGAGCATCAAAGGAGAGTGGTTCAGCACCGAATTTTTTTGTCAGCAGAAAGTTTTTTTCGTCGATTCCTGCCTGGACCTTGTCCCTGAGCATATCTTCATCGAGAAGATCGTCGACCTTGATGCCCACCCTGCTGATCTTGTCAGCGTAGCACGGCCCGATGCCGCGGCCGGTCGTGCCGATTTTTTTGTTTTTGGCAAGCGCTGCCTCCTGGGCGATATCAAGCGTCTTGTGATATTCCATAATCAGGTGCGCGTTCTCGCTGATCATCATCCTCTTGGGAGTTACCGGAAGACCTTTATCCTTTAATTCATCAATTTCGTGAAGGAGAACAGCGGGATCGATAATGACGCCATTGCCGATCAGGCATCTCTTGTCAGGGTAAAGAATTCCGGAGGGGATAATATGAAAGATAAACTTTTTGCCGCCTACCACCAGGGTGTGACCGGCATTATTTCCGCCCTGAAATCGGACGATACAGTCGGCATACCTGGTAAGCAAATCGACAATTTTACCCTTCCCCTCATCACCCCACTGAGTGCCAACGATGACCACACTTGACATCTATCCTCTCCTGATATCGTCTAAATTTAAAACCTTCGGGCCATGGTTCCCATGCCGAAATGCGGTTGAGCCAATAGCCTGAGGTCAAACCTTGTAATTATAGTCAAGTATCGTCACAAAGTCAATCAGTCAAATTTTATCGAATTATATCCTGAAACCATGCGTTTACATGACGGTTCCTGTTTGCCCCTATCTTCCCGGGGCAGATTGATTCACCGTACATTTTGACTTGTGTTTAAATAGATGTCGATTTCTGCGGGTCAGTTTGGTACATTTTCTTTCTCCGCCCAGACGTTATACGCTGCGGGTCATGCAGATACTTCTCTCCGCCGCACTCGTATAACCGGGCGATCATCTCAAAGAATATACAGCTGCGCTCCCCTGTATTCTGAGGAAATTATGTTTGGCATCGGTTTACCTGAAATGATTCTGATACTGGCACTGGCGCTCATCGTCGTCGGGCCGGACAAGCTCCCCGAGCTTGCACGCTCGGTGGCAAAAGGCGTGCTCGAGTTGAAAAAGACCGTTTCCTCACTCAAAGAAAGCCTTGCTGATGAAAATCCGTTTGACTCGGTCAAACCCGAGCTTGAGGAAGCCGCAAGATCCCTGAAAGAAAAACTTGGCGATCCAGCAGCAGACGGGTGGAAAGGACTCCTTCCGGATGATGGGGTCAATCCACCCGGCGGTGAAGAAAAGAACTCCGTTGTTGAGAGTGAACTACTCAGTGAGAAAGACCGGGAGTCTCTTGAGGCAATGGATATTGCCACGGTGGCACCCTCAGCAGACACTCAGCTTCCCGCACAGGAGAATGAGCCTGCGGAGTCAGACGACCCGCAGCAGGAAGCAGGCAGCGAAGCTGCCGGCCAAAACAGCAGAACATCATCCTCCCAATAGACCATGTCGACAATTGAGCAGAGCCTGGCCTTTTTTCGCCCTCACCATGACGAGTTGCGTAAACGGCTGGTAAAGGTTTTCATATCCATCGTCCTGTGCACCATTGTTGCCTATTTTTTCTCCGAGCAGATCGCCCTGTTTTTTATCAAACCGCTCTTTGCCGCCAGCCCGATGGTCTACCGGCTTGTCTATACAAATCTGCCGGAGGCATTTATTGCCTATATCAAACTTGCGCTGCTGGTGGGGATAATCGCATCCTTTCCCGTCATGCTCTATCAGGGATGGAGTTTTGTTTCGCCCGGACTGCTCGACCACGAAAAAAAACTGACCGTCACTGTTGTCTTCTGGTCCAGCATCCTGTTCCTGGCGGGCGCGGCTTTTGCCCTTTTCAGCGTTCTTCCGAAAATGCTCACCTATTTTATGAGCTATGCCCACCCCGGACTGGAGCCCCTGCCGAAACTCGGCCTCTACCTGACCTTTGTGGCCAGAACCGTGATGGCCTTTGGCCTTTCCTTCCAAATTCCCTTCCTGATGGTCATGTCAGGCAAAGCGGGGATCGTAACCGCACCTTATTTCAGAGATAAGCGGCTCTATTTTTACGGTGCCATCGTCATGCTTGCCTTTCTTCTTTCAGCAGGAGATTTCATGGCAACCGGTTTGCTCGCCGTTCCACTCTTCGCGCTCTATGAAGCCGGTATTTTTTTGACTGCCCTGTTCAGCAGAAAGAAAAAAAAGAGAAATGATGATGAGGCTCCCTGACCGAGGCACTGCTTGACAGCCTATATCCGCTGCTTGACCAGGCAGCAGGAAATTCGGTGATGCGGAATCCCATCCTTGTCATAGGTGATGGTGTCGGGCTGCAGTAATTTATTCATCACGCATCCCTCGGCAATAGTCAGTCCGAAAAATTTTTCCTCAGTCAAACCGCTTCGCCGCACCAGCCTGTTTTCCCTGATCTCAAAGGAATGCACCGGGTAATCCTCACAGAGCGGGCACTGGTAGACACGGCCATTGGGGAAGATAAAAAAATTCTCGGCAACAGTGCCGGCGCATTCGAATGCTTCGTCTTTATCGAGAAATACCTTCGGGTAGATAACCTCAACGCCACGTTCGGCAACCCGTGCAGCCACCTCCGGCACCACCTTCAGCCAGCGGTCGGGATCGACCTGCAGCGCCGCTTTTTTTTCGTCGTCGCCATGGTGTGCTGATTTCCCGCGCAGGCCGATGACCTGAATGAAAAACTTTTTCACTCCCAGCTCCTCGACGAGCGGCACCATGCGCTGCAGATGTTCGATATTGTCACTGCTGACCGTATAGATAAGGCTGGTATTAAAACCGAGCGCAACGGCCTTGTTCAGATTTGTCGTGCAGACCTGAAACACCCCTTCTCCCCTGATCGGGTCATTGATTTCGGCGTCGGGCCCGTCAAGACTGAAACTGAGAAAATCAACCATATCAGCCGAGACACGATGGAGAAAGTCATGAAAGAGGAAACCGTTAGTGTCAACGGTAATAGTGTAACCGCATTGCCGGGCAACTATCAGCCCATGGACAAGATCCGGATGCATTGTCGGTTCGCCGCCAAGAAAAATGATATTGGAGCGTTTTTCCCTGACGGCAAAAAGACGAATCCAGGATTCCATCTGCTGCCTGTCGAGCATGTTGGTGCCGTGCTGCTCCGTATTGATGTAACAGTGTCTGCAGGAGAGGTTGCAGCCTGTCAGTATGTGGAGGAACACATTCCGCTCTCCAGCCCTGAAACCGACTGTCTGTGCTCTCTTTTTCATTGCCGGTCAACCAGATTAGAGATAATTGAGGCGAGAACGGTTATTGCCGCAAGGTGTACTGAGCAAGAAGGGAGTCTTTCCAATAATCATTTTCCTTGTCACCGAAAAAATCCTTGAACATCTGAAGGCACTGCTGCCGCCTCACCGAGGGGATGACCGTTACCTTCATGTCAGCATAAAGCGGGGGCAAACCGGCAAGGTTGAGCCGAGTACCGCCGCCCATTACATCCTCGTACCCGTAGACTATGGTTCTTATCCCGTTGAGGATCAAGGTGGAAAAACACATCAGGCAGGGCTCCATCGTCGAATAGAGCGTGGTTTTGCCCGGATCTGCCGATTGCTGTGAGAGAAGCTTGCGCAGGGCGATTATCTCTGCATGATCAAGTTCATTGGGGGTTTTGGTGCTGTTTCGGCGAAATCCTGCCGCGGCAACCTGCTGGTTGCACACCAGCACGCAGCCGACCGGAAAATCACCGTTGCCGGCGGCTCTGGCCGCCTGGTCAAGCGCGGCAGCCATAAAACGTTCATGTTCCTGTCCGCTGTTCATGAACCAATGAGTGCCAAAACCCTAAAGATTTCTGCCGGTCTGGACAACCGAGGAGGCGATCGCCAGGGACGAATGCTCCTGGACGAGATCGTGTCCGGTATCTTCAAATGGCAAAAAGACAAGCGCGGTTCTCTTTATCTCAAATGAGAGGTTTGGCAGTTGAGGAAGGACGTCTTTCTTGTTAACCGTTGCAGCAGCGACAATGCTTTTAAGCGATTGAACGGCCTCTTTGAGCGTCAGGGTTACCGGAAAAAGCGGTTTCCGCAGTTTTTTTTCACCGGCTGGAAAGTTCAACTGGGAAAGGGTTGCACCCTTGGCCACTTTCAGAAAGATTTTTGGTCTCAGTTTCATCGCCGGCACCCAGAATTCGAGTTCCTGTTCCTCGTGCTTCCAGTTGACCACAACCGGCTGATTGGTGGCCCTCAGAAAATCTGCCAGCGTCCGCATCTTGATTCCACCTGTCTCTACGGAAATACGCCAGAACGGAAGTTGGAGCCCGTTCTTTTTCTTGGGGCTCAGACGCGTAAAGGGAACCGGCACAAATTTGCCTTTTTTTTCGGTCCAGCAGGAATCGCAGTTATAGCAGTTCATGACAAGGCTGTCGTGTTCACCCTGCATGGAAGCACCGCACTGCGGACAGATGGTTGCCAGGAAATGCGGCTCCCACTCCTGCTGATAGCGGACCAACGTCTTTTTATCCGTCAGCCAGGGTTCTACCCGGCCAATTTTACGGGTCAGAACACCATCATAAACCAGTCCGTTTTCAATATAAAGCGGCAGGTAAATACAACTGACGGACTCACCGATAAAGGCGCGGTGATTAAGCGCCTGCTCGTTCATCTCAGAGACGGTATCCTCAACCAGGTAGGCTCGCTGCAAAACCTTTATGGCGGTATCTTGTCGGCGAATAAACAGTCCCTTGAGCGCTTTGCTCACCAGGGAAACCTTCATGGCCTGGGGTTTCATGCCAAGCGACATCGGCAACATCCCTGTTTCAAGTCCGCGATGGGTCGTATCGAGCACCTTCGTCTGCACCTCCATTCCCAGGCAGGTGAACATATTTCCCTTGAAGCGGAGGTAGGGGAAATAAAGAATCTTCTCACGTGCAATATGCGCTGGAACCTGGTCCGGCAGAACATAGCGCTGCAGACCGCTGTGCACCATGTAATTCTGAACGTCGCAGAAGAGACAGGAGGTTAGCCTGTCTGCTTCCTGCATCTCTACCGGGCCGCCGCATGATGGGCAGGGGTGGCTGATTTGAAGTTCCATTCTATTATCCTAATTTCTCGCCGCACTGGTTGCAAAATGTCGCTCCGGGCATATTCTCGGCACTGCAGTGCCCGCAGACAACGGCTTCCGGCTTCTGCGCCGTCGAAGTTCCACATTTTGAACAGAATCGAGCATTGGGGGAAAGGTTTTTGCCGCACTTGAAACACTGACTCAGGACAAGCTGCTGGTGCCCGCAGGCCGGGCAAAAACGGGCATCTCCGGAAATAGTTTTCCGGCAGTCAGGACAGACCGCCGTGGACACGCCGCCTCCTGGAACCGCTGCACCTGCAGCAGCGCCAACCGAAGCCGAGGAAAACATCGCCGGCATCATCATGCCGATTCCCATCCCCATGCCGGCACCCGCCTCTGACTGGTTCTCCGCCGCCTTTTCCATGGCCGATGCCGCCTTCAGCTTGACAAACTTTTCCATGTCCTTGATGACATTCATCCGCGCCTGGTCATCAATTGCACGCTGCACCTCTTCAGGAGGCGTAATCGAGGTGACATAGAGATGACTCAGACGCAGGCCGAAATGGGCAAAATCAAGCGTCAAGCGTTTCTGCAGTTCAACGGAAAGCTCATCGAACTGTCCCGGCAGGTCCAGGATCGTGTCCAGTTTTTCACCGAGATAATCGTTGAAACGGGAGACAATGACACGCTTGAGATAGGTTGAAATGTCCTCGGTGGAAATTTTTCCCATGGTGCCGACCAGCGAATTGATAAAAAGAACCGGCTGAACGACCTGGAGGTTGAAAATCCCATGAGCGCGTATCCTGATCAGTCCCAGTTCTGAATCCCTGAAAGCCACAGGGTTCTCTGTCCCCCACATGAGGTTGGTGAAGTATTTCAGGTTGGCAAGATATACTTCGGCCCGAAGCGGGCTGTCACCTCGCCACGGAATAGAGAGAATCTTGGTGAGGATCGGGAGGTTTGCGGTTTTAAGTGTGTGCCGTCCAGGCCCGAAGGCATCTCTGGCCTTCCCCTTGTAAAACAGCACGGCTGCCTGACTGTCACGAACGGTCAGCTGGGCACCGTACTTTATCTCGCCGGAACCGGATTCCGGTAGCCGGTGAACAAGCTCTTTACCGGATTCGTCAAACCACTCAATGTTTTCAAGAAAAATACCGCCATCAAATCGATTCATCCAGATTTCCTCGTTCCTTCAAACAATTGCCGCACGTTTCTCTGCCGCAGAAAGGGAATTGTTCGAATCCGGTTTTCTATTCAATTGCACTCCGTTGATATTATATTATATTACGGAGAGTTTTGGAACAACAGTAAAAAATTTATAGGACTGAATATGGATTTTAAAGATCACTGGAACCTGGACACGGCAATGGAAATTCTTCAGAACAAAACCGTGGACTCAAGACTCTGGGCAGAAGCGGTTGAATGGCTGCTGCTCTACGGCCCCCCTGAAATTGTAAGCATCCTGCTGAAGGCCTCCAGCCAGGCAACAGGCAGCACCTTTCCCGAACTGCAGGCAAACAAGTATACCCATGACGGTCAGGCGTCCTACAACATAGAAGAAATCGCGCGATCACTTGGCATCAGTGAGCGGGAAGTACGGGAGATTATCATCAGGAAAGAAATGCAGAACAGCACGTTGCCCTTCTGGGATGACGGGAGTTCAGAAACAACGATTCATTGAATGCGCGGCTAAGGTCTCTGCAGGCTACCCTTAGGGTTTTTTTTCCGGATCAGCGAAGGAAGGTGTCATCTCCTGCTCCGGAACCTGCGGCTGAAGGTCATAGAGTGTTTCATCGTGAAGCGGAGGCGCAGCGCGGCCCGTCATTTTTTTCCTGACAGCGTCAAAAGAAAAATCCCCCTCGTCGCCGAGCAGATCTCCCATCTCCTTTTCAATCTCATCGGGATCTTCACCTTTTTCCATTCTGGAGATCGCTTCTTCCATGGTATCGCCGAGGTTAATCCCGGTTTTCTCGGTGAATTTGCGCATCAGCGTCGCCATCTGTCGGGGATCGTCTTCGTTGATTCCTTCAGACTCTCTCATCAGCGACTCAAGGGCATGCTCCATCTTTGACTCATCGAGTCCGGCAAACTGGTCATCGTCTTCTGCAGCTTTGCCGATTGTCGCAAACATAGACACCTGCCGCGCCAGCTCCTTTTTCCGGCAGCGCGGACAATCCGGCCGGGTGCTGGTATCGATCCTGCGGGAAAAGAAATTGAAAATCACATTGCAGTCTTCACAGAAAAATTCATAAATGGGCATCGCTGGATCCTTTCCTTGCAAGCACGTTTATCTGACTTTGAAGTCGAGCACCGCGTCAATCATACGTTCCGTTACATCTTCGGAAATGGTAACGCCGCCGCCCTCTTCGGGCAGAACATAGGAGATCGTTCCTCCAATACTTTTTTTATCAGTGCTAAGATATGATTTAATGACCGTCCGGTCAAGGTCTCCAGGAATTTCCGTAGGCAAGCCATACTGTTTGATTAATTCAATATATCTGTCGGCAGTCGGCGCCGATATCAGCGATTTCATCACCCCGATCCGGCAGATTGCAACCATGCCGATGGCAACGGCAAAGCCGTGCGATATAGAGAACCGTGAGGCTGCTTCGACGGCATGGCCAATGGTGTGCCCGAAGTTCAGGATGCGCCTGGCATCGGATTCCCTCTCGTCTGCTGACACCACGTCCGCCTTTATCAGGCAGCTGGTATGGATTATCCTGACAACCGCATCGTTTTCAAGAGCCATGATCTGCTGCCGGTTGGTTTCGAGAAAAGTAATAAAGTCGTTATCGCGTATAAAACCGTGCTTGATGACTTCGGCCATGCCGCTGAGATACTCCTCTTCAGGAAGCGTTTTCAGGACATCTGTATCAATATACACGGCTTTGGGCTGATAGAAGGTGCCGACCATGTTCTTTCCCTCGGCAATATCGACCCCGGTCTTGCCGCCGACCGAACTGTCAACCTGGGCCAGCAGGCTGGTCGGAATCTGAATAAAAGGTACTCCCCGCATGTAGGTGGAGGCGAGAAAACCGGTGACATCACCGCTTACTCCCCCTCCGAGGGCAATAAACATGCTCTTTCGATCAAGTCCCAGCTGCGCACTGGCGCTCACCAGACGGGATATGGTGTCGAGATTTTTATTTTCCTCCCCGTGAGGAAAGGAGAGCAGGTCAGCGGTCAAGCCATTATCCCGAATGCGGGCAAGCAGATCATTTCCATAGAGGGCGGCCACGGTATCGTCTGCAACGATGCAGTAGCGGCTCGCCCTGTAGTGTTGTGCCAGGTCTTCCGGTACCCGGGATAAGCATCCGGGCTCAATCCTGATCGGGTAACTTCTGCTGTCAAGGCCAACCTGTATAGTAACCATTACATAACCTCCGTTGTCTGAATATCCTGAATGGTACAGAGGATATACCAAAAAAAAGGGGGAGATACCACCTGAAAGGCGGCATCTCCCCCTGTAGAGCGACGCGTGGTCTTTGTTACATGGATTCGCCGGAGGCGGCACCCTGCATTTTGACCTCAACTTTCTCGGTCAGACCTTCATAGTACGGCGCGAAGATGAGCAAGAACCTCATCACGACCGAAGTGATCAACGACCTCTGCGCCCTCTGAAAGGGCTTTACGCAGTTTGGTACCGGAAAGAATGACGCGGGATCTCTTTGCTTGTGGTTACAGGTACGCAGAGATGCCATACCGTCACACTCGTGGCAGTAGAAGGTCCAGTCGATTTTCATCGGCTTGCAGAGCAGATCTTTTGCGGCATCACCGGTTACGGGGATGCGATCAAAAATGTCCTGTGCCTCGAAGAGACCGTAGAAATCGCCGACACCGGCATGATCACGGCCGATCAACATGTTGTTGACCCCGTAGTTCTGGCGGAAGGTCGCATGCAGCAGGCCTTCGCGAGGTCCGGCATAACGCATGTCAAGCGGATAACCGGCACTGATAGACGTTCTCTTTGACAAAGTAGTTCTCGATCAGGATATCGATTGCCTTGATACGGACCTTTGCCGGAATATCGCCTGCCTTGAGGTTTCCGATCAGCGAATGAATCAGAACGCCGTCACATACCTCTACCGCGATCTTGGCCAGGTATTCATGGGAACGATGCATCGGGTTACGCAGCTGCAGTGCGGCAACGTTGGCCCAGCCGCGCTCGTCGAACAGGGCACGGGTCTCAGCAGGCTTCAGGTAGATTCCCGGATACTCTTTCGGATACTCGCCCTCGGACAGAACTTTTACCGGACCGGCGAGGTTGAACTCTTTCTGGGCCATTACCATGATAACGCCGGGATGATCTTTGGGTGCGATTTCCCAGAACTTGCCGCCAACGGACTCTTCACCTTCGCCCATGAAGACCTTCTCACATTCGAACTTCTTGTCGGCTTCGGTCATCTCGTATTTTTCGTTCAACCTTCATGGTTGCAAAGGTTTCACCATTGCGGACGAGGGCAATTTCATCGCCCACTTTAATAGCTGCTGCATCCGCAGCGGATACGTCAAGGGTAATCGGCACAGGCCAGAAGGTGCCGTCTGCCATCTGGATAATTCTCGCAAACGCCCTTCCAGTCGGCTTTGGTCATGAAACCGGTAAGGGGACTGAAGCCGCCGATACCCATCATGATCAGATCGCCTTTCGTGCGAGCAGAAATATCGATCTGCTTGAGTCCTGCGGCTTTTTTCAATTCTGCTTCACGTTCAGCGCCTTCAAGCAGCGCACATACCAGACCTTTTCCACCGTGAGGTGCAACTAATTTTGACATAATGATCCTCTTTTAGATGTATTGAACAAAAATAGCCGTATCAACAAGTTATACGGCGTCTTTCGAGAACACGGACTATGAAGAAGCGGCAGAAAAATTCTGAACCGCTATTCATTTATGAAGGCTTATTTATATAGTGGATCGAGAAAAAGTCAAGAAAAAAAGAGGAGGAAACAGGCGTGACTCATGCCTGAAAAAAACGAAGTCTCAACGCGTTGCCGACAACGGAGACCGAACTCAGGGCCATCGCAGCGCCGGCAATCATCGGGTTGAGCGTCGGGCCGCCGAAGATATACAAAAGCCCGGCAGCCACCGGTATACCGACGACATTGTAGGCAAAAGCCCAGAACAGATTCTGCCTGATGTTCCGCATGACTGCACGCGAAAGTGCCAGAGCGGTTATGACACCGTCAAGATTGCTCTTCATGATGACGATATCACCTGATTCGATGGCGATATCGGTGCCGGTACCCATGGCGATGCCGATGTCAGCCTGGGCAAGCGCCGGAGCGTCATTGATGCCGTCGCCGACCATTGCCACCCGTCGGCCGCGATCCTGAAACTCCTCGACCCTGCGCCGTTTTTCATCGGGCAGCACCTGCGCTATAACCTCCTCGATGCCGGCCTGGCGCGCTATCGCCTCCGCGGTGACGGGGTGATCTCCGGTAAGCATGACGACCTCCAGCTTCATCTTCTTCAACCGTGAAACACATTGGGGGGCTTCTGCTTTCAGCTGGTCGGCTATGGCGATGAGACCCGAGAGTTTTTTATCAACGGCAATATAGAGCAGGGTTTTTCCAGCAGACGAGTATGTTTGTTCCGTGCGGATTTTTTCAGGGATGAGAATGTGATGCGCTTTTAGTATCCTCTCGTTGCCGACGAGCACGTCATGTCCGCTGACCCTGGCGCTGATTCCTGCCCCTGACAGCATGGTGAAGGATTCGGGCTGCACCAGCTCAGCACCCTGTGTTTTTGCATAGCCGACAATCGCCTCGGCGAGCGGATGCTCCGAGGACTGTTCTGCCGAGGCTGCGAGTGAAATGATCTCGAGGCCATCCTGAACATTTTCCAGTGGAACATAATCGGTGACTGCCGGTTTTCCACTCGTCAGCGTTCCTGTCTTGTCAAAAATCACCGTCTCAACCGTTTCGGCCCGCTGCAGGGCTTCACCGTTTTTGATCAGCACCCCCAACTGAGCGCCCCTGCCGGTTCCCACCATGATCGAGGTCGGCGTGGCCAGCCCCATGGCACACGGGCAGGCAATGACAAGAACAGCGATAAAGAAACGCAGGGCCAGGGAAAATTCAACATCACCGATAAAATACCAGGCGAGTCCGGTAACCAGGGCAATACTCATGACAATCGGCACAAAATAGAGACTAATCCGATCGGCAAGTGCTGCAATCGGCGCTTTTGATCCCTGTGCCTCCTGAACCATCCGTATGATCCGTGAGAGAACCGTGTCCGCGCCGGTCTGGGAGGCACGCACCTGGAGGACGCCGGTCTGGTTCAGGGTGCCGCCGTAGACCAGGGAGTCTTTCTGTTTCTCTACCGGCAGACTTTCCCCGGTCAGCATTGATTCATCGAGTGCCGATTCCCCTTGCAGAACAACTCCGTCAACCGGCAGCCGCTCTCCCGGCCTGATCAACAAAATGTCGTCTACTTCTATTTCATCAGTGGCAACTTCACGCTGTTCCCCCCCATCAAGAAGCGTTGCCCGGTCAGGGGTCAAGTCGACAAGCTGCGAGATGGCATCGGAGGTGTGGTATTTTGAGCGCGATTCGAAGTATTTACCTAGTGATACCAGGGCAATCAGGACACCCGCTGATTCAAAATAGAGATCCATCACCCGCTGGTGCACGTTGACACCCAGGGCGATTTCAACCAGACCCCAGGTGGAATAGATAAATGCCGCGCCGGTGCCCACGGCAATCAGCGAGTCCATATTGGGAGACTTGCGCAGCAGGGCGGGAATACCGGCCAGATAAAACTGCCTGCCCAGATACATGATCGGCAGCACCAGGCAGAACTGGACAAAACCAAAAGCAAAGGGACGGGACGAGGGGTGGATGGCTTCCGGCAATGGAAATCCAAGCATCTCACCCATCGCCACATAAAACAGCAGGGCGGCAAAGCCAAGAGAAACAAAGAGATTTTTTTTCATGCGGGCAAGCTGCCGGATTGTCTCAAGACGCTTTCTGCTGTACTCATCTGTGGTTGCTCCGCTCTGTCTGGCGTTAAAACCAAGCCCCTCGATCGCTTCCCTGATCCTGCGTGCATGTATGATACTGCTGTCATACTGAACAGCAGCTTTTTCGGTTGCCAGGTTGACCTCGGCACTGACGACACCGTCCGTGCCGCGCAGGACCTTCTCGATTCGTGTGGAACATGAAGCGCAATGCATTCCGGAAATGTCGTAGATAATATCGCGCAACTGCTCACGCTGCTCCTCCAACCCGAAGCCAAGCCCCTCTACCCGCTCGGCGATGGCCTTGAAACCTGTCTTTGTCCCATCAAAACTGCAGGTCAGTTTCTCTGCAGCCAGATTGACCTGGGCGGAATCAACCCCTTCCATCTGCGAAACAACCCGCTCAATCCTGCTGGAACAGGCAGCGCAGTGCATGCCTGAAACTGAATAGGTCTGTTCGACTGTGCTCATAAGTGTTTCTCGCTGTCCCGGACTTGACCGGGGCCGGCCAAGACGTTACATGTTACTGTGTACAGCACATTGTGGTATCACCAAACTACACCAAATAACATAAGAAGAGTGGAGGATAATTCAATGAATCAAGTCAAGATCAAGGGAATGAGCTGCGGGCACTGTGTGGCCTCAACGACAAAAGCCCTGGAAGACATTCCCGGCATCAGCAATGTCCAGGTAAATCTGGACAAGGGAGAAGCCACCTATGACGGAGCGGTGGACCGCCGGGTTATAGAGGAGGCAATCGCCAAAATCGGCTTTGAGGTTGTCCAGTAAAATTTCTTTGCCGATTTACCAGAACGTATACACCTATCCGGAGGCGAAAGAGCCAAACGACGTTCAGTCAAATTCAGCGCGCACCCGGCCCAGAACATTGACAACGATCTTGACCGTGCGGCCATGGCTGCTGCTCAAGGTCACCGTCCCCGGCTGATTGCGGCCAAATCCCTTGAAGCGGAATTTATCATACGGAAAAGACGTCGAGAGCGCAACACCTGCCGGCTGGCTGTGGAGGCACAACAGCTTTTCTTCCCCTGAGCGCAGCCAGTCTCCGGGATTCGCGCCGCCGTCGCCGTTATCCACAAATATCTGGTACTGTTTCTGCCCAAACCTAATAACGACATGCTCCTGATTGATCAGGGCATAGGTACGCGCCAGCTGCAGGCTCGAGGTCAGCTGGGCCGCGGCACCGCGCAGGTCGGCATTTCTTTTCCAGCTGAGAAGCGGCGGAGTCGCAATCAGCGTCCCGATCGAGATGATGCTTACAACCGCCACTGCCTCTACCAGAGAAAACCCTCTTGAACCCATAATCGCCTCCCTAGAATGAATTTTTGATTTTCAATCATTCTAAAGAAGCGATCTGACAGTTTCCTTACACGGACGGCGCCGGTCTTATTTGGATGTTGCCTCGGTTAATCAGGCGGAAAGCTGGAAAAAGGAAATCGAGATGCGCATGAGCCCGAACAAAAAATGGCCCTGATTGGAAAAACCAGGGCCATCTGGGTCATGCGAAACTGAGGGAAAGCAGGGTATCAGTCTATTGCTGCAGCCATAAGCGGCCAAGCGGATTCAGAAATATCCTTACCAGATCGCCGCGCGAATTGACGAATTCGAGGCTGTCTGCTCCCGGGCCGACGTCAGCCATGCCCCGTGAGTTAAACTGTACCCTGTTGCCCGCCAGGGTAACATTCTGCACCGTAACGTTTGCCAGGGTCGTCACATCGTTTTTCACCTCTTCCCCGGCATCGAGCGTATAATCCTGATCCGTGTCGAGAAATATCTGATAATCGCCGGACGGGACGGTTATCAGGACGGATACCGTCTCCGCCTCCCGGATCGCGGTAAAGCGGGCACTCTGCAGGTTGGAATAAAAGACCCGGGCCGTCCCCTGCAGCTGCCGCTCTGCCCGCCAGCCAATCATGTTGGGCACGGCTATCATGGCGAGGACACCGACAATCGCCACGGTTATCATGACCTCAATCAGGGTGAACCCGCTTTCCCTGGGATTTCTATGCAGTTTCATCAATTTTTCTTCCTGTGAGTAATGTGCAATCGGCTAGTTTGTCCAGACGCCGTTTTCAAGTCGAATCTCGCTTTCCGGCGGAGTGCTGCCGCCTATTTCCCTGTCCGCATCTGAACCCTCACCATCATTTTCCCCGGCAACCTGCCACATCTTGGTGATCTGTATTTCATCAAGGACAAAGAAGTTGACACTCATCCCTTCAGTAAAACTGGTAATGCCGACGAGCCTGCCATTCTGATCCCGCAGGATACAGTCGCTGCTGAGCTGAAAGACCCTGTCGTCTATGATGATCTTCACCTCCCCCCCCGCTGCGCTGTGCAGGAAGCTGGTTAATCACTCCGGAATACTCGAGGGCGCCATGGGCGATCAAGATCATTATGAACGTCATAGCGTTGGCTCACCCTGAACCGGAAGACAGAACAGCAATGATATAAAGCACAACCCCACAGCAGGAAATAATCATTTTCTTACCAAGATACCACATGTGAAAAACCTCCTCGTGTCTAGTTGTCGCTTTATACTATTGCCAGTCCAGTTCACGCCAGTAGAGAATCGGAACACCGTACCCCTGGGTGCCAAGCTGGCTCAAACCTTCATCTTCCCTGTTATCCGGGAAATACAGCCGGTCAATATTCTCTTCAACTTCCACAAGCGTCGGCGCCGGACTGATCCCTTCCACCATGACCGAACTTGGTGCCACCCAGATCGGGTTGGCCGCAGTGCCGATATTGATATAATCGTTCTGATTAATGATGCCGTCACCATTCAGGTCAAAATAGGCATTATTCGTTCTGCCGCCGCTGCAGACTTCCACCGCCCATATTGAAGAGGTTCCGCCTCCTGAACAAGGTGTATCAGACGGTGTTGAGCTGGTGAAAATCAGCTTTCCGCTGGCAATGAGTAACATCCTTGATGGCCCGCTCGCCATTGCCCGGCAGATCAAAATACCAGCCGACATGATGAATGGTTTTATTCGCTTCGGCATTAAACACCGCCAGTTCAGAGGGAAGCATCCAGCTGATCTCATTGTCCGATACGGTGCGCACTACTTCGTCAACAGCGTTGAGGTTGGTTTCACCATACACCTGGCTGTCAATGGTACCGTCAGGGTTATAGACGATTCCGTTGACCGAAACCTGGGTCTGCTGAAGCAGTGCGACATATTCGGCACTGGTCTGCATCCCCAAGGATGGCTGCCATGTTGGAAAGTGTTCTCACCGAAGAGCAGTTCGACAGACAGCTCATTTCCTCCTGGACACATTCGAGTTCACATTCGCGTGTTGCCGAGGCAGTCGAACTCGCAGTCACTCTCAAGCACATTACAGGTGTTCACGCAACTTGCGGTAACCGCCGAAGTCTGGGACTCGAAATCTCCGAGGTAGGTCGTTGCACCTGGTCTGCCCTGGACTTCCCATTCGGCTGACCAGTCCCAGATGCCGTACATGGTTTGGACACTGTTATCGAGGTTGTCCTCCGTCGGATTGTAGAGCCGTCCTGTCCCGAATGCCACGAGATAGCCCTCGGTTCCGCGCACACACGACAGCGTCACATCCGGCTGCATGGTAATCGGCTGACGCCAGCCGGCATCACTTCGTGCAGTAAACAGCGGCCTGTTGGTATCTGCAGGTCACTGCTTTCCTGGAAATAAACACCCCAGTTAGTCCGATCTGCATCACTGATATCGAACTTCCACATGTTACCGAGCAGGTCGCCGGCAAAGATGAAATCATTGATTCCCGTCTCCCTGCGGAAAAATAATGGCAGGAGAGGAAAGCCCGTTACAGTTTCCCGTGCAGGACCAGCATCGCCGCGCCGGTATCAATGATATGCGTCCAGACAATATTTCCTGAAGTGTCGAGACCGACCAGGAACGAGCACGGCGTGCTTACTGGCACTGTCGTATCCGTTGCCGAAACACCAGCAGCCATTCGGCACTTGGATCATTGGACCTTATTATCTGCGGTCGTGAATAGCTGTAGCCCAGATGATCACTCAGGGCACCGGCAGTCGTCGGCAAGGATATCACTATCAGGCGTCGTGGTATTGAGCTCCCACTTGACGATCGAGCCAGCCCGGTCTTCAACCGAACCGAGATTCAGACCGTTGTTGAGCCTCATCAGATCAAGGCCATAATAACCACGACCGCCGCGGCCAAGACCGCCGACAAGCATGATGCGCATTGCCAAGATTTTCGTACGGTGACGATACCCGTCAACGTAGAACATATGGGTATCATTGTAGCCGGGATCTGTCAGATCCGTCAGGTTTTCGAAACACCGTTGCCTGGAACATATGAGCAAACAGCTCGTCACCGGTAGAACCGTCGAAGGCATGCAGCATTCCGTCATTGGCTCCGGCAAGAACCCAGTCGATACCGAGCGCAATGTTCTTGTAGTAGTAGGGTTCTGAATTAATGAAGTCACCGAGCATGCTTTCCCTGGCTCGATAGTCCCTGGTACAGCCGGTAAGATTGCCCTGCTCACAACTGTGATCGCCGCGCAGATAGTTGAGCTGCTGCTGCTCGCCGTCCAGCAACCCTTTCATAGCTGGGGTCAGATCATCCCACCGAAAAGGCAGTCCGATACCTGAACCGTCGCCGTTATTATCTGTCGAGTGGCCCAGCCAAGCTTATCAAGCTGCTCACTTGCCGACCATTTGACTTCAGGCGGATCCTCCAGACAGGTTTCCCGGCAGTAGTCACAGATCGTATTCACAGGCGGTATTGTTATTACAGACGTCCACACAGGAGGTGTGCGCGCCTGAGCAGGTCTTATAACTCTCGCAGTTATTTGTCGTGTAGCAAGTTGCTGCGAGCGTTGATGCAGACATCTTCACAGTCTGTATCGCCAATCGAGCAGAGGCTCAAGACAGGTTTCAAAGTTTTCGTTGCAGGAGGCTTCACAGCTCACACCATCACACGGTGCAACATTGCCGCGTGAATCAAGACATTTAGCCTCGATGTCGCCGCTCCAGTCGCCTGAATCATAGGAAGTCTGGAACAGCAGCGTGTTGGCCTCGATCTTATTGGCATTGATGGAGACAGAAGAAGCGGTACCCTCGTTTTCCTCAATAAGGTCCTTTATCGCCTTCAGCGAGGCAACGAGTTCCGCCGGATCGGCGGCGTTGAGAAACTCACCCCTGCCGTTCACACTGGCGTGGAACAGATCGTCCACCGATCGAGGATTCTCAGTACCAATCGTACGAATGCCATTCCGGACACATGTTGTCAAACGGCCCAACGGACCTGTCAGCAGAACAGGTGACCACATTGCTTGAATCACGCGTACAGGTAAAACATTCGATTTCTCCGTCACCATTGGTTATGCAGTTATCAACCTTGCCAAGTATCCTCCAGCTCCGGACAGCCATTCTCGCCGGGAGTGTCGCAGGCCGGCAGGCAGTCGGGATAAAGATCCGGGTCAAACTGACCGAATACGCCGAAAGAGACACCGTAGGTCACCATATGCTGCGTTTCAGCGTCATCAAACCCCTTGGCCGGCACCAGATTGGCCAGGTTGGGATCAAGGTCGGTGTGGTAATACTCGTCGGCAATATCTGCCAGGGTATTGGCTGTGCCATCGGCGAGGGCATAGACGGAGTCTGCCGTCCTGATTGCCAATGGTGAAGCCGCCGTTGTAATAACCGTCCGTCATCGCAATGACATAGGCCCGCTGACACTCTCCGCCGCTGTCGTCGATGTTATCGGCATCATCATCTACCGTGGCATCCCAGAAGACGGAGGTATCACCGGCAGGCAGACCCGTCCGTTGTCTGCAGAGTAGACTGTATCCCCAGTGTTTCCGGCTTCAAAATATTGCCCGACATCGTTCAAGCCCCTGCGCAGAGGAGTACTGCCCACGGGTCGATATCGTAAATGGCTGCCAGATAGTCGATCTTCTCAGCGCCATCGGCATTCACCATCAGCTGGAGGGGTTCAGAAGCTGAACGGTTAATGGTATGCAGGCCCAGCTCGACCCGGTCCATGTCGGCAACCGTCAAGCCCGACAGCGGCTTTTGCCGTCAGCATTCTGCGCCGGTAAAACGAATACCAGTCGGCAAAATTCTGGCGGACGACATAGGCCAGCTCATGCATCGTCGGTAATTTCCGTACCGGTTTCATCAAACCTGACCGGCCTGACGGCAGCATAAGCAAGCGGATCGATCAGCCTGATCAGTTCACCGTCATCAACCCGGTCATTGGTATTGAGATCGTTGAACTGGTAGTACTCAAGAGCATAATCTCCAAGGTTATGACCATTACCCGTAATGTTGATCAGATAGATTTCACCAAGATCACGAACATCGTCACTGTTGGTATCCGACCAGACGAAATAATGTGAATTTCTCACGCTGACCTCGGCAGAACCACTTTGCTCGATAAAATTATAGGCCTGGTGCCGATTCTGATCCAGCGCGGTCCTTCGAGCGCACCTCCGACCGGATTATCGGGCCGCTGGTTCACACGCACATCCTGTGACTGCAGATCACCGGTACCATCATAATATGAGATGGTGTATCTGGCGTTGGCATCACTGTCCCACCAGTCATCAATCCAGGCATAGACATAATAACTGCCGGCTGCGGCCTGAGCAGCTGTCAGGTTATTAAGGCGCCAGGTTGCCGACTCACCGACATTATTGGTATAGTGCAGGCTGTATCCCATTCCCAGTCAGCACCGCCTCCTGATTCTATCCAGTTGTCAGATTCGGAATAGATGTCGGCTGCATCACTGATTATCGAATATGATTTCAGGTGCATGAAGTATCGCCCGGCATAAGGGCGAATCATAATCAGGTCCAGTAATGGCGGCGTTCAATTGCAGATCATCCCGGAGAGACAAACCAATCGCATCTGCGCGGGTATCACCGTCGGCTGGAGAACTGAGATTATCCCGCATGACCATGACCTGCTGGCCTGGCAAGCGCCTGACACTGAAAAATTCGGCGTCAAGATTCAGTACATGACGGTTTGCTGTTCCATCATCAGCGATATAGGACCAGGAATGACCGTCATCAGGATCCAGTGTATTGTTTCTCGGTCAGGTCCATATCTGCATGGACAAAGCCGTCTGCAAAGGCACGATCCGGAAAACTGGCGTTATCCGCGTCATAATAGTTTTCATGCGGGCGCACCAGCATCTGCTCACTCCGTCATAGCTGCCGGCAGGAATAGAGGCGGCAACCTCATCCCACATCGGCCATGGATCGTAGACGACGTCGGGGTTAAAGAATATCCTGTTTTCGCCGGACCACTGGCTCATCCACATGCGCCGTTCTGTAGCAGTTAGCAGATTATTGGTATAGTTACGAGAATCATCATGATAGTCGTAGACATAATACCTGGAGTTGAACAGCTGGTTGTTGGCACTGGTCATAAACTCCCAGTCCATACTGCCCGAATCATCGAGCAGGAACATGATAAGCGGCGGTGCCGGCCTCCTCGAGGCATTTGCCGGAACAACATCCGGAACGACACAGGTTACCTCGGTGCCGACGGTTTTGTCGCCATCAAAGCAGTCCTCATCAATACCGTTGCCGGGTATTTCCACGGCTCCGGGGTAGACACTGGGATCGGTATCAAGGCAGTCACCCTGGTTTGGGGTAAAACCATCGCCGTCTCCATCAACATCGGCGCCGGAACAGGCGAGATCAGCGCCGCTGCAGTCCTGATCAATCCCGTCTCCGCAGATTTCATTTGCCCCGGGATGGATTAATGGTTCCGTGTCATTACAATCCAACAGCGGTCTCGGACTGCAAGCGTACCGTCTACCCGGATCTACCGTGTAGCCGTCCAGATCACTATCCTGACAACCCTCGACAAAAATAGCCTCGATCGTTTTATCGGTGGACATGACAACGGTGAGCGGTTCAACAGTGCCGGTGGCATCCTGGCTCCAGCCATGAAAATACCAGCCGAGTATCGGGAACCGGAACCAGTACGACACTTGAATCACTGGTGTAGATATAACGGTTTGTACCCACTGCCGTCGTACCGATCGGATCAACCGTAATTGAGCCATTCGTTGCCACGAGTTCCAGGACATGGGAATCGGCATCGTAGAGCCCCTCGACAATCTGGTCCGTCATATTGAAATTGAGATCCAACAGATCATTGGCAGGTTTCAGCCAGCCATCGGCATCGAGATACTGGATAATGATATAGCGGGCATCACAGGGGGATGCTAAAGGAATATCTCCTGGAATTGAAAATGAATCACCGTGATTACCCTGGGCGATCAAATTGGCAGGAGCGATTGAATTGACATAGGCCCGCCAGCCGCTGCCGTTGGCAGGATTCTGGATAATCAGGTCTTCTGCGGTTCCGGTAGCGCCGTCATCGGCGCCCAGGACAACAGTGATCTCCACCTGGCCGAAAATCGCTTCGAGATCAAAATCTTCATCTATCGCAGCAGTCTGGTGAGAGACGAAGTTGGCAGAACCAGTGAATGCACCGCTCGATGTACCGTCTTCAATGATTTCCAGCACACAGTTGTCCGCATCAGGTGTTATGGTGAAGGTTTCCGTTGCCATATGATCGGCATACACCCCGGCTGAACCATCATGTACCGAGGCTAGACGGAGGTGTTACCGTACGCCGGAGCGGTTATCGTACCCGGTCCGCTGGCAATCATGGTCACCTCGTGATCGAATTGAGCGCTTATGGTGTGGGCGCCATCGGCTGTAGCCAGCATCCTGAAAGGTATAGACATGCACTGCAGGACTTATTATGATTTTGAGTAATATAACCTGACAAGGCGGCTGGAACCGGTCCAGCCAGAGGGATATTGAGCCCATCAATTGAAACACTGGTGATTTCGTAATCGGCAGTGACCGTGAATATGGCATCGGAGTTGTCCGGAATCCCTACGGCTGCCCCGTTGCTGATCGGAACCGCAGTGCCCGGAGAAGTAGTCTCCAGGGTCAGAGCTCCGCCCGGCGTCGTCCATGACGGCGTGACCACATAGGGAATATCGAGAATCGTCGCCATACCGCGAGCTATCGGTGAAGGTGACGATGTCCGGATCAGACGTTCCGGTCAGGTCAGATCCAGGTAAAACTCTTCCGTGACCCCTTCGGCCTCGGCATCATCAAGGATATTCACCGGAATATCGACACTTGCGTTGCCAACAGCGATCGGCAGCGTCGCAGGTCCAAGCGCAACATAATCATTGGTGCTGGCCTGGGCAGTACCGTCTGCCGTCTGGTAATCTATTGAAAACAGGACATCATTTACCGTCGGGGTAGGAGAAATAGAGACGGTAAACGGAATGGTTACATTTCCTTCTTCGACCGGCGTCGGGTCATTGATGCTGACACTGTAGGTATCGTCAACGGGAATGGTTATCACAGCGATGTTATCGGGTGTGGTTCCTCCATTTATGATCACATTATTATCAACGGCTGTGGCTGAAGGGACGATCTGGACGACTATTTCCTCTTCATGCTCTATAAAGGCATCATTGACAATCGGGATATCGATCGTTGTCGAAGTTGAACCGGCTGGTATGGTAACCGTAGCAGGCGGATCAATGAAATCCACTCCTCCTCCGGTGGCAGTGCTTGCGGGCAGGACTGTTACATCAAATTCAACGGGATCTCCAACTACCATGCGATTAAGGGTTATGGTCAATTGCGCCGTACCGCCGTCTTCAGCGAAGGTGATATCTGAG
This sequence comes from uncultured delta proteobacterium, assembly GCA_963696725.1. Classification (GTDB taxonomy): domain Bacteria; phylum Desulfobacterota; class Desulfobulbia; order Desulfobulbales; family Desulfocapsaceae; genus MADRE3. The sequence continues at coordinate 64,976 of CAVOLI010000017.1, forward strand.
TAAGCACTCACCGTGTAATCATCGTCGGTAATATTACCGTCTGCAAGTCCGTCTACGATCGTTGCATTGTCACTCGGGCTGCTGAGCTGTACCTGGAAGGTCTCGAGGAATTCAGCAATATCATCATTTAATATGGGTACCGTAGCATACTGCGGAGCCAGTCGCTGGCGAGGCATGTCCCGGACCACGATACTCGACCGTACCGCCGACGACTGCCGTGTAATCTGATCCTGCCAGGGCCGTGCCGTTGATGGTTGAGTAGGAAACACTGACAACATCGTCATCCTCCGGTGAGCGATCCAGGGATACCACGAACGAGGCTGTCCCGACGTCCTCATTGACCGTCAGGTTGGTAATGGATACCTGGTAATCGTGATCGGTTATCGTCATCACGGCGCTGGGAACGGTAACTGTCGCATTGCTGCTTGTCGTGGATATTTCCACGGTAAAAAATTCATCAGGCTCGAGCAGGGCATCGTTTATGATTGGGATATCCAAGTAGAAAGGATTGTTTCCAGTCGTCGAGCGTTACTGATCCTGTTGTTGCAGTAAAATCGTCTGGCGCCACTGCACTTCCAGCTATCGTCTGGTAATTTACAACAACGGAATCTGTACCTGCAAAAACAGGAGTAGCTTGAATGTGAAATCGTGCAAACCCTGTTGGTTCTTCGTCTACAGGAGAGCCAACAGCTGCAATGGTTATGTTGTGATCATTGTCAACAATTGTGGTTAGTACTAAACCGTCTGATATCGTGGCGTTGCTGCTGGGAGAAAAGAGTTCGAACCTGAACTGTTCATCCGTGTTCTCGTAGATGGCATCATCAATAATCAGATTTGAAATCGTTATGTTCTGTGAGGTACCGGTTCCGCTGTTAAAGGTCAGCAGTCCCGTGGTGTTTTGAAAATCCGACCCGGCGGCTGCCGATACGCCTGTAGTCCGGTATTGGACGGTCAACGTCTCTGCACCGACCAGGGTCTTGATCGATTTCCACTGTATAGGTTATATCTGACGAATCATCTTCGTCAACGGTGAAATCGGCGGTTGTCAGCTGGACATCGACCGTGTCATCATTTGCAATAATTGCAGTGGTTGTGGCTGGATAACTATCTACGTTGTTATTTTCATTGCGAAGCTCAAAAATGAAGGTTTCATCGCCTTCCCAGAGGGTATCGCCGACAACAGGCACATTGATATCAACAGGGTTTGGCGAACCGCTGGAAAAACTAACAATACCCGAACTATCTATGTAGTCGATGCTGTCTGCAGTGCCGTCCTGCGTCCTGTATTCGATCTGGACCGTTTCTGTCCCGGTGATGGCAGGAACAGCAGAGATGCGGAAGGTATAATCGGTAGTACCGCTGTTCCCCTCATTCTGACTGGCAGCCGCGCTTACCGTAATGTCGTGGTCATCGTTGATGATCGTACCGGTGGCCGTTCCCCCTCCGCTGAAAGAGGTAGTACACGTGTCCGCAGGGGCATCGTCGCATCTGACCACCAGCAAGGATATGATTACGGACTCATTCGGTTCCCGGTTGCTGTCATTTCTCGTATCAACTGTAAAGGTATCTGAATTCTCACCAGGATCAAATCGAAGTGTGTCGTCGTGATAGCTGAAATCATTGTCACTCAATGTCGCAGTTCCACTGCTGGTTGTTTCCAAATATATATCGACCCGTTCGTCAACGGCAACTTGTGGGTTTAATGTCACGGTAAAAACAAGATTTCCATCTTCTCTCACTGATGGACTGTCTACAGAAATCGTGTAATGTGCAGCATGTGCAAAGCCACTCATTCCCAGCAGAAAGATTAGACAGCTAAACAAGAACGTACGTCGGATCGTGTTTTCTTTCATCTTGGTTTCCCCTGCTTTGAAACTGCTTTTATCATGTGACATGGTTTTTATCTTTTATTCTCGAGTCTCTTAATAGTAGAGAACTTTCTTGTATCCCACCGTCATCATCATCCGACCGGTGTATGCCTTGCCTGCACCACGCTTTATGTCGTACATTCCGTAAACATCATAGCAGTGCTCTTCCTTGGTCGGGTCGGTGAGGCTTGCCCCGGCGCAGATGCCGTTATCGATTGCGGCGTTCCAGATTCGGTCTCCGCCGGCAGTGCCATCCGGGGCATACGCAGGCGGGGTAATATTTGTCGGAGCGCCATTGAGTGTTGTCTCAGCCGGGGCGATAAGGGCGCTTGGCCATTGGTTTGAAAATCTCAAATTGATCGCGGGATCCTGTGCTTTCAACCAGGCGGGAAATGCCCCACTGTTGAGCAGGATGGCGTCACTGGTCTGATCAATGACGGCAGCCGCTTCAAGCGTTGCCCCTTCAACAGAATAGAAATTGTGCTGGAATACTTCGCTGTTCAAGGTCACTTTCTGTTCAATCATGCTGATGGTCATGGCAAAGGCTCCCATGATGGACAGGATCACCAGCATCATCAGCGACACGACCAGGACAGCGCCATGTTCGTTTTGTATTGTGGTTCTTTTCATTGAGATCAGTTCTCTCATATCACGTTCTCACAGACAATTGTTACTAGTTGTAGGCCGCATTTGGAGCCGCGTTGCGAAATTCAACCCAGGTGGAATAACTTTTTTCGATCATTCCCCGTCTACCGGCAGGTGCTTCTGCGGTAAGGGTGATAACGACTCCCCTGATATCCTCTATAAAATTTGTCGAGTTATTCTGATTATCCATGTAATCAAGATCCATTGCGGTAACCCTGGTGTCAGTATTGGCTCCCCCGATAAGGGTCTGCACATCCTGCCCTCCAGTACTTTCGCCGCAGATTATCTGTAATGCTTCATTGGCATTGGAATACCTGAATGACAGTCTCTCGCAGTTGGGAAAACCAGTGGTATTAAGGACACCATCCTCATTGAGATCAAGCGTGAACATGAGATGGGTGGCACTTGCCGTTTTGATCTCAAAATCGCCTGTCTTGAACGGGTCATACCCGGCCATGCGAATTTCCCGCGCCATTATTTCAACGGCAGCACGGACTTCCTCCTGGAGCGCCGCGCTGACATTCTGGGTCGTATAGAGTCGACCGGAACGTTCAAAGGTCGCTGAAAGTGCTATGAGAATTATTCCCACGATTGATATTGCTATCATCAGTTCAATCATGGAAAAGCCACCATTTCCGGCTCGAAAGAATCTGAAATTTTCTTTTGTTCTCATATACCGTTACCATGGGTAAGAGATTGAATCGTAAGCGGATGACCGCCAGGCCCCGCCTTCGTCACCGTGACCGTGATAAATCGTGAACTGTTTCCGCCGATAGGATTGGTGACGGTACTGCGGACAGTGTAAGGACCACCATTATCGCCGTTCATGTCGACATCGTTCTGGACCGAAGATGAGAGGGAACTGGGAGCCGAGTTGTTTTTCAAGCGCTCCATTACCCGCTGCGCCAGCATTAACTGCTGGGTGACAACATTACCGTTGGTGTTTCCCCGAACGATCATGTGCTGAATACCGACGATCGCCAGAATTCCGATACTGAAAATCGCCATTGCCATCATCACTTCAAGAAGGGTGAACCCTCTGTTGCCTGGTTGCACTTTTATTTTCGTCCAGCATTTTCACGACAACTCCTTTTAAACGTTAGAAGGATTAACAGACAATACTATTCGACCTATATGCAATAATAGTTCCAGATAAGAAACAATCTGAATTACTGCATGATATCAGATAGTTTAAACATACTACAGTTTATGAAGGCAGACATATAAATTACGAAATTGAAAGCGTATTGTAAACTTTTTTAATAACCAGGTGCCGTTTTGCGGCACTTAAGAGGCTCAGCAATCAGGACAAAAGGCAGAAATCATCCTACAGAGCATATTGTTTTATTTTACTGAGCAGTGACGGATAGCTCATCTCAAGCATTACTGCCGCCCGGCTTTTGTTGCCTTCACAACGGGCAAGAGCAAGCGCTATCAACTTGGCTTCAAGCTGCTTTTGGGCAGCCTTCAGGGACAAATCGGAATCGGAATTTTCCAGAGAGAGTTGAAGTACTTGGAAATGGTTTTTTACCCTCAATGAATCGGGCAGGTGGTCAGCTTCAATATATCCTGATTCAGTGAAGACCATGCCCCGCTGAATGGCGTTTTCAAGCTCCCGTACATTGCCAGGCCACGAGTACTCCAGGACAAGTTTGAGCGCCTCAGGGGATAGACCTTTCACGTCACGCTCAAATTTTTTATTAAATTTTTTAACAAAGTGGTGACATAAAACCGGGACATCATCTTTTCTATTGCGCAGCGGCGGAACGATAATCGGCATGACATTCAACCGGTAATAGAGATCTTCACGAAACTGGCCATTCAGAACATGTTTCTCAAGATTCTGAGCCGTTGCCGCCAGGACCCGGACATTAACACCGATTGTCTGGCCGGAACCAACTGGCCTGACCTCGTTTTCCTGGAGAACCCGAAGCAGTTTGACCTGCATGGCAAGCGGCAGATCACCAATCTCATCAAGAAACAGGGTTGCGCCGTCTGCCTCTTCGAACAGGCCTTTCTTATTCCTGTCCGCCCCGGTAAAAGCCCCCTTCACGTGGCCAAACAGTTCGCTTTCCAAAAGATTCTCAGGAATACTCCCGCAGTTCACCGCGACAAAGGGCTTATCGCGACGAGGCGATCTCTTGTGAATTCCGCGGGCAACCAGTTCCTTGCCGGTTCCCGATTCACCGGTTATCAGCACAGTCGTATCGTATTGGCTTATCTTCTCCGCCATAGTAAACAACTTCTGCATCTGCTCACTGACGGCAACCATTGAGCTGAATTGCACGCCTGAGCTGATCTCCTCAATGCGGCTCTTGAGCGCTACATTCTCTCGTTTCAGCTGCTCCCGCTCTTTGGCTTTTTTTAAGGTAAGGAGCACCTCATCGGTTTTGAACGGCTTGGAAATAAAATCATAGGCCCCGGCTTTCATGGCCTCAAGAGCCGTGTCAATACTGCCGTAGGCCGACATCATAATGACCGTGGAATCTGCCAGAGCATCTTTTCCCTTTGCAAGAAATGTCAGCCCGTCCATTCCGGGCATCCTCACATCGCAGAGGATAAAATCAAAGCGATGCTGTCTGATCAGCTCCAGACCCTGTGCGCCGTCTGGAGAAGTTGATACCCTGTAGCCATAACGTTCAAGCATCACCTTGAGCATATGGCGCATGTTTTGTTCATCATCTATAATAAGAACGTTCGTCTCTTCCAACGTTAGGCCTCAACCGTTTGTTTCTGAGGAATTTCGATACTGACAACAGCTCCCTTGCCCTCTTCACCCTCAATCCACATTTTTCCCCCGTGTCTTTCTATTATAGAATGTGACACGGACAACCCCAGACCTGTGCCCTTCTGCGAATCTTTGGTGGAATAAAACGGTTCAAACAACAAAGCCTGCTGATCATCTCTTATTCCGATTCCACTGTCTTCAATTCTGATAAGGATATTTTTTGTTGTTTCTCTGTCCTC
>CAVOLI010000018.1:0-17524 GCA_963696725.1 uncultured delta proteobacterium
CAGCCTCACGCCGGCCACATGGTGCTGGGACGTCTGTTCCATGCCTATCCTCCGGACATGCTGATTGATTATCACAGCCTCGGCAAACTGGCGGGCTCCAAATATGACCGCGGGGATATGGAAAGTTATCATCCCCGCCAATACCACCCGCTGGGCCATGGACGAGCAGATCCACCAACTGGTGGCAGGAAAAATGCGCGAGGCTGCAGAGGAGGCTGGCTGGCCTTATGAAATCCACAGCCTGGAGGATCTGGCCACTTATTATTTCGGCGGGACGGAAATTGGCAATATGCCCTGGACTTACCTCCGGGAAAAAATCTTCCTTCTGAACATGCAGGACTTTTGCGACAATTATGATATTCCGGAAGAGAGTGCGTACACCAATTACACCTGTGGGCCGGCCTACCTCAAAGTGGCACACTCTGGTTTTCGGCATGGAAACCAATCACTGGGGGATCTCTCGACCGCAGGACATTGCTGCCAGCGGCAGCATTCCCTGCACCGCTTTGCTGCACATGGGCTGCACACGCTTTCCCTGGGAAAAAGACGCAGGCTATCCGGTAAACCTGCTGCACGGAGATTTCCGGATTTCTCTACGCCCGGTGGGGAAAAATGCTGCCGAGCGTCGCACCTCGCGAATCAAGATATGGAACGAGCGCAAGCATTTCAATCTGCCTCAGCGGGAAATGCCCGATCGAGAAACCACTATTGCTCGAATACGCTACTTCGGAACGGACTTGCCAATGACATTCGCGCTGTGCATGCGCATGCGCCAGGAGCAGATCAAGAGTGTCACCATGAATCAGCACGAGGTGTCCTTCGAAACCTTTCGTGATCATTGTTCCGTTTACCTCTATGTACCCATACGTATGGAGCAGGCAGGAACCATCGAGCTCACAGTAAAACACAATGCCTGCTAGTCTTTCATTAGACCGTGCTTTTCCACAATTTCACGAGCCACTGTTTGCGGATCTTTCCGGTCAATATGTCGCACTGGTCATCTGTCGGGCGATACTGAAAATAACAGCAATTGAAGTGGAGCTTTTTGGCCTGTGGCAAAAAAGCGGCGAAAGGCATTACGTTGATGCAGGCTAAGTGGCCGGATGCTGTGAAATTGCAGGTTATGGTTGAATCTTTGAAGTGTAGCTGTGTGATGCCGCGGCTTTCGAGCCCCTTTCGATTTGGAGCTTTACTTTTTTAAGCGTGCAAGCTGACGTGTATCATCTGCAGAGGAGCAAAGTTTGTACGATTTCTTGTTCCTGTAAACCCAATCTGGAGCAGCAGTAATCATCGTTCCTGAATCTCTTGACTGTAGAGGGCGACTCCACGCATATACATTTCTTCGGCATTGTATCTCTTGAACGCGTACTTGGCACCTTTACTATGATATCCATTCTTTTTCAGGTAGTTCGCCACGGACATGATGGGATCTTTACCGTGTTCAAGTCAATTATTTCGTCGCCGTTTCCATCGGCGGCATAATACATGGATGCGGGCATGAATTGTGGGATGCCAATTGCTGGCTGATGACCCCTTGACCGTATAGGGATCGAATCCCATCTGTTTTGCCTGAATCAGCAATGCTCAAGGTTGTTCAAGGCACGTTTCTTAAGCCGCTGAATGCGCTGCAATGCTTCTTGCCTGGGCATGACCCCGTCTTGAATCATAGGCTCCGTCCTGATAGAGCTTTTTTTCAATGCCATCTATATAAAAAGCCTGACCCACAAATATCTTGAGCACGTCGTATTGGCCTCTTCGTTCGCCTAACTTTGATTCCCAGTTCAAAATCGCGATGATGTCCTGAGGTTTAACTCCCGTCTTTTCATAAGCAAATTTGAAGGATTCTGAATACTCTTGGAAAAACAGAACTCCCTTCGAGATCGTTTCGTCGTTTACCAGCTTTGGCACCCAGTCAATGTGTTGCTGTCGTTGGATCGTGACTGATTTCGGCGACGCTATGAAAATGATTCTCTCCATATGAAAATCATCCAGATCGGTGGCAGCACCCTTGGACATTACTGTCCTCAGTTCCTCACGGGAGAGGTGACCCTTTACCTTCAGGTAGAGTAGATTGAATTCTTGCGGGTAAAGCTTTGCCAGGTCTTTTTTATCATCACCATATGAACCGACGGATTTCTGAAAACGTGCCGATGGTGTCTGTGCCATCGAAATACCAACAAATGAGAAAATCCAGAGAAAAACGAAACATGAGATCCTCACACGATAATCCATTATCGATACCTCCTGGAAAGCCGCTCGAAAATGGGCTTTGCGCTCTTTTTTGTCATTCGCTCCAAGGCGGGTAAGCCAGAAAAGTCGGCCAACCCGCTGCATAGCGGCGTCTGCTCTGGACACCGATCCGGGTTTCGCCGGCATGAGGCGAGGTTGCGCCCAGAATCGGTCAAACCAGGTGGGCACAGAAGTTTCCATTGCAGCCATATGGTGCATGGTCCCAGTGCGTGCCTGAACTATTCGAAAATCGGTCCCATGAAACTGCGCTCGTAACTTATGTTATGCATCGGGTCTTTTCTGCATGACTGAACGCCGCCTGGCAATCCGGATCATTCATTATTTTGTTTCGGTATTCCTCGTATGACGCGAGGCTTGGGAAGCTGAACAAAGCTACGGCAATATTATTAGCACCTTCATGAGGTAGAAAATAGCCGTGATGGATGCCTCCGAATTTGTTGACCAGGGGAATCCCGACATCTTGGCGTATTTTTCAAAGTCTGCAAGTTTGTATGGGTCGATTACGTAGTGCAGGTGGCAGGTAACCACTATGTCCTCCATTGTTAGACTTCGAGATCTGGGATGAGTTGGAGAATAGAAAGCTAGCCGATCAGTTGCTTTTACGGATTTACCTAATCGCTTTATCCCTTCAGCTATAGTGGCCTCGTCGACACAGGAGAAGTTGAGTCTCAGTGTTTCAGTATCGCGTCCATTTACATAGAAGGGGTTGCCGGGCACAAAAGCGACCTTATCCTCGATTGCAAGGTTGAAAAGCTGCATCGAGGAGATTCCTTTTGGCAGTGTGAGCCACAAAAACATACCGCCCTCCGGATTGGTGTGGGCCACGTCCGGCGGAAGGTATTCCTTAATCGATCCAACCATTGCCAGCCGCTGCCGGTTATATACGCTTACGATCCGTTCTATGTGTTTTTCCAGGTCATTATCTGCGAGGTACTGATAGATGATTCGCTGAGCAAGATGGTTGCTGTGCAGGTCGGAAGCCTGTTTAGCTACGATCAGTTTCTCCATGATTTGATCCGGGGCGGCTATCCAGCCCAAACGCAACCCGGGAGCGATGATTTTTGAAAACGACCCAAGCAAAATGGTCTTTTCAGGCAGCATGCTGTTAAAGGAATCTCTATGGGTGCCTTCGAATCGCAGTTCGCCATACGGATCGTCTTCTATGAGCAGGATGTTGGTATCTTTTATGATGTCGGCTGTTGCTCGCCTGTTCTCTTCAGGCCAGGTGATGCCGGACGGGTTCTGAAAATTGGGAACTGTGTAGAACAGTTTGGGAGCCTTGGTTGCCATTATTTTTTTGAGGCACTCCAGATCGATTCCCGCTTCGGTCAAGGGTACGGGGTCAAAAGCTGCCCGATAGACTGAAAATGCCTGAATGGCCCCTAAATAGCCGGGTTCCTCGATGACCACTCCATCGCCTTCGTTCAGGAAGACTTTACCGAGCAAATCCAAGCCTTGCTGTGAACCGCTGGTAATGAGAATGTTCTCTATGGGGATTTGAAGGTTTCTTTTCTCTCGATACCGCGCGGAAATGTATTCCCTCAATAGCGCATACCCTTCTGAGTTTGCATACTGGAGAGCATCTTTCCCCGATGATTCGAACACTTTGTTGGTCGCCGCCTGGAGTTCGGCAACCGGGAAGAGTTCTCTATTGGGAAGGCCACCGGCAAACGAGATAACTGAAGGATCGATAGCGACTTTCAGGATTTCACGGATGAAAGACCGTGGAACATCTGCGATGCGGTTGGAAAACATGCTGCTCATTGGCGCTCCAAAAATCTATAAGGGGTCTTCACCAATATCCGTATTTAGTTGCCGGCCTTGAGAGTCTGTTTTTTCTAACGCCTAGTGGGAGAAGTGTAAATAGTGAATCGTGACGAGTAAGATTTTGTCACAATTCATTATTCACGATTTGCTCGGCGATTCGGCGCAATAAAATGGAGCGGTAAATCTCAGCGTTTCTTACGGCAGAGATCGGTGCGAACGCAGCGCGGCTAGCTGCAACAAAAAAAACAATTCACCGCAGAGGACGCAGAGAGAGCTGAGACAACAACAATTTAAGATAAAAATCTTGATAAAGTTTCAAGAAACTGCACGTTAGTATTGCAGAGGTCTTAGTTAGTGTCCATCCGGAAAGTCACATTTTTTGCGGCATCGGTCGGCAGGAATGTCACCCTGAGCCTGTCGAAGGGTGACTGGCTCACGCTTCGACAGGCTCAGCGTGACAGCTTGAACGACTCGTTTTAGGGTTTTCGGACGGAGACTAATTAGAGCTTGCTCAATGCTCTCGCTCAACCAACACGCCGCGCAAGAGCCTGCGCTGGGGGAGGCTTGCACCGCGTGCTGGCGAGGTCTACAGTGCCCATTAGAAAACCTCCGAGCAAACCACTTTCGGCCTGCCGGAGGTTGGCATGTTTTTCATCGTTTTTTACTTGTCCAACTGGACAGATACTGATGTGGCATTCAAGACGGTGTTAAATACAGGTGAGTACTTCTGAGCCATCAGAATCAGCTCTTCCTTCTCTTTTTGAGACACATCTGCATCGATTTTAAAGAAGACGCGGATGTTTTCGTAGCCCACCTTCACGTCATTCGATAGTCCTAGAAAGCCACGCAGGTTCTATATCGCCTTCCAGCCTCGATTCGATTCCCCTTATCTCGATTCCCTTAGCTGCCGCATGGTAGACAAGGGCAGAAGTGAGGCAACCTATCAATCCTGTCAGAAGATACTCGACCGGATTGGGTCCTGATGTCCTCGCCCAGAAGGACTTGATGTTCATCTGCATCCAACTCGAAGGGTTGCAAGTGGAGATGGGTTTCCTAGAGCGCCATAGAAATCCTTAATGGTGGTGTGATTGTGACCGCCATTTATCCATTTGTTGCTGGCGCGAAACTTGAACTTCGCGATATCCGGCCTGCCTTTGATCGCATCGATGGTGCTAAACAACCGACCAACGTCTACACCGTTTAGTATCTTTTCTTTTGCTTTTTCAACCGCTTGTTGTCCCATATTCGTTCACCTCCCTTCATATGTTTAACATGTTAAGCATTCTAAAAGGATGCGCCAGTCATGACATTGGCCTTTGGAAATCTTATCTTTTTTACACAGACACAGAAAAATACCTGAAAATGAGTAGATCTCCATTGTCCATACGGGTTCTTATGAATGGCCAAAGATCAGTGGCAACAAAATTGTAACTTATTAAAATAGAGCATCAATCCAAGGCTAGAGCCATTCTCGCTAAGGGCCGTCTGTTATTGACAAAAAATGGCAGTGTCGGGATTCCAAATTGAGACAAATTTGTGCCGGTAGGGACCTGCGATTGACATAGCTTTTTGTGACATAATGACCTTTGATGCAGCTCTCTCCTTGTCTGGAGCGGGTTCAACACAACCGTTGATCCCTGTTGGTTAAAGGCATGTTTCTTGTAACCAATAACTTTTAAGATCCAAACATTACGTCCTGTTCCACATTACATCCTGTAAGAAAGGAGACGAACATGCCAAGAGAATTTACCGTTATTTCCGGCAAAGGCGAAGAGCAACAGGATTACAGGATAGCGACGCTTGATGAGAGGATGTTTCATTTCAGGAACATAATCGGTTCCGTTTGCAAGGATGCTCAGGACGTCTGGGGTGAGGTCTGGAGAGAATTGCAGGGCTCCGTGACGGACGGTTACATGGTTCTGCCGGATGCCGAAGCAGGTTTCAAACCGAAGTGCGGATGGCCGGAGTTCCTGGAAAAAATCTGGCTGCTGAAACACTACATCGACTATGCGCAGAAATTGTCAGATAAGGGAATATGAAACCCGTTTTTCTGGTGGATTCTTGAACTCCCAATTGAGAGAATGTTACAAATTTGTACTAAACAGCTGAAACGTCAGCCAAGCAATCGCTTCGGAATTCCCCAACAGTACTCGACAGTACTCAATCATTTCCTATTGAATTCTTTAATTCATTTTGATTATCCATAGCCGAAATTTACCAGCTCTGGTCCAATTCGGCGTGAAATGACCGTCCAGTTTTGGGCACAGGATGCCGGCGCGAAGATGCCGCTTTGGCGTATTTCGCCGGCATGACGAGGTGATAGCGACAGAATCGCGCAGATTAGGGCTATAGAAACCTCTGCGTTGCAGCGGTCTCTGCGGTGAGAACCGCAAACTATGGCTGAGCAAAGTATCCTGCCCGGTTCCCGGACAAGCTCCCGACAGCTGTTCCTATTTATTTGGTTGATTGATTCTGCAAAAGGAGTTAATGGTGCCAATGTCTGCAGCCATTGGATAAGAGTTTAATATGATGGCATTTTTGAAACGGGGGAAAAGAACGCCGTTGAGGCATTCGAGCGCTGAGGACTCTAATGGGGTATGATTCATCGATCATTGTCCTCATTCCGGCAAAAGATGAGGAATCTACCGTTGGGGACGTGGTCCGCAAGATTTCTATTCGGAACTCCATTGTGAAGTTGGTCGTCATTGATGATGTGAGTGACGATTCCACCATTGAGGCGGCAAGATCCGCCGGCGCCACGGTACTGCCTTTGACGGTGCATCTGGGTGCTTGGGGAGCCATTCAAACCGGGCTTCGCTATGCCCTTAAGGAGGGATATCAGATTGCCATCACCATGGATGCCGATGGGCAGCATCCCCCTTCGAGCATTCACGATTTGGTAGCTCCTGTTGAATCCGGGCAAGCCGATATGGTTATCGGCGCGTGTATTCAGAGGGGCAGTAGAGCCAGACATGTGGCCTGGATGATTTTTCGACAGATATCCGGAATCAGTCTAGAGGATTTGACATCCGGTTTTCGCGCTTACAACAGAACTGCGATGACCCTGCTGGCTTCCAGGCGGGCAACTCTTCTGGACTACCAGGATATGGGGGTCTTGATTCTTTTGCGCAGGGCGGGACTGCGGGTGGTAGAGACGCAAGTTGAAATGTGTCCCAGAGAATCAGGAACATCCCGCATTTTTGATTCGTGGTGGGTGGTCTTTAAGTACATGCTTGTCAGCAGCATTTTGTGCCTGGCGAAACGTTGAAGCGCTAAATCCGGCGGCACTCATTAAATGCAAATGTATATTTGCTAAATAAACAACGGGTTGGAATCGTGATAATTTCTTATAAATGGTTATCCTCAATCCTCGGGCTGTTGATTGCCGGTGTGATTCTCACCCTGGTCAGACGAGACTATCTCCACACCAGATATGCGATCTGGTGGCTCTGCATAGCGGTTGGCGTGCTGATCTTGGGAATTTTTCCTGGACTAGTCGATCTGGTGGGATCGCCTTTCGGAGTGCACTATCCTCCTATCCTACTGGTAATACTCTGCCTGGGTTTAGTCCTGATCAAGATGCTCACGATGGACCTCGAGCGATCAAGACATGAGCGGGAGTTGCGCCGACTCACGCAGCGGCTTGCTTTACTCGAAAGCTTAAAAGGTGTGGAATCGGATAAGACCGAGAAGAGCACTAACCAGTAACGCAGTCGATTTCATCCAACTCTAGGATACAATTCGTCCGATCGATGACTCACCTTTGCCCTTTTTTGGGCTATGATTGCTCGGGGACTGTTTCTTATTGTCCATGGTCAGGAGCGCCCTTGCAGGGACCTCTCGGTAAGACTCGCTCAAGGTGAAAATAACTTGGTCTAAGCACAGTAGTTCTAAACATGTTCAGATCTTCAGTGTCACAGGGAAAAAAACGTCGCCTGCGCTCCGGCTTTAGCACCGGCACCGGCATGACAGCTGCAGCTAAAGCGGCTTTGCGGCATCTGTTGAGCCAGCATAATGCCGAAGTGGTTGCTGTGCGTCTGCCGGATGATTGCCTGATACCGATAAAAATCAACACCAGTTACATGGATGGAGGATACACTCGGGCCAGCGTCATTAAAGATGGAGGTGACGATCCGGACGTTACTCATCGAGCGGAAATAAGAGTGAAATTAAGATGTCTCAACTTCCCCGCCGACGAGTCGTTCGAATTCTCCGAGCATTTCAAAGATATGACGAAAAACTCGTTGGCTGCAATCTGCCTGATCGGCGGCGAAGGCGTCGGTGTGGTCACAAAGCCCGGACTGCCGGTTGATGTTGGAGAGCCTGCCATTAATCCAGTGCCCCGCCAGATGCTCTGTCAGAATATTGCCGAGGAACTGTTGCGCCTTGATTGCAGAAAGAATGTCGGGGCTTGTGATCATGCAAAGGGCAGTCTATCTTGGCAGCCGCCCTCCAAACCGTACATCATTATGCCTCTTGCCGGACTGCCCAAAGAGTTTGGGGAAGTCTTGATAGAAGTAGAAGTTCAGGTGCCAAAAGGAAAAAAGCTGGCTGAGCGAACTTTGAATCCCAGATTGGGTATTGTTGGCGGCATTTCAATATTGGGCACCACAGGGCTGGTTAAGCCGTTTTCTCATGAAGCTTATGAAGAAACCATCCAGAGCGCTCTTTCGGTAGCCGCGTCCAATGGATGCCGGCAAGTTGTGTTGAGTACCGGAGGGAAAAAGCGAGCGATTTGCGCAAGGCCGGCTGCCCGATCAATTACCCGAAGCATTCATCCAGATAGCTGATTTCTATGCCTTCAGTTTGAAGGAAGCGCAAAAGATGGGTTTTAATGGTATTGTGCATAGCGTGTTCTTTGGCAAATTAGTGAAGATGGCCTTGGGACATCCATACACCCATGCGCACAAAACCAATCTTGATTTAAATATCGTCGGGCGAACAGCCAGAGAAAAGGGCTACGATCGCGTTTTTTGCCGAGAACTCGAAACGGCCAACACTGCGCGCCATGCGCTCGAACTGCTGCTCGAACAAAGCGCCTTGGATGTGGTAGAGTCGCTGGCTGAACGTGCTTTGCAGAATTCAAAGCAAATTACGGAAAATGAGATGTCGGTGCGCATCATGCTGTTCGATTATGATGGATCATTACTGGTGGACACCCGCTGATGAATCGGCTGGATTCGATATTCGAGCCCGCATTGTGGCAACCGCCACTGGTTGTGCTTGCAGGGCTGGGCATGACAAGAGATGACCTCAGCCTGCGTGCACTGCGCTGGATTGAACGGGCGGAAGTGCTGGTGGGAGGCAGCAGGCATCTGCAGGAATTTCCCGAGCACCCGGGAGAAAAGATTCGTTTGGAAGCACCGCTGGACCAAACTCTCAAAAGAGTTGAGGAAATCTCAAGACAACGTCGCACGTTGCTGCTGGCTTCCGGAGATCCCCTATTTTACGGCATCGGACGGCGCCTCGTGGATTTCCTGGGTAAAGAACGCTTGTTTGTATTGCCCAACATTACGGCTGTTCAATATCTTCTGGCTAGACTGGCAGAGCCCTGGGAAGATGTAAAAGTGATCAGCCTCCACGGCCGGGGAGAAGCTGCGGAGAGCCGCCAGTGGCTTAGGGAGCTGCGCATCCACAGCAAGATAGCCCTCTATACCGACCCGCATCATACTCCTGCAATGGTTGCTCGACAGTTGTTGGAGGTCGGGCTTTCCGACCGCCTGCTGGTCGTGGGTGAGGATTTGGGACTTCCTTCCGAAAGAATTCGCTTTCTATCCTTGCAGGAGGCCCAATCAGAGGAGTTTTCGCCGCTCAACCTGGTGCTGGTTTTACCCGCCAGGGATTCCACCCGAGCCAACGGCTGGTCGGAATGGCCTGCGTTGGGACTTGCAGAACAAGCCTTTCAACATCAAGCCGGCTTGATCACCAAAATGGAGATTCGAGCAGTTGTTTTGGCTAATCTGCAGCTTAAGTCGGATCTCGTCTTCTGGGATTTGGGAGCGGGCAGCGGATCGGTCTCCATCGAGGCCGCTCGACTTGTGCCCTTGCGCAAAGCTGTCGCGGTGGAAAAAAACGCTGACCGTTACAAAGATCTGGTTGAAAATTTGGCCCGCTTTGGCTGCGCTGAAATTCTTCCTCTGTGTGGTAATGCCTCCGATGTTCTGAATGAGCTCCCCGACCCCGACAGGGTATTCATTGGTGGAGCCGGAGAAGATCTTTTGCTGGTGCTCAATCACATCATCGAACGATTACGCCCCGGGGGGCGCATCGTCCAAACGGTCGTAACTCTGGATACACTCCAGAAAGTTAACGAATTCTGGCGCGACAAACCTTTTGAAGTGGCTGTCACGCAGTTGCAAATCAACCGTTCTGCTCCCATTTTGAATACTCTCAGGCTGGAAGCGCTCAATCCGGTGTTCATCGTGACCGTCTGGCGAAAAGAGTGAGAGGACAGAGGGCAGAAGACAGAGGACTTTCCATCGTTCTATTCTGGCCTCTGACTCCTGAATTTATCCTCGTTCCCATGCTCCTGCGTGGGAATGCGTAAGGAATTAATATGAATCATCCCATTCATTTTGTTGGTGCCGGCCCGGGTGATCCCGAGTTAATTACCGTCAGAGGCAAACGCCTGTTGGAGGAAGCCGACCTCATCGTATACGCGGGCTCTCTGGTACCGGAGTCCCTGTTGGAATGGCGCAAGCCGGATGCCGCTATTGTTAACAGCGCTTCTCTCACCCTGGCAGAGACTCACAAGTTATTGATGGAGGGGTATCAGCAGGGACAGCGGGTTGTGCGCCTGCATACGGGCGATCCCAGTCTGTATGGCGCAATCCAGGAACAGATGGTGCTCCTGGATGACGAAGAGGTTCCCTACCGGGTTGTGCCGGGAGTTTCCGCGGTTTTTGCGGCGGCGGCGGCCCTCAGGCGGGAATTGACTCTGCCTGAGATCTCTCAAACCTTGATTCTGACCCGCCTTGCCGGCCGAACTCCGGTGCCGGAAGAGGAACGGCTCAGCTCGTTGGCCTCGCACAAGGCCACTCTGGTGATTTATCTAAGCGTTCAGCAGATAGAAAAAGTGGTTTCCGAATTGAAACCTTCCTATGGTCCCGACACTCCCGTAGTGGTGGCATATCGAGTGGGCTGGCCCGACGAGTTGCTGCTGCAAACCACACTGGAGCAGCTGTCAGATGATGTGAAGGCCGCAGGGATTTCCCGCCAGGCATTGATTATGGTTGGAGATGTTTTTGCGGCCCATTCCAAAGAGACACTCAAGAAATCGAAATTGTACGACGAGTCGTTTAGTCATGGTTTCCGAAAATCGTGATGCAGGGGCGCCCTTGTCGGTTGGCATCCTTGCCATCACGCGGCACGGGGTGGGGCTTGCGTTGCAGCTGCAAAAAGGGCTGCCGGGCAGCGTCTGCTATGTGCCGAAGCGACACCATTTTGCTCTGGCGATGGGGGCCGTGGGCTATCAAAGACTGGGAACGGTGATGCCGGAATTATGGTCAACGCACGATGCGCTGGTTTGCATCATGGCGACAGGGATAGTCGTCCGCCAGATTGCACCACTCATCAAACACAAGACGCAGGATCCGGCAGTGGTCGTACTCGATGAAAAGGGACAATTTGTTATCAGCCTTCTATCGGGCATGTGGGCGGAGCCAACAGGCTTGCGCAGAAGATCGCACAAATGATAGAGGGGCAGGCTGTCATACCACGGCTTCTGATGTCCAAGATAAGCCCGCAATAGACCTCATTGCGAAAGAAGCCGGACTTGAAATAGAGAACCCGGCAATGGTTGCCCGTTTGACTCGCTCATTCCTGGAAGATGAGAAGATCTGGATCTTTGATCCGCACCAGCGACTGAGACCCTATTTGAAGAGCGGCGACAATCTCATCTGGCTGCCTTGCGCTGAGGATTCGGACACCCGGGAAGACAGGGAAGAAGGCGGGCAGGCCGCAGTCGAATCCGTTATCCGGGCGCAATACTCTGCGGGAGTATCGTCGGGCATCTGGGTTTCAGAATACCTTGCACCGGCACATACGCAATGCCTGTTTCTTCGTCCGCGCAATCTGGTGGTGGGGTTGGGCTGCAACAGAGGCACTTCATCGAGTGAAATGATGACTCTGCTGCAGCAGGTATTTGCCGATGAAAAGTTGTCTGTACTATCGATCCGTAATCTGGTTAGCATTGATCTGAAGGCGGATGAGCCTGCTATCCTGGAAACGGCGGAATGGCTTAACCGCCCGGTCCACTTTTATTCCGGGGCGGAAATAAAGCATATATCCGTCCCTAACCCATCCAATCTGGTGGAAACACACGTAGGAGTACCAAGCGTATGCGAAGCAGCGGCTCTATTGAGCGCACAAAGCGGCGAACTCATCATACCGAAACGCAAGACAGCCAACGTCACGCTGGCCGTGGCCCGGGCAGACTGACCGTCGTCAGTCTGGGGCCCGGTTATCGTTCATACCTGCTGCCGGGAGCCCTCGAAGCCCTGACTTCTGCAGAGATTGTTGTTGGATACAAGATGTATCTGGATTTGATTTCGGATTTCACGGAAGGAAAAGAAATCATATCCAGCGGCATGCGCAAAGAGATCGACCGTTGTCAGGCAGCCATCGACCATGCATCCAAAGGACACCGGGTGGTGATTGTTTCCAGCGGCGATGCGGGTATTTATGGCATGGCAGGACTCGTTTTCGACCTTTGCCGGCAAAACGATCTTAATATTTCAAATGGTCGAGAAGAATCGGAGGAGTCCATCGATTTTTCCATTGAAGTGATTCCGGGGGTGGCGGCTTTCAATGCAGCGGCATCAAGGGTGGGTGCGCCTTTGATGCACGATTTTGCCGCAATCAGCCTGAGCGATCATCTAACCCCTTGGGAAGTCATCGAGAAACGTCTGGACGCCGCCGGTTCAGCCGATTTTGTGATCGCGATCTACAACCCTCGCAGTAAAACCCGCCCAGATCTGCTGCTGGAGGCTCAACGGGTGCTTCTCCGCCATCGACCGCCCTCCACGCCTGTTGCCGTCGTTCGCCGCGCCATGCGGAAAGGAGAATGGCAGTGCCTGACCACCCTCGGCGGTATTCCCATCGAAGAAGTGGATATGCAATCCATACTGATAATCGGCAACAGCAAGACTTATGTGTGGAAAGGCTGGATGGTGACCCCGCGCGGATACCTGGACAAGTATGACGTGGAAGCTTAGAGTGCGTCTCTTAGCCAGATAATCGCGCGGTGACAGATCGTTTTATGTCGGGGAGTTGAATGTTCCCTTTCGCCAAAGTCATGCATCGTTGGGTTTGCGACGCTAACGCAATCCAGGAAATGGTTCGATGCAGAAAATCATACTAGCCAAACGCAAGCGGTATACTCAACGTCTCGATAATTTTCAGCTAATTGATTTTCATCCGCAAACCCAAAGACGAGTCGTGCAAGCTGTCACGCTGAGCCTGTCAAAGCGTTAGCCAGTTCCCCTTCGACAAGCTCAGGGTGACACAGCAATGCTGCTGAATTAGTGGAACGGTTCCCCCCTTTCTTATAAAGGGGGGTTGGGGAGAGGAGTTTTTTTGACATCTGATTCTTCACCGAAATCCCCATAAATCCATCTTTGAAAGGGGGACTTTCTGAACGGTGCATCCTTAATTCAGCAACATTGGGGTGACACAGTAAGGGCTAAGACCCGCAAGAAGTGCTGGTTTCCGCACGAGTACCAATTGGCTCAATCTGCAAAAAACTTCCACTCTGCCTCTCATGTTTCATTATATGATCCTAATGGATACGGAATAATCGAATCAAATTGGGTAGAACCTGATTCTTCAATTACAAAATGCCTTCAGCAAAGTCGATATAAACTCGCCCCGCAGTCTCTCGCTTGGGTCATTGTTTTGGATAATGTGAGAGTCGAGAGGTTGATAGATGTCATTATAAAGATTAAAGTAACATTAATTGTTCGCTGTGATTCGAGATCATAATACTTAGAAGGATTCGAAAAAATGCAGCTTTTCAATCAGGAATCTTTTTTCGGACGGAGTGTCAGCCAGGATGTTTTATGTGGGCTTTTTGAAATCAACAAAAGCATGGTTTCCGCTCTGCGTTGTGAGTGAGCCGAGAAACGAGAGAAAAACTTGACACCTTGCTGATTTCTTCTTCCTTGCAGACGATGGACGAGACTTTGAAGACTTACGCCCGACAGGTGCCTCAAGTGGAAGATACATTTGTTCAGTATCTTACACTGGAGGAGATTCAGAACCTGGTCGGGAAATATGCCCTGGACAATGTTGCCATCGTCGAGGCCGACGTTGACCTCGGCGGCGGTTGCGGGTGTGGTTGCGGCTGCGGGTAAACAATCCACCGGGAGGAGATATGCATGGCCAGAATCATTTATTGTCATCCAAGCCAGACAAAGTATGGGTACCATATATACACAGATCTGGATTTTTGGGATGCCCGGCGTCTGCTGAAAGACCTGGCGATAGTGAGAAGGAATTTCGGCAAGAGCCCGAGCGGCGATGAATTCCCCACTCAGGTGGTTGGAATGGATTTGAGTCCATCGGCTGTTAAGAACATAGAAAAAAGGCTTAAGAAAGCTATTATATCGCCCCCCCGGCATGTTGTTGTACGTTCCATGGTTTATAGCGACGCCTTCGAATTTGTCCCTCTTGAATACTACCCGGAACGATGGACGAAAAGCCGCATGATGCATTTCACATACCATCGTTTACCGTTGCAGCAGGGATCTTTGTGCAATGCTTACCAGACTGTCAAGCTCTCTTGGGTTGACGACAGAATTCGTGTAGAGCGAGTGCAAAGAGAACGGAAATACGACCCGGTTATTCGCAACCTTAAAGAAGCCAAAGCTCATGTGATTATTCCCAGTTGTTTCTAAAGCATTCTTGACACGGAAGTCGGATCTTCTCTTTGGTGTATTCCGCAGTTCCTCAGGGTGACAAACGGGAATTTCTTATACGGCCGCATACAAGTTACGGGAAATGAGGCCGGTGCCTGCTGATGCGTGCGCGGTCTAATGAGCTTTCTCCGCGTCTTTGCCATAGGCCATATAATATACCAGCGGAATGACGATCAATGTAAATAGGGTTGAGACCGTTATGCCGAAAATTAAGGCCCAGGCAAGCCCGGAAAAAATGGGGTCCAGCGTGATGGGCCAGGCGGCCAGCATGGCCGAAAGAGAAGTCAGCAATATGGGCAGGGTTCTCAATGCTCCAGCTTCGATGAGAGATTGAACCACTGATTTTCCCTCTTTTTTTCTTTCTTCAACAAATTCGATGAGCAAAATGGCATTACGGGTGGCAATGCCGGCCAGGGCGACCATACCGATCATGGCCGTTGCCGTAAAATAGACCGGATTATTCCATCCGCCCACGTTTTCTGCCGTTATCAGGTTCAGTATCCAGAAGCCTGGGAGGATGCCGATCACCGACAGAGGCAAGGCGATGAGTTGTATGGCCGGCAGCAAATAGCTTTGGGTCTGATACAGAAGCAGAATGTAGATGCCAAGGACGGCCACGCCAAAAGCGATGCCCAGATCTCTGAAGACCCGCAGGGTGATATCCCATTCGCCCTCACCCGACCAGACTACTTCTACATCTTTCAGATCGGCATCTTTTCCCACTTGGTCTTCTAGTGAGAATACCGCTTCCGGAGGCGGCAGACCGGCTGTATCGCCGAAAACGTAAACCACCGGCTGCAAATTCTTATGATAAATGGGCTGATCAATGATTTCTTCCTCAAACTGGCCGAGTTCCGACAGGAAGACGGCATTGCCCATCCGCCCCGTGATCATCAATTGCTCAAGATCGCTCGGAAGGGTTCTCTCTTGGCGAGGTAGACGCAGTTTTATGTACGGTGAGTCCACTTCACTATCAAGACGCAAAGAGCTCGAATCTGTCCCGGCCACCACTCCCTGGATGGCACTGGCAATCTGCTGGTCGGATATGCCGTTCAGTGCCGCCTTGATTCGATCCACCCGAAAAACCAATTTCCTTTCGGGTGCCACCAGCACATCATCCACATCGACAACGCCGTTGGTGTCTTCCATGAGCTGCCTGACTTGGTGAGCGGCTTGTGCGAGTTGCTGATAGGGCTGAGTGGCTTCGCCGCGGTAAATCTCTGCCACCAGAGTGGCAATCACGGGCGGGCCTGGTGGCGACTCGACCAGTTTGATGTTTGCGCGGTATCTGCCGGCAATTTCTTTGAGATCTTTTCTCAATCTCAGACTTAAGGCATGGCTCTGTTGCGCACGTTGCTTCTTGCCGACCAGACTTATCCGTATGTCTCCCACATTGGCACCGGAGCGCAGGTAATAATGACGCACCAGACCGTTGAAATCGACCGGGCTGGATGTTCCGACATAGGTGCTGACGTCTGTCACTTCAGGAATGCGAACCAGATAGTCCGCCATCGCGTAGGCAGCAGCTTCGGTTTCTTCCAGGGTAGTACCTTCGGGCATATCGATCACGACCTGCAATTCGTTTTTATTGTCGAAAGGGAGCATTTTCAGGGGAACGCGATATGAGATGACCAGCCAACCGGCGAAAGCAAGCAAAACCAGTATTCCGCCAAGTATGCCCAGCCTCAGGCTGCGGTGGCGGATGATGGGATTCATGACTTTGGCGTAGATCCTGTATAGGGGAGTCTCTTCAACGGAATAGGCTTTTTCCTCGGCCTTGCCGTGCGATCGTTTGAGCATATGAAATGAGAGCCACGGCGTGATGGTGAATGAGACGACAAGACTCATCAGCATGGCGACCGGCACATTGAGTGCCATGGGAGCCATATACGGCCCCATCATGCCGGTGATAAAAAACATGGGGAGAAAAGAGATGATCACCGCAAGCGTTGCAAGGATTACGGGTGGGCGGACTTCATTAACGGCGGTAATAACAGCTTGAAACGGGGGTTCTTTGCGCATGGCAAAGTGGCGGTGAATATTTTCCACATCCACAATGGGATCGTCTACTACCAGGCCCAGCGATAGAATCAGAGCAAACAGCGTGACCCGGTTGATGGTATAGCCGAGCAACAGGTTGATCAACAAAGTGAAGCTGAATGTCACCGGGACGGCCAGCGCAATAATGATTCCTTCGCGCCATCCGAGCGTGTAGGCCAGCAAGAGGACAACAATGATGATGGCAACAACGAGTGCTTCAATAAGCTCGTTAACCTTTTCGTCTGCTGTCCTGCCGAAGTCTCTTGTGACCCGCAGTTGCACGCCTTCGGGAAGGACCTCCCGAGCGAATCGCTCGGCTTCTTTGCGAACTTCCTCCGAGACCCAGACGGCATTGGTTCCTTTTCTTTTTGCCACAGCAACGGTGACAGCGGGGTAGTCTTCAAAACGACTGATATCGGCAGGCAGGGCTTCGCCATAAGAGTGAGGATCAATTGTGGAATAGGCCTTTTCGCCAAAAGTGATGCGCGTATAGGTCTCGGTCTCTGCGGGGCCGTCTTCAACTGAGGCGACTTCCTTCAAGAACACGGGCC